>CALJAK010000001.1 GCA_938027595.1 uncultured Thermoproteales archaeon
CCAGTGCCGGGAGGACCATAGAAAAGCAAATGAGGAAGCGCACCACTCTTCACAAACTCCAAAAGCCTAAACTTAACCTCCTCAAGCCCCACCACCTCCCCAAAACTCCTAGGCCTATACTTCTCAAACCAAAACAACTCACTCATATGTAGAACTCCTCCGCCAAGTCAGTTTTAATATATTGATTACCCTTCGTCAAAACATACCCCAGTCTGTTCAACATTTGTAGAAGTTCATAACTTCTCTCGTCCAGCTCCCCCACTTGCTGGGAAGTCATGGGCAGTTTGTCTAACAACTGGCGGACTGCCTCTTTAAGTACTACAACTTCTCTGTTGGCACCCTCGTCGCGGAGAATTGTGACCAATCCCCTCTCCATGGCTTGCCTTAGAGCTTGTCTAGACTTCACTTCAGACAGTGGGATGTACTTACGTGTCTTCAAGATTTCTATGAAGGGCTCCCTCTTGGGGGAGCCTCTCTTTAACTCTCTCACCTCCTCTAGTAGTGTGTTCAACACGATCTCCAACTCGTCTAACCGCTCTAGAACTCTCTTGAGGTTCTCACACTCCATGGGCGTCACAAAGTCTATATTTAAGCGTGTATCTCTAACACGTCGCCATCTGACAAAACGTAATCCAACCCAACGCGTTTTGGTCTGTTTGGAAACAACTCCCTCCGCCACACGACGGCGTATTTAAACGTAGCTAACAACGAGGAGTGCACTTGCTCTGCCACATCTCTCACGGTAGAGCCGACTTTAGTCACAATGGGCTTCTCTACATACGTCCGGGAGTGTATGGGTTTTGTGAATATCCTTATCCTCTCCGTGATTTTCAACAAATCCTCTAACAACCTCCTCCTGTCTAACTCACACTTCGACAAGTTTGTAAAATAATAAATCACGCCCATTTCAGACAGAAGTTCCTCCACATCTCTACCGGGTTTGTACAAATCGCATTTAGACACCACCACGACAGTTGGTTTATGTTGTCTCTCTACGTAGAGAGCTTCCTCTACGTCGTCTAGCGTGACTACTCCATTTATTGTCACAACGGCGTGATAAATTCCATAGCCATTCAGAAGCTTCTTGACGTCGTTTAAAGTGCCCTTAGCAATTTGCCCAGACCCCACTACTTGAATCCCGCCGAGGCCCTTCCTCTCGATTTTTACATAATTCCCGGCTCGACGTAGGTATATACCCTCCTCCTCAAAAAATTGAAAGAGGCGACGCAATTGCTCCACCCCCACGTCAGACCCCACTACTAACATCACGGCATCTGCGTTTCTCACAATAGCCAAAGTGGCGGAGGTTAAGTCACTCCGCTGCTCCAACAAGCTGGGTGTTTTGACTAACTGCACGTAGACTCCATCTTCGACAAACATGGAGGGGACTGGCTCCACTGTGGAGAAGGGCAAGTCGTCTGGTCTCAAAACAGTGTTAGTGAGGCAGCGGAGCAACGCCGATTTTCCAGAACTGGGGGGACCCACGACGGCGATTTGTAAATCGCCATCTTTAGACACATAGAAACGGCTCCCCCCACTCCTCCTCAACGTTCTCTCCTTCTCCTGCCTCTCTTGAATCTCTCTCCTAAGCTCAGCCACTCTCCTCTTGATGTGTTTAACTAACTTCTCAGTGCCCTTATGCTTGGGGACTGACGAGAGGAATTCCTCCATGGCTCTTATCTTCTCCTCGGGCGTCTTGGCCTCCATCACTTTGAGCCAAGCAGCTTTGGCCTCCGCGGGTAAATTTGCAGGCACAAATTGTATAAACTACATTTTAAAAACGCTGATGGGATACTTTATTATATAGGTTTATTTAAGAGACATGAGAGACATACCTAACTTAGTTAAGTATGTAGATAAATACGTAGAGCCCCCAGAGGGAGAGTACGTAGAGTATATAGCTCCAGGTCAAGTGAAGGTACCCAACAAAGTGATTATAGGCTACATAGAGGGAGATGGAATTGGCCCGGAGGTAGTTTACGCAGCGATAAGAGTAGCAAACGCCGCGGTGGAGAAAGCATACGGCGGCGCGAGAAAAGTAATTTGGTACGAAGTGGTGGCTGGAGAGAAGGCGGAGAAACTCACTGGCAGCAGACTGCCGAGAGAAAGCATCGCTACTTTGGAGAAGATTAGAGTGTTTCTAAAGGGGCCTCTAGAGACGCCCGTGGGGTCTGGCTTTAGGAGTGTCAATGTGACTCTACGTCAAATGTTTGATTTATACGCCAACGTGAGACCTGTTAGATATCTCCCAGGTCTGCCCTCTCCCCTAAAGAAACCCGAGGCAGTGGATCTAGTGATATTTAGAGAAAATACTGAAGACGTATACGCCGGCATAGAGTGGCCTCACCACAGTCCAGAGGCGGCTAAACTCAGAGAATTTCTAAAGAGAGAGTTTGGGATAAGCATTAGGGAAGACGCTGGGATTGGGATAAAGCCAATCAGTAAGTTCGGAACGCAGAGAATAGCGAGACTCGCGTTGAAATTCGCCATTGAGAACAAGAGGCGGGTAGTCACGGTAATGCATAAGGGCAATATACAGAAATACACCGAGGGCGCCTTCAGAGATTGGGCGTTTGAAGTGGCTAGAGAAGAATTCAGAAACTTTGTGATATTTGAAGATGAGTTAATCCAGCACGGTGGCCAAATACCGCCGGGGAGAGTGTTAGTCAACGACAGAATTGCAGACAACATGCTTCAACAACTCTTAACTCGCACTAGCGAATACGACGTAATTCTAGCGCCTAACTTGAATGGAGATTATGTTTCAGACGAAGCGGCGGGTTTAGTAGGTGGGTTAGGCGTCGCGCCTGGAATTGACGTAGGCGACTGGGGCATGATGGCGGAGCCAGTTCACGGCACTGCTCCCAAATACCGGGGGAAAAATTACGTCAACCCCACAGCCACAATCCTAGCGCTGGAGCTCATGTTTAAGTTCCTCGGCTGGCGGGAAGCCGCCAGTTTGATACTAAAGGGAGTGGAGACTGCATATAGAGAGGGGTATTACACTGGAGACTTAGTTAGGCAGATGGATGAGGGGGAAAGGGAGAAAGTAAAGGAAGTTCTGGGCACGCAGGAATTTGCAGATAAAGTTGTTGAGTGCATGAAGTGACGTGGACTCTAAGCGCTGCGCGACGTGGTTTGAAAACTTTAGGTCTCTTTTGCAAATAGATACTCCACAGGTCTGAAGCCCAGCTTTCTGTAGAAGTTAATGGCGATCTCGTTGTGCGCTGGGAAGGAGGCCATGATGACTTCTGCACCTCTCTTCCTCAATTGGTTCATTCCCTCTACTATTAACCTCTTCCCAATTCCCTTCCTCCTGTATTCTGGCAATATGTAGAACTCTTTTATGACACCCACGTGTCTCGGTTTGTAGAATAATCTGTCCTCTACGCTGGCTTTAAGCACAGCCACCACTTTTTCGCCCTCCACAGCCACTAGAACTATTGCTTGTGGATTATCCAGAGCGTCTTCTAAATATTTCAAAGCCACGCTCTCCAAGTCTGGGACTACCTCCAGCAGTGGGTCAAACTCGGCGTTTAGGCGTTTGAGTCTAACCAAGAGGGGGACAATGGATTTGAGGTCTTCTCTAGACGCTTGTCTTATCACTATAGTGGGGTACATACATATATAAGTCAATTACGTTTTTAAGAGTTTTTATTAGTAATGTTGAAACTTTATTCTACGAGTAGGACATCTCCTTTTAGTATGTCTACCAGAGGTATGTTTCGGAAGGTTTTTGTCTCCACCTCCTCCACCTCTATATATCTCTTTGTTATATCCACCACTCTCCCCTCTACACCTCTAACTTTAACCAGATCTCCAACTCTATAGGTGAATATACGTAGAGAGTAAGTCACGTGATACATCCTGCGCCCGCTCCTCGCCCCCATCGACTTAGCGCTCTCTATTAAATAACTTGGGAACTCTCTGTGTAATACATAAGCTAGGTGTCTAGCGAAATTCACAGTATTTGTATATATGTCAAAACCACTCTTCACTTCTTCGATCCGGTTGATGCGTCCAACTTTCTCTCTATACTTGAACATTTCCTGACGTATTATGTGGAATATTTTCTCTCTATGACTGTCGTCTATGGGTCTCGGGACTGCGCGTATTTGTACAAGTCCCAGTTCTCTCTCGCTCAACAATTCTCTGCACTTACTGCAGACCTCTGGCGTGTATTTAACCTCTACTACGTACTTCGCAATGCGGGGTGGAATGTCTAAACGTGGCGACCACAATATGGACAACGTGGCTTTCGCACCTCCCGGCACCTCCACAGTCTCCACCCCCACTACGGAGGCTTCTCTTTTCATGAATTTGTAGAAATTTATCTCTCTCGCCCACTCTCCCCTCACAAACACAGCTCCACAGTGTTTACACTTCAAGACTTCGATTTCTTTGGGGAGTGGGGGATGTCTCTCTAGAAAACAATCCACGCACATACCCTCGACGAGTTTATCTACAGTCTTTCCACAGTGGGGGCAAGACACTTTAGCCACGAATCACACTGTGGAGTCTAAATATTTTCTCACCTCCAGAGCAATTAGATGAGCCAACGGTGGGGGGACGCTTTCTCCCACTTGGTTATATTGAGAATCTCTAGAGCCTAGGAAGTGATAACTGTCTGGATAACCCATCAACCTGGCTTGTTCTCTCACTGTCAAAACTCTGTGCTCCTCTGGATGTACAAATCGCCTAGAGCCCATCACAGTGGGTGCGACGTCGTCCCAAATGAGTCTAATGAAATTGCCGTAGGAGCCCTCGGCCCCCCTGAATTTAGACAAACTCTCGCCGGGCTTTAGCTTGGCGATTTTTTCCAACTTCCGCACGCTCAGCGTGACTGTTTCGTGGTTGGGCAAATCGCCGCCGTCTGGGGGCGGCATGTTAGAGAGAGCTTCTCTCACGGTAGTCGTTTTACGCCTCGGCGGTTTTAGCTTGATGTTTGAGATAAACACACGCCGCCTCCTGCTGGGAACTCCGTAATCCTCCGCGTGGAGGACGTTGAAGTAACTTACGTACCCAGCTAGTCTAAACTCTCTCTCGACGTATTGCCTCAAGGGCTCCTCCGCCAGCGGAGCCACGTTCTCCAGTATGAACACCTTAGGCTTCAGCGCTTTCACAAGTCTCACAAACTCCAACGTCAACTGGCCGTTGGGGTCTAGGTACAGTCTATCCACTGGGTCTTCTAACCTATTCGGGTTAGCTGCAGTGAAGGGTTCGCATGGGGGGCTGCCTATGACTACGTCTGGCTCGCCAAATCTCGACAAGTCTCTATGATCCACATTCCGAATATCCTCTTGAATTACCACAGTGTTGTGATTAGCGCTGTAAGTCCGCGCTGCGTCTCTGTCTAACTCCACGGCGGCGATTATTCTAAAACCAGCCATCCTAAACCCAAGCCCGAACCCACCGCCGCCGGCGAATAAATCAAACACGTTATACACAAATCACTAAGGAAATTATTTAAATGCTATATTTAAGACTCTCCATGGGGTTTCGTAAGTTGAAAGTGCGACTTAGCGATTTGATGAAGTTAGAGAAACCAGATAAATTGAGTTCTAGATATGGAAAGGCATTTGAAAAAGCCGTCTTGACGTTAATAAAGGCGAAAGACACAGTGACGGCATTTCGGACGTTTATAGAAAACTACGGCGAGCCACACACCGGTGCCTTCAGCAAATTGTTTAAACTACTCCCGTGGGCTAAGAGAGTTGTAGAAATAGAGCCGGCGCCGCCCGTCGCCCTCCAGTTGAGTGACGTGACTATAAGCGCGCAGGCGGATTTCGTAGTCAAGTACTCAGACGGTAGGAAAGAACTCATTGAGTTAAAGTCACACATAATAAAAAATGGGGAGTGGAAAACCAAAGCCGAGTGGTCACTGGCCACTAAAGTCATGCGAATGCTCTACCGGAAAGCTGGTTACAACTACCCACTCCGGTTGATATACTTCACAGAAAAGGGGGGGAAGGTAACTCCAGAGGAAGAAGTCTTCATGTACCCCAAAGACGAGAGAGATGACGAGGTAGTTTTGGCAGTTCTACAAGACAGAATTAGGAAGATAGACAAGTAAATTTCTCCAACGCCGCTTTGTGGATCTGTTTAACTATAGACGTGGCTAAGTCTAATTTATCTACATGTCTAGACTGAATTATGGCATTATCGTCCCCCACCATGTACTCCACTGAACACTCGCCGCCGTGCCAAGAGAATACTAGAAAGACGTAGAAATCTTCTTCTATTTCTATCTGGACTAGAGCTTCTTGTCGCCTCCACTCCACACTAAGGCTAATCCCCAACTCGCTCTCGAGATTTTTAAAGAATTGCTCCAACTCACGCCTCACAGATAGTAGTTTTTTTATACATATATATTTCTCACGTTGTGCCCACTGTCGAAGTGGCGAAATTCGACATGGAGAGATTGACGGGGCTTTCTTATAGAGAAGTCGAAAAGTTTTTAGAATATGTAAAGTGTCAAGTAGAGGAGGATTTGGGCGATAGAGTGAAGTTGGAGGTTACTCACGACAGGCCGGACCACTTTTCTGCAGAGGGACTGGCGCGGACTTTGAAGGGAATGGCTGAAGTGGAGTTGGGTTTGCCCAAGATCAAGCTCGCCGAGTCTAGCGTAGAGTTGAAGACTGAACACATAGAGGAGAGGCCATACATCACTATGGCTATAGTTAGAGACGTGAGGCTAGACGACGAGGCAATAAGGCAAATGATTCAACTACAAGAGAAGCTACACGATACGTACGGCAGGGGTAGGAGGAGGGTAGCCATTGGCTTTTACGACTTGGCAAAGATAAAGCCCCCCATTTACTACCGGCGTGTGTCGCGAGAGGCGGAATACACGCCGCTTGGGTTTGAGAAACCCATGCCGGTGGGGGAGATGTTTGAAAAGACAGAACAGGGACGGAAATACAGCTATTTGATATCTCGCGAGACTCCGCCTGCTTTGGTAGACTCGGAGGGACAAATCATGGTGATCGTCCCCGTGTTGGCTTCTGAATGTTGCAAAATCACAAGTAGCACTAGAGACGTATTGATAGACGTGACGGGGACGGAGCTGCGGTCTGTCACAAACGTGATGTCTGTTTTGTTATATTCAGTACTGGAGCGCAGTTTGTCTAGAGAAGTGGAGGTAGTGACGGGGGGAAATACCTATAGACATACATATCTACAGTTTGACGTAGATGAAAAGAGGGCGTCTAGTCTGCTGGGGGTACCGCTGTCTAGACAACAATTCGTGAGGGGGTTGGAGAAGTCGAGACATGAATATACGGGCGTAGTCACCGCAGCTCCCTACAGGATAAACTTGCTGTCTTGGATTGACGTAGTTGAAGACATAGCGCTGGCGTTGGGTTACAACAACTTCCCCCGAGAGCCGCCGGCGATTATCTCAGTCGGCAGACGACACGCCGTTGAGGTATTGACGCGGGAGTTTAGGAAAATAATGACGTTCATGGGCTTTACGGAAGTGAATAACTACGTCTTAACTGACGAAAGTGTGTCTGACATCTGCAAACCGATAAAAGTGGTAAATCCCATCTCTGAGTTGTACAACAGAGTGAGGTGTACACAAATCACGCAGCTCATAGCCACAGCTGCAGTCATGAGACAGAAAGAAGTGAAGCTTTTCGAAGTTGGCGAAGTCGTCAGAGATGGGAAAACTAGAAAAGTCCTCACTTTTTTGGTGAGTAGAGATGGCGTCACTCTAACAGATGGATTAGCCATATTGAAAGCTTTATGTAAAGCTTCTGGCTACACATGTATCACAAAATCTGCACAAGCCGCCGCTTGGGCTCTCCAGGGCAGATTTGCGACTATAGATGGAGATATATCTGGATACATCGCCGAGGTGAACCCAGACTTGTTAACCAAACTAGGGCACTACACGCCGGTGGTTGTGGCTGAACTATTCCTAGCCTAGGCGTCTGATGCTCAAACCCCACCGCCGGGCGCCAACAATGAGAGCACTTAATAGTTTATATACCCACGACGCTCTTGGCATGTGGTTGACGACATCGACACAATTCTGAGAAAGAAAGCTCTAGAGTTTGCCAAAACTAGCCCACAGCCACAAGTGGCAAAACCGCAGATGAGTGAAGAGGAGGTAGTTAAGTTAATTAGAGAAATCACCAAGGGGGACAGAGCTAGCGAAATTATAGAAATTGCGTTAGAGTTATACAAACCGCATGTAATTGCTCTATTCAGAAAAATTGTGGAGCTACACAGGGGGGGAGTTTTGAAAGAGTTGCAAGACTACGAGCTGTATCAACTACTGCAGAGAGCTGGGTTTAGAATTCCGCTCAAGACACAGATAAAAATTGTGAGACACGGGAGGGAGTTTAGAGTTGGCGAAATTTAGACGTGTAGCTAGAATACAACTCTTCCAGCATGGTGCTCCACATCAGCCTCTTGTGTCTATAGTCGAAAAACTTCGCCACTAGATCTCTCTTCTTCGCCGTGACGTATTTTAGACATCTGCCACACCCAAACCAGACCAATTCATCATCCTCTAGCATCTCTAGACTGAAGCCACAGAGTGGGCATGTGTGAGAAGTCATAATCTGCGGGGGCTCCATGTTGTTGACGTCTATGTCTCCATAAAAGACAGACATCTATTATAAACATCGGCGTTAAAAACAAATAATGAACTAACTCCATGAAGTTTTGGAAAATTTGGGATAGAAAGAAGTTTTTGAAAGAAATGAGAGAAGAATTGGAAGTGATCTAACGCGTTGACGTTGGGTTCACCACGCCTTAGCTAACCCCATCTCCACCAAGTCTCTAGGTCTAAATTTCAGTAGAGTGTGGTCGTCGCCGCCCCCTCCGTAGACGTAGTCTTCTGACAAGAGTTCTTGGTCTACGTACGTCGGTATGTTGAGGATGGGGGGCACGCCGCCTGTTCGATATCCAGTGACGTTGAAGACTTCCTCTGGCGTAGCCATGCGGCAGTCTAGTTTTTCCAAATCAAGCCTCTTGTCCCCCCGCACTATGTACGCTCTGTATTCCCCGCCGCAGTTGACTACTAGAGTCTTCACTATCTTGCTTTCGCTCACTCCCATAGCTCTCGCCGCTTGTTTGACTGTACGCACTGGCTTGTCTAATTTGATCAACTCGCCGATCATATATCTACGACGTACTGAACCGTCCAATACTTCTCTTTCTTGATTTCCATCATGTGAAACGTCATCGCTTTGACGATGAGACCAGTGAAGCCATGTTTCTCCATGTCGTATTGCTCTCCAAAAACCACCGCCTTGAGTTTATAGTGTCCATAGATAGATATGTCGATGTGTCTACTGAAGGCGAATTTCTCTCCGTCAAAGAGATATAACAATTCATCAAGCCACTTGAACAACAAGCCCTCTAAGTCTTCATATTCGATATGTACTTCTCTGGCTTCTTTTGGCTCCACTCTTGCGCTGTAGTACGTCAAGTCTCCCAAAGCTATAGCTGCATTTCTAAAAGCCTCTTCTAGAGAACAACCGTAGGCAATCACTACGACATCTGCTGTGTGTTCACCATAACGATAATCCCCCGGCTTGCCGCAATCCACGGTTTAGAATGAATAATTTTTAAAGATATCACTATGTCATGAAGCTCCAAGTGGCGTTGGATTTAGTAGATCTATATAAATCTATAGAGCTCACTAGACAGTTGTGTAGAGCTGGGTTGGAGATTGTCGAGGTTGGCACACCGTTGATAAAGAGTTGGGGTCTCCCAGCGATTAGCGCTGTAAAAGTGGCGTGTCCCACAGCCGAGGTAGTGGCGGACCTCAAGACTGCAGACGTGGGGAGGTTGGAAGCGCGACTAGCTAAAGACTTCGGGGCTGACTGGGGCACTGTGCTCGCTGCAACAAATATAGAGACTATAGTGGAGTTCGTGGAGTCCGGCAGAGAGATGGGTCTTAAGACTGCTGTGGATTTGATTGGCGTGTCTAACTTAGTGGAGAGAGTTAGAGAGATAGCTAAATTAACAAAACCAGACATGTTTATAATACACATAGGCATCGACGTGCAGAAGAAGACTGGACTGAACTTGACGCAGTTGCTGCACATAGCTCGCGTGGTGAGAGAAGAAAACCACAGAGTGGCAGTAGCCGGCGGCATTACTGAGAGGGAAGTGGAAATTCTCGCCAGAGACAAAGTGGTGGATGTAGTCATAGTGGGGAGAGCCGTAGTGAGTGACCCCTCTCCCGTGGCTAAGTTCACCACCTTGAACAAAATTTTAAAATCTTGAGTTAAACGGGAGCCATGGAGGCGCAGATTGTTGTCCGTCTAGCCACCGCGGCGTTTGAAAAAAATACAAGGGGGGACGAATGAAGGCGCTGATTTACGTAATAGATACGTCACTCGTTGGAGAATATCCAGCCGTAAAGAGCGTTATGCGCAACTACCATCCGCAAACCGCCGTGGAGTCTCACGATGTGGAGATAAATTACGACATTGATTTAACTGCCATGTCTGCAGAAGAAATCGCCCGCCTAGCTGGCGAATTCGACATACTCGCAGTGGTGGGTGGGTACAGAATGTATTACCACGTGTTGAATAAAAAGCCCCCACTGAAGTTTGTGAATGTGAACAAGGCAGAGATGTTAGTGAGGGAGTTTTACAAATCTGGCAAAACACTCGTGGCGCCGCTGGCGGTGCCTGCGTATTTGGCTAAGTTAGGTCTACTCGCTGGCCGCGACGCCACGGTATATCCAACTACTGAACTCATCAAAGTCTTGTTGGAGGGCAAAGCAAATTTTGTAAACAAACCAATAGTTAGAAGTGGGAATGTTGTCACTGTCAAAAACGTCAAAAACACAAGTGAGAAAGAGTTTTTGGAAATAATCCGTGAAACAACTTGAAAGTTTTGAAATTCCCCGCACCATCATCTTCGGGCCGGGGGCAATTTCGAGAGTTTTCAACGTAGTTACCCAAACGAGAGCTAGAAATGTCTTGATAATAACCGGCAAGTCAGCCACGAGGCAACATGGAGAAGTTGTAGCTAGACAACTAGACAACACTGTGGAGGTGGTGGATTATGAAAATTTAGACATGGACAAGTCTGGGTTTGACTTAGTCATTGGAGTCGGCGGCGGGAGAACTCTAGACATGGCGAAGGTATATGCATATATCCACAAAAAGCCGCTTGTGGTAGTTCCGACGTCGGCGAGTCACGACGGTATAGCTTCGCCATATGTGTCGTATACTCTCTCGCAGAAATTCGCGAAGTACGGAAAAATAACGGCGCCTCCGTTGGCTATAGTGGCAGACACCTCCATAATACTCAACGCGCCTTTGAGATTACTCAAGGCGGGGCTTGGAGATCTGTTGGGCAAAGTCATAGCTGTGCGAGATTGGCACCTCGCACATAGAGTAAAGGGGGAGGAGTACAGCGAATATGCAGCACATCTGTCACTAGCTAGTTATAGAATTGCAGTGTCTAACTTACAGATAAAGAATTTCGTGCGTGAAGAGGATGTGAGAGTGTTAGTGAAGGCTTTGATTGGCTGCGGCGTTGCGATGGGCATAGCTGGATCCTCCCGCCCCTGCAGTGGGTCAGAGCACATGTTCGCACACGCCGTGGAAGCCATGCTAGACGACGTAATTCACGGAGAGTTAGTGGCGTTGGGTAGCGTAATTATGGCTTACCTACATGGAATTAACTGGAGGCGAATCAAGAGAGACATGGCGAAAATCGGGCTGCCGACGACGTTGAAACAAGCCGGTGTAGACTTAGACTTAGCTATAGAGGCGTTAGTCAAGGCGCACTCCATAAGGCCGGACAGATATACAATATTGGGGAGTGGGTTGAGTCGAGAGGCTGCGAAAAAAGCATTAGAAAACACAGAACTATAAATACAGATTTTTAATAAATTGTGATGTAGAGGTTTCCGGGGCGATTTGTGAGCGTGCCGTAGCGTCTGATTTAATAGAAATCTACTATAGACACTGGCAGCATTTGCACTATTGGCATATCTATAGGTATAAAATAAGCCTCTGTGTCTGGGACGTCTGGCGAGGCTAGAATCCCAACGTTTCCACAGAACACGACACCCACTGCATAGTTGAATTTGGGAAATAGCAACCACCCAGATTTCTGTAGTTGTTTGTCTATCTCTATTTTCCTACCGTCGACATTTATCACATTTACTTTCTCAGTTTTGTCCTCTAGAATTCTGTTGATGTAGACGTCGGACACACGTTTTGGCATATTCTTTATCAATTGTTTCCCATCTTGTATGTTTTTCACTATAATTAATTCTCTATTCCCCACTACCTTTCTATATATTTCTAGTTTATATTTCCTGCCGCTATTCATTTCCACATATTTCGAAATATTTAATTATATATTCTTTACTTAATGTGTGACAGAAAGATGGTACCGCCTCTCTGTAGAAATACATAGGAAGTACGGTGGGAAGATATCAATAATTCCAAAAGTTCCAATAAAGTCTCTAGAGGATTTTTCAATTTACTACACGCCGGGGATTGCGGAAGTTTCTAGACAGATATATAAAGATCCAGAGTCTTCTTTTGAATTAACCTCACGGTGGAATTTGATAGGAGTCATAACAGACGGCACGAGAGTGCTGGGTTTGGGAAACATAGGGCCAGAAGCTGCATACCCAGTCATGGAGGGGAAGGCACTGTTATTTAAATACCTAGGCGGAGTAGATGCCATCCCGCTGCCGATAAGAGTGAACACTATAGACGAGTTCGTCTCAGTGACGAAAGCGCTAGAGCCGGCTTTGGGAGGTGTGAATTTGGAAGACATAGAGTCCCCCAAGTGTTTCCACTTGCTAGAGAGGTTGAGGAGAGAGCTCAAAATTCCAGTGTGGCACGACGACCAGCAGGGGACGGCGACAGCCACATTAGCTGGGTTGATAAATGCTCTAAAAGTAGTGGGTAAGAAAACGCAGAACGTCACTATTGCGTTAGTCGGCGCTGGGGCCTCTAACATATACACAGCCAACATTTTGATGAAATATGGCGTTAAGCCGGGCAACATCATAATGGTGGATAGCAAGGGAATTCTACATCCAGAACGTGACGACATAGATAAAATGATGATAGAAAACCCATGGAAATTCAAATACGCCATTGAAACCAACGCAGAGAGGCGCAGGGGTGGCATAAGAGAGGCCATGAAAGGCGTAGATGTGGTGATTGCGGCTTCGCGCCCAGGACCTGGAATTATAAAAAGAGAGTGGGTTACAGAAATGAACAAAGACGCCGTAGTCTTCGCCTTGGCGAATCCAGTTCCAGAAATATGGCCATGGGAAGCGAAAGAAGGCGGCGCTAGGATAGTAGCCACCGGCAGGAGTGACTTCCCAAACCAGATAAACAACTCTCTAGTCTTCCCGGCGGTCTTCAGAGGCGCGCTGGACGTCCGCGCCTACGCCATTACAGACGAGATGTTGATAGCCGCCGCTGAGGAAGTGGCTAAATTTGCAGAAGAGCGGGGAATAAGTGAAGATTACATAATACCCAAAATGACAGAGTGGGAAGTATACGCCAGAGAAGCGGCCGCGGTGGCTGCGGCGGCTTCTATGCAGAAAGTGGCGAGAGTTCCCAAGTCCTACAGAGAGGAGGTAGAGTTGGCGAGGGGGATAATCGAGAAGAACATCAAAATAGTCGACTTGTTGATGCGTGAAAAGATACTAGAGTAATCACCTCTGGTCTAGCGGCACGTAGCGCAAGTCGTGCGGCCCTATGTAACAACCCCGCGGCCTAAATATCCTGTTGTTTTCCCAATATTCCAACACGTGAGCAAGCCAACCCACAACTCTAGACATGGCAAAAATCGACGTGAAATACTCATAGGGTATCCCCATGTAGTAAAACACTATGCCGGACCAGAAATCCACATTGGGGTATAGCTTCCTCTGTTGGAAGTAGGGGTGGCTCAAGACCTCTTGCTCTATGGCTTCTGCAATTGCGTATAGGTGTTTGGGGTCGCCGAATTTAGCCACGTATTCTCTAGCGAATTCTTTAAAGATCAGAGCTCTGGGGTCGTACGCCTTGTACACTCTATGCCCCACGCCCATCAATTTGGGGCCGCCTGGCTTGGTGGCGGCCTCCACCACTTCTCTAGCTCTAGATGGAGAGCCCATCTCTAGATAATTCCTCACAGCCATCTCGTTGGCTCCCCCATGTAGGGAGCCCTTCAACGCAGCCACCGCCGCAGCCACAGTGGAATACATGTCACTCAACGTGGAGGCTACAACGTGCGCCGTGAATGTGCTAGCTGGGATTTCGTGGTCTGCATGTAGCGTTAGGTAGAGGTCTACACCTCTGGCGGCTAGGGGTTGGGGGACACTTCCGAAAAACATGTATAAGAAGTTAGCGGCGTGTGACAAGTCGGGCTTGGGCTCTACCAAACTCAACCCCCGCGAGAGTCTGTAGTGATAAGCCACGATGGTGGGTAATTTCGCCACGAGTTTCTCAGCGATTTTAAAAGCCAACTCTCTCTCCGCCTCTACATAACGCCCTACTTTAAACGACTCCATAAGTCTCAAGTTGTCCACGTCGTGAGCTCCCTCTACAGCTATGGCGGCTTGTAGAGCAAACATTGGATGTGCTGCGGCTAGGTTTTTCAACACCTCTACTGTGGCTGGGTGTAACGTTCTAAAAGACGCCAATCGATGTTTGTACATCTCTAACTCGTCTCTCGTGGGGAGTCTCCCATGTAGTATCAAATACGACACTTCTTCGTAATTGGAGAAACGCGCCAAGTCTTCAATTCTATACCCCCTGTACCACAAGAGTCCCCTCTCGCCGTCTATATCGCTTATGGAAGTCACTTTGATCAAGACGTCTTCCAAGCCGTGAATTATGTATCCACAGGGAGTTTGGAGCACTTTGCCGCTTGTCTTTATTTGAACTAAGTGATCCATACTGTTGGTATAGTATTTATTTATATCGTGCGAGTTTTTCAGCTAGGATGCCGAACTTCATACATCTGGCGGGTTCTATTCATCACTCGACTTGAGAAATTCTCCGCATTTAAGCTCAATCATGCCTAGAGTATCTACAAACACCTCGCCACATGTGACAATAGTTGTAGAACTGTCAACAGTGCGGTTTCTTAAAATATCTACAATACTCTTGCTGTATTTAGACAGTGGCTCCCCGGAAGGCGGCAGCTTGGGGTTTTCTCCATTTTCAACAATCAACGCGCCGCAGGCCCCCAAACTCACTAACTTATCACGTGTCTCTAGCACGTTGTCTACTCTATCCGCAATCACATACGCCATGCACTTCTTGCCACACAGAAGTTCTCTAGCTTCGTTAATTGGGAATATGTCTACTATGCCACATAGTTTCAACGCCTCTCTCAAGAAGGAAGTTCCCAAATCCGTGATTTTGACGCCGCCCTTCATGATGTGTAGATGTCTCAACTCTCTTCCACCCTCTAGGAGAGCTCTGGCGACCCCCTCGCCGACTTTGAGTTCCACTGAGATACTCTTCCTACCTCTAGGCGTTGTGTGAGTGGACAAGAGTGTAAGCATTTGCAAGTATTTGATGTCTCTCCGCTTCACGGCTCAGACGACATATCGTAATTAAATTTTTATTCTGGATTTTAGTGCCAACCATGCCACACATTGGGATTGAAGAAGTGAAAACACAAATGGAGCGGTATGCCGCACATAGCCACATTAGAGGCCTCGGCGTGAGAGACGGCAAGTTAGAATTCGCCGCAGACGGGTTTGTGGGGCAGGTGGAGGCTCGGGAAGCTGCTTACATAGTCGTGAAGATGATCAAAGAGGGGAAATTCGCTGGGCGTGGGGTTTTGATAGTGGGGCCCCCAGGCACTGGCAAAACAGCTCTAGCTCTCGGCATAGCCAGAGAATTGGGGCGCGAGACGCCCTTCGTTTCTCTCTCCGGCGGCGAGATTTATTCCCTGGAAGTTAAGAAAGCGGAGTTTCTAATGAGAGCCATGAGGCGCACTATTGGCATAAGAACGCGGGAGTGGAGGAAAGTGTACGAGGGTGAGGTTAAGTCAATTGAATTTAGACAGGGGCGGCACCCCTACAACCCCTACGTTCAGAGAGTGCTTGGAGCCACTGTGAAGTTAGCCACGAGAGACGAAGAGAGGACACTCCGCGTACCTGCCGAAATTGCACAACAATTGATAGAGATGGGGGTAGAGGAGGGGGACGTAATTGCCATAGACGAGGAAACGGGGGCTGTATCAATCATAGGCAGGGGTGAGGGGGGAGAACAATACGACGTGTCTACTAGACGCAAGTCTGAAATCCCCAGGGGGGCGGTATATAAGGAAAAAGAGATAGTTAGGTTCTTCACACTCCACGACGTGGACATGTACTTAGCTAGACAGCGTGGGTTAGCTACGGCGATTTTGTTCGGCTTCGCCGAGGAAATCCGCGAAATTCCAGAAGAAGTTAGGAGGCAGACGGACGAGTTAGTGAGGAAAAGTGTAGAGGAGGGAAAGGCAGAGTTGATTCCCGGCGTTTTGTTTATAGACGACGTACATTTGCTAGACGTGGAGAGTTTTTCGTTCTTGATGAGAGCAATGGAGTCTGAGTTTGCCCCCATAATAGTGATGGCTACTAACCGGGGTATGGCGAAAGTGAGAGGTAGCGACGTGGAGTCTCCCCACGGAATTCCACGAGATTTGTTAGATAGGTTAGTGATTATAAAAACTAAGCCTTACGACGAGAGAGAAGTGAGAGAGATAATATCTATAAAAGCCAGAGAGCAAAACATATCACTTGCCCCGGAGGCTTTGGAAACTTTGACTAAAATAGGCGTAGAGCACTCTCTTAGGTACGCGCTGCAGATTTTGACGCCGGCGTACATAATTGCGAAAGAGCGGGGGAAGAATTCCGTAGGTAGAGACGACGTGGAGTACGTGAGACGACACTTCGCCTCCGTAAAGGAGTCGGTGGAGTACGTAAAAGCGATGGAGGAGAAATTCCTCAAGTAACTCTCCTATAGTTATAAATGGCGTAAATTATCAAAATTTGGCCAATGTCTAAATATAGTTGTTTAGCTCCCTTTACATCTATCGTGTAGAATAATGGATATATAGATATACCGTATCCAAACGGAGTTGAGGTAGTTAACAAAGTCAAATAGTGAGCCACCGCTGTGGCTAGGGAGAGAGCTACAATAGTTAACCTAGCTCGTTTATTCATTGGCGTGAAGAACGTAGCCACTATGGCTGCGAATAGCAACATAGTCAAAACCACAGCTGCGCGCCAGGGGTAGAGCCAGAGGGGCACACCGTTTGTTTTCACAACGCCCTCGGGGGATAGAACTTTATCTGGCAGAGGTCTCAAGGCGTCTGCCACAAATCTCTCCACTGGGACAAATATAGACAAGACGATAGTCACGACCGTTATTAACAGTATTACTCTAATCATCTGATCAACTGTAGTATTCTATATTGCTCACCTAAAACGCCGAGCGTCAGTTGAAATATCAAAATAGCCACAAACACGAGAGAAACGGTTGTGGTTAACTTAGCGCCAACTTTCTCCCCAAACAACCTCCGGGCTAGGGTAGACAACAACTGCCCACCGTCTAGTGGATATATGGGCAGTATGTTTATCAAAGCCAAGCCGTAGTTGATCACAATAAGCCAAAATATCAACCTAGTGAAGTCAGTGTTGTACATTTCACTTCTGGAAATTGCACCCTCGTGAAAACCCCAAAGCGGCAGGCTGCCGAAACCAACGCCGAAGTACACTCTCCCATCTCCCACTAGAGACACATTGAACTTGAGGGGGACGCCCCCCCTCTCCACCACCACCTCAACCACGTCGCCGACTCTACACGCGTTCCTCAACTCCATCAAGACACTTACAAACTCGCCGCTCCACCTAACCTCTCTAGAGACGCCGCACCCACTTATCTCTTTCACTACGTCGCCTTCTCTAACTCCACCCAAATATAGAGAACCGTCGGGAAAGAGCCTCAACAACTTCGGTGGGGTTGTGAAATTGGCGAAGTCCACCACAGTTTCGTAACTCCAAAACCACCTCCTAGCCACTAGCGTGATTTCATCCCCCGGCCGGCACGCTGCTGGTTTATCCACCCCCAACAGAGGCCCCAAGCCGGACAATACATTTATCTTAGTGACTAAATCGTCTGGGTTGTACACTCTCTCTGAAACTCCACACCCACTTATCTCAATTACGTAATCGCCTTGTTGTACTCCGTACGCCTCCTTGCCAAACACAGCGCCGGACAACCCCAACCAAGCACCCAAAGCGCCCACAATCATCGCCAAAATCGCCAGCGCCACGTTAGCGGCGACTCCGCTAGACAACACAGCCACCTTCGCCTCTGTCTTTGCTTTCTTGAAATTCTCCTCGTCTGGCTCTACGAAAGCCCCGCTGAATATGTAGAGTAGCGAAAAAACTCCCAAGCTCTTTATAGGTATGCCGTACCGCACCGCGGCGTATCCGTGCATCAATTCGTGTAAGACAACCGCCGTGGCGATAGCTATGGCTATGTAGGGCAGTTGATCCCAGGGCAGCGTGACGCCTGGAATTATCGGCGTTATGCCAGAAGTTTGAGCTGCGGCTTTTTCTACAGACGCCCCGCCGAGGAGTTCTCTAAACGCCCCCACGGCGCCGTCTAGAAATATGTACAAGAAACCCGCTTGCAGTACCACTCTCCCGTCCATGGTGATCGTCGGTATGAACAACAACAGTGGCATGAACGCTAGGAAAACCACAATCGCTAGATACAACCTAAGGGGTAAGAAACTCAATTTTTCTGTGAAGTGATGTACGTATTTCACTAAATTCTCACTTTTCCAATATATCGCTATGAAGTACCTCACCGCTTTTCTATTCACTAAGTACACCACTGCGGTGACCGCCAGCCAACTCGCTATAAATACCAACGCTACCTCCACAGTCACAGATAGATATCCCTAATTAAAGTTGTGTTTCTTCTCCAGCGCGGAGTCTGTAGACGTTGAATCGTCTCTCTAACTCTCTAACAAACTGAGGCGCCGTGTGAGTGACGGCAACACACCGAACGCCTAGGAGTTTGAGTTCAGCCACCACTCTGTGAACCACGTACGGACTGTGCGCAGTGCCGCCCAACGCGCCCACTACACACCGCGCCTTGACGCCACGCCGCGAAAGTCTGTGGTAGGGAAAAGTGAAGAGTCCACAGGGGGAAATCACCACGTCGCCAGTTATGAGTACGTTCTCTCTGCCAGCCAAAATTTTATACGTCTCTCCCCGTATCTTCAACTCCATATCCACTGCAGGCTTCACGACAGGTATGTCAAAGTGAGTGAATCCCCCAACGTGGTGGGGGTTGTCGAAGCCAACTACCCCCAGCAGCGGCTTTATTTCTCTCTTGGATAGAAACAGAGACATTCCCTCTCTGCTGCAGCTGTCAAACAACAAATGGTCGTTTATCAACATGCCGAAGCCGTGGCTGGGTTCCACACTTCCGGGGTGTTCGGAACACACTGTCAAAACTCTAACCACAGCGACGTTTACGAAAGTTTATAAAACAGTGTAGCGAGGCACATATGAAGAGAGCTATATTGTCTATATTGTCTGCAGTGGGATTCGCCGCTTTGCTTACACTGTTTCCCGGAGACTACTTCACGGTAGTTTTGATATACTTCCTAGTGTTCTTTGGGATAACTATGTTTCTAGGCATTAGGAACTTCAGAAGAGGCATGGCGGCGGCTCACGACGTGGCTAAAGGAAAGCCCATAATAGAGATAGACGAGAAGGAGGCGATGAAGTTGATGGAGAAAGACAAAGAACTCTTGTCGGAGTTTAGAAAATTCTCGCGAATGTCTCTAACGTCCCTGTTCTTTATCCCAGTCTTTATGTTGGCATTTATTTTTCTCTTCCCAGTCTTGCCGCCGGCGTTTGTGAACTCCATCGGCCCCCACGTGGGAGTTCAGTTCGCCACTTTCCTCGGCTATCTAGCAATCTTCGGCACACTCACAGCGATATCACTAGTGGCGTTCAAACCGCCCGTCATACCTAGAATAGCTAGGTCGGTAAAGATTTACGAAGGTGGCATAGTGATAGACAAAAACCTGGGCCTAAAGACCCCCATTGAGGTGTCTGACTATAGAGTAAATCCAGAGAGGAAATTCGTAGAGTTCAAGACAAATAACCAAATCTATAGAATTTACTACAAAGACATAAAAGAATTGGACTCTGTCTTGACAAAAATGCTTAAGGTTAAAACAGAGAAGCCAGAGAGCCAGCGATCTCCTCCTCGCTAGGTCCTTTCTTCTCCTCCTCTTCTTTCTTCGCGGGAGCTGCTGGGCGTGAAGTTTGCTCTGGAGCTGCGGTGGTGGGGGCTGCAGTGGGGGCAGTGGGGACAAACGCTGCGGATTTGATGGCTTCCTCTATGTTTATCTCTTTCAACGCCGCCACGAGAGTTTTTACTCTCACCTCGTCTGGGGAAATGCCAGCGGCCTCCAACACTTTGGTTAATTTCTCCTCGTCTATCTCCTGCTTCGCGTAGTGCAGTAACAACGCTCCATATATGTACTCCATGGGAGCGTATGAAGGAGACCTTTAAAAATTTAATCCACCTCTAAAATTTTGACGTTTTTCGCTTTTAGTTCAGAAATTATTTGCTCCGCTTTTTCTGGAGGCAGTCTTATGGTGTATAGATACTTAGAGAGTCTGGCTTTTAATTTTACAAATTCGCCGTGGCGCTTTACGCGAATCTCCTCCGCTCTCTCGCCGTATTTCTTCCAGAGTTCTACTAGAAAAACCTCTCTAGGCATATCCGCCAAATGGATTGTATATATAAACTTTGGCCGGGGTAACCCGCCAGGCTCATACTCCCCCACCCAGGGGTGTTGCCTAGGGCATATACATTTATAGCACATCTTTATATACTTAACTCTGTGATGACGCCGCTGAGCGGCGAGACGTGACCGACTTTCAGTCGTCTGAATTAATAAACTGCGTAAATATCTACATGCTTAGGAAAGTTGAAAACTACGGGCCGAGACTTCTGAGAGAAGAATTGAAGCGCCCCGGCATTGTTTTAGTGCCGGGAGTCTTCAACGCCCTCACGGCGTTAATTGCCCAAGACTTGGGGTTTAAGGCAGTGTACGTCTCCGGGGCGGCAATCACAGCGTCTATGGCAATGCCCGACTTGGGGTTAATCACAATGGACGAGATGGCTAGAGTGGTGAGGTACATAACCGACGCTGTGGATATACCAGTTATTGTAGACGTCGACACTGGCTACGGCGAAGTTCTAAACGTGATGAGGACAGTGCGGGAGTTTGAAAAAGCCGGAGCCGCCGGGGTGCAGATCGAAGACCAAGTGTTACCCAAGAAGTGTGGACATCTCTCTGGAAAAGTTCTGATTCCAGCTGAGGAGATGGCGAAGAAAATCAAAGCGGCGGCGGAAGCCCGGCGTAATCCAGACTTCGTGATTATCGCCAGGACGGACGCGGTCGGCGTGTCGGGTTTTGAAGACGCAGTAGAGCGGGCAGAATTGTACATAGAGGCTGGTGCAGATGTGATTTTCCCAGAGGCGCTGAGGAGTGAGGAGGAGTTCAAACAATTCGCCGAGAGAATCAAAGCGCCTCTGCTGGCGAACATGACTGAGTTTGGAGTATCGCCGTTGGTATCAGCCAAGAGACTCGAGGAGTTCGGCTACAAATTCGTCATATATCCAGTGACGGCGCTGCGGGTGGCTATGTATTTCGTTAGAGAAGTCTACAGAGCGATAGCGGTGGAGGGCACTCAAAAGGCTTGGTTAGACAAGATGTTGACTAGGAGTGAGTTGTATCAACTCATAAAATACCACAACTACGAAGAGATAGATAACCAAATAGCTAAATACATCGCGTTAAAGAGAAGTTATGGATAGAGTAACGAAAATCCTGGCGGAGTACACTACGTCAATAGAATATTCCAAAATACCGGCGGAGGTCGTTCACGAGGTAAAGCGGCGCGTGATTGACTCCATAGCGGTAGCGCTCGCTGCATACACCGCAGAGCCCGTGTCGATAGCTCGGAGAACCCTCTCTCAATTCACCACGGCGCTGGGGGCGAGAGCGCTCGGCACTAGATACCGATTGACTCCCGACTGGGCCACGTTCATAAACGGACTCATGATTAGATATCACGACTACAACGACACGTATTTGTCAAAAGAGCCGCTGCACCCCAGCGATTTGATCGCAGCCGCCGTGGCGGTGGGGGAATATGCAAACGCCAGTGGGGTGGATTTGATAACTGCAATCGCCATAGGTTACGAGGCGTCAGTCACTCTCTGCGACGGCGGTAGCCTCAGAAGGAGGGGGTGGGACCACGTCAATTTTCTGGGGGTGGGGAGCGTCCTCGCGGCTTCCAGGCTGTTGAATTTGAGTTCTGAGAAGACTCAACACGCTCTAGCCATATACGCAGTGCCACATGGAGCCATGCGCCAGACTAGAGTGGGGGAATTGAGCATGTGGAAAGGCGCCGCGGCTGCTAACTCCAGTAGAAACGCCGTGTTTGCCACTCTGTTGGCTCAAAACGGTTTTACGGGGCCTCACAAACCCTTCGAGGGAGAGATGGGGTTCTTTAGGCAAATGTTGCAAGGCGATTTTGATTTCTCTACGCTGGGGAGCATGGGGGAGAGAAACCCCCCCAGGAGGATATTAGACACTTACATAAAGCCATATCCAGTGGAGTATCACGCACAAGCGGCGGTGGAAGCGGCGTTGAGACTGAGAGAGAGAGTGAGAATTGAGGAGATAGAGAAAATCGTGATAGACACTTACGAAGCTGCCTACACCATCATCGGGCCTAAAGACCCAGAGAAGTGGGATCCACACACTAGAGAAACGGCGGACCACTCGCTCATGTGGATAACTGCGGCGGCTCTAGTGTGGGGACCCATAGAGATAGAACACTACAACGACGTTAGAAATCCACACGTCATGTCTCTAGTGAAGAAGATAGAGGTGAACCTAAACAGAGAGTTCGACGCCATGTACCCCCGGGCGTTTCCCACAGAAATCACAGTGATTACCAAAAGCGGCGCCAAATACAGCGAGAGAGTTGACTATCCAAAGGGCCATCCGAAGAACCCCATGTCTGACAGAGAGTTGGAGGTGAAGTACGAGAAGTTAACTAAGTCCGTACTGCCGCAGGAGGTGCAGAGAGAAGCGCTTAGAATCATGTGGCACTTGGAGAAATACAACGTGTTCGATTTAGTAGAGGCGTTAACAATCTAACGCCAATCTACCAAAGTGCGGACTGGCTTACCCTTTACTTTAGATACGTAAGCAGTGGCAGACAACGCCGCCGCCACCCCCATGGCGGCTGAGATCACTGCTTGTTTGTATGGATATGCCACAATATCCCCAGCAGCGAAAACGCCAGGCGTTTTAGTCCTACCCTCCCAGTCAGCTATGATTTCGCCCCTCTCGTTCAAATCAACTAAATGCCTCACGAAGTCGCTCTTGGTGACGTAGCCAATTTCCACAAACACAGCCGACGCTGGAATTTCTCTCACTTCTCCACTCTTTCTGTCTCTCACCACGATGGACTTCACCTTGACATCTCCCCTAATCTCAACAACCTCACTGTTCGGCAAGTAGATGGATTTGCCCAACTTCTCTATCTGTTGTAAAAACTCCTCGTCGTGTATAGGTCTCTCGCCTGGATATATCCAATAGAATTTGTTGACTACTGACGAGAGTATCACCGCCGGTTCTCTAGCCAAATCTCCCCAGCTCACTAACGCCACGTCTTGCCCTTTGAAGAACGGAGCGTCGCAAATGGCGCAGTAAGACACCCCCCTGTTTTTGAACTTACTCTCGCCAGCCACCCCCAGTTCCTTTGGCGTTTTTCCAAAAGCCAACACCACAGCTATAGATCTGTACTCGTCTCCACCCACAGTCTTCAACAAGAAGACATCTCCCCACTTCTCCACGGCGTTGACTTCGTCGAAGATTATCTCAGCGCCGAACCCCCTCGCTTGTTGCTCTATCCTCCTCGCCAGCTCCGGTCCGGAAATTTTGGGAATTGCCGGATAGTTCTCGATGTGCGTAGTCATATTCAACTGACCACCTATGTCTCTAGCTATGACTAGAGTTTTCAACCGCTGCCGCGCGGCGTACAACGCTGCGGAGAGACCAGCAATGCCGCCGCCCACTACCACTACGTCGTACGTGTCCATGGGGCGTCTTGGACTTTACTTTAAATTTTTAAACTAAGCTAAATTGAGACTCGATGTCTTCAAAAGAGGGGGGAGCTCACAAGGGGAAGCAGGGTTGGATTACGCCAGCTACCATACCAACCGAGGAGTGGGGAGCGTTTAAGTACCGGGGTAAAACTCTAGAGGAGTTGTTGTCGATGTCTATGGACGAGTTCATAAAACTGCTGCCAGCACGCCAGCGGAGGAGTCTAAAGCGCGGCTTGAAGCCAGAACATCGAAAACTCCTAGAGAAAATTAGAAAATTGAAGAAATCAAGTGGCCAGGGCAAGAAGATAGTTGTAAAAACTCACTGCCGCGACATGATAATACTGCCCGAAATGGTGGGCGTCACTATACAAGTCTACAACGGAATTACATACATACCAGTGTACATCTCTCCGTGGCACATAGGTCACTACCTCGGCGAGTTTGCACTTACGACTAGAGTTGTACAACACGGCGAGCCTGGTCTGAAAGCCACAAGGTCGTCTCTACACATAGCTGCAAAATGACAGTGGTAAAACCCCAGACAAAGCCAAAGATTGGAGATGAGATAACTCTGCCAAACGGCAAGAGAGTGACGGTGAGAAACGTAGGTATACCCATCGTAGAGCCCCCACCGGCGGTCTGCGACGATCCACTGTGCCCATGGCACGGACATTTAAAAGTCAGGACGAAGTTAATGGAAGTCACCGTGGAGAAAATGAGAATGCACAAGGCGGCTGTGGTGATACACGAGTGGACACACTACATACGTAAATACAACCGCTACGAGAGGAGGCGGCGGAGGATAAAAGTCAGAGTGCCAGAGTGTATAGAACTAAAGCCAGGCGATAGAGTCATAATAGCCGAGACAAGGCCGTTGTCTAAAACAATCTCTTGGGTCGTCATTGGGAAGAGAGAATAAATATGTGGGAAAAGGGGGTTATCTCAATATCAACACTGAGGTGTTTGCAGCTATAGCCACTGCGATGGAGGTGCTGTTGTATATTAACGCAGATGCGCCGTAGTAACCTCTAGACAGTAGTAGCACCATGTCGTAACTGTTTTCCGAGAGTTCTTTGACTATTTCAGAAGCTATAGTCTCCCCCTCTCCCAACTTTCTCACTTTGAAGTTGTACCTAACGCCTTTTCTAGATATGTAGTCATCTATAGATTTCTTTAGTTGAGCTACCGTTTGGTCCTCCCCGCCTATGTATAGAAAAGTTATGTCCGCGCCGTATCTCTCGCCGAAGTCAGACGCCACGGACAACAACTCTCGCAGTCTAGCTGGGTTCATTGGCGAAACTGGCACAAGTATCTTCCTAAATTTGTAAGCCAATTCGTAGTAAGGTTCGTCAACCATATCTCTTCCCCGCCGTGATTAACTTGAGAGTTCTATCTGTCTTCTCAATAGAGCTCCACTTCGGCGCTAGTGAAAACATAGCCCTAACTACGTCTACGTTTTCGGGAACTACAATAGACTCTTGATGTACGCCGTACATGAGGTAGAGCTCGTTCCCGTTTACAGTGATGGAGTCTCTAAAGACCGCCACCTCCTGGAAATCTCCCCTGGCTCTCCCCAAGTCTCTGGCATATTCTATAATTTGAGCCAAGCTCTGGAATCCGCTCCCCACTTCGGCTAGGAATATGCGGGGAGTTCTAGCGAGCGCCTCCTCTATAAATTCCCTCCTGTACCCCCCGTCGGTCTCTATGTACATCATGTGCATGTGCATTATTGTGACTGGCGCAGCCACAGCCATTGTGACAATGTCTATGTCCTTTAGTATAGTCCGCACGTCCGGCCCGTGGTGACTGGGCACGGTGGCTGGGTTGGGAACCACGTCGTTTATGGGGCCCTTTTTGTGTTCTCTAGGGTCGGCGCCCCTCCTCACTAGGAAAACTCTCACTTTCCTAACCCCAACGCCGTTGTGCATCAACGCCGTCAGTACTCTCGTGATGCCAGTAGTGTTGCAACTCACCACTCTCACGTATTTCTTCCCCACAGCCTCTTCGTAGTTGGCGAGTGCGTTGAAGCTGACTTCAGCTACGTCTGCCTCCTCGCCCCCTTGAAACACCGCCGGTTTGTCTTGGTAATACTTCTCCTTGTTTTCTCTACCCACGTCTTCCGGAGAGGCGTCTATCACAACGTCAGAAATTTTCACTAAGTCACTTACGTCACCGCTGACCTCTACGCCGGCTTTTCTAAACTTATCCCACTTGTCTGGAGTTGTGTAAATAGGCAAACCTCTAGACACTGCGATCTTCGCCTCGTAGTCTGGAGTCATCTTGACTACCCCCACTACTTTCATGTCGTCTTGTAGAGCAATTGCGTCAGCTATACGCTTCCCAATCGTGCCGTATCCAACTATCCCAACTCTAATCATACTCAAACTTCCTAGCCGACGTTAATAAGGCTTTCACTGCGGGCATTTCCTCCCCCCCAATTGTCTGTATGAAAGCCCGCCCGCCAGTAGATATGTGGAAAGCTCTGTCTAAAACACCAGCTTTCTCCGCCGCCAGGATTGTATGTCCACCGCCGAGGATCAACTTCTTGCCAGCCGCATGTCGCAGTAACTCCACCGAACTTGCGGCGAATCTGTCGTCTTCGATATATCCCATGGGGCCGCTGGCTATGACAATTTCGCTCTGGCTCACCAACTCTCTGTACTGCATCACTGTAGATCGCCCAACGTCCAGCGGCATTTGGTCTAACGAGTATATATCCACGTCTATCCTCCCGTTTTTGTTCACTGCGTAATCTATCGGCGCTTGGATGCGATCTCCAAATTTGTCTATCAATTGCTTCGCTCTATCTATATATGGCAGATAGCCACTTTTCTCAACTTCAGACTTAAGCGAACTGTTCATGATTCCGTATTTAGCTAGGGAAAACACGAAACCCACCAAACCGCCGGTGGCTACTCTCTCCACGTGGTTGTTTTTCAACAGTTGTTCCATGGCTTTTATAGTGTCTGAAATCTTAGCGCCGCCGGCCAGCAGCAAAACTCCCCTGCCTCTCTTTTCAAAAATTGTGCTTAGCGCCCTCAACTCTCTCTCAAACACGAGACCCATACAAGAGGGCAGCGCTAGTGGGAATCCCACAACGCTCGGTTGAGATCTGTGAGCTACCGCGAACCCGTCGAACACGAAGTAGTTACACAGCGGCGACAATTTACGCACTAAGAAAGTCTCCGTCTGGGCTTCTGGCACTCTCTCTATGACCTCTTCAGAGAGAATTCTCAAATTCTCCAGGAGGAGAATCTCGCCGTTTTTCAACTCTCTAATCATCCTCCTGGCCTCCGGCCCCACCACGTCGTCTACGAATTTCACCTCTCGCTCGAGGTATTTCTCTAGGTATGTTTTGTGTATCTCTAGCGACGTGAAGTCCTCCTGTCCCGGCCTCCCTTGGTGCGCCGCCACTACCACTCTCGCCCCAGCTTCCGAAGCCACGCGCAGAGTTTGAGAATGAGCTCTAATTCTAAAATCGTCGAGTATCTTGCCGTGTGCAATGGGCGAATTTATGTCAATTCTCACCAAAATTGTCTTTCCGCTTTTGAGACACCGACTTATATTAGGTATTTGTTCAATTACGTCACTTAACATGTATAAGATATTTTCGATACTAATAAGTTTTACACACTACACTCACTATATAGTGTAAATATTCGTCGTGTGTTAATTGTTATTAACGGGTGGCACCACTACACTATGCGTCTTGACAAATACAGAGCTGCTCTCAAGACCGTGGCGGAGGAATTAGACAAGAGAGAAGTTGATTATGTATTGGTGGGCAGCGCCGTTTTGTTGTTTCTATACAAAGTGGAGTACGACCCCAGAGATATAGATTTGTTTGTGTTAAACAAATCGACAGTGTTAGACAGCGAGTTTTTTGAAAAAATTGCAGAGGAAAACGACTGGGACGTCGGCACTTCAGACCACGGCACGTTGTATTACGAGTTGATAACCAAGGGGGAGGTAGTTAGAGTAGACCTCTTGGAAAACATACTAGACATATACATACCTCTCGAGCTTTTCGCCGAACCTCACGTGGTCAAGATAGACGGCGTTGAGATAAAATCGATAGGGTTAGAGGAGTTGTTAGTGCTAAAGGCGAAGATAGCTACTAGAGAGGCTGAGAATTTCATAAACGAAATTGCTAGAATTACGCTGGAGCGAGGTATAAAACTAAATCACGAGAAGATGAAGAAATACGCAGCGCTTTTCGAAGACCAAGAAGGCATATTGAAGAGACTGAGGCGAAATGGTATCTACATAGAATAGTTTTAAAAAGTGTAATGCTATATCGCCATGCGGGTTTTATACATACATACAGAACACTTCGGCTGGCAAGCGAGAGAACCCGCGGTTGAGATTAGAGACGAACCCAACTCCGGCGCGGTCAAAAACGCTCTGGTGGTGTTTGTGGCAGTGGAGAGAGGCGACGTAGACAGCGAGGAGTACTTGAGGCAAGTGGCTCAAGACATCGTCAAAACCGCAGAAGGCGTAAAGGCGGAGTCCATAGTGATATATCCATATGCACATTTATCCAGCGATTTGGCTAGGCCTTACACAGCCAGGGAGGTGTTAAACAGACTTTACCACTTGGTGAAGGCAGAGTTTAGAGGCGGTGTGTATAAAGCTCCCTTTGGATATTACAAAGCTTTTGAATTGAAGTGTCTGGGGCACCCACTTTCGGAGTTGAGCAGAAGTTTCAAGCCAGAAGTTAAGCCCGCTAAAGTAGAGGAGAAGCGCGATGTCTACGTCATATTGACGCCAGACGGGGGGGAATACAAGCCAGAGGAATACACACATGGAGATCCAGATTTCAAAATTTTGGTGGAGAAAGAAGTGTTCAAGAGAGAGTTAAGTGGAGGGGGAGAACCCAAGTATTTGGAATACCTAAAGAAATTTGGCTTCGAGTGGGAAGGCATGTCAGACGTGGGGCACATGAGGTACGGTCCGGAGGCGACGGTCATGATGGAGCTCGTAGAGGATTACTCATACGCAGTAGCCAAGTCGCTGGGGGTGCCACTGTTCAAAATACGCGGCACTAACATGTTTAAACTCGCCGAACACGCAATAGAAACACACGCCAAGTTGTTTGGAGAGAGGTTGTACATCGTCGAGTCAGATACGGATTTAGTTCTACGCTACGCCGCGTGTTTTCAACAATTTGCAATGGTTAAAGACTGGGTGATTAGCTATAGACACCTCCCCTTCGGCGTGATAGAGGTGGCGGATTCGTACAGACATGAGCAGCCCGGCGAGACGGTGATGCTCTTCCGGCTGAGGCGTTTCTACATGCCGGACCTCCACATTTTCGCGAGAGATCTTGGAGAAGCCATAGAGGTCAGCTATAGACTACATGAGTTGATCTTTAGAGAGATAGAGAAGTTGGGTAGGACTTACGTCTCGCTATACAACGTCACTGAGGACTTCTATAGGAACCATAGGCAGTATCTAACTGAGTTAGCCCGCAGAGAGGGGAAGCCTATCCTAGTCAGAATTCTACCCAGTCAGAAGTACTACTGGGTGTTAAATGTAGAGTTTCACATTATAGACGCTTTGGGTAGACCTAGGGAAGTCGCCACATTTCAAATAGACGTGGGGAACGCGCAGCGTTTTGGAATTAAATACTTCGACGAACAGAACCAACCCAAGTATCCGGTAATTATACACACAGCCATATTGGGCAGTGTGGAGAGGTATCTCTACGCCGTGTTTGACACCGCCGCCAAGCAAGAAAGCAGCGGCGGCGTCCCGAGACTCCCCACTTGGCTCTCGCCAGTGCAAATACGCATAATTCCAGTCACTGGAGACAACTTGAAGTACGCAGTGGAGGTCGCCGAGGTGTTGGAAGCGGCGGGGATTAGGGTAGACATAGACGACAGAAACGAGACTTTGTCGAAGAAAGTTAGAGACGCAGAAGTTCAGTGGATTCCCTATATATGTGTAGTGGGGGCTAGAGAAGAGAGAGAGAAAACGCTGTCGGTGAGAGTGAGGGGAGCTGCGGTTTACAGAATGTCCGCCAGCGAGTTAGTTGAGAAAATCAGAGAGGAGGTGGGGGGTTACCCCACTAGACCTCTCTACATGCCCAAATTCCTCAGTCAACGGCCGTTGCGTTAAGCGAAAAATTTATATAGGGGTGTTAATTTCCCGTGCGGAATGCAAACAACCGCCGTGAGGCCAATAGTTGGGAAACATATATACGGCGAGTTGTACGGCGTGGCTTCAGAGACGTTGTTTGATGTGGAAAAACTCCGAAAGATAGTCATCGAGGCGGCACACATGGCAAACATGCACCTCGTGGAGGTGAATAGTTGGAAATTCATAGAAAGCGACAAGGAGGGGGTTTCGGTGATAGCTCTAGTGTTGGAGAGTCACATCGCTATACATACTTGGCCTCGCTATAACTTCGCCACCGTGGACATATACACATGTGGCGAACATTCAGACCCCATGACTGCATTTCGCTACGTCATTTCACAACTATCGCCAAAGCGATATACAATCAACTACTCCGACCGGTCGTATAAATAAACTCTTTGTTTTTCTCATGTCTAACATACTCTTAGTCTCACTCTGGCTGACGCCGGACAAATTGAGTAGCGAAGTGTTGAAAAAAGTCGCCGGTGTGCACGTGGCGTATTCCGCAGACGCAGTGAACCACATCATTAAGACGCTATACGAAGTCTATACACATGTAGATACAGTGATTGTCTACGGGCCGGACTTTAGAAACGTCGGCGATTTGATCATAAGCGCGTTGAGAGGCAAATGCAACGAAGCCGTCAGAATTCCATGTAGATATGTAGAGAATCTCAATCTGCATGTAGTAGACATGAGGTGGAAGAGTGAGGCGGAGTTGAGAGAGGCGTTAGACATGTATAAAGCATACAGAGCGCCAGTTAGACAAAGTGCACACGTAGAGCTGGAGATACCCAACCGCCGACATCCACAACGCGGTCCCCACGTGATATACGACACAGATTTAGAAATTTTGAGAATTAAGGCGATTGACTACCTCTTGACCTACGGCGTAGAGACGCGAGACGTTATATACAGCGTCATAATGCTACAAGTGGGAGAGGGGAGTTACACAACCTCCACATGCGACTTAGTGAGAGAGTGGCCCTGCGGGTTAGATAGATATGCAGTTCTACTCGCCGCCCCAGCTTACGTGCAGAGGGGGGAGAAGCTTCCAGAAATCCCAGTCGAGATATATAAGAGAGATGTGTACGACCCACGGGGTAATTTCTACCTAGGCGACAAACTCTATCACTACAGCCCCGCCGGCGTGTTGTTGAGAGTGATAGATATCACAGACGCACAAGTGGAGAGAGAAGCTTCAAAACTACTACCAGACCACGCCTTCTACCTCGGGCAAGAGTACGCCGCGTATAAACTCCTGAGAGATAGATATATACAAGACAAGTGGCGTTGATATTTTGTGTGATGGATTTTTAAATTGAACACACATTACGGCATGGCTAGACCCAAATCTGCAAACACATATACACATCCAGATAGGTTAAAAGTGCTAGAGGCGATAGAGAAGTGGGAGCCAGTGACGCTGGGGCAGTTGGTGACTGGAATTAGCTGGGGGAGGATGCAGTGGCACTTGTACATTCTGGAGAGAGATGGAAAGATATGGAAATACGTCGAGGGGGGTGTAGTGTACTACCAACGCCGGGGGTGGGATTTGAACCCACGCCCCCTCGCGGGGACGGGATCTCAAGTCCCGCGCCTTGGGCCGCTCGGCCACCCCGGCTAGGTAGTGTGACGTACGACTTTTAAACTATTTCGGTTTGTGTGACGCAATGGCGGAAAGCAAATGGCAGGGGTCCACTTCTACACATTTGACTTCTATCGGGGTGGCTTCTGTCAGCCAGAGATCTACGTCGGGAGGTGGGTTGGGACCTATGTGTATTTTGTAACCCACTTTCAAATGCCGCAAACCCTCCACAATTACGAAATCTGCCTCTAGCTCTCTACAACTGACCCCCCTGCTGTAAAGCACGTAAACATCTCCGTTGTAGAACAAAACTCTGTCTGCGCCGACTCTCCTCAACCTAGCGGTGTCTTTATGTGGCGGCTCCGGGTCGTGGTGACTTATCTTGACAGCCACCACAGTGCGACCGCCCGCCTTCAGTCTCTCCACTAACCACTCTGCCAGGACTGTCTTACCTACGTCTTTGTCTCCAGTTATTTGAATGACGCACGTCACGTCAATTTGTTGATTAGAGTTTTCAACTCTTCGATAGCTCTCGCCAAGTTTTCTCTAGCTGTCTCAGACGCCGTGTACAACTTTCTCCCGCCCTCTTCTATTTCCACAAGCACGCCGTCTGCCACCATGCGTTTCAAAAGTACATAGCCATACACAGTGCTGACGTTAAAACCCCACTTCCTCAACTCTTGTATTATGCCATAACCGTGGAGGGGACCCCTCTTGTTCAAGAGACTAACTACATACAGCCAGAGGTTGCCTCTACCGATGCAATTTCTAAACCTCTTATATGCCCGCATTACTTATCCCGCTTGCCCTCGACGAACTCCAAAACAGCTCTGTAAGCCTCCTCGGGGCTCATGTGTAGAGGTGGGTTTTTGAAACCCCACGCAGATGCGCTGATTAACGGACCCCCCACGCCTCTATCAATCGCCAGTTTGGCTAATCTCACTGAGTCCATCACGACAGCTGCACTATTCCAAGCGTCGTGCACGTCTAGAGTTACCTCTAGCCTAATGGGGAGGCCGCCGAATATCTCCGCCTCTATTAGAGTGTGTGCAATTTTCCTATCTCCAAGGAAGTTTATGTAAGCCACTGGAGATATATACGCATCGAACTCCTGCCCCGCGGCCATCATTTTGACAGCCGCAGTTTTCGTCTTCTCCTTGTCCCCCCGTCTATGCATTAAATTGACGAAATCTGGCGTGCCCCCCACGTTTATTTGATAAGTATGCCTCACTCTAACCCCCCGTAGAGCCAACAGCCTCACTAACGTTTTGTGTAGTACAGTCGCGCCAATTTGGTTTTGCGTGTCGTCTCCCAACAGCGGCACTCCACTTTCTGAAAACTTTCTCTGCCACAAAGCGCTTGTGGCTATCGGAGCTGGCATGGCGTTTACGAACGCCACTCCGGCGCGCAGTGCGGCTTCTGCGTATGCCTCAGCTGCTTTCACAGCGCCGGTGGGCAGGTAATTCACCAAGACCTCTGTATTTGTGGAATTCAACTCTCTCACCACCTCCTCCGTCGTGCTTTCCACTATTTTAGACACCAAACCACCCTCCGGCACGCCGTCGAGCGCCGGGCCCGCTCTCACTGTAACCCCCAGTGGCTTCGGTTTATACACCACAGTGGCGTTGTTCGGCGTTTGGAAGATGGCCTCAGACAAATCCAGCCCCACCTTCCTGGCGTCTATCTCGAAAGCTGAGGTGAACGTTATGTCTCTAGGGGTGTATCTACCCACCGTTGGGAACGCCACGGGGGGGTCCAGCTCCGGGTTGGCTTTGTACATCTCCACTCCCTGCACCAACGCCGAAGCGCAATTGCCGACGCCCACTACGCCAACTCTAATCATAACCTATCTAAACAAACTTGTTAATAAACAATTTGGTTAAGTAGAGTGCTCCAACACCACCTCAGCCACGTCTCTTATACCTATCTTAACTCCTCTAGTCCTAGCGGCGTCTGAAAGCATGGCGTTGCAGAAGGGACACAGAGTGACCACTGTCGAAGCGCCGGTGGTTGAGAGTTGTTCAAGCCTCACGTGGCTGATTCTCTTCTCTTCCGGCACGTCGTACCAATAATTCCCACCCCCAGCGCCACAGCAGAAAGTGCCGGCTCCACGTCTAGGCGGCTCCCTCAGCCGACCCAGTCTAGAGATTATCTCCCTCTGGGGCTTCACCACGCCGTTGTATCTAGCTAAATAACAAGGGTCGTGTATTGTGTACAACACGTCGCTCTTCCTCAACGCCAACCTTCTCTCCTCCACTAACTTCTGGAGGAATTGGACGTGGTGATAAACCTCCAACTCCACCCCCAACTTGCGGTAGTCGTTTTTGAAGACGTTATAGCCATGGGGACATATAGTAATTATCTTCTTCACGCCGTATTTTTTGAACAACTCGCCGTTCTGTATCACAAACTCCTGGAAGCGACTCTCTTCGCCCAACCTCCTAAGCGGGTCACCACAGCAAGTCTCCTCGTCACCCAACACAGCCACTTTATCCAACACGCCGGCTCTCTTCAAAACCTCCACAAACGCTTTCACAATCTCTCTAGACCTCCAGTCGAAACTACCCAAGCAGCCCACCCACAGTAAATACTCAACCCCCTCCGAGGCGTGTCTAACACCCAATTCACGGAGCCAATTGTGTCTATCTACGTTTGGCGTGGATAAAGTGTTGCCGTATTGCGACGCTGAGAGCAACACATCGCCGATTTTCTTGTCTACCCTCCCCTCAGCCACCGCAGCTCTCCTAACGCCATATATCACGTCCAAGTGGTTAACTCTAACTGGACACTCGTACAGACAAGCGCCGCAAGTGACGCACGCCCAAGCTTGCGACTCCAGCCCAGCCAAACTGCCGAGAGCTACAGTCCTAACCACCACCCTAGGCGAGAGGTGTCTCCCGACAGCCACCGCTGGACATACGGCGTCACATGCGCCGATTTCTCCACAAGATTGACATGAGAACAATACGTCTCTCTCCACGTCTTCTACTTTTGAATATCCAAACTTCACCTCAGCTGCATCTATCTTGCCCTCCAACACGTCCCGCAGTACAAACGGCGTTTTGAAGTCCCAAATCTCCCTCTCGAAGTTGGCTAAGAGGTTGGCGGCTGGCTTGACGTAAAACAAAGCCAACAGGAGGTTTCTAACGATACCTATAGAGAGCGACAGAGCGAAATCAAATATCGATAGAAAAATGTCGAGGAGAGTCAACAATATGATCGACAACAGCACAATTTGGAGTTTTGTAGACTCTCGCCCAAACTTTTCCCACTCCAACCTACGGTGTATTTTGGAGCTGCGGATGAAGACACCCACTCGATACACCGCAGCCCACGAGAGGCCGAACATTATCGGCGTGGCGATTATCCACAGAGCCAACGCCCCGCCGGACAGCGCCAGTAGTAGAGACAACACTATGCCAGCCACAATGGAGAAATGCATGTACCCAACTCCGCCGCGTTTAGCTTCGTTAAATTCGTAAATCACTAACTTAGCCAAATTTACTCTAGACCCATACCCCCTCACTCTCTTTACAAGACTAAAGATAAACAGAGAAAAAGTCAATAGGAATAGTAATAGAAGAATCTCGTGAATCGCCATAAACGTCAAAATGTAGAGCTATATATATCCGTTGACGACGTTTCTACAGATTGTCTCAAATCGACAACGTCCACAAGCAGCCGGCGGCGGTCCAGCCAACGTCTTCCTGATCTTGTCTAGAATTTCCAAGGCGGACTCGTCCCCCTGCACAACTTCAACTCTATCTCTATACACGAGGTAGCCGTACCCACTCTCCAACATAGACACGTAAATCTGCAACTGTCTCTTGTGCGATTCTCTACTGGCGGCTCCACTCTTCACCTCCACCGGTATCAATTTGTCTCCCTTCTTAATCGCCAAATCTACAACACCCACCAAGTCACCCATCTCTATCCTGTACTCCGTAATTACGTTGTCAAACCGAGACAGAGCTCTCTGGTACCGCTCATGTAGCAAAACCCCCTTGACCGAAGCCAGTAGAGAAGAGGTAGACATGAGTTTAATCCCCAACTTGCTCTGGACCCACAGCAGCCGCGGGCAGAACTCAAAGTCGTTAATCATGGAGGGAGTCACTCTACTGAAGTCGTACCTCTGGCCATATACGTCTGGCAGTATTTTGAAGAGTCCACTCACCTCCGCCAAGGTGGACTCGTCCACCTTAACCTCGCTACAGTTCACTACTCTACAGAGGGGTCTGGGGACCAACAACTCCATTTACCACCCTCCCGAAGACTCTCGTCGAGCTATTTCTAAATATGAACTCCACCCACCGATGTACCACGGCCTCTCGAAAGTTATCTTCACCACCCCCCTGTCGCCCACCATGAGCTCCCCCCTATCTATATCGCTGATGTACGCACTCGCCCGTATGGCTTTGTAGTGAAACACTCCCGAAAAGCCCGGCTTGATCACAGTGGGGTGCCGCAATACCAACACTTCAGCAACAACACTCTCAACTGCGCCGAGGGGCTTCTTGGAGAGCGCCATGCCCTTCTCCACGGCGTTCACGTCTAGAGCTACAGTGACGAAACTGCCGGCTTTAGCCAAACCCACTGGAGTCCTATTCAAATGTATAGACTTAACCACAGTCTGTACCCACTTCCCATCGCCGTAGGGACCGACCCAAACTCGCTCACCCACTCTAACCACTCCCCTCTCCACGAGGCCCCCAACTACCAAACCCACCCCCCTAACTAGATATATGTCCGATATGTACATGAGGAAATCGCTCGAGAACTCCCACCTCCTCCTACGCGGCAGTAGAGAGAGAAACTTCTGCAGTAACTCCAACCCGAAGCCAGTGACGCTGGAGGTTAGAAAAACCGGTGCCACCCGACCAGCCGAGACCGCTCTGGCGGCCAAAACCACGTCCCCCACGTCTCTCACCACGTAGGGGATTTTACTCACGCCAGGCGTCTTCAGCAGCTTCAACACCTCGTCTAGAGTCCTCTGGAGCACCTCCTGAGGCGCAATGTCTACTCTAGTCACTACCACAAACACCGGCACGCCCATAGCTACAGCAATGCCCAAATGCTCCTTCGTCATTTTCTGCACGCCGGAGTTCGCAGCCACCACCAACATTACGTAGTCCGGCTGAGAGCTGAAGAAACCCCGCAGAGCAGTACGTAGATACCGCTCGTGACCCCCCACGTCCACAAGCAGAACCAATTTGTCGGAGTGTCTATACACCTCAGCCTCGTCAAGTGGATCCACAAGTCTGTGGTTCACCACCACGTCGCCCTGGAACCCCAAAAGCCGCAGAGACACAGCCGACGTGCGGCCCGTCAGAACTTCATGTCTATACCTAGAGGCGAAAGACCTGGCAGACCCCCTACCGTCGTCTAGCTTGCCGGTAGACAAGACCCCCACCAACGTGGATTTGCCCGCGTCTACGTTGCCGAGCGCCACGATTGTGACAGTCGGCGGGGGTTCCTCCCTCGGCGTGAGTCTCGTCAAAACCTCAGCCACCCTCCCCCTGATGCCCTCGGAAATCCGCAAGATGTGGAGAGACGCCCCCGCTCTCTTCGCCACCTCCGCCAACACCCCCAGCGCTCTGGACAACTCGCCGTCGGGGAGCCCCACGGGACGTCCGTCGTCTGACACGCCGATTAGGTAAATCGCCTCGCCCCCACCCTCCTGCAACCGGCGCTTGAGTTGACCAGCGAGGCGATCTACATCTTGACCATTGAGAGTGAGTTTGTACTCAACATTCCCATCTTCAGACTCTGGAGAAAAATTCACGATTGAAAAAAACTCTCTTTAATAAAACTAAAACGGAAGCAGCCCAGCGGGGTATATGCCCAAACTCACGTTGGCGAGTATAATGGCGTAGGCAAACACCACCGATAGGGTGTTCAACACTTTTATCAACGGGTTCAACGACGGGCCGGAGGTGTCTTTAAACGGATCGCCCACCGTGTCGCCGATAACTGCAGCTTTGTGCATATCAGTCTTCTTGAGGCCCTGCAGCTCTATGTACTTCTTGGCATTGTCCCAAGCGCCACCCGCGTTAGCCATCAACAACGCTCTAGGCACACCGGAGACAATGGCGCCTAAGATGAGGCCAGCTAAGCCATTCCACCCGAGGAATATGCCCACCAACAGAGGCACAACTATGGCAGCTAAACCCGGCACTAGAAACTCGCCGAGAGCTCTCTTGGTGGCTATGTCTACAACTCTAGCGTAGTCGGGTTGTTCTTTCCACTCGAGAATGCCGGGTTTCTCCCTGAACTGTCTCCTGATTTCCTCTACGATCTCCATGGCGGTTCTCCCCACTGCTTGTAGAGTTCTGCTAGTGAAGAAGTAGACTATGAGCACCCCGATGAAGGTGCCTATTAGAACACTGGGGTTGATAATCGTGAGGTTAGACATACTCACCTGGATAACTCTAAGCATCTCTTCTCCAAGAATTGTAGCCGCCGAGTAGACAATTTCGAAAATCAAAGCTATGAACAACACTAACGCCGCTATGGCGGCGCTGGCGATGGCGTAGCCCTTAGTAGTGGCTTTAGTAGTGTTGCCAACTGAGTCTAAAACGTCGGTGATGTCCCTAACGCTGTCCGGGAGGCCGGCCATTTCCACAACGCCATTGGCGTTGTCGCTCACGGGTCCGTAGGAGTCTGCAGTTATGATAATGCCGGCGATTATCAAAAGACCCACCGAAGCCATAGCCGTGCCGAAAATGCCAGCGAGGTATTTGGAAAATTCGCCGAACCCAGTCACCGGTACGAAGTAATATCCAAGTAGGAAAGATATCCCCAAAACGGCTAGGATGGTAGCCACCACGGGAATTGCGCTAGTGAGACCTATGCCATAGCCAGTGATTATGACAGTGGCTGGGCTTATCTTCGCTTGTTCTGCAATTCTCCTCACCGGCGCGTAGCTGTAGGAAGTGAAGTAGTCAGTAATTTTGACAATAAACGGCGCAACCCAAGCCCCCAGCGATGTGGCTAAAGCCAGAGCCAGAGCTTGCCCCATGTCTAACCCAATTAAGAACACACTTCCGAAGAAGAACAGAGTGGTTATGGCGATAGTGAAATATATGGCTTTGTTAATAGCCGACAGTGGTTGTTTCGTCTTTGTATCCAGTAGGAGAGTCCCTGCGAAAGTAGCCACTAGAGCTAAAGTGGCGAAGAGTATGATCAAATCTACAAACGCCACTGGCAAGTGCAGGATAGCCGCCAGAAACAACGCAGCAGTCACCGTCACTATGTAAGACTCGTAGACGTCTGCAGCCATTCCAGCCACGTCCCCCACGTTGTCGCCCACGTTGTCGGCAATGACGCCGGGGTTTCTCGGGTCGTCTTCAGGAATGCCGGCTTCTATCTTCCCCACCAAATCTGCGCCGAGGTCAGCCGCTTTTGTGTATATACCACCACCAACTCTCATGAACAACGTGACGAGAGAAGCGCCAAACCCCAACGCCACAAGCGGTACGGCCCACTCTGTAGTCAGAGAGCTAAGTATTACGTAGAAACCGGCGATTAGGAGAAGCGCGATGCTAGCTAGCGACACTCCCATCACAGCGCCGGCGCGCCAGGAGATCAACAACGCTTTACCCATGCCAGCTGTAGCGGCGGCTTGAGCCACTCTAGAGGCAGACCTAGTCGTCACGTACATGCCGAGATAGCCAGCCAACATGCTACCCAAGGCGCCTACTAAAAACGCCAGAGCTGTAAGCCCCACCGTGCCGCGGGGCATGTCTATAAATGCAAAGATCGCCACTGCCAACACGACGAGGAGGATCGCCAAAGTCTTATACTGCCTGAATAGATATGCCCTAGCGCCGGTGGCAATCGCTTGAGATATAAACCGCATTTTCTCAGTGCCGGGGTCTTGTCTCAAAACCCACTTAGCCAACCATATGGAGTACGCAATACCCAACAAACCCACAATTATTCCTGCGATTGGTATGGCGTACATGCATGGCTAGCTTCACTACGTTTTAAGTTTTATTCATATTGAGAAATGCCAAAGTGTACGTACACAATACGTATACTTTAAATAACTCGACAAGACATGTATATGCCTCTCGAACGCATTGTTGAGTTTAAAGTGGGGGCCCCCGTAGAACTACTGCCAGAGTTGATATACTTCGTGGGGAAGACTGGCGCCGCCATGTTTGAAAATAGACACGAAAAACTACCGAAACCCAGAGACCCCCCACTCTTACAGATGGCGAAGAAGTTAGACGACCTCCTGAACCAAATCGCGCCGTATGTACAACCGCAGATGGTGAAACTACCGCACACGTCGCTAGAGAGGCAGATGGAGGAAGCCATAGAGAAACTGGAGGCGATATATAGAGAGGTGTCTTACTACACTCGCCAACTAGACGAGCTGAGGGTTAGGTTAACCACGGCGAGAGACGTGGCTAACGTCAAGGCTAGCTTCATCCCCAAGACCGAAACGTTGGAGGTTTACGTAGCGGTCCCCGGCCGGGCTCAGAGAGAGGCGCTGGAGCTGGCAAAGTCTCTAAACGCCATAGTTGTACAACAAGACAACGCCCTGCTTATAGCGATAGAGCGACAACGCGCCACACACCTCGTCAACGCGTTGGAGAAAATGGGCGCCAGAGTCTACACCTACAGAGAAGCGGTTGAAACAGAACCTCCCCACGTCATAGAGGAGAAAATCAGAAACGTCGAGAGAGAACTCCAAGCCACACTCTCCAAGCACTTAGACACCGTGAATTATGCATACACTTTGAAAAACGCCATGTCGACAATCGTCGAGGTGTTTAACAAATCTGCCACCGACGAGGGGACGGAGACCGGCAGACTATTCTACTCTTTCGAGAGAGAGTTGGAAAAATTAGGTCAACAAATGGCGAACCTCCAGAAAATCAAGACAGTCCTAGAGGGGCTGGCGGAGAGGGGGAGCGTGAAACTGCCGCAGGGTTTCAAATTCGTGGTGGATCCAGAAACGCCGATAACTTCGCCGCACGTAATTGAAAAGATAAACGGCGTCACTGTGGCTTTGGTAAGGGGAGAGGCGAGGGGGTTGGAGGTGCCTCAGGAGTATCTAGCGGACATAGAGAGGGGAGTGAGACTCGTGGAGGAGGCCATAAAGACCACATACAGCACGATACAACGACTCAGGAGAGATTACGAGAATTTGGAGAAAGCCTACTCGGAGTATTCGCTATATGGAGACCGAAAGTGGGAGGAGCACAGAGACGTCGCCAGCGTGATGTTCTACGTGCTAGAGAGAGACGTGTCCAAGGTAGACAACGCACTCGTAGAGTTTGTGCGACACAACACGAGAAAAATCGACATAGTCAAGAGAGTTAGGTATAAATACTTCGACAGAGTGCCACCCGAGCGGAGACCCACCCTGGAGAGATACCCCACGCCCATTAGACAATTCACAAACGTGACGTACATGTACGGAGTGCCCAACCCCAACGAGATAACGCCAGTGCCACTAGTGGCGTTGATATTTCCCCTATTCTTCGGCTGGATGTACGGCGATTTGGGACACGGATTTTTACTATTCCTACTGGGGCTCCTCCTCACCAAGAAGCTATACGGCGGTAAGTACAGAGATTGGGGCATAGTGTGGACAGTGACTGGCCTAGCCTCGATGTTATTCGGCCTCTTTGTGTACCAAGAGGCCTTCGGCCTCCACTTGAAGGAACTGGGGCTGAAGATGCCCACGCCGCCAGTCCTACACCTCTTCGGCTACGAGCGGCTAGTGGAGGTGGAGGGAGTCATAGCTTCCATAAGAGCAGCTTTCCTACTGGGGTTCCTCTTGATGTTAATGGCGTTCTTCGCCAAGTTTGTAAACGTGTGGCTCAAGGGCGAGAGAGACATGGCCATAGGGCTAGTGCTACCGCAAGCGTTTCTCTTCCTATCTCTCTCCATGATATTCCTCTCACTCCTCAAAGAGGGGTTAGATTTACACTTCCTCAGTCCCATACTCAACCAACCCTGGCCGTTGATCGCGGCGCTGTCGATCGCTTGGAGCGTAGCTGGCCTCATGGCCATAAAAGCTAGGTACAGACACCACGAGGAAAAACCCCCAGCCGGCGAGGAGTTCATACTGGGCGTGGTGGAGACCTCCATAGCGGCCTTCGCCAACATACCCAGCTTCGCGCGGTTGGTAATCCTGATATTGATACACGGCGTGTTGACCAAATTGATAAACAGCGCATCCGCCTCAATCGGCATGCCGCTGGGGCTAGTGCCGGCTGTGTTGGGTCACGCCCTAATCGCGGCAGCCGAGGCATTCTTCTCGCTAGTGCAAACACTCCGTCTCACTTTCTACGAAGTCCTCTCCAAATTCTACGAGGGACGCGGCCGCCTCTTCACGCCAGTGACGCTGCCATAATGGAGATAATCGCCGAGATAACCCCCACCCCCCACAGAGACCTCTTCCTAAAGAGACTGCAGCTCTTGAGACCACTAGTGGAGAGAGTAGACATCCCAGAATCCCCCGGGGGCAAACCCACCGCCCACTCGCTGGCGGCCGGCGCGTTGGCGAAACAAACCGGACTAGAGCCCATAGTACACATCAGACTAGTGGACCTCAACAAGACGGCGCTCAAGTCACTACTCGGCGGCGCCAAACTGCTAGACGTCAAACACGTAGTGTTGCTCCAGGGCGACCCCCCAGCCGAGGGAAAGCCAGTGAACCAAATCACCACAGAAGAGGCGGTGGCAGAAGCCAAGAAAATGGGCCTCACAGCCGGCGCATTGCTAAGCCTCAAGAGAGAATACAGACAGAGACTACAGATAGGCGCAGACTTCTACCTAGCGCTACACTTCACACACCCAAACCAACTGAAAGACCTACCACCGTCAGTCTACCCCTACCTCCTAGTCAAGACAGAGAAAAACGGGCGGTTGATAGACAGACTAAGACAAGAGGCAGTCACCCCACAAGAGGCGCTACAGCTAGCGAAGCAACTAACCGAAGTGACCCCCGCCGTCGTTCTCACAGTCCCAGGAGATTTCGACACGCTACACAAACTAGCGAGAGAACTCAAAAAACTCCACAGTTGAAAAGCCTCCTATCTCTATACCCCACAAGCCACCTCCCCCACACCAAAACCCCCACATCCCACAGAAAAAAGCGACACACAGCCTTAGGCACAGACACCACCCCCACCCCACTCAACAAGAGAAAAGTACCAAACGTCTCCCCCACCACCACCCCCCTAACTCTATAACTACAGCCATACGTAGATACCTCCCTACCCAAGAGGTCTAGACACCTAGCGCCCCCCCTCCGCCTCACGCTCGATAGTCAAAATCCTAGCAATAGCCCGCCTCACCTCCCTAACCCTACCAGACTTCTCCACAAACCCCCTAGCCCTCTGACTCTCCAACTTCAAAAGCTCAGCCCTAAGTTGATTCAACAAATCAAGCCTCTCCTCCCGAGACATCTCCCGCAAAGCCCTCAACTTCCTCCCCTCAGACATAGCCACAAACACAAACAGATATATAAACATACACACCACACACCCCATGATGAGGGGTATCAAAAACGAGAGATGACGCCCTCGCGACGAACTGAAAAATTTAAAAACACACAAATCATAACAAACGCCCCCAACCCGGCCACAGGCGCCGGAGACACGCCCGGACTCATCAGAACCCGGAAGCTAAGGCCGGCGCCGCGCACGGAAGTACTGGGCTCCGAGAGGGCCCGGGAACCCGGCGTGCTGGGAGGGGGCTCCCGACAATCACTCAACCCGACAATTCCCAAACCGACAATACCCAAAACCGCTTCGTCAATAAAAATAATTTAATAATTTGTCAATAAAGAATAATTACTTTCGGAATAAATTCGCTATGTAATCCGCCGCGAGCTCCGCGTGTTCAAACGGCCTACTTTCCACTTTGTTTCTAAAGTCCAAGATGTGGACGGTGCTTTCGCTCACAGCCGCCGCGGCAAACGCGAAGTACCTATTCGCTTGTTGATGCTGCTCAATGTCTTCTTCACTCTCAATCTCCCTAAACCTAGTGGGGTCCTTCCTCCTCCTCTCTAAAATCACTTTGGGGTTGTACTCAATCAACAATATGATATCTGGCTTTAGCCTAGACACAATCCTAGCCGGCAGACCTGGGTAGAAACCACCGCCGATTTTTATAGAAGCGTGAGTATCCACAATGACATCGCCCGGAATAGAAGCAATACGCTCTGCAGCTTCTTCTTGAATTTTCCTGTACTCATCAATGGGGATTTTCTTCCTCATCTCATCTCTATTCTCAATGCCGAACTTCTCCTTAGCAATTTCAAACATAAAATCGCCAAAATTCACTATCTTCACGTCTTTAACTCTCTCCCTAACATAATTCATAATCGTAGTCTTGCCACTGCCAGCCAACGCCACAACCACAACTCTCATAACCGCCGCAAGCAGATTAAATATAAACTTTATTCCCAAAAACAACCAACGCCACAAAAAACGCCGACACAACCCCACCAATTTCGACACGTAAAAACAACCCACCAACACAGAACCCCAACGTCTAACCCACCCGAGGAAACGCCCCGGTTTCGTTTTCGCGAACTTTCAGGCTTGTTTCCACGTGCCGCGAGCGGTGGCACCGAAAGCGTCTCTCGGCAAGAGTCTCGAGGGAGGATGGGGGTGTAGTCGCGTAGAGCTACGTCTCGGAGTTGGCGCTTTGGCTTAATTGTGTAGATGGCGCCTTTCTCTTGTACACGACGACGGCGCTGGCGGTTAACATAGCCATGCCCACTATCGCCACTAGGGCTAGGTACGTCGGTACGGCTTCCAGCGTTTCCAGCATGTTGCGACTTGCTTCAACCACGTCGCGCAAGTCCCGTAGCCAGCTGACTGCCGTCGGCACATAACTTAGATATCGACCTACATCCTGGACGCCAATTATCCAGCCGTATTTCTGTATTAAATCAGCTATTTTCTGCACCGTGGGCGATATTTTTTCCAACCCGCTTATTACTTTTGCATATTGTTCCGAGTGCGTCACTCGGTAAACCGCCTCAATTTTTGTTTTGTACTCCACAAGCGCAGGTTGGTACTGCAGATACACAACAAACCCCAACGCAGCCATGACAACAAACGCCACACCGAACCCCATTAGGAAACCTCCCAAAGTGCTCACGCATTTTCCCAAGTGTTACCTTAAATACGTTACAATTCCAAACGGGACACTCTCGGTAGCACGAACACCGTTTCATTGAAGCGTTCGCCTACGCCCTGACACACAGCTTTCAATCCTCTTTTTGATATCAAGCTCAACCGCGCTGCCGCTACTAGACCTCCGCGGACACGTATCTTTCAATCCTCTCTTTGAGATTCTCGTAACACTGTTGAGGAAACCAAGCACTGCAGCCGCGGTAAAGTGCTTTCAATCCCCCTCTTGAGATTCTGTGGCAAAAGTAGTGAACAACATTAAAGCGCAAAAATTGTAGACGAAGCTAGAAAAATTTATAAACGGGAATAGCATGATATAGTCTATAGACGAAGTTCCGCCGTCGATTAGGCGTTTACTCGATCCGACCCCTAAGGATAAGTGGGCGCTGGGCGTACGTGCTCTTCGGCGGTGATTACTATAAAATAGTGCGTGAATTTACTCACCTACTCAACAACAACGAGGGGGTTGGGAAAATCTGCGAACAGGAGAAGGTCGCCAAAGTTTTGACCGAGTGACGTTAGCGCCGTGGTTGTTTTAGTTAGAGTGGCTTTTAGAGTGTCCAACGCTGTGGTTTTTTCCGGCTTCAGCGGCACTGTGGCTGAATCTCTCGTGGTGAGCATATTGGGCTCTGATTTGCACGACGCCACTCTTAAGCCTGTGTCAGTCACGCCTTTCTTCCTAAACGGCAAGCCTGTTTTAGACAAAGCGGCGGTGCCGCCCGGCGGGAGGTTGGAATTTCGAGTGGGCATGGCGTATTCCAGCCTGGCGGAGAAGCCTCTGCAAGAGCTGCCGGGCGTTAAGCTATTCGGCGTTGGGATAGATTTGGAAGAAGTAGAAGTTAGACACGTGTTAGAAGAACCCCCGCCGGACGTCCAGTGTTTCAAAATAAATTTCTTAACCCCAACCAGGTTCTCAACCCCGGCATTTTACAAGAGGAAAAACGCCGTTTTTGACTTCCTCCCGAGACCCCTCTCGCTTTTCAAATCCGCAGTGAAACACGGAAGGGGGCTGGGTTTGGTGAAGCTAGGCGCACCCTTCCTGAAGTGGATTTATACATACGTAGCGCTGACAGACTTCGGATGTATCAGCAAGTCTTGCGTCAAAACAGTGAAACTACCCGGCGGGGGCATAGCCAGAGGGTTCGTGGGGTGGGGCTTATACAAATCCTTCAACAAGCGGAGAGTTAGAAACATGTGGACAGTGCTAAAACTCATGGAAGTCTTCAACGTAGGCACAGGCCGGGGAATGGGCCTGGGAGTTGTGAAAATAACCCCCATCCAATGCGCTAATTCATAACACCATCACTTCTCCCAAACCACCCAACATCCACACAACAATCCGAAAAACTCTAAGACTCCATTTTAATATTACGTTAACGTAATTTTTAAATGTAATTGTACATTTGTCAAATTAACTCGCTCTCTCAAAGCGTTTATAAAACGTCGTGCAACTTTAGCCAGAGCGCAAACGCCGAAGTCGAAATATGCGCCGTTGGACACAAAAAGATAAAAAAGTGCGCCCTCAACAATTGGAAAAAACTCGAAAGAAAAATGAAACAGTTGCACACGAAAATCGCCAAAATAAATCCGAAAAATTTAAAAACTAGAGAAACAAAACACCAGAAACCCCAGAATCTCAAAGAGAGGATTGAAAGGTCATATGATACCGAGCTTAGATGCGGTGAAAGACGGAGTGGGAATCTCAAAGAGAGGATTGAAAGCACACGTATATCGCCGAGTTCACACATTGCCTTTGTAGCGCCTCGAATCCCAAAGAGAGGATTGAAAGTGCTTATCGCTTCTCAACTCACGCTTCAGAATCTCAAGGAGAGGATTGAAAGCGTGGCAGCATGGACATATCTCAATCTCTGTCACCAGCTATCTTCCCGGCGGTGGAGCATTCGCCGGGGTGGCGGTGTTAACATTGTTAATGGCGTTGCGGTTTTATCCCCTCGGCGTGTTTCTATGTCGTGTTAGGACCCCCGGGCTAACACGCTTTTATCCCAAAGGTTAAAAGAGAGCGCCGAAAGAAGAGAAAGCGGCAGTTTGGCGTATTCAGCGTAGATGTGCGCGGAGAAAAACGCCGAATCCGCCGGCTTGGCAAACCCGCGCCTTGGGCCACTCTTTTTTTGTGCCGCTTTGGGGATTCAACCCCCCGTGGTCGTTGTGTTTAATAGGCGGCAAGGGGGGACCCCCGGCACTAGGGAGGACGCCGCTTGGGTTGTTTCAAGCGGTTGTCTTTCCTGGGGTTTGCCGCTCAAACGCCAGCCCCAGCGGCGACGGAGGGCGTCATGCGGCTGTCAGCACGACCCCGTTAGGGGAGTCTCCGGTCAGTGGCGTCGATCGCTAACGCCGCCTATCGTCGCCTCTGTCGGCGGAGGTGGCGTCTCTTTCATTTTCTAGTGTTCCCACCTGGGCGGTGAGATGTTGTAGGGCATCTGAAATTGTTTTTAAAGGGAGTCCATCATGGCTTTTTACATAGCTAGGGGTTTCTTGAAGGCGACTTGCAATTTTGCTTGGAAAAAATTCAGTGGGCAAAAGACTTATTTTTTTCTAAATTTTAGATGTATGAACAAGTCAGCACTAGCGGCGATGATATTTCTAGTGATATCTCTAGCGGCGGCTCTGGTGGTTATTGTGCTGCAATATACCGACTTGTCGTCGCGGTATGCAGAGTTGTCGAGAAAACATGCAGACTTGTCAGCTCGATATGACAATTTGTAAAACGCATACCTCAAGACGCTAGATGATTTGAATAAAACCAGACTGCGGTATGTAGAGTTGTCGAGAAAATACGAAACTATTAAGTTGACATATGAAGAGTGGATGAATTACTACCTCTCGTTTCTATATTTATCGGAATCTTTCCAGAGGGTTCTCAACGACGATGAAATACAGAAGCTCGTGCCCCTCGTGCGGAACATAACTACAAACCCCTACGACCCCCGGACGAGCGAGTTTGAGCTATATCGATACGTGAGGAATAACATCCAGTATACGCCAGATGTATACGTGCCGATACCGCCGACATTTTGGGAGCTCGAAAACGGAATCTTCACACGTGAGCTCTGGCAACAAACAGTGCAAGCCCCGAGCGAGACGCTTGAGAGAAAAGCTGGCGACTGTGAAGACCAAGCGATATTGCTATACGCCATGATTAAAGCGTGGCAGAGATATATCCACGGCAAGGAATACGTCCTCTGGCTTATGTACATAAAGTTTAACGACGGCAGTGCTCACCTCGCGGTGGCCTTCCCTGTAGAGGGCGGTTACATGGCTATATTGGACCCCGCTGGTGCTTACTACACGGGAAGACCCGGCAGGTTTAGACGTGAAGATCCGCTTATGGAGTTAAGGAGATATTCAGACTGGTGGTCTGACCACGGGGGGATAAAGAAGATAGCGATCTATGACCCAACTACAGGCGAGAAGCTAGTCGAGGGAGATATTAACACAGTGGCGCAGTTTATCAAAAGATATTAAATCTTTTTCCCACGGCTCTCCATCTCGCCCCCGTACATCGCCAGCTGCTGCCTGCTGACCGTCTTAAAAGTTCTGGCCGCCGTGAGGGCGTGAGTTCGCGGTGGTGTGTTGGAGTTGCCCGCCGTCGCGCTCGACCCATCACGCCACCGAGTTGACAACGATGTTGTTCAACGTAGATGTCCCCAGGCGGGGGGCGGATTTGCGTAAAGAATTTAGGGACCCATGGGGATGTTGGTGTTGTATACGCCCGGCGTAAAGGCGAGTTTTCAGTTTCCCGTGTGGCTCCGCAGAGTTGACATCTTCGCCTTAGCTACTTCCGACTTTAAAAGTTCTCCGCTGTCTGGGGCTGGCGTGAATCTCTCCTCGTCTTTTCGCCACGATGCGGTAGAGTTGTGGACGGCAGTTAGACGCCGCCGCGTGGCTCCTCCATGTGACGTGTGTTGACAGACGTGTGAGTTCTCTCACTCGCGTCGGGCCGACGTTTGCAGCGCCGAAGTTGAGAGTTCTGTGTGGCTGTATGCTGAAATCTGCTGCGCTTTGTCTGTTGTTATTGTTGTGTCGCGCTGAGAACACGCCGCGTGTTTAACGGTGTCTCTTTTATGAAAAGAGATAAATACAGTATGGAGTTGTTTAAAGAGCTTTGGCGTAGTGAAAGAGATAGTCCCGAGAAGTTTTGGGATAGACGTGCGGAGGAGGCTGTGGTGGATATATATTGGTTTAGGAAATGGGATAGGGTCTTTGAGTGGAGTTTTCCCAAATTTACTTGGTTTAGGGGTGGGAAGACTAATGTGGCTTACAACTGTCTAGACTATAAGTTGGAGAGGTTTGCTTCTAAACCTGCTTACATATACGAAAATCCAGAACTGGGGGTGAGGCGCGTGGTTACATATCGCGAGTTTTATGAAATTGTTAAACAATACGCAGCGGCGCTCCGTGGACTTGGCGTGGGGAGGGGAGATAGAATTATGCTATATTTGCCGAATTCCATCGAGGCCGCCGCTTTGATATTAGCCGCGGCTAGAATCGGCGCAATTTCTGTCACTGTATTCGCTGGCTTTTCGCCGAGAGCTGTGGCGGATAGGATTGAACTCACTACGCCCAAGTTGATCTTTACGCAAGACGTCTCTATGCGGAGGGGGAGAGCGGTACCGCTTAAGGAAAACGTAGACGCCGCTTTATCTCTAACAAACCACAACGCTAGGGTAGTTGTGAAGAAGACGAAATCCGATGTGGAACTCGGCGAGAGAGATATGACGTTGGAGGAATTCCTCAAAGAAGGACAGGGGGAAAGCGGTGATTATGTAGAAGTAGACGCTGCGGACCCCCATCTTCATCATGCCCACCTCCGGCACTACTGCAAAACCCAAGCCCGTCGTACACGTCTTCGGCGGGTATCAAATATGGAATTACTACGCCGCTAAGTGGGTGTACGGCCTTAATCACAACGACGTTGTTTTCAACACGTCTGACGTTGGGTGGATCGTGGGGCAGAGTTACATCGTCTTTGGTCCATTGTTGGCGGGGGCGACGGCTATATTGTACGACGGAGCTCCGGACTACCCCAAGCTTGGCGTTTGGTGGGAAGTGGCGTCTAGAAACAAAGCCACGTTGAAATGGACGTCCCCCACCGGCGCGCGTATTATGAGGAAAATCGGCGCCGAGGCGGCTAGAGAACACGACCTTTCTACAGTGAAGCGGGTGGTTTGCGCCGGAGAGGTGTTGAACCCAGAAGTTTGGCAGTGGCTATATGACCTCTTTGATAGAGAGATTCCGGTGATAGACCACATGTGGCAGACGGAGACGACTGGCCCCATATTTGGTTATCCATACGGCATGTTGGGAGACGAAGTAAAGAAATATATAAAGCCAGGCTCCGCCGGCCTCCCCCTACCGGGGGTGGAGCCGGTGATATTAGACGAGGGGGGCAGAGAGTTGGGCCCGGGCGAAAAGGGCGTGTTACACCTAAGGCGCCCCTTCCCCGGCCTCACGCCAACTCTGTGGGATAGTTTCGAGAGATATGTACAATCCTACTGGGCTCGGGGGATGTACAACACGGGCGATTCGGCATATATAGACCAAGACGGTTACGTTTGGTTCGCCGGCAGGGCAGATGAAGTGTTAAAAATCGCTGGGCATAGAATAGGCACTATAGAGATAGAAAACGCCTTAGTTAGCCACCCCGCTGTGGCTGAAGCTGGAGTTTGTGGAGTACCCGACGAAATCCGCGGCGAAGTAATCGCGGCTTTTGTAGTACTCAAACCTGGACACGCGCCGAGTGAACAACTCAAGAAAGAGTTGATAGAACACGTGAGAAAGACTTTCGGCCCCATAGCAGTTTTCAAAGACATACAATTCGTCAACATGCTCCCCAAGACTAGAAGTGGCAAAATAATGAGGAGAGTTATGAAGAGGCTATTCCTGGGACAAGAATTAGGCGATCTCTCCACGCTGGAGGAAGAAGCTTCAATAGAAGAAATAAGACAAGCAGTAGAGAAGATAAAAATCAGTTGATTTTCTCACAGGAAATTCTGTGGTGTAAACTCGTGGTTGTGTAATGCAGTATTGAGAAATAGGAGGGGTTTGATTGGTGGTTAATGGATGGGGTTATCCGTGCGGCGTTTGGTCTATGTGTACCTCGTACGTGGCTAGTAACATTTTTCCATTTACTACATGTGGATGGTCTTGGTACAAGCGCCCGTCTATCACTAACCTAACGCCAATTATTTTACACTGTCCGGGTTGCACCACTGTGGATACGGGTCCGGGCACCACGTTTCCGTAGTCAACGCCAACGTATTGGCTTGGGTTATCTGCCCAGAACACTTGGAAGCTTCTGATGTATTGTGTGTATGGCCCAGTCAACATGCCTATGTATCTCAACTCTAGCGTCATTGTCTTGTCGTATTTGTTACATACGCGGAGCACGTCGTCGTAGGTAGTGGGGTCGCCGACTGGAGCGACCACCGAGATTCTAGTGATGTTGTAACCAGTGTTGGGGTCTATGTAGCTAGATACGTTTATGAATGGCGTTTTGGCATCTTCGCCGGCGTATTTCACTACTTGTGGTTTGATTGCGTAGACGTCCCAATACGTGATGTTTGTGAACGTCACTGTGGCGATTGCCAACGCAGCTATCGCCATTGTCGCCAAGACTAGTGGTGTCTCTCTCCTCGCCACGTGGACTCTCTACAGCTACGTATATATATACTGCGTTGTGGTGTTTCGAGGGGGTTTCTCTGCCGTCGATATGTACCTCTCTATCTCTCTGGCGTGTGGGAGGACTTCGCTTTTTTCTATCTTTTTCTCTAGATATCTATAGAGTTGTGGCCATAGCTTAATTACGTACTTCATCCACCCACCTCTGCGTAGAGGCACTGCGTTGATGTACAACGGCGATTGGTTGTACTCCACGTAGGGCGGTGGGTAGGCATAGAAATCTATGTCTCTAGGCTGTTCTCCAACCCACGTGAGGCCCCACACGCCGGACATTGTGAATCCCCAGGGGGGAGTGGTTATGGTTACGTCCATTCCCACAACCCACGCCGTCCAAATAACGCCTTTGTTGTACCTAACGCCGATGCCCTCGACTAACTGTTCCCGGCTTTTGGCGGCGCAGTTGTGCACTTCTCTAGCCACCTCCAGCGCTCTCTCTGCGTCTCCGTGTTGGAGGTAGAGAGGTAGGTAGAAGTCTGTCACTAACGGCTCTCCGGGTTTCGCCAAGAGGCCGAGACACCCCCTGTCCACTGCGGTTTTGAAATAAGCCTGCACGTTGCCTAGGATGGGTAACATTCTGCCGCGTAGGTAGTCTAACTGCGGCGGTAGTCTGTGTGGGGGTTCTGGAGCTTGACTCTCTCTATCGAAAATCCAAGGCTCTTCCACGTAGTAAACCCCCCGCTCTCCGGACAGATACTTCTCGTACAGAGTCATGTAGTCCAGCGCTACGTATCTACATCTCAAGAGATACGCCAGCGGTTTTAGAAATTGGGCGTGGTACCCCTCTCTTCCGTATAGGACACACATATCTTTAACTCTGCCACTTTTTAAATGTGGCTAGGGCGTATTTCAAATCTAGAGAATTAGAAGTGTACCTAGAGGGAGAGGTAGTGACCGATTTGGAAGAAGTGGCGAGGTACGTGAAGAGCGGGGGGTTGGCCGTGGGTCTCTTCTCGTACCACTTCGCCCCCTGGGAGGAAGTGTCTGTGAGGAAGCGCTGGCCAGACGTTTTGTTCATAGTGGGTAAACCCAGCACGCTGCCTAAAGCCTCCGGCGGATGCCGCAGTGTTGCAATCGGCGGTGTGGAGCCGAGGAGGTTCATGGAGGCTGTGGAGAGAGCGAAAGATGCGCTGGCGCGGGGAGAGGTGTTTCAACTCGTCTTGTCGCGTTTTGTGAAATACGAGACTGACTGCACCCCCTTGCAGATTTTCCACGCTTTGAAAACTATGGAGGGTCGGTATTATTTCTTTCTAGAGGCTGGGGAGTTGGGGCTCGCCGGGGTCTCTCCAGAAATTCTAGCTAGCGTTAAAGACGGCGTGGTGATTAGCGGCCCCATCGGCGGCACTAGACCCAGGGGAGCCACCGAAGAGGAGGACAGAGTTTTGGAGTTGGAGTTGTTGAATAGCGCCAAGGAGCGGGCTGAACACATAATGTTAGTGGATTCCGTTAGAAACGACTTGGGGCGAGTCTGCGCCTGGGGGTCTGTGAACCCCACGGCGGTTTTGACTGTGGAGAAGTACAACTACGTGCAGCATTTGGTGTCTTACATACAGTGCCGCTTAGACAAATTGTACAGACCGCTCGACGTAGTGTCGGCGCTGAACCCCACTACTACGGTCGTCGGCGTGCCCAAACCGCGGGCTATGGAATTGATCGACGCCCTTGAAGAAGAGCCGCGGGGCCCCTTCGCCGGGAGTTTTGGAGTATTTACGAGAGAGCGGACTGAATTCGCTGTAGTCATTAGAAGCGTATACATAGAGGGGAGTTATGCCTACGTCTGGGCTGGAGCCGGCATCGTCATGGACTCCACGCCGGAGAGAGAGTTTATGGAGACAGAAGTCAAAATGGCTCCGTTGAAGAGAGCGCTACACCACTAACTGCACCGCTTTACACATCTGCACTACTAACTCAAATATCTGCCGAAAGTCGCCGGCACGTTTCAACACCTGCGTCTCTCTAACGTCGTCGTATATGGGGAGCCCCTGTCTCTTCTTCCACTTGCCCAAGTCTCTACATATCTCTAGCCTCCTCTTCAAGATGTACATAATGGCGCCGTCGGCCCAGTCCAGCGCTTCTCTCAACGTCTCTAACTCTCCCCCATACTGCTGCCAACCTATGGAAAGCGCCGCTGTGTAAAACGCCTCTAGAGATAACTGCCCCGGCGCTGTGGCTTCTCCAAGCGACACGTAGACAATGGGACTGCCCAAAACCACCGAGGCGATTCTAGTGTACACCCCCGCGGGCCCCATGGCGAAAGCCACCGTCGGTTTGTCCACTGCGCCAATTAGCGAGAGGACTCTCAACCCCTCTTGCGGCATGTTGGCGTAAGTCACGATCTTCACCAAATCCCCCACGTCTGCCGCTCGTCGAGCCCACTTGAGTAGAGTCTCCATGGGTGGCGTAGTGGAGAAGTCGTGGTGGCTAGCTATCACTCTCACTCCCCCCCGTGGCTTCAGTCTGTCAGCCGCCGGCGAGGCGGCCTCTACGTCTATGTAGTGCGGCTCTAAGTCTAGCAGGCGGTTTAACAACTCTATTCTCTCCTCCTCGCCGCGGGTCCACTGTCCCCCCTCTTCGCGGCGCCTCACTGTGAGTATGGTGGTTTTCTTCTCTATCACTTGCTCTATCTGGGGGATCAACTCATCCACGCCGCTGGCGTAGTCTAGTCTGAGCTCCACGCAGGGAGTCGGCGCCTCTGTGGCTCTCTCCAAGTCTTTTACAACTCTCACCGGCACCGCGCCACATATCAATACCCCATATAGAAAAGAAGCTATATATATTTCAATCTATGTACGTGGAGCCCACTCCAGTCTTTATTGAGAAAAACAACATCGCGCTAGACATCGGCGACCTGGACCTCCCCCCACCGCCGGAGGCTCTCGACACCCCGCCGGGGGGTCTGCGGGAAGAAGCCGCGGCTGAGGCATTCGACGTGGATGAAGCAACCGCCACGGCTGGGTTGTCTGCCCCCATGTGGCTCTCTAGAAAGAGGAGGCATACCCCGCCCCCCCATCCCAGTTACGGCGTGTTTGACTCGCGGCTTGAGTTAACTCACGCCGAGCTGCAGCGTTGGGTCGAGAGAGAGGCGTACATAGCGAATTACCAAAACGACCACGTGGGACCGCCGGGGGAACACGTTGGCGACGGGGTAAGAGACATTGTCTCTGGGGACTCCCCCACGGAGCTCTCTCCCTCGGTCTCCAGCTTTTCTAAAACCACGCCGGGCTGGCCCCCAGAGAACAAAGTCACTTCCCGCCTCCCCACGGCTGTGGCTAGTGCACTAGGGAGGGTGGGGGTTTACAGCCGGAGAGTTGTGGCGGTTGGCGTGTTGAAATTCGCCAAGCCCCGCGGCGCCGTCGTGGCGGGCGGCGACCGTCGAGTTCTCTCTGTCGTGTCTCCATTCGGCTGGGGTACGGGGGGTCGGGTCACTCTAGGCTGGCGCCGGTGGGGGACGTGAGGGGGGAGGTGTTTTGATGTGTATGACTTGCGCCTCTGCTTGTGCTTACGGCGGTGGGACGGTGATAAACGCCATCGCTACGGGTTACGGCGCTGCGTTTCCCATCTCCATGAGAGTGGTGGTTGACGTCTGTCTCTCTCAGAGAGATGAAGTGTCTACATACGCCAATGTGGACGTGAGTCCAATTTACAAAATCTTAACTATGGCTAGAGAAATGTGGCGGTTTGGGCCTGTCTCGGTGGTTATACGGGGCGATTTGCCCACGGTGGGTGGTTTGAAGTCCAGTAGTGCCACTGTGAATGCGTTGTTGAGAGCTCTGGCTGAGTTGGCTGGGGTGGAGGTAGACCTCTTTGAAGTGGCGCGTCTAAATGCCAAGTTCAGTAGAGAAGTGGGGATTAGCGTCACTGGAGCTTTCGACGACGCGGTGGCTAGCGCCGTGGGGAGGAGTTACCTCACGGAAAACTACAGAATGTTGACAATTAGAGAGTTAGACGTCTCGGGGCGGGCGGTGGTGTTGGTGCCGCCTTACGAGAAGAGGAGGCACAGACTAGAGGAGATGAGAGCAATTGCGCCTGTGATAAAGTCGGCGGTGGCTCAAGCGGGGTTGGGGATGTGGCGTGAGGCTATGTTGATAAACGCAGTGGCTTACGGCTACGCTCTGGGCTACCCCCCAGACCCCCTCTTGGAGGGGCTGAGGCTGGGGGCAGTCGGCGGAGTGTCGGGCACGGGGCCGGCGCATGTGTTCATTACAGAAAGGCCTGGAGAGTTGGCGGAGGCGCTCTCTAAATTTGGGCGGGTTTACACAGTGGACGTACCTGACGGACCTTGTTGAATTTCGTTTGTTAACTTAGCCGCCAGAGCCTCCAATTGTTTGCGTATTTCCACAATTCTACTTCTCACTCTGTCGCTCGCTATGTGTTCCATTTGCTTCGCCAACACGATGCCCTCATGTATATGGCGGTCTATCCGCAACAACGCCGCTAAATCTACGTCTTTGTACAACTTGTCGGCGAGTTCTCTCTCTAGACACTCCCAGTGGATAGCTCCCTTGCTGTAGAATGTGAATATTTGCCCCTCTATAATCTCCCCACCGCATTGGGCACACTTCCACTTTTTCAATTGACGCATGGAGTTTGTTGTTTGGTTTTTTAAAATTTATAAATAGAGCGATGTAAAGCGGCATGGGTCTTAAGATCAATAGACCACGCCGTGGATCCATGGGAGTGTACCCACGGAAGCGCGCTAGTGATATTGTGCCTAGAGTACGTACCTGGCCAGAAGTCGACAAGTTGTCTCTAGTTGGCTTTGCGGCTTACAAAGCTGGCATGTTGCACGCGGTGGTGATAGACGACAGACCCACCAGCCCGCTGTATGGCAAGGAGGTGGTGAGGCCAGTCACTGTGTTAGACGCGCCGCCGTTGTACATCGCTGGGTTTAGAGTGTACACGCTGGACCCCACCAATGGTTACAAGACTGCAGTTGCCGAGGTGTGGGTGCCGCAGCCGCCGGCGGATTTGAGGCGAGTTATAACTCTGCCCGAGAAGATAGATACAGAAAAACAATTGAAGAAAGTGGAGGAGTTCCTAGATGTGACTGTGGACGTGAGGGCGATTGTAGCCACGCAGCCGCGTCTGTCTGGCATTGGCAAGAAGACGCCAGAGGTTTTGGAGATACCGATAGGTGGCGCCGGCGTGGAGGAGAGAGTTAAATACGCCACTTCAATACTTGGCAAGATTGTGACAGTTGGAGATGTCTTTGCAGCTGGTCAGTTGGTAGATGTGATTGCGGTAACTAAGGGGAAGGGGTACCAAGGCGTAATTAAGCGCTTCGGCGTTAAAATCTTGCCCAGGTGGCACAAACACAGGAAGGGGCATAGACGCACTGGCACTATAGGACCCCAAGCGCCGGCTTTGATGTTCACAACGCCCAGGCCGGGGCAAATGGGGTTCCACCAGAGGACTGAGTACAACAAGAGAATTTTGAAAATTGGCGAGGGGGACATAACACCCAAGTCTGGCTTTCCACACTACGGAGTTGTCAAGAGTTACGTCATGCTAGAGGGCAGCGTGCCGGGTGCTAGGAAGAGGCTAGTGGTGCTGCGGCACCCGGTCAGACCGCCCAAGAGAGCGCCTACGGCCGCCGAGCCGCAAGTAGTGTGGGTTGGTTAGAGCCATGTCCCGCCTGCTGGACTTCACTCCATACATTCAACCGCCCGCCGAGAGACCGCCGGAGGTGTTGGTTGTGTTGGATTTGGAGGGTAGGCAAGTGGCCACTTTGGAGCCGCCGCCTCACTTTCTCGAGGTAGTGAGAGTAGACTTAGTGCGAAGGGCGTACTTAAGTGCACTCAGCGCTAGATTCCAACCCAAGGGCGTGTATGAGGGGGCTGGCAAAGAGCATAGTTGTGAATCCGCCGGCGTGGGGCTCGGCATTGCCAGAATACCGCGGCACAAGGGGTCGCTGTGGCCCCGCGGTTGTTTTGCTCCAGGCACTAGAGGCGGCAGGAGGGCACATCCGCCTAGAGTAGAGAAGAAGTTGCACGAGAAGATAAATAGGAAGGAGAAGAACTTGGCTATTAGGTCTGCGATCGCCGCCACGGCTTATAGAAGTTGGGTAACCGCCAGGGGGCACTTGGTGGATCGCCAACTACCCCTCGTAGTGGTGGAAGACGTGGAGAAAGTGTCTAAGACGAGAGACGTGAGGAAGATATTCCAAGCGTTGGGTTTGTGGAGTGACGTTGAGAGAGCCGCCCGGCGAGTTAGAATTAGAGCTGGGAAGGGGAAGAGACGTGGGAGGCGCTACAAAGAACCCAAGAGTGTTTTAGTGGTAGTGGGTAACCCAGAGGCGCCGTTGATAAAAGCCGCGAGGAATTTGCCGGGTGTGGACGTTGTGTCTGTAGATAAATTGAACATACTGCTGCTGGCGCCGGGTGGAGTCCCCGGCAGACTGACTTTGTGGACTTCCGCCGCAGTGGAGAGATTGAGGAGTTTGTATGATTAGGAGGTTTGTAATTACCGAGAAGACGCTTAGGCTGGCGGAGAGGGAGAACAAAGTGGTGTTGATTGTGGAGAGGTCCGCCACGAAGAAAGAAATTGCAGACGCCGTGAAGAGACTTTATGGCGTGAGTGTGGAGAGTGTGAATACCTTAATCACACCCAGCGGCGAGAAGAAAGCTTACGTGAAGCTATCTCCCGACCACAACGCGATGGATTTGCTGAGTAGAGTGGGAGTTTTGTAGTCAGTTCGTGGGTTCTTCTTCACAATTCCGAACTAAAGACCTACATCATGTAGTGCCCCATGGCGATTTTGCGTTTGGCTTCAGCTCCACATTTTGTACACTGCAGCGTCATCCCCCTGCGCTTCATTAGAGAGCCGCAGTGGGGACATCGAGACAACACCGAGCCGTAAGTGTATCCCTTGACAGACACCACGAGTGGCGGGCCGTATGTGGAGACTACTTTCCCCCTGACGTAATCGCCAATGCCCAACTCGCCGTCGGCGAGGAAGTGTGGCAAAACGCCGGAGGTTTGGTATTTGGCGTCCGCTATCTTTCTCTCTTTCTCTGTGGCGAAGCACTTGAGGTGATATACGCGCCGCCCCTTGGCGACGACTATGCAATACACCACGGAGCCCTGGGGGGGTATTGGGGGCTCTCGCAGTGGCTTCACTACGGCTGTGTGTGTAGATTTGTCAAAGAGCGCCACGCCAATTGAAGACGCCAGGTACTTATAGTGATTTAGATACACCGCGCCTTTCGTCTCGTACTCCTCTGCGTAAGCCACCACTTCTCCCGGAGTCACCACTATCACACAGTGGCGAGTTTGTATATATTTAACTCTTGTCTATCGTGGAGTTAGCTTTCAAATTCAACACTATAGAAGAAGTGGAAGTCTTTCTAAACCTACTTGAGAAACACGTAGGTTCGTACATAGTTAAGACAAGATTTACACATGTATATGTACAAATTGATAGAGATGTAGAGTTAGTGAAAGCGTTAGCTAAAATTGTGAAGGGGAAATCTAGACGTAGAATCCCCCTGTTGGTTCTCTATAGAGAACTAGAGCGACCCCTGCCGCCGGAGGTGTTGACAGACGCTTTGACTTTCTCTGGGCGAGATTCCAAAGTAGTGAAAGACTCTATAGACACTACCGCATCGCTTGACGAAGTGCTAGCGGCTGCGGTTGAGTTGTCCAGGTTGTATGGAGAGTTTGAAAAAATTCGCTTAACTCCACCCGCCAAGAGGCTGGCGGTGGTTTATGCATATGTCAAAAAGACGCCGCCCGAGGTGGCTGTGGAAGAGTTGACGAGAGTCGGCATACTCAGTGGGGGTCGGTTGGGGGTTAGAGATGCCAAGAGACAATTGGCAAAACTTTTAAAAGAGTGAGGAGAACTCGTCATGGAGGTAGAGGTCTTGAGGCTCGACGATAAGTATCTAGAACTGAGGGCGAGGGGAGACACTTACACTCTCTTCTCCCCAATTGTGGAGTATTTATCTAACGACCCCCAGGTGGAGTACGTCCAGCTAGACGTAGACCACCCACTGATGGAGAGTGTTTACTTCAAAATGAAGACGCGGGGGGGCAACCCCCTGGAGATTTTACAGAAGACAATAGACACCATCTTAACTCACGTGGAGGAGTTAGAGCGGGGGTTCGTCCAGTGATTTTAGTACTAGCTGAGTCTTCTCTCGAGTTGGTGCCTCGGGAGCTTTGGAGTCACCCAACTGTCGCTAGAGACGTCAAGAGAGGCCGGGGGGTGTTGGATAGAGCTAGACACCACTGGGCTATGCGGAGTTTGCCAGACAGCCGCCGTAGGGGCCGGCCGGACATAGTGCACCAATCGCTTTTGGCTTTTCAATACAGCCAGTTGGCTAAGTTTGGGAAGATGTATGTACACACCATAGACGACCACGTGATAGAGGTGAGACCCGACGTCCGGCCTCCCAGGAATTACAATAACTTCATCTCGCTAGTTGCCCAGCTTTACAAAGTTGGACAAGCGCCGCCCAGAGGGGAGCCTCTAATGAAGTTAACCAAGTCAGACCTCTACACGCTTCTACAGCGGCTGGGGGGCAGTTGGGTAGTTATGCACGAGAGGGGTGAGAGAAAGCCCCAAGTGGAATTGGGGCATCTCTTGAGAGACACAGTGGTGGTGGTGGGGGGCTTCCCCCACGGCGATTTTGTAAACAAGTGGCTGCTGGAGGGGGCCACGGCTGTGTATAGACTGGGAGATGTGGCGATGGACGCGCCGCAAGTGGTCTGCCGCGTTGTGAGCGCAGTGGAGTCAGCCATGGGGCTCATATGAATTTCCAGATATACCTCAAGCGTAGGGGCAAGTGGCGCACTTTCCTGAGGCAAGTGGAGCAGTGGGGCTTGCCGTATGTCTTAGAAATTGGCGAGGTGGATACCTCCCGCTCTCCCATAACCACCGCCGTCGAGTTGGGGGCAGCTCCAGAGGCGTTGGTCATACCCCCAGCCGGCGAAATGTATTGGTATATTACGTTAGCCGACGCGTTGGGTGTCAAGAGACTAGTGGCGCCGCCCCCACCCACTTTGGCTGAGTTAGAGTCTGTGTACAGAATTGCGGTGGAGCACGGCGTTGAGGTGAATTGGCTATACGGCTCGCCTCCGCTGGCTAGAGTTATAGACGTCGAGACGGTGGCGACGGTTGTGAAACCTACGGCGGCTAGGTTAGTTTACGACCCGGCGAGAGCTAGGGGAATGAGAGAGATTTACACGACGTTAGTGGCTCTCTCTGGCTACCTTAGGGAGATATATCTATCCAACAGGCTGGGGCCGCGGGGACCGCGACTGCCGCCGTTTCACCCATCTGGCGTAATTAACTACGTGGAGATAATGCAAGCGTTGTATCTAACGCAGTGGGGTGGGAGAATCACCATCCGCCAGTCGCCGGAGTACTTTCCAGAGTTGGAACTACAGCTCCAGATAGCTAGAGAAGTGATGGAGACCGTCAAGGCCGCGGGTCCCTCTAGGAAAGTGCAGAAGCGTTTGGCAGCTATCTACAACGACTTAAGTATTTAAAGTGAGTCTAGTGTGGTCTATATGCAGACGTGGACTGAATATATATTCTACAGAAAGACTGGCAGAAGACCGCAACCCGGCGAGGTGGTGGAGGTGACTCCCGACTTGGTGGGTTTTCACGACCTCACTGGCTACCACGTTTTGGAAGTGCTTGAAGAAATGGGCGTCGAGGTGTTCGACAGAGAGAGAGTGGTGGTGGCTTTCGACCACTTGTCTCCCCCACCCACTCAGAGAGCTGCGGAGATAATGACTTACATACGGAGACACGTCAAGGCGTTGGGGTTGCCGCATTTTTACGACGTCGGCGGCGGAATTCTGCATCAAATTATCCTAGAGAAATACGCCAAGCCGGAGCAAGTGATATTCGCCGCCGATTCTCACACCAACACCGCCGGCGCTCTGGGGGCATTCGCGCAGGGCATGGGCGCCACGGACATCGCCGCTACGGTCAAACTCGGCAGAACTTGGCTAGTGATGCCAACGCCGTACGCCGTACGGGTGGAGGGCCGCTTCCCCAAGGGAGTGGGGGGGAAAGACGTGGCGCTTCACTTACTGTCGCAGTTCGGCGCCGAGGGTTTCAACGGCTACTCGGTGGAAGTTTTCGTGAAAGAGCCGGAGGCTTTCCCCATGGACGACAGAGCTACTGTGGCTAACATGTCTACGGAGATGGGTGCCGACGCTCTCATCTTCGTGCCCGATAGAGTCACCTCCGCCTACCTAGAGGAGAGGGGGACGCCGTACTCCCCGCCGGAGATACAACTGGGTGGTCACCGAGATAACTACACCGTGGAGCTCGACAGACTAGAGCCGTTGGTGGCTGCGCCTCACAGCGTCGACAACGTGAAGACTGTGACTGAAGTAGAGGGAGTCGAGGTGGACCAAGTGTTCATTGGCTCTTGTACAAACGGCCGGTTGAGCGACATGGAGATAGCTGCCAAGATCTTGAAGAGGGGGAGAGTTAGGGCTAGGTGTATAGCCATACCGGCGAGTTACGACGTGTTTAGAAAAGCCCTCAAACTCGGTTACATAGACGTGTTGACTGAAGCTGGTTGTGTAGTGACGTACGGCACATGCGGCCCCTGCCTAGGTGGTCACTTCGGTCTGGCGGGGCCTGGAGAGACTGTGTTGACTACGTCAAACCGGAATTTTAGAGGGAGAGTGGGCCACCCAGAGGCTAAAGTGTATCTAGCCAACCCAGCCACCGCGGCGGCTACGGCTCTGGCTGGGAAAATCACGGACCCCAGACTTGTGATGTAAATTCCTTTAAGGAGATAGGTGACCGCTTCACCCCTTGCTGAAAAATTTATATAGCCCAAGTGACGAGGTTTCGTGTCGCAGAGGAGGCTGCCGATATACAAGAAAATCGTTGAGGAAAACATGAAGAAGTGGGTAATTAGAGAATTTCTAGAGTACAAACTGAGCAAATACGGCTATATAGATTCAGAAATCTTAAAGACCCCCCTGGGCACGCGCATTGTCATATACGCGGAGAGACCCTCTAGAATTATCGGTAGGAAGGGGGCAATTGTGAAGGAGGTGAGTCAAATACTCACCACGAAGTTGGGAGTGGAGAACCCACAGATAGACGTGATTGACGTCTCCAAGATAGAAGCGCCGGAGATGTTCCCCAAAGTGGTGGCTTATCGCATCGCCAATGCCATGGCTAAGGGAGTGCGATTCCGGCGGGTGATGTTCGTGGCGGTGAGGCAACTAGCCGAGGCGGGGGCTAAGGGTTTTGAAATTGTAGTCAGTGGCAAGTTGGCGACGGAGAGGGCGAAGTTTGAAAAATTGACAGTGGGCAAGTTGTACAAGAATGGACACGACGCCAAGAACAGAGTTAGGCGCGCGGTGACGCATGTGTTACTCAAGCCGGGCATATACGGCGTAGAGATCAGAATCACCCCTGGCACGCTCCAGTATTCAGACGAGTTTAAAGTGAAGCCACCCCTCAAGACGGAGTCCGCTTGACTTGTCTAGAGATATATTTCGACGGTTCTTGCAGAAGCGGCGTCGGTTCTTTTGGATACGCCATATATAGAAGCGGGGTGGAGATCCACGGCGGTGGGGGACCTCTGGAGCAGTGTACAAACAACACGGCTGAATACACAGCTTTAATAAGAGCGTTGGAGAAAGCGCTAGAGCTGGGGGTAGATTGTGTACATGTCTATGGCGATAGTCAATTAGTGGTTAGGCAAATGTCTGGACTCTACAGAGTTAAAGCTCCCCACCTAAAGCCACTACACGAGCGAGCTTTAGAACTCGCTAGAAAATTTAGCCAATTCAAAATCCAGTGGGTGCCGCGGGGGGAGAACAGAGTGGCGGATCGCTACAGTAGGCTACCTCTTGACTAGGTTGAGTTTGTAACTCTTTGGCGTCACTCCGTTGGGCAACTCCACTGCCACCGCTTCTATGTTGACTGTCTCTTCTACGAAGGGAGTAGCTCTGCCGAAGGCTCTCGGCATGTAATTCCAAATTTTTATCCCCTTGTGCGCCGCCGCGTGTACAATTACCAAACGCTCTACGTCTAAACCTCTAAACCTGGCGTTGTTTTCTAAATTTTCCAACAGTTGGAGATAGCGCTTGGCTACCTTGACTGGCCACCTAGCCGCCGGCCACCCCCGCCAGGGAGTGGCGTGGTGTGCTTGTTTCTTCTTGAAAGTCTTCATTGGGATGGGTTTTTTCAACTTCACCACGTCCTCTAGCCACTTCTGCGCTTGTCTCAAAGTCATGCCTTTGATAAATCTAGCCACCTCCACGCTCTTTTTCCAAGACATCCTCTGCTCTGGCCAGTAGGCTTTTGCAATTTGTTCCTCGGTGATTTTCACTCCGTACTTCCTAAACGTCAACTCCACCACCTCGCCGTCGCTTAGGGAGTAGTTCCACCTCACGGCTTGGCGATGTGAATTAGTTAAATACTTTTCTTTAAAAAACAGAAAAAACACACCACGTGTCTCTATGGCGACTCATTAGGGGAGAACATGGAGTATTGGCTGCGGTAGCCTCCACGGCGTCGTACGTAATCGCCGGCGGCGGCGATTTGACCACCGCCGCCGTCTTGGCCACATCTACATTTCTAGCGGAGGCTGGACTCTTCGCGCACAACGATTTGTCGAACCTGGAGGAAGACCGCGTGAACAGACCAAACGCCCCCCTAGTCAAGGGCCTGGTGAGTTTAGACACTGCTAGGGCCGTGGCTTACGGCTCGCTGGCCTTCGGCGGCGTTTTGTCCATGTGGCTGGGCTCGGCGCCTTTCGCCATATACCTAACGGCAGTTGTAGTAGGCATGGCGTACAACGCCAGACTGAAGAAAACGCCGCTTTTGGGTAACTTAGCCGTGGCGTTTCTTACTTCCATGACTTACTTGTACGGCATGGCCGCCGCGGGGTCGGTGTCCGCAGTGCTTATATTACTCTTCACGTCTTCACTCGTGGCAAACGTCGGACGTGAAATAGTTAAAACCGCTATAGATCACCAAGGCGATTTGAAAGCTGGCGTGAGGACAGTGGCTGTGGTTCTAGGCCCCCAAACCGCGGCGAGACTTGGGGCGTGCGTCACCGCCGCTTCGGCGGCTCCCGGGTTGGCGCTGGTTTTCGCCTCCCACAGCGCCGGTTTGTACTTCCTAACCGCGGCGGCTGCAATAACCTCGGTCGTTTTGATTTATCTGTCTCTAGCCGCCGCCGGCGGCAAGTGGGAGATGTTCAGAAGCGGCACGTTGTTAGCCTTCGGCATAACGCTAGTGGCTTTGGCGGCTGAGGCGGTATGGCGATTGTGTTGATAGACCTCGACGGCACGTTGATACCGCACTCGGTGTGGACGCCAGTGTTTCTAGAGATCAGTAGCTACATAGCTAGAGAAGCTGGCGTTTCTGCGGCGGAGGTGTGGAGGCGGGTGAGAGATAGAAGTCTACAACTCATGAAAGTGTTTGACTTGAGGGGGTTTGACTGGCAGTGGTTGTTCGGCGAGGTGGCGGCAGAGCTCAAAGCCGGCGAGCCGCCGGCGGTGAGAGAAGTGTTGGCGAGACACCTCCACAACTTCAAAACTAACGACGGTGCGTATGAAGCGCTGGCGGCTTTGAGAGACGCCGGGTTTAGAGTAGAAATCGCTACAAACGGCTACGTTTGTTACCAAATGCCAGTCATCAAAAGCCTCGGGTTGGATAAGTACATAAATGGTGTTAGGACGTCAGACGCCGTCGGTTGCCCCAAGACGTGTCCCCAGTACTTCAGCGGAGCTGCGGTAATGGTGGGCGACCACCCAGTGTTCGATATATACTTCCCGAAGAAGTTTGGCTTAGCCGCAGTTCTCTACGGCAGTTGGCAGAGCCGCCGTGGGCTCAGCTGGATTGAGTTAGATGTGGAGCCAGACGCCGAGACTAACACATTGTTGGAAGTGCCGGCCTTAGTCAATTCACTTCTTAGGCCAACACCATAACCCCCGCCCCCCCCTGGACAAACCCCCTCTTACGCAACATAACACTATTTAAATTCTTGCCATAGTACCGCCGCACTTCTGCAAAAGTAAGACATCCATCTTCTCTCTTCTGAGCCTCCGTCACCACCGACTCCCACCCACCTACCCCCACCTCGCTACACATCTGCCGCACGACTTCTCTAACCACTCTCTCCACCACCCGGTGGACTCTCCTCTCGAAATCCCCAACCACTCGGCTAGAGTTTCTCTAACGGCGGCCCCCTCGCCGGAGGTTGAGAGCACCTCATACACAATTTCGCGAATTTTTAGTCTGCAGGTCTGCTCCAACAATTTGACAATGACTTCGTCAAAGGGCGCGTCGGGGCGGGGGAGAAAGCGACGCAGCCGCTCCACTAGAGAGGGGTCTCTAATCTCTATATACATGTAGAAATATATTAACAAAATAAAAAAACCTACTCTTTTGCCATTCTCTTAGCTAATGTGTATATGACTGGAGCTAGCAATATACCTACGGCTATCGCCACGCCCCACGCCAAGTTCTGCACTACGTGTGCTGTTTGGGGAAACTCCGCAAATATAGCGCCGAGGCCTATCGTGAGGAAGATTAGGTACAACATGAATTTGGCGTACGGCGCAGCTCCAGCGAACTCTGGGTGATCTTCCACAATGTTACGGACGATTGTGTGGCCGATGAAAATCCCAGCGCCGATGATGACAGTGCCCAAAATCAATGGATACACCAACGGCCCGGTGAAGAGCATGAGGTCTAACGCTATTGAAACTATCAAAGCCACCAAACCTATCAATAGCAAATTTTTCAACATTTCTCCAATTTCTGTAAATTGCTTGGGGAACAGACCTGTCAACAATTTGCCAATGTAGTCAGTCAAAAGCGCCACGAGGATAATGCCGACTGTGAGTAGGATAATGCCACCCACAAGTCTCGGTATGTACCTAGCCACTTCTGAAATCAAAACCCCAGCCTCGCCCCCAATTCTGAGGTACCCAATGGCGATTACAATACCCACAGCTAACACAAAAGCAGTAGTCAACATACCGATTAAGCTAGACAAATCTATCCCGGCGGCTCTAAACGCCTTGCCCACGTCAGTTTTGTCAAAAGCTCTCTCAAGCCCAGTCCTCTCCACCAACCTATTAACTGCGCTGCCTAAGATACTCCCCACGCCATACGCCAAGAGGATTATCAATATGGCGGCCAAAGCTTGAATTCCATACTCTATAAACGTTGTAACTAACGCGCCCCAATCCACTTGCATAAAAACGCACATTTTAACTACATAATAAACTTTTCGTCATTTCACCATCGCTATACATTAAAATATATAGAATGTACACTCCATCGCGGTTTGGTGCATGTTATATGTTTACGTGAACAATATACAATGTATATGCTGTAGGTTACGCAAAACATTTATTTTAAATAGGAAAAAGAGCTCGTGCGTAGTAGGAGGAGAAATAGAAAACCGATTGTGCGGTGGTTGTGTTGGCAGTCGCGGCGTTAACGCTAGCGACGCTGACGTTCACAAATGTCACGTATTGGTTGATAAACGCCACGCTGCCCCCGGCGATGAAGTACGCCGGTGGCGACGTCAATGTGGCTGGTGGTAGATACGTAAAGGTGAGTTATTACTTTGACCAAGAAAAGGGATATAACATCACTAGAATTTCTGTGGTGGGCTTCACCGGCGACCCAGTCAACTACACAGATGTGATTAGAGTTTGTAACAGGCAAGACTTCCCCATAACTGCGAAGTTGCAGTATAAAGGCGTAGTCTCTGGTAACTATCACTCCTACGTACATTCGTTCTATGTATATTGGAATGGGACCAATAGCGGTGTTGGAGTCATTGGCGGCACTACCTACTCCCAATCGGACCCAGTAACTATACCCGCCGGGGGTTGTAGAACTGCGGCAGTGTACATACTCATAAAGCCTGACTTGCCGGAAGCCGCTAGAGACGGCAGAACTGTATTAGCCACATATCAAGTAGACATAGCGATGTCACCAACGTAATACATTTTTTATGTTTTTCACATCTTCCCAAACTAGCATGAGAGAGAAGTTTAGTAGATTTGCATTACTCTTTTTCCCAACGCTAGTGTTTCTAATTGCTCTTTTATCTCCCAGCGGGGAGCACATCTTCGTCTCGGGCCCCTTGGGCGAAGTGCGCCTGGGCGAGTTGCCGCGTTATGTTGCATATGCGGAGGGGATGCTTTATCTCTACAGCTCCCCGTACGACGTTTGGATTTATCCAAGGGCTTTGGAGCTGCGTCTCTTTTACCCCACTCAAGTGTATATATCTTCCACCTGCGGTGCAGCTGGCGGCGTAGTTGGGGGGAGTGTCGGTAGTTATCGCATCGATTTGACCATCCCGCAGGGTTTCGAGGGGGTTTGTCTAATTAATTTCACATCACCCCAAGGTTGGAGCGAAGTCGTGACACTTAGGGTCAAGGCGGTTGATTGGTACCCCGGCATTTATGAGCGGGTTGTAGTGACGTTGAGAGGCGTGGGGTGGCAGTTCGTGCAAGTGGGGACAGACGGCTGGCTGTACATATGGGAGAGACCAATGTCAACTATTCCGCTCTCTGGCTGTGTGGTTGTGTACAACAAATCCGTCTTGATCCCGGAGGTGCTGCAGTATAGAGTTCTAGAAGCCCACGTGAGGCCAACGTTCCACACGCCCGGCGGCGGAAGCCAGCGTTATGGAGTCTTCCTATATCTAAACGGCGACGGCGTGTTGTATATATATCCGGCGAAATGTCCGGTGGTGGAGACGCCGCTTTCGCATGCACCGCCTCCGCTGAGAGTTAGACTGGGCGTCCTCAAGCCAGAGTTTGGGGGTCCGGTTTTCGACGCCGCTAGAGTGAGGAACAGTACGATTTACACCACGGCGTTGAGAATTGTGAACTACAGCTTGGCTGAGGGCACTTTGTACAAATTACATCTATATACCTACTCTACTCCAGTAGGTATGTGGGGAGCGGCGATGAGGTACTGGTTCGCTCCCAACGTGCTTTTGACTACTGAAGTGTCTCTATTTGCGCCTCTAGAATACTGGGAGTTAGAGAGAGTGGGGGATTTTTGGTTGTATAATGCTACTGATGGTCACTATTGGGTTTACAGCGTCGTCAAGCCTCGCTATACGTGCATGCCGCCCTGCGGCATTCCCACAGGTTGGACAGAGCCGTTGTATGTAGTTGTAGATCCCGCTAGACAGTGGAGGGGGTGGCCGCAAGTGGTGGATGTGAGGAGAGAAGTACTACAGCCGTGGGGGTCATGAATTGGGTAGCGCTGTTGGTGGGGGTTGCGGTTGGGTTGGCTGTGGCTTTCGGTAGAGTTTACACAGAGTTGCTATACGCCAGAGAGCGGGGTCTGCCCCCCAGCGTCTTGTTTAGACACAGAGACGTCCTCACGCCGTTTTTAGTGTTGGCGGGGGCTGCTAACATATATGCTTTGTGGATTATAGTGGCTCACGGTGGTGTGTTTAAAACTTCTGCAGTGTTGGGGTTGTTTATGCTGGTCGCGGCTCAAGTGTTGCAGTTGCATACGGCGATTAGACCTGGCGTTCGAGATTTAGAGTTGGCGTTGGCGTCTTGCGTGCCGTACGTTTACTTATTCGCGCTGTATTTAATTGCGTTAGTTACAGACTCGCACACTCTTTGGTTGTTCTAGCCGTGCAGCCCACGGAGATTTTCCTAGTGGCCGCCGCCAGCGGGGCAATAACGGCGCTGGCGCCCTCGATTTACTTGATCTACCGCAACAAGCCGATTACGCCTGTCACCATTGCCGGCGCGTTGAACTCCTTTGTGTCGGGGTTTGTGTTTGCGTTATTGGCGTTACAATGGGGGTTTTTCTACCTCCGCTTCACTTACCTACTAGCGTTAGCTCTGTTGGTCGCTTCGCTTGCATATAACTACTGGGGTATGTATAGAGACAGGTGGCAATTCTACCTCTTTGCAGTAGCTACATGGATTTACATAGTTGTGGTGGCTCTCTTGACGAGAGTGCTTGGTCTTGGTGACCCCTTCTTGATATGACGACGTAAAACATAAAACTAACTACACGATTGCGTTGTGAATTTCACAATTACGTTATTGCTATTGCCGTTGTCCATGTGGACTTTTACATATGCAGTACCGCCCAACGCCACGGCTGTAATAAATGCCTCTCTGCCGCCCATTTGCAACGCCACTGGCGTGTATACAGTGAGCGGTCCAGCCGCGTTTACAATCGCGTGTGTAAACCCATCCCCTAAACCGCATGTCGTGAGAGGTGGGTTAGAGATAAAGCCAATGGAGCCAAAGCCGCCCCAACTCACACCGCCCGAACCGCCGCTCTTCGAGTTAGCTATAGGCGTAACAGCCGCCGCTGGACTCAGTCACGTTCTTTCCAATCGCCGGGAGTTGTTACTAGCGCCGGCGGTTTGGCTTTTTAGAGTGAAAACTGCCAAAGCAGAAAGCCCCGAGAGGAAGAAGATACTACAGTTTGTGGAGAAGATGGGCGCTGCTACGTTGGCGCAGATAGCTAAAGCCGTTGGCAAAAGCTGGGGGTCCACTCAGTGGCACGTCTACGTGCTAGAGCGAGAGGGCAAGTTGAAGTCTGTAAAGATAGGCTCATTCACGTATTACTACACAAACCCTCAAGTGGCGGCGGAGGTGATACTGTCGTCGATAGACCCTCAGACACTCTCTCCAGAAGATAGAGAAAAATTGGAATTCATGGCATCGTGAGGCGTTGGTTAATTATCCTAATCGTTGTCGCCGCGGCGTTGGCTTCCTTCACGTTCAAAAACACTGCATATACAGCCGTCAACGCCAGTCTGTCCCCAGTCTCTAAAGACTTCAACGCCTCGATCAGCCCGCTGGCATTTGGATATTTCCAATTTGCAGATGCATACAACGTCACGTATTACCGCATGAAATTCATGCCGGGATGGACAGAAGTGTACACAATAGGCAAATTCAGACCAACTGGAGCCGGCTGGGCGGGACGGCTGGAGGTTGTCGCTGGAAACCGCGGCGGCACTTACGCCATAAGACTCGGGGACGTTGTGCAAATTACCGGGCAGCAAAACTCCGGCCCAGCGGTGAGTCTCCCAGCTCTGCTAGTTTGGCAAACTACCACTACACAACGCTATAGTATTCTAGCCAGAGCTCTATTCACACAAAGCGGAGTCACAGTCACCCAGTTGGTAAACTTCACAGCAGAGCCAATGCAGAAAAAAGCAGAGTGGACTTTCCACTGCCATACACAGACACACACAGACGACTTCCAACGCTGCACCACTGCCAATATAAACTTCGGTTGGGATAATGCTTACGCTCCCGCTGGCGTGACGTACAACACTTGGACGCGGGGGAATGCTAGCGTGGCGTTAGATAACGCCACTCGGCGCAGTGGTACACATTCACTACGTCTACAAGCAGACGGCACTTCTACAATTACATACGGCGTAGCTGCTTTAAGATGGGACCTCGGTGGGTTGGGTGTCACTACAGATTTAGAGATACAGGTATACAACCAATTAGTGTACGGCGATAAGTCAGTTGACGAAATTACCTACATACAATTCGAAGTAGAAACACCAACTGGAATTGTGTATCTATACTACGTAAGACTAACCAGCGATTGGGGGACTGGCCCAAGAACTACAGAAGTTTGGGACGTGTTCAACGGACAACGTGTGTGTACTAGCCTAAGCCCAACCGGATGCGGTTCGTCAGTGCCAACTGGACATCAAATACGTGTGTTGGGTCACGCTAGCGGCGATACTTTCTCCGCCTTCTTTCCCACGGGTTTCAACTTGAAACGTGACGTAGGTATCGATGGCGTAGTTAGACGGATGGCTTTTGTAGTTGTAGACGGCAAGAACGCCGACGGTGCTGCCAAGTCTTGGTTTGACGATCTCACTATGACGTGGCATAAGTGTCAACTACCTAGCCATATAGTTAGCTATACGGCTGGACAGCCGAACACCGGCGTTTATATCGCGTGGAGTACTCCACTTGGTTCTCCGGCGTTAGTTACGCAAGTCGACGCCCGCGGTGGCGGCTCTGTCGCTACTGATTACGGCTACGCAATTGCGCAGTATAGACTACCCACGCCAATCCCGGCGGCTGGGACGCAGATCTCGGTACTGAGCAGATACGAGAGAGATAGCGCAGACGCACCAAACAACGTCTTTTTCATATCCATAGGCGTTGACACAGACGGAAACGGCGTTGTGGACCGCGAGTATATATACTACAGAAACGACGGCACGCCGTTTGTGTTAGTCAGTTCGTTCATAAACCCCGGCCAAGTCATATGCCTAACTACATCTACATGTCAAAACACTATGCAGTATTTCTTCAAACATGTGGGCACAGCTGCCAGCGGCAATGACTACCAGTGGTCTATTTCGCTGGGTGAAACTCCAGGCGCCATAATCGGCGTGGCGTTCGGGGCAGTAGACGCCAGCGGTTCCGCGTCTGGCCTCGCAAACGACTTCTGGGTGTTTTGGGACGATCTCGCCGTACAATACAGTGCGTGTCCTCGGCCGGCTGGTTGGCATGCCGGCGGCTACGTCTGGCAGTCTTACAACTATCTGCTGGTCACTGGAGGCGTGGCGTATGTGCCGTTGGTGGCTGGTGGGTTGACGTATGTGGCTAACTTCACCGGCAGTGGGAGATATGTGGTGGTGGGTTCTGGGTTGGGCGACATCTTCGGCGTGTATTGGAGCGGCGCTGGCGCTGGCTGTGTCTTTAGCCCGCCGCAAGCTGGAGCTAGATACGTAGAATTGAGACCACTAGCGGCGTTGGGAGACATCATTGTGAGAGACGCATTTGGTGGCATGTTGTGGAGAGCCGGCTGCCAAACCACCGGCATACCCGCATACATAGCGTTTAAAGCGAATCCAGGCGAAGTGTTGAGAGTGTACTCATTAGAAGTTTGGGGCTAGTTCCGCGCGCGTTCCGCACGTACGTTCCGTAGTTGGTCTATATCTCTACGGATGTTCTCTATGTCATGAAGTGGCTCATAGTGCTGACGGCGCTGGCGGCGGTTGCGTTAGCTAACGCTGCTGCTGTAGATTTCCACTTGTGGCTGAAGTGTAAAGCTATTGAGTTATATATCAACGTCACTGGAGTCAATTACACACTGCCTCAATGTGCGCTGTTGTTGAACTACACACTGCCTCCCGGCGTGCCGATGATCGGCGTGGGGGAATTGAAAAAGTTGAATGTATCCGACCCGCGGGAGGTTTTTGTACAACTTAGAGAAATTAGACTCGCAGCGCTTAGGAATTTGACGAGTCACGTGAACAGAGCAGTTTTGAGAGAGTATCACAAAATAAACGCGTCTAGAGGGCTTGAGGAAGCTGTTAACAACACGGAGAGGGGTATTAAAACTCTCGTGAAAGTAGAGCGGCTTTTGGAAAAAGTCAACGCTTCCGAACACGCGAAAGCAGTGAGACAAGGCGTTGTGTGGCTCAACCGCACTATAGAAATGTTGAAACTAAACGAGACTAAATGGTTTGAAGTGAGGAATGAGACAGATGTGGAGAGAGTTATTGCAGATATTGAAAAAACTATGGAACACATACGGCGTTTGTTAGACCACTTTGAGAAGATTAAGATTGCACAACTCCATCAATTAATCTCGGCGAAATACAAAGCGTTAAACGCCACTAGAGAAATTTTGAGAGATTTAAAGAACGTAGAGCCGCAGTGGTGGAGAGAGATAAGAGACGCCGTCGTAAGAGGCGACGTAGAGAAGATAAGAGAAATAGCTAGGAAAGCGAGAGGAAACAGAGGGGAACCCCCTGGAAAGAAATAATTTTTTCCCGATTTTTTATTTCAATTGTGCGTAGATGATGTCTTGTGGCGTGTCTATATCTATGAGAATACCGGCGTCGTCTACTTCTACGTAAGTTGTGGGAATTTTGTTAAACAACGCCCTCATCCCCACGTCGTTTTGTAACTGGAGTAACGCTTGTGGATAGACGTCTCTAGCTACGGCCACTGGATTCCCGCGGACGCCTCTATAAGTCGGCACAACAACGCCGGTTTCGCACGCGTTGCATATTTTCCTCACTGTCTCTGGCTTGACGAGAGGCATGTCTCCCAACATGAATACCAACCGTCTCGAGTTAATTAACGTAATTATGGCGGCTTTTACGCTTGTGGAAATGCCCCACTTCCACCAGGGGTTGTATATGGCGGGTACTCCTGCCGTTTTCGCCACTTCATCGCTGTTGTGTCCCACGACTATGTAAACTCGACCTACGGCTTTTTCGGCAATTTCCACAACCCATTTAACTACGGGTTTGTTTCGGAAATTCGCCATCAGTTTCCCGGGGAATCTAGTGGCCGCCCCGGCGGCTAACACAACGGCGGTGCAATCTTCCATATCGCGTTGTATATTTCTTCTGGAGTTATGGGAGTTTTACAAAATCTCGCTCTAGACGTTTTCCTTACCGCGTCCTCAACGGCGTTGACTACCGCGGGGGGCGCAGCGATTGCGGCTATTTCGCCCACTCCCTTTGTGCCAGTGGGGTGTTTCGATGGGTGAAATTCCTCTGCGAAATGTACTTCGAAAACCGGCGCTTCGACAGCCGTGGGGAGTGGGTAGAGAGCTAAATTCTGCGTGATTAAATTACCGGCGTTGTCGTATATTGCTTCTTCGTAGAGAGCTTGGCTTATTCCCTGCAGCGCCCCCCCGTGTATCTGTCCCGCTGCTAAAAGCGGGTTTACCACTACGCCTACGTCGTCATAAGACTTATAGATCAAAGGCTTTACGAACCCTGTTTCCGGATCTATTTCCACTACGGCGATATGTACGCCGAAGGGGAACGTGGCTTCTGCGCGGTACGTTACTTCTACAATCGGTTGAATTCTCTTTTTGTACATGTGCTTAACTACATCTCTCAACTCAACGCTTTTGCCGCCGCAGTGGAAAACGCCCTCTTTGTATTCGGGTTGACATTTCAACACCTCGGCGGCGGCTTCCGCAAGCTTACTCTTCATTTGTCTAACTGCTAAAATCGCCGCAGAGCCCCCTGCGGTGATGGAACGGCTGCCCATAGTGCCTACGCCGTCTGGGACGTGGGCTGTGTCCCCCCACACTACTCTCACTCTCTCCATAGGTATTTCCAACTCTTCAGCCACAATTTGCGCCAAGGCGGTGGCGAGGCCTTGGCCGTGCGGCGCGAGAGCTGTGTAGACAGTAACGCTGCCATCTCTCTCGACTCTCATAATCACCGTCTCGTGGCCGAAAGTAGTGATTTCCACATACGTAGAGAAACCAACGCCGATCATGCGTTTGTTTTTCTCCCACTCTTCCTCAGCCCATTTCTTCAACTTGAAATAACCCAATTTCTCCAACGCTTTTTCAAACGTCGCAATGTAATTACCCGTGTCGTATGTAATGCCGAACGGATTCGTGTGGGGGAGTTGTTTAATTAAGTTTTTCTTTCTCACTTCTACGGGGTCTAGCCCCAATTCGTCCGCAACTCTATCCATAATCCGCTCTATGAAGAAAGTCGCTTCTGGCCTTCCGGCGCCTCTGTAAGCGCCCAGCGGAGTTTTGTTAGTCAAGACTGCCACGGCTCTAACGCGCGCGTATTTAACGTCGTAAGGCCCCGTCAACATTCGCGCGGCTGTGTCCACAAGCCCCTCCCCCCAGTAATACGCCCCGGCGTCTGCGTATATCACGCCTTCGATTGTTTCAACCCTCCCGTCTTTGCTAACGCCGACTTTGTATTCTAAATCCATCGCCCTCCCGTGCGTAGTCGTTTTGAAATCCTCAGACCTCGTGGCTGTCCACTTCACTGCAGTTGTTAATCTATAAGCAGCGGCTGCTACGTAAATCTCCTCTGGGTAGACCAACACTTTAGAACCGAACGCCCCCCCGACGTACGGTTGTATAACTCTCACAGAAGAGAGAGGCAAATTCAGCGCGGACGCCACTTCTTTCTTCACGTCGAATGGCACTTGAGTAGAAGTCCAAATAGTCAACATATTCCCGTCGTATACGGCCACCACTCCCCGCGGCTCCATAGCCGAGGGGATTACTCTCCGCACGCTGAGCCGCCCCTCTATCACAACCGCTCCCCTCAAAGCGGCGTCTCCCCCCTCGTAAGTCTTGTCGTAGACTACATTCGTCCCGAGGCTTTCGTCCACTAGAGGAGCTCCGGGCTTCATAGCTTCGTACATATCCAACACGGGGGGTAGAGGTTCGTATTCTACCACTGCTTTCTCCAACGCGTCTTGTAACAAATACCTGTCCCGAGCTAAAACCATCGCCACGGCTTCCCCCTGATATCTCACTTTGCCCCCCAGAGCAAACGGAGGTTCTGAACTAAAGACAGCCACTACGCCCTTCGCAACAACGACGTCTGTTAAATCTACTTTAATCACACGGGCGTGGGGATACGGCGATCTGACGAAACCGGCGTACAACACGCCCGGCGGTTCTATGTCGTCGACGTATGTAGCTCTGCCCCTCAGAATTACGTCGTCTTCTACCCGCGGCGTGGGTTTGCCTACGTATTTCATATCGCTTCGATTATGTTCTGATAACCGGTGCATCTGCACAAAACTCCGGACAATCCCTCTACTATTTCTTCCCTCGTCTTAGCGGTTTTTTTGAGGTAATACGCAATTGTCAACATGGCTGAGGTACAGTAACCACATTGAGAAGCGTGGTGTTTTTTAAAAGAAACTCTGAGGCTTTCCATTTCGTTGTGTTCTACCGTCATTATCTCAGCGCCGTCTGTTTGAACTGCCAACAAGTTACAACTCTTGACAGGCCTCCCGTTTAACAACACTGTACACACGCCGCATGTAGCTGTGTCGCACCCCACTTTTACTGATTTGTACCCCAAATCTCTCAAGAGGTGTACTAACAACTTCCTCGGCTCTACTTCTACTTCGTGTAATACTCCGTTGATTTTTAGAGAGATTTTCATAACTTCTCCAACGCTCGCCTCACTGCCACGGCGATTAACGCTTTTCGGTATTGTGCAGAAGTTCTGAAGTCGTGCGGCGGCGCGGCTTCTTTCTTCGCAGTTTCGGCCGCTTCTATAAACACGTCTCTGTTTAGCGGCGCCCCCTGGAGTATTGCCTCAACTTTCTTAAGCCTGACGGGCATTTCGGCTGCTCCAGACGCAGCGATCCTTACGTAATCGAAGTGATTGTCTTTAACCCACGCCGCTGCGGCCACTGAAGCTATGGGAAAATCGCCGCGTCGTAGCGAAAATTTTACGTAACTAAATTTCGGAGGACAGCGTAGTTTTACACTCGTTATAATCTCGCCGCGGTTTAACGAAGTAACGTAGGGACCTCTGTAGAGTTGATCGATTTCTATCTCCCTCCAGCCAGCCGCCGTTTTGACTACAGCTCCCCCCGCCAACATCGCCGTGGGCCAATCGCCTCGGGGATCTGCGTACGCGAGAGAACCACCCACCGTGCCCATTGATCTAATTTGCACATCACCGATGTTACGAGCCGTTTGGCTCAACAACCCGCAGGGCGATTCTTCGAGTTCGTAATGTCTAACTAAAGCGCCTATCTCCACTTCCTCTCCGTATTTTACATAACGGAAGGGCAGTTTGTTTATGTCTACCACTACAGTGGGCGACACTACGCGGAGTTTCAACAAGGGGATAAGCGATTGTCCCCCGGCTAGCGCCACAGCCCCCTCGTTGGATAATGCGTCGATGGCTTCTTCTAACGTGTTGGGTTTTACATAATTAAATTCTGGCGGATACATGCCACTCGCTTCCTCTCTCTTTAAAAACAACTCAGCGCTTTGTAGAAATTCTTGTAAGCCTCCTCTGCGTTTATCAATTGTCTAGGGATGTCTCGTCTCTTCAACGCTTGTACGAATTCGTCCAACGGCGCTTTCTCTGCGTATTTAACCGCCGAGGGATTTCTCAAGAGAGAGAAAGCGTAAGTAGCTAAGTATTTGAAGGAAGTGCCTCCGTATTTAAACGCGTCTTCTCCCAGCTCTTCATAGACGCGCGCTAGAGCGAGCCCCACGGCGTGGCTCAACGCAATTGTGCGCGATACGTAATAGTCGTGTTTTTCCACATCCCCCCACTCTACCACGGCGCCTAGCTCTTTCCAAAATTGGAAAGCCTCCAAACCCCCCCGCCTCCCCGGTATTTCCATCACTAACACTCTCTGCCCCCTCAGAGTGGGAGCGCCCGGGCCGAACATGGGGTGCACGGTGGCTACTCTAGCGTCTTGTGGATATTGTCTATAAACCTCCACCAACCCCTCTTTAAACGTCGAGATGTCCATAACCAACTTCCCCCCCGTAAACTCTGCGATTTGTTGTAACACTCCTTTAGTATTCCAGAAAGAAACAGCGACTATGACTACTTCAGACCAATTGAGCAAATCCACAACGTTGTCTACTTCCGATTTTGTTTTATCTATGTCGTACACTAACGTCTGGTGAAGCGTAGAGATCTCCCGCTTCAGCCAAAGACCCATGGCGCCCCCGCCAATTATGCCCACTCTCATAAAAATGCAATATGTATAACAAAAAAACATTGACTAAGCTCGTAACGTCGAGAACTCCTCTACTCCTCACAACTGTTATTGTGAATTACGTCGTCAACTAATGCGACTTCACGCTCAGCTATCTGCGGCGTTTGACACTAAAACTACTGCGAAGTCGTTGACGCAGATCAGACGGAAGCTGGCGTTACTCCAAGCGGCTTCACATCGTTGTGATTGGGAGCGTCCAGCGGAGTTAATAAAAACTTAATGTTGAGAATAAATCATCCAAGGGGTATGTTACAAACTCAAGCAAAGGGTGGGAAGGCAGCCCGCTCGGAAAATACGTCGAGTGATTAAATGTAAATGAAAATGCAAATCGCTATCTGGGGCCCGTGGCTTCTTGGATGTTGGAGCAAAGTATGAAGAAGTTGTCTTTCGCCCCTCCCGCTGCATATTGCGAAAGCTAGACGGCCGTTAGCAGAGGTCTTCAGAGTGTGTAAAGAGTTCTGTAGACACAACTACGACAATAATCGAAAGAGAGGGGCTATAGAGTACTACTTAACCACGGGCTTTCGCAATCTGTGTGAGTTGTTGTTTGGCGTTGCTCCACGTTTTGTCGGGATTCGAGTGAGTCTCTTATCGCGCTCTACCCACTTACGGTCGACGCTACGTTAGATTAATATTATTACACTTTGGATATTTTATGGCTGAGCCTCAAGTAGTGCCGAAATTCAGGTCAGGCGATGAACTAGATGTGAGTAAAGAGTTGGATGTGAACCTAGAAGAAATGCAAGTAGAGCGCGAAGAGAGTGAGGAGGATAAAAGACGGAATAGGAGAGTGCTAGTGATAAACAGCATTTTAGCAATTGTGGCGCCGGCTTTAATTCTCTCAGCTACCGCAACTGTCCCAACGCTCGGCGGCGCGGCTGGCGCAATTTTACCAAGTTTCTCTAGCTTTTTCGCTACACAATTTGGAGATGGGTTTGAAAAATTTTCCATCCCCGCCGTCCCCGGCGAGATTGTAAATTATGTAGGAGTTTCTAACGTTTGTAACAATGGAGATGGGGAGATGGTTGCCATCTTGAGTTTTAAAGGCGTGGTTAACCACACTCAATTTACTCAACACGTGAGGACTTTCTATGTGTATTGGGTAGATGGCCCTGGCGTTGGTTTTGTAAATGGGACGATTGTAGCTACTCAAGCGCCTGTGGTTATTCCACCTAATCAATGTAGAGCTATCGGAGTGCGCGTAGTGGTAGATGGGAATGTAGTCGTAAACCAACTTTTAGCTAGTTATAGAATAGACATAGAAACTGGGTGACTTGCGGGTTATTGATGGGCAGTTAATTTAGCTAACTCTCTAGCTTTCGATATCAATTCTTCTAGTTGTTGAAACGTGAGTTGTTGTTTGGCGTCGCTCCACGCTTTGTCGGGATTTGGGTGAGTCTCTACTATCAACCCGTCTGCGCCCGCCGCTACTATCGCCAACGCCAGCGGCACTACGTACCGCCTGTCGCCAGCGGGGTGGCTGGGGTCTCCCAACACTGGCAAGTGTGTGTGTTGTTTTGCATATACAATTGCGCCGACGTCTAACGTGAAGCGTAGCGTTTTGTCGAAAGTTCTTATGCCCCTCTCTATTAACACTATGTCTCCGTTGCCGTGGAGCGCTACGTACTCTGCCGCTAGTAACCACTCCTCTACGGTGTTGGCGAAACCTCTCTTCAACAACACGGGCTTGTTTGCCCTGCCGACTTTCTTCAACAGTGTGAAGTTCTGCATGTTCCTCGCGCCTATTTGTATAGCGTCTGCGTATTTAACTACCGTGGGGAGGTCCTCTGGGTCCATCAACTCGGTAGTCACCGGCAGCCCCACGGCGTCGCCGACTTTCCTCAACAACTGAAGACCTCTCTCGCCCAATCCCTGGAACGTGTAGGGGCTAGTCCTCGGTTTGAATGCACCGCCTCTCAGAGCGTCGCCGCCGGCTTTCTTGACTGCTTGCGCAGCCGCCATTATTTGCTCCTCCGTCTCTACTGCGCAGGGTCCGGCTATTATGTAAAGCCCCCGCCCCACTTCACTCTCGGCTATCTTCACTAGCGTAGTGTTGGGTTTCCACTGCCGAGATACTAATTGATACTCAGTCTTGAGTTCTATCACTGCTCTGACTGGCGTCTTCGCTTCTGTCTTGACCCCCGGCGGGGTGGCCACAATGTGGTGACCCCAAAGTTCGACGTACCAAGCTGGCACCCCGGCGTTTTCTAACTCTTCTCTTAGTTGTTTTCCGCGGTCTCTCCCATCGACTATATACAACATGCCCCCTCTACATTCTCTATTTAAATTTTGTAAGCATCTCCACTAACCCCCTGACTACCGCCTCTTTGAGAGCTTGCGGAGTTACAACGCCCCGTCTGTAGTCCTCCGCCAGTTGAGTGGAGTTCTCGTACCGCCTGCCGCCTATTTCCAACGGTTGGTGGTATGGGATTAAGAGGTGTGCCGCTATTTCGTACACTGGGTTGAATCTAACCTCGCCGGGGGGGCAGAACGCTGCCCATATCTTCTTGGCGATTTCCTCTTCGCTGTCTGTGATGAATATAGCGCTCTGCGGTTTCGACTTACTCATTTTGTATATGGCGTATATCTCGTCCATCTCTCTGTGACTCCCCTCCATCCTACCGGCGCCGGAGAGAGAGGTAATTATGGGTGTGTGTATAGCGATGGGTTTCTTGTAGCCCAACCTCTCCGCTACGTCTCTAGCGAGCATGTGCGCTCTCCTCTGGTCCATGCCGCCGACGGCTACGTCCACATTTAGGTAGAATATGTCCGCCACTTGCAGCACGGGGTACAGTAGTTTGGAGAAATCCACTTCTACCTCCTCAGCTCTCCTACCCATGACGGGCGTGGCGCGTTTGACTCTCGCCAGGGAGGTCTCTTTGGCTATCTTGAGCGCTAGTTGCCAGTATTGGGGGTCTCTCGTCACCTCCTCGCTGTATATGTACTTAAAGGGAGCTATTTTGTTCAAGACGGTAGTTATCTCTTCGCCGTGTTTTCTCAACTCCTCTATCGACCCCTTGTCATTTATCCAAGCGTGCCAAGTGGCCACCAACACCACTACGTCGAAGCCAGCTTCTCTCAACTCAGCTAGTTTGTACCCCCACACGAGCCACCCCACGTGGATTGGCCACAGTGGTTCAAACCCCAGATATGCGCGGCCGCCTCCGAGCCGCTCTAACTCGTCTAACGTGACTACCTCCACTACGTTTCTCAATAATCGCTCCATAGCTAGATAAAATATATTAAATATGTGTTTTTTCTGTGTCTCATGTCAGAGGGGTATCTGTCGAGAGGGGGGTTTCCCTAGAGACGTTAATTTGTAAAGCTAGGAAGTACATAGTGTTGATGGCTGCCTACGACCCCGGCATACATCTCGGTTCCTCTCTCTCTGTGGTGGAGACAGTGGTGGCTCTCTACGGAAGCGGCAGGTTGAAGTTCAACATGGCCAACGGCGTGGATCGCAATTATTTCGTCCTCTCCAAGGGGCACGCAATTCACGCAGTGTACGCAGTGGCCGCCGCCATGGGTTACCTCACTATAGACGAACTGCGGGAGACTGGCAGTTTGGGGAGCCGGCTTCAGAACCACCCCGAGGTGGACACTCCTTTCGTAGACGTGCCGAACTCCGGCAGTCTGGGGCAGGGCGTCTCGGTGGCTGTGGGTCTGGCGCTGGGGCTTAGGCTGAGGGGGAGGGCTAGCAGGGTTTACCTAGTGGTGGGCGACGGCGAGCTTGACGAGGGGCAGACTTGGGAGTCTCTCGCCGTGGCGGCGCACTACGGCTTGACTAACTTAGTCACAATTGTAGATGTGAACAACGTCCAGCTAGACGGCCGTAGTGACGAAGTGTTGCGCAAGGGGGACGTGGCTGGGAGATTCAGAGCGCTCGGTTTCCACGTGTTGGAGGTCGACGGGCATGACGTTGTGGAGATCTTGAATGCGCTGAGGGAGGCTGAAGAGAGCGCCAAGCCCGCGGTAGTGTTGGCATACACTGTGAGAGGCCGCGGCGTGTCGGCGGTGGAGAACACCGCCCGGCAGAGAATTTCTAGAGACGAAGCGTTGAAATACGCCGGGGACGTATGTTAGACTTGGAGATTCTAACGCCGCGGGAAGCGTTGGGCAGAGCGCTGGCGGACCTGGGCGACATGCGTGAAGACGTGGTGGTGATTGTGGCGGACACTGGGGAGACTACTAGAGCTAAACTATTCGCCGAGAGACATCCAACCCGCTTCTTCAACGTGGGTATCGCGGAGCAAGCCATGGTGGGGGTAGCTGCCGGCCTCGCCATGGTTGGCTTCACTCCCTTTGCTTTGACTTTCGCTAGTTTTATGACGAGAGCTTGGGAGCAAGCTAGAAACACAGTGGACAGACTAGCTCTACCAGTGCGGTTAGTGGGGACTCACGCGGGTTTTGCAGACGCTTACGACGGCCCCTCGCACCAAATGTTAGAAGACTTGGCTCTATTCAGGGTGTTGTACAACTTCACAGTGTTGGCGCCTGCGGATTCGTGCGAAGTGTACAAGGCGACTACAGCCTCTGCGTTGGTGAGGGGGCCAGTGTACATGAGAGTGGGGCGCGATTTCCACATCCCAACTACGTGTCACATGTACGACAAGTTCGAAGTGGGTAAGGCGTATGTGGCTTTGGAGGGGAGTGACGTGGCTATATTCACTACGGGCGTGGTGCTTCCGTTCGCCGTGGAGGCTGCCCGTCTGTTGAGAGACAGAGATATCTCAGCCGCTGTGGTGCACTTCCCCACAGTGAAGCCGCTGGATTTTTCGCAAGTGGAGAAATTCGCCGCTGCAACCGGCGCAGTGTTGACTGTGGAGGAACATTCGACACACGGCGGTTTTGGGTCGGCGGTGGCTGAATATTTAGCTCAAGTCAAACCCACCAAAATGGCCATAATGGGACTCAAGTCGTACGGCAGAACTGCCAAGAGTCCCATGGAGCTCTATCAATACTTCGGGCTGACGGCTGAAAACATATCGGCGCGGGCGGAGGAGTTAGTGAGGTTGCGATGAGGTTTTTCTACCGCCACAGCCGCGGCGTGACGGAGGTAGTGGTGGGCGCAGGGTTGGAGTACGACGTGGAGAACGCCGTGTTGTTAATTGAGGAGGGCCTCCGCCCCCCCATCGCTGGTGTCCCCACCATGACGCTGAGTGGTGGGGAGGAGGTGAAGAGTTTGGAGTCTTTGGTTGAGGTGTATCAATTCTTGGCGAAGGCTGGCGTGGATAGATCCAGCACGATAGTGGCAGTTGGCGGCGGTGCGCTTTTGGATCTCGCCACTTTCGCCGCCGGTACGTACATGAGGGGCGTGGGGTTAGTCAACGTGCCCACTACTCTCCTCGCCATGGTGGACGCTGGGCTGGGGGGAAAGGGGGCGGTGGACTGGGGGCCCGTGAAGAATTTAGTGGGTGTCTTCTACCAACCCAAAGCCGTGTTGTGTGATTTGTCTTGGCTGGGGACTCTGCCCGACAGAGTTTTCCGCTCCGCGTTGGCTGAGGTGGTTAAGTACGGCGTTTCGCTGGATTTTGATTTCTACAAGTGGCTTTGGGAAAACCGCAATTCTATAATCGCTAGAGACGTGAAGACTGTGGGTGAGTTGGTGTTTCGCTCTCTAAAAACTAAAGCGGCGGTGGTGGAGGTGGACGAGTTCGAGGAGAGGGGCATTCGGCAAGTGTTGAACGTGGGTCACACAGTGGGTCACGCCGTGGAGCGACTGGCGGGTGTGTTACACGGCGAGGCGGTGTCGGTGGGCATAGTGGCTGAGTTGCAGCTCTCGAGAGAATTGGGGTACTTAAGCGAGAGGGAGGTGGAGGAGGTGTCTGCCCTCCTGCGGTTTTTTGGCCTCCCCACGGCGGTGGGGGGGAAGCTGGAGGAAGCCGCGGCGTTGGTTAAATTCGACAAGAAGAAGAGGGGGAGTCACATCTACATGCCTGTGGTAGTTAAGTTGGGCAAGTGGATTTTGGAGAGAGTGTCCATGGACGACGTGGTTAGAGCGCTTGGGTATGTTTTGCATTAGCCGCGGTAGGCTGGAGGGTAAGTTTAGAGCACCCCCGTCGAAACCCATGTCGCAGCGGTATCTCCTGGCGGCGGCGTTGGCTGAGGGACTCACTGAAGTGAGGGGAGTGGAGTGGAGTGACGACTTTGTGGCGATGTTTAGGTCAGTGCAGCCGCTCGCCAGAGTTACCGCTTTGGGTGATTCGGTTTTTGTAGAGAGGAGAGAACCCGACGTGTATAGAGCGTTTAACGTGTTGGAGAGTGGCTTCACTCTGCGTACGTCGGTGGCGGTTTACGCCGGCGTGCCGGGCGTAACGGCTATTTACTTCGGCGGCACCTTGAGGGGGAGGCCGGTAGATGACTTAGTGGGGGTGTTGAGGAGAGTGACGGAGGTGGAGAAATTGCCCGGCGCCATTTTGATAATTGGGAGGAGACTGCCGCGGTTGGAGGTAGAGATTAGAGCAGACGTCTCTTCGCAATACATCTCTGGACTCATGTACCTAGCCACCTTAGCCGAGGGGGGCGGGGTAGTGAAGCCAGTGGGGGAGAGGAAGTCTTGGAGTTACGTGGAGGCCACGGCCGCTGTGTTGGAGAAATTCGGCGCTGGGGTGAAGATGAGCGACGTGGTGGAGGTGCGGGGGTCTCTGCGCAGTCCCGGAGTTTTGACAACTCCAGCTGACTACAGTCTGGCGGCTTTTCTACTGGCGACCGGCGCCGTGACTGGCGGTTGGGTGGAGGTGACTGGCCCCCCGGGGGATTTGGACAGGGGGGTTGTGGACATATTTAGAGAAATGGGGGCTCGCGTTGAGGTGTCTCCACATGCCGTGTTTGTGAGTGGGGGGTTTTACAGAGGCGTCGAGGTAGATCTCGGGTTCAACCCCGACTTGGTGATGCCTGTGGCTCTCGCGGCGGCTTTCGTGGAAGACGTCACTGTGGTGAGGGGAGTGGAGCACTTGCGCTACAAAGAGAGCAACAGGGTGGAGACTGTTCTCGACGTCTTGAGGCGGCTTGGCGTCTGGGCTGAGTACAGAAACGGTGCTCTGCGGATCAGGGGGCCCCCTACGGCTAGAGACGTCTACTTCTCTACCCACGGCGACCATAGGATTGGCCTCATGGCTATGGCGGCGGCGAGAGCAGTGGGTGGCTGCGTTGACGACATCTCGCCGGTGGCTAAGTCGTGGCCAACTTTTATATTGTACATGTCTCAACCGCCGTGAGGGTGGTGGTCACCGGGGGGGCCGGTTTCATTGGTAGTCACTTAGTAGACCGCCTAGTGGAGGCTGGCTTTGACGTGGTGGTGGTGGACAACTTCTCCAGTGGCCGGCGGGAGTTCGTCAACGACTCTGCAGAGTTACACGTGAGAGATATCAAGGAGAGAGACTGGGGGGTGGGGGTTCGGGGGGACGTGGTGTTTCACCTAGCCGCCAACCCCGAGGTTAGGTTATCCACCACCGAGCCCGCGGTGCATTTCGAAGAGAACGTGGTGGCTACTTTCAACGTGTTGGAGTGGGCGCGGCAGACTGGCGTGAGGACTGTAGTGTTTGCCTCCTCCTCTACTGTCTACGGCGATGCGCAAGTGATGCCGACGCCGGAGGACGAGCCCTATGCCCCCATTTCTATCTATGGCGCTGCCAAAGCCGCCGGCGAGGTTATGTGCGGCACTTACGCCAGGCTTTACGGCGTTAGGTGTCTAGTGTTGCGGTATGCCAACGTTGTGGGGCCCAGATTGCGCCACGGCGTTATATACGACTTCATAATGAAGTTGAAGAGAGACCCACACGTGTTGGAAGTGTTGGGCGACGGCACGCAGCGAAAGAGTTATCTCTATGTCAAAGACGCCGTGGACGCCACGTTGGCGGCTTGGGAGAAATTTGAAGAGACGGGGTCCACACACCTCGTCTTAAACGTGGGGAATCTTGACTCTATAAAAGTCCTCGAGATTGCTAACATTGTCTCGAGTGTTTTGGGACTCAAGCCGGAGATTAAGCTGGCTCTAGCCACTAGAGACGGGAGGGGGTGGCTGGGGGACGTGAAGTACATGACTCTCTCCGTGGCGAAACTTGTGGATTTCGCCGGCTGGAAGCCAACCATGTCTAGCGCCGAGGCTGTCAGAAAAGCCGCAGAAGACTTGGCGAGAGAGCTGTGGACACCCTAGTGGCTGGGGTTCTCCTAGTGGCTGTGGTTTTGTACACTCTGTTTAGATATAAGTGCAACTCTCCTACCTAAGTGGAGCCACTCGGGGGTTTCCTCTACCAACTTGGGCACCTCGTCGAAGTTGTGCGTTGTGTATATCGGCTTCACGACTCCGGCGGCGACTAGTTGGAGCACCTCCTCTAAGTCTCTCCTGCCGCCCTGGATCACTGGCAGTATTTCTATCTCTTTCAGTATGAGTAACCCCAGCGGCACGGCAGCCGGCTTGGGGTCTATGTTTCCAATTAGAGCCACTTTCCCACCCCAGTTTAGAGATCTGACTGTCTGTTCCAACGTCGGCCCGCCCACAGCCTCCACAGCCCCGTCCGCACCGCCGAGTTTTTTCACCTCTCCGGCGAATTCCCTCTCTGTCACTACGTAGTCCGCGAATTTAGCTACATGTTCAGCTTTGGCGGCGCTGGTGATTGCAATGACTTTGGCGCCTGTGGCTTTCGCAATCTGTACGGCGTGTATCCCAACGCCTCCGCCGGCGCCGGTGACTAAGATCTGTCTAGCTGGCGAGATCTTCCTAACTCCCCTGAACACTGTGGAGAGGACACAAGCGGCGAACGACGCCGCCTCTAGCGACACGTTGTTGGGCACTTTGACGAGAGATTTGGAGTCTGCGGATATGTACTCCGCGAATGCCCCCGGGAGGTCTTCTCCATACACTTTCCTACTGGGGCAGAGGTACTCTCTGCCGGATTTGCAATAGTCGCACTGGCCGCAATACTCGTACATCATGCCGGCGACTCTGTCGCCCGGCTTTAAGTCAACCACGCCAGCCCCCACCTCCTCCACTACCCCGGCGAATTCATGACCCGGCACTACCGGCAGTTTGACTCTCGGCGAGAAGCCGCGCCAAGTTAGATAGTCTCTGTAACAAACGCCAGCCGCCGCTATGCGCACAATTACTCTACCGGCGGCGGCGTTTGGCTTCTCTGTCTCTATAGAGACAATGGGGTCCCCAAAACCGCGGAGCATGAATGCGCGCATGTTACTCCACCTCCATGGCTTTCACTCCTATGTCTAACAATCTCTTGAATATCCTATCCATCAGCCTTATGTAAACACCTCTGGGTCCTATAAACGTACCGAACTCATTCTTCTTGACGTATACCGCTAGCTCAGACCCGGCGAAGTCCGCGTCGGTGATGTGTTTAGTAATCCAACTGACTGGATGCATTGTCCTAACCCACTGTTTGAAGTCTAGAGTGGCTTCCAACACCCGTAGCCGCGCCCCAACCTCGCTCTCGATGTTTCTAATCCTCTCGCCGCCGCGGCCCACCAACCGCCCCAACTGCCCCTCTTTCACAATCAACAATGCGTCTGGCGCCCCCTCGCTCTTCACGCCTAGAGCTTCTTTGTCAGTCTTGAACTCTACTGCAGAAATCACGTCGGCGTCTGGAGCGTACACTCTCGCAGTTTCGTAAATATGACTCTCCACCTCGGTGAGTTGCCTCTTCCGCATGCGTAATTCTAACGCTAGCTTTATCCCCCGCCTAGCGCCGGGTCTCACTATGTCTTTCACTCCCAAGTCCACCACTTCTGCCTTCTCTTCACCCATCAACGCCTCTCTGAGCAGAGTAGCGCCGTCTCTCCCGCTGGTTTTTTGAAATATTGGGTCTCCAGCCACTATCAACCTACTCCCCCGCCCCAGCCTCAGCAGCACTTCCGCGGCGCTTTCGGGTTTCACGTTTTGCGCGTCGTCGAGGAAAATCACTACGTTGTCAAACGTCCTGCCCCTGAGGTAAGACACGTCAGTGACGGTGACTTTCTCTTCTCTCAACATCTTCTCCACCTGCGCCTTGTCCACATATGGACTTAGTATGTCCTCTAGGTAGGTAGAGGCGATTTTGTAGTACATTTCTCCAAGTCGCTCTGGCGTTACCACCTCGCCCACCGCCACGTCCACCACCGGCCTGGCGATAATCAACCTCTTGGCTTTCCCAGTCTCCACTGCCCAGATGCCGTAGGCTATGCTCAACAACGACTTGCCGGTGCCCGTGGGGCCGAAGAGACCCACCAACTCCACCTCTGGGTCTTTCAACACGTTGACTGCTCGCTCTTGTCCCAGTGTCATTGGTTTTATTTTGTCTAACACAGCGCCAGTGGCGTGAGTTTATATATATGTTGTCTCTCTTAGATGTGGATAAGCCAACCGTGGCGGTGGCGGCGGTGGCCACCTCCGGCCGTAGTGTGTTATTAGTGAAGAGAAAGTATCCCCCCAACGCCGGTAAGTGGAGCTTGCCGGGTGGTTATTTAGAGTTGGGCGAGAGGTTGGTCGATGGCGTTTTGAGAGAGCTTAGGGAAGAGACTGGCGTGGGGGGCGTGGTGGAGAGGTTCATGACGCCAGTGGAGTACATAGAGAGTGATGGAGATGGAGTTAGGTATCACTTTGTGATTTTAGTTTACCTAGTGCGTATCACTGGCGGAAATCTGCGAGCTTCAGACGACGCGGACGAAGTTGCTCTAGTGCCGATTGAGAAAGCGTTTGAGATGGACTTGACGGAAACTACGAGAGAAGTACTGCGGCAAGTCGGTTTGTGATATGTACTTCGCCGTCGTTGGGTCAAAGGTGAGGGGGAAGTCAGCCAGCCCCGCCATGCACATGGCTTCTTTTAGACGCTTGGGAATTGAGGCTGAGTACTGGGCTCTAGACGTGCCTAGAGATGGCTTGAGTTGTTTCGTCCAATTAGCTCGGTTCAATTTGCAGGGTTTCAACGTCACCATGCCCCACAAGGAGGAGATGTTGAAATTTCTAGACGCGGCGTCTCCCGAAGTTAGAGCAGTGGGCGCCGTCAACACTGTAAAAATAGAGAGAAATCTCCTAGTGGGTTACAACACAGACGCCACTGCCGTATACCGCCTCGCCGGGAGTCACATGAAGGGGGCGAGAGTGTTGATAATTGGAGCCGGCGGCGCCGCTAGAGCGGCGCTCTTTGCGGTAGTGAAGGCAGAAGCTGGCGAGATATATCTCATGAATAGATCGCGAGAGAGAGCCGAGGCGCTGGCGGCGGAGTTCGGCGGGAGGTTCGGCCGCAGTATTGAAGTGGTGAACTGGGGCCATCCGCCGGAGGTGGACGTAGCTATAAACGCCACTCCCGTACATGACCAAACTCTGGCGGCGCCCCGCTCGCTGTTGGTGGACTTCGTCTACATCCCCACCCCCCGTACTAAAATGGTGGAGGCGGCTGAGAGAGCCGGCGTGAAGGCGATAGACGGAGTGGAGTTGTTGGTAGAGCAGGGGGCGCAGGCTGAGGAGATTTGGCTGGGGGTAGAGCCGGACAGGTCTGTCATGAGGCGGACTGTTCTGAAGTTTCTGGGGTATGAACACCTTCGGTAGAGAGTTTAGAATTACCACATTCGGCGAGTCTCACGGCAGAGCAATCGGCGTTGTGATAGACGGACTGCCAGCCGGCTTGCCCATATCGCCGGAGGACGTAAAGAGAGAGTTAGAGAGGCGGATGTTTTGCCACATACCCGCCTTGAACCCCCGCTGCGAGCCCGAGGAGTTCGAAATCTTGTCTGGCGTGAAGGACGGCTACACTCAAGGAACGCCGTTGGCGATTGTTATTTGGAACAAGAGAGTGATCTCCAGCTACTACGACGAGTTGTGGCTGAAGCCCAGGCCGGGACATGCAGATTTGGCGTATTACATTAAGTACGGAGTTCACTACGACCACAGAGGTGGCGGTAGAGCGTCTGGCAGAACCACAGCCGCCATAGTGGCGGCGGGGGCGGTGGCGAAGAAACTACTGGCGCACTTCGGCATAGAGGTGGCTGGCCACATAACAGAACTGGGCGGCGTGGAGATAGGCAGTGAGTACACCTTTGAGGAGGTGAAGAAGTGTTGGGAGAAGCCACTGCCAGTGGTGGACGACGTGGCGATGGAGAAAATGCTCGAGAAAATTAGAGAAGCTGTGGTGGCGGGGGACAGTCTGGGCGGCGGCGTGGAGATCCACGCCGTGGGTGTGCCCCCCGGCCTCGGCGAGCCGCACTTTGGCAAAATCAAGGCGGAGCTCGCCGCAGCTGCGTTGTCTATCCCAAGCGCCGTGGCTTTCGACTGGGGGTGGGGCAGGTCGCTGGCGAAGATGAGGGGGAGCGAAGCTAACGACGCTATTGTATTACGTGAAGGAAGACTTGCGTTGGAGACTAACAAAATCGGCGGATCTCTCGGGGGGATTACTCTGGGAGAGCCTCTCTACTTCCGAGTGTGGTTCAAACCGACGCCGTCGGTGAGGAAACCCCAGCGTACTGTCGACTTGGGCAATATGAAGCCCACAGTGTTAGAGTTCAGGGGTAGATACGACGTGTCTACCGTACCTAAAGCTCTAGTGGCTTTAGAAGCGATGACTGCAGTGGTGTTGGCTGACCACCTGGCGCGGGCTGGGTTGGTGAGGAGAGACAAACCGCTATCTTGAGAAATACTCCACGATGTCTCGTAGCGTCGGTACGTTGAATAATATGTCGCGGAGAGCCACAACGCCGTATAGCTCTCCCCCTTTGACTACTACAACTCGCCTAATGTTGTTCTCTTTCATAACCATAAGCGCCTCCGCCACATGCGCCTCGGCGTCTACGGTGGCTATGAGTTTATTCATGACTTGCGACGCGGTTGTGTTTGGATCTACGCCCAGCACGTAAGCCCGCAGCACGTCTCTCTCGCCCACGATGCCCACCGGCTTCGTGGGGTTGGCTGGGTCTACCACAATTACAGACCCCACGCCTTTCTTTACCATGATTTCCGCCACTTCACGCAGTGGCGTATTTGGCGTGCATGTAACGACATCTCTCCTGGCAACACTCGCCACTTTCATAGTGATTGGAATGTGTGTGTTTGTATTTGTTATTAACGTTTGTTACTAACTCGGCGTAGGTGGTTGTAACTTTCGCCGCCGCTCTCTTCACCAATCGCGACGCCGCAGCTTTAGACACACCTAACGCCTTGGCCACTGCGTACATTCGCATTTTTGAGAAGAGCATAAGTGCGTTGTTCTCTTTTTCTGTTAGAAATATTTTTCTCGAATCTACTGAGTAGTGGGGGTGTCCGAATTTTCTCAATATCTTTCTAGCTGCGTAATTGTCGTATGTATATACATATATATATCCCTTGGAGTAAGTCACTTTTAATACATAAGTCACTCTTAGCAAGTGATTACACAGTTTGTTGAACATAAGTTATACTCGCCCCCATCCCACTTGAGGAGGTGGCAAATTCTCTCGGCAATTCTCATACCGACGTAGTGACATCCCCCTTCTGTAGGTATAGATACACATGGCTTGTGTCTAGAAACCAAAATTTTCATGTTTTTCACTTGCGTGTGAATTTTTAAGTATTGGTGAAACAATGTTTACCTAAACGTTTTTCGCAAAATGCTGTAGGTAATATACATGTCCGGTCTACTTTGGGCGACAGCTCTCGTGGGGGTTGGAGCTGGGGTTTATTTAGGTTGGAGAGCTGCTAGGGGGAGGGATTTGTTCGACGCGTTTTTCGCCGTGGGGCTCATAATTTTGGGAGTGTTAGCCGCGTTGTTAGCTGCGTTTGGATACGGAGCGTTAGAGCTGCCCGCGGCTCCCGTATTGGGGGCGTTTGTCCCCCTATTTACGTCTCTCGCCGTGTTTTAGGTAGTTTTTCCGAAATTCTGGAGATACTACGCGGTTTTTGTAATTGTGGGAATTGTGGCGGTGGCTGTAGTTAGACAAGCAGTGATGGCGTTTCACCCAGTGGCTGGACTTTTGTTATTGATTCTGCCCACATACGCTGTGGTTAAGAAGATAACTCCCCCGCTGTTTGTCCTAGTGTCTATAGGGGCGTTGTTAATCGGCGTTGGGGGAGTTGCTCTAGCAACAATCGCCGCGGGGAGGCCTCTACTGCCGCCGGAGTTAGTGTTGTCCATACTACCCGCCGTACTGCTGGGCACGGCTGTATTTCTAGCTGGCGGCGCTCTACTCGGCCGGAAGAAATGAATAAAGGAGAGAAGAGTCTTTTCCTAGCGGCATTTTTAACTATAGCTTTTTTCGCAACGCTTTCTGGACCCCTGGCGGAGGCGTTGCCAATTAAGAAGGCGCTTCTCGCGTGGGGACCCGCCGAGGAGGAGTTTGAGGATTTTGAAGCTCGCGCTATAATGGCTTACCACGTAGCTGCCGTGGTAGTCACGTCTGCGTTGGCGTATTTGGCATTGAGGTATGTAGATATGGACAGTGGATTGAAGCCTCTGGCGGCTAAGTTAACTACAGCCGGTTGGGTTGTCTCAATACCGTCTGGAGTAGTCTTTTCCTACTTTTGGAGAAGTCCAGTTGTGCACACTCTCTGGATTATGGGTTTGACTCTAATGTTCACAGCGGCGTTAGTCATACTATACGCCATGTCGCCGTTTAGGATATCTTGGAGAGAGAACACTTTGGAGAGAGCTACTTTTTTCATAACTGGCGTGTGTCTAGTGGCTTCTATTATAGCAGGCGGCGTATATGCTTCTCACTTCGGTTTTGATAAAGATACAAAACCGATATTGTTAGAACACCACTCTACGAAAGAATACAGAGGGTTGGGCCCCGCCGCCACTCCGCTTCAGTTAGTGGCTAGCGGTCACGCCCACGGCGCAATTGCGTTGTGGGGAGCCGCGTTGATGCTCATAGGCTTCAAATGGGTCGGCGCTCGTGGGAGGATGTACAAATGGGCTTTAATTCTTGCGCTCGTGGGGTCTGTAATTACATTAGTTGGAGTGTCGGTAGTAGCTCCGCTTAGGCCTATCGCGCACCAAATAATCTTCTTCGGAATAGGCCCCCTCCATGTCTCTCTCTTCTTCCTCTGGCTTTACTTATTGAAAAAATTGAAGAGCGTGGGTTGGAGAGACCCTGTGACGTTCGGGCTTTTCTTTAATTCCACTGCTCACAGTGGCTCTAGTGACTTCCACAGGTCCGTTAGTAGCTATGCAGTTGAAAGACGTAGTGAGAGTCATGTGGCCCATAGAAGACGAAATTACTTACAACATAGCCCACTGGCATATGTTAGCTTTGTTATTCGCCGCAGCTACTTTCCTACTATATACAGATGACATTAAAGACCGCGCTCGCTCCGCCGTTTGGTTTATAGTCATCGGCGTTGTTTTAGCGCTAATTGGCGCTTTCGTTTACCAACTATCGCCTATGTTCGTGGGCGTTAAGAAAGGCACTTCTCTAGAGCTTTTGCCAACGCTCATAGAGAAATCTAGCGGAATAAAGAAAATAGCTCTATTGCCAATCGACGCCGGATTGGCGTTAGCTTTTATAGGACTGATTATAACGGGGTATTACCTTTTGAAAAAATAACGTTTTTTAAGAGAGAAAAATTTTTATAGTCATAAATCCAAAGGTATTGCACATCTCTGTGAAGCCGGGCAAAAGCCCGGCGGACTTAATCTTCATGTTCCCCGGACGTCCCCCCCTGTATGTCCAGGCCGGGGCGCCGGGGAGAAAACCCCCACGCCAGGGGAGAAGTCCGGACAAACCCACCCCCCGGCGGCCTTGCGGCCGCCAGAAACCGGTTGATCCTGCCGGACCCGACTGCTATCGGGGTAGGGCTAAGCCATGCGAGTCGAGCGCCCGGGGGCGCCCGGGAGCGGCGCACGGCTCAGTAACACGTGCCTAACCTAACCTCGGGAGGGGGATACCCCCGGGAAACTGGGGTCAAACCCCCATAGGAGAAGGGCGCTGGAAGGCCCCTTCTCTCAAAGAGACGGCGGCCGATCCGTCGTCGTCTGCCCGAGGATGGGGGCGCGGCCCATCAGGTTGTTGGCGGGTTAACGGCCCGCCAAGCCGAAGACGGGTAGGGGCGGTGAGAGCCGTGAGCCCCGAGATGGGCACTGAGACAAGGGCCCAGGCCCTACGGGGTGCAGCAGGCGCGAATACTCCGCAATGCGGGAAACCGCGACGGGGCTACCCCGAGTGCCGGGCGAAGAGCCCGGCTTTTGCCCGGTGTAAACAGCCGGGCGAATAAGCGGGGGGCAAGTCTGGTGTCAGCCGCCGCGGTAATACCAGCTCCGCGAGTGGTCGGGGTGTTTACTGGGCTTAAAGCGCCCGTAGCCGGCTCGGTAAGTCGCTTCTGAAATCCCGGGGCTCAACCCCGGGGCGGGGGGCGATACTGCCGAGCTAGGGGGCGGGAGAGGCCGCCGGTACTCCGGGGGTAGGGGCGAAATCCGTTAATCCCCGGAGGACCACCAAAGGCGAAAGCAGGCGGCCAGAACGCGCCCGACGGTGAGGGGCGAAAGCCGGGGGAGCAAAGGGGATTAGATACCCCTGTAGTCCCGGCCGTAAACGATGCGGGCTAGCTGTCGGCTGGGCTTAGGGCCCGGCCGGTGGCGAAGGGAAACCGTTAAGCCCGCCGCCTGGGGAGTACGGCCGCAAGGCTGAAACTTAAAGGAATTGGCGGGGGGGCACCACAAGGGGTGAAGCTTGCGGCTTAATTGGAGTCAACGCCGGAAACCTCACCCGGGGCGACAGCAGGATGAAGGCCAGGCTAACGACCTTGCCGGACGAGCTGAGAGGAGGTGCATGGCCGTCGTCAGCTCGTGCCGTGAGGTGTCCGGTTAAGTCCGGCAACGAGCGAGACCCCCGCCCCTAGTTGCTTCCCCATCCTACGGGATGGGGGGCACACTAGGGGGACTGCCGGCGTAAGCCGGAGGAAGGAGGGGGCCACGGCAGGTCAGTATGCCCCGAAACCCCGGGGCTGCACGCGAGCTGCAATGGCGGGGACAGCGGGATCCGACCCCGAAAGGGGGAGGTAATCCCTTAAACCCCGCCCCAGTAGGGATCGAGGGCTGCAACTCGCCCTCGTGAACGTGGAATCCCTAGTAACCGCGTGTCACCAACGCGCGGTGAATACGTCCCTGCCCCTTGCACACACCGCCCGTCGCACCACCCGAGGGAGCCCGCTGTGAGGCCCTTCGCCGACGAGGTGGGGGGACGAACAGTGGGTTCCCAAGGGGGGTGAAGTCGTAACAAGGTAGCCGTAGGGGAACCTGCGGCTGGATCACCTCTACCCGGGGGTGGGAGTCCAGAGGACTTCTCCCCAAGCTCCGCTATCCGCCGCTCCACACGGTAAAGCCGTCCGGTGGATGGCTCGGCTCGGGCGCCGAAGAAGGGCGTGGCAAGCTGCGATAAGCCCGGGGGAGCCGCAGGCGGGCGTAGAACCCGGGATTCCCGAATGGGGCTTCCTGCTGGGGCTGAACAAGCCCCAGCGCCCCGTAGGGGGCGGGAACGCGGGGAACGGAAACATCTTAGTACCCGCAGGAAGAGAAGTCAATAGAGATCCCCCGAGTAGGGGCGACCGAAAGGGGGAGAGCCCAAACCAAATCCCGTCGGGAAAACCGGCGGGAGATGTGGGGCTTGGGCTCGGGCAACCGCCGGCGGGCAGTAGCCGAAGTGGGTTGGAAAACCCCGCCGTAGAGGGTGATAGCCCCGTAGGCGAAACTGTCCGTGGCGGAGTCCCGAAGTCCCGGAGTACCACGGCTTAGTTTTGCCGTGGGAATGTGCCGGCCACTGGCCGGCAAGGCTAAATACGTCCCGAGTCCGATAGCGTACTAGTACCGTGAGGGAAAGCTGAAAAGAACCCCGGAAGGGGGGTGAAAAGAGCCTGAAACCGGGCGGCTACAGTGGGGCAGGCCTGGAAGGTTTCCCCCTCCGAAGGAAACCCCGGTGACGGGGGAGTACGAGGAGGGGGGTCAGGGTCTGCCCTTACGTCTAGAATCACGGGCCGGGGAGTTCACGGCCGTGGCGAGCTTAAGGGGTTAAACCCCGGAGGCGTAGGGAAACCGACTGCCCGCAGCGGCTCTGCCGCGAGGGGCGGGGTCTGAAAGGGCCCGTAGTCACGGCCGTGAGACCAGAAACCGGGCGATCTAGCCCTGGGCAGGGCGAAGCGGGGCGAAAGCCCCGTGGAGGCCCGAAGGGGTTCTGATGTGCAAATCGTTCCCATGACCTGGGGCTAGGGGCAAAAGACCAATCAAGCCCGGTGATAGCTGGTTCCCCCCGAAGCGGGTCTCAGCCCGGCCTCTCCGGAGGTGGCCGGTGGGGTAGAGTACTGATCGGGGGTGCGGGAGTCGAAAGACTCCGGCTCCCGGTCAAACTCCGAACCTGCCGGCGCCGTAGATGGGGGGAGGCGGGGGTGGTGGGGTAAGCCTCCACTCCGAGACGGGAACAACCGAGACCGGGGTTAAGGCCCCAAAGTGCGGGCTTAGTGTCAATCTGGAAGGGCGTCCCCCGCCCAAGACAGCGGGGCCGTGGGCCTAACAGCAGCCATCGGCTAAGCAACGCGTAACAGCGGACCCGCCGAGGCGGGGGGCCCCTAAGATGTACAGGGACTAAGCCCGCCGCCGAGACCCCGGACCTCCAGCCGTTGGCTGGAGTGTGGTAGGGGGGCGCGGCTGTGGGGCAGAAGCCGGGCCGAGAGGTCCGGTGGACCCGCAGTCGACGAAGATCCCGGCGGTAGTAGCAGCGAAGAGGGGTGAGATGCCCCTCCGCCGGAAAGGACCAGGTTTTCCTGGCAACTTCAATAGGCCAGGAGTTAGCCAGTCCTAAGGTGGGGCCTAATTGGTACCCACCGAAGGGGAAACGGGTTAATATTCCCGTGCCGCGGGGGTAGGTTTGCGGTAACGCAAGCCCCACCTCCGACGCTTTGGGATAGGGCGAGCGGGACTGCCGTCTCGCTTAACCGTTGAAAGCCGGGGAGTGCCGTAATGGCGAGAACCGGCTGAAGGCGGGAATAGCCGGGGGTTTCCCCGGTTCGCCCGACTCCCAGAGCCCGTGAAAAGGAGGTGGGGAACGAGCCCCCGCGTCTGTACCGAGAACCGACGCAGGTGTTCCTGGGTGAGAAGCCCAAGGCGTCTCGGGTGATCCCGGGCCAGGGAACTCGGCAAATTGGCCCCGTAACTTCGGGAGAAGGGGTGCCTGCGGCTTTCGGGTCGACCCTGGGAGCCGCAGGTCGCAGTGGCAAGGGGGACCTGACTGTTTAACAAAAACATAGGTCCCCGCTAGCCCGTAAGGGTGTGTACGGGGGCTGAATCCTGGCCACTGGCGGTACGTGAACCCCGGGTACAACCGGGCGAAGCGCCGCTGAAGGCCGGGGGTAACTCTGACCCTCTTAAGGTAGCCAAATGCCTTGCCGGGTAAGTTCCGGCGTGCATGAATGGATCAACGAGGTCCCCACTGTCCCGGCCCGGGGCCCGGCGAACCCACCTCCAGGTGCACAGTCCTGGGACTCCCGACGGGGCGAGAAGTCCCTATGGAGCTTCACAGCAGCCTGTCGTTGCGGGGGAGTGGGGGGTGCAGAGCGTAGGTGGGAGCGTCGAAGCGGGGTCTCCGGGCCCCGTGGATGCGCCCCTGGAACACCACCCACTTCCCGCTCCTCCGCTAACCCGCCGGGAGGCGGGGACAGCGGCAGGTGGGCTGTTTGGCTGGGGCGGCACACCCCTGAAAAGATATCGGGGGTGCCCTAAGCTCGGCTCAGGCGGGTCAGAAATCCGCCGTAGAGTGTAAGGGCAAAAGCCGGGCTGACTGGGCTCTTGAACGCAAGGAGCCCAGGCGGGAAACCGGGGCCTAGAGAACGCTCGTGCCCCCACCAGTGGGGGCCGGGCATGACAGAAAAGTTACCCTAGGAATAACCGGCTTGTCGCGGGTGAGAGTCCCCATCGACCCCGCGGTTTGGTACCCAGACGTCGTCTCTTCCCATCCTGGTGGTGCAGCAGCCGCCAAGGGTGGGGCTGCCCGCCCATTAAAGGGGAACGTGAGATGGGTTCAGACCGTCGCGAGACAGGTCGGTCTCTACCTGTCGGGAGCGTTGGCCGCCTGAGGGGAAGGTGCCCTCAGTACGAGAGGAACGGGGCGCCGCGGCCTCTAGTGTACCGGTTGTCCGGCAGGGCAACGCCGGGCAGCCACGCCGTGTGGGATAACCGCTGAATGCATCTAAGCGGGAAGCCCTCCCCGAGACGAGGCGGCCGTTGTCCTGGGGGTAACCCCGGGGCACGAGGGCTCCCGTAGAAGACGGGGTTGATGGGGGGGCGGTGTAACTCCCGAGGGTTTTCCCGAGGGGGGAGCCGGCCCCTCCCAATCGCCCGAGCGTGTGGAGCGGTGGGCGAATGGGCTAGCGGCGTGGGGGTTGTGTTTTTATTTTTGTGTTTTGTTGTAGTTGTGTCGGGGAAGGTTAGGAGGCGTATATTGGATTATTTGAGGGAGCGTGGTAGCGCTCCTGTTTATCAAATTGCTAGAGATTTGGGTATTTCCTACGGCGCGGCGCAGTGGCATCTCTACGTGTTGGAGCGGGAGGGGGAGGTCTTTACAGTGTTGGAGGGTAGGAGGCGTGTGGTTATGTTGCGTAATTCTCTAGATGCTTATCTCTACAGTCTTGACATGACTGGCTTTTTTAAAGAATTGTGGCAATTTTTGCGGTCGTTGGGTGTGGAGGGCTCTAGTAGGTTTGTAGATGTGGTGAAGAAGTTGGAGAGTGTGCATGAGGAGATAGCTTTGGCGATTTTGACTATTGTCAAGAATTTGTATTACGTTAGGAGTGGTGAAAAGAGTTAAATATAGAAATGGAAATAGTTTCGTGGTAGAAGTTAGTTCGGAATTTGTAAATGTGGCGAAGTTGAGTGCGTTGGATGAGTTTAGAGATTACTTGGTTTATTCCACGTTGGCGCGTGTAGAGTGGCATAGAGAGAGGCGTGAAGTTTTGCACAAGTTGGCGACGCAAGAATTTAGCCACTTCCAGTTCTGGAGTAAATTTGTAAATGTGAAACCGTCTGTTTGGTTTTGGTTTTATGCCTATCTCTTGGCGTTTCTCAGGTTGTTTATGGGTGTGACTTTCGTAGTGAAGTTGTTGGAGAGGGGGGAGGAGAAAACTATCGAGAGGTACAAAACGCTGGAGAGATTTCTCCAGGGGGAGGAGTTGGAGCAACTGCGTGGCATTGTGGCTGACGAGGAGAGTCACGAGTCGACTCTAGTGGCTGAGCTGGACGAGACTCTGGTGAAGTACATGAGTGCGTTAGTTCTGGGGCTTGCCGACGCCATTGTGGAAATCACCGCGGCGCATGCGGGGGCTTTGGGTTCCACAAATAGCACAATTGTGGCGGGTGTAGTGGGTCTCATTGTGGGCATTGGCGCGTCTATCTCTATGGCGTCGGCTTCGTTTCTCCAGACCAAGCACGAAGTGGGTAAATCTCCAACCATAGCGGCGTTAGTTACTGGCGTTGGGTACATGGCTGCGGTGGCGTTGATGTCGCTTCCATACTTCATAACTCACGAGATATACCTAGCTTTCGCCGCTTCTATAACTGTGGCTATATTCCTGGCGTTTGTGTTGACTTTCCAAGCGTCTGTCTACGCCGGTAGAGACTTCAAGTTTGAGTTTCTACAGACTACGGCTCTTCTGCTGGGCACCGCGGCGCTTACTTACCTAGTGGGCAAGTGGCTCGGAGCGGTCTTCGGCATTGAGCTATAGATATAAACTCGGTCTATTGTGATGTTGTGTTTTCAGATTTACGAGAGTTTCTAGAGGCGTTGGAAGATAGGGGAGAGTTGGCTCGGGTGAAGAGATCTCTCTCTCCCGAGTTGGAGATTCCGGAAGTCTTGAGGCAAGTGATGTACCGCCGGGGGCCGGCGGTTTTGTTTGAGTCTGTGCGGGGTTTCCCAAAGTGGAGAGTCGCCGGCAATCTCTTTGGCTCTATGGGTAGGATAAAGTTGGCGCTCGGCGTGGATGAGTTGGAGAGTGTCGGCCGGCGTTTTCTCGAGCCGCTGTCGGCTCCCCCGCCCATGTCGCTTGTGGAGAAAGTCAAGTCGGCTGTGGAGCTTTTTGAATTTGGCAAATTTTCGCCTAAGTTAGTCCGTGGGGGGCCAGTGAGGGAGGTGGTGGAGGAGGCGGATTTGTTGTCTATCCCAGCTTTCAAGAGTTGGCCCAAAGACGGCGGTCGTTACATAACTTACGGACTCTTCATCACTAGAGCTGTAAACGGCGTGACTAACATTGGCGTCTACCGCATCCAGATACTCAACAAGACCGAGGCTGTCGTCCACGCGCAGATTCACAAGAGGGCAGCCGACCTCTTCTCTCAGAAGCCAGGTTGCGTAGACGCAGCGATCGCCATCGGCGGCGACCCCGCGCTGCTGTTGGCTGGCATGATGCCCAGCCCCTATCCGCTGGATGAGTATCTCTTCGCCGGCGTTTTGAGGGGGAGCGGCGTAGAGGTCACCAAAGGCGTGGCTACGGAGCTTTACATACCCGCCGCGGCTGAGGCGGTGGTGGAGGGTTGTGTAGAAGTGGGTGACTTGAGGCGGGAGGGGCCCTTTGGCGATCACTATGGCGTGTATGACGGCGGTGGTTTGTATCCAGTGTTCAAAGCCAAGTTGGTGGCGAGGCGGGAGGACCCCATATACTACGGCACAGTAGTTGGGAAGCCGCCTTTGGAAGACGCCTACATGGGCAAGGCGGTGGAGCGCATATTTCTGCCGATACTACAGTTCTTGATACCAGAGGTGGTGGATATAAACTTGCCGGAGTATGGACTCTTCCAGGGGGTCGCCATTGTGTCTATACGGAAGCGTTTTCCGGGGCAGGGGAAGAAAGTGATGGCGGCTCTGTGGGGTCTCGGCCACATGATGTCACTCACTAAAGTAGTCATTGTGGTGGATCACGACGTGAATGTACACGACTTGAATCAAGTGATTTTTGCCATTGCTCAGAGAGTGGATCCACAACGCGATGTGGTTGTAGTGCCGGGGGCACACGTGGATGTTTTAGACACCGGCTCCCCCACGCCGGGCTACGGGTCGAAGTTGGGTATCGACGCCACGAGAAAACTGCCGGAGGAGTACGGCGGTAGGCGGTGGCCGGAGGAGGTGGAGCCCGACGTAGAAATCGCCGCTGGGGTCAGAGACGTGGTGGAGCAAGTGTTGAATGTGGCGTCTAGAGCTTAGGGGGGGAAAGTTGGAGAGAGTTACGGAGCCGGCGTTGAGGCTTTCCCCCCGCCAGATAGCTGTAAAAGTGAGGGCGTTTCTCGTCGATGACTTTTCCCAGTGGAGTGTCTCCAGGGGGGGCGTCTCTCTCTCTAGGTGGGCTTTCGGCGTTGTTGTAACTGGCGGCGAGGTGGGGCGTTACGTGGTGGCTCACGCCGAGAACGCCGCCGCTGAGTATGTAGCTTCAGATAGATACGTCTACGTCGACGTGCCTGACTCCTCGGCGCTTGAGGTAGTGCACGTGGCTTACGTCTTGGAGGCTCTAGACAAGCTGCCGAGGTTTCGGCCAGTGGAAGTGTTGGGAGACGACCCCAGGCGGATTGTGGTAGGGGAGTTGGCAGAGGTGGGGGTCTCCAAGTGGAAAATCGCGCTGGGGGGCGCGGTGGTTAAGTCGGGACGTGCGGTGGCTGTGTCTAGACTAGTGGAGGCGGCTGGGAGCTGCGTCGTGAGGTTTGTAGACCTACCCAGCGTGTGGGCTCTCAGGAGGGGTTTGAGACTTGGCGTGAGGCTAGGTCTGCCAAAGGTGGGGCTTGGGGAGATGTCTCTCGATAAGTGGGCTGTGGTGGAGGTGTAGTTTTTAAACTGTGTATTTGGGGTGTGCAATGGCTGAGTCCGTCGAGCGGTGGCGTAATGTAGTCAACTCAGTGAGAGCTAGAGGCGTGGAGCCCTATCCACATAGATTTTACGTAACTCACAGCGTTAGGCAGTTGGGTGAACTGCGGCGACGCGCTTTGCTAGACCCCTGGTTGGGTATGGTGGTTAAGACCGCCGGCAGAGTTACAGACGTGAGGCGTCACCCCAACGTGGTTTTTCTAGACTTATACGAAGACTTCGCCCGTTTTCAAGTCATGGTGGACCCGGCGGACCCAGTGGTGGCGCACGTCTGGCGTGGCGATTTCGTCGGCGTGGAGGGCCCCCTTGTCAAGACTCAGAGGGGCGACTACGCGGTTAGAGCCACGGCGTTGACGCTGTTGGCTAAGGCAACTCAGCCGCTGCCCGAGTGGGGCGTGGTGGATAGAGAATCGCCGTTTTACATGAGGTACCGGTCTGTGGCTATGGTGCTAGACCCCCAGTTGAAGTGGCGGGTTTACGCCAGGGCTAGGTTGATACAAGCTTTGAGAGAAGCCATGTGGCGCCGTGGTTTTGTGGAGATTCCGACGCCAGTTTTGCAACCGATATATGGCGGAGCCGCCGCGAGACCCTTCACCACGAGAGTGTGGGCCATAGAGGAGGAGTGGTACCTCCGCATCTCTACTGAGTTGTACCTCAAGCGGTACATAATCGCCGGCTTTTCGAAAGTGTTTGAGATAGGTCCGCAATTCCGCAATGAGGACATAGACGCTCTGCACAACCCGGAGTTTTGGTCTATGGAGGCTTACCAGACTTACGCCGATTATAACGACATGATGCGCCTCACGGAGGAAGTTATTTACGAGGCGGTCACTTCGGTGTTGGGCAGCCCCGTGGTGCGGTATAGGGGGGTAGACATAGACCTCACACCGCCGTGGCGTAGGATATCGCTGTATGACGCCATGCGTAAATACGCCGAGTTGGACCCAGACAGTCTGTCAGACAGTCAGATAAGAGAGTTGCTACGCAAGCTGGGCGTGGAGTTGAAAACGTACAACAGGGGGGTCGCTTTAGTTAAATTATTTGAAAAAACTGTAGAGAAGAAGTTACTGGAGCCCACTTTCGTGTTTGACTATCCCGAGGAATCTACGCCGTTGTGTAAACCACACAGAGAAAAAACTGGCTTTGTGGAGAGATTCGAGGCTTTCCTCGGCGGCCACGAGGTGGCTAACGCCTACACTGAGCTCAACGACCCAGTTAGACAATACGAGTTCTTCAAGCGGGAGGAGGAGTTATACCACAGGGAGGAGGCCCACCCGCTGGATTGGGACTTCGTAGAAGAGCTCTCTTTCGGGATGCCGCCCACGGGCGGCGTGGGGATCGGCGTGGATAGACTAGCCATGGTGGTGACAAACGCCGAGTCTATAAAAGACGTCATCCCCTACCCCATCGTGAAGAGGGGATAACTATCGCGAGGTAGGTGTATGTAGATATGACCAAGAGAGACAGTGAGTTTATGAAAAGTGGCAAGTTTTGTAAATACACTGCGGCTGTGGTCAAGAGAGACAAGACAGCCACTATAGTCAACTCATACAGCCCCCTCCCCCCCAACGCCGCTAGCCCCTTGGGAGTTACGTGCCACTTGATCCCCCGCCTGAGGAAACCCAGTAGGGCGTATACAGTCAGGAGTGGGCTTAGAGTCAGCAACACGGCGGTGGATTTCGCCAACTTTCCCCCCACCTCTAGAAATCTATAGCCGTCCAACTTGGCGATTCTATATATGTAGAAAGTCTGCACCACTGCGCTAGCCGCCAGCGCCAGTTGGAGTATCAGTATGTAAAACGGCGGTAGCAGCACCCCCATGAACCCCAACGCCAAGCCCGTGACTATTGTGGCGAAGGTGGTGAGGACAGCCAGGGGGTGCGTCGCTATGTTTAGCAAAATACTCAATTTGTGCACTGTAGACATGGGGGTTTTCAACAATTTTATTAAATATGTGGAGAGTACATGCGCCGAGTTGTAAGTCCACCGCGTGTATTGTTTCCTAAAGGAATACCAACCGGCCGGCACCTCCACTAACACTGGGGGGCCCTGTACATACGTCACGCGGCCACCGTGCAAATACGCCTTTGCAGAAATGTCGTAGTCGTCTGCTGTACAATTACAGAACCCGCCAATTTCCTGGAGGAATTGTTTTCTCACAACGATCCCAGACCCCAGGGCGAATATGGGGTGTTTAGACAAGTGGCGACCCACGATAGAGACGTGGTAAATTAAATATCGATAGAGAAAGAGTTGTAGATTGGCAATTGGAGTCTTTACAGTGGCGTATCCGTCCCACCCCAAAAAGACAATTTCTCTATCCCCAACCACACTTGCGCGAGTACAGAGATCCCGCGGGGGGACACTGTCTACGTCTAGAAATATCAACACCTCTCCACGGGCGTGTTGCACAGCCCAATTCATCGCCACCCCCCTGTAGCCAATTGGGTTTGTCCTCCTCAACACTCTCACGTTGGGGACCCCCAGCGACTCTATTGCGTCTCTAATTTCTCTATAGAGTTGAGGTGGGTCGTCAGACACTATTAAAATCTCGGCGTTGCAATTCAGAGACTTAATCCGCCTGACTATATCCACAACAGTTTCCACCTTCTCGTTCTTTATGGGAATTATAATTGTCGTGGGGCGGTTGTGTAGAGTTGGCGAATTGTGTGAAGGTAGAGTCGCCACTCTCGCGTAGTATATATAATGCGCCACAAGCACAATCGCTAGGATTAACAACATGGCGTATAGAGACAAAAAGACGTCTTGAAGCCACCGGGGCACCGGCGGCGCGTTAGAGATTAACACTGGCCCCTGTAGAGTTTTGTTGATAGCATTCAGAGTTTTGTTAATTCCCGCAGTGACATTTAAAAAAGTGACGTTAACCATAGTGTGGATAATGTCGAAATATATATATTGGCACTACCCAACCCCAGAGTTGTAAAACAATATCCAGAACATACGGAACATCATTAATATACGGAGCCACTGTTAATACATGAAGCCACACGTGGTTACTTCTGAATCTAATGACGCCGACAATTATTGTATGCGTAATTTCGCAGATCGGCCACACGTGGTTATTTCCGAGTCCCCCATCGTCAAGCTCCTGCTGCACTGGGGGTCTGAGGAGCAGATATCTAAACTCACTGACGTGTTATATAGAGGGGTTGAGGGGGATGTGTCTGGGGATGTATCCATGAAGAGAATCACGGCTTTTTTCAAAAGGGGTCACTGGTCTGTGTTCGAGTTCATGGGGGCTCAGTTTTTGGTGGAGTGTTCCCGGGCGTGTCACACGCAGTTTATTAGACACAGATTGGCGTCTTACTGGGCTGAATCGCAGAGGTATGTAGATTACTCAAAGAGAGAGATTAGGTTCATAACGCCTAGGGGCTTCCCCCGTGAAGTGTTGGAGGAGGCTTATAAACAATATCTAAAGCTGAGGGAGAGTTATAAGCCGGAGTACGCCCGGCTGGCTCTGCCCAACGCCGCCGCCGTGAGGTTTGTTGTGCAAATGAACGCCAGAGAGTTAATGTTCAATTTCATACCGCTTAGATGTTCATTATCTGCTCAAGCTGAAATTAGACATGTGTGTTGGCAGATGTATGCAAAAGCGTGGAAAATATGGCCTACATTGTCCAAATTAGTGTGGGAGGAGCTGCCGTCGTTGCATAGAGACTTCTGCACGAAAGTGCCGAAAGGCGAGGACTGCCGCCTCTACGCCATCAAAGACGCAGAGGAGACACACGGCCCCCTGCCGGAGAAGCCTTGGTTATGAGAGTTTTGATCAGGGGTCTTGAGGCCGGTTCTGCGTATCTCGCCTATCTGTTGAGAGAGAGTGGAGTGGAGGTGGATCTCCAAACTGCCAATCCGACTAACCCTCTGTTGGACATACCGCCTTTCGACCCCTTGTTTACTTTAGACTTCGTTAGAGACGTGTTGGCGGTGAGGCTAGTGGACGCCCCCTCTGGCAGATACGACGCCGTGGTTGACTCATGTGATGTGTGGTTTGGAGAAGTGGTGAAGGCGTTGGGGGGGAGTGAAGTGGTGTACGTAGTGGGAGACGGTTGGCTCTCTACATCGCTCTCTCTCTACCGCGGTCTCCCAGCGCCGGACGTGGATGTGGATGTGCCTGTGGAGAAGAGCGGCGATTTTGTGGAGATTTCTGTAAAGTACAGACCGTATGTGGGTGGCGATTTTTCGCTGTGTGGAAGTTTCAGAGACGCACTGGGGGGATGTCTATACAGTCCCATGAGAGTCTTGGAGCGCATATACACAGCCGCAGATGTCTACGCAGCGTTGATGGGCCGCAAGCCGGTGGGTAGAGCTATAAGACTGGAGTACGCCGTGGGTAGAGACAGAGCGTACGTGGCCATCGGTTGTAGACCCGAGGGGAAGTTATCTAGGATAAACCTCGGCGATGTGCAAGTTTGGGCGTACAGTGGTGGTTACTTCTTCATACAGTGCAGACCGGATCACCTCCCCTGGGTGTTTTCGATGTATAACTTAATCCGCGCTACTGACTTGGCGCCGTTGTACGATTTCGACCATAGGGGGAGGGGTCCCCTCAACGTGGCGTATTCTCCCCACCTCTTCAGAGCCGCTAGACGCGACTAGCGGTTAGACGCGGTGTGCGTATGGAGGCGGCGATGGATTTCGCTCTTTTGGCGGTGCCGGCGACTTTGACCGTGCGGCAGTTTTCCATCAACGCCACCACGGCTCTCGCGACTCTCACCACATCTCTAGCTACTCCCACCACTAACACGTCGTCGTATATAGCTACAAAACGCGGCGTGTGCACCATGGCGCGGAGACCAGCCAACATGTACCACTGCAGCATCTGGAGGTAGCAGTCTGGGGGGTTTTGAGACCTAATTATTAGATATCTATACTTCATTGACTAACTCCACCAACGTGGCGAGATAGTTTCTCATCGACGCTTCCCAACTCTCGTCGCCTGTGAGTTCCACTAACAAAGCCGCTATGTCCAACGGCGATTTTACGTCTTCTACGGCCTCCACTGGTGTCGAGATGACTGTGGCTTCTGGCTCTAGAATCTCCAGCCAAGTGGCTAACAGCGGCAAGTCTCTGAGGAGGGGTTTTATGGGGAGCTCTACGTACTTGCCGAGTTTCAGAGCCGCCCTGGCTTGAGCTCTCGTGATGGGGACTCTTGGATTTACTCTAATGAGCTGCACCTCTCTATGTAGATATTTGTTGAATTTCTCCCTCCCCCCAGCCTCCCCCCACCGCACGTCTACACCTCTGACAAACGCCGCTAGCAACTCGGTGGCGGCCTCACTGCGCATCAACGCCGCCCGCACCCCCACTTCCCACAGAGCTTTCTCAACGTTGGGTGTAACCACTGCCAAGTCCCACTCTACGAAACCCCGCTTAACAGAGATTATCTTCGACACGGACCTTGAGCCTCACCACGTCGTCGTGATTTGTCACTCTAGCAATGGCTCTAACTAATTGTTGTTTATCTAGACGTATGTAGTAAACGCCGTCTTCAGCTGGTTTGAGGTCTGCGCCGGAGAGTGACGCGCAGAGTTTCTCTAAAACGCTGTCGCAATTCTCCACTAGCGAGGTTAATAGATAAATCTCGTTGCCATAGTGCCCCCTCTGCATCTCCACCACTATGGGAATCTCGCCGAAGAAATTCCTCAAGACTTCTATCACTGTGTCTAGACTCTCCGTACTGTGAACTATCGTAGAAATTTTCACATAACGACACTTCACGGGTAGTCATAAACCAAAGTTTAAAAATAGTTAATAGAAGTGAGCCATGGCTCCGTCTGCTTATGGCTACATGGCTATGTGGCATAGGAAAATCGGCCGCGCCATTCGTGAACAAGTAATGAGACGTAGGTTGATACAGTGGAGGAAAGCACCTTCGATAGTTAGAGTAGAGAGACCGAGCCGGCTTGAGAAAGCAAGGAAGTTGGGATACAAAGCCAAACAAGGCGTCGTAGTGGTTAGAGTGAGGTTGATCAGAGGTCTCTTCAACAGGAGGCGGCCGGAGTCGGGCCGGCGCCCCAAGAGGATGGGTGTCTACGGGATATCTGCATGGAAGTCGTGGAGACAAGTGGCCGAAGAGAGAGCCGCCAGGAGGTTTCCAAACATGGAGGTGTTGAATAGCTATTGGGTCGCAGACGATGGGATCTATAGATATTTCGAAGTGATTTTAGTAGATTGCAACATCCGCAAGCTGGATTATCCAGACATCTGCGGAGTAGAAGTGAAGAGGAGGAGACTGCTGCGGAGGTTAAAAGAAAAACAGAAGAAAGTAATTGAATACTTGAAAAAAGTGGGCCCGCCGGGATTTGAACCCGGGACCACCCGCGCGTGAGGCGGGCATCATACCGCTAGACTACGGGCCCTAGATGTAAATACAGAGGTATTTTAAAATTTACTGAATTGGTGTCTGTACCTCTACCTCCACTTCCGGAGGCGTCTGTCGCGTGTCTACCTTTAGATAAACCTCTCTCGTGGGCATGCCCAGATTCTTCCCCTCTCTCAACGCCCAGAAGAGTATTTTTGCGTATGCGTTGTCTACTTTGTCTGCGGTTCCCACGAATTTCGCCACTGCCAACTTAGCTGGCGGCAGTACCTTATCGCCATTTGGGTCTGGGGTGAAGATTTCCACAATCATTTCGTTGCCATCTCTCCCGTGGAATATCAACACTGCGTTTTGCCGCAGTTCACTCGAAATCGCGTTTCTATTTGGAATTTTCTTAATTACGCTAAATCCCCTCAATTCTGGAACTTCTCTAATTTCAACCATGCCGCGTGTTTGTTGGATATATTAAAGGTTTTGGTATTGTTAGACGTGCGCAGACCCATTGACGCTGTGGAGGCCGCTAAATTAATAAACAGCAGCAAGAAAACCGGCGTTGTGGTAATTGTGGGTGTCTGCGAAGTGACATACGTAGGTAGAGCTTCGGCGAGGTTGAAGAAAGGCAGTAGACTAGTGATAATCAAGAGAGACGGCACGTTGTTAGTTCACGAAGCTGAGAAAGCCCAGCCAAAGATTTGGAACCCCCCAGGTAGCTCCACGGCGGCGTTTGTGGAGAGGGGAACTCTAGTGGTGAAGAGTGTTAGAAACAAACCATTCGAGACTGTCAGGATATCTTTCGAGACTGTGGACTTCGTCGACACGTTTGAAATAGGCGCCACGGAACTGGAGTTAGTCGGCAGCGAGAGAGACTTCGTGAAGAAACTGGCAGAGTCGCCCTGGTTGATAGAAGAGGGGATGGAAGTTCTGGGGGTTGAGGTACCCACAGACGTGGGGCACGTGGATATATTGGCGAGAGACGGCAGGGGGAGACACGTCGTCATAGAGATAAAACGCGACGTGGCTACGCACGACGCAGTGTTTCAACTAGCTAGATACGTGGAGTCATTCAGACGGAGGGGGATAGAGGTTAGAGGCATCTTGGTAGCTTCAGACATCACATCCACCGCATATGACTACCTCAAGAGATACGGCTTGGAATTTTTCAAAATGAGACGGTAATATCAAGATATTACATAAAAATTTCCGAGCCACATTTATATATACACATGTTTACATGTGTGTATAGAGTGTTAAGAAACAAACAGGGCGACAGAATTTTAATAACAGGCAAGGAAAGCGATTTGGAATTGTTGAAAGACGGTTGGTCTATAGTGTTTGAATCGCCATATTGGGACGTGGCTTTTGCACACGCTATGGAGATCGCAGAAGATGAAGTAATAGAGTGGTACTATGAAGAGCAGACGAGAAGACGTCGAAAACGATATTTCTCTACCTATTCACTCTTCTGAGGTTTAAGTTTATCTAGAGCTCGTTCGGTAGTTGTGTGATGAGGGCTGGGTTGACGATTGGTGATTGCTTAGGAGCCAACTGACTCTAGGAAACTCTGGTAGCCCACCTCCTCGATTTTCTTTATTATCTCCCCGCTGCCCTCCAGTACGACTCTGCCGTCCACCATTACGTATACTCTCGTGGGTTTCAAGAATTGTAGAACTCTGGCGTAGTGTGTAGATATCAACACTCCACTTCCGGAAGACGCCAATTTGGTGATTGCTCTCCCCACAGCCGCAATGCCGTCGATGTCGAGACCGCTGTCTGGCTCGTCGAAGATGGCGATTTTGGGTTCTATTAGTAGAGCTTGTAGCACTTCAGCTCTCTTGAACTCGCCGCCGCTGAAACCCACCCCGACGCCTCTGGAGAAGACTTCTGGCTTGAGCCCCAGCTCTGTGGCTATTTTCTGCGCCTGCGTCAAGACTTGGGGGTTTGGGTCAGTTAGTTTCTTTCCTCTCTTCACGTTAGACATGACTTGCAGTAGGAAGGTGAATCTAACCTCCGGCACGGATATGGGGTTTTGGAAACCCACAAATATGCCTCTGCCGAACCTCTCTTCTGGAGTTAGAGTTTTGATGGATTCGCCGTCTAGCAAAATGTCGCCTTCTATAATTTCGTACTTTGGATTTCCGGCGATTGTTTGGAAAAGCGTGGATTTCCCACTGCCGTTTGGCCCCATCAACACCACCACCTCGCCGGTGGATACTGAAATGTTCACTCCCCTCAAAATCTCTCTCCCCCCCACAGCCACTCTCAAATTCTTCACTTCGAGCATGACAAGTCTCGAGTGGCATTATAAAAGCCTTAAAGAGATATATTTCCACATCGCAATGTTGACATGGACGTTGAGAGTTTACACACAACAATTAGCCATGTGGAGTCTATAGAAGAAGTCTTGGGGTACGAGAAGAAGTTTAATTACCAAGTGGAGCTCCGGGGCAAGATCACTAGAGACATGGTGGAGGAGGTTAGCAAACTCAAGGGGGAGCCAGACTGGATGCGTAGGTTGAGATTGAGGATGTTAGAGCTTTTCGAAAAAATGCCCACGCCCAAGTGGGTCAGGGCAGTGAGAGAGATCGATTTGGAAGCTCTAGTCCACTACGCCAAGCCGCAGACGCAAGTTGTGTCTAGTTGGGACGAGGTGCCGAAAGAAATCAGGCAGTATTACGAGAAGTTGGGGTTGCCGGAGATAGAGGCGAAGGCGTTGTTGGGTCTGGGGGCGCAGTTCGATAGCGAAATTATATACTTCAATTTGAAGAAGAAACTGCAGGAGAGGGGCGTCGTGATGTTGCCTATGGAGGAGGCGGTGAAGAAGTACCCAGAGTTGGTGCAGAAGTATTTCATGAGGGTGTTTCCCCCTGAGCATAAATTCGCAGCGCTGCACGGCGCTCTGTGGTCGGGCGGCGTGTTCATCTACGTGCCGCCCGGCGTTAGGATAGAGCAGCCGCTAGAGACGTTTTTCTTCATTGGCCAATCTATGGAGTCGCAAATGGAGCACTCCATAGTAGTGGCCGACAGAGGTGCATACGTCCACTGGATCGAGGGTTGCTCGGCGCCGCGGTTGCTTAAGTACTCGTTCCACAACGGCATGGTTGAGGGGTATGCACACGAAGACGCCACTTTGAAGATAACTACAGTGCAGAATTGGTCTAGAGACGTGGTTAACTTCAACAACAAGAGAGCTATTGCGGAAGCTCGGGCTAGAGTAAACTGGGTGGAGGGCTCCATAGGGAGCAAAACTACGTACACCTTCCCCTCCACTGTACTGCTGGGCGAGGGGGCGGCTACAGAAATCGTGGGAATCACTGCGGCTAAGGGTCCCTACTGGAAGGAAAACGGGGCGAAAGTCTGGCACCTAGCGCCGAAGACTAACAGTAGGGTAGTGAATAAGAGCATCTCAGCCGAGGGCGGCGTGGTGGTGTATAGGGGAGTAATCCACGTGCAGAGGGGGGCCAAACGCGCCAAGTCTCACGTGCAGTGCGACTCGCTCGTGTTAGACAAAGACTCTGCCACTTTGACCATACCGCATGATCAAGTGTTTGAAAAAACCGCCGTCGTGACGCACGAAGCCACAGCTTCCACAATATCTGAAGAGAAACTGACGTACCTCCGCACGCGCGGTCTGTCGGAAGCAGATGCGAAAGCTGCGGTGGTTTTGGGATTTGTAAGCGACATATTGAAAGATCTGCCGTTTGAATACGCAGTGGTTCTGGGCAGAGTGATTGAGTTGGAGTTTGGCAGATTGTCTAAAGTAGGGTAATTTTTAAAGTGGGAAAAACGCAAAGTTATGGAGTCTTGCATTTTGGAGAAGTTCTCCACATGTCAACCCGGGGGCGACGTGGGAAGAGTTATGGCTATCGCCTTGGATATCATGAAGTCGCTAGAGGCATCGCCGTATGACATAATCGGCGTCGTTGTGGCTTTTGGGGTAGATGCAGATTTGGCTAAGAGAAAACTCGGCGTGGAGATTTGGGGACATGTGAAGAAACCCGTGGCTACTTTTCTAGACAGATACGGCGGGAGGTTTGGACGTGTAGAGGTGGAGAGGAAACTTCTCGAGTTGTATAGAGCGTCAGCCTCCGACTGTCTCTGTCCAGTGGGCCCCATCGCGCCGGTGGGAGGGGGGTACGTGGTGCAGAGACCCTCTGGCATATATCTCTGTGGAGATGGCTGTAGAGAACTATCGCCGGAGCCCATAGCGCTTTATGAACATCCACGTGGCTGCATGTTGTACAACCCACCGTTGGTTCTGGCGGAGCAACCGCTGGCTTCTGTGGCAAATGTCTTGAAGCAACTCAAAATCTCCGAGCCGGAGTTAGTGGCGCGGTATCTATTGCCGGGTCTCTGTAGAGACCTCTGGGGGGTGTATCTTTAATGATTGGGATAATTAGACCTTACGAAGTGGAGTTCAACCCGGGCGACGTGACTGACTTAGAGAACGCCATTGAGAAAAGGGGCTACACACCCCTTAGGATATATGTAGACATGGTGGAAATACGGATGGGGTCTGGGATCGCAGTGCGACACGCCGTGGGGAGGAGTCAGCCAGTGGAAGTGTCGCTAGAGGGGGCGTTGCTTAGGCATTTGGGCATATTTAGAGATTTCGAACAACTCCTCCATCGAGTTTGGGTTGTGAAAGCGATGGAGGAGTCCGGTATATACGTCATGAATCCAGTTATGTCTTGGTTAGTGGCTGGCGACAAGACTGGCGCTCTGTTGAGGTTAACCAAGGCGGGGCTGCCGGTGCCGCCGACGTCAGTTAGTGAAAACATGTTTCTGGGGTACAGAGCGGTGGGTGAGTGGGGGAGGGTTGTGGTGAAGCAAACGCGTGGTGCCATGGGATACGGCGTGTTTCTAGTTGACAACCCAGACGTGGCTTTCCACATATTCTCCACGTTGATGAATCTAAACAAACCGATATATGTCCAGAAGTATTTGGAGAAAAACGGCGGCGACTACAGAGTCGTAGTAGTGGGCGGCCGAGCCATCGGCGCTGAGTTTAGACGTGGAGATGGGTGGAAGACTAACGTGGCGCAGGGCGCCAAGCCGGAGGCTGCGAAACTAACTACAGAGTTAGAAGAACTCGCCGTGAGAGCTGTGCAAGTCTTGGGTTTAGACTACGGTGGGGTAGACATCGCCGAGACTAACGAGGGTTATTACATACTTGAGGTAAATCCCACGATGAGTTGGCAAGGTTTCAAAATGGCTACTGGGATAAACCCAGCCGATTACATAGTTGATTATTTGTTAGAGAAAATCAAGAGATAGGAATAAACGGCTTTAGCTGTGTGCATTCTATTCTCTGCTTGATCCCAAACGGCGGATTGCACTCCGTCGATGACTTCGTCAGTCACCTCCTCCCCCCTCCGCGCCGGTAGGCAGTGTAGGAAAATAGCTTGTTTACCAGCTATCTCCATCACGTGGCGATTTACTTGATAAGGTTTCAAAAGTCTCCGCCTCTCTTCTGCCTCTTTCTCGAAACCCATGGAGATCCAGACGTCTGTATAAACACCGTCGACACCCCCCACGTCGTTTATGGAGTCACTGTAGTACACATTGCCGCCGGTTCTAACTAAATCTTCACGGAGTTCGTCTACCAGCCTGTAGTTCCACAGTTGTTTTGGACCAATTAGCCTGACTTCCCACCCCAACTTCGCGCCGATTAATGTCAAGCTAGTAGCCACGTTGTTTGCCACGTCGCCTAGGAAAGCGATTTTCAAACCGCGTAATTTCCCGAGTCTCTCCCACAGAGTGAGAGCGTCCGCCAGCGCTTGTAGGGGGTGGTGTTTGTCTGAGAGAGCGTTTATCACAGGTATCGAACTGTATCTAGCCATTTCTTCTAGAGTCTCATGTCTATAGACGCGCGCCGCCACCGCCGAGGCGTAGCGAGACACAGTCTTCACAGTGTCGTGTATAGTCTCCCCCCGGCCGATCTGCAACTCAGCCGGCGTTGTGTACACTGGATGCATGCCCAACTGCACCGCGGCTGAGGTTAGAGACAGTCTAGTCCTGGTGCTCGGCTTCTCGAAATACAACACCACCACTCTGCCCGGGAGTAGTGGTGTGTAGATTTCTCCCACCCTATGGCGAATTTTGAATTCTCTAGATATGTGGAGTAGTTGTTCAATCTCGTAATGTGAAAACTCCAGTAGCGTCAATAAATGTTTCACATGTAGATTTAGAGAGTTATTTATATTGTGTGGGCATTTCTTTCAACACCAAGCTGGTCAGAGTAGAAGCCACCCCCCTCACTTCTCTAATGTTCTCAATGACGTTGTTTAATTCTTCAGTGTTTTGCGCCACGACTTTAATTACAATGTCGTATTCTCCCGTAATTTCAGACACAGAAACCACGTTCCTCAACGCAGCCACTCGCCTAGCTACTGAAGTGGTGTAGACGTTGTTATCTACTTTCACCCACACGTACGCCTCTATGTGTCTATTCACTTTCGGTTTGAATGCAGTTTTAGTCACTCTCTCCAGGATGTCTAGCAAGTCTTCATCTCTGAGTCTCCTCGCGACCGTTTTCTTCACTTCCTCCACAACTTTATCCAAGACTTGAGGTGGAATTGTAATCCCCATGTGTTCTAACCTATGCATTATTGCCTTCCTACCACTGTATTTATCAAGTGAGAAATCACGCGACCTACCCACCACCTCCGGCGGGATTGGTTCATAAGTTTCCGGGTTCGCAATCACGCCAGCTTGATGCACGCCGGCTTTGTGTGTGAAGGCGTTTTCCCCAACTACTGGGAAAGTGGGCATGAGAGGAATCCCACTAGCTGTCTCCACTAAGGCAGTTATCTTTGGCAATTCTCTCAAATTCACTAACTCCACCCCGTAGTGGTAGTAATAAGCCGCTACGAATACTTGAAGCGGCGTTATGCCCGCCCTCTCCCCCAAGCCGTTTACAGTGGTGTGCACTACATCAGCCCCACTCTCCACCGCGGCGAGGCTGTTAGCTACAGCCATGCCGAAGTCGTTGTGTGCATGTATGTCTAACCCCACGGTGGGCACGGCGTTTTTGATTTTACTAAATACTTCTCTAACTCGCTTCGGCGTAAATATACCCACAGTGTCGGCAATGCTGACTCTATCGGCACCAGCTTGGTGGGCGGTTTTCACCACTTGTATTAAGTAAGTCAAGTCTGCTCTAGAGGCGTCCTCCGCGGTGAACCTCACCGCCACTCCGTGGGAGCGGGCTAGAGAAACCATCTCTCCAATTATCTGCAGCGCCTCCTCTCTACTCTTCCTATGTTTGTGTTTCAAATGCACGTCGCTGACGCCGTAGAATATAGCCACTCTATCTGGCTCTAGAGAAGCCGCGGTTTCTATGTCTTGCCGCGTTGATCTAGAGTGCGCAATTATGTGACTCTCTATCTCTCCCCCCCTCTTCATAGACACTATTTTCTTAATGGCTGACTTTATGTCTGGAGCTACGGTGGGGTCCCCCACTTCGATCATTCCAACTCCCAAGTCTGACAAAGCCTTGGCGATCCTAACGCGCCACTCTTCTGAAAATATAACGCCGGGAGTTTGCTCTCCCTCTCTCAACGTTGAGTCTAGTATCGTAATTTCCCCGCCTGTTCCATAGTGCACACTACATCCTCTTTATAAATCTTGTATATTTTGACTGTGTCACTCTACTGGTGTGTAGATTTGAACCTCCCGGCGCTGGAGCCCGTGGTGGAGAAGTGCGGCAATTACATAGAGGTAAAGATAACTCAACCACGAGACCCCCGCCCGGCCTTCGCTGTGGACGTGGAGGTCACCAGAGCCGCCGTGGTGAACGAGTTCGGCGACGGGCGGTTGGCTGAGTTGTTGATCCCAAGCGACGAGGTTGTGTTGTTGAACAAAATACCTGGATATGCAGACCAAGCAGACGAGGTGGTGGTCAGAGGCAGAGTGGTGGGGCATAGGTTTTACGATCTGACGGAGAGGCGGTGGCGCTTTAGGCCGCTGTACGAAGGCGTGGCCACTATGTTGGAGAAGCGACTTGGCTACTGGGCTGTGGTGGACATGGCGGAGTTGCCGCCCGGCTACGACATACATAGCGAGAGAGTAGTGGAGGGCTCTCTCCCCAGCGATAGATATAGACATGTGGCTCTCTCCACTACAGACGGAAAAATTCATGGAGTGGGCAAATTGTTCAGGGGAGGTAGACTACACGTGGTGAAGTCTTGGCGAGCTAAGCGCCCGCTGCCACTGGGCAAGCCCTCTAGTTTGAGAGACGCCGCGCTTTTGAATGGGGAATATTTAGAGAGAAAGAGTAGAGAAGCCATAGACTTCATTAGAAGTTTGGAGAAATACGGCAAGCCCATTGTGGTTTCTTACTCCGGCGGCAAAGACAGTTTGGTGGCGCTGGACCTCACGGCTAGAGCCGGCGTAGAGTTCTACATATATTTCAACGACACGGGGTTGGAGCCAACGGAGACTTACCAAAACGTGGCGAAAGTGGCTGAGGCTTACGGAGCTGAGCTCATAGTAGGCAGCGCCGGGGAGAGGTTCTGGAGTGCAGTGGAGAAGTTCGGACTACCCGCCAGAGACTACAGGTGGTGTTGTAAAGTGATTAAGTTAGCTCCAACCACAAAAGCGCTTAGGGAGAGATTTCCAAACGGCTACGTCAGCGTTGTGGGTCAGAGGGGGGTCGAGTCTTTTCTCAGGGCGAGACTTCCGCGAGTGTCTCAAAGCAAGTGGGTAGCTGGCTCTCTAGTGGCTGCCCCACTGCAAGACTGGACTGCGCTGGAGGTGTGGCTCTATATATATTTACACAACCTCCCCTACAACCCGGCGTATGAAAAGGGCTTCGACCGCTTGGGTTGCGTAATTTGCCCAGCTAACGAAATGGCTGAGTTAGACTCAGTGAGGTTACACTATCCAGAAACCCACCGGCGGCTAGAGGAAGTGGCTGTTAAGCAAGTCAGTGGGGAAGTCTGGAGACTCGGCCTCTGGCGGTGGCGGTCGGGGACCCCCGGAGACGTGGCTAGGTGGCTGAAGAGAGAGTGGCGGGGGGAAACGCCAGTGAGAGTGACTAAATACGGCGGTCGCTTAGTGATTGAGCTAAACACAGAGCCAAACTTAGAGACTTTGAGAGAATTACTTAAAATGATTGGCGAAGTGAGGGGAGATACAGTGGTTGGTGGGAGGGGGGCCGTGAGAGTGTATAGAGAGGGCGCCGCGTGGGTTGTAGAGTCTAGAGACGAGAAGTTAGCCAAAGACGCCGCTGGGCTTTTAGTCAGATCTGCGGTTTGTGGAGATTGCGACCTCTGCGTGTATTGGTGCCCCACGGGGGCACTGCGGAGAGTTGGTCCGGGGAGGAGTTTTTCTGTCGACTCCAAATGCGTCGGTTGTTTGCTCTGCAGTTCTGCATGTCCCGCAGTTCAATACCTCGTGAAATGAAGCCTAGACTAGTGGTGTACATACCGCCGGCGATGCAGCCGGTGGACGTCCCAGAGTTTGAAGTAGAGTGGCGGAGTCACAAAATAGACGTGAGACTCTTTCTAAACGACACGGGGGGACAGTGTAGGGCGGACGAGGTAGTGAGAAGACTAGCCGGTGGGGGCCCGCCCTCGGTGTACGTGTTGGATTGCGACGGTTACTACCCTGGTCTGAATTTTGTGTTTGGATTGGCGATACCCGCGCTTAGAACCGCCGTAGTTTTCACAGAGAGACTCCGCGGCGTCAAGTTCGGCGAGCGGTTGGCGAAGGAAATCACACACGAGGGGGGACATCTCTACGGACTCGGCCACTGTAGAGACCCCACGTGCGTCATGTATTTCAGCAACACTATACACGACACAGATAGGAAGAGAGTCACCTTCTGCCATCGGTGTAAGTCACTTCTTCAGAAAGTTAAGTAACCCACCTGCCTTCAGTATCTCCAGCGGCAAACCCGTGAGGGGTTTCCCCACAATCTCCTCTCCAGTATCCAAGTTAGTCACCACGCCCCTCTCCAAGTCTAGCTCTAGGGTGTCTCCTTCTCTCACCTTACTCCCGACGCTGGCTTGTAACACCGGCAGCCCCACGTTTATGGCGTTTCTGAAGAAAATTCTTGCGAAGCTTTCAGCTACTACCGCCACCACCCCCGCTCCCTTCAGCGCTATGGCTGCTTGCTCTCTCGAAGACCCCATGCCGAAAGCCCGTCCGGCCACCAACACGGCGCCTCCTGCTTTCTTGTGGAAGTGGGGGTCTATGGGCTCCATGGCGTGTTGACCAAGTATTTTGGGGTCTGTATAGACTAAATACTTGGCTGGTATTATCACGTCTGTGTCTATTTTGTCTCCGTAGACTATGGCTCTCCCCCTGAGGCGCATGTGGAGTTAATTGCGAGGCTATATATACTTCTCATGAAAAAATTTATATATGTGATTTTCATGCCACATATGGCTTCGGGGCTCGTACGGTAAGGATATTCGACACCACTTTGAGAGACGGCGAGCAAACCCCCGGCGTTGCTCTTTCTCCCAAAGAAAAACTACAGATTGCTCTAGCTCTAGACGAGGCCGGCGTCGATATGATTGAAGCTGGTTTTGCAGCTGTCTCTAGAGACGAAACTACAGCAATTAGAGAGATAGCTAGAGAAGTTGCCGTGGCGGAGGTGGCGAGTTTGGCTAGGTTGACTAAGTCCGACATAGACGTGGCGATCTCCACGGGGGTGGATATAGTCCACGTCTTTATAGCTACTTCAGACATACATATGAAGTACAAATTGGGTATGACGCGTGAGCAAGTGTTGAAGAGAGTGCAAGAGATGGTTTCCTACGCCAAATCCCACGGTGTGAAAATCCTATTCAGCGCCGAAGACGCCACTAGGAGCGATTTAGATTTCTTGGTGGAGGTATACAAAACAGCCGTAGACGCCGGCGCTGACGAAATAAACATACCCGACACCGTGGGTGTGATGACGCCTAGCAGAATGGCTTTCTTAGTGGAATACGTCAAGAGGAATATAAATGTGCCTATACACGTCCACTGTCACGACGACTTTGGCATGGCTGTGGCTAACACTATCTCGGCGATAGAGGCAGGGGCAGACGTGGCGCAAGTGGTAGTGAATAACTTTGGCGAGAGAGCTGGAAACGCAGCGCTGGAGGAGGTGGTGGCCGCAGTCCACTTCTTGCTGCGGTATAGAGTGAACGTGAAGATAAATAAACTGTACGAACTGTCGCAACTCGTGTCGAAGATGTTTGGCATACCCATACCCCCCAACAAAGCCATCGTGGGGGACAACGCCTTCAGTCACGAAGCTGGTATACATGTGCATGGAGTTTTGAACAACCCATTTACTTACGAACCCATGAGGCCGGAGGATGTGGGCAACAGGAGGCGGATTGTGTTGGGTAAACACTCCGGCCGTCACTCCATTGAGTGGGCGTTGAAAAACCTGGGGGTGGAGCCGAGTGAGGATTTGATAATGTACATATTAGAGAAAGTGAAGGAGTACTCCATAAAGAAGATTAAAATTGACGAGGTTGTCTTGAGGGAGATCGTGAAGTCCCATGCGTAAGCTGTTGGTCATCCCCGGCGACGGAATTGGTCCGGAGGTGGTAGAAGCGGCAATGTATGTAATTAAAGCGTTCGGCTCCGAGTTGGAGATAAAAGTCGCCGAGGCTGGAGATGTGGCTCTCAATAAGTACGGCACGGCGATGCCTCCCGAGACTTTGAGATTGGCGGATTTGGCAGATGTGATTTTCAAGGGGCCCATTGGGGAGTCGGCGTTTGACGTAACGTCGTTAATTAGATCTAGATATGTACTATACGCCAACATTAGGCCAGTGAAAAACTTACCCTCAGTGCCCGCCGTGAGGTCTATAGATTGTGTTTTTGTGAGAGAAAACGTAGAAGATGTCTACATAGGGGCTGAGTACAGAGTGGGAGATGTAGCTATCGCGTTGAAAATCGCTACGGAAAAAGGCACGAGGCGCGTGGCTAGAGTGGCTAGGAAATACGCAGAAGAACGGAAGCGGAAAGTGACGATTGTGCACAAAGCCAACGTCCTTCGTGTAGTAGATGGGTTTTTCAGAGATGTAGCCATGGAGGAGTTAAAGGGGCTGGAGGTAGACCAGATGTACGTAGACGCGGCGGCTATGGAACTTGTGAGAAATCCAACTCGCTTCGACGTTGTGTTAACTCCTAACCAATACGGCGATATATTGACAGACTTAGCGGCGCAAGTAGCCGGCGGGTTGGGTCTCGCCCCCAGTGGCAACATAGGCGATGACAAAGCGATGTTTGAACCAGTTCACGGAGCTGCTTTTGACATTGCGGGTAAAGGCATAGCGAATCCCATAGCTGCTATACTATCCGCAGCTATGATGTTCGAGTGGATGGGTATGAAAAACGCAGCAGAGTCGATAAGGAGAGCGGTAGAGAGAGCGATAGAAGCTGGCGTAAAGACTCCAGATATTGGAGGTCACCACAACACTAGAGAAGTCGGTAAATACATTGCATCTCTCATATCGTAATACGCAAGAAAATTTATATAGGGTTCAGAGTAGCTATGCATGGAGAGTCAATTCTTAGAAAATACGTTAAATGTGATAAAGAGGGGGGTAGAACTCGGCGGATTTCCAGAGGAGTTCTACAAAATAATTTCTAGACCAAAGCGCATATTACAAGTATCTATCCCAGTGAAGATAGGCGGTGTTTTGGAAGTGTTAGAGGGCTACCGCGTTCAACACAACGACGCTTTGGGTCCCTTCAAAGGCGGCATTCGGTTCCATCCGGAAGTCACTCTAGCCGACGACGTAGCTCTAGCTACGTTGATGACTCTCAAAAATAGCCTCGCGGGCATTCCATATGGCGGAGCTAAAGGCGCTGTGAGAGTAGACCCCAAAAAACTCACGCAGAAAGAACTTGAGCAATTGTCTAGAGAGTACGCGAGAGCCATAGCGCCGTTGATAGGCGAGGTAATAGACATACCTGCGCCAGATGTGAACACAAATCCGCAGATAATGGCGTGGATGGTTGACGAATACTCAAAAATTAGGGGGTATAACGTGCCTGCGGTATTTACGGCAAAACCGCCGGAGCTCTGGGGCAACATCGTGAGGGAATACTCCACGGGCTTCGGCGTGGCTATTGTGGCTAGAGAATTCGCCAGGAAAATATGGGGCGGTGTGGAGAATAAAACTGTGGCGATACATGGAGCTGGAAATACTGGAGCTTGGGCTGCCTATTGGCTTGAACAAATGGGCGCCAAGATTGTAGCCGTCTCCAGCACGAAGGGGTCGATATACGACGAAAAAGGCATATCTAGCAAAGAAATTTTAACTTACTACCGCGAGAAGAAATTCACAAGAGAAACAATCCCAGATCCAGACGTGCCGCTTTACGCCGATGTAGACATCTTAATACCGGCTTCTATCGAAAACGTAATACGTAAAGACAACGCGAATAGAGTAAAGGCTAAGTTAATTGTAGAAGGGGCAAACGGGCCGGTTACTTTAGACGCAGAACGCGAGTTGTATAAGAAAGGCACGTTGATAGTGCCAGATATATTAGCCAACGCAGGCGGCGTGATAATGTCTTACCTAGAGTGGGTTGAGAATCTACAATGGTACATATGGGACGAGGAGGAAACAAGAAAGAGGTTAGAACAAATAATGGTAAACAACGCCGCGAGGATATATCAAAATTGGCAAAAACAACAAAACACGTTGAGAGATGTTGCGGTAATTACGGCGTTGGAGAGAATATACAAAGCAATGAAGATCAGGGGGTGGATTTAACTACGGAGTTCCAACTATTCCGGCTAGTTTTGGATAAGGTCTAGCTTCCCACACAGCCCGCAGTCCACAGAGGTATCTAGTCAATCGCTCTACGCCTATTCCAAAACCTGCAGTCTGCAGGGGGTACAACTCTCTTAACATTTGTAGATACCACTGGTAGTTCGTTGGGTCTTCTCCACTTTCTCTCATTCTCTGTATTACTTTCTCCGGTTCGTATTCCCTCTCCGCTCCGCTTATGGCTTCGCCGAATCCCTCTGGATACAACATGTCGAAGTCGAGAAGTACCCCCGGCCTTTGTGGATCTTCTCTGTCGTAGAACCCTCTCGAGCCTTTTGGATATTCATATATAAACACGGGCGCGTCGTGGTATGCGGAAATTATTTTTTCACATTCCCACGTCAATTCTCCGTTTGTTGGATTTCTACACCCCAAATCGTGAGCTAACTTAACGACTTCTCTATGGCTGTACCTATAGAACGGTTTCTTGAATTCCCACAAATTTCTATCTAGTTTTTCAAGCTCTTTCCCATAGAGGTCTCTTATGTATTTCACTACGTATGTAGTAAGTCTTTCAGCTACATCCATGGCATCTCGGTAAGTCCCCTTGTAGATCTCAACGTCCACTTGGTAAAACTCGACTAAGTGTCTGCCTGTATATATACTCTCCGGAGGCTCTAGACGAAGATTGGGGCTAACAAAGTATATTTTGCCCAACGCAGCAGCCATGTATTGTTTGTATAATATTGCAGAAGACATAACTTTGTATGGCGCTCCGTAGAAGTCTATCTGCGCTTGTTTGGCGCCCCTAATGCCGGGGTCTGTCACTGGACCGACAATGGGGGAGAGGACTTCTACAAACCCTTGAGAATCTAGAAATTCTCTAATTGCACGTAGAGCTGCGGCTTGGATCTTAAACACAAGTTTATACTTCTCTCTAGTAGCCCATCGCCACGAATAACGGAGCCACTCTTCTACTGTTTTCCGATAGCCATTGTTTGACACAAGTTTTTCGAATTCTGCAACAGCTGGATGGAACTTCATATAAAAGCTAATCGGTGTGTTGTTTAAAATTTCGTTGGAAAAAATCTATAGCAAGCCGGGGTTGTTGTATACAATATTCAATTGACGACGTAGATGTATTAATTTTTCAACAGCACACGGCGTTAACTTTTGACGTTTCTCTTTGTTCTCCGGAGCGAACGTTATAAAAACATCTACTTATTGTCTAAACAGCGATTCTGTTGTGAGTAAGAACAAATCTCTTCAGACGCCTCAATGTGTTTTGACGTTTGAACGTGTCGACCCCCGTTGTGTTAATTTATTTCCTCTTCCAAAAACCACTCGAGGATGAAATCGAGTTTGTCGGCTATGTACACGGCTCTTCTATAAGCTTTTTCCCACGTCGCATGTCGAGATAGAATTAGCCATCCCCCCTCTCTTATAGTTCGCCGTGTTACCAATATCCTTTTCTCTGCGGGGTTTAGATACACTTTGTACATGCATGTATAGGTGCATGTCTTTAAAACATATTCATTGAAGTACTTATATAATCAATCTAAGTACACAAAAACTTTTAGTTTACTTTCCTGATTTCGACAAATCTATACAACAAATCAGCTACAGTCTTGAAGTTGGGTATATCTCTAGATATGTCTTTAGCTACGTGGGCAGCCACTGAGAAAAGCCCCACTTCTAAATAACGCAGAAATTCGCGTTTTAGAATTTCGACATCGCCGTTTGTCAACCACATCTTCAACGGGGGTTCCTCCCAGACCAACTTTACATCGTCGACGAAAACTTCATCTATGTGTACAGTGGAATTTTCTAAATCTTGCGGTTTGTTTACATTAAGCAACCACAGGGGATCTACGCCGTGTTTCACAATTGAGAGAAATGTAGTTTCACCCAATCTGAACATATCGTCAATACGGTTTCTCTTGTATTTTGCCAAAAAGTTTAGAATTTCGACACTCCGCCGCCCGTCTATTTTGAAAATTGTAGACTCCACCCGTCCGTTTGGATAAACCCAAACAGAGAAAGTGGTATCTATCTCGAGTAGTTTTTCAAAAATTACAGGTTTGGCGTAAGGAACGTCGCATGGAGTAAACACAACTACGTCTCGAATTCGAGCTACGGCGGAGTCTACTGCGGCTAGAGGTCCGGAAAAACGGGGACTGTCTTCCAACACTTCTCTCCCCTTATATAAATGAGCGTTGCGACCAGCAGCGATGTAGATAGAGTCTGTTACTTTAGACAAAGCGTCTATTACCCAATCGATCAATGGCTTCCCCCTCCATTGGTATGTACATTTGTCTTGTCCAAATCTCCTAGAGAGACCTCCAGCTAGAACTACAGAAAAAACCACGTTAGAATTTGTCTAGAAATTGCAGCCTCTTTGGAATTGGTGGATGCGTCGCGAGAATTTCCTCAAGGGGGGAATATTTGGCGTTTTTTATCTGCTCTACCTCACTTCTAGTGATTGTCACAAATGGATTAGCCACGGCGTTCGTGAGTGCGTATATAAAGAGCGTGCGGAATTTGTCTGTAGACACCGCTTCTCTGACTTCAGGGGCGCTGCGGTAGTACTTGTGTATTTTAGCTAGAGCGAATTGCATTGCGTCTCTGCCGGCGGCAGCGGCGCCCGCAGTGTCTGCGTAATACTCCCTAAGGCGGCTGAATGCCAAAACTAAAAGTTGGATCACGAAAGAGATCAACACAGCAGCGACGCCAATCGCCAGAAGCACCGGCCCCCCTCCCCCCCTGTTGCTCGAGCTGTGCATAGCCATGTGAACCGTCAACACGCCCATGTAGTACACCACTGAGGGGAGGATCCCGAAGAGGAGCATTAGTAAATTATCTCTATGCATGTGGTGACCGATTTCGTGTCCAATGACAGCCTCAAGTTCGCGTCTGTCGGCGAGGGACATCATTCCGTTAGTCACAGCCACGTATCTGCCAGCTAGGAAATTGCCATAGGCGAATGCGTTGGGGGGGCCGTTGACTACAACGGCCTTTAGCTTAAGCGACGTGCCGAGTCTCGCAGCGATTTGGTTTACCAACTCTTGAAGTCTTGGGTCGGGCCGGGCGCCGTACATGGCGTTGATCATGTAGGGCGACGCCAAGTACATCAAGAGGTTGGCTATCACCACAAACGCTATCAATCCGGTAAAGAAAGACAGTCCGTAAGACAAACCAACAACCGTGATTATTAGATATATCACTGTGGCTGTGGTTAAGATTATCAAAATCGCCGTGAGCGCCATAGCGCCATATAGCGTAAAACGACCAGCGACTGCGCCGGCGACTTTTGGCGCTATGGTTGAAGCTAAGATGAACATTGCTATGTAACCCACTATGTATAATCCAAATGCTATGGGGTCAAACATCGGCAACATACCAGCCTCTTGATTTCAATTTAAAAACTTTCCGCCGGTACGTGAATTCGTCACGTTTCAGATACGGGGACTCTCTTCACAGTTTTTAAACTTTCAAAACATTAAAAAGTTATGTGTGTAGACGAAGCCACCGCGGAGAAGGTGGCGAAAAGAAAAGCGTTGGGGCGGCTTGGGGCCCTACGGAAGTCTATCCCCACGTTTAGAGTGAAGATAGGCGACGACTGGTTGTTTGGATTTGTAAAAACCAAGTACAGGTGGGGAAATTTAGTCGTGGCGGTGAAGTTTACTTACGTAGACTGTAAGGGAGTTGCGTTGGAAAAAATCCCGCCAGAGGTAGAGGAGAAAGTGGGAGAGTTGGCTAGAAACATCGCAGTTTTGTTTGGTAGAGAACTGTCTAAAAATGGATAAGAGAGTTATTTTCCACGATCTCGTCTCTCTAGATGCGGCTAGGGAAATTTTGTTGAAGCTAGCCCACCCCCTGGGCGAGGAGGAGGTGGACATTGCCGAGGCGTACGGCCGGGTTTTGGCGCGCGACGTGACTTCGCTAGTGGACGTGCCGCCGTTTGACAGATCTACCGTAGATGGATACGCCGTAGTTGCTGAATCTACTTACAACGCTTCTGAACTCACGCCAGTCGAGCTGAAGGTTGCAGACCGCGTGGAGGCCGGCGAGTGGCCGCGCCGTGGGGTTGAGTTCGGCGAGGCTGTGGAAGTGGCCACCGGCGCCCCACTGCCCAGGGGGACAAACGCCGTGGTGATGGTTGAATACACGCAGGAGAGGGGAGACTTCGTGAGAATTTTCAAGCCAGTGGCGCCGGGTGAAAACGTCATGAACGCGGGGAGTGACATATCTGCTGGGGAAGTAGTCTTACGCCGGTGTACTAAACTGTCTGCTAGAGAAATAGGCGTGTTGGCTGCAATTGGCATGAAGTCAGTGGCGGTGGTGAAGAGACCCAGAGTGGTCATAATCTCCACTGGGAACGAGCTCTTGCCCCCCGGCGAACCGCTGCGGTTGGGGGCGCTTTACGACGTCAATAGTTACTCAATAGCGGCGGCGGTGCGAGAAGTGGGTGGAGTGCCGTTGTTGTTCGGCATTGTGCGAGACGAGGCGGAGAGTTATGAGAAAGCCATCGAGGAAGCTCTCTCGGTCGGCGATGTGGTGTTGATCAGCGGCGGCACTTCGGCCGGCGTGGTGGATTTGACTTACAGAGTGCTGGGCCGGCTGGGGGAGGTTCTCTTCCATGGAATTATGGTGAGGCCGGGGAAGCCCACCATAGCTGCCTCTGTGGGTGGCAAAGTGGTGATTGGACTGCCCGGATATCCCTCGTCTGCGTTGATGATATTCCACAGCGTGGTTAGACCGCTGTTGTTGAAGATGCAATGCATGGAGGTGGAGCCCCCGGCGGTGTATAGAGCGAAACTCGCCTTCTCCATAGAGGGGGCTAAGGGGCGGAGAGCTCTCTATCCAGTGGTTTTGATAAGCCGCGGGGGGGTCCACAGAGCGTATCCCCTGTACGCTGAGTCTGGAGCGATTTCTGTATTGTCGAGAGCAGACGGATACATCGCGGTGGGGGAGAACGTGGAGTACTTGGCTGAGGGTGAAGAAGTGGAAGTCCACCTATTCGAGAAGTATAAACCAGCCGAGATGTACTTCATAGGCAGCCACGACCCCCACCTAGACCGCGTGTTGGCGAGACACAACGTCAAAACTGTCTACGTGGGGTCTATGGGTGGTCTCATGGCGCTGAAGCGCGGCGAGGCGGACATGGCTGGGTCGCACATGTACGACCCAGACTCCGGCGAGTACAACATACCGTACTTGGAGAAGCTCGGCGTTAGGGACGTGGCTGTGGTAGGTCTCTTTGAGCGAGAGCAGGGACTCATAGTGCAGAGGGGCAACCCCCTGGGGATACGTACAGTGGAGGACATGCTAAAACCCGGCGTGGTGATGGTGAATCGGCCCAGGGGGACTGGCACGCGGTCTCTGCTAGACCTCCACTTAGCCAAAGTGGCTGAGAGACTTGGAGTCACTCTCGGAGAGCTCGTGAAGAAGATCCACGGCTACACTCACGAAGTGAAGACACATACAGCCGTGGCGGCGGCTGTGGCTCAAGGTAGAGCCGACGTTGGAATTGGCGTTAGATACGCCGCGGAGCTATACGGCCTTGACTTCGTGCCGTTGGGTTGGGAACAGTACGACTTGGTGGTGAAGAGGGAGCTAGTGGAGAAAGCGCTGGAGATAGCTGAGGAAGCCACTAGACAACTACCGCCTGGCTACAGATCTTACGACCAAACGCGCCGCGTTAGAAAGCTAATCGATTGGGTTTAGGACAATTACCTCCACTTCATCTCCCTCGTCGTATCCCTCTCTGTTTTCCGGCACGATCAACAAACCGTTTCCCCTAGTCAACGTGGATAAGACGCCACTGCCGTTGACTGCCAGAGGCTCTGCGTATAACTTGCCATTTCTGTAGAACAGATGGACTCTCACAAAACTCCGCACGTTTATTGGCGTAGTCACTCTACGGGTGAGCACAGCTCTGACGGTGGGCGCGGGTTCCTCTCTGGCGCCCACCATTTTGAGGATTGTGGGTTTTACAAAAATCTCGAACCCAACCACCGCAGCCACTGGAAATCCAGACAACATCAAAACCGGCTTGCCGCTCACTACAGCTGCGCTGTTCGGCCTCCCCGGCCTGGCCGCCACGCCGTGTATCAACACTTCTGGATTTAGGCGAGACACCGCTGGGATTACGTAATCTGGCTCTCCCACTGAGACGCCGCCTGTGGTCACCACCACGTCGTAGTGTTGTAAAGCCTCCCGAATCTTCTGGTAGATGTAATCGACGTCGTCTGGCGCAATGCCCAAGTACGCCACTTCCACCCCCAGCCCCTCCATTAGTTTAGTCAACATATGCCTCGTGCTGTTTATAATTTTGCCAGGGGGCGGCGGGGCGTCGTCGAGTTCTACCAACTCGCCTCCGGTGGATATGAGCGCAGCTCTAGCTCTATACACGTATATCTTCTTTATGCCTAGCGACGCCAACACGCCGACGTCCCACGGCTTTATCCTCCTGCCGCGTCTAACTACAACTTCGCCCCTAGCTACGTCCTCTCCGCGCCTAGATACATAATAATATTTGGGGACCGCTCTGTAGATTTCTACATATCCCCCCCTCACGGTGGATTCTTCATACGGCACAACGGCGTCTGCACCCCTAGGCAGCGGAGCGCCGGTGGCCACTTCCACAGCCTCGCCCTGTCCCACTTCGGCGAGTTGTCCAGAACCTGGCGTGTGTCTACCCACTAGCTTGAGCATTATGGGGCTTGTCCTAGAAGCGCCGATGGTGTCTTCTGCCCTCACGGCGTATCCATCAAACGCCGCGCGGTCAAACGGCGGTATGTCCATTGGCGCCACTACGTCTCGAGACGCCACTTTCCCCACTGCTTCTGGCGTCGGCGTCTCTGTCTCGGTTGGGGTGTGGTTAATTCTCTCCAAGAGAGCGCGCTGCGCCTCTCGGATTGGAGTTAGTGATTTGAATCCCCGCACGGCGTTTAGGTTTTCTATTTAAATAAGTCTATACAATACGTGGGGTATGAAATTGTTGAGGCTAAGTACCAACGTGCGGTGTTTAAAGGCAGTGAGGACACTCTACGTAGAGACTTCATTTTGAGATATGGCGAGAGGTGGTCCCACATCTGGAACTCCGCTACTGAGGCTTCTGAGGAAGACGTCGATGGGTTTGTGGAGTCTCTAATTGAGATGGTGGTGTCTAGAATAGACGACGTGGAGACGGCGGCGTTGTACGCTGCGTACGGCCGCAGTTTGTCTCTAGAGAGAGAGTTAGAGATAGGCATGGCGCTTTTGGGGAAGTCAAACTCGCTGGAGAAACTACTGAAGTGGGGCTTGGCGATGCACTTCTCAGACGAGGTAGTGGCGGCGCCCCCCTACTTGGCGAAACTCCTCATGAAGTTAGCCGAGAAAGCTCCAAAGTTGGAGGTAGATGTCTTGGGGGAGCTCTCTTCGGCAGATGGTCCGACTTTAGCGCAGTTAGAGGGACTCCTCGCTGGAGATTTCGACGCAGAGTTACACAAAGCTATATACAGTCAGTTGCCCACGTCTTTTCAACTGGGGCAGTTAGCCGTATATACGCCAGAGGTGGGGCTTGTGGTTAACCCATTGTTTTCACGAGAGGAGTTGTTGACGTCGCTCTTGGAACTCAAGAAGAGGAGGGCAGACCTCTTGGCTAAAGCGCTGTCTCTCCACGGCGAGTATGAATTCAGCGCCGACTATAGATGTGGCGTTCAGTACTTGTCCATAGACGGCTCGCTGGAGAACAGCGGCGTGGTGGCCATATGTCCCTGGATGTCTTACGCTCGACGACTGGGGCGTCTACACAACTTGGTGTTGATTGTGGAGGGTAGAAGACCCCCAAACGTGGCGGGGGGCAGAGGAGTTATATACGTCGAGGGGGGAGAGGTCGAAGTCGTGAAACCACCCAATCCCTCTAAGTTGTTCAATTACCTAATAGATATCTTATACAGTGTGGGTTTTGTAGTACTAGAAGACTAGGCACTCACCCCCAACTAGGTGGAGACGCACGTCTCAGAAGCGTAGATAACAACGCCGCTGGAACTCCAGTCATGGCACATCTCTGCCTTCTCTATACCACGTGTAGAGGTTTAGACTTGAGAATTCCAACCAAGCGCAGAAGCGTGTAGCCCAGAATTTCGACTGTCCCAAAGCTGCTGCGAGATCCCACCCGTTGCCCCCAACTTGGCTGTCGGTCTTTACTCTATACAACTTACCGCGTTGTGTGTGATTTCGCCACTATCAACGTAGTGGTGGACCTAATTCCCTCTATCTTTCTCACTTTCTCCCGCACTATGGCTCTAATTTTCTCTATCTCTGGCGCTTCTAGCTTCACAATTAAGTCGTAGGGTCCATAGACGAAGTACACGGCTTTCACTTCGTCTATCTGTCTAAGTCGTTCCATCACCTCATCTTCGGACCCCACGTCGACGTTGAGGAAAACAATCGCCTCCATACGAACTTAAAGGGTTGTGTTTTTAAAATTTACCCCGAGACTCTAGATATCTCCTAATGACCACCGCCGTGGATAGATCCACTCTATGTCTCTCCGTGAGTCCAGTGTCTGTATCTACAAACTCAACTATGTACTCCACGGTTTCCTCTTCGCTTTTGTAAACTTTTATCAACGTATTTGGCTTGCACATGGCAGTTAGAGAAGTGGAGTTCTTCTCTACAATGGAGCACTCGATGTATTTGTACACTTTGACTTCTGCTGGGGTTCTGCCTATGGGGCCAACTGGAAGTTCTTCGTAGTAATACATCTTCCGCCTCCTACTCACAAAATGGGATTGAGACTACTATATAAACTCTACTCTACGGGCGGCATTATCCGCTTTCGCCAATCTTCCACAATCTCTAACACAATCAACGTCTCGGTGCGTTGAATCTCGGGGCTGGAGGCTAAGTAAGCCACTAGAAACGAGGAAAGTTGTTTAATGTCGCGCGCCCACACTTTAAACAACACGTCGTAGGGTCCAGTTATTATGAATGCCTCCTCTACGAAGGGCATGTCGCCCCCGCCGCTGTCTCGCAGTATCTTCTCAGCTACAGTATGTTGAAGTGGTTTAGTGTCCACGCCGACCCCCCTCTTCACGCTGACTAACACAAAGGCCAGGAGGCGATAACCCAACGCGAATGGATTCACCACGGCTTTGTGTCCAATGATTACCCCACTCTCCTCTAGTTTTTTAATCCTCGCAGCTATGGTGGTTTTGGGTTTGTTGAGAATTTGGCTAAGTTCTTGTAGTGTTTTCTTGGAGTCAGTTTGCAACAACGTCACTAGTTTTCTATCTATATCGTCCATGACTCTGTAAAGCCTAAAGTTTATATACAGTTCAATACTGCATTTCTGTGTCGGAAAAACAGAAGGCGGTAGCTAGACAAGAGAAAGTGGCGGTTTCCAAGAGAGACCCCTGGGCGTTGAAAAAGTGGTACTCTACCTACGCTCCACCCTACTTAGGGGGAGTTTTCCTAACCGAAGTGCCGGCCTCCGAACCACAGAAGCTGCTAACCAGAACGTTGGAAATGTCGCTGTACGACTTGACTAGAGACGTTTCCCACCTCCCCATCAAGTTGTTTTTCCAAATAACTAGAGTGGAGGGGTTGAAGGCGTTTACTAGATTCAAGGGGCTCGAGTTGACTAGAGACTACCTCAGGTTTCTAATTAGGAGGGGCACTAGCAAGATAACGACAATCGTCGACGTACGGACGAAAGACGGTTGGGTCATGCGTCTAACCGTCGTGGCCGTCACTACACACAGAGTGGGGTCGGCGCAGAAGTCTGCAATTAGGAAAAACATGTCTGAAACGTTGGTCAGGAAAGTGGCTGAGGTAGACGTTGGGCAATTTCTCAAGAGTGTTTTGGAGGGGACGCTCGCCGCCGAGTTGTTCAACGTGGGGAAGAAAATTGCCCCCCTGAGGAAAGTGGAGGTAGCGAAAATAAAGACGTTGAAGTATCCCCCGGAGGAGTTGCAGACTGCGGTGAGGGAGGAGATCCCCGAAGCCGTCTAGAGATTTTCTAGAGCTCTCTGTATATATCTATAGACAGTATTGTGTTTACTACCGGCAATCAACATCTCCACCGCCGTTTTGGCAACCTCGGCGTTTTGTAGCTTCCCCACGATAGCCACGTGTCTCTCCCCAATCGCCATGGTCACTCCAGCCAATTGTTCAACAGTGCGCCGCGTTGTGCCGCTTCTGCCGATTATCCTACCCTTGACACGCCTTAGGTGGTTTGGTTTTACATAGTCCTTGAGGTCTATTACTATCAATACGTAATCTTCGTTTTCTAACTGCACAGCGCTCTCTGGCGAAATGCCAAGCGCTACGGCTCTAGCCATATCTCTATACCGCAATAACATAGCCACGTCTTGTTCTGGCTTCGGGAGAATTCTCACACACAACTCTCTCTCGTCTACCTGGACCTCCACCCCCCTCTTTCGAAGCGCCTCGGCTAGGGCTCTGGCTGCTTTTAACCTCTTCGCGTCAATTGGTTCAACTATGGGCGCGCGGTGCCCCAATGTATTTGACATAAAATTATAAATTCTCCCCTATAAAAAACTCGTGGGTCGTTTTAAGACAGAGAGAGATCATGACTACTATAAGACTGTAGACGACGCCATAAATGCATACACTTGGGCAGCTATAGTCAAGATACAAGAGAGGAGAGTTATAGACGAAGTGCTCGGCCCAATTGGCCAGGGGAAGGAAGCCAAGATTGTGTTAGCCAAGAGGCAAAATGTGTATGTGGTTTTGAAAATCTTCTACCCCACTTCTAACCGCTTCGCCAGGAGGCATAGTTACATATTGGGAGATCCCAGGTTTAGGAGACTCAAAATCAGCGACCAACTACACTTGGTGGAGACTTGGTGTAGGAAAGAGTTTGGTAACTTAGCCAGAGCGCATGCGGCTGGCGTGAAGACACCAAAGCCATTTGACTTCTATAGAAACGTGTTAGTTATGGAATTCATAGGGGTCGGCACCACACCGGCGCCTAGACTTATAGACGTGGGATTGGAAAACTTGGGAGAACAGACTTTCTACCAAGTGTTGAGAGATTTGGAAAAGACATACATAGTGGCGGGGTTAGTGCACAGCGATTTGAGTCCATTCAACGTACTTTACGACGGGGAGTCCACGTGGATTATTGACTGGGGCTCCGCAGTGAGGAGGGGACACCCCAAGGAGTTGGAGTACTTAAAACGCGACGTTGAGAAAATTGTGCAATTCTTCAAGAAACCCATAGACCCCACACAACTTTTCCAAAAGATAGTCGAGAGAGGTAGAGAGAGACACATAGAAGTAGATGACGAGGGGTGGGTGTTAGTGAGAGGTAGGAGAATTACAGAAGATATATAACCCAGAGCACAACGCGGCGGCGCGAATCACTTCGGCAGAAGTGGTGGATTTGGTGACGTCGACTAGCGCTGTACGTGTCCACAACATTTAAATACGGTAAAATACGTAGTATAAAATGCGTTTTTGTCCAAAAGACGGGACTTTAATGACGCCGAGAAAGAAAAATGGCACCATTATACTCAAGTGTCCCAAGTGTGGGTACGAGGTAAAAGTTACTCAGAGAGTTAGAGAGGCATATAGACACAAATCTGAAATTTCTGAAGAGAAAAAACGTGGGGTGATGGTGGCAGAAGAGCGGAGACAAGAATACGACATGGAAGAAATAGAAGAATTAAGACGTCAATTGTTAGAAAACCTACAGGAACCTGAAAAAGAAAGCGATTAATCAGCCTGGTTTAGGACTCCTCACCGTTCGTAAGCCGTCTCTCATCACAAAAATATATTTAGCACAAACTGATTTTTTCCATGGCTAAATATCTAAAGGCGGAGTTAGTGGATTTGATAGAAGTGTTAGATGCATATGGACAAGCCAGCGGCATTATGTTGATAAGAGCAGAGGAGTGGGGCGACAGAGCAGTCCCCATTGTGATAGGCCCCGTGGAAACTTTGTCGATAAAAAAAGCGCTGGGGGAAGTAGACTTCCCCCGACCTCTGAGCCACGACTTGTTTGTGGAGATATTGGAAGCGCTAGGCGCCGTCATAGAGAAAGTGACTATAGACGCGTTGGTGTCGAACACGTACACCGCCACGATATACGTTAGAGATATAGATGGCAAGTTACACACTTTCGACTCTAGACCCAGCGACTCCATAGCGCTTGCGGTTAGAGTAAACGCAGACATCTACATCGCGGAGAGTCTCTCTAACTACGCCGAAGATATCAATAAGTACTACAAGCCACTCGGCGGCAAAGTTACAGATTAGCTAAGTTCTCCACTAACCGCAGTGACTTCATAATTTCGTCAAGTGTATTCTTCAATGTGTATACATCTCTATAGGTGTTGATTAAGTACGTAACTACAATGTGCCACTTTCTATCTATACATAAGTGGTTTATTTCCATGCCCTCCGGTAGATTCACGTCGTCTGGCCGTGCGGCGTCTATGAACTCGCATCCCACAACCGTCGCTATCTCAACTCTTAACTTTTTCATAAGTTTTTAAGAAGTCTATATATCTCCCCGATTCTACGAAAACCACTAGATTTGTAGAAAAAGTCAACACATGTCCCACGTCTTGAAAAACCCCCGCCGCCGCTTTTAGCCCACTTCTACGACTCAGAGGTGGAACTACCGCAACGACGTAACCCCTCCCCGCTTCATATCGGAGAGTTATCCATTTGTTTGTTTTGGCGTAGGAGAGGTAGGGGGGTAGTTTATACACATAGAAGGAGTTATATACTTGGGTATCGCCCACCTTTAGAACTGTGTAGAAGACTTCAGATATGTTAGAGACGTAGTCCTCGACGTTTGTAAACCCGGCTAAGTCGGCTTCGATTCTCTGTGCGTAGTCAGCTGGGTTAAATCCCTGTGGGTGAGGTCTAATTGCCTTGTCTAAGATGGAGGTGTGGAAACCCTCCACTGCGGTTACTCCAAGCGCCCAATCCAACCACGTGATTGGGTTGTCCAACTCCACTTCGTGCTGCCGTCCAGTAACGCCGGGTATTATGGGCAGGGTAGACGAGGCGAGCGCTTTCTTTATCGACTTGTCTATGTTGGGGAGAACCACGGCGAGTTTCTCATCGCCGGTGGAGAGTTCCTCTGGCAGTGGACATTTGTACTCACAGTAGTCTACACTCCAAGAGTGGTGACCAACATACAGCGCATTACGCACATCCTCTAGAGAAGACAACGTTTTGATAATAACGGCAGCTAGATGACTGAGTGAAGCATAACTAACGTTGTATCTCTCGCCGTCTATACCCACTTCGCTCTCCGTTAGGTAAAACCCGTCACATTTAAACCCAACGCAAACTCCGCTAGCTGGAGGCCAATCAACGAGAGACACATGTGTGGTTTCTCCAAACACAACTGTGAGGGCGTACGCAGCCATGTAGGCATCTACAGACCTCCTGACGTATATGACGAGGGGGTTTTGTTTCAAATACTCCAATACTCTCTCTACGCGATCGGCGACGAAGTTTTTAAACGCCACGTATATTGTTACTTTGTTTATTTAAGTTGCTAAATGTGAGAGAGCTTGTGGGTCGTATTTGAAATCTTTGGGTAAACTCCCCACGCGTTTGTAATACTTCACCAACCTATGTATCTTCGACTCTATGAGTGTCAACCCTCTGCGTGCCGTTGCGTCTTTCGGGTGTTCTTCTAGGTGTTTCCTCACACGTAGAGCGCGTCTGATTGAATTCAACAAATCCTCCGGCAGTTCTCTCTTGATGTTGTTCTCTTCTAGAATTCTAGTTATCTTCTTCCCCGTGGCTGATTTAACTAACGGTATGCCGTATTGATCTCTAAGTATTACACCAATTTGGGAGGGTCCAAACCCACGTCTCGCCAGCTCCACTACCAACTGCTCAACTTCGTCTGGGGTGTACTGTATCCACGTGGGTACGGCGGGTCGCGGCGGTCTTACAGAGCCTGACCTCCCCCTCTTGTGTCGCGATCTGTGAGGCACGTGGCTAAATTTTATCTACTATAAAAATTTGTCCATGGCGGAGTCTTGGTTGTGGGATTTACCACTTGTAAATTTATATAATGATGACGTCTGTGGGTTTATGTATGACGTGCCGTTTGTAGCCACGCCCGAGGTGGTAGTCAGACGGATGCTCCAACTAGCCGGCGTGAAGCCCGGCGAAGTGGTGTACGACTTGGGTTCTGGCGATGGGAGGATTGTCATCATCGCTGCGGAGCTCGGCGCTAGAGCAATCGGCGTCGAGATTAGGAAAGATTTATACGAACAGTCCATGGCTAGGATAAAAGACCGCGGTCTCGCAGATAGAGCGACAATTATAAACGCCAGTTTCTACGACGTCGATATTTCAAACGCAGACGTAGTGACAATGTATCTCTTGACTAGCGTAAACGAGAGACTCAAACCGAAGCTGGAGAGAGAATTGAGACCAGCCACTAGAATAGTCACACACGACTTCGAAATCCCTGGCTGGCGGCCGGCGGTGGTGGAGGAGATTTACGAAGATTGGCGGAGTCACAAACTCTATCTCTACAAAATCCCCGGGCGGGAGGTGCCCATCCCCGCGGCTGCTAAGGTAGAGGACAACTGGTTGGCTCAAGTAGTTGAGTTAATCGACGGGAGACGGTCCATAGAGGAGATAGCGGAGAAGTTGGGAACCACCACGAGGCGAGTGAGAGAAGCGGTGGAGCAGTTGAAGAAACTGGGCGCTGTGTCGGAGGTGAAGATACTTAGATGAGAGAAGTCATAGAGACGTATAGGAAAATTGGCGGTTTTCAAGCACTGCAAGTGGTAAAGGCGTACGAAGTGTTGAGAGAGGCTCTAGGAGCTGAGGTGCGTTTCTTCTCTTTCACGGGTAACTTGGTCGCCACTGGGCTTAGGGAAATCATCGCCGAGGTTGTGCGCAAGCGTCTCTTCAACGTTTTGATCACTACCGCTGGTGCTCTAGATCACGACATTGCCAAAGCCATGGGGGCGCACTATTTACCAGCTTCTTTTGACGTGGACGACGAGGAGTTGGCTAGGAGTGGATTCCACAGGTTGGGAAATGTGTTAATCAAGCGAGACGATTATGGACCCTTAGTGGAGAAGTTTGTACTCAGTCGGTGCGAAAGCCTGTGGGGCAAGTCGCTGGGGACTTTTCAACTAACGGAGGAGTTCGGCAGGGATTTGCCAGAGGACTCAATATTGGGCGCCGCCGCGAGATACGGCGTCAAGATCTTCGTGCCCGGCGTAGTCGATGGGGCTGTAGGCACTGCTCTCTTGACTTGTAACGACTTAGCTCGTGTACGTAACAAACCCAAGTTTATCATAGACGTACTTCGCGACGAGGAGGAGTTGCGGGAGTTAGTGCACGGCGGGGGGAGGCTTGCGGCGCTCATCGTCGGTGGTGGGATAAGCAAACACCACGTCATTTGGTGGGCACAATTTATAGGCGGCTTGGACTACGCCGTGTATGTAACAACTGCAGTGGAGTACGACGGATCGTTGAGCGGAGCTAGGCCTAGAGAAGCCGTCAGTTGGGGTAAGATAAAACCCGGCGCCAGAGTCGCGCATGTGTACGCCGACGCTTCTCTAGTCTTGCCACTACTTCTAGGCGCTCTATAGCATGTTGGAGATTTTTGTTGTGGTTGTTGTAGTGGGGGTCCTCTTTGGCAAGTGGTGGGTGTCTTTCCAAAAGTCAGCCGGCTTGACCTCCCGCGACGTGTATAAAGAGATAGACAACGTGCCGAGAGCTGGGGGACTCATAGCTCTCGTGGCTGCCTCAGTTGGCTACAGCCTCGCCGCTTTGACTGTTGAGAAAGCTGCGGTGGTCCTACTGGTGGCTTTCGCCGTTGGGTTGTTGGGATTTGTGGACGATTTGCGTGGAGTTAACGAATATCTGAGAGTGTTGGGGCCGCTACTGATCGCCTTTATGTTAGCTAGAGTGTTAGACGGAGTGAGGTTGACCATACCCGCCGTGGGTCTCTTCTACGGTGTGACTGGGTGGCTCTCGGTGTTGGCGATACCAATTATGTCTAACGCCTTCAATATGTTAGATCCAGTGAATGGCTTCCTCCCGGCGGCTAACGTGGTTATCGCGCTCTCGCTCGCCGCAGTGGCGGCTTTCAGGGGGCAATACGACGCCGTTTATCTCTTGTCTATACACGCAGCCGCTTCGCTTGCGTTATACATCTACAACCGCTACCCGGCGAAGACTTTCAACGGAAACGTGGGGAGTTATTTCCTGGGGGCTAGCGTATCGTCTATAGCTGTTGTCTACGACTTGGTGGCTTATCTAATCCTGGCGGCGCTCCCGTTTGTAGCGAACGGGGTTTTGATAATATTTTCGTCGGGCGGCGTGAAGAGTAGAGAAAAGATAGAGAGACCCACATATTTGAAAAACGGCGTTGTGTACCAGAACTGCGGTTCGCAGATACTTTCTCTAGTGAGGATCACCGTAGTGGAAAAACCCCTGTCTGAATACCAAATTTTCAAGTCGCTAATTACGCAAGTGGTTTTCACATCTATAATTACCGTAGTCACCACGGCGATTTTTGTATATCTAGAAATGCCGATATGAAGCGCGCGCTTTTCTTAATCGCTTTGTCCTATTTAGCGCTTTTAGCTATCTTCCTAATCGGCTCTAAAACACTCTGGATATTCAGAACTAGAGTCTGGGGTGGAATTACCGTGGGGGATATAGCCATGGCGATGTTGATTCTCTCTTATGGGTTATTTATATATATTCTAGCTATTTTATTAACACGTGACAGTTGCAAAAGTGGACATAGAGACGTTTAAATGTATTGTTGGTATTTCTAATTGGGAATTTTGTGATAGACTAAAGAAATTGAGGGGAGAACTAGCCCAGGTGGAGTTAGCTATTGAAAAACTTATAGAAGACGTGCGGTGACTCGCCGCACAGTGGCGGTTTTGGGGGTTGGGGGCGTTGGGAAAACTACATACATATTTAGGACGTTGAATCTCACTCTAAAGCCCAGAGCAACCCTAAGGCCGGGCATATACCGCACTTACATCGGGGGTAAAGAAGTAGAGTTGATAGACGTGCCGGGTCAACTGGCGGTGGAAGTGGCGAGAAACTTCTCTAAAGCGTGGTCGTTTTATGTAGATCTCATGATATACATGTACGACCTCACTGACCAAAGTACTCTCTACGCCATCGCCGAACTCCACAGCGTGTTGTTAGATAGGGGAATTTCGCCATACCACAGAGTAGTTCTCGTCGGCAATAAGAGAGACTTGGCTGAGGAGTTGGGCGTATTCATTGAGGGCGATGAGATAGCGGTCTCTATAGATGCGAAAAAAAATATACTATCGAATTAGAAGAGTTTGCAATATATTCGTTATCTACAGGCCTCGCCAGATAATACTAACTCCACTGCTTCTCTAAAGCCAAGCCCACTGGGGCTCTCCACGACTAGCTTGCTGACGGCTTTGGCGGCTGGGGTGGCGTTGCCAACCGCAATCCCCCACCCCACTTTGAGCATACCCACGTCTACATCGCTATCGCCCACTACCGCAACGCGGTCACAAGACACGGCGAATTTCTCACATATCCAAACAACTGCAGTGCCTTTGTCCACGCCAGCTGGTCTGACGTGGATCGCATAGCCGCTGCTCTCTACGACGTAGTCACCGCCCACCACGTTCTTCACTCTCTCCACGGCGTCTGTCGTCTTTGGGACGTACGCCAAGTCATATTTTCTACACTTGTTCTGGGGACTCGGCTCCACAACTCCAGTGGACAACACCGCTCTATCAACACTAGACATGTCGCCACTGCATAAGTGATGCTCCACCCCCCCGACTCTAACTATGCAGCCATTTTCGGCGATTACGTCTCTTATGCCTAAGTATCTAGCTATAGTAATTGCGAAGTCTAACCCGTTTGCAGTGGCTAGAATTACCCACAACCCAGCGTCTCTAGCCCTCCTGAGAGCCAGCAAAGCTTCGGCCGAAAGTTCGTACGTGTTTCTACCCAACGTCAACGTGCCGTCTAGATCCACTACCAACACTTTACACACAGAAAGTAAAAATCTCTGTTATTTAAGCGCCGCCGCCGGGATTCGAACCCGGGACCTACGGGTGTCTGCGAGGTTAACAGCCCGCCGCTCTACCGGGCTGAGCTACGGCGGCAGATTTCTCATTGTGTACTATTTTAAATTTTTCCACAAGCGGGGCCAACTCGCTTCGCGCAGCTGCGGACGTCCCCAACTCCACCCATTGAATCAAAAACAGCAAAATTTTCTATGTTGTACAATTTTCTCGCTTTGGGTTTGGAATATTCTTTCCAAACTCTTGAGAATTTCTCAACAGGATACATGGAATAATGTAAATATGTGCCAAAGGTAGATATGTGTTTTCTCGAGTTGGCGTGGGTTGGTTATACAACGGGTTCTTTGGTGTGGATATTCCAGAAGGTCTAGACGTCGACGTGGCGTTGGTAACACATCACCACGAGAGACACATCAGAGGAGCTTTGAAAGCGGCGAGAGTAGTGATAAACCCAATCGAGTACAGCTTTGCCACTGAATTCGAGAGAGTTTCTAGGTACATAGATGTAGTGTTTAAACGCGCTGGGGCTCCGACAAGTGGGAAGCCAAAACCCACAGTGTACAAATTCAGTGGGTCTGTATACAAGTTTACGGCTGGTTGGATAGACCTCGGCGAAATGTCAATGCGCGTAGTGCCGTGTGGCTCGCACACTTGGGGCCACACTTGTTTCATAAGTGAAAACGCAGTGTTCACCGGCGACGTGGACAAGTGGATTGTGAGTGTGTCTTCGCTTCTAAACGTGATATCTATGCTGAGAGAGTTGAGGGGAGGCGTGGTTTACACTGGCGATGGTGAGCGTCTCGCTGCTGACGAATACGCCGCTAGTCTGGAGTCTAATTTTAGAAAATTGGCGAAGTCATACATGGAGTGTTTGAGTGAGAAAACGCCGTACAGAATTGCGTTGTGCGCCAGGGGGGGTGGCGACGTGTTGAGACTTTCAGAAGAGGGTTTAGCATTTGTAAAATACCTCGCGGAAGTTGGCCACGTGAAAATAGTAACTTCATCTCCGTACACAGTCAGAATTTAACACACGTGTCGGTTCACATTTAAACAAATGCCCCAACGCCTGGCGTGAGTCTGTAGAGCCAAACCCCACGATTGGGATGCAAATCTCCTCCAAACAACGCGCCAACTCGTTTTCGGACTTTCGCGAGATCACTGCGTAGAGACTTGTACATTCTAGATAATCAACATGCCACTTCTTGACTCGTGGTCTCTCTAGATGTCTCAACACTCTCTTTGTACACGAGTTGCCGCATGACCCCACGTAAATGTAGACGCCCCCCTCTATCGCGAAGCGTGCGGCTCTCGTAATGACGAAATGAGTGGGGCATTGGAAGAAGACTAAATATCCACTTCTCACGGCTCTCGAGTGTGGCGAATTTATATGCGTCAGTGCCACACTTTTATATAGACAATGCGGTAGGCATATGTATGTAAGAGCTATCGTGGCTCTATTGTTGTTCGCACTAGCCGCCGCGGCTTGGGAGACATACATCGTGAGGGTCAACACAGCCGAGATCAACGCGTTGGCCGTGGGGCCCAGCGGTGGGGCTGTCCTCCCAATAAAAGTTACTGTGTTGACGCCGGGCGATGGGAGAGTGTACGTGGCTGGCGTACCCGAAGCTGGCGAGGGATTCGGCCCCTCGGCTCAGATAGCGTTGTACGTGGCTTCGCGGCTTTCTAACGTGTCTTACCTAAACTACACCGTCTTGTTGAGAGTGCTCTCGAGCGACAGTCAAGTGGGGGGGCCCTCGGCTAGTGGATACATAACTACAGCCATATACGCGTTGGTTAATGGCTTGGAGCTTAGAAACGACACGGCTATGACTGGCATAATTCTCCCCGACGGCATTATAGGACCCGTAGGTGGCGTGGCGCAGAAAGCTCAAGCCGCAGCTTCACAAGGCATCAAGACAGTGTTAGTGCCCCTCGGCGAAGTTCCCAGAGTAAGTGGGGCGAGAGTTGTGGAGATAGGCACTATATACGACGCCATTTATCACTTGACTGGACGCCTTTTGGCGAAGCCTCAAGCAACACATGTAGACGACAGAGTGTTTAGACAAGTGAGTAAGAATTTGCTAGACGCCGTCTATCGCTATTATAACGACACTATAAGACAGGGATATGTCGACATAGCCACAGTGGAGAACTTAAAGGCTAGAGACATGTATTACACAGCCGCTTCCATAATCTACAGGGGTATCGTCAATTATTACACCGACACGGCGTCCACTAGGCGAAGTACTATGTATAACCAAGCGCTACAGACGGCTAGAGATGCAGAACGCCAACTTGAGTCTATACCCACCACAGTGAATAACATAGATTTAGTGGTGGCTAGTTATGTGAGAATTTTCGAAATTTATCTACAAGCCAACGGGTCTTCTCCAGATGTGGGCACAATGTACGCCCGGGCCGTCACGTTGAAGCCCTGGATTGATGAAGCGCGCCGGATGGCGTTCGGGCCGGCGATTGGGGGGGAGGGTTTGGAGGAGTTGGCTAGAATGTATCTAGACTACGCCAGGGGTATGTATGCATATGTGGAGACTACATACGGCGTGAAGTCCAGCGATATGTCTGCGGCTGTCCAATTGTCGGAAGCTCTATATAGGCGTGGCTACTTCCTGGCGTCTATGGCGAATTCTATCGACGTCATCGCTAGATCTGCCTCTATCTTGATGAGTAGAGCGCCAGATAAATACGCCACTGTGGCGAGAGATTTGGCTCTTTGGCACATGGCCTCGGCCGAGCGATGTGGATACACTAACACAATACCCCTGAGTTACCTCCAGTTTGGAGATTACTTCAACTCCCGGGGAGACGCCGGCAGTGCGTTGACTTACTACATATTGGCGTCGATATACTCCACAGCCATGGGCGAGGTAGTGTGTAGATTTCCACAAACTACAGTTTTCGCACCGCACACCACGCCACTTCTAGACACGCCAGTCTACCCAGCGAATTCTCCAGAAAAAAGAGATATTTGGTTAGTCCTATTGATTGCCCTAGCTGCAATTGTGGCTTTGATATACGCCTCTAGACGATAACTACTGTCTTTCTAGTCTGTTTCTTCCGCCTCCTCTTTGGCAATAGTGCAATAGTGAAGAACGCTAGAGGTATTAGATATTCCCAATATGGTGCGTACACATACAATGCCGCAGCTAACCGCTCTACCACGCCGCCGCTTGTCAAAAGCGCCGGCGTAGCGATCAACACCAAACCGCCGATAGCCAACCCAGCGAGTACTCTATCTCTAACTCTCCTCAGAGCAACTGCAGTTATAAGAGCGATGCTGGATAGAGCCACTAACTCCAACATAAGCCCGCCTAACAGTGGTCTATTATGCCTAACATTTATAATAACTCATGCCAATATAACCCCCACCTCTCAAAAAATATATATTCGCAAATTTGCGGTTTTGTGTGGTTTCTACCTATTACAATGAGTGAAGCGGTTGAAGCAGTGAGAAAAGCTTACAAAACTGCGCATGAATACGCAACTAGAGTGGGGGGCAGAGTGGAGCTTCTGCAACCTAAGCACCTCTATGGAGTTGAAAAAAACTACAGTCTCCAAAGTGGCAAGATAGCTATATCTCTCCCCCAATCCTCAGTAGTGGTTTTGTGGGGGTTTTACAACCGGGACGAATCGCTGGAGTTTGTGAGATTTATTCAAGACAACCGCCTATATGAGTGGTTTGTGAAGCCAATTGCGAATTATCCAAGCCACGTGGGTGTTTGGATGGGCGACCCCTTGGTGTTTAGAAATTCACTAACTATAGAAATTCACGCCGCTGGACGTGATAACGTCGCCGGTTGGCCACTCGGCTACATCACTACGCCGGTAGTTCGGGAGGAACGGAAAACCAAAAGGCGGAGGTGAGGGGCATCCCAGCAGTTACATACATCAGAGTAAGTACAGAGGGACAAGACCCAGAGAATCAACGGATGTATCTAGAGAAGTGGGCCTCCGAGCGTGGGTTGTACATTGCGAAGCACTACATAGACGTGGGGGTGTCTGGAGCCACTCCCCCCTGGGAAAGACCGGCTTTCAAACAGTTGGTAGACGAGATCGACGTCGTTAAGCCGAAAGTCCTTCTTGTTTATGAAGTGTCTAGGTTAGTGCGCAACTTTGGCGAACTCTTTGCGCTGTTGGAGTTGGTGGAGGGGCGGTTTGGTCTCACTATAATTTCCGCTTCAGAGAAGGAAGCCGTGCTTCAGAACATAGACGGCATCTACCGCCAGTTTTTGAGGGCAGTTTTGGCTTTCGTCTCCACGCTAGAGCGAGAGTTCATTAGGCAGAGGACTAAGGTGGCGCTTGAGAGAGCTAGACGTGAGGGCCGGCTGTGGAACGTGTCGGAGAGGCGGCCGGAGCTCTCGGCCAAAGCCGCCGAGATGTACAAAAGGGGTGCCTCCCTCGGCGAGATTTCGAGAGCGTTGGGGTTGTCTAGTTATGAAGTGCGGCGTCTGTTGTCTACTGCTGGGCTCTACAGACCCAGCGGCTACACTTGCCCCCGTTGTTTTTCAAAAATGAAAACAGTGGAGAGGACGGCGAAGATAGAGAACGGCAAGTATACAATAGTGGAGAGGTTGTACTGCAAAAACTGCGGTTTCGAGGAGACGTTGAGGTTCAGTTCTTAAAGGACTCGCCACCAATCGGCGAGGTGAAGCCACATCACATTTACATTTAGTTGTATATATAAAATTAGCCGAAGCCAAAATGCTGCGAGAGGTCGTGTCCCCTCTTCTTGAACTCTCTGTAGTCCTCATGGCGGGACCACGGGTAGGAAATCCACACCCACTCTTCTACTCTCTCCACGTAGTAATCCGGAGTTGTCGAGCTGGTGGCTTTGAGGTGTAGAACTGCCGTCTTCACTTCAGCCCCCATCAACTCAAGCACTGCTCTAGCCAACTGGAGCGTGTGTCCAGTGTCTGCAACTTCGTCAACTAACAGCGCTCTCCTGCCCCTAACGGCGCTGGGCTCTACCCCGTGGTAAAGTACGGGTCTCTCCGCCCTCTTGTGCGCCAATCCCCAGTACTTCACGCCGATGGTCACCACGTCGTCTACTCCCAAAACGTCGCTGATTATGCGAGCTGGCACCAAACCACCTCTAGATATGGCTACCACCACTTCTGGCTTGTAGCCTGAGCTCTCTACTCTCCTCGCCAACTCTTCGCTCAACGTAATGCCCTCTCTCCACGAAATTATGCGTATCTTCACGCCCCCCACCTCCATGGGAGGGTTTTTGGGATAGTTTAAAAACTGTCAGCGCCCGCCATGTCTGGCTGCCTCTCGCCACAAACGGCGCGTGGGTTCAACTCGTCACCGTGGGTAATACTTTACATCTTTAAATATATATAGATACAACTCACAATGCCGAAATTCATATTTGTAACTGGCGGCGTGATGTCTGGACTTGGGAAGGGGGTCGTGGCCGCCAGTGTCGGCCGCATACTCCGCTGGAGGGGGATTTCTGTAAACGCAGTCAAGATTGACCCTTACATAAACGTAGACGCCGGCACTATGAATCCCTACGCCCATGGGGAAGTCTTTGTTACTTACGACGGCGGCGAGACTGACCTCGACTTGGGGCACTACGAGAGATTTCTAGACATAGAGCTCTCCCGTAGGAACAACATCACGTCTGGCCAAATCTATTTGTCAGTTATCGAAAAAGAACGCCGTGGTGAATATCTGGGGCAGACAGTGCAACTCATACCACACGTAACTGACGAAATTAAGAAGAGGATTTTTGAATCAATCGCCGGACACGACGTAGTTATTGTAGAGATCGGGGGGACCGTCGGCGATTATGAACAGCTGCCCTTCCTCGAGGCGGCTAGGCAGATAGATCTAGAGCTGGGTGGCGACGTGTTGTTCATCCACGTGGCGCTAGTGCCAGTCTTGAGAACCACGGGCGAGTTTAAGACAAAACCGCTGCAACACAGCGTAGCTGAATTGAGGCGGTACGGCATCCAACCCGACGTGGTGGTGGCTAGGTCTGAAAAACCCATAGACTCCACCACCGTGAGGAAGATCTCTCTCTTCGCCCACGTGCCGGAGGGCGCAATCTTCAACGTCTACGACGTAGACACCATATACAAAGTGCCAATTGTGCTAGAGAGACAGGGGTTGGGGGATTACTTAGCGTCGAGATTGGGCTTGGCGAAGTCTCCAGAGTACGGCGATTGGGAGAAATTCGTACAGAGATTGACTTCGCCCAAATTCACAGTGAAGTTGGGCATGTGTGGGAAGTACGTAGAGCTCCCCGACGCATACCTCAGCATAGTGGAGGCGGCGCGTCACGCCGGGGCTGCCTTAGAGATAAAGCCGGAGTTTGTGTGGATAAATTCAGTGGATGTAGAGAGAGACCCAGACATATTGCGCAAACTCGACGTAGATGCGTTGATGGTGTTGCCTGGCTTTGGCGTTAGAGGCGCCGAGGGCATGATTGAGTGCATTAGATACGCCAGAGTGGAGAAAATTCCGTTTTTGGGAATTTGCTTCGGCATGCAGCTGGCTGTGGTGGAGTTCGCTAGACATGTGGGTTTGAGAGAAGCCAACTCCACCGAGCTCAACTCAAACACTCCACATCCCGTAGTTCACCTAGCTCCAGAACAGCGAGAAGTGGAGACTCTAGGGGGGACAATGATATTGGGAAACAGAGTGGTGGAGCTCGTCCCCAACACGTTGGCGGCTGAGATTTACAAAACGACGTCGATTGTGGAGAGACATAGACACCGCTATGAGGTAAACTTACACTATTTACCCAAACTGACAGAGGGGGGGCTTGTGGTTTCTGGTTGGAGAAAAGACGTGAAGAGAGTGGAGATCGTGGAGCTGCCGGGTCAGTTCTTCATTGCTACACAATTCCACCCAGAGTTTAAGTCGAGACCCACGAGACCCAGCCCCCTGTTTGTGGCTCTTCTGGAGGCGGCTCGTCAAACTCGCCAGAGTTCAATTTCTTTGGCGTAACGATAGGCGTAGCTAGAGGCGGCGAGAGCTACTGACGAACCCAACAACGTTGTCAGAATTGTGAGCCACAAGTCGTTAGTGAATAGATATATCGCTATGGGTATAGCCACCGCTGGCTCAAGCGTCACCAGCATCAAGAGGAAGCCCAAGTACTGCATGGCTAGTGGACTCTTCGCCGGCCCCACCTCTAGATTGCCCGCTTCGTATCGCATTTGTTTATAAGGCGTGGGGCGCCGCGGTGCGATAAACATCACGAGGTATATAGTTTCCAACATCAAGACAAAAACTATGAGGAAGGCCAACGTTACGGCTAGCCAGTCCTCCATGTGGTATATTGATTAATAGTATATAACATTTCTTCTCTTTGTGATACACATACTTCTCGCTTTGTCTTCTGCTTTGGCCTACGGCGTAGCTCCATTGGTTTACAGACCGGCGCTTGTCTGTACTTCCATATACAGAGTCCAGTCGACGTTTTCTCTATATTCAATAGCTCTGGGACTGCTGCTGCCCTGGAGGAGTGTAGACGCCGTTGGAATTCTGTACGCAATCACGGCAGGCGCAGTGGGGGGCGTCGTGGGGGGTTGGCTCTATTTGAATTCTATAAAAATAGGCGGCGCCGCCGTGGGTAACATAAGTTCTTCTCTCTACATAGTGTTAATCCCGTTGTTTGCTGGTAGAGTTTCCCTAATCCCGGCGGCTTTTTTGGTGCTAGCCGGCATTGCGTTGGCGTCCGCCGGCGAAGCTAAGTCAAGATTTGGAGCGTTGTACGGCGTGGGCGCCGCCTTCGTGTGGACTTTGACAATTACAATCTACGCCATGGCTGTAGAAACGCTGGGACCCGGCGGCGCTGCGACTTTCAGAGGACTCACAGTATTCGCCATGTCGACAACACTGGCTAGAGGCGTTAGGTTGTGTAAACCCCTCAGAGTGTCTACTGGGGGGTTTTTAGACACTTTCTTGGGTTTTGGCTTCTACACGTTGGCTCTCGACGTGGGTGATTACGTAACTGTGGCAGTTGTGGTTTCTATTTATCCACTGGTGACTACCCTACTCGAGAGTCCCACTTCTCTGAGGAAAGTGGCCGGCGGCAGTTTGACTGTGGTTGGGTTAATGATGGTGTTTATATAACCCCCCCATGTCTATTGTGAAAATCTTGGTTACAAACGACGATGGAATTCACTCTCCACTCCTGTCGCCGTTGGTGGAAACGCTTGAAGAAGCTGGACATGAAGTAGTGGTAGTTGTGCCAGAGCGCCAGCGGTCTGCGGCTGGTTTAGCTCGCACGTACCACAAACCACTGCGAGTTAGGAAAGTTAGTCGTTACTATGTGGTGAATGGATTTCCGGCAGACGCTGTATTTATAGGACTGAAGTACATAACTCCAGACGCCGACTTGGTGTTATCTGGCGTAAACATTGGCGAAAACATCGGCGTGGAGGCTACGTACGGAAGTGGCACGGTGGGGGCCGCGATACAAGGCGGAGTGTTGGGAGTGCCCTCTATCGCAATATCTATGGAAGTGGGGGGAGATGTATCTCTCATGAAGAAAGTGGCGAGAGCCTCAGTGGAGTTAGTTGGCGAATTGGGGGACATTCTCGCTGCAAGTGTCAACATACCCAAGGGGTGGGGTGGGGGGTTGTATTGCCCGGGCAGACTAGCTAGGCTGGTTTACAGAGAAAAACTATACGAGGGGGTGGACCCCAGGGGCGAGAGATACTTCTGGCGGTGGGGCTTTAGGTCTGAACAATTCGACGAGGATACCGACGCTTTGTATTTCTACGCCATGCGTGGAATCACTACTATAGGCATTGCAGAGAGTGGGGTAGTAAAATTGTGTAGATTTGGAGAGGGGTTGGGGGTGGAAATTGGCGTAAAGTACATAAAGTGCTAAATCGACCCACTTGTGGATTGGCTAAAGGTTTTGAGATATAAATTTGTGCGGTATTGTGTAAATAAGGCATATGGAGACGTCTTGAGTCTTGGCGATGAGATTAGGGAGGTTTATACCAAAATTTCGAACTTAACCACTTCTGAAGCTGTGAGAGTTTTGGAGAATGTAGATCCGGCAGTTGCCGAGTTGTTCAGAGACAAGGCGATTCAACTCTGTGGCCAGGAGGAAGGCGATTGTGTCCAGAAAGTGTGCAGAGAGCTAGAGCAACTTCCGGTAGATGTGATAAATATCTTCGACGACGTGGTCAACCAAATTAGAAACCTAGAGAGGGGCTTCACTTCTTTGGAGTCTGCAGAGAGAGTGTTTAGAGAAGTGGCGGGCAGGATTAGATTTCTGAAAGAGAGAGAACCGGCGTTGGCTAAGTTTTTCGTGAACAAATTAGTAGATTATTGTCTAGAGATGGAGGAGGTGGCTAACTCGCCAGTTGGGAAGAGAGTAGAGGAGCTCCGCGAAGTTGTTCTTTAACTCGCTTCAATTTAGTGAGACTTCTCCTAAACGCCCCGCCGGGATTTGGCAAGTCTAGACTCATTGCGAGACTCACTGTCTCCAGAAAGCCCTCTCTGATTTTCGTGAGGAGTCATTTAGAGGGTTTACAAATGGCTAAATACGTGAAGGAGTTCGGCGGGGAGGCGGGGGTTCTCTTTGGGAGGAGAGTTCTCTGCCCTCTGCGCGCCGAGGATTCTGCGCAGTGTCTAAAACTGCGGGAGGTGCAGAAGTGTAAAGCCACATCGAGGCGGCCTAGAGAGTTTGTGTTTGACGTCGAGGAGTTGTACAAAGAGGGAGTCTGTCCCTACGAGGCGCTCCACGTGGCTGGACGGCGGCGGAGTGTGGTCGTACTTCCATTGGCTTACATCTCTAGAATAAGCAATATACCTGCCGTGGCTGATCTCTTTGAGAGAGTAGAGTTGGCGGCTGTGGACGAGGTACACAACGCTCTGTCGGTTTCGGAAGTCAACGATAGAGATCTCTTTTCTAGAAAATATTGTATAGAGAGCGGCGAGGTGTTGTACTGCCTAGTGCTTCCCCTAGTGGGGGAGTTGATGAAGTCCGTGAGGAATCTCGTGGCTGCCAGCGCGTCTGTGGTATCTCCATTTTCCGACATATTTACACACTTCCTCAAAGTGGATTATGTGCAAGTGGGTAGAATGCCCGGCGTTGAGAATCTCCACATCGACCACCTCCCTCTTTCGATTAGGTACAACACTAGAACTACGCCTAACTACGTGGAGAGAGTAGTTAGAGAAATTAGACGCGTATATGAGGAGTATCGACGTGTGGTGGTGTTTCTCCCCACTAGAAAACTCGCCAACTTTTACCTAAGGAAATTGTCTGACGTGCCGGCTGCGCCTCAGCCGTTGGGAGACATAGAACACGTGGTAGTTACGTACTACGGCAGTACGCTGTCTGAGGGGGTGAACTTGGCAGTCAAAGCCGGAGTGTTAGTGGGCTTCCCATTCCCCAACGTGAAGAGTAGAGAACTCTGGCTTAGGGTAAAGATCTTGAAGAAGATTGGGTTCGACGGCTATAAGTACGGAGTGTTGTTCTCCGCTGTGAACAACGTCATACAAGCAGTGGGTAGGGTGGCTAGAGATTTAGTTAGAGAGAGAAAATACGTCCTCTTAGTCGACGACAGATTTCTGCGCTTTAGATACTTACTCCCAAACTACCTACAGTAGTTGATAAAGTTGGGTATTTGTGTGGTTTCTAAATGGCGTGTTGATTGGCATTGGTAAGCTGAAGCCAGTTTTCCTACCGCTAGATAGACACATAGTGATCACAGGCCCCACGCGCAGTGGGAAAACTCGTTTGGCTAGGAGGATTGTTGCGTGGAGCCGCCGTCCGACTGTCGTGTTGGATTGGCACGGAGAATATCCATACCGCAAGATAGATGCCAGGTGGCTCAAGATAGAGCTCGACATAGACAAGAAGTGGTTAAGTGAAATTCTGGGAATTTCGCTGAATCTCAACGAGCCCAGTATATACTTCCTCTACCGGGCGATCAAGAAGGCGGAAGTGAAGACTTTCCAAGACGTGGTGGCGGCTCTGGACGATTTTCTAGTCACCACTAGAAGCGAGGTAGAGATGAAAGCCGCCATAGCCCGCCGGCTGGAGTACGTGGCGGATGTTTTCGAGAGTGGATACATACCGATGGCCAAGGTATTCACCACGAGAAAGCCCGTGGCTATAGACCTAGCCAAGTTGAAGCTCTACGAGGAGAGGGTGTTGGTGTCTCTCTTTGTCCTCACCTCGCTGTACTTCCACTACATCAATAGACCGGTCTCCAACCGCGTGGAGATGCTGCTGGTCGTAGACGAGGCGCAGAACATCTTGAAGCGGGGAGATGTGGTTAAGTATTTGATATTTGAAACCGCCAAGTTCGGCCTCCGCGTGGTGTTAGTCACCAACGAAATGCCCCAGCCGGATCTACTTGTACACTCCAGTATAGTCGTCACGAAGCCCCACTTTGTCTATAGACTAGACACAAAGCGCAGTGTCTTGATTCGTGACAACAATTTTGAGGAGATATGGAGTTTAATATAGAGAAAATCATAAAACTCTTGGGGTTAAAGATCGACGAGACGCAGCCGTGCGACGTTTATGTAAATTATTTCATGCAGTACATCGCAGAGTTGGAGAGAAAAATTTGGGAACTCAGAGATAGAGTCAAATACTTGGAGTACGTCTGTAAAAATAAATAAATAGAGGGACTTTCTTTAGACATATGGCTGAGATTCGGACAGTTTCTAGGGCGTATGCTGATAGAAACGACGCGATGCGCGTCAAGCTCGTGACGGTCAAGTTCCTCAAGGAGCAGGTACAAAACGCAAGGGGCAACCTCATAACTTTCAGACCATCCAAAGTGATACACAGTCTAAATCTGTACGACATGCAAGACTTGAGGGCAAAGACTGTGTTGGTGAGGTCGTTCCTAGACGATTTGGTGCAGAGGGGTTACGTAGCTATAATCAAGCGGAGCGCCAGGGGGAAAGTCTACGGGCTCTACAGAAGTAACAAACTTTGGGATTTTTTACATGTATACGACCCAGAGAGAGTTCTAGAAATTCTAGAGACGGAGAAAATTCAACAATAGCGTTATATACATACACCGTGAGTAATGGGTGTATAGCGAGTTGGAGTTTTTGTCTAGGTATAGAAACAAGTTCAAGACAGCGCTGGTGGGCAGTTACGTCGGCGGTCGTTATGTAGAGCCACCCATCGTGCGGATAAACAGCTTGGTTTTCCTCGTCCCCATAGCGCTCTCTGTAATTCCCGTCTTGTTGTTTAGAAATCTAGCTCTCCAGTGGATTGTGGGCGTTGGGCTTATACTAACTACTTACTTATCGCTCTATCACTACCTACGTGGCAAATGTTTCACTCCAGACGTGGTGAGAGTAGTGAAGACGAACTACGGCGATGTGGAGTGGTTGAGGCGGAATAAGATACAAATTCTGGAAAATCCCCAATTGCTCCCAGGCGATTATGAAATGTATTACGACAAGTCGAGAGTTTGTGTCTCTAGAGAGAAACGTCCGGTGGCGTTCACGCTGGACGGCCCCAAGGGGCCTGTGGTTTACTTCACCACTGGACTCTACGCCAGACTCTCGCCAGAGGAGTTGGAGGCGGTGTTGGCACACGAGAGGGGGCATGTCAAGTATAGACATACATACAAACTGTTGACTTTCCTCATTGCTGAATACAGTTTGAGACTCCCCATGGTGTATCTAGTGTATTCCCACTCTCTACTACTTCTCGCAATACATCTACTGGGGGTGGCGATGCTCTTTGCAGCTTTGCTCCAGATGTTTGAACTTGAGGCTGACCAACATGCGGCGGTTGGACATAGAGAGAAATTAATCTCGGCTCTAGTCAAGTTGGACTGGAACGGGATTTTGGAGTCGCTAGCGAACCCCACGGCGGTTAAGTTATCCCTACTAGCGAGGACACACCCACCGACGTTAGACAGACTGAAGCGTCTCCATGTATTTCATCGCTAAACTAGCCAAACTGGCGGACCAGTTGGAGAAGGCGTCTCAACGGTGTGGAGATGAAGATGTGAAGAAATTAGTGTCTGAGTTGTATAACCAAATATATATAATTATAAACACGATTGAAAAAATATACATGATGTACATGGAGTTAGATATATTGATGAAGACAAATCTAAAAGCAGACCTAAGCATGTATCTAGATATAGAGATGCCCCAACACGAGAAGTTGTCTGATTACATAAATAGAGCGAGAGAAGCCGGCCGCGACCCCGACAAGACTGTGGCATATCTACTGAGCGCCGGTTTTGCCCGCCTGGAGTTGAAAGACGGCGAGTTGTACATCAGGGGAAATCAGCGCTATTAACCCAAGTCACCAATCCTACAGCCTGGTCTCTTCACTTTGGGAAAGTCCAGCCTGTCTTTTTAACACTTTTCCATAAACTCAACGGCGCTTCTCAAGACAGAAGCTACATCAACCGCAGTTCTGTATCGCCTCCTGAAGCCGCCCCCCTCCACCACCGCTATGTTTCTGTCTATCGCAATCTCCACCATGGAGGTGGGCGTCACGTACGGTCTGTATCTCAACACATCCCCCAACTCCAGAACCCCCGTGTATGTGTAATACCTAGACTTGGCGAGTTTCCCCACTCTATCCATGAGTCTAGTCAAGAGCCACGCGGCTTTCTCAAATTCTCGACTGTCAGCTAGACACTCGCGGTTTTGCGCAACCGCCGCCACATAGACCGACCCAGCGTATAGATGCACCACAAGTATCCTATCTCGGCTAGTGATAGAGATCCCCCTAACGCCGGGGCTGGAGGTGACGGTCAGCCACACTTCACAACAACTCCAGGGGGGTCACCCCGTCGGGACAGCGGTATTGCAGCTTCCGCGCACATACGTCACAGAAGACATACCCCTTTTTACATATGTACCTATCTTCAAAAGCGTACAGCCTCCTCCCACATCGTGTACATCTCCCCACTACTAAATTCTTGGGAGGGTAAACCATGGCGTGTGAGATGTTAATCATTAAAAACCTTTCGCCACACGGCGCCGAGATTCCGCAACGCACACAAGCGCCGTGGAGCTTACTGCCACCACCGGCGTTTGGAGTTAGGGGAGAATTTCTCCCTCTCTCACGTCGCTCTCTACCTCGCGGTTTGGCCCGACGGTCGCCCCCCTGGCTATGTACACTCCGTCTCTTACGTACACTCCGTCCGCCACCACTGCTTCAACTAACCGACTCCACTTCCCCAACACCACGCCCTCTCCCACAATTGAGTGAGTTACGTAAGTCCCAGCCTCGGCAATAACGCCGTCCATGAAGATGCTCTCCTTGATTCTGCTGTATGGGCCTATTCTCGCGCCGGCTCCAATCACGGCGTATGGACCCACAAGACTACCGTGCTCTATCACGGCGGTGGGGTCAATGTAAACCGGCGGAATGACTCCACTTCTCTCCACTCTACACGCGCTGCACTTCTCCAAAGCGGCGAAATTAGCTCTTAGATAATCCGCGTGGGTCCCTATGTCAAACCAAATCCCCCCATGCACGTAGCCATAGACGTCAAATTTGTGAAGCAGCTTGGGGAGGATGTGTTTTGCAATCTTCACCTCGCTGGTGGGTTCTGGAAATTGAGCTACAGCCTCCGGTTCAAATATGTAGAAACCCGCATTTGCCAAAGTGCCCACAGGCTCTTTCGGCTTTTCTACAAATTGCACTACTCTCCCCCCGTCGTCTAATGTGACTATGCCAAAACGATTCGCCTCTTCTCGAGACACTTCGATTAGGCCTATGGTGACTGCGGCGTTGGTTTTCTTGTGGAAATTCCACACTTCCCTTATCGACATGTCTGTGAAGACGTCGCCGTTTGCCACTACCAAGGGTCCATTGAGACCTAGTTGTCTTACTACATTCGCCACAGCCCCCCCGTCGCCGAGTGGTCGGTCTTCTTCTACAATTTTCACTCTGTTAAACCACTTGGCGTTTATGTGGTTTCTAACGAGATTTGACAAGTATCCAGCGGAAACCACCGGCTCGGTGATTTCTAACATGTTTTCAATCACCCAATCTAACACTGGTTTTCCCAACACTGGAAATAGCGGCTTGGGTTTTGTATAACTGAGGGGTCTCAACCTCGTGGCGAATCCGCCGGATAGGATAATTCCACATTCAGCCATGTAGTTACTGTAATTTAGTTATAAATTCGTAAGCTGCAGTCTCCACGTCTTCTATAGACACTTCAGATTTATACACCACGTTTCCCCCCTCGCCTACTATGAAGAGAACTCTCTCACTCCGCGACGTGTTTAAGTAAAATCTAGCCACGACGTATTTACTTCCCCGTCTTGCGAGAATTTCGTAAGGCATCAACCCCAGTCTACAGACGCAGTTTAGACTCAACTCGCCAATTCGTTGTAAAATTCTAGCGGTAACCCACGCCTTCCTCGCCACTTCTATGCTAGAGGGCACTGCGTTTATATGCAGCAACGTACCTGCCCGCGAAGCTCCAATCGCTATGGTGGGGTTTGTGTTAGACAAGAATATTGGCGTGTTCCAGACGTGTTCCCAACTGCCGTACTCTCTGTTCTTCACAGCGCTGAGACTGACGGCTCTCTGAGATAGAGGTCTGAGACCACTGGCGTCGAGGAGATACGCCTGTTTACTTAGAGCCACCCCCTTGACTGTGGTGCTGGAGAAAGACGCCAAAGCCACGTGACCTCTTACAAAATCCCGCACTTCCGGCTCGACTGAGTCTAGAGAAACTTCTACTTTCTCCTCAATTTTCTTCCCACTCTCTACGTCTAGGTAGATTACTCTACCTCCAGACACCCCTACGGCTATTACACACGGCGTGTTGAAAGTCGCCATGGATTTTTTACACATTTACTTGAAATATTTCAATTTCACTATCTCCGTGGACATGCGTGCTTTAGTTAAATTAATTACTGCACACATCAGAGACGAACCTGTAGATCTAGACCAACTCTTAGATTCGCTAGGCGTAGAAATGACGTGGCTGGATAAAATTGAGTTAGTTAGAAACTTAGAGGGCGTGGAGGCGGTGTATTACACAATCTCTGGAAAAATTTTATTGAGAAAAAGGTAATGTACCGCCCAATATTCACCCCCTGGCGTTATAAATACATAAAAAACATAGATAAAGGTGGTTGTTTCCTCTGCAGAGCTGTCTCTGAGAACGCTGACGACTTGAATTTAATTCCACACAGGGGGAGGGAGGTTTTTCTAATTCTGAATAAATATCCATATACTTGGGGACACGTTATGGTAGCTCCCTATAGACACATTTCTCAATTTGAAGATTTAAATGACGACGAGTGGGTTGAGATGATGCAGTTGACTCACAGAGCTATAGACGCCTTGAGGACTGTGACTGGAGTTAGAGATTTCATAATTGGCATCAACATCGGCAGAGCCGCCGGCGCGGGTTTGGAGAGTCACTTACACCTCCACATAATTCCACTGAAAGAGATCGAGTCCACTGGAGACCTCGAGTTGGTGGAGTTGACGCGGGAGTTGAGGAAATGTTTAGAGAAATCTGTCTAACTAACTTCCGCGGGGTAGACAGCAAGTGCATTCGACTTGGACAAGTCACATTGATTTATGGACCTCCAGACTCCGGCAAGACGACGTTTATGGAGGCGTTGGCTTTGTTAATGCAGAGTAGGGGAGAGCAGTGGTTAACGCTGGAGGGACCGTTGTTGATTATACACGAGCCCGAGGACATACACCAGGGGGGCGATTTGGAGAAACCATTCGTCATAGAGTTCACAGTGCGGATGGAGTTGGGGGAGGTGACTTATGGCTACAAGTACGCCACAGCCACTAGCTACGTAGAACAGTGGCTTGCGCTAGATGGAGTCAAGTTAGTTCACCTCGCCAAGAGAAACGGCGGGGGTAGTCTGACGTATCCAATGGAGGTGCCTCTCTGCACGGCGCCGTACGCAGTGATAAACGAAGACGTCTTGATCACATGCAGCGCCGTGGAAGACGAGAGAGTGAAAAAAGCCGAGAGGACACTCTTTGACCTCAGGGTGGGGCTGCGGGATAAGTTTTACTTTATAAGCAGCAGACGGCTAGCGGCGTGGAAGTACACTTACGAAACTCACGTGGACCTCATGCCAGCCACCGCAGTGGGTCCCGAGGGGCAGTTTGTGCCGCATCACTTGTCTAAAATATTGTCTCAACCTCAGTACCATCGCTTGAGGGAGGAGTTGTACAAATATCTACCGGTGACTGGCGTTGAAGACGTGCGGGTGGGATTTGTGAAGAGTGGACGTATTGGCATGTACGTCAAGTCCCGCCACTGGACTAACGCCTACAACGCCGGGCTCTACACCAAGTCCGTCTTCTCTATTGTTCTCCAACTTCTGTTAGCTACGGAGGGCTCTGCGGTTTTCATAGACGACGTGGATTTGGGTGTTTCCTCTCGCCATTTTCAACATTTACTCCAAGCCATGTTGGAAATTGCACAACGGCGGCGTTTGCAGTTAGTGCTGACTGCCAGAGAGCCGGCGTTTAGAAACGTGGCGGAGAAGTACGACATGCATATAGTTGAGTTGTGAAGTTGGTGTTAGACACTTCAGCTTTGTTGTACATAGTGGAGCGTAGGGTCGATTTGTTTCAACTAACCCCCTTCGAGATATACATACCCACCGCAGTGTTGCGAGAGCTCCAGTTGCTCAGCCGGAGGAACCGGAAGGCGAGAGTGGTGCTGGAGTTGCTCTCTCGCATTAGGGTGGAGTTCGTGGAGACTGGCGACGAGGCGGACGCCGCAGTGTTGACTGCCGCCAGAGAGCTAAATGCAGTGTTAGTTACTGGAGACGCTGAGTTAGTGGAGAGAGCTAGAAAACTCGGCGTTTCGGTAGCTCTCTTTCACAAGAAACAATTAACACTTTAAAGATATAAATGTCTAGATATTCGCCACTGTGCCTTTTAGATTAGTAGAGGTAGAAGACTACGTGAGGATTCCCCCCACTGACTTTGGGAAACCTCTTGAGGAGATCGCCCTGCAGCAATTGAAAAACCGATATGAGGGGAGGGTTTTGAGAGAAGTGGGTTACGTATTGGCGGTAATTTCGGCGAAGGTGTCTAACGAGGGAGTGATTGTCTTCGGCGACGGTGGTACATATCACAAAGCGGTGTTTCAACTACTGGTTTTCATACCGCTAGACGGGGAGGTTTTGGACGGGGTAGTGGAAAACGTCCGGGAGATGGGTATGTTGTTGAGAGTTGGCCCCGTCCTCGGTTTCATAAACAAAATACATGTGATGGACGAGCCTAACGTGTATTTCGATGGGAGTACCAAGAGTTACATTGGGGAGAGGACAAAGAGGAAGATAACTGTGGGCGACTTGGCGAGAGCGCGCGTCACTGGCTTGAGTTTCTCCACGCCCAGGGAGGGCACTGACTTAGTGCTTAGAGTTACGCTAACTATGAGAATGGCGGGGTTGGGCAAGTTAGAGTGGTTGAGGGAAAAGAAACCGGCGGCTAGGAAGACATGAAGAAGAAAACTCTAAGCGGCTACAAAGCTTGTAGGCAATGTAAGTACATAATGCCTCAAGACGCTAAGCAATGCCCCAACTGCGGTTCTGAAGACTTTGCTGGACAGTGGAGGGGTATGATTGCCGTCATCGACCCGGAGAAGTCTTGCTTGGCGAAGAGATTGGGTTTGGGGAAGCCGGGTATCTATGCCCTCGAGTTGGTGGAGGAGTGACATTTAGACACGCGGCTGGCTATTTGAAAGAGGTAGTTTCTATATCTATCTAACTCTCTGAGGAGTAAGTCGTACTCCACCGGCGGCAGCGCCGGCTCTTCGCCGTATAACTCTCTCAACACAGCTCTGAGACCCCCCCTGCTCAATTTGTCGTAGAGCTCCAGCAAGTTCCTCAAGCGAGATTCAAAAATGTAGAAGTTATTCACTAACTCAGCTACGTCTCTCTCTGTGAGACAACCGCCGCAGTCCCAGTATTTAACTAACAAATCTATAGCTTCCACAACGCGGCGGCCTGTGGCTTTCTGGAAAGTCCGCTGTTTCAATTTCTCTCTCAGTAACTCCACGGCGGACTCCACGGCGTTGTGTGCTAAATTTTTTTAAATATCTATCACTGGTGTACAGTGTTATCTGCCAAAGTGCTGTCCAGCTACATCCGGAGGCAGTGTCCACTGTGTAAGTCTCACTTCTGGACTTTGAGAGAAGACCAGACTTACTGCGGCGACCAACCCTGCGTCCCCTACGGCTTTATCCACAACCCGCCGGTCAAGATCTCCATCTCGCTGAGAGAGTTGAGAGAGCGATTCCTCACTTTCTTCGAGCGGCGGGGACACGTCAGAGTGAAGAGATATCCAGTGGTGGCTAGGTGGCGTGACGATGTGTATCTCGTGGGAGCGTCTATCTACGATTTTCAACCGTGGGTCACCAGCGGCGCGGTACCGCCGCCGGCAAATCCGCTAGTGATATCTCAACCCTCTATTAGACTCACAGACGTAGACAAAGTGGGGAGGAGCGGCCGCCACCTCACTGGTTTTGAGATGATGGCTCACCACGCGTTTAATTATCCAGATAGACACATCTATTGGATTGACGAAACTACGGAATACGCCTACCGCTTCTTCCTAGAGTTGGGCATACCTAGCCACGAGATGACTTTTAAAGAGTCAGTGTGGGAGGGGGGCGGCAACGCCGGCGAGTGTTTCGAAGTGTTGATCAGGGGACTTGAAGTAGCTACCTTAGTTTTCATGCATTACGAAGTTCGAGAAGGCAAGTACGTAGAGCTCCCCCTGAAGATAGTGGACACTGGCTACGGACTTGAGCGCATATTCTGGCTCTTGCGGGGCACTCCCACTATATACGACGCGGTGTTTGGTCCGTATTTAGAGAAGGTGCGAGAGAAATTGGGCATCCCACCGCCGCCTAGCGACGTCATGGCCAAAGCTTCGATATACTTCGGTCAAATGGACCCAGAAGTGGTGGGGTTGGAGAAGGCGTACGACATAATTTCGGAGAGAGTTGGGATAGACGGGGCGACGTTTAGAGAAATGGTGAGGCCTCAAGAGGCTTTGTACGTGCTGGCGGACCACAGTAGGACGGTTTCTTGGATGATTGCAGATGGCGTAATTCCGTCGAACACCGGCGCTGGGTACTTGGCGCGTCTCTTGATTAGGAGGATTTTGAAGAACTTGCGGCTCGCGGGAGTGGAGACGTCTCTGGCGGAGCTTTTCGCGCTACACTTAAACTACCTTAGAGAGGATTATCCAGAAGTTTGGGAAGCGCGAGACTTAATCCTAGAGTTGGTAGAGTTGGAAGAGAGGAAGTACGGCGAGGTGTTGCGCTCTGCTCCCGGCGTTGTGAAGAGAGTAGTGGGGAAAAGAGGTGAGTTGACGAGAGAGGATTTGGTAGCGTTGTATGACAGTTACGGCATACCTCCCGAAGTCGCGGCGGAGATCGCCAGGAATATGAAAGTTGAGGTGGAGATACCAGACGATTTCTACTCGCTGCTGGCGGCTAGACATTCAAAGAGAGAGAAGCCAGCTGAGGCGCCCCCCCTGGAGATGTCTAGGTTGACTCACTTGCCCAAGACTAGGGAGTTGTTTTACGAAGATGCATACTTGAGAGAATTCAAGGCGAAGGTGATCAAAACTTTCGGCGATTACGTTGTGTTAGACCAGACGGCGTTTTATCCAGAGGGCGGCGGTCAGCCGGCTGACCACGGCGTGTTGAAGTACGAGGGGGGCGTCTCTAGAGTGTTAGACGTCCAGAGAGTTGGACACGTAATTATCCACAAGGTTGACAAAACGCCGCCGGAGGGCGTTGAGGTAGTGGGGGAGATCGACTGGGGTAGGAGATATGCTTTGATGAAGATGCACACTGGCACACACGTCTTGATTCAGAGCATTAGGCGGATTCTCGGACCTCACGTCTGGCAGGCGGGGGCGCAGAAAGATCTACCCTACAGTAGGATAGACGTCACGCACTACAAATCGCCCACTCCGGAGGAAGTGGCAGAGATAGAGAAATTAGCTAACGAGGTTGTGCAGAGAAATCTGCCCGTATACGTCAAAATCTTGCCGCGGAACGAAGCTGAGGCTAAATACGGCTTTGTCCTCTACCAAGGCGGCGTGGTTCCGGCGAGGGAAGTCAGAGTGTTGCAGATTGGGCCAGACTCCGACATATACGACGTGCAAGCATGCGGCGGTACGCATTTGAGAAACACTGGCGAAATTGGGTTGATAAAGGTGCAGAAGGTAGAGCGGATTGCAGACGGCGTGGTGAGATTTGTGTTCACCACTGGCACACACGCCTTGAATTACGTCCAGAGTTTGGAGCGCACCATCGCCGAGGCCGCTGCGGCGGCTGGAGGAAGTAGAGAGAACTTAGTGGAGTCAGTGAAGCGCTTGGCGGAGCGGGTTGAAGAGAGCGAGAGGAGAGCTAGGAAATACGCCGAGCTCTACGCCCAACTGCTGGCCGACAGACTGGAAGTGGAGGAGGTGGGTCGGCACGCTTTGGCTTTTCTAGAACTCGACGACGAGGAGTTGGCCAAGAGAGTAGCTTCGGTAGCCACTGGGAGAGACAAGAGACTCGTGTTGGTGGTCAAGAGCGGGGGGAGAGTCTCCATCTACACAGGTGGGTTAGACGTGAAGCCTATTGTAGAGGCTTTGAGAGCTGGGGGTTTCAGAGGCGGCGGCTCTGGCACTTTCGCGCAGGGGGTTTACGACGATTGGGAAAAATTGAAAAACACTCTGAGGCGCATTTTGTCATGATCCCCACAAACCCCAGAGATTTGGAGAAAATCTTGAAGCGTATGGGTGTGAAAGTGGAGGAGGTGGACGTGGCGTACGTAGAGTTCAAGTTGAAAACTGGCGAGGTGCTCCGCATCAACAACCCCACGGTGGCTTTGATGAAAATGCCCAACAAGACTCTCCTCTACCAAGTCCAAACCTCCGAAGCGAGTGTGCAGAAAATAACGCCGGAGCGCCGACCGGCTGAGTACCAACCCAGCGAGGAAGACATCGCGGTGGTGGTGGAGCAGACGGGCGCCAGTAGAGAAGAAGCCGCCGAGGCTCTCCGCGAGACGGGGGGCGATTTGGTTCAAGCTGTTGTGAAATTGTTGGCTAGGAAAAAGTAAAGTTTATATCTCAAGGTATTTAAGTAGCTATGCCAGTTAGGCCAGCTCGCTGCTATAGGAGAATTAAAGGTCCGTCTTACACCAGAGAGGAGTACATACATGGCGCCCCCATGATTCAGATCCCCAAGTTCGAGATGGGGGTCACGAGCTCAAGTGGGCGGGTTGGTTTCGCCGCTTCAGCCAAGTTAGTGGCGGAGGAGCGTGGGCAGATCAGGATGCAGTCGCTGGAGGCCGCGCGGCAGATGGCGTATAAATACCTCAGTAAATACGTGGGTGACTCTAATTATTACTTCAAACTAGTTGTAGTACCACACCACGTGCTTCGGGAGAATAGAATGTTGGCGATGGCTGGCGCGGACCGTCTCCAAGAGGGTATGAGGCTGGCTTTCGGCTCGCCCGCGGGGAGAGCGGCTAGAGTTAGAGAGGGTCAAGCCATATTCTACGTGGAGTTCAAGCCAGAGCATGTGGCTGAAGTGAGAGAAGCGCTGAGGCGCGCTGCTTCTAAACTACCACTACCGACGAGGATAGTTATAGAGAGCAATGGAGACAAGACTCCACAGAGATAGGACTGAGGCTGCGTTACGCGTCTTGGAGCAAATCCTCTCCGGCGCGATATCCTCTCGCTCTACTTTAGTGGCTGAGTTGCAGAAGACTTACGGCGAGATGGGGCTGGAGCCCCTCAGGGGGTTCTCCAGAGAGGGCATATACGACAAGGAAATCGCCACGGTGTACGTGGTGGGTGTTTATGGCGCTGGTGTTTTAACGCCGGGCGAGTTCGACAATATATTTTACATTGAGAACACGGCGGATGAGATTTTGAGAGTAATTAGAGAAATCGTCGAGGTGTTGAGCCCCCACTGGAGAGACGTGTTGAGAAACAAGACGGAGGAGGTGAAGGGCAAATCTACCGAGGATAAAATATTCAGAGTGATGCGGGTTGCGTTCACGGGGGCGGTGTTGAATTACTTCCCCGAGTTGTTTCTAGTCAAAGTAATCAAGACTTACGATAGTCTCTACCCAGAGTTCTCAGAGAAGTTTATAAACTACGCCGCTTTCTACAGCGCATATAAAATTGCTGAAGATATAGCTCTGGGGAGGGTGAGGACGGCCGAAGATTTGAAGATACGTAAGTACACATACTGCCTCAACATGGGTTTCCAAAAGTGCAAGCCTTCGGACAAATTAATTGCCGAAGTCGCCGCATCTATATATAAGGTGAACAAATCCCTCTTGGCTAGGTTATTCAGCCGTGGGGCTATCCCCAAATTGAGTTGACGAAGTTAGAAATTGCTTTGGAGATTTTTTCCAAGTGCTCCACGCCAGGCGTGTGTCCCATGCCATCTATCTCCACAATTTCCACTGTAAAATTTAATTTGTCTGAGAGACTTGTCAAGACGTCTACGTGCGTCCTCGGCACTAAATCGTCTCTAGACCCCCTTATGTAGAGCACTGGGGGCATTTTGCCATCTATGTACCTAGATGGCGACGTTTGCTCCAGTTTGTTCCCCAGTGCCAACAATTCGTTGGCGATACGTCGATATTGGGGTTTGTCTGACTGCAGTAAGTACTGCAGCTGTAGTCTCCTATCCACTGGCGCTGCTATTGCGATAACGCAACCGACGGCGCCTGGGTTTCTGGCGGCTAGCAGCAGAGCCACCGTGCCCCCCATGCTGTGTCCAGCGGCCACCGCCACTGGTAGTTCTCTAACGCCAGCTTCATATCCGTCTTCTACGTCTCTAATGTGTGGAGTCACCACGTCGAATTTTCTCAACATGTCTACGAGCCACTGGATGTTTGTGGGGGAGCTTTTGTATCCGTGAAAAACCAGCGCTTTCGGCATAGTTCAAAATAGCGACTTGGTTATAAACATTGCTAAATTTTTTATTTCCTAAGATGTGACACATATGCATCTCGAGGTTAAAGTGAGCGGGCTCCCTAGAGACAAGAGAAACATGCTCGTGATGGCGTGTCCAGAACCCTCACTCGCCGGGGTGGTGGCAGTGGAGTACTTAATTGACGCCCTGGCTATGGAGGAGATCGGCGCGATTAGAATTACTGAAATGCCGCCCGTGGTGGCTGTGGTAAACGGCGCTGCCAAATTGCCGCACAGAATTTTCTACTCCCGCCAAGCTGGGATAGTGGCGATTAGACAACACGTCCCCATACCTCCCCAACTGTACGCCGAGTTTATCAACAGAGTTTTGAGCTGGGCTGAGGAAAACAGAGTCAAATTGGTAGTCTGCCTATCGGCCATGCCAGCCGTGGGGGAGACAGACGCAGTGTACTTCGCCACAGAGGAGGAGTTAGTAGAGAAGTTCAAGCAGTACGGCTTCGAGCCCATTAAAGAAGCCACAGTGAGCGGATTGGAGGGGGCATATCTAGACGCAGTTTTGGGACGCAACATCGATGGGGCTCTCCTCATCGCAGAGTCTAGACTATTAACCGCCATAAAGAGGTTAGTAGACAGCGGCAAGGTGGCTAGCCACAGAGACGTCTTGGTGATCTTGAGCGACTTGGTTGGCCGGGTGGGGCCCGACGCAGTAGCCGCTTTGAGGTTAGTCAACGCAGTGGCGAAACTGGCGGAGGTTCAGATAGACACCACGAAGCTACAAGAACACGCCTCCAAATACGCTTTTCTAGTGGAGAAAAACGTAGAAGCTATGTTTAAGCCTGTAGAAACTGTGGCGCAACGTCGGGAAATCCCCACAGTTTTCTAAAAATTTATTAACAAGTAGACCACTGCAGCTATGCCGAGTTGGAGAGAGTTAGTGTTAGTAAAGGGACACCCAATGCAGAAGATATACATTGAGAAAGTGGCGGTGAACATAGGCGTTGGCACCAGCGGCGAGAAGTTGGAGAAAGCTTACGCTCTTTTGAAAGAACTAACCGGCGCGGAGCCCTCTCAGCGTAAGGCGAGACGTACGATAAAAGACTTCGGTATCAAGAGGGGGGAGCCCATAGGAGTGTCAGTAACGCTGAGGAGAGATTTGGCTGTTGCTTTCCTACAGAAAGCTCTGCAAGCGGTGGGGGGCAGGTTGAAAAAGACGAGTTTCGACGAGAGGGGAAACGTTTGTTTTGGCATAAAGGAGCACATAACTATCCCCGGAGTTAAATACGACCCAGCCGTGGGCATTTGGGGCATGGACGTCTGCGTCCGCCTGGCTAAACCCGGTTTGAGAGTGCAATTGAGGAGGCGGAGGAGGAGTAAAGTGGGCAGAAGACAGTGGGTGACTAGAGAAGAAGCTATAGAGTTTTTCCAGAAAGTGTTGGGAGTGCAGATTGATTAATGTCAATTGCGGTAGTTTCAGACAGTCACGACAATGTGCGAGCCATAGAGAGAGTTGGGGGAGAGATAAAGAAGAGAGACGTATCTCTGGTCATACACGCGGGCGATTGGGTCAGCCCATTCGCAGCGCGGGTTTTCAGAGAAGCGTCCGGCGATGTGAAAATCGTGGGGGTTTGGGGAAATAACGAAGGCGAGAGAGTGTATTTCCTCCAAGCTGCTCAAAAAGCCGGCGTTGAAATCCTCGGCGACGCGGCGGAGTTAGAAGTGGCGGGGAGGAAAATAGCTGTTTACCACGGCACGTCGCCGGTGCTTTTAAATGCGTTAATTAAATCGAGACAATACGACGTTGTGATTTATGGCCATACGCATAGAGCCGTAGTGGAGAAAATTGGAGAAACTCTAGT
>CALJAK010000002.1 GCA_938027595.1 uncultured Thermoproteales archaeon
AGGTTTCTACATGACCACGGGGGAGGCGGAGTATTTAGACACAGCCACGGCGTTGTACAAGAGAGCTTTGAAACTCACGTACGCATCTACGCCGGACGCCAAGCTAGACGGCTGGCTCGTCTGCACGTCGCCGGAGTGTTCGATAGTGGATGAGGCGCGAGTGTGGATTAGGTGGGCCGAGAGAAGGTGCGTAACGCTGGAGGAGACAATGCCAGCGAAAATATTGAACCAACTATCCAACCTCACATTCGAAGTAATGACAACGCTACCACACATAAAGTATAGACACAGAAAGATGTAGATCTATATTCTCTTGAGTAACATCGGTTTGCAAACAGTACTACTACAGCTATGGCAGGAACTAAAGAGTTTAGAACTGTGATGATACCAAATTGTAATCCCTCCAAGAGATTTCGTTCTTTTGTCTACTGAAGAGTACGTGAGCTTCTAGACGTAAGGTTTCGCTGACCTCAACTCCACTATAGCTGGGGCTCGTAATCCTGCCTATTGTAGTAGACGCCGGTTTTGGGGAAACAATTGAAGAACGTACCAACACAAGTTGAAGTGAGGAATGTGGTTTCTACATTTAGTTTTAGCGAAAGCAATAGGCGTTGCCGCGGCGTATACCGAGGCTAAGAGGGAGTGACGCCGCCGAAGGGGTTGAAAGACGTCAGGCTGGACGGTTGGCTTGTCTGCACGTCGCTGGAGTGTTCGATGGTAGACGATGCGCGAGTGTGGGTGGGCTGAGAGGAACGTTGGGGAGGCAATGCAAAATATTGAACTAACTATCCAACCTCGGATGATGACAACGCTATCGAAGATATAGAAAAATTCTGGGTTGGTCTAATATATTTGGTGCGTGTCTATGTCATGTTTGAAGTGATCTCTAAATCTGTGAGAATTGGGTTGGTGTTTGTAATTGTTGGAGTTTTATTCACACTGTTTAACGTTTGGTGGTTTGGACTTCTTGATGTATATCCACTGCTTGTTTGTGTCTATCTTATGACTTTCATATCTATTACTCCATATATATTTGTAAATGTAATTCTATCGCTTAGGAACAGAGACGATAGTCGGTGGATAGTCACGTTGGGTCTCTCCATAGCTCTCTTTTCGTCTCTTGTCGCTGCGTTAGTTAAACTGGGGCAGCTTAGAGCTGTTATTACACCTTTTGTAGTGAGTCAGCTAAAGTTCGACAGCACGCTGGCTCTTTCGCTGGCTCTCCTTGGACTTTCTACATTGGTGTATATCAATAGCGTAGTGCCAGAGGGGAGGAGGCTGGCGGCTGTGGTGTTTAAAGTCGTCGATGGCGAGGATGACGGAGTGGAGACTATATAATACTGCGTATATATTTCTGTGGCTATCGCTCTGTTGAGAGAGCTCGAAAAAGAGTTGTACGAGTTAGTGGACATAATAAGGTTTGATAACGGCCGTAGGTATATCTATAGACTCATAGGCGAGAGGGAGTATTTCGTACATGTGTTGAGTCTGAAAGACGCGACGTACATAGAGCTTTGGCTCTCTAACTTTGCCGTACCTCTCTTGGTGTTTAAAATTGTCTCTATGGAGGAGTTTTCTAGAGTTTTAATTCTCTTGAAGTCTCTGGCAAAAGTTTTATAGAGAGAGGTAGAAGACGCCATGTCATACAGCGTCTTGGAGGCGTTGAGATCTAACCCGGCACATGTGAAAAAAGTGCTTTCTGCGAGGAGGTTAGACCCTACTCTAGTAGATAAGTTTCTAGAGTTAGACGCAAAGTGGAGACAGTTAAAGAGAGAAGTTGATGAAATGCGCCATTTGTACAACCAATTGTCTAGAGAGGGTGCCAAAGCTACGCCAGAACGTAGGCGTGAGATTGTGGAAAAAGCGCGGGAGTTAGCCGCAAGGATGGAAAATCTCGAGAGAGAGATAGAGAATGTGGAGAAGCAGAGGGAGGAGTTGTTGTATAGCTTTCCAAATCTTATTCACGAATCTACGCCAGTGTGTCCCGAGGGGGTTGACTCTAAGCCTGTGAGATATTGGGGAGTTGTGAAAGTTACCAGAGAGAAGTTGAGCAGCTTGGAGAGCGGTGTGGAGTACGTCGTTGTAGATAGAGAGCCCGTGGGACACGCCGACATGGCTGAGGTAGTGTTGCAAATGGTTGACACTCTCAAGGCGGGGGAAGTCGCCGGGAGTAGGTTTTATTATCTCTTCGACGACTTGGTGTGGCTTGACTTCGCTCTAGCTATGTACGCCTTAGATTTTCTAACTCAGAGAGGCTTCAGGCTTGTGATTCCGCCGTATATGCTAAAGTTTGACGTCATTAAGAGAGTGTTGGATTTCGACACTTTTAGAGATGCAATATATAAAATAGATGGGGAAGATTTGTACCTCATTGCCACTGCAGAACATGGCATCGCTGCCTATCTATACAAGCGGGAGTTGGTAGAAGACGAACTCCCCCAGCTGTACGTGGGTTGGTCTCCATGTTTTAGAAAAGAGGCGGGGGCCGGCAGTAGAGACATAAAAGGCATCTTCCGGGTGCACATATTTCACAAAGTTGAGCAGTTCGTCTTTTCTCTCTCTGACGACTCGTGGAGGTGGCATGAAGAAATTACTAAAAACACAGAAGAGTTGATACGGGGACTTGGAGTGCCTTATAGAGTGGTAGATATTTGTGCACACGATTTGGGAGCGCCAGCTGCTAGGAAGTACGACATTGAGATTTGGTTCCCCTCGCAGGGCATGTATAGAGAATTAGCCAGCTGCTCCAACGTTACTGACTGGCAGTCTTACAGACTCGGCATTAGAGTCACTAGGAGGGGGATGAGGAGAGAGTTTGTCCACACGTTGAACTGCACTGGCTTGGCCACCACCCGCACCATCACTGCGTTGTTGGAAAACTTCCAGAGAGAAGACGGGGCGGTGGAGATCCCCAGAGTGTTGAAACCCTATCTAGAGCCGTTTAAAAACGCGCCGAGAGATTACATATATCCCCGTCGGAGTTTAGATCCGTCGTCACGTTTCGGCTAGCCTGGCGTCGTCACTATACTATCAAACGTATTTAACTTTAGTTTTTTCTGTCAACGTGACTAATGCCCAAGACGTAGTTACGGAAATTCTCGCCAACGCCTTTGTGGAGTTGGCATCGAGAGTGTGTGAGTGTGAAAAACTTAGAGAGATGCACGTAAGAGACATGGAACTCGCTAGAGTGGCTGACGAAGTCGCTAGAGCCATATCGGAAAAGAGAGAAGGCGAGTTTGGACCCGTAGTCATCAAGATACATAAGAAATTTTTGAAACAAAGCGTCAATGTGTGGCTCTATGGTAGAGAAATAGAGGTAGACCTCCTCTTGTCTGAGTTATCCAAAGCCAAGTCGAGAGCTATGTGGATTTCTTCAGATTGTTCAGAACACGCCATATTGGAAATTCTATATAAGTACGAAGATAGATACCTATTGGAGTTTGTACATAAGAATTTCGACAAGATAAAAGCCATATGTAGGGGGGAAGTTCCCCACTTGGATTTTGGCGAGATCCCGGCGTATGTAGTTGATAGTGTTAAAAAAGGCATAAACACTTTTCTCTCTAGATGAATATCGTCATTAAACTCACCGGTAGATTGTTTGACGACGGTGAGCTTGTGGCTAAGTATGTAAATGTGATGAAGTCTATAGACGTAAAAGTGGGTGTGGTTACTGGCGGCGGCGAGATCGCGCGGAGGTATATAGACATAGCTAGACGCCACGGGGTGGCGCACACCTTCCAAGATTTATTGGGCATATACGCGAGTAGATTAAACGCGCTGCTCCTCGTGGCTCTCCTCGGGGCCGACGCATATCCACAAGTGGCTAGAGACGTGGGTGAGTTTTTGAAAGCGTGGAAAAGCCACAGGATAGTGGTGGCTGGAGGCTTCCAACCGGGGCAATCCACCGCCACAGTAGCAGCGTTGGTCGCGGAGGCGGTTGGCGCATCTATGTTGCTAAATGCGGCTAATGTAGACGCCATATACGACGACGACCCGAGGAAAAACCCCTCGGCTAAGAAAATTCCTCAACTCACCTATAGACAACTAGAGGCCGTGGCTAAGTCTAGCTCGTTGCCGGGTGGTTATGAGCTTATGGATTTGTGGAGTGTGGCTATCCTAGAGAGGAGTTGTATATCGACTTACATATTTGACTATAGGAAACCTGAATACATATTTGACATTTTGAAAGGCTATAACCCAGGTAGTAGAGTTGTGTGTTGAGTGTGTGTACCCCGCGGCAGGAGGTCTGTTCACAGACGCCACGGCGGGCTTCTCTAGACCCCCAACCTAATCAAATTCTACAAACTGTTTAAAATAGTTACTGTGTTGAACTATGGATTGTATCTTCTGTAGAATTGTAAGAGGAGAGGCACCGGCGTGGAGAGTGTATGAAGATGAAGAATTCATAGCAATCTTGGATAAATATCCAGCCACATATGGACATACATTAATAGTGTCTAAGAGTCATTTTACCAACGTGTTAGATACTCCCATGGATTTAGTCGCTAGAGGCTTCGAAGTCTCAGCCAAGTTAGCCAGGGCGTGGATGCATTTAGGCGCGCGCGGAGTTAACATATTGACAAACGCCGGTAGAGAAGCGGGTCAAGTAATTTTTCACTTTCACATACACGTAATTCCGCGGTGGGGTGGTCCAATTATTTGGCACGGCAGAGAAGAAATTAGAGAAGAGGTAGCTAGAGAAATTGTGGAGAAGATTTCTAGTGTAATATCTACTCACTTATAAATGATATTGATAAAACCAAGCAGTGAAACTCACGAAGACAGAGAGAGAAGTGGCTCAGTTGTACCAAGGTGGGATGAAACCTAGAGAAATCGCCCAGAAGTTGGGCATATCTATAAACACTGTCTACAAGGCGTTGTCTAAAGCCCGTAGGGCTATGGAAGAGACACAATCAACCACCGGCAACTTTCTGCAGACCAATAACGGTGGGTTATTTAACTTTCACACATTCAACACAACAGTGCAATCTGCCTACGTAGTAAATTTCCAAAATGCGCCGGGGGTAGGTGGCGATTGTAGAGCTATCTTGCAGAAGTTAGAAGAAACGTTGTCATATTTGAAGACTTTAGATGCGCGTCTAAAGACTTTGGAAAGTAGAGAAGTGCGCCAGCCACTCCGGCATAGTGAAACCGATGGAAGTAACGGGAGCTGGCGGCATCGACTCGACGAAGTCGAGGGGAGTCCAGATTTGTTGAAGAAAAACGTGTGGATTTCTATACTACGCAACAAAACGTTACCGAGCTAATATTTTTAGAATAATGCCGTTGGTGACTGGCGCGTCTGCCGAGAGTTTCTTGCCGGTCTTCACGTCGATGGCTGCCACGAATCTCTCTCCCAGTTCTGTGTGTATTGCGTAAGCCACGTCTCTAGCTGTATACGTGTGTGGCACTATCAACAAGTCTGGCAAGACGTTGCCATCTCTGTCGGCTAGTCTTTTCTCGTCTTCTACTGGGTAGACAACCACGTATTTGAGTAAGTCGAAAACTATCGCTTTAATCACGTCAGCCGTCCCAGTGCTGCCCCACTTCTTTAGAAAATCGGCAATTTTATCTAAAACAATCTTTTGTTGTGGGGTGGGGTCGCCCACCACTTCGAAAGTTGCATCTCCAGGTTTGTATCTAATAAGACCTTTGGAGGCTGCTTTGCGTAATGCGAGTTCGAACTCTGCGGAGGTGGGTATCACCAAGCGGTTTGGGTAGAGACTCTTCAATTTTCTATATCCCTCTTCCCCCTCTGGGAGGTCTACCTTGTTCGCGGCGATGGCGATGGGTTTGCTGTACAGTCTGATCAACTCGCCGAAGTTGCCGAAATCGCTGTCGTTCCACTTACTCGGCGGTTTTTTAGAAAGCCCCCCCTCATCTAACGCTCTCTCTATCTGCCCTCTCGTAATTCCTAAGCCAGCGAGTTTGTCTAACAACACTTCAGCGATTTCTCTCTTGCTAAACTCCACCAACCTCGTCACTCTGTCCCAATCTCTCTTCAATATAGAGACTAGCCACATGGAGATTTCTCTCTCGAGAAACTCCACATCTCTCGCTGGGTCGTAGCTGCCGGGTTTGACTAACCTCCCCTCTTCGTCTGTAGAACCTGCGGCGTCTACCACGTGTATCAACGCAGGAGCTCTCCGCAAGTGGTCTAGAAATTGATTACCAAGTCCCCTACCTTGCCAAGCGCCTGGCACCAACCCAGCCACGTCTATGAAATCTACGGGGGCGAAGCAGACCCCCTCTATAACTATATAGTTTCTCGGGTTGCACCTCTCTTGGCTGCAGGGGCAGTTATCTATTCTCACGTATCCAACCCCCATGTTGGGGTCTATGGTGGTGAATGGCGTGGGCGAGATTTTTACATCTCTGAGAGTCACAGCAGCGAAGAAAGTAGACTTTCCCGCGTTTGGTTTTCCCACTATGCCCACTTGTATTCTAGATTGAGTTACCACAGATAATTGAGTATCATAACTTAAAAATTGCAACATACTCACTGGCGTGTTGAAGAGAGAAACCGTGGGAGAGGTTGGAGCTAGGGTTCAATACGTGAGAGATGTGTTGAGACATCCCCCGTTTCGCGTCACTGTTAACACCACAGTGGAGATTCTAGCCGCATATCTGAGGAAGTTCCCAATAGACGTAGTGCCTGTGTTCAAGTCTGTGTTTTCCGACAACGTAGTGGGTGTGGTGTATCCACAGACAGTTCTCTTGATGAAGAGTAGAAAGGAGGAGTTGAAAATTGGTCAAGTCATGAATCAACCTATTGTGGTGAAGGAGAGCTGGCGCGTTGACAACGTGGTTGAGATACTCATATCGGAAGCCAAGTGGGGAGCTGTGGTTGTAGACGAAGACGGTAATTACGTAGGCGTAGTTACGTTGAGCGATTTGTTAACTGCACTACTGACGAGAGAACCCAAGGCGAAATCCGTAGCTGCTGTGTATACATCTAAAGAGGAGAAAAGTAGAGTGGGTTTTGTACCAGCCATTGAGTCTGTGACTAAAGTATTGAAGAAGTTGACTGGCGGCGAGGTGGACGGATTTGTGGCGTTGAGTAGAGAGGGGGGCGCCGTCGGCATTTTGACTGTATGGGATTTTGTGAAGTCGCGTAGATGGTTTAAAGGCGCCGGCAAGCCGAGACCCATATTTGGCACTAGAGTAGCCAGGGGAGAGAGTAAAGCCACCGGAGTAGCTAGAGTTTGGAGAGTCATGTTCAGAGGAGTGTCCGTGGCGACGTTAGACATGCCCATAGACGAAGTAGCTAGATACATGGCCACCACTGGTCTCTACGTGGTGCCGGTGGTGGATAGAGAGGGCAGAGTCATAGGCGCCGTCACCGCGTGGGATGTCTTCCACGCGTATCTATACGGCCCCAAGCCTGGACGTGGAGATGTAGAAATCAAGAGAGCCGTAGAGCTCCCCGTAGCGAAGCCAAGTCTCGAAGAAGTGGTGAGAGTCAAGCCGGTCAAACACGTCACTGGCTTGAGAGCGCGAGACGTCATGTTGTCTGACGTGCCCGTTGTGAATGTGAAAGACACTTATTCTAGAATTCGCCGAGTCTTCTTGAATACGGGCAGTGGCGTAGTGGCTGTGTTGGACGAAAACGGCAAAGTGGTGGGTTTCGTCTCGAGGAGAGATTTGCTTAGCTACATTGCGGAAAAGTCGCTGGGGTATTGGAAGCGACAGAAGGGCAAACGCCTAGTGTTAAAGGAGGAAGTGAAGCCAGGGGAGAGGGCAAAGATAGCAGTGAGAGAGGGAACTGCTGGAGAGATCATGAAGACAGACTTTCCCACAGTTAAGGAGAGCGATACAGTGGAAGAAATAGCGTATAGAATGTTGACCGCCGGCACGGATTACGTAGTGGTGGTTGGAGAGGATAACGCTCTAGTGGGTGTGGTGACTAAAGACGAGTTAGTTAAAGCGTTTAGAGAACGTGGTAGGAGTGTCAACGTGGGTGAGTTAATGACTCCCATAGAGGTGGCTAAAGTGGATTTATTCGCTAGTTTACATTCGTTGTTGAAGAGAATTAACGCCTTTGAGCTCGACGGCGTGGTGGTGTCTGAAGGTAACGACTTGAAGGGGTTAGTCACTGTAGACGATTTGACGTTTAGACCTGTAGAAGAAACTCTGAGGGGCGAAAAGTTGGTGTTCTTCACGAGGTCTGGAATAAAAAGAGTGACCACGGGCTTGGAAAGAATGCGGTATTCCAAGGCCGGTACTTTGATGGCTCTTGACGTGATGAAGCCAGTGTCTCACGTTGCTCCCATCAATGTGGACGTTAGAGAGATTTTAGACAAGTTAATTGAGCAAGACGTATTGCCAGTTGTGGATGAACAAGGCAAGCTAGTTGGTGTTTTGAACAAAATGGACATAGTCAAGGAATTGGCGCGGGTTTACATCACGTACGCTATGCCGGAGAAAGTGACTGTTGTTAGATAAATTTTTAACTCTAAAACAAGTGACAAACGTGAGTATTGTACTTAGAGTCGTTGAAGCTAAATCGCGCGACGTAGGTAGGAGCATTGCTAGAATTCCAGTTCGCATAATGAAAAAACTCGGCGTAGAACCCGGGGACTACGTAGAAATCAAGGGTAAGAAGTCGGCATTTGCACAAGTCTGGCCGGCGTATCCAGAGGACGAGGATAAAGACATTGTCAGAATGGATGGCATTATTAGACAAAATGCTGGAGTTGGCATTGGCGACACTGTAGAAGTGCGGAAGGTACAACTCAAACCAGCTCAGAAAGTAGTGCTAGCGCCCACGGAACCCGTCAGAGTAGACACCGAGTATTTAAAGAAGCAAATTCTTTTAGGCAAGCCGGTGGCGCGGGGGCAAGCAATCGACGTGCCTTTCTATGGAGGTGCAATAAGATTCGTAGTGGTGCAAGTGCACCCCGGCTCCGCTGGTTATGTGTCAGTAGATACTGAAGTGACTATACGTGAAGAGCCAGTAAAAGAAGTAGAGTTGACGATCCCTAGAGTGACGTGGGAAGATATTGGGGATTTGGAGGAGGCTAAGCAGAAGATTAGGGAGCTTGTGGAGTTGCCTCTGCGTCATCCGGAGCTTTTTAAACATTTGGGTATAGAACCGCCAAAAGGTATTTTGCTCAGTGGTCCTCCTGGTACTGGTAAGACGTTGCTTGCTAAGGCTGTGGCTAATGAAGCTAATGCGTATTTTGTTGCTATAAATGGGCCTGAGATTATGTCTAAGTACTACGGTGAGTCTGAAGCTAGGCTTAGAGAGATTTTTGAGGAGGCTAAGAAGAATGCTCCAGCCATAATTTTCATTGACGAAATTGACGCCATAGCTCCAAAGAGAGAAGAAGTGACGGGCGAAGTGGAGAAACGCGTAGTAGCTCAATTACTTACACTAATGGACGGATTACAAGAAAGAGGACAAATAGTAGTAATAGGCGCTACAAACAGACCAGACGCAGTAGACCCAGCATTAAGAAGACCAGGCCGATTCGATAGAGAGATCCACATCTCTATGCCCGACAAGAGAGCTAGGAGGGAAATACTGTCTGTGCACACTAGAAACATGCCCCTATGTACAAAAGCCGACGTGGAAAACAAAGTTTGTAACTCCGGGGAGGACGTCGATTTGGACAGAATTGCTGAGATGACTCACGGTTACACCGGGGCCGACATCGCTGCGTTGGCTAAAGAAGCGGCGATGGCTTCACTTAGGAAAGCCATAACTAGGGGTCTCATAAATGTAGACCAAGACGTAATTCCACAGGAAATACTCAACAAATTGAAAGTCGGCATGTCTGATTTTCTAGAAGCCATGAAGTATGTGCACCCCACAGTGCTCCGCGAAGTCATTATAGAGGTGCCGGAGGTACGCTGGGACGACATTGGTGGTTACGACGCAATCAAGCAAGAGCTTAGGGAAATTGTGGAGTGGCCCATGAAGTATAAGCATTATTTTGACGAACTTGGCGTGGAGCCACCCAAAGGCATCCTCCTCTTCGGCCCTCCAGGCGTTGGCAAAACTATGTTCGCCAAAGCTGTGGCCACAGAATCCGGCGCAAACTTCATTGCAGTTAGAGGGCCTGAGTTGTTATCCAAATGGGTCGGCGAGTCTGAGAAAGCCATTCGTGAAGTGTTTAAGAAAGCTCGCATGGCGGCGCCGTGCGTAGTGTTCTTTGACGAGATTGATTCCATTGCGCCGGCGAGAGGGTCGAGGCTCGGCGACTCTGGCGTCACTGATAGAATGGTTAACCAACTGTTAGCCGAGATGGACGGCGTCGGCACTTTGAAGAACGTTGTGGTGATGGCTGCCACAAACCGACCAGATATTTTAGACCCGGCGTTGTTGAGACCAGGTCGGTTTGATAGAGTGATTTACGTACCGCCGCCTGACGTCAAAGCTAGAGTGGAGATATTCAAAGTGCATACGCGTAGAGTGAAACTGAACAACGACGTCAATATTGAGGAGTTAGCTAAGAAAGCTGAGGGTTACACTGGCGCAGACATCGCGGCGTTAGTGAGAGAAGCAGCTATGCTAGCGTTGAGAGAGACAATAAGAGAAAGAGCTGCTAGAGCCAAAGCTGTTTCTGCTCAACATTTTGAAGAAGCGTTCAAGAGAATACCGCCATCTCTATCGCCTGAAGATATCAGAAGATATGAAGAAATGGCGAAGAGAGTCAGGCGCACTATAGCGGGGCTATAAATATTTATACAGAAGAAAATTTAGAGTCATGTCAATATTCGACGAGTTTGGGTTCATGAAGAGGTGGCAGAAATTTTTCGAGGAGATCGAGAGACATTTCGAGGAGATTGAGAAACAGATTGAGGAAGATTTGCGTATGTTTCACAAACCTCAGCGGATTGGGGGAAAGCCACGTTATTACTACTACGGCTTCGAAATCACAATGGGGCCGGACGGTAAGCCAGTGGTTAGGGAGTTCGGAAACGTAAAGAGAAGGCCAGATGTGGAAAGAATTGAGTTTGTCGATGAGGTTGAGCCATTGACAGACGTGATTGAGGAGGATGACAAGATAAAAGTAGTAGTTGAAATACCCGGCGTTGAGAAAGACGACATAAAAATCCACATAAACGAAGACGGACATCTTTTGACAATAGACGCCAAAGGCAAAGATAGAAAGTATCGCAAAGAGATTAAACTGCCCGCAGCCGTGGACCCGGCGAAGGCTAAAGCGAGCTATAAAAACGGCGTTTTGTATATAGAGATGGAAAAGAGAGAAAAGAAAAAAAGGGGGTTTGAAGTCAAGATTGACTAATTTCTCTGAGTAGAGATTGTATCTTTTCTTTAAAATCAGTTAGTTTTTTCTCACATTCCTCTATACGTTTCTGTACTTCTGTATATGGGAGGAACCACTCAACTCGCGGCTCGCCGAAGTTGACTCTGCCATTTTCTACAGTGGCCTCTACCGATATGCGCACTATGTCTAACTTCTTCACGCCCATAGACACTAACTTTTCGTAAATCCTTTTGTTGAGGTCGACTGTGGCTCTGAGGATTTCTTCTTTGGGTACTACGCCGCTGAACGCCGCGAAGGCAGTTCTCCTCAATTTGTCTGCAAAACGCGCCGCGATAGTTACGCCGGTTCTAATTTCGTGTTTGTTAGGCGCCTTCAACACGTGACCACCGTACAAGTCTATGTTTTCTTGCGCTTTTTCAATGTCGCGTTGTATATTTTCCTCAAGTTTCCACATGAAATATTTTTGTTCATAGTGTTTTAAATGTGAATTTAGTTCTAAAGACGAGGAAGGGTCTTGAGAAAATTGTGGCGTCGCAAGTGAGAGAAATTCTGCCCGAGGCTGAGGTGACTCCAGAGCCTTTTGGATACCTCGGCGTTGTTTTTGTGAACGTCGCTGACAAGTGGAAAGCCGCCGAGTTGATTTCCGAGAGAATTCCAGAGGTGGACAGAGTGCTCGTAGTGGAGAGAGTGGTCTCTGCTAAATTGAACGAGATAGAGGAGGCAGCTCTCGACGTGGCTAAACGCTTCATAACGGCTGAAGATAGATTCGCCGTGAGGACCACGAGGCGGGGGAGGCATGACTTCACTTCAATTGACGTCAATGTGAGAGTCGGCGCGGCTATCAGAGGAGTTACAAACGCCGAGGTGGATTTGGAAGAGCCGACGAAGCCTCTCTACATAGAGATATTTCAAGACGTGGCTGCGGTCTGCATTCCCGTCACTAGAGAATATAGGAAGTTGACGCGAGAGAAGCCGATGCCTCTCCAGCTTCTGCGGAAGATTGCCGTGGGGCAGTTTGTGTACGATGGTGACGATGATGTAGTTAAGAAAATGGGCGAGAGAATTGGGCGAGCTGCCCAGACTTTTGAAATTGGCGAGTTGTCTATATTGTTATACAAGCCCGTCTCTGCAAAATCTCTGCGCTACTTTCTAGAGTCTGTTGAGGCCGGCGTGGAGAGTAGATATCAAATACAACTGCGGAGCTACGGCAGAGCAGTGTGGAGAGTGCCAGTGTACGTCTACGAGCTTTATCACTACGTGAGAGACAGATCTGGGGAGCCCATTATAGCGACAGACCCAAAGGGCGTTTACATATCTCACGCCAGGGAGAAGCTTGCGCAGTTATTTTCACATGACAGGATAAACGTTTTGATTGGGTCGAGAGAGGGAATACCGCCGGGCGTGTTTCGCTTCACTTCTCTAGTGATTGACTTAATGCCGGGAGTCACCTTGGCGACAGATTTCGTTATACCTTCCGTAGTGGTTGGCTTTGTATCTACGTTAGAGGAGGCGGGTGTGTTGCCTAGGAGAGAGAGGACAAAACATAAATAGTGACACTATAGCCTAGACAATGTCGACAAGCGAACAGCAGAAGCTCAGGTGGGGAATTGCTTGGATTTACTCGTCGTCGAACAACACTATCATAACTATTACAGACTTGACGGGTGCGGAGACTGTAGCCCGCGTAAGTGGCGGCATGGTTGTACGTGCGGACAAAGACAAACCGTCTCCCTGGGCCGCCATGCAAGCCGCTTACAAAGCCGCGCAACTCGCGCTCGCTCGGGGAATAAATGCGGTACATATAAAAGTGAGGGGGCCCGGCGGATATGGGATGAAAGTGCCGGGGCCGGGCGCTTCGGCTGCCATACGCGCCTTGGCTAGGTCTGGGTTAGTTATTGGGAGAATTGAAGACGTAACGCCAATTCCGCACGGCACTATAAGACCGCCGAGCGGTAGGAAGGGTAGGAGAGTTTAATGGAAAAGAGAGATTGTCTTTTTGTATTTTCGAATTGCACTTCAAGCATGTCTCCGATTGAGTTGCTGCGTAGGGCTAGAGTTACCTCACGCAAACTCGTTATAGTGACTAAATGCTTTGACATTGTTAAATCTGTAGCTAGTGAAAATGTGGATTTCCCAATTAGACACTATAGCCAGATTGATTTGGAACAAGCTGCGGAGTTGGAGAACTGCCGCACGTTTGAAGTTTTATATCTATGAGCTATTTCATGTTGTGATGAGGAGGCATTTGCGGCCTTAGATGGCCGGCGCTGGAACGTCTGAAGTAGATGATTTAGCTGAGCTACGCTGATTGTTTTTAATAGATAAAGTGTTACATACGTGAGGGCAGTACTCAGTAGGCAGTTGCCGGACGGCCGGGTTGAGTGTGTCGCATGCGCTAGGCGATGTAAGCTGAGGGAGGGCCAAGTTGGTTTCTGTGGTGTCCGCGCCGTGAGGAGTGGAGTTCTAGAGCTGGAGGTCTATGGACTCATTTCTGCCATAGCTGTAGACCCCATAGAGAAGAAGCCACTTTCTCATTTCTATCCCGGTTCTATGGTGTTGTCGTTCTCTACCTTCGGTTGTAACTGGGCTTGTCAATATTGTCAAAACTTTGAGATTAGCCAGAGGAGGAGAGTAGAGGGGTTCGAAGCGTCGCCCGAGTTGTTAGTGAAGCTAGCCGAGAGTTATGGAGCTCACGGAATTACCTACACTTACAACGAACCCACAATATTTCTTGAGTTTGCGCATGACGTGGGCACGTTGGCAAAGTCCAGGGGGTTGTTCAACACTTTCGTAACTAACGGCTACATGACGCCGGAGGCGGTGAAGTACGCCAGCGTCTTTTTAGACGCAGCCACCGTCGACTTCAAAGGCAACGGTGACGTGAATTTCATGAGGAGATATGCATACGTACCGGACGTGGAGCCTATCTTTGAGACTTTAGCCGAGATGCGGAAACATGGCATTTGGGTTGAAATAACTGACTTGGTAGTGCCGCAAGTAGGCGACGATCTTGAACAAGCTAGAAAACTCGTGAGGAGAATTATAGACATTTTGGGGTCCGAGACTCCCATACACTTTTTGAGATTTCGCCCAGACTACAACATGCGGTATCTCCCACCCACTCCAGTGGAGACTCTAGAGAAACACGTGGAGTTAGCCAAGAGAGAGGGGGTGAAGTTCGCATACGTTGGCAACGTGCCTGGCCATAGATATGAACACACCTACTGCCCAGAGTGTGGGGGTGTAGTGGTCAAGAGAAGGGGGTTTGAAATACTTGAGATAAACCTAGAGGGAAACCGCTGTAAATTCTGCGGCGCAAAGATCCCTATAGTGGGGAGAGTCATGCCCACATGGAGAGAATCTAGATTTGTATACATCCCTATATCTCTATTCACTAGATATAGATATGGAGAGAATTAGGAAATTCTTCTCGAGTGGAATAGAAGAAGCGCGAGAAAAAATATCTAAACATGTAGATTTATCTCTCCAATCTTTTAAAAATTTACAAAGTCTCTTCTCTTCTCGCGATTTGTCTAGAAGTGACGTAGATGAGGTAGTGAGAAAAATTACTGCTTTTGAAAGAGAAGGTGACGAAATATTCAGGAAGTTGATTGATGAAGTGGTGCGTGGGTCGGTGGTGCCTACAGTTACAAATGTCGTTTTAATACTTCTAGACAACGTAGATAATGTCCTCGATTTGGCGTACTTTGCAGTCAAGGAAATAAAGAGAGGTTTCTATCTATGGAAAAAAGATTATATATACGCCATAATTAATAGTGAAATTAAAGAAATGTTAAACATAACTAATACTATGTTGGAGTATTTACAGAGTATGTTAAGAATTAGAAAGAGTGAAGAGTTGAGACAATATGCAAACCTCATAAATACACTCGAGGAAGAAATTGATGAAATTAAAGAAAATATTTTAGATAAAATATATGGCTTGGAACTTACGCCAGTAGAGTTTAATCACTTAGTGACTTTGATATATACAATTGACAAAATTGCCGATAATATACAAGACGCGGCACATCACTTAGCTACTATTTCGTCATTGTAATGGAAATATACATCTTAGTTTTTTTACTAGTTTACAACAATTCTCTAGTGTTGCTTGGCCCCACCACGTGGGGCGTCGGGATAAAGCCAAAAAAATCACTAGCAATTGCCATGTTGGGGCAGATTTCTGGCGTTGTCACTAGCAACATGACGCCGCTTGTTTTAAATTTCGATGAATTTCTCTACATTGTAACTCTTTACGTCTTCTTGTCTTTAGCTAAGATAAGTCTCCCAATTTCGATTATTACATACGCCATGTCAATCCAGAGGTCTGAAGCAGTGGCGTTGTGGATGTTGTCGCCTTTGTTTGCGGTGCTCACGCCGGCGTTCTGTAGATTGAAAAACAACGCGTTAGCTGTGCCAACGTTGTTTGCCGTTATGTACATGTTTGGATACAACAACATTGCGCTTCTATCGCACGATTTGTTTTTGACCGTTGTGGCGACTTTCTTAGGCACATACTTCGGTCTCAAGTACTCACGGTGGGTAATTGACTTAACTGCGCTTAAGCCAGCCACTGCAATTTCTATGAATTTGACAATCATAAGCGGAGCCGTGGTGGGCAGTATTTACAAAATTCCAATTTCTTTCACGCTAGTTGCGTATTCTGCTCTCCTCTCGGCATCTATACAATACGCTGTGAAATTTGTTAGATTTGAAAAATTTGTAAAGGCCTATCTTGGGATTTTGTTAACTATGGTGCTCGTCGTTATATTTCCCTATCTAAAATCACTACTTCAATACCTGGCTTTACCAATTGCTTAAATTCCTCTGCTTCTTTTCTAGAAGCCACAATTGCGCCATAGTGCATTGGGATAGCAATCTTTGGCGTTATTGTGTTTACAAACTCCGCCGCTTCTTGCGGAGTCATTACGTACACTCCGGAAACTGGGACTAATACTATGTCTGCACTTACTTGTCTAAACTCTGGCACGAAATCGCTATCTCCAGCGTGGAAAATCTTCACTCCCCCCCACTCGATTAAATACGCCACTCTACCGTCTTGTCTCGGGTGGAACACCACTCCTCTACTGGGATCTCTGAATTTTGAAATATTGTATGCTGGAAACGCCGTGATTTTGAGTGGTTCCACAACTCTACTCTCGCCGGGGGATATCTCCATCACGTTTTGCGTAACTTTAGTTACACATGGCGTGGCTATCTTCGGCGTGATTACTATAGTAGAGGGTTTTGAGATGCGTCTTATCGACGGGGGGTCGCAGTGGTCGAAATGTTCATGCGTTATTAACACAACGTCGGCTTTTGGATCACTTACTTGTAGTTGATAGGGATCGATATATATTACTAAGTCTTTCTTAATTCTAAACCCGTCGTGACCTAACCAAGTTATTTCTAAACCACTATAACTAATCATCGAAAAACAAACTTCAGAAATTTATTTCTTTTACCTTGTATCTCTATCGCCGATCCGCCAACCCACTACGGAGCAAATTTTATAAATTTGTGTCATTTTATCTACAGCGGCGGTAGTCTAGCCTGGTTTAGGATGGCGAAGACGGCGTTTCAAAACGCCGTCTCCACAAGCCTGCCAAGCCGTTGATCCCGGGTGGGTTGACCCCGGGAGTTCAAATCCCGGCCGCCGCACCACACTTCTCTACAGTGACAACAGCCGAGTGTGAGTTTTGTGAAGTGGGTCTACTGTGTGTCGATGTGTTTTACAATTTTAGTATTTAGGAGATTGATATATACTTTGAGTTGGGAATTTATACTTTAATGTTAATTTAGAACAATGTTTAAATAAAGTAAATCCTTTGATGGTTATGCACAATGTTGTGATTGTTTCCTATGTGAGGACTCCAATAGGCAAATTTGGGGGTGCTTTAAAAGATGTAAAACCACCGCAGCTGGCGGCTTTTGTAATAAAGAAATTACTGACACGCGTTGGACTCTCTGGGCGGGAGGTGGAGGAGGTTATCTTCGGCAGCACACTACAGGGGGGGTCTGGCCAGAATTTGTCTAGATATGCAGCTCTCTTAGCCGGTCTGCCGGAGGACGTTAGCGCTTACACAGTCAATAGAGTGTGTTCTTCGGGTATGCAAGCGATAATTGACGCATATAGAGAAATCGCCGTGGGAGACGCCTCGGTCGTAATCGCGGGGGGCGTGGAGTCCATGTCCACAGCTCCAATCTGTCTGACTGAGGAGGCTAGGTGGGGTTTTAAACACTTAATGGGGAAGAGAGTTGAGTTGAGAGATTTGATGGCCACAGACGGACTTGTAGACCCCACTAACGGAATGTTGATGGGCGAGGAGACGGAGTTGGTGATTAAGAAACATGAGATTAAGAGAGAGGAGTTGGATTGGGTGGCTTACGAGAGTCACATGAGAGCTTGGAAAGCCACGGAGTACAAGTGGTTTGACGACTTGGAGCCCATCGAGGAAGAGTGGGGCAGGCTGGACAGAGACGAGGGAATTAGGCCAGACACCACTCTAGAGAAGTTGGCCAAGTTAAAGCCCGTCTTTAGACCAGATGGCGTTCTCACTGCTGGGAACTCTAGTCAACTTTCAGACGGCGCCGCGGCTGTGTTGATGACGTCGGAGGAGAAAGCTAGAGAGCTCGGGTTGAAGCCCGTGGCGAAGATTTTGGGGTATAGTTGGCATATGGTTGAGCCTTGGCGTTTTGTGGAGGCGCCTATTTATGCAGTGAGTAAGTTATTGAAGAAGTTAAACGTGGGGATTGATTACTTTGATTATTTTGAAAATAACGAGGCGTTCGCGGTAAACAACGTGCTCTTCCACAGAGCTTTTGGAGTGGGGTACGACCGGATAAACGTCTTCGGCGGCGCGGTGGCTCTCGGTCACCCACTGGGCGCTTCTGGAGCTAGAGTTGTAACTACTCTCCTTTCTGTGTTGAAGAAGCGCGGTGGGCGTAGAGGTATAGCTGCATTGTGTCACGGGACGGGGGGCGGCACCGCCGTGGCGGTGGAGTTAAATGAGTGAAAAAGCCGTAGTGGAGAGTCTAGATTACGAGAGAGCTAGGGTAATCATCACCACATTCATTAAACAATATGTAGAAGACTCTGGCGCAAATGGTGTTGTTGTTGGCGTCAGCGGTGGTGTAGACTCCACTGTGGCTGTCTCCATGGCGGTGGAGGCTTTGGGATCTGGGAGGGTTTTGGGTTTGTTTATGCCTTCTGTATACACGCCTAGTGAAGATTGGGAAGATGCACGTCACGTGGCGGAGGTGTTGGGTATCCAATTGAAGATTATAGATATAAATCCCATTGTGGATTGTTTTGCGAGAGCTATACCTGACTTTGGCGAGGATAAGTTAGCTAGGGGGAACTTAATGCCGAGAATTAGAATGTCTATTTTGTATTACTACGCCAATAGATATAACTTGCTAGTATTGGGGAGTAGCGACCGTAGCGAAATTCTATTGGGTTACTTCACTAAGTATGGAGATGGCGCCGCCGACATAATGCCCCTCGCTTCTCTATACAAAACTCAAGTGAGAGAAATGGCGCGGAGACTTGGCTTTATACGCATAGCGCAGAAGCCGAGTTCCCCACGTCTCTGGAGTGGACACACAGCCGAGGGAGAGTTGGGGGCTCCATATGAGTTGATAGATCAAGTGCTCTACGCCATATTTGACAGAAAGTTGCCAGTGGAGGAAGTCCGCAAAAACTTTGGCGACGTTGTTGACTTTGTGTTAGAGAGAGTTAGGAAAAATCTCCACAAGTCTAATCTCCCCCCATCGCCGGATCTCAGTAGTGTTAAGAAGTAAACTTCTGTGCGGCTTTCACATCGTGTATGTGATATAAATGAAGCGTCGCATCTCTAACAGAGAAAAATCTCTTTCTGCACTTTATGCAGACTAAGTGCGGGACGTCCCATTGGTCTCTTTCAATTTGTAGATGGGTTTTGAGTTCTTGTGGAATTTCCATAAAATACAATTCGAACGTTTTATTATGATTGCTGGCGTGGATGAAGCTGGGAGAGGTTCTCTAGTGGGTCCACTTGTGATTTCTATTGTAGCTGGCGATGGAGATGTGTTGTCAAACATTGGCGTTAGAGATTCCAAGACTCTAACGCCTAGAGCTAGAGAAGTTCTCTACTCGAAAATTGTGAATGTTGCTGCTTGTGTGAATTACATCGCTATAGAACCGTATGTGGTAGACGCATATACCTACAAGAGGGGGTTGAATACACTGGAGCTCGTGGCGACAGTGGAATTGATAAAGTTGTGTCCAGCTGCGGTTTACTACGTAGATTCGCCAGATGTAAACGTCAAGAGATATGAGAACCGCCTCAAGTCTATGGCGGGGGTTGAGGTGGTGGCGGTGAATAGGGGAGAATCGATTCCTCAAGTAGCTGCCGCCAGCATTGTGGCAAAGGTGACGAGAGATAGATATGTCGCCATGTTGAAGAGAGAATTTGGAGAGTTTGGCAGTGGATATCCTTCGGATAAGAAGACTAGAGAGTGGGTGACTCGTGGCTTAATTCCGCTGGAGTGCGTCAGGCAGTCGTGGAGAACTTTCGGTAAATTATTTAAATAGACAGTGTCTGAAGCGCACATGAGTGTAGTTGATTTGAGTTTGTGGGAGCCGAAGACGCAATTGGGGAGGTTAGTTAGAGAAGGCAAAGTGAGGAGTATAGACGAAATTTTCGCAAACAACTGGTTGATAAAAGAGCCAGAGATTGTAGACATACTGCTGCCTGGGTTGAGGCAAGAGTTGTTAAACATAAACCTAGTGCAGAGACAGACACACGCCGGCGAGCGGAACCAGTTCCAAGCGGTGGTGGCTGTGGGGAATGAAGACGGCTATGTGGGAGTTGGCGTAGGCAAAGCGCGGCAGGTTAGGCAAGCCATTGAGAAAGCCACTCGTGAAGCTAAACTCAACATTATACCAGTGAGGCGCGGCTGTGGTTCTTGGAAGTGTTCATGTGATGAGCCACATAGTGTGCCGTTTATAGTGAGGGGGAAGGCTGGCAGTGTAGATATGACTTTGATACCTGCGCCTAAGGGCGTGGGGCTTGTGGCTGGCGACGTGGCTAAAGTTGTTTTACGCCTAGCTGGAGTGAGAGACGTGTGGACAAAGACAAAGGGCGATACTAGAACTACTTTGAACTTTGCTTTTGCTACGTTTAACGCGTTGAGGAGTACTTACTACTTTAGGACATGATGCAAGTTGTTACATATCCAAGACTCGCTCTAGTTAGACTACGCGGTATACCCACCACCTCAAGGGAAATCGCCGACACACTACACATGTTGAGACTTAGAAAGAAATTTACTATGGTTGTCGCCAATGGGTCTCCCAGCGTTTTAGGTATGATAGAGAAAGTGAACGATTGGATAACTTGGGGCGAGATCGATGCAGACACTTTAGCTTTAGTGTTAGAGAAGAGGGGTAGATTAGCTGGCGACAAACCGTTAACGCTGGAGTATCTACAAAAGTGGGGCTGGAAGTCATTTGAAGAAGTCTCCATAGCTTACATCACTGGTGAAATAAATTCCTTGACATGTGGAAAGAGGAAAATAACACAGGGACAGCGAGCGCCCTGCATACCTTATCTAAAGCCGTTCTTTAGACTCCACCCGCCGAGAGGTGGGTTGAACAGTATAAAACTTCACTTTTCCATGGGGGGCGATTTGGGGTATAGAGGTCCCTTGATAAACGAACTTATCCACAGGATGTTGTAACTACCAAACAAACCACAACAACAGTATCGACATTCCAAAAATCAACATCCACATGGCTAAATTTGTCTTAATCATTTTACTACCGTCTAGCGGCGGTATTGGGAGTAAGTTAAATAAAGCGAGCCACGCATTGATGTAGGTGAAGTACCACCACAACATTGCTTTAGTCAATGTATATGCCGCAATCCCAACGGCAGCGAAAGTTATGTTAGTTAACGGGCCGGCTGCGGCGATGAAAAACACATCTCTATCTCCACCTCTGCCGTATAACCTAAATGGGGATATAACCACTGCGCCGGGCGCTGCAAATATGAAACCGAAAAAGAGAGGTAGGATTAGAGCTAGCGGGAGGAGTTGATAGTCAGCTTGGAAGAAAGCATGGTAACCAAGTCTGCGAGCTACTTGTCTATGTGCAATTTCGTGACCTAAAAATGCAAATAACAATATAAACATTGATATAGGTAGTACTTGTAGTAACTTTACAAAATTTATACCTCTAAATATAGTGCTGCCAGTCAATACTAGAGAAAATCCTATAGAGAGAATTATCAACGCCACCGCCATATCTATCCACTCTCTCTTCTTTAAATAGGGGTCATACACGTTTGTCCCACGTTGTGGATTTATATCTTTTCGGAAAGCACTACGGAGGATTTTTAATATTGGATGTACGTCGAACACATGCAGAACGCGTCTGCCAGGGGCAAAATATTGAAAACATTAAAGAAGCCGCGAACTCTAGATCAAATTATGTTTAAAAGTGGGTTGAGTTGGGCGAGAGTTCAGTACGAAGTAGCCATGCTTGAGATATTTGGAAAAGTTGAGAAAGAAACGTACGATGGGGACGTTCGTTACCGCTTGAGAAACGGCTTCACAACTCCTCTTTTACGGTAGAGATAACTCTCTCTAGTAGATTTCTCTCTATTAGATATACCCCCTGCTTATGTCGCTTGGCTAACCCCCTCCTCTCTACGTCTAACATAATCTCTCGTAGGTACCAAGAACATCGTTTGTCTGTCTTACAGATTTCTCTCGTCTTTATAGAGACGAGGGAACCTCTCTCTACTTTCATTTTTCTATACATGTAGTACAACAGTGCTGAAATGTAATGTGCCGCGTTCACGTTATTTACTCTATTTATAAAAAACTTAAGATTTCTATACATGCGTGATGTGGATTTGAAGAGAGCACTTGCGGTGCGAACAGCCACAGCTCCCAGACTGGGGCCGAGGGGGGAGATTTATTATTTAAGCGACGTCACTGGCGTGATGCAGTTGTGGCAGTACGATGGTTCTACTCACGACGTAGTGGCGTATATTGATGGACGTGTGGGAGACTACAGGATTTCTCAAGACGGCACAATTGCTCTAACATGTGACAAAAATGGTGACGAAAATTGGCAGATATATCTAAATTTTTCACCCATCTCTACGGAAGGCGTGAATAACTTGGGCGCTTGGTCGCCCAGTGGGGGGAAGCTGGCTTTCACCTCCACACGCGGCGGAGGTAGTGACTTTCATTTGTATATATACGACGGCGATGGCGTAAAGCGAGTGGCTGAGTTGTCGGGTGTAAATGTTGTAGAAGAGTGGTCAGAATTAGGCATATTTATCACGCATTATGAGACCAATCTCGAGAGCACTATCTTGCTGTATAGAGAGGGGGAGGTTAGAGAACTCACGCCACGCAGCGCTGGGTCTCTCGCTCGCTCTCCGAAATACGTCGGCGGGGGGAAATTCATGTTTTTGACAAATATAGAGTGGGAATACGTGGGAGTGGCACTAATGGACGTATCTACCGGCAGTTGGAAGTACGTGATTCAACTCGATAGAGACGTGGAGCACTTCGACGTTTGGGGTAATTACATGGCTTTTGTAGCGAACGAGGAGGGGAACTCCGGGTTGTACTACATGCACATCCCCTCGGGGCTTACGTACAAAATCGCCACTGCCACAGGCGTAATCACTTCTCTACAGTATAGAGATGGGAAACTCTTGTTTTCACTATCTTCCATAAATAGAGGTCATGAAGTGTATCTATACAGAGACGGCGTGGTGAGACAAATCACAAACGTGCCTAAGTACAGAATTCCACTTGATAAAATACCACCGCCCTCCTCAGTTCGCTTCCCAACTCACGACGGTAGGAAAATACACGCCAATTTATACTGGCCCGTGGACAAGCCAGTGGGGACTGTGGTGTATCTACATGGGGGTCCCGAGAGTCAAGACAGACCAGAGTTCAAGCCGCTGACGTTGGCGTTGTTGACGTCGGGTTTTACGGTGGCTGCGCCAAACTATCGGGGGAGCACCGGCTTCGGCAAATCGTTTACGCACTTAGACGACGGGGAGAGGCGGTGGGACGCCATTAGAGACGTGGGGGCTTTCGCCAAGTGGCTTCACGAAGAGGGCGTGGCTAGAGAAAAGCCATGTGTAATCGGTAGCTCGTACGGTGGATATCTAACGTTGATGGCTCTGGCTGTGTTCCCAGATTTGTGGAAATGTGGCGTGGAAATCGCCGGCATGTTTAACTTAGTCACATTCCTAGAGCGGACGGCCCCCTGGCGTAGGAAATACAGAGAGGCTGAGTACGGTTTTGACAGAGACATGCTGCTCCAACTCAGCCCAGCTACGCACGTGGAGAAGATACAAGCGCCTCTGTTGGCGATACATGGCGCCAACGACGTCAGAGTGCCGATTTATGAAGCTGAGCAATTAGTCACGCGGCTTAGAGAGTTGGGTAGGAAAGTAGAACTAATCACTCTGCCAGACGAGGGGCACGTGATTGCGAAAGTGGAGAATCGCATACGTGTGTATACCGCCGTAGTAAAATTTATCCAAGAGAATTTATCACGACATGGGTAAGAAACTCGGTCCCATAGTCCTCGTGGAGCCTCTAAGTGGCAACACATCGCTTCTAGTCAAGATAAACAAAATAATCGCCGTTAAGAAATCACAATATCAAGAGATTATGATTGTAGACACTGAGGACTACGGCAGGGCGTTGGTGTTAGACGACTATGTACAATCGGCGTATTACGACGAGCAGTATTACCACGAGTCTCTAGTGCATGTAGCTATGACTACACACGTAAATCCGAGAGACGTCTTGATTCTGGGTGGGGGTGAGGGAGCCACTTTGAGAGAAGTGTTGAAACACAAGTCTGTCACCCGCGCAGTGATGGTGGACATAGACGAGGACGTGGTGTCTCTGGCTAGGGAACATCTGCCTAAAATGCACCAAAACGCCTTTGACGATCCGCGAGCTCAAGTGACGATAGGCGATGGTTTTGTCTACGTGGAAAACGCGCTTGTGGCTAGAGAGAAATTTGACGTGGTAATAATGGATTTGACTGACCCATATTCTTCAGACATCGCCAAGAGTCTGTACGACTCTGAGTTCTTCGGGAAGATTAAGAGAATTTTGAGAGACGACGGGATTGTAGTGACGCAGGCGGGCAACAGTTTCTACTTCCCCGAGGTTTACGACTGGCTACTCCAAAACGTACGACAGAACTTCCCCATCGTGACTGAGTACAATTGTTGGATTCCGTCGTTTGGATACGCTGTGAATTTCATAATGGGGTCTCTGCGTTATGATCCACACGTCTTGACTCCAAGCGAGGTGGACGAGAGACTTAGAGATAGGGGAGTCTCCACTGTGTTCTACAGCGGCCGCACACACGTGGGTTTGGTGAATATGCCGGTATTCAGAAAGATAAATGTCAGAAGTTGAAATCATCAGGGGGTCCCACAGTAGACTTCTCGCAAGTCAGAGAGTTGTCTTGGTGGTATCGTCTGGGGTTTCTCTCTATAAATCTATAGATTTAGCGCGGCTTTTGATTAGACACGGGGCTGACGTACACGTGTTCATGACGCCGAAAGCCTCCCGCTTGCTGTCGCCGGAGTTATTCACGTGGGCTACTGGAAACAAACCAGTGGTGTCTCTCAGCGGGGCTGCGGAGCACATAGAGACATGTGCAAAATCTAGCATTGTGATAGTGGCGCCAGCTACGGCGAATACGTTAGTCAAAATGTCGCTTGGGATTGCTGACAACGCAGCGTTGACTTGCGTCCTAGCCGCGTCGCGAGCTAGAAAGATAGTTGTGCCAACTATGAATCTCTCCATGTGGAACGCGCCGCAAGTGAGAGACGCGCTGGCGCGCCTTGGAGAACACGCGTTGGTAGTGTCCCCGACAGTGGAGGAGGGTAAAGCCAAGTATCCGCCAGTGGAGGAAATCGTCGAATATGCAATTGACGCCACGGCTCCCCAGGATTACGACAGATTAAACGTCTTAGTCACGGCCGGCCCCACTAGAGAATACATAGACGACGTTAAGTACATCACCACGGCGAGTAGTGGACTCACTGGTTATTACTTCGCCAGAGAGGCTAAAGCCAGAGGTGCGAGAGTAACGCTAGTGACTGGACCCACCGGCCTGAAGCCACCGCCCGGCGTACACGTCGTGCCGGTCACTTCGGCGGTTGAGATGTATGAAGAAGTTGTGAAGAGAGTTGGCGACCACCACGTGTTTATCTTCGCCGCCGCCCCCCTGGACTTCCACGTGGAGAAGACAAGTGGCAAGCTAGACAGTTCTCTGTCGCAATACCAACTAACACTGCGTCAATCACCCAAAGCGGCGCAAGAAGTCAAAAAATTAAACCCACGCGCGGTAGTGGTGGGGTTCAAAGCCGAGTTTGGCTTGGGGGAGGAGGAGATAATTGCAAAAGCTAGAGAGAGATTGCTAAACGGCGGTTGGGAAATGGCGCTGGCTCACGACGTCTCTAAACTCGGCTTTGGAACGTCGATAGATCAATATTACATAGTAACGAGAGACACAGTGGAGAAGATAGGTCCAGCTCACAAGAGAGAGTTAGCTAGAGCTGTGTTGAGCAAGCTAGCGTCTGGCGGCTATTTGGAGAGATTTCACTAACTGGTAGTGTTTCTGTTCATCTAGCTCGATGGACAGTATCAACGCCCTCACTATGGGGTCTCCCATGTTGTAGAGCTCCGCAATGCCCTCCCGCATGGAGTACTCCTCCCCTGCCAACGTCTCTAGCTCATCGCTGGATATATCTAAGTCGTCCGCCTTGAGTCTGCCCGTGAGGTAGTCGAGAATTGCAGTTAGTATCTCGGCGTGGCGTAGGCTATCCGCAGCAATCTGCATAAATAAACTTCTCACGAGTGGATTTCGAGATTTGTAAGAGAAAGTCATGGCTCTAGTGGCGGTTTCTTGCTCAATCTTGATACGTCCCCTAATGACTTCCTCAATTGTGACATCGGTTTTTTTCTGCGTGATGATGCCTGTCACAATCTTCGCAATTTCTGTCAAATCCACGCTCTCCCCTCCCCCCCTCTTCACAATGTCTTCGATTACATCGCAATGACTCCGCACGACTGACATGACTCTCTCGTCTTTCTCAAGTTTATCAACTAGATTTCCCCCCCTCTTTCCGCTGAGGTACATTGACACAGCGGCTGGTGTCAATCTAAGAATTTTCGCAGTTTCGTTTACGCTATAGCCTCTCTTCACTAACTCTCTAGCCACGAGAGCTCGCACAGCCGACAAGACTCTCTCCAAATACACATATACATCTCTCTATATAATAAAAACGTTAACGTTTTTATAGAGAGCGTTATAGAGGTCCAATGTATCGAGTTTACGAGAGAAGATTAGAAATCCCCATCAAGATCTCCAAAAGCGCAGACGAACAAACTCGCATGAAGAAGTTAGAGAGGTGGCCTAGAGAAGCTGGACTCTCAGTGGTGTTAGACGAAAGCGGCTCTAACTTCAACAAACTAGTGCAGATATATACCGCGGACTACGGTCTCGAATTGGGGCAGAAGAGTTGGACGGTAGACGCCGGCGGAGATTTACTCAAAGCCAAGTTAGAGATACCTCTGTTGAAAGGCGGCGAGGAGAGAGGCAAAGCTGTGATGGACGTGAAGATAAGCAAGACGCCCACTAGCGAAGAGGGCAATAATTACGTCTACACGGCGGACGTGATTTACTTCATAGAAATCGACGAAGAAACGTTGGCCGAGTCCACCACCTCCGGGATGGTTGAGTTTAGTCTGTAAGTGTTGAGAGCCGCCGGGATTCTACTCCACATAACTTCCCTACCCGGTGGATGTTACGTAGGCGACATGGGATTCGAGGCATACAAGTTCGTAGACGCGTTGGCAGAGTTTGGACAGACCTACTGGCAAGTGCTGCCGATAAATCACACTATGCCAGAGTACGACAACTCGCCGTATAGCGCAGTGTCTAGCTATGGAGGGGACCCCGTGTTGATAAGTCTAGAGAAGATGGCCCGAGACAGACTCATCGGCAGCCCGCCGGCGTGTGAGTCTTCAGAGTGGGTAAATTATACAAAGGCGTGGGAAGTGAAGAGACGCGCTTTGACTAAGGCGTTTAGAAGAAGCAACCGCCGGGATTTCAATCTCTTCAAAGAGACAACCACCTGGCTCAATGACTACGCCACATACATGGCCATCAGAGAGAGGTACGGCCCCTGGCCGAACTGGCCTAGAGAAGTGAAGATAAACCCAACTCTAGTGGAGTTTTACAAATTTGTCCAGTTTGTCTTTTGGAGTCAGTGGAGTGAGTTGAAGCAATACGCCAACTCGCGCGGAATTTTCATAATAGGCGACTTACCCATCTATTTGAATTTAGACAGCGCAGACGTCTGGAGACATGTGGAGTATTTCAAAATTGAAAACGGCAGACCGATATATGTGGCTGGAGTCCCCCCGGACTATTTCTCAAGCACTGGCCAACTGTGGGGGAATCCAGTCTTCAATTGGGATGTGTTAGAGAGAGATGGCTACAAATGGTGGCTTGACAGACTGGCGCATCACCTCAAGGCTTTTGACTACGTGAGGCTAGACCACTTTAGAGGTTACGTAGCTTTCTGGGAAGTGCCGTGGGGTGAGAAAACTGCAGAGAGGGGAAGATGGACGCGGGGGCCTGGAGAGAAATTGTTCAACGCAGTGAGAGAACGTCTAGGAGTTGAGAAGCTCATAGCTGAAGACTTGGGGTACATAACTCCAGACGTCGAGAAGCTCAGAGAGGAGTTGGGCATTCCAGGTATGCGGGTGTTGCAGTTTGCGTGGGATGGAAACCCAGCCAACGTACACAAGCCACATAACTACGTGAAGAATTTAGTAGTCTACACAGGCACACATGACAACAACACGGCGGTGGGGTGGTTTTCAGAGGAAGCCACTCCCAAAGCCAGGAGAGAGTTCAAAACATACGCTAACTGCAGTGGGGAGGTAAATTGGTGTTTCATAAGACTGGCTTACATGTCTATAGCTGACGTTGCCATAGTGCCAATTCAAGACGTTCTGGGACTTGGCAGTTGGGCTAGGATGAACAAACCGGGAACTACTGGAGGCAACTGGAGGTGGAGACTCTCCACGCACCCCCCCATAGAGGTCTGGAGGAGACTCAAGCGGCTTGTCAAAATTTATGGTAGATAACGTCCAGTTTGTCTATGGCGTTTTCAATCTTTTCCACAATCCACTTGAGCTCTTCGAGTTCCTCTCTACTGAAGCTCCCGTGCCACTTCTCTACAACTCTAGAGAGCAGTTGTAGACTGAAGTGCAGCAGCGGCCAGTATGGGTGGTGCTCCGCAATGCTGTCCGCCAATCTCTGTATCTCCTCAACTCTCTTCGCAATAGCTATGGAGACGTCGGGCTCCATCTCCACTTGACCCACCTCTCTATGGAAGAGCTACCAAACTCTCCCTCGCTCTCTCTTGCAGATGTCTATAGCCCCCACCGACATTGAGTTCGCATGCCTCCGAGTGGAGGTTTATGTGTCGCTTTCTCAATGGCGACGTGGCTTCGTACATTTCAACTTTCATAATCTTCTCGCTTAGCCACATTTCTGGGTTGTCCGCCGAGTGCCCACGTCATTACGTTTTCCGCGGCTTGACGCATCATTTTATGCCAGACTTCCACACTGCCGTAGCCGCCGGCCACCCAGGGGGTCGCCACCACGTTGGGCATGGAGTAAAACTCGGAGTCTTTCGAGAAATCTCCCCGACTCCACCAAACGTCGCTGACGTACATAAAAGACGGGCGTTCTCTCAGAATTTTCAACAAGCCGCTGCGGTCTATCACTTCGGCTCTACCCACGTTTACAAACACCGCTTCTTCTCTCATTAGAGCCAAGTGGTCGTACTTCACTAGGTTTGCAGTGGTTTTGTTAAGTGGCAATGCACATACGGCGGCTGAAGCCCTCCTAAGCGCATCTTCTAAACTATTGGTAAAACGCCAGGGTCCCTCTCTGGGGCTCCGAGCAAACGCCCACACCTCGGCGCCGAGTAGAGACAAGACTCTGGCTACTCTACTACCTATCTCCCCAACTCCCAACACGGCGATTTTGCTGCCGGCCACTTGCGGTATGGCGATGTCCCGGTTGTAATCACCACGGCGCATTTTTTCAGCGTATTTCAATACTTTCTTATAGGCAGCCAGCAGTAGAGCTATGGCGAATTCTGTGACTGCATCTGCATTAGAGCCGGCGTTGCCAGCCACCGTGACGTGAGGCGGTATGTGACTCCACGGCAAGTGGTCGAGACCAGCCGTAGCCACTTGTATGAACCTAAGTCTAGGCATCTTCTCTAACTCCTCTGGAGAGATGTTTACCACTAACGCTGCGTCTACGTCGGGAGCGGCGTCGCGAGTTACCGCAAACACCTTCTCCAAAGCCTCCTCTACGTCTTTGGGAATTTGGAAATTCACGTAAAGCTTCATACATGTGAAAAGTGTGGTAATTAAAAACTACTCAGCGCTTTAGTTTTTGATATATCTCGACAATTCTCTCGGCTTGTCTTTTTCAGTCACCACGCCCCCCGCCTCGTGTGTGTTGGTGGACACTATCACCTCGTCGTAGTGTATCTCAATGTCGGGGTGGTGGTTGTACAACTCCGCTACGGCTGCCACTTCATTTACGAAATTTATAGCTTCTGAAAAACCTTTTAAAGCGTGCGACTAAACGCTCTTCTCCACATGTCTCCACAAGCGTTTTCTATATATAAGCGCGATAACTACCGCAATTAAAGCCGTGGCCACGCTCCAAAAGAGGCCGTACTTCACCGCCAGCGGTATGTAAGCTAGAGTTAAGAAGAAGTAAGAAGTGGATTCGTAAGTAGTTGTCTTTACGGGTTTGAAAAGTATAGATACGACACCCGCGGTGATTAGCCAACCCAAGAAGTTGGTATATGGAACTGCCCCCCCTCCCACCTCCACAAGCCTATGAGTGCGAAGAGGGGGTCGTAAGCTAAGTCCCACAACGCAGCTAAGACGGCTGCCCCCAAGCGGCTGCCCGCCGTTAGGTAAGACGTGTAAACTACCACAAACCAGAGGTGGGGAATCAAGAGAGGCACGCCGAATAGCTTCGGACCCAGTAGATGGCTGTATTCATAATGTCCAAAAACAACGCCATAGTTAACGCCTAAGTATTCCATAAACCAACTTGCCAAATACGTCCACCCCCACGCAACTACCAGCCACCGTCCCCATTGTAGGTAGGCAGAGAGGAGAGTAAAGAGAGAGATAGCCAAGAGGGGCGTTGGGTGAAGCGCCGCGGGCAACCCAAACGCCGCGTATGTCTGGAGAACTAGAAACGACACGAGAGACGTGGAGAAAACCACGCTTGCGCCGACTCTCCGCATGGCGGTCAACATGTGGACACATAAAAACATCAACCCGACGCTCGCCGCCGTCTGCTGTCGCCCTCGGCTGGTCGGCGTTGGTGCGTCTAATTCTTTCGACTTATCAACTTATAAAGCACGTACTTCATCACTTCGTTTGTCCCCTCCCCAATTTCTAATAGTTTTGCATCTCTGTAGAACATCTCCGACTTGCTTTCCTTACTGTATCCATACCCACCCAACATTTGCACAGCGCGCCTCGTCACATCTACTGTCAACCTAGCGGCTTGTAGTTTAGTGACGTGCGCCATTGTGATAAATTCCTCTCGACGCCCTACGTCGAATAAATAGGCTGCATAATATGCAAGAGTTTTAATAGTCTCCACGGCGGTATACATTTCGGCAAGTTCAAATTGAGTGTTTTGAAAATCGACGAGACGCTGTCCGAATAACTCCCTCTGTCTAGCCCAACTCCACGCTTCTTCAAAAGCCCCCGTGGCAATGCCTAACGCCACGCCCGAGATTGCAACTCTCCCCACATTTAAAGTCTCTATTAATACTTCCCACCCTCCGTTTATTTTCCCCACCACATCTAGAGCTGGGCATTGGTTCAGTTTGACTTCAGCCGTCCCAGTGCCCCGCATGCCCATTACTTCTATAGGCGTTGTCTCAATGCAATTACTTCTCTCTACTAGAAAAGCAGATATAGCTTTGTGCCTCTCCTCTCTAGCGCCGGTTCTGGCAAACACTAGAAAATAATCTGCGTACATACCTGAAGTAATCCAAGTCTTCACGCCGTTGATTTGCCACTCTCCTCCTATTTTCTCAGCTTTAGTTTCAATAGCCGCGGCGTCGCTGCCGCAACAAGGCTCGGAGAGTGCGAAAGCGCCAATCGCCTCCCCACTGGCTACTTTAGACAAAACATCCTCTCTCTGTTGTTCTGACCCAAATGTCAAAAGTGCGTGTGAAAAGAGCGTGCCGCAAGCCTCCATTAATAGACTAAACCCACCGCTGGTTTTGCCAACTTCTTCTAAAATCACTATTGCAGAGCGTAAATCCATACCCCCACCTCCATACGTGGGGGGAACTGTGGGAGTTAACATGCCTAATTTGCCCGCTTCTCTCACCACGTCTCTGGGGAAGTAATTCTCTCTATCCATCTTCCTAGCTATTGGCTCTACGAATTTTTCTGCAAACTCTCTCGCCACTTTTCTAGTTAGTTGATGTTCTTGATTCAACATGGCTCGAACTCCTCTATGCCCACCCCCTCTCTCCACTTGGGTTTAACTCTCGTACCTATCTCCACTTTGCCCCTTACGTAGTGCACCATTCCGCCGAATACTCCTGGGAATTCAATGAAAGCCACCGTCTTCTCCACTTTCTGTCCGTAGAAACTTTTCTTCACTACGGCGAAACTCTTCACAATTCCCACTTCCGAAATTGGCACGAGTTCTGTCACTTGAGAAAAGTCTATGGGACAGAAAGACTTGGGTGGGAGAAATAAACGGTTGCATTTGGGACAATAAGCAGCTGTGAGTCTACCTTTTCTCAATTCCTCTAACCATTTAGTGCCGAGCGGGCCAGCTGTGTATATATACGCCTCTATCTCCATTACTTCTGAAAATTTCATATCTTCTCAAAACACTCAATGTCTCTTATAGAGCCCTCTCTGTTAGGTTTCCACCTAGCTTTAACTCTCGCTCCAAATATCTTCATAGATTTTACATCTTCTTCAGTGAAGCCACATAGGTAATGCATGAGACCTGGGAAGAAGTGGTCGTCGTATTTCTTTTCAACTACGTCGAGTTTCACCACTCCGATGGTTACAGGTTTTTCTAACTTCGACCTATCCGCCGCTATGTAGCTAAGCGCCGCGGTTATTACAACCCCCTCGTCAGACGCCTCTATCCACCTATCTACTTCTCTAAAACAATAGGAACAGTATAGCCTTGGCGGTATGAAAACTCTGCCGCATTTATCACACACAGTGCCCAGAATTTTGCCATCTTTCAAACTTTGGAGGAATTTACCTAAAGCTTCGCCGGCGGTGTATTCATACCTCGCCTTCCCCATCATAGACACCTCTACTATTGGGAATACTAACTTGTCGTATTTAGTGCCGCCGGGCGATTTGGGTTTACCTCCGTTCATATCCCCAACACTACGACTGTACCCGCTTGCATTAAATCTCCCCAAGCTTGTGCCAAGCCTGTATAGACGGGCTTCTTTACTTGTCTAAGTCCAGCCTCGCCTCTAATTTGCCAAAATATCTCAGCTACTTTCATCAACCCAGCGGCAGCTATGGGATTGCCAACCCCAAGGAGACCGCCGGAGGGGTTTATCGGCAAATCTCCATCTCTTTGTGTCACGCCTTCTCTAGTCAACTTGGGAGCTTCGCATTTTCTAGCAAGCCCCAGCCCCTCCATGTGGTGTAACTCTTTGTAGTCAAATGGATCGTAGGGTTCAGCTACGTCAATTTGTTTCCTCGGATTATCTATGCCGGCCATTCTGTAAGCCATCTCGGCAGCTCTCCTCACGTATTCTGGGAAAGCTAAATCGCGGTTAGTCCAATGTGTCGTGTCTAACGTCCACCCAACTCCTTTAATCCACACTGGCGTGTCGGTAATTCTACGAGCCTCCTCCTCGCTTGATAAAACTAACGCCACTGCCCCATCGCTCGTTGGCGATATGTCTAACAATTGCACAGGCCACACGAGGACTTCGCTTTTCAACACGTCGTCTACAGTTATGTTTGGCATACACAACTGCGCCGATGGATGACCGCATGCGTTGCGTTTATTCTTTACAGAAACTAAAGCGACGTCTTCTTTTTTGACTCCACATTTATACATATATCTATGCATCTCCATGGCGAAAATCCAGATCAAGTTGGGGTTTAGAGGCTTTTCCACAATTGGGTCCCATATGTAACGAAAGACGTACTGCGCGTGCGGTTTAGCGGCGTGGCTCATCTTCTCCTCAGCTACAGCTAACACTTTCTTACAAAGTCCAGAAGCCACATGCCACCAAGCAGCTATGGGTACGAAAACGCCCGTGGCTCCTCCTACGTACACTCTAACTACTGGCTTCCGCCAACCGCCAGCGCCGTCTGCTAAATATTAGCCTTTCACGTGAACGCCGTCGAATGCGTCGGGAGCGCTTCCAATCACTACGCAATCTATGTCTTTCAAAGTGAGACCGGCTTCGTCTAACGCTTGTCTCGCCGCCAGCCACGCCAACTCTTGCGGAGTTTCTAATAACTTACTTCTGAACAAAGTCATGCCGGCTCCCACCACAGCCACTCTATGTTTGAAATTTAAGTTACGGCTCATACGCCCAACACTACTACTGCGCTTGTAGAAGTAGGCACTCCCCTCCAGCTGTGTACAATTGCTCTCTCTCTCCGATCAACCGCCGCTTTTATATCCCCCCTCATGACGTTTACTGCATACGTCAATCTAGCCAATCCATGTGCCTCGAGAGGTACACCCTCGGCGAGAGCACCACCGCTTAAATTAACCGGCAGTCTCCCCCCTGGGCAGAAAGCTCCGTCTACTAACAACTCAGCTGCCGTGCCCCTCGGCGCGAGGCGAAGCGCTTCAATGTGTTGAATTTCTTTAAAGCTATATCTGTTGTCCACCTCCGCGAACCCCAACTCTTTCGATGGGTCCGACACTTTGGCTTGGACATAAGCGCCATCAGCCGCTTCTCTTGCGTGTATGGGGAATGCCAAGTCGCGAAATTCAAAAGTAGACGTCTCAGTAACCCACCAACTTCCCAAGATCCAAACTGGCGTGTCGTTGTATTTCTTAGCCACAGTCTCGGAAGCTAACACTACAACTAACGCTGCATCTACGAATTTGGCTATATCTCTCTCTCTGAGTGGATCTACGTAAATCTCGCCTCTGGACACGTTTGGAGAAGCGTATGGAGCTCTGGGATTTCTAACTCCGTTTTTATGTGCTTTTTCAACTACGGCGTCTAAACTTTCTTCACTTACGCCAAATTTCTCCATATACGCTCTGGCTTCTAACGCAGCGAGCGCGTGGATATTTTCCAAATTCAGAGGCCTGATAGAAATGGGGTCTGTGGCGAAGTTCATAATTTCGTTGAGCGTTATTATATCGCTGGGTTTCCCATGCGATTCTACAACTACTACGTCGAAAAGTCCACTTTTGATCATCATATAACCCTGCCCCACGCACTGAAGTCCATCGCCAGCTACCGTATACACAGCTTTCATAACACCGCCAATGGGATCTGGGGCAAATTCGTCAGAGATAGCGACCCCCTCCCAAAAATCTTCTTGACAAGAGATAAAGGCATCTACTTCAGATCTGGGGTCGAGACCTCCAGCGTCTTGATACGCTCTCTGCGCTGCTTTGAACATCATTTCTCTGAATGAATACGGCACGTCCGGCTGGAAGCCAAACCAACCCACCCCAACGATGCCCACTCTCATAACATATAAAAAACTATAGATATATATAATTGCATTAACTTTTTCGGATAATCTCTACAAAAACTTCTTCCAACGTCGGAGCTTTATACACACGTTTCAACTCTTCCGGCTCGCCGCTCCCCACGATTTGGCCGTTGTTTATGAAATAAACGCGGTTACATACAGACTCCACCTCTAGCATATTGTGACTTGAGTACAAAACAGCTGCTTTCTTCTCTTTTGTATACATCTTAATCACCTTTCTTATCTCTACTGCATGAATTACGTCTATGCCGGCGGTGGGCTCGTCCAGCAGTAAGACTATTGCGCCTACTGTGAGGAGAGAGGCAAATATAAGCCTGCGCTTCATGCCCCTAGAATACGTCTTTATCTTGTCGTTTACTCTAGCGCCGAGGTTAGAGATCTCTACGGCTTCCTTTACGTTATCTACTCCATAGAGTCCGTGGATGAATTCTATAAATTCTCTTCCAGACAAATTGTCGTAGGGCAACACCTCTTCTGGAAGGTAGGCAACTCTCTTCTTCACGCGCGCGAAATCTCGCGATTCTACAGAAACTCCCAACACTTCTGCCCTGCCGCCATCTGCTTTCAACAACCCAGCAATAATCCTCAAAGTAGTAGTCTTGCCGGCTCCGTTGGGACCAATTAACCCCACTATTTCGCCGGAGTATACCTCAATGGAGACTCCCCTCAACGCCTCGACCTTTTTAAAAATTTTCCTCAAATCGCTGGTCTTAATCATTTGAACTTGCCCAATAGATATTCGGGCGTGGCTATCTTAAACGTAATAAATAAAACTACTAACGCCATAATCCAATCTAAGGCTATGTAGAAATACGCCTTCTCAAATTGTCCCAATAACGCATATAACATAACGACGACTGGATGTGCAAATGGGTAATGTTCCATCACATCCAGCGGTATGAAGAAAGACATTATCAACGGAAACATTAAGAACACCACAATCGACGGAGCAATACTTGTGGCAGTTTTCACGTCTTCAGCTCTCGACGCTATTAGGAAAGATATCGCTAGAGATATTATGGAAAGGGGAAACACAGAGGCTATCGATAATGTAATTGCCGATGGGACCTCCGGCGATGTTTCAAAAATCGAGTCGACAATCGTTGTATCCACCGGATGCATTATGCTGGACAATAGAAACAACATGCCAATACCTAACGCTACGAGTTGTATTAAAGCCAATATTGTCGAACTCACCAATTTAGCGACAACTATCGATTTGGCAGATGCAGGCGTGGAGAGAATTAACTCAAACATCTTCTTTTCTCTCTCTATGCCGACAGAAGCAGATACAATTGTAGACGTCATTGAGAGTATCAATAACGCTAAAATCCACACGGGGAAGAAAGCAGAGGTCACTAGATCTATGTCTAGTTTTGTTAACGCCGCGCCGTTTAGGTAAATGTAATAATATTTCTCTACAATGAGCCGCGGCGGGATGCCTACTTCTTCCGCAGTTTCTCTCGCAGCTCTTTCCACCGCCGGTAGCCTATGGGAGAGCAACCCCCGATAACTCCACACTTCTACATTAGCCGGGAAGGAAAAATTCTGTGGAATAAAAACTACGGAATTGTACTGTTGTAATAGATCCGTCGCGAAGTCTCTATACACTACACCTCCTTGTTTCTGGAGATTTTTCACAAAAACCATCCCGAGCTCTGTAGTTTCGTTTACCACAATTGCGAAAGACGTCGTAACCTCTACGACGACTTTGTTTAGCATAATTCCTAACGCGATCATCAATAGGACGCCCCCCAGTAGAGAAGCGATGAAATATTTAGACGAAATTATCTCTCTCAAATCTTTAACTACTAGAGCCGAGATAACGCCCATCTCTCTCCTCTACGGCTTTTTTTATTTCTTCCACGGCGTTTGGATTCTCCAACGCCGAGAGGTCGCCGGGGCTTCTGTTTGTCAATACGGCTTTTATCACTCTCCTCATTATTTTTGCATTTCTAGTCTTCGGCAGTTCTTTGACGAAGTATACTTCCTCCACTCCGCCGAAGGCTTTCCCAAGAGCTTTCTCCACGTGGGTAATTAACTCTCTCTTTAACTCCGGCGTTGCTGTATGGCCATGTTTCAACACTACAAACGCCACTGGCACCTCTCCCTTTATGGGGTCTGGCTTGCCCACTACTGCAGATTCAGCCACAGCTGGATGCGAGTTCAACACAGACTCCACTTCAGCTGGCCCCAGGCGTTTGCCAGCTACTTTAATAGTGTCGTCCATCCTCCCCACGATGTAGAAATAGCCTTCTTGATCTATTACTGCGGCATCGCCGTGTGCCCACACGCCGGGCCATTTAGACCAATATGTCTCTAGGTAACGTTGTGGATCTCGCCAAAAGCCGCGAGTCATGCCTGGCCATACGGAGAGGACTACCAACTCGCCTTCGACATTGGGCGCAGCTGGCTTTCCATCTTCTGTATATACTGAAGCGTAAATGCCGGGGGAAGAACCATTGAAGGAAGTGGGTTTTATAGGCTTCACTACGTAACAACCAAGTATACCTCCCGATATTTCAGTGCCACCTGAATAGTTTATTATAGGGATTCTACCCCTGCCCAAGTCATGTAGCCAGAGCCAAGCCTCTAAATCTATAGGCTCGCCGGTGTTGCCAAAAGCCTCTAGCTCGTCTAACTGCGGCGGTTCTGAACTAATAGTTCTGAGATATCTGCTCAGGGTTGCGGCCATGCCTAGAGTTTTCACTCTGAAATTATTTACAAAAATCCACAATCTATCTCTTGGATAATCCGGCGCTCCCTCGAAAAACGCCATAGTTGCTCGCAAGAGATAGGAAGAGAAGACGAGCCAAGGTCCCATCATCCAACCCATGTCTGTAACCCAAGTGAAGAGATAATTTGGTTTGACGTCGAAATGGAAATAGACGTCTGCAGCTGCTTTTATTGGAAATCCGCCGTGTACGTGGACTGTGGCTTTAGGTTTGCCCGTAGTGCCGGAGGTGTATATAAGCATCATGGGGTCTTCTGCTTCTGTCTCCTCTAAGTAATCGCCGCTCGTTTTGAAAACTTGGCGGAGGTCTACATACGGCTTCTCGCTAGCGCGTCTATGCAACACTACTTGGACACCGGGTGGTAGAGCGGCTTCTAATTCTGTCAACATATCTACTTCTTTCCCGCGGCGGTGAGATATGTCTGACGCAAAGACGAATTTCGCCCCGCTGTCTTCTAACCTTATCTTAATAGCCTCTCTGCCGAAACCGCTGAAGAGAGGTACGAAAATCCCACCAGCTCTAATTATGCCCAACATCACCGGCACGATTTCAGGCACCATGGGCATATAGACTGCGACGCGGTCACCTTTTTCAAGTCCGTTTTTCTTCAGCCAAGAAGCCACCGCTTTGGTTAAATAGAGTACACGACTGTAGGTCCACCTCTGCGTCTCTCCCCCCTCCCCCTCCCAGACTATTAGCGGCGTGGAGCTATCGTCTAACTGGTCTGCTATATTCAACAACCCACCTACAAACCAACGCGGCCATTGTACGCCATTGCTTAAGTCTAATACTTTAGAATATCGCCTAATCCACTTTAACTTAATGTGTTGTTCAAACCAACTCCAGAATTCCTCTGGTTTTTGATATGTAAATTTTACGAAATCTTCTAGAGTAAAACCACGTTCGTTTATGAAAATCCCCACGTTAGACTCTTCTAAGTGATTAATTTCAGGTCTCCACATGGCCGCTTGGGGATTTAATAACTCTATAGTAATTGTCGCGTTCTGCCGGTTTGAAACCTGCCGCTTTTATTATTCTCACCACATCTTCTCTCCTATCAATCGGCGCTTCGACTCTCTTCCACTCTAACACTTTCTCTCCGTAGAGAGTACCCCCGAAGTCATCTGCGCCGAAGTACATGGCTAACTGCGCAGTTTCGGGACCTGCGGTGAGCCAACCGGTTTGTATGTGTGGAATCAAGTTGTTGAACACAATACGTGCCGTGGCTATAATTCTGAGCAACGTGGCGGAGGTTTTGGGGTGGGGAATTTTCTTCCCCAATTCACTACCCCCCGGCTCGAAATTCCATGCTATGAACGCCAGAAATCCGCCGGTCTTCTGCTGGAGTTCTGCAACTCTGTACATGTGTACCGCTATGTCTTCCAGAGTCTCTACATGTCCATACATCATGGTGGCGGAAGTGGGAATGTCCAACTTGTGCGCCTCCTCCATTATCCTCAGCCAAGTCTCCGTGTCTATCTTCTTTGGAGCTATTGTTTTTCTCACGGAGTCTACCAAAATTTCCCCACCGCCACCTGGCATGGACTCCATGCCGGCGTTCTTGAGTCTTTCCAATATCTCTCTATAGCTCGACCTCTCTCTTCTAGAGAGATACTCCACCTCTAGAGGTGAGAGAGCGTGAATTGCGATGTGTGGCGCTTTGCTCTTAATCCGTCTAAACAACTCTTCAAAATACTCGATACCCACTTCTGGATTGACGCCGCCCTGTATCAACACTTGCCTAATCCCATGCGCTGCGTCTACTTCAAGCACTTTCTCAACTGCCTCGTCGACTGTGTACAAATAGCCGCTATGTGGCGGTTTGTAGAAAGCGCAGAAGGAACAACCAACTACACACACGTTTGTGTAGTTGAGCACCATGTTGGAGATGTACGTAGTCACATCGCCATACAGTGATTTCCTAATTGCGTACGCATGCCTCCCGAGAACCCACACTTCTTGTCTAAGAAGTTCCAAAATTTCGCTGGGTTTCATCAATTTATATTTCTTGATAATTTTTAAGGTAAATACACTTTTCTCTGTGCTAAAGCCCGAAGACGCAATTGAAATGGCGATTGACGGGCTTGACAGAAACGACGCCGAATTCTTAATGAGAGAAGCAGATGTCTTCACTCTAGCCGAGGCAGCTCACAGAATTTCCAGAAAGTACTTCGGAGATGTAGTGACGTTTGTAAACAACGTTGTGGTTAACTATACCAACATCTGTGTGGCAAAATGTCCCATATGCGCTTTCTATCGGCTCCCCAGACAAACCGGCGGTTATGTGAAGACCGCCAGAGAAGTGGCTCTAATGGTCAGACAGTTCGTGGAGAAGTATGGAGTTACTGAACTACACATAAACGGTGGATTTAACCCATTCCTCACCCCGGAGTATTTCGACGAACTTTTCAAAACAGTAAAGCGTGAGACTCCCGTGACAATTAAGGGTCCCACTATCGCCGAGGTGGATTACTATGCATCTCTCTGGAAAGTGAGCGTCGGCGAGGTTCTCTCCCGCTGGCGAGACGCGGGGTTAGACGCCATCTCCGGCGGCGGCGCTGAGATATTCGCAGAAGAAGTGAGGAGAGTCATTTCGCCACATAAAATCTCCGGAAGCCGCTGGATAGAAATTGCAGAAATTGCACACAATTTGGGCATACCCAGCAACGCCACTATGCTCTATGGACATGTGGAAAACCCCAGCCACGTCGTGGATCACATACTCCGCGTGAGAGAACTACAAGAGAAGACAAGCGGCTTCCTCCTCTTCATACCAGTGAAGTATAACCCAGAAAATACCGAACTTTACAAGAAAGGCGTTGTGAAGGGAGTGGCTTCCGCCGTGTACGACGTGAAGATAGTGGCTATGGCTAGATTAATACTGCTAGACAAACTCAAAGTGGCCGCCTACTGGCTCTCTGTGGGTAAGAAACTGGCTTCTATTCTACTACAAGCCGGCGCCAACGACCTCGTGGGCACTATGTATAACGAAGCCGTGTTGACTTCGGCGGGGGCTGTACACAAGACTACAATTGAGGAACTGACGGCGTTGGCGATTGAGGCTGGCAAAGTGCCGGCGTTGAGAGACACGTTCCACAGACTTATTAGTGGCTCGTGAAAGTAGTTAGGCTTAAGTATTCACACAGCGAGCCTCTGTTCTACAAGTCTAGCTTAAAGACTGTAGAGGCGTCTAACCTAGAGTCGGCGAGGTTAATACTCTCTGGCGACGTCTGCTGCGGCTTTACGCCGGTGACTCTCGCGGCGGAGTACGGACTGCCAGTGGTGGCTAGAGTGGCGATATATAGCGATGGCCCCATCATCTCCTCTAGACTTTTCAAGGGACGCGGCGTGGGTTACGCAGCTGTGGAGGACACTACTGTGAGTGCGAGAGCTCTGAAAGTCACCCTGGGGGTGGAACTAGCTACTGTAAAATCGCTAGAGGGCGCCTTCGAGAAGTTCGCCGGGGTGTTGGTCATAGGCGACTTGGCCCTCAAGCTAGTGGATAGAGGAACGCCATATGTTGCAGACGTGGGAGAAGTGTGGCGAGACAAATTCGGCACGCCGCTGGTGTACGCAGTGTTTGCAACGTCTCCACGTGCAGACAGAAGAGAAGTTATCCAAGCCGTAGAGGCTATAGAAAATTCAGTTAGCTACTTCTACGAGAATCCAACGCCGTTAGTGGAGAGTGTGGCTACTAAACTTTCGATTTCTAGAAATCTAACAGAGCAATACTTCAGAGTGGTGAAGTACTTCTGTACACAACGCGTAATTAGGGGGTTAGAGCTCCAGACTAAGATAATGAATTTAAAAGATATCTCTCTGTTGTAGTCATGAATCTCTCGGAGCTTATGAAGATGCAGATGGATTTCTCGAGAGAGAAATTTCCCCAATTTTGGAAAATTGAAGATGAGAAAGACTTGGCATTGAGATTAGAGTATCTAACGAATGCTCTAGCTGGAGAAGTAGGCGAAGCGGCAAACATAGTAAAGAAAGTAGTTAGGAGCGTTGTGTACAACCGCGGAGATTTGAGACTTAGAGATGTGAGAGAAGAGTTGGAGGAGGAGTTGACTGACGTCTTTATCTACACGTTGACAATCGCTGGACTCTTAGGTTTAGACTTGGAGAAGGCATTCTACAGAAAACTAGAGGTCAACAAGAAGAGATTCTAACCGGAGCCTCTCCCATCGGCGGCCGTGCGGCCCTCTAGAGAGGCCGATCCTAGAGAGATAGATTTCTAAGTTTTAAAACTTTCCGCTTTTGCAATTTTTTCTTCTATATATACGTCTCTATCTATCCGCCTATCTATCTTTATGGTATACGAAATTCTCTGTACACCCACAGCCTTCAATGTTTCTTCAACCGCCTCCAACAGTTGACATAGTTGTTGATAACTGTCTATTTCTATGTCTGTAAATCCAGCTCCAGTCTTATATCTCACACCGCTTTTGTGCAGAATTTCCGTCACTCTTTTCACATATTGTGACATGCTTGTTGAACATGTGCCAAGTGGAATTACAGAGATACTCACAACCATCTTAGCCATAACGCTTATGTCTCTGTTATTTATAATTTTCATGAAGAGAGTGCCAACTGGCGTGGGGTTGTTGGACGAAGCGTTGGAGGGTGGTGTGCCCCAAGGCTCTTGGGTGGTGGCCTCTGGTGAGCCTGGGGTGGGTAAGTCTATCTTATGTATACACTTTGCATATGCGGGTTTACAAACCGGCGACCCGGTGGTGTATGTGACTACGGAACAAGAGTTTAGAGATGTGTTAGAACAAGCGAAACAACTCGGTATGGATTTCACAAAACACACAATTTACAACATAGCTTGGAAGAGAGAACCTGAGGAGTTGCCGGAGGTGGTGGTGATAGACATCTTTGGTCTTCTCAAAGTGGCTAGACAATTGACTGAAAAGGCCAAGTTAGAAAAAATGCGGAAATACGCAGCGTTGTCTATAGACACTTTAGTGGAGGCAATAAACGAGGCATATAACATCCTGGGAGTGGCCGGCGAGAGAGGAACTCCAGAGAGACACATACGCCTAATAATCGACTCTATGTCTGCCTTTTGGGTTGACAAACCCGTGATGGCCCGTAAGTATTCGTACCAACTTAAGATTGCTACACATAGAGAAAACGTAACTGCGCTTCTCACCAGCCAGTACGCCCCAACTACTAGACAAGCCTACGGCTTTGGTTTAGAACACATTGCAGACGGCGTAATTCACATGTGGATGGACGACGTTGAGACTGCGAAAGAAATACGGAGGTGGCTAATCATAAAGAAGATGAGAATGACGGCGCATAGGTCTAGAGCTTTCAGAGTGAGAATAACGCCGGGTAGAGGTCTCGAGCTAGAGGCTATCTGACAATGAACTTTATGTACTCTCTTCCCCCCACTTCCGTGCCGCGGGATACGTAAACTTTCAATATGTTAGGTTCCGGCGTCTCCACCACTCCGCCAAAGTGCCACTCTATTATCTCCACGTTTTGTGGAAAGAGCCACACGGCTTCGTAGTCATATTCTGCAATCTCCTCGCCGTAGTGATTTTCGTATATGTTTTCGCCAGTTCTCAAAGGCGCTGGGAACGAACCCAAGTAAACTATGTATGGACGATCGGGGCTGCCCCGTATGCCTATATAGACGTCTCGCACAACTGGCCTCGTCTTCTGGCCGTTTATCTTTACAACTTCTTCATCCATAAATCTCTGCATGTTTTCCCAGAGGGTAGGTATCTCTCTCCCCACTTCCCCACTCTTAATTAATTTGTAGTAATACCGCTCTCTGTCTAAATAGTCAAATATTATCACCATGTTCACCACCCCCGGAGTCACCACGTAGAACCCCTGTGCATACACCGGCGTCACCTCCGCCATAGCGCCTCTAAACACTCTCTCTCTACTGGGTTGAGTTTCGCTGGAATTATCAAAACGGCGGGGGGCTCTATGCGAGAACTGGCAATTTCTCCCAGAGTGCTATATACAACGCCACCGCCCCACCCCACTCTATACACCACAATTACCTCTCTCTCTGGGGTAAAAACGTTTCTCCCCTCGCGTCTCTCCAGCTCTAGCAATACTCGAGCAGCATCGCTAGGCGGCATGAAACCGCCACTTTCTCTCACGTCTAGTAGGAGGAGCGTGTGGAAACCCCTGGAGAGATTTCGCTCCGCCACTTCGTAAGGTCTCGATGAGTATACGCCGCCGCGGGGATACGTCACGGTTGCCACACCTCCGAGTCTATATATCGAGAGGCAGCTGACGGAAAAAGCCGCACAGACGATAGACACGCCGGGCACTATCTCTACGCCGTGGCCTCTTGCTTTTATCAAACTCACCAACGCGCTATGTGTAGTAGCTATGTGTGGATCTCCAGCAGACACCAACGCAGTTTTCTTGCCCTCAGTTAGACATCTCAAGATTTTTTCGCCGGATTCTTCCTCTAGATCTCTACGGCTTAACCTAACCGGCGCCGCTCTAGCCAGTCTACTCAAGACGCCCAAATCTACGGGGCCTGTGTAATCTTCGTAAAATAAACAATCTACCTCACGCAGCACTTCAACCGCCCTCTCTGTGACAAACGCGGGCCCCACGCCCAAGCCAATTAAGTAAAACACGGCATATGGAAACAGTTTAAAAATATGTAGAGACATGACGCCGATGTACGGCATTGCGAAGCTACATGGCTACGTGGAGGAAATTGGATACAAGGCGTGGATTTCGCAAGACATAGCTAAAGCACTCGGCATTAGAGTGGGAGATGGAGTGAAACTAGAGAGCAAGAGCGGAGTGTCCTCGGCTAGAGTAGCTGGTTTAAGAGACGACATAAAAGCTGGCGTTGTGTTAACTCTTGATGTATACATGGCGGTCAGCGGCTTTCGGACTATATTAGTGAAGAGACTTTCTAGAATTTTCGATGCCGAGACAATATCGATTGGGATAGAATCCACCGAGCCGCTTGATGTAGATCAACTCATTACCACAATAAACGTCATTGTTGCTTTCAAAGTGCCCATATTTACACACTTTGCTGGATACGTCCAGACCGAGGTGGGTAAGTGGGTCAAGATAGCTGTAAAAAACGTAACCCCCAGAGAACCTGCGTACGTGTCAAAATCTACAAAAGTGTATGTGGTCTAGAGACGGCCGAAGTCAAACTTCAAGAGTAGAAGTGGCTCTTGCTTTGTTTTGAGTTCTCTGATCTTTTCTAAGAGCCTAGCCGCCACTGCGCCGCTTTTGTACATTTCTAGAGTTTTATCTACGCCGTACCTCTCCAGAGAGGCGTTTAACACGTCGCGTATTAAATATTCTGCGATTTGTTCTAACCCAGCCACCTCGCCGTTTCTCACTAAGTTAGAAATCACGAACAACCTCAAGTGGTCTATGTTTATGCTCTTGATTACTCTCTCCAAGTCGCTAGACCACTTTACCGACTGTGACGCCTTTTTAAACTCCTCCTCTGAGAACACTAGACGTACTCTCTGATTCCACTTCACTTTCCACAGTTGGAACCACTCGGCGACTTTGCCCAACAACGCGGGTCCCATTCTCTCTACGTAGTGACACAACACTCTACGTGCTGTGGTTTCAGAAAAGGTCTTCCTAGAGTATAGACCAATCCGCGTGGCTAGGTAGTGGATGAAGTCTCTAAATGCAAATCCCTTCACAGTCTCCCACTCGTTACGCGGCATGTCGCTGAACACCTCTCTAATTAAATCGCCAATTGCGTTATCTATGTACATCATAGCTGCGTCAAAATCACAATAACGCATAGAGTAATCTATTTCCATTTTTAAAATTCTTCCAGTGTTGCCAACGCTTCTCCAGCCGTGCGGTAAGCTGCCGCTAGAGCTTCTAGATGGCGCCACCTCTCCAGAAAGTAAGCATACGCCTTTCTCAAAACGCCGTAGTCTATAGAAAAACTCACGCCGTAGTGTATGTCGAGGAGTACCAATCCTTCAGCTGGTACGTGTGGCACCGCTCCGACTCTCGGCGTCTTTAACAACTCCTCTACATATCTCAAGTCTAACACGCCTCTACCGACTCCAAGTATGGACCAAGTAATTTTTCTAATCATTTTGTTTCTAAACCCACGGCCAGTATAGTAAATATATATCAACCTCCCGTCGATATATATCTCTATGTCAAATATTGTAGATACCGTAGACCCCTCCTCTCCTCGTCTCTGGATGAACGAGGCGAAGTCATGCGTTCCCTTGAATAATTCGGCAGCTTCTCTCATGGCGTTTAAATCTTCCCCCCAATGTGGCGCGACGTAGAGATATCTCCTCCAGAGGGCTTTGCGTGGGTTAAAATCTTCACTAACCTCCGCCCACCCCCACACCCACGCGCCGTGTGGAAGTCTGCTGTTTATATACCCCAAGTGGAGCTTTTCTCTAGCCATAACCACATTGCCAACTGCAGACACGCCAGGGTCAGTGCGGCTTCCCCTCCCCAACAACTCGCCAAAGACCGTCCGCAGTTTAGCCTCTAGGGAGTTTGGATGTCCCGTGAAGCCGTAGAAATATCTACCGTCGTAGGCAATGCGATAGAGATACGGCATGTGGTATAGACGTTAAGTATTAATATTCTCCATGGCGACGCTTCACTTGAGTCGTTAGTAAGGTATATAAAGTGGCTAAGTGACAGAGCCATGGCTGTAGTGAAACCCGTAGTTTCTTATTCTACTGTTCGCGAAGTCAAAGGACCTCTATTAGTCATTGAGAAGACTCGGGGAGTTTCCTACGGAGAAGTCGGCGAAGTGGTGGGGCCAGACGGCGAGCCGAGACGGGTGCAAGTCATCGAGGTGGGCAGCGACTACGCCATATCGCAAGTACTCGGCGGCACGCTTGGACTCCCAGTGAGGGGCTCCACCGTGAGGTTCTATGGCAAGACTCTAAAAATTCCAGTGTCTGAGCAGTTGATTGGCAGAATTCTCGACGGCAAGGGACAGCCCCGAGATCACATGCCGCTGCCCCCGCCTGAAGATTTCCGCGACATCAACGGAGACCCATTGAACCCATACTCTAGAGAATACCCAGAAGAGCCCATCGAGACTGGCATTTCTGCTATAGACGGACTCTACACGCTTGTAAGAGGTCAGAAACTCCCCATATTCTCTGGCACTGGGCTACCGCACAACTTGATGGCTACGCAAGTGGTGAGACAATCCACTGTGAGGGGGAGCGAAGAGGGGTTCGCAGTGGTGTTCGTGGGTATAGGCATAAAGACAGAAGAAGCCCTCTACTTCATAGACGAGTTTAGGAAGACTGGAGCTCTGAAGAGAGCCGTGGCAGTGTTGAACTACGCCTCTGACCCCGTGGCTGAGCGTATATTAGCGCCTAGAGTGGGGCTAACCATAGCTGAGTATTTGGCGTGGCAGTTAGACTACCACGTGTTGGTGGTTATAACTGACATGACTAACTACTGCGAAGGTTTGAGAGAACTCTCGTCCGGCAGAGGCGAGCTGCCCGGCCGCCGTGGGTACCCCGGTTATATGTACACCGACTTAGCCACGATATACGAAAGAGCAGGTATAGCCCGCGGCAGGAAAGGCTCACTCACTCAATTTCCCATTTTGACAATGCCTCACGACGATATTACACACCCCATTCCAGACCTCACAGGTTACATTACTGAAGGCCAGTTAGTGTTCAGCAGATCAATGTGGGGCAAGGGAATATATCCGCCTTTCGACGTAATTATGTCTCTATCTAGACTCGCCAAAGACGCAATTGGAGAAGGCAAGACGAGAGAAGACCACAAAGACGTAGCTTATACGTTAATCTCTGCATACAGCAAAGCGTTAGAGCTGAGGAACTTGGCGACGTTAGTAGGAGAACGTAACCTCGGCTGGAGAGAGAGGCGGTACCTCCGTTTCGCAGACGCTTTTGAAGACAAGTTCATAAGACAGGGGCAGTACGAGAGGCGTACGTTCGAAGAGACGCTAGACATAGGCTGGGACGTCCTCTCCATACTACCGGAGGACGAGCTCACCAACGCCAGGCCGCAGATAGCGCAGAAGTTCTACAGGAGGCATATATTCGAGTCGGTCAAACTATAGTGTATTGCGTAAACAACCTCTGTATACGCATTGAGAAAGTCCGTCTCCCCAGAGCGTTGCAGAAAATAGAAACGAAAAACGCAATAGCTATTTGCGTGAAGCTTGAGGCAGTTTCACATTGGTTACAATTAGCGCAAGCGCTTTTCTACGCATATCACTGGAGAAAACCAGCTAGAAACCCCAACATATCTGCGTTGATGTATTTGAGTGGACGAAGTCAGATAAAAGAGGCGCTTGAAATAGTTGGAGACTTAGAGGCCATATGCGCCGCCCTCGGCCCGCCGGAGGAGGTAGAGAAAATAGAAATGCCCAGAGGCGAACCTCACTACCCCGAGGGGGGAGAGTGGGACCCTTGGAAAATTACAAAATTCGCGCTAGATGTTATAAGCTAAAGCCGTTATTGCTTGACTAAATTCTTCAATTTAGTCTTGTGTCTCACTTCGTCGGCTAATATCTCTTCGGCGAGTTCTTCAGTTACTGGATCTGTGCCGTGAGTTAGTTTATACAAGTCGCGGTATGCCTCTATTGCGCATTCCTCAGCTTTTATTGCTGTACGTATCCACGCCTCTATGTCGTATGGGTCTTGGGGAAGCGTTGGGTATTTACAACCAGATATCTCCCACAATTTGGCGAAATCTCTCGGCGGGTCGACGTCGAAATCTTGCAGTCTATCGGCAATTTTCTTGGCGTGTTTCTCAAGCTCCTCTTTAGCCTCTTCGAGAAAGTGTTCTGCAATTACTTCAGAGAGGGGACCTTTTATGGCGTATGCTGTGTATGTATAGTAATATGCAGCTATCCACTCATCTGCAAACGCTGCTAGCAGTCTCTTCACAATTTCGTTCTTATCTACCTCACTCACGAACTCCATAGACAGTTTGCGTCTCTACTTTAAAAACTTTGTCAACGAGAATTCCATTTTTATAATACGTGAATTTTGCCATGGATTCGAAAAATTACGACGTGGAGAAATTAGCGGTGGCCACAGTAGCTTCACATACTGCAATCCAAATCTTGAGAGGCGCGAAGAAATACGGCTTTAGAACTATCGCCGTAGCTGGGAGCGAGAGAGCGGCTTCTTTCTACAGAAGATTGTGGTTCATAGACGACGTGTGGATTGCAGATTTCTCTAGTTTCAAACAAGTTGCTGAAAAATTGCGTAGAGAAAACGCAATTTTAATACCGCACGGCTCTTACGTGGAGTACGTGGGGTGGAGACAAGCGTTGGAGGCGCCAGTCCCCACTTTGGGTTGTAGAGAGTTGATCAAGTGGGAGGCGGACCAACACAAAAAAATGGAGTTGTTAAAAAACGCCGGCATTCCAACGCCACGTCACTTCGTCTCCCTAGACCAAGTGAATGGGGTGGTTATAGTGAAGCTCTTTGGAGCTAAGGGTGGACGGGGGTATTTCGTAGCGAGAGATAGAGAAGAACTACGCCGTAAGCTTGCGCGAATCGATGGGGATTACATAATCCAGGAGTATATATTCGGCGTGCCGGCTTATTACCACTACTTCGCCTCTCCTGTTTACAACAGAGTGGAGATCTTTGGGGCAGATATTAGGTACGAGAGCAACGTAGACGGACGTAACTTCGGACTTGTGGAACCCACTTTTGTAGTTGTGGGAAACTTACCCTTAGTTTTGAGAGAGTCTCTCCTACCCACTGTGTTGGAATACGGCGAGAATTTTGTAAAAGTTGTGAGAGAAATGGTGAGATGCGAAATGGCGGGACCCTACTGTCTAGAGTCAATTATTAGAGACGACATGTCTATCATAGTTTTCGAATTCTCTGGGCGCATAGTCGCCGGCACGAATATATACATGGGCTACGGGTCGCCTTATTCAACACTTTATTTCGACAAACCTATGGACATGGGCGAGAGGATAGCTCACGAAATTAGAGAGGCGGCGGTCAGAGGGAGACTAGAGGCGTTGGTTACATAATTTAAAAATACATAACGCAGATAGTTAATGAATATTAGAGTGAAGGTAGATAGATGGCTCTGTATCGGTTGTGGACTTTGTGAAGGAGATGTTTTCGTCCTTGAGGGCGGTCACTCAGCAGTGAGGCCAGAATTTAGACTAGATGGATCTATAACTGAAGGCGTGGTGGGTGAGGATCTGTTGCCGAGCGTGCAGAGAGCAGCTAAAGCGTGCCCCAACCGGAGTATAACTTGGTCACGTCGTGACTTCCTCTAGCTTCCCCGCCTCTATAGCTTCTCTAATCTCTATGGCGATTCTCCTCCCTAGAGATATAGGTTTGCCAAAGTACAGTTTTGAGTATTGACTTCCCACTCCTAGATATATATTCGTACCGCCTCCAATTCTCGGCGCTACGTCGTACACAACCAACTCTAACTTGGGAGTAACTACGAATTGTAATGTGAAAGGCCCCACGGCGCCTGGCGGGACGAGTTTTCTCACGCCCTCTACAAATTTATATCCAATTTCGAATACTTTTTCCAGTAACGACTCTCTAATTGTAGCTGGCGTGTGGCCAACTTCTATATATCTAACGTCGGGGTCTATGTCTAATTGATCTCTCGCAGGTAGTCTATAAACGCCATCTAAATTACTCTGTATTCTCCTATCGAAACTGTGGAGTTCAAGCCGACGCTTCATAACTGAGTAGAAGTAATTAGCGTTAAAGTGCGCCCCAAGTATCAATTCTTCAATGGACGCGTTTTTCAAATCTTCTAACTTAATCAAGCCGGACTCCGCCAACTTCTTTGCTTTTTTCAACAAATCATCTCTATCACGAGCTATGAAAAACCCCCTCTCCACGCGCCTCTCGGCTTCTGGAAGTTTTACAATTACAGGTCTGTCTACCTCGTCAATGTTAAACGTCTTCGGCCTCGGTATTCCCCCCTCGTCTAACAATTTGTAATAATTGCAGGTCCCAGACCTCTCCTCCCATCTCAATAGAAATCTATTGCCGAAAATAGGCACTGGGAATTCTCTCTCTATAGAGTCGTACCCCACATAAACCGCGAACGAGCGGTTTGGCACAAACACTGCTTTTTCACTGTTTAGAAAATCTACAATTTTCAAGATGTCTCTATAGTCATCTAACGTCACTAATTTATCCACTAGAGGAAATTCTCTATAGGCTCTCTCGCGACCTCTCTTAGCTATGGCTATAGTTTTAAACCCCTCTTCTCTAGCGCCGTCTAACACATCGAGAGCGCTGTGTGAAGCTAACACAGCTATGGAAGTCATAGGTATAATCAGAGTTTTTATAGATTTTTAACATTAAGTGACATGAGTCTTTATAAAGTCTTCTGAGCATATCTCTCATGGATTTACTCTCTCGTCTTTTTGCGGCGGTGTTGACTTATAGAGAAGTAACTCCAGACCGTTTAGCGCATGTAGCTACAGAAATGAAAAAATGTGTCGACCACGTGGGGCCACACATCCCCATGTTTGTACTCCATACATGCGGCAGAGTGGAGGTGTACCTATATGCAGAGTCCAAGTCGGAGATTGAAAAAATTGCAGAGAGATATAGACGCTACGTGGAGAGAGTTTCCATACTGGAGGGCTTGGACGCGGCTAGACATCTATTCAGAGTTGCGGCTGGGCTAGACTCCATGCTAATCGGCGAGACGGACGTGTTAGGTCAACTGGAGGAGGCTTACGATAGGCAAGTTAGATCAGGTATAACTAGGGGACTCCTGAAGTTGATTGTAGAAAGAGCGATACGCGTTGGCAAACGAGTGCGTACGGAGACCGCGATAGCCAAAGGCCCCAGGGGGTTGGGCTCTCTGTCGATAATATACGTCTCTAAACTTCTCGACCTTCAGAAAGCTAAAGTGGCGGTGTTCGGCGCCGGCGCCGTGGGGGCTGGCTTGGCTATGGAGCTGGCCTCCAAGGGAGTGGGGAAGCTGTACGTTTTGAACAGAACTTTTGAGAAGGCGGTGGAGATAGCTGAGAGAACCGGCGCGGAAGCTAGGCGGTTGAACAGAGAAGAAATCGTGAGGTGTTTGAAAGAATGTGACGTGATATTCACGTCAGTGCAGAGCATGGAGTACATAATCGACGAAGTGCCTCCAGGAGCCTCCGTAAAGATAATCGTTGACTTGGGGGTTCCCAGCAACACAGCGCCAAATTTGCCAATACGAGTGGTGAAGATATCTGACTTGGAAGAAGTGGCTAGGGCGTACAACGAGGCGAGGATGGGGGAAGTGGCAAGAGCTGAAGTCATAGTAGAAGAAGAGTTAGAAAAACTCGCGCCCCTCCTTGCAAAGAGATATATAGAAGAGTTAGCTTCCTCGCTGATGGCGAGAGCCATAGCCGCCGCCGAGGAAGAGGGCGCGAGAGCCGGCTGCCCAGCAGCCACATTGGCGGCGAAAACTACAGTAAAGCGGACTTTATTACCCATAGTGGAGAAGATAAAAGAGATGGCTCAAGATGGGAAATTTGAAGAAGCCGTGAGAATGATCACTCTCCTTAGAGATATGGTGGGGCCGCCGGGATTTGAACTCCCGGGGAGCAACCCACCCGGGATCACGCGGACCCGAACCGCGCTTTAGTGGACGGAGTCCAATCCTACCAGGCTAGACCACGGCCCCCAGTGGACATTAAACTTCTCTATTTATATCTTTGGAAAAAATAGTTATTTCTCTTTCTCTTTCTTTTCTTCCTTTATCTTTTTAGGTGGTGTACACATGGCAGTTGAGTGTTATATATATTTAAGTTTAGCTATATACCGTGTTTAGGATACGCATTAGAGGCATTTACGCCACTGCCTTGACGAAATTCGCAATAGACTGGGGCTACAGAGTTGTGCAGCCAACTGAAAAAATTAGGGGGAGGTTCAATCTACCGGGGGATTTCTCTCCCCCCGACGTGACTGTGAGAGACCACATTTCTAAAACTGGCGTAGTCGCCGTGGGGAAATGCGAAGCAGTAGATGACTTCATAGAAAAACTTCGGAGAGAAGTTGACTCTTTTGTGTCTATCGCCAGCGGTCTCCACGAGGTTTTCACTGGGGTGGTTCTAGAAAAGGGACTCGTAGAGGGACCCCACGGCGTGTATAGAATTCCCCCTCCCTACGTCCCCACCCCGGGCTCTACGCAGATTTTCACAGTAGTGAAGCCCACTACCGTTTCGGAAATTGGAGTGGCAATACCCGAAATCATAGTTGAGGGCGACTACTTGGAGTTAGACACAATAGGCGGCGTGAAGTTCAGTAAACATATTCCGCATAGAGATAGAGTTAGGCTAAGGATTTTTGGAGAGAAGATCGGCCTCGGCGTTAAGTTCAAGTCTTCTGCTAGATACGCCACGGAAGACGTCCTCTTGCGGGAAGTTGAACAACTACGGCGCGAGTTGTTGGAAATCTCCAAAAGCGGGCCCCCCAAAACGTTGTTAAAGAAAGGCCGTTGCGTGGCGATAATTCTATTCGATAAGATAGCCAAAGAGAGACTTGACGAGGTTAGATCTACAGTGGTGCCAACTATTAGAGGTCACCACGCCTTGAGAAGCCAGGGGTTGGGCAAATGTCTCGACTTGCTTGATTATCTTGGGTTAGATTTGTATGAAAATGTGACTTCCTTCCTAGCGCGGGAATTCGTGGAATTGCTACACGTCAAACCGTGGGGAGATGTGGTGTCGATGAGAGGAGAGCCCGTGGGTTTTAGAAACGGCACGTTTGTAATAAAGCGGTTGTTGAAACCAGGCGGAATTCTCGACGGAATCGGCGTGAGAATTGAGAGGGGGTTCTACGCTTTGACGTGTGTAACGCGAGATCGCGAAGTAGTACATACTTACTACACTCCACGCGGCGAGGTCGTGGGGACTTATATAAATATAAACACAGAACCAGAAATTGGGAGGAAGATAATCTATATAGATTTATTAATAGACGTCGTATACAAAGATGGGGTGGTAAAAATTCTCGATGTAGAAGAACATGAGAAATACAAACATATGTACCCCCAGAGATATAGAAATATAGAAATTCCCCAAAAGGTGTTGTTATGTACAGAAAGTGGGCTTAAAGCTCTCTCTCAGTCTGACGCCGTTTAACTTATTGAAAATAATCCAATTTCTATACCACTGTTCATTTACTTTTTTCAATTCGGTTAAGATTAATTTAGTGAGTTCTCTAGCGCTTACAGATTCTCTCCTAACACTCTATCTTTCTAGCGATTTTTCTAGCCACATCCACCGGGGCTCCAGCCTTTAGTATACTCACTATGACTTTTTCTAAGATGAATTCTTCTTCTCTACCGTCTCTTTTAATTACTTTCACCATGGTCTACACAATGTGTACTATAAAAACAATGCGCCTTCTGTCACTTGTGCAATTTTCACTTCTGCTTTGATACCTTCCTCTATGTAAGCCCGCGAAACGGCTGCCCTAACGCCATCGCTGTGTTTCTCATCTACCAAAGCAATTATAGAGGGACCAGCCCCAGAGATAGCCACGCCAAGTGCCCCCGCCTCTCTTGCGTATTTCTTCACCCGCATGTATCCAGGCACGTGGGGTGCCCGCGCCGGCTCCACCACGTCGTCATCCATACCCAACGCGGTGATGGCGGGATTTGACAACGCGAAGCCGGATACCAAAGCCGCTACTTTCGCCAATTGGTTTACGTATTTCCCAAATTTCACCACCTCCGGCAAGACGCTCCTCATGATTTTTGTCTTTTCCGGCATGGGGGGCACGTCCGGCACCCCGATCACAAAGAGAAGTCGTGGAGTGAACTTCACTACCTCCAGCGGAGATGTGGATACTAACACCACAGCGCCGCCCATCGCCGCCCCAGCCACGTTGTCAAAATGTGGCGAGCCAGCGGCCGCCACCTCTCCAAAGCCAGCGGCCTCTATCACTATTTTATAGTCTATGGAGATGTTTGCCTCACGTAAAAACGCCGTAATTGCAGCCACGGCAGCAGCGCCGCTGCTCCCAAGTCCCCTAGCGATGGGGATGTCGTTGTCTATCTCCACTTCTACATGTTTACAGAGGTCCAGCCGGTGGAATAAATGGCTTAAAGCCGCCGCTACTGTGTTCCTCGGTCCCGGGTCGAATTTTTTAAACTTAACCACGACGCCACATCCACTCTCTACTTTTACAGACGCATTTGCAAAATATGCGTCGTGTGCCACTGCTACGATGTCGAACCCCGCGCCTAAATTTGCACTGGTAGAAGGCGCCTTCATGAAAGTCTGTATGTAGTTATTTTTAAGGCTAGAAGACCCACAGCCCCCAACTGTCGGCGCCGATTTAGCTAATAACGCCAGACGGAGACACCCGCCCGGCGCCATTAGTTATCCCCCACCACATGTGGTGGACCCACATGCGGCCGGCTCGGGGGCAGTTGAGAGCTGTGGGTATATCTATGTTTGTGTATATTTATAACAGTATCATTGTATCACATGAGATATATTAGAAATTAAAATGTTGATATAAAAATTCAAATGTTTGTATACGACTCTACTAAACAAGCTTTATATAGCTACGTTTACAGTTGTCATAGCCGCCGTAGTCTAGCGGTTAGGATGGCGGGTTGTGGACCGCCTGGACAAAATCCCGTTGACCCGGGCGGGCTTGAACCCCGGGAGTTCAAATCCCGGCGGCGGCCCCACTTATAAAGACCAACCATTTAGTAGATATGCTCAAGGTAGAAGTTAGAGGTTCGTTGATAAGGCTGGTGTATACGAGGGGTCAGAAAGAGGCAGAAGCCATAGGACACGCCACAGACTTCCCAGCCCTACTGGGACTTCTAGTCATGCAGATGGTTAGAGAAAAATTCGAAATAGACGATATATGTGCAGCACTTAGACAAGCGATGGAGAAAAAAATTGGCTAAAACCTTTTCAACCTCAATAGCGCTATGGCGATACCCACCACAAAGAGAATCACAAGGATAGCCACTTCAACTGGGAACAACTCTGCGGAAGGCTTCGTGGTGACTACTGGCGTGGTTGGCGGTGTAGTGGTGACCGGCAGTATAGTGGGTGGTGGAGTTGTGGGTGTCGGCGTGGTGATCGGTGTGGTTGGCGGTGGGGTAGTGATTGGTGGTGGGGTGGTCACTGGTGGTGTAGTGGGTGGTGGAGTTGTGGGTTGACCTATCTGTATAGTTTGTGGCGCTCCGTCGGGTGTAGATATTTGCACCACGGTGGGTCCCCTATATTGAAATCTATATATATAGACCGGCTGTTCCTCTATATAAGACGCCAGCACTCTACTGCCGTTTATGACTAAATACGGCACGCCGACGTTGCTGTCTTCAGCTCTGATCGTTATGGTCACCACGTCGCCGGGCGCTGGGGACCTGGGCAGAATTCTCTCAATTCTCACCACTGGCGACGGCGTGTATTCTCCCACTGCAAACCAGAGGGGTTTGCCGTCAAGTCTGAAAGTATACCTGTCATACTTACCTAGCGGATGTTTCTCCACCTTGACCAACTCGGCGGAGCCTTGAAAAGCCCTAAGTCCAGCAAAGCCGTGCGGTAAGTCTAGAGAAACCTCGCCCCGCACCAACTCGCTGTCTACGTAAATCTGCGCCGCTTTAGAGCCGTACGTAATCACTGCAAAGTTCTTGTACGTCCAGACTTCTCTGCCGACTTCCACTCTGCCGTCTGGATAAACCACGTAGCTCCTAAAACCATGTGACGTACCTATAGCACCGCCTAACGGCCGCGTAGTGACGAAAATTGTGCCGTTGATGACTACAGTGGAGTTACCGCTATGCACGTGTCCAGACATCACTAGCGCGACTCTATGCCTAATGGTTAAGTCTAAGAACTTCTCGTAAGCCGGCCTGTTCTGTAGGTAACTGGTGTAAACCACGTAGAAGGGACTCCTGCCGGTGGGGTCGCGAGCTAACCTATCTACGTCTTGTGGACCTCTGTAGGTTTCTACCACGTGTCTATCTCTGATGTACATCGGCGGGTGGTGAATTAAAACAATTTTCACTTTGTCTGGAAATCGAGTTAACACCCTCTCATAGAAATCGACTACGTCGTCAGTGAGAAATCCATTAAAACCACTAGTTAACCCCACTATCAAGTAGGGTCCCACTACTCTATACCACACTGGAGGCCCCACAAATCTCCGGTAGTTCTCAAGAGGGTCGTCGCCCGCATATTCGTGATTACCCGGAATTACAAATATGGGTTTTGTAATCATTGACGCATATTTCACAAACAACGAATAGTGCCAATTCAGTCCCCCCACGTCGACTTGATCTCCAGTGAAAAACACCACGTCGTAGGGACCCAAATTCGCCAGTAGCACTCCATGTATTAATCTATACACAGACGCCATATCCAACTCGACGCCCATGTGAGCATCTGTGAACTGCACAATCCTCAGGGGGCCGGATATCTTGGCGACCCACACGGACTTCGGCTCGTACAACTCTCCACCGTTGATCACTAGGTCGTACAACCCAGTCGGAGCGTCGCTGGGAACTCTCACGCTTATTACGTTATCTCTCACTTTGTAGTCCCGCACGGCGATCTCAACGCCCGGCGCCGTCAGAGAGATAGACTTGACGGAAATCGCGGCGTTTAGAGTAACGTTGAACCAACCGCCGGGCTCCACATACGCAGGCACGCCCCACCTGGGGTCTACGACTTGAGAGGAAACAAATACGACGAGTAGAAAAAAGAGAATTATTCTCATTTTCTCCTAGTGGCCAACACCACTGCGACGATGGCGAGCACAATCGCTGCAGCCGTGCCGACGAACGCTATAGTTCTAGCGTTATTAGCCTCGGCTTTTAGAGAAGCAGACAACTCATCTATTTTCTTGTTTGCTAACTCTAACTGCGCGTTTAGATTATTTATCTTGTTCTGCAACTCGCTTATCTCCTTCTGCATCGAATCTGAGACTGACTTGGACACTTGGTCCACCTTTGCGTTTGTCTCGTCGAGTTTTTTGGACAAATCGCCAATCTCTTTCCTCAAGCTGTCTATGGCAGTGTTCATTTGGATAACGCCAGATAGCTCGCGGTAATTCCCAGTGGACCACAGTAGCACGTTGCGTAAGAATCTCGGTCCGTCTAACTCAACGCCGCGGTAAGCGGCAGCCACCCCGGGCTCGTAGCCGCCGTAGGGAGTCTCGCCGGAGATTATGAACACGCTCCCGCTGGGCATAAACTCCAGAGCCATGAGGGCAAAGACACCGCGGTCTCCAGGTTTATGCGCCCTCCCGTCCCGCCCCTTGCCGTCTGCGGAAGTTCTGTGCTCTACAATAATGCCGTTCTCCGTAGTTCTGGCAATTACGTGGATGTTGCCCAACTTCTGTACCTCTGGCGAAGTGGCTGGGACCCACCTGCCGTCCGGCATGACCACCGCCACCGCGCCTGGGCCGTGGAAGAGGACGCGGTTAGCCATGAAGCTTAAGAACGAGAGCGACGGCGGCGGCGACACCAAAGCCACAACTCTATACCCAGCTCTGGCGTTGTGTCTTGAATCTTCCACAGAGACGTAATCCACCCGCAGCCGCGAGCCGAGATATTCAGCAACGTCGTTACAAACTGCTTGCGACTCCTCCGAGCCTTGCGCTGGGTAGTCAGAGTCGGCAGCACACCACAGAGTCTTGCCTCCAGTGTCAAACCACTTCTTTAAAGCGGCGAGTTCAGCCTCGCTCAGAGGCTTGGGCGGCTGGCCGAGAATTATCACTTTATACCGCGACAAATCTATTGTGGACAAGTCGCCAGTTACAAACACCGCGAGTCTAGAGGCATTAATCCTCCTCAAAGTTGGGTCTAGCGCAGCCCCCTGCGGGATGAGGATGTGCAACTCGGCGAAGTCTGTAATGGCCAATGGATTTGCGGTAGTGTTGACCCAGACGTCCAGCCCTTTCGTAATTTCGCCGTGTGCTACGTCTACGAGTATTGGGACTCTAATTTCTTGAGCAGCCACGAAAAAAGACGCCAACGCCAACACTATCCACACTGCAATCCATTTATTTGTGGACGTTTTCATAAATAAAGCACAACATCTACTTATAAAGCTCGATTCATATTAAACCGAGTTACCATATGAAAAAGATTTTTGTATAAATACGCCGAAATACATATGAAGAAAGTAATCCCGGTATTGGTTGTAGCGGCAGTATTGATAATCGCGCTGGCCTTGTACATCACGGCGCCAAGTCCAGCCACGACCACCCAGCCCCCAACCACTACTGAAACTACCCCAACTCCCACCCCCACACCAACGCCCACTCCAACTCCCACCCCAACGCCGTCACCAACGCCGCCACCCACTCCGACGCCACAGCAGTGCACTGAGTTAGAGGTGTTGACTAGACATGGATCTGACATACTCGATGTGGCTAGGTCTATGTTTTTGAAGAGTGATGTGGCTAAGAAATACGGCATTAGAGACGTCAAGTTTAGACCTGTGGCTGCAGCTCAGTGGATTCAAATAATTAAAGCCGGCGCAGCTGACGCGGCTTGGGGCGGTGGCCCCACTACTTTCGACATTTTGTATAAGGAGGGTTTGTTACTTCCGCTTGAGGGAGCCGCCGTGAAGGCAGCCATCGCACAAATCCCAATGCAAATAGCCGGCATGCCCATGGCTAGGTCCGGACCAGACGGAAAGATATATTGGATTGCATGGGCGGTTTCGAGCTTCGGTTTTACTGTAAACACGAGAGTACTCAAGGATTTGCCGGAGCCTAGGGATTGGTCTGACTTAGCTTCGTTAGAGTACGGCAGAGCGGTGCTACGCGGCTACCCAGCCGTTGGTTTGGCGCAGTTAATTAGGTCAACTAGTCACACTAGAATAGCTGAGATTATTCTACAAGCCTATGGCTGGGAGGAGGGGTGGCGCATTATCAAGCTAACTGCAGCCAATGGGAGAATCTACGGAGGTAGCGAGGCAGTGAGAGATGACGTTATTGCTGGGAGGCTTGGCGTTGGGTGGACGATAGATTTCTTTGGTTACACCGCTCAGCTTCAGAACCCAGACGCTAAATACGTAATTCCAGAGCGTACTTCAGTCAACGGCGACCCCATTGCTGTGGTGATTAGCACCAAGTGTAGAGAAGCAGCTGAAGCCTTCGTGGCGTGGGTAATCACAGAGGGGCAGGCGATAGTCTTCGACCCCAGGATTAACAGAATGCCTGTGAACCCAAACGCGTTCAACACGCCGGAGGGTCAGAGGCGGCAGGATCTCAAGAATATATATGACTACATGTTGGGTTTGAGAACTATTGAGTTCAACGACACTTTAGCTCTTTCTGTAGAGTATGTAGTTATGTATTACTTTGATGCTGCTGTGACTGACAACATAGATGTTCTTCAACGGGTTTGGAGTAAAATTGTTGATGCGTATTTCAAGGGTAGGATTGACAGAGTGACTGCAGAAGCGTTAGCTAGAGAATTGACGGCGCCGGTTACTTTTGTCGATCCAGAGAGTGGGAGGACTGTCAAATTGACTTTGGAATACGCAATGTCTATAAACGACAGAGTTGGTAAAGACCCTACTTACCGCGATAAAGTCTACGCCGCGTGGCGCGAAGCCGCTAGAAAACAATACTTGGAAGTAGAGAAGAAAGTCGGCTAGAGTACAAATCCGTATCTAGTTTTTAACACTCTTGTAGTTAACATAATTGCTGATATTTGTATCGCTACCAACACCAACCCCAACGTCGCTGCTTCTTGTACTCCATAAACGCCGCTTTCGAATCTCTCTTTCATAAATGCTGTTATTGGCATTGCTGTGTCTACGCCTACGCCCTTCAGTGCGCCTAACGTGATGCTGAGAGACACCTCGCTAGTAATGTAGACAAAGCCTATCAACGCCCCGCTGAGTATGTTTGTAGTGAGCAGCGGAATCAATATCTTCCTAGATACGCCTCTGTAGTTATCGCCCAAGTTTAGAGCTACTTCCTCCATGGATTTGTGGATTTGTAATAGACCGGCGTACATGCTTCTCACTACAAAGGGTAGTTTTCTAACGGCGTAGCCAACTATTAAGTACAGCTCTGGATGCTGCAGTGGGTTTAACACGTCGCCCAACACCGTTCCCTTGAACGCGGCGGAGATCTGTAGAGATGTCAAGAAATACGCATAAGCCACCACGAGGCCGGGTATAGCTATCGGAGCTGTGGCTAACGCGTCTAAAGCCTCGATGTGTACGCCTCTAGACCTAGCTGCGGCTATCGCTATCAAGAAGCCCACAATGACCATAATTGCCGTGGCTGAAATCCCGTAGTATATCGTGTTGAATATTCCGCGTCGAAAAACTTCGCTCTCAACAATCCACCCAACGTGGCGTAGGAAGTTTTCCAGCGTTATGGATTCCGGCAGCGGCGTGATCGTCCACCTCTCTGCAAAGACTAGGGAGATAGCCCCAACCAGCGGTGTAGATGCCGCAACTACAAGCGGAAACGCCAATAGATATATCAAGACTTTCCCCAGGGGACTTGGCTTGTAGCTTTTCGGCCTCAACTGTCTAATCAACATGGCGTATTGCCTCAGCCCTACGTATCTCCTCACCGATAGAAACGCCGCGATGGATATAGTCAGCAAAATGAGAGCTAAAAACGCCGCTGCGGGGCTTATCTGACCCCTCACTTGGTCTAGGAATTTTGAATAGACTTGATACGCCAATAGCTTTCTCGCAGCTGGGTCGTCTTGAAATATTATCGGCGCTGCTACATCGTCAATGGCGAATATGAACACTAAGACAAAAGCAGCCGCAACGCCGGGCGTAGCCAGTGGGATCAATATATCCCGCGCCGCTCTTCCCTCGTCGGCGCCGAGGTTGTTAGCCACCTCTTCCAAAGTTGGGTCTACTCTCGTCAATGCTGCATATATGTTGAGGTAGGCGATGGGGAGATACATCAAACTCTGGACTAAAGCCACTGCGGCTAGTCCAGAAATCTCAACTCTAAAGGGAAGCCCCAGCACCTCGTGGAGGACCCAATTCAGAGTGCCCCACTGCGGGTCTAAGATTTTCCTAATTACGTAAGCCGTAGCAAACGGCATCACGATCAGCGGTATGGTGGCTAACAAACCCAGCGCCGTTCTCCCTCTGAAGACGTACTTGGCCAGAACGTACGCGAGGATGAATCCCAAAGTTGTGTCAATTACAGCCACCCACGTAGCTATCCATAGGCTGTTCAACACTACACCTAAATCGGGTCCGCGTATAACTACGACGGGCGGCTCTATCTCTCTAATGAAAAAAGCATTTCTAAAGGCCTCTGGAGATAGATTGAAGTAAAAGGGGTCTGAGATTAAGTTATAAACCTCTCTGATGCTCGTCGCCACTTGTAGAAATATCAAAGAAAGCGGTAGTATCAAGAAAACGCTCAGAAATGCGTAGCCAGCTATAGTGGACGCCTTGATGAAATTCATTTATATGCTATGGCTCTCGTTATCTCAACATACGTCTCCTCGCCCCCAGCTGCATGCGGCTTTAACCCCTCGGCTTTTAGTTTGTTGCCTCCGCATTTCAACGTAGTTTGGTATGTGCGTCCCAGAAACGTGACGTCCTCCACTACGCACTTCAGCCTACCACCTCCCACATATATGTCCTCTAGTTTGACGACCACGTTTACGTAATCGCCCGGCTTAACCCCATCGCTAGCCTCCGCCTCAATTAAAAACCCCACGTCTACCACAGCCACTTCGCCCCTCTTCTCCACTACTTTCCCCCGTAGTAAGTTCGTTCTTCCTATGAAAGTGGCCACGAAGAGATTCGCTGGTTTGTAGTACACCTCCTCCGGCGTGCCCACTTGCATAATCTTGCCTAAATTCATCACAGCAATTCTGTCAGCCACCGCCATGGCCTCCTCTTGGTCGTGTGTGACGTATATTGTGGTGATCGAGAGTTTTTTGGCAATTTTCTTAATCTCTTCTCTCAACTCCACGCGCAGTTTTGCATCTAGGTTAGCCAGCGGTTCGTCCAGCAGAAGCACTTCTGGCTGCACTACCAGCGCTCTAGCTAAAGCCACTCGTTGTTGTTGACCGCCGGACAATTGGTAAGGCCGCCTCTTCTCAAAACCCTCAAGCCCCACTAGCTCTAGGATTTCCTTAACTCGCCTCCGTTCTTCTTCTCTAGATATTTTCCTCAACCTCAGCCCGTAAGCTACGTTGTCGTAAACAGACATATGTGGCCAAAGTGCCCACGTCTGGGGAACCACCGCTGTATTTCTCTGTTGCGTAGGCAATTTAGTGACGTCCCGGTCGTCGAAATATATTCTACCAGCTGTGGCATCTTCTAAACCGGCAATGAGTCTAAGCAACGTAGTCTTGCCGCACCCAGACGGCCCAAGCCCGGCGAGGATCTCTCCATCGTTGATTGTAAGATCCACGTCGTCTAACGCCACCACTCCCCCATCGTAGACTTTACGTAATTTCTCAACTTTTACAATTGTCACATATTCCCACTTGGCGTGGATATATATCTTTAGTTCATATTAACGCCATTGTCCTAGCGCACGTGAGCCCAGTGGGTCTGGTCTCAAGTTTATTAAGTTTTGATTATGTTGACTCATGTCGTTTGTCTATCCTGACGCGATCGTGTCGACCGCTGGACACGTGGACCACGGCAAGACGCAGATAACGTACGCTCTGTCTGGGACTTGGGTCATGAGGCACAGTGAGGAAATCAAGAAAGCCATGACGATAAAACTGGGCTATACGCAGATAGGTATATACGACTGCGGTGAGGAGTATTTCTACACCGACGGGATACTTCGGGATGGGAAATGTCCAGACGGCGGGGAGCCCAAGCTCTTGAGGAGAATTTCTCTCCTAGACGTCCCGGGTCACGAGGTCTTGGTGGCCACCATGGTGTCGGGAGCTGCAGTGGTGGACGGCGCGATTTTGGTAATAGACTCCTCGCAGCCCGTGCCGCAGCCGCAGACGCTGGAGCACTTCGCGGTGTTGGACATAATTGGCGTCCGGCGTTTGGTAGTGGCTCAGAACAAGATAGATCTCGTCACTAAAGAGAAGGCAATTGAGAACTATGAGCAGATAAAGTCGTTTCTAGCCGGTAGTTGGGCAGAGGGCTCGAAAGTAGTCCCCATATCGGCGTTACACAAGATCAACATCGACGCCCTCGCCACTCATATAGCCAAGACAATCCCAAGGAGAGAGGTGGAGCTCGGCAAGCCGGCGAGGTTTTTAGTATTGCGCAGCTTCAACACAAATCCGCCAGGCACGCCCCCCGAGAAGTTGAGAGGCGGCGTCCTCGGCGGCACGCTTACGGAGGGAGTTTTGAAGATCGGCGACGAGGTTGAGATAAGACCCGGCCTCAAGATAGACAAACCGAAGCCGGGGTACCAACCCATCTACACAAGAGTGCTGGGGATTGAGTACAGCGGTTTTAAAGTAGACGAAGCGAGACCGGGCGGCCTCGTGGGCATAATGACGGGGCTAGATCCAGCTCTGACGAAAGCCGACTCTCTGTCGGGAGCGGTGGTCGGCACGCCTGGCACTCTCCCACCTGTTTGGACATCTATAGAGGTAGAGACGAAGCCAATGCCCAAAGCCATAGAGGGCAGATTAGAGCCCTTCAAACAGAACGAGACAGTCTTGACGGCGGCGGGTTCGGCGACTGTATTCGGCGTGGTGCAGACAGTGAAAAAAGACATGGTGACAATCGCGCTGAAGAAAGCCATATGCGTAGAGCAGAAGTCCAAAGTTGTGATTATTAGACAGATAAAGAACAGGTGGATTGTGACTAACTATGGCGTTATAAGGGGGGGAACAACCGTTTTGGAGTAGGCTCAGCCCGCGGAATAGGCTTCACGAGTCAATTGGGGGCAAGTCGTCTTCACTGCCAATGAATTTTCTTTATATTCTAAAAAATTTTCATGTGTCTTGCGCCAACTTGGCCCCGGGGCGGCAGCGGGTGGGCCGCCGTGGGGGTGTTGACAGACGGCGCTAGAGTTCTCTTGATCAAACGCGCGGAGAGGCAGGGCGACCCTTGGTCTGGCCAAATTGCCTTCCCCGGCGGCATGTGGAGAGTGGGGGAGACTCTATTAGAAACGGCGCAGAGAGAAGTGAGGGAGGAGGTGGGCGTGAGTCCCGTCTCTCTCCTGGGTGTGTTGGAGGCTGTAAGTCCCTCCAACGCGCCCCACGTCAAAGTGGTGCCGTTTGTATTCGCTGGGTGGGAGGGAGAGGTCAACCCAAACCCTCTAGAGGTGCAGGAGGTGAGGTGGATTTCGCCCAGCGACGTCGTTGTGACTGAGTGGAGTGGTAGACCTGCCTATAGAGCGGGAGATTGGGTCATTTGGGGTCTCACGTATAGGATTTTGAAGACGTTTTGGGAGTGTAAAGCCTATATATAAACATCGATGTTTCTCTGTGTCTTGCGAGTTGGAGACTTTGGGGAGGTACCACGTGTTGGAAGGGCCTAGACTCAAAATTAGAGCGCCCGCTGCACGCGCCTTAGTCAAGAGACATTACGGCTTGGCGGGACACGCCACAGTGGAGCTTTGTAAATGGACAAAGGAAGCTATGGAGGGGGGTAAGTCATGTTACAAAGTTAAGTTCTACAACGCCCCCGCCGGCGGTTCTCACCGCTGTGTGGAGATGAGTCCCGTCGGGCTTATCTGTAGCAACCGTTGTGTTTACTGTTGGAGACCTACGGAAGAATTCGACGTGATTGAGTTAGACGAGAGGCACTATATGGATCCCCATGAGGTTGTGGCGCAAGTCTTGGAGGAGAGGAAGAGACTGCTGTCGGGGTACTGGGGCAGCAGACGGAGTAAGGTGATTGAGGCGTTGGCGCCGACTCATTGGGCCATTTCTCTGTCTGGAGAACCAACCATGTACCCCAAGCTGCCTCAATTGATTAAGTTGATAAAGTCACTGCCCCACACCAAGTCTGTATTCCTAGTCACAAATGGCCAACATCCAGAGATGTTGATGAAGCTGGCGAAAGAAGACGCGTTGCCTACTCAGCTATATCTCTCCACAAACGCCCCAAACGAAGAGCTTTACTACAGGATAAACGCTCCGGTGGCTCACAGAGACGCTTGGCGGCGGTGGCTCCGCTCTCTGGACATAGTTGCCACACTACCCACGAGGACTGTGTTGAGGATTACTCTCATCCGTAGCTTAAACTACAGCGATGAGTACGTACCGCAATTCGGCGAAATTGTCAAGAGGGGGAATCCTCACTTTGTTGAAGTGAAGAGCTACATGCATTTAGGATACTCCACCCGCCGACTGGACAGAGGAGACATGCTCAACCACGAAGAAGTTAGAGAATGGTCCGGCAAGTTGTTGAAAACGCTGGACTCCTTCACTTACATGGACGAAGACGAGCCCAGCCGCATTGTGGTTTTGCAAAACGTGGAGAGATACGTCGATAGGTGGATTGTCCCCCCCTGATGTACGAAACTTCAGCTGGAGTCGTGGTGTTTTACGTGGGGGGAGACGTAGAATACCTCCTACTTCACTACCCCTCTGGTCACTGGGATTTTCCCAAGGGGCTGGTGGAGCCTGGAGAGACGCTGGAGGAAGCAGCCTTGAGAGAAGTGAGAGAGGAGACGGGCCTAGAGGTGGAGCTGCTGCCGGGCTTCAGAGAGGAAGTGGAGTACGTCTACTTTAGGGGTGTGAAAATTAGGAAAAGAGTGGTGTTCTTCTTGGGGAGGGCTAGGAGTAGGGAGGTGACGCTCAGTTGGGAACACGTGGGGTATCTATGGCTGACTTTCGACAGAGCTCTAGCCCGCCTCACTTACGAAACCTCGCGGAGAGTTTTGGCGAAGGCTCACAGACACCTCAGCCGGTGAGTTTCCTCACCTCCGCTAGGCATCTCGCTAACTCCTCTGACGTGGGCACTGCCTCTTGCATGGCGCCAGTTAGAAAGTCGTCGTAGGCCGACAAGTCGAGAAGTCCGTGGCCAGACAAGTTAAAGAGGATCACTGTCTCGCGTCCACTTCTCTTGGCCTCTAGAGCCAGCTCCACCACCGCCTTGACTGCATGCGCCGACTCCGGCGCTGGGACAAAACCCTCAGTGTTGGCGAATAATTTAGCGGCTTCGAATACTTCTCTCTGGCCATACGCCACGGCGTTGACTTCGCCGTGTTTCACCAAGAGCGAGAGAGTGGGGGCGCAGCCGTGGTATCTCAAACCGCCGGCGTGTATGGGGGGTGGTTTGTAGAGGTGTCCAATGGTGTACATTTTTATCAACGGCGTGAGTCCAGCCGTGTCTCCAAAGTCGTACAGATATTCTCCTCTCGTAAGCGTGGGAACTGCAGCGGGCTCCACGGCGAGGAATTTCACATCTTTTTCAGACTTCCCCACTTTCTTCTCGTAGTAAAAAGGCCAGAAGAGTCCGGAGAAAGAGCTGCCGCCGCCGCATGCGCCCACTACGTAATCTGGGTAATCGCCAAACTGACGTATTTGTTCCAACGCCTCCAGTCCGATCACAGTCTGATGTATCAAGACGTGGTTTAGAACTGAACCCAGTACGTACTTAGACCCCGTCTTCACGGCGTCTTCCACGGCTTCAGATATCGCGATGCCCAAGGAGCCCGGGTGGTTTGGATCCTCTGCGAGGAACTTCCTGCCGGACTCAGTGCGTTCGCTGGGGCTGGGGATCACTTCTGCGCCCCATAGCTCCATTAAAACACGGCGGTACGGCTTCTGTAAGTAGGAAGCTCTCACCATATATATAGTAGCTTTCACTTGGAAAAAAGCTGCGGCGAAAGCCACTGAGGAACCCCACTGTCCGGCGCCAGTTTCAGTAGTCACTCTGCCTACGCCTTCTTTAGCTATGTAATATAATTGAGCTACTGCAGTGTTTGGCTTGTGGCTACCCGGCGGCGATATGCCTTCGAATTTGTAGTAAATTCTCGCCGGAGTTTTCAACACTTCTTCAAGCCTCTTTGCTCTTATGAGTGGAGTCGGCCGCCATGTGAGGTATATATCTCTAACTTCGCTCGGGATTGGAATCCACCTATCTTGCGAAAACTCTTGTCTTACGAGTTCTTTAGCAAAAAGCACTTCGAAATCCTGCGGCGTGACTACTTCGCCGTTTGGTTTCAAATACGGCGGTAACGACTCTGGTAAATCCGGCAGTATGTTATACCACCTCGTCGGCACAAACCACTCGGCGTTTATAGCTTTACGCATAATGAAATAAATTTACTATATATTTATTCTGAAGTGTGTTTAAAACGAGAAAAGAACTAGAGATATTCACAGAATCTATCCCAACGTTTCAAAAACCGAAATTGAAATTAGAACAATACCCCACAAACGCTTCTATAGTCGCTACTGCAGTGTGGGACGCCTATATGAGGGGATTATTAGACATTGTGTTAGATTTAGGTTGCGGCACGGGACGTTTTGCAATCGCAGCGGCTGCTATGGGAGCGCGAAACGTGTTGTGCGTAGATATAGACCCAGAGGCTTTAGACGTAGCTAAGAGATATGCGAAAAAACTCGGATTCGAAACAATAGATTTTCTAGTTGTCGACACGACGCGTTTAACACTAACGAGGAAGTTTACAGTAGGTTTTCAAAATCCGCCATTTGGAATTTGGAGCACAAGAGGTCTAGATATAGTATTTTTAAAAACAGCTCTTAGATACGTAGATGTAGTTTACACAATTCACAAACTAACTACGTTAGACTACGTGAGGAGAGTTGTAGAGAAGTGGGGTTATAAGTTTGAAGTATTGGAGAAGTCGTATCTAACTCTGAGACCTGTCTTTAGACACCACAAGAAGAGAATACATAAAGTGGAAATTTTTCTAGCAAGAATTTCAAGACTTAAATAGAAAAGTAATGGTTTCCCCATGGTGTATGTGCCTGTGGAAGTCAGGGGGAGAATCCCCAAGAGAACAGCCGCGTTTTTCACTATAGCTATAGCGGTGTTTACACTGGCGTCGATTGTGCTCGCATTGACAATATTTTCCCTCCCCGCGGGTACTGTAGCTGTTGTTGTAGACCCAGTTTCCGGCACTGTGAGCAAGCCGGTGATAGGTCCAGCTTTGGGGTTTAAAGCTCCGTGGGCTTATTTAATCAGCGATACATACGCCATAGAAGTAGTGGAGTTTGTACAAATGGAGAAAGGGGCTGGCCGGTGGGAATTCTCAGCGCCGGTGGTGTTGACTAGAGACGGAGTTACAGTCACCGTAGAGATGGTGGTGCGGTATAGAATCAAACCTGAGCGTTTCGACGATCTTGTAAAGAGATTTCCACAAGTTGACTACGACGATAAAGTCCTCGTGCCGAAAGCCCGCCAACTCGTTAGAGACATAATATCTAAAGTGTCGCTCGAATACTTAATTGAGAATAGGGATGTAATTGCTAAACAGATAGAACAACAATACCGAGAAGCAATTGAACAAGACCCAGCTCTAGCCGGTCTCATAGATATATTAGACGTCAACGTATTGAATTTCATTCTCCCTCAACAAGTGACTGAGGCTATAAATAGGAAAGTGGCAGCGCAACAAGACGCCATTAGGGCGCAATTCGAGAGACAGAGAGTAGAAGAGTTAGCGAGAGCAAACTTTACAAGAGTTATCTTAGCGGCACAAGCCGAAGCAAACGCCACTGTGACTAGAGCTACGGCACAAGCTCTACAGATATCTCTATTGGCTAACGCTACTAAAAACGCCGTAGAGATGTTGATAGCGGCTGCTCGCGCAAATGCCACAGATGCAGCAAGACTCGCGGAGTTGTATATATACCTAAGCGGTTTGAGAGAAGTAGCTCAATTCGGCAATGTCCAAATTATAGCCATCAGCGGCGGCGGTGGGCAGATAGTGCCGGTAATACCCATTGCTAGATGAATTACGTACAAACAGTTATAGTAGTAGTTGCACTTACGTTAATAATTTCTATTGCGTTCCCCCGGCTTACACCAATAGTTCTCCGCGTTGGATTAATTGCGTTAGTCATAATAGCGGCGTTTTGGTTATACAATACGCTTCGAGGCAGACCGCCACCTCTGGCTTCCAGAATACTCAAAATTATAAAAGAAGAGGGACCTGTCTCCAGGAGAGAACTCGTCCAACGGCTAGAAGCAGATCCGGACAGAGTAGAAGAGGCGTTGAAGTATTTAGTAGAGAGAGGGTTGGTGAGGAGTTACAAAAAAGATGGAGAAATTTTCTACGACTAACTAATTGTATATGTAGCCGTCCCTCCGTATTTCTCAAATCCCGGCTTTCCGAGAGTTCTAATTTCCACTACGTAATTTCCATCGTAATACCGTATTTTCACTAATTCTCTACCGCTGTATATCTCCAGCTTGGCGAAATCTCTCCCCACTTTACCCTCTATAGACTTCACTGTGTACCGAACGCCGTTGATCACTACGTCTCCACTTCCATACACAACTTTGCCGTAGGGCAGAGTGGCGTTTAACGTCAATACATCTACTGTGAGATCTACAGCAATTCTATCGCCGGCGATAGTCAAACGGGCTGTCCTTGCATAGAGCGTGGCGTTGGGGTTAGCCCACGCCGGTTTTCTAGCTTTTGACGCTATTTGATCCACCCACAAGGGAGGACCTCCGGCTTTCGGCGACTCTATCCAAGCGGGTTTGGCGTACGCTTGTACAACCAGCAGAATCACTGTCACTATCGCTGCGGCGGTCACTATTTTCGCCAATGTAACCATAGTTATCAAGTAGTTTTATATAAATACGTCTAATGTTCCCCATGTCTAGTTGGGTGAAGGATTTGGTGTTGCTCGTGGCTATATTGGCTGCGTTGGTGGCGTATTCTCTAGCCACTGGCGTTAGTTGGCCCATTGCGGTAGTTTCCTCGTATTCTATGGAGCCCACTCTGAGAGTGGGCGATTTCGTGTTTCTCACAGCCGCGTCCTGCAGCTCTGTGCAGCCGGGCGATGTCGTCGTGTATGTGGCCAGACACCTAATGTGGCACGGCAGTTGGATAATACATAGAGTGTACAAAACTGAGGGGTGTTCAATCTTCACTTGGGGAGACAATAACCCAAGTCCAGATCAAGCCGTGGGGGAGCCGCCTGTGGTGAATAACCTCGTGGGTGAGGTGGCTTTGATCATGCCTTACGTCGGCGTTTTTCCATTGTTAGTCAGACCGCAGAGTGTGGGGACGTACGCCGTGGGTCTTTGGTTTTTGAGAATCGCCATATTTGCGGCGGTGGTGTATGGTTTTTACTACTACTTCAAGCTAGACAGCGGAGGGGGTAATTTCGGCAGTAGAAAACGCCGTAGAGTTGTCGCACGCCGTAGAACAGTTATATAAAGTGGTGTTACTTGGTGGGCATGAAGTACAGACTAATGGACGTGTTGGCTTGCCCCTACGACAAGACTTTCCCCCTGCGTCTTGTGGTTCTGAAGAGGGGAGAACATCCAGAGCGTCAATACACTTGGCCCCGCAAGCCTTTTTGCGAAGAGTACTGTGCATATCGCGAGTTGGCGATTAGAGAACATCCAAAGCCAGACAGTCTCCCTTGTGAGGAGTGTCACAAGTGGGAAATCGAGACTGGAGTCATTTACTGCTCCTCATGCGGCAGGTGGTATCCCATTATTGAAGAAATTCCGCGGATGCTGCCGGACGAGTTGAGAAACGAAAGAGAGGAAGTGTCCTTCTTGGAGTCTATAGCTGAAGACTTGAGACGCATCGCTCCAGACGTTGTAGAAAAAGTGCTAAGAGGTGGAAAGCCCTTTAGTTTGAAACAGTAGGAGTTTTCTAAACGTTGGCGATCTGGGCTCCTCTTCTGACTTTAGAACTACCCACGCGTTGACCAACGCTCTATATTCAAAACTCTTGGCAATTCTATCGTAGAAGCCGTCTAACTGTGGGAAGCCGGTTTTTGCCAAATATTGACATAGCTGGCTGAGTTCTCCGTCTTTGGGTTTTGCCTTGCCGAACTTCACGTCGCGTCCAGTCACGTGTCTCTCGCCGCCGCCGGGCAGTATTACCTTGCCGTACGCCGCTTTGAGTCGCCATGTGGCTGTGTCTGTGCTATCTACGCCTATGGCTCTGAGGATTGGCGTAATTGACGGGCTGCCCAAACCAAAGACGTGTAGATGTCCTCTGTAACTCCGCCGCGCTTCTGCTATCAAAGAGAGAGCCATCTGGCGGGAGCCTCTGGGGACGCCTCTCGTGGTTAAGACGTAGGGAACGGCGCCGCCGATTGCCAACGCGGGGGCGTCGAGGTATTTCTCTAGATATTTCATAAACATCCCCATTTCTCTGTATATGTGGAGTACTGGCACCACTTCGAGTTTCTTACTCATCTTTAGCCAGTTTCTGTATGTCTTTTCGAATTTCTTTTTCGCAACTGCTGGCGAGTCTTGGGGACTCGGCGGCACGTCTAACGCGAAGTAGAGTTGTGCATCTATCTCTCTATATATATTTTGAATGTCTCTCACATCTATGTTGAGGTTTTTTCTCAAGATTTGGTAACCTCCAGAATCTATCCACAACTCGCCTTCGTAACTCAACGCAGCTCTGGGGTTTTTTCTCACTTCCAACGCATTTATGAGTAAAGCCGGCACGTGGAAATAAATCCACGGTTTGGGTACTGCGTTTATGGGTGTTCCCAACACGATCTTCACTTTATTTTGAATATTGGAGTTAAAAACAGGTCCGTTGGGTTGGGTGTAAGTTTTAGTCTACTCGCCTGATGTATTACCTCAGCTAGGGCTAAGAATCTTCACACGTCTGCTCCTGCCGAACTCGTCATATAAAAATTGAGACATAACTACCTATATGTATTTACTCATTATAAAGTCAGAGAAGGAAATTTACAAAAAGCTCGTGAGGAAGATAGAGGTGTTAGAACTCTTGCCGGGGGTGTATCTAACGTGGTCTACTCGAGAAAAAATAACAAAAACAATCGAAGTCATAAAAAAGGAGTTAGTTAGAGAGTGGGAGGAAAGAGGCGTAGGCCCATCGCTAGAGGTGGCTGTGATAGAGTTAACGGAAGCTCAGTACAAGTCGATAAGACCCCTCGCGCGGCGTGTGATAGAAACTACCGCAGAATCGTTATTGAGCGAAATGAATAGACTCCACGAGAAGTCGAAGAGAGAAAACGTCTCTGGTTGGTTTAGAGACTTGGCGAATCGATATGTGAAGTTGACAAACGCCGCTTTTGTTCTAGATATACACCCAGCGGTGTTGGATAAACTTAAGGAAAAGTGGAAAGAACTCACTCTAGAAGTAGGTAAGTGATTTCGCTAAAAGCGAGATACATCCTAGCGAGAGAATTAGAGCTGCTAGAAAATGGGGTTGTTGAAGTTGACGACGCGGGCACAGTGGTGGGTTTGGGTAAATACACCGGCGGCTCTGTGGTAGATTTGGGAAACGTCGTGTTAATGCCGCAGTTGGTAAATGGACATATACACGTGCTAGACGCAGTTATGTTAGACAGAGACGACATGTACATAGACGACTTGGTGGGGTGGCCCCACGGGCTGAAGTACCGCATGACGAAAAGACTAGTGGAAACCGGCCGACACATCGCTATTTTGAAGAAAGTAGCTGAGAGAGTTAGACAGTACGGCACTGGTTGTGTAGTGGCTTACGCCGAATACGCAGCGCGGGACGTGGAGAGAGTCTTTAGACAACATGGAGTGGAGGTGTTGGCTTTCCAAGAGACACACGGCGGCTTTCCACCACATCCCCACGTACAAGTGGCATCGCCGCTGGACCACAGCCCGGAGTACCTCAGAGAACTCAGAAGGCGGTATAAACTAATCTCCACACATGTGTCCGAGACGGAGGATTGCCACGAGGGGGGTGACTTCGAGCTGGCGACCAAAGTCTTGGATGCAGACGTCTTGATACACCTAGTCCACGTGACTCCAGATGAAATTTCAGAAATACCCCCAGACAAAGCGTTGGTGGTGAACCCCCGCTCCAACGCTTATCTCGTCGGCAAAGTGGCGCCGGTGCCGCAGTTGCTGAGCCACAAGCCGCTGTTGGGCACGGACAACGTTTTCGTGAACGAGCCGGACTTGTGGGCGGAGATGAAGTTTTTACACGCCTACTCAGCCGCAGTTGGCTGGAGCATCGGCGAGAGGGAGATCTTGGCCATGGCCACCGTGTGGAATTGGGAGAAGGTGAAGTGCCTCCCACCCATCGAAGTGGGTCTCCCCATGCGAGCTATGGCTGTGGCTGCGCCGTACGCCGGAGATAAAGTGGTCAAGTTCTTAGTAAAACGCGCCACGTCTAGAGACATATACGCCTTTGTGGAGGGGGGAAAAGTAATTATATAACACACGGCTACATTGACGTGATTGTCTGTAGAGAATTGGGCAGACGCTATGGAGACTTCTGGGCTTTACGCCACGTGACGTTTGAAGTGGGCAGGGGACAGACTCTAGGTGTCTTGGGGCCAAACGGCGCTGGGAAAACTACGTTAGTGCGCGTGTTGACTACTGAACTGGCGCCGTCTGAAGGCAACGCGTGGATTGCTGGCTATGACGTAGTTTCGCAGTCGGAGAAGTTGAGGAAGCTCATCGCTGCGGTGCCTCAAGAAAGCAAGCCGATAGACTTCCTCACTCCGTACGAGTTCGTGTTGAGTTACCTCCTCCTCCGTGGATATTCGCTGAGAGAAGCGAAGAGACGTACGGCGGATTCGTTGAGAGAGTTTGGGTTGTGGGACGTGCGCAATAGAGAAGTGGATAGTCTCTCCGGAGGTATGAAGAGGAGAGTATTGGTAGCCGCCATATTCGCCGCGGAGGCAGAAGTGGTGTTTCTCGACGAGCCCACTACCGGTCTAGACGTCTACTCCCGCAGGTTAGTGTGGAACGCCATTTCTGAACTCAAGAGGAGGGGGACTACTGTGGTTCTCACTACGCATTACGTAGAGGAGGCAGCGGCGCTCAGCGACGTAATTCTCGTTATGGACAGAGGCAGAGTGCTAGACATGGCTCCCCCAGAGCAACTCGTGGAGAAAGTGCCCGGGAGACACGTAGTGGAAATTTATGGACGAGACGGCGTTGCGTTTGTGAGTAGAGCGGTAGTTGAGATTGGCGAGAGGAAACTGTATTATGTAGATACATTGCCAAGCGAGTTGCCGCGGGGGAGCAGAGTGGTTGTGAGACCCAAATCTCTAGAAGATTACGTATTGACCATCGGCGGTTGGCGACATGAAGACAATTAGAGATGCGTTAGTGATAGCTTGGGTAAACGGTTGGATCGCCGCTGTGAGGGGGTGGGTGTGGGTGGTGTCCTCGGCGGTGGGCCCCATTTCTTTTCTGGTAATTCTCACGGTATATGGGGGGTTGTCTGGACTCAAGTGGGGTCTAGTCGGGGGGTTAGTTTGGACAATTGCTTCTAACGGCATTTTTCTAATTGGCGATGCGACTTACTACAGAGTAGTCATAAAGTACCAAAGTATGTTAACCGCGGCGCCGGTGTCTCCAGTTGGATATGCTCTAGGTCTGGCGTTGAGTGCATTTATCTTCGCGGCGCCTACACTCGCTGTGTATCTAACCGCAATGGCGTGGCTCGGCATGCAGTTTCTCACGGCGTCGACTCTCTATGCGTTAACGACGCTGTGGCTGGCTTCTGCCGGGGTTGGGTTCACGCTTTCCGGTTTCGTTAGACACATGAGATACGCGTGGTCTCTACCTCAGATACTCACGGTAGTATTTACAGTGGGAGCGCCAGTGTATTACTCTGCATACCTCTTGCCAATTCCCCACCTAGGCGTTTTGTTACCCACCGGCGCCGCTGGCATTTTGATACAGAACTCCACTGGAATCGCGGCATACGACGCCGGTTTGCTGACCGCAGCTGCGGCAGCGTTAGCCATGCAGAGCACATTGGGGGTAGTCTTCTTACTGAAGTTAGCTCAGTGGAGACAGCGTTAGATGTAGAGAGGTTGCTCTCCCCCACTCTCTGCCACTACTTCAATATCTACACCGATGTAACTAGACTTAATCACCACTTTCACATACGGAGAATTTGTGATATTCTTTATCTTCTCTAACAAATCCACAGCCACCTCCTCGTGGAGTATCTCTCTACCTCTGTAGCTTTCCACGACTTTCTTAAACTCTTCTATAGACAAAACTGCACCTCTGGGCATATACTCCACGGTCACTTCAAAAACATCTACAACTTTACTCACTGGACATATGGACTCTCCAACTGTCTTCAGCCGGACGAGCTTAGGTACTTTTGTCAATTTGTACATATTCTATTTATTATACTAAAAACTATTTATAGGTTGGCTCATAAATGTGCCATGGATTTAGATCTTCGAGGAGTTACTCTCATCTTCGGAAGACCTGGCGTGGGGAAGACTACACTCGCAATGAGAATCGCGCAGGAGAGAATTAAAAAAGGTGAAAAAGTTTTCTGGGTATCTCTACATGAAGATAGAAAAACACTTTTAAAAAACGCTTCTATGTTGGGGTACGACCTCTCGACGATTGATTTTTTAGATTTGATTTTTGTAAAACCGGAAGCCATGGCGAATCAAGTTGTATCTGCAGTGAGCCACGGTGAGTATAACTTAATTGTGGTGGACTCCGTTTCTTCTCTCTTAGAAAACATATCTCGTGATTATTTAATAAACACAGTATATAGAATGTTTAAATCTGCCGGCGTGGATTTCGTAGCAATTGCAGAAGAAGAAGCGACGACGCCGCTTGATTACATTGCCGATACTGTACTTCATTTAACTATGTCTATCGATGAGTTAATTACAGAGAGACGTATGTATATATTGAAATCTCGCGGACGCCGCGCTGGGTACTACGTCGAGTTCGACATATTAGAAGGCCAAGGGTTGGTGTTTGTAGACGAGATACCTAAACCCCCCCAGAAAAACAAGTGGAGTGCGTGGATTGATACAATTTCAGGAGCAATTGGCGAAGTGAAAAGTGGAGGTGTGTATCTCTTCCAAGGTGTACGTGCTACACACATACTTACAAAAATCGCGGCGGACCTCTCTAAACAGGGTTATAGAGTGTTGTACAGAGTCTTTTCACGTGACGATCTTGATATATATACTCAGATTGAGAAACATGGCGGCAATGTCATTGTGCAGAGAGTAGAGCCACATAAACGTAGTTACTTCATGCACATGCAGTCTCTCTATGAGTCATTGCGAGACCTCGACGTGGACGTGTTGATATCTGACGGAATCGATGTGGAGTTTTTGCTATATGGCGAAAAGGCGTTATACATAAACTTGAGAGAAACTGAAGACATTAGAAATGCCGGCGTGACACTCTTCTTCTCTGCGACTAGAACTTGGGGCTTGGGCGCTGTAGCTGACGTAGTTGCCTATTTTAAAGGTAACCACGCAATTATCCACGGTCCCTACGGTCGTAAGGTTTGTAAAATAGAGGATAAAGTAGTTTGTTAATTTGTGGATTGTGTGAAAATTGAGGGGAGGGCGTATGTAGCTGGGTCGCTCAAGAGAGTCAAAATTGGCGGGAGTTGTAAAACTATACAGTTTTCAGACAAATATCTAATTCTCCCCGGCATGGTGGACATACACGTCCACTTTAGAGATTGGGGTCTTGCCTATAAGGAGACGCTGGCCGGCGGCTCTATGTCTGCGCTGGCGGGTGGAGTAGTGGCAGTCGGCGACATGCCCAACACGAAACCCCACATAAAAACCGCCGAGCTGTACGCGAAAAGACTGCGCGAAGGAGCCGAACTGCCGATAGTGTACAGACTACACATGGGTCTGCCGGAGGATTTGACTCAATTAGAGATAGCGAAACCACACACTTTGAAAATATATCCAGAAGACATAGCCGCCTACGGCTGGGGACACGTGAAGAGAGCTCTAGAGAAATGCGCAGAGTTGGGGTGCACCGCCATATTTCACTGCGAAGACCCGGCGTTTTTCAAAAACGGCGTGAGACCACCAGAGGCTGAGTTGGCTTGCGTAGAGAAACTCCGTCGCCTCAAGAGCGAGACTGGGAGTTCTATACACATCACTCACGTGACTCTACCCCAGACGGCGGAGGTTTCGAGGGGGTGGGCTACCGTGGACGTGACTCCACACCACCTCTATCTAGATGGCGAAAACTGTAGAGAGGGGGGTTTGTGCCGTGTGAATCCACCTCTGAGAACTCCAGAAGTTAGAAAGAAACTCCTCGCGGCGTTAGTCTCTGGACTTGTGGACATCTACGCCACAGACCACGCTCCCCACACTATTGAGGAGAAAACTTCGGAAAACCCCCCACCCGGCATTTGCAGTCTCGAGATAGCTCTGAGTCTCCTCCTCACTCTGTGGAGGAGGGGAGTCTTGTCACTGGGGGACGTGGTTAGGCTCTACTCCAAGAGACCCGCCAGATTTCTAGGTCTAGACATGGGTTTGGACATGTTCACAATTGTGAAGTTAGAAGAGTGGGAAGTGAGGGGGGTGGACTTCTTGGGTAAATGTAAATTTACCCCCCTTGAGAGGCGTAGAGTTTTTGGGAGAGTGGTAGCTACGGCGGTGGGTGGGAAGATATACTTTAGAGATGGCGCGAATTTCGACGTGAGAAATCTACAGCCATAAGCCGCCGGATGTGTATGTTTTTGAAGATGTTAGTGAACTCTCTTTATTGTGTATAGTTATGAGGTAAACTATCTAATTTTGTACATAACATTTAAATTTATGTACTGATTTGTATTTATGAGTCAGAGGAGAGACCGCATTAACATCGCAGTTTCTAAAGAAATCGCCGAGAGTTTATCTCGCGTGTCTGAAGAGTTGGGAATGACGCAGTATGCGTTAGCTAATCAAATACTTTCCGTAGGTCTCAGCTTAATTCGGCAGGGATACAGCATCTCCCAGATTTTCGACATTGCTCTCTTCTATAAGGTGATGGTAGAGTTGGAGACTGTACCTCTGCCTGGCAGACTTCTAGACAGAATGGTGGTAGAGATGTATAGAGAAAACTCTGAACTAGTCTTGAAAGTGTGGTGCGAGGGGGGTAAGATGTTGGCTAACTACATAAAAGCCGTGTTTGGCAATTTGGAAGACGTTGCCTCTCTAGCTCAATACCTAGCGAAAGTCGTGCCCGCGAAACGTTTTGAAATAGATGTAAAGAACGACACTTTTGTGTTAGACACGATAGGCGTTGGGTATAGTATGGAAAGTGTAGAAGCCACAGCTAAGGCGGTGATGTGTATGATTGAAGAGTTGGGTTACGAAACTAAAGAGTTAATCACAGCGCCGGGTATTTTGAAAATAAAAGCTGTCAAAAAGACTAATACGACTCAACAAAGTCCGTAGGTTTAGGTATCTCCTCCTTCAGCCCCTTCTTCTTTCTTATCTGTTTGACGAAGTCTTGTAGCACCGACTCTGGCATGGGGGCCCACCTGGAGAATTGCATAGACCAGAATATCTTACCCGCAGCCGCCGCCCGCAGCTCGTCGCTTATGTTGAAAGACTCCAACACCGGCAGCTCGGCTCTCAAATATGCCATGTACTCCTGCTGCGTCATGTCTAGTATCTTGCCTCTGTGTTTGTTCAACACAGAGGTGACTGAGCCAATGTAGTCCGGCGCTACTTTTATGTCTAACTTCATCAAGGGCTCTAGGAGCGTGGGGCGGGCAGATAAGAAAGCGGCAAATATGGCGTTTTTAGCTGCAGGCATTATCTGCGCCGGCCCTCTGTGCGCTGGGTCTTCGTGCACCACGGCGTCTACCAACACTACTTTCACTCCTCTGAGTGGCTCTTGCGCTAGAGGTCCAGCTTCGGTGGACCACCTAAAGCCTTGGATTATGTAATCTCTGATCTCTCTCAAGTACTGAATGCCGGAGGTTCTGTCCACAATGATGTTGAAAAATCTGTCGTCGATGGCCCAGACACCCCTAGCCTCGTCCGCGTCCCAGCCGGCTTTCTCTCTCAAAATCTTCGCTCTCTCTCTCGGCTCTTGGTCCTCGGTTATCTCTTTGAGGGCTATGAGTTCTATAGTAACTTCGTCAAGGGGCTCTACGTATATGTAGAGGCGGTTGTGTTTATTCGGCGACTTGCCCTCCCACGTTTGAGACCTCTCTCTCACAGTCTCTCTGAACCTTATCAAAGGCGGCGAGACTGTAAACTCAGTCTTAGTCCGCTCCTTCAACAGCCACGTGGCTATTTCCAAATGTAGCGTCCCCACGCCGGAGAGAAGAATTTGCCCAGTCTCTTGGTCAATCTTGAGGTCTAGCGTGGGGTCCTCGATCACTAAGTCCTTCAAGGCGTCTACTATGCGAGCTAACTCCGCCGGGTTCTTCGGCTCGATGGCGACTGTGACCACCGGCTCGGATATGTACTTCATCTTCTCGAAGGGGGGAATATCAGCTATAGTCGGCGTGACTAAAGTGTCGCCAGCTCTAGCTTCGTCTACACCCATCAACGCCACTATGTTGCCGGCTGGTAGATAAGGCACGATGATTCTAGTGGGACCCATGTATATGTAAGTCTGTAGAATCTTCTTCTTGAATTTCCTACCTATGATGTAAATCTCGTCTCCCTCTCTCACAGTGCCCGCGAACACTCTGCCGGTGGCGATCAACCCTGCGTGTGGGTCTTTAACTACTTTACTAACGGCGATTACCGTGGGCGCGTTGGGGTCCGCATCTAGAAGCGCTTTGCCAATTTCACTGTTTAAATCGCCGCGCCACAATCTGGGGATTCTATACCTCTGAGCCACGTTGGGGGGAGGCACGTGCTCTATGATCATGGAGAGTATTGTTTTGTACAGGGGAAACTCCTGCGCCAACTGGTCCACTTGCCCCCTCTCGTAGGCGTCTACAATATTGCTAAACTTAATGCCAGCCTTTTGAGCCTGCGGAATTGTGATACCCCACTTGTGCAGCGCCGAGCCCATAGCCATCTGGCCCTTAGCTGGGTCTATCTTCCACTTGTCTCTAAACTCGGGCGGGGCGAACATGTCTATCAAATTGTTGAAGTCTTTCACAATGTTTAAAATCCTCTGTTGAATCTCCTGCGGAGACAGCCTGAGCTCTTTGATCAACCTATCTATCTTGTTTATGAAGAGAACAGGCCTTACGTATTCCTCTAAGGCTTGTCTAACCACTGTCTCTGTCTGCGTCATGACGCCCTCCACCGAGTCTACTACCACCAAACCGCCGTCCATAACCCTCAGCGACCTAGTGACGTGACCAGTGAAATCGACGTGACCCGGCGTGTCTACGAAATTTATCAAGTAGGGCTTCCCGCCGTATTCGAAATAGAGCGATATGTTTGCAGCTTTGACAGTCATCTGCCGCAGTTGTTCGATCGGCACGTAATCCATAGCCAACGCCTTGCCGGCCACTTTCGGCGACAACAACCCAGCTCCCATCAACAACGAGTCGCTCGTGGTGGTTTTGCCGTGGTCTACGTGTGCGAGAGTGCCGGCGTTTCTGATCTGCGCTGGGTTTTTCGCGATGGCTAAAATCTCGTCCAACTGCCTCTCTACGATCTTAACCGCTGAAGACATAGCCCCGTTGAATCTTTAATTTATATACTTAAAGCCCCCGTAGGAAGTAAACGTGTAGACTAGTTGTGGACAACTCCGGGTGGAAGACTGTGGCTAAGTGCGGCTTTTGTAAAACCACAGCCGCAGTGGCGCCGAAGCCGGGCGTCTCTACATAAGCCAGGGGCTCCGCCCTGCCCCAAGTCTTCACAATCGCCGGAGCTCTGATGAAGACAGCTCTCACTCTACCCACTTCTCTCACCTCTAGCTCGGTTTCGAAAGAATTTCTCTGACGCCCATAGGCGTTACGCACCACTTCTATATCTAACACACCCAACGTTTTCTGTCTAGTGGAGCCGACAACTCTATCTCTAACTTCCCTAGCCAGAAACACAACCCCGGCGCATGTGGCGAAGACCGGCAGTCCCCCCTCGATCGCTTTCTTCAACTGCCCCACGTCAGCCAAAGCGGAAAACGTAGTAGACTCCCCCCCGGGCAGAACCAAGGCCGAGACGTCTCCCAAATTCTTCTTCACTCTAACTACTTCAATTGTCTTGCCCAACTCGGCGGCGGCTTTTCTCAAGGCATATTCATGCTCCTCGACATCGCCTTGCAGAGACAAAATACCGATTTTCATAAACCTCTAGTCTGTAACAACTCCTCCGGTTTAAGCGTTCTTATATCTATTCCCAACATGGCGCTCTTCTCGCTAACCATACGCTGAGCTTCCACCACAGCTTCCGGATCGTCCCAGTGTGCCGTGGCGTACACTATTGCTCTTGCTCTCTCTAGGGGGTCTTGACTCTTGAATATTCCAGAGCCCACGAAAACGCCATCGGCGCCTAACCACATCATCAACGCAGCGTCGGCAGGCGTGGCAATGCCGCCAGCGGCGAATGTGACCACCGGCAGCCTCCCCAGTCTGGCGGTCAAAGCCACTAACTCTATGGGCACTTGACACTGCCGCGAGAAATCTCTCACTCTCTCCTCGTCTCTAGAGAGAGAACGTATAGACCCCATGATGGCTTTGAAGTGTTTAACTGCCTCAGACACGTTCCCAGTCCCAGCCTCTCCCTTAGATCTAATCATAGCTGCGCCCTCCGAAATCCTCCTGAGAGCTTCGCACAAATCCCGAGCGCCGTTTACGAAGGGCACGTCAAAAATCCACTTGTTGATGTGGTGTTGTTCATCCACAGGCGTCAACACTTCGGATTCGTCTATCAAATCTACTCCAATAGTCTCCAGCAGAAAAGCCTCGTAGTAGTGTCCAATTCTCACCTTAGCCGAAATTGGGATAGTGACGTGAGCCATTATGTCTTCTATAACTTTAATATCTGCAGTTCTAGCCACACCGCCAGCTTTTCTCACGTCATATGGCAATTTGTCAAGCACCATAACGCCCACTGCCCCAGCTTCTTCAGCTATCTGCGCTTGTTCAACATTTGTCACATCCATAATCACGCCGTGTTTCAACATGGCGGGAAAACCGTATTTTACAGACAGAGGCGCAGACCCCCCACTCCACTTGATTCCACTCTCCCTGAGACGATCTCTAATTTCTAACATGTCGTAAAAGATAGACTCCAACCTCTCTAACACCTCCAGCGAATTCACTATAGACACAAGACGTACAACAAGCACATTAAAAACATTAACGACGGAGGAGACAACGCAGTGCACCACACACTTCGCAGTCGACTCCACCGCGCAGCTCCCGGCGGAAAACCGAAGCTCTTGTGAGCAGAATAGGCGGGAGAGCTCGAGGGCCGAAAACATCGCCGCCCATAAGATTATTATCGAGATAATTGCCGTTAGATTAAGCCACACACGAAAAACGCTAGTGTGCGACTTTTCGCAGATTGACATCTCGCCGTAGCCCCTAGGTCTACTAAAAGCCGCCAGTTTGCCATTGCATTAGAGAAAGCCGTCGATAGTTGACAGAATTGCGTTAGAAACTTAATGCGGCTGTGAAAACTCCGGCGGTGCCTTCCTGGGGTTTTCTAACACTTCAAGCTCTTAAGAGCGTCTGCCACCTCGGCGAGGCCGTCTAAGTGATTTAAACCTTAGTACACTGTGTGCAACGTACGGAGACACGATGTATCTACAGCGGCTGGAGCTATTACACACGGAAGCGTCCATGAAAAATCTCTTCTTCTGTTTTTTCAATTTCTCAACTCCCTATGTCGCAATGCGGAAACTTAACGCCGTTGGTGCTAAATCTCCACATCCACGTAGTTCACGAAACTCTAGAAGACAACAGGTGGCTATATCGTTTTTGCTTGTTGCATAACCATAAGCATGGGGCAGTAACCTCCACACATGGTGCACCCCCTCACTTTCGGTTTTCCGTATTGTGTATACACTCGGTACGCTCGCTCTGGGTCTATCAATCGTTTTATCATCTCGTCCCACATCAAGCGGCTTCTATAGTGGCTTACTTCGTTGTCCCAACTCTTCGCTTTATTCCCAAGTTTCACAATATCGCCTATGTGTGCAGCAATGCGGTATGAAATAGCGCCTTGTTCCACTTGCTCCGGCGTGGGGAGAGAGAGGTGTTCAGCTGGCGTGAGGTAACACAATAAATCTGCCCCTGCTGCAGCCGCCATGGCTGCACCAACGGCGGAAGCTATGTGGTCGTAAGGCGCAGTTACGTCGGTGGGGAGAGGCCCTAAAACATAATACGGCACGCCCCCCGTCAGCCGTTTTTCTAGTTTGATACTCCATATTATATCATTGAGGGGGACGTGCCCCGGGCCCTCTATCATTACTTGAACTCCCTTCTCAATAGCTCTCTTTGCCAATCTCGCTGCTTCTATCAATTCTGCGATGTGAAACTCGTCGTGAGCGTCGGCAATTGCGCCTGGACGTAGAGCATCGCCTATGGAAATCGTGGCGTCATATTCTGCGAAGAGCTCTAGTAGATAATCCCAATGCGTGCGGTAGGGGTTTTCCGCTTTGTTGTGAAGCATCCAACCAATTAACATGTCTCCGCCTCGAGAAACTACTGGAATGATTCTGTTGCTTTTTAGAACTTTAGTAGCTAAGTCTAGAGTTACGGCGGCGTGGATTGTCATAAAAGCCACGCCGTCTTTCAATTGTTTCTCTATAGTTTTGAACAAGTCTTCTTCTGTGAAGTAAGCCCCCCCGCTTTTTTTAGAGAAAGACTCTATGAAGACTTGGTATATGGGCACAGTGCCCACCGGCAGTTTTGACTTAGCTATAACCATTCGCCGTATTGTATCTAAATCGCCGCCTACGCTGAGGTCCATAATTGTATCTCCCCACTTGTTTGCAATTTCTACTTTCTCCATTTCTGCCTCTATATTTACAACTTCTGTGGATGTGCCTATGTTTATGTTTATTTTTGTACTAAGCCCCCTCCCAATGGCCACAAGCCTCTCTGGAGGCTTTTTGACATTCCTCAACACAATTACTTGACCGGCAGCTATGCGTGACCTCAATTTTTCTTCCGATATTTTCTCTAGTTTAGCTATAGTTCTTACCTCGTCTGAAACCCGCCCCTCTGCGCTTATGGATATTAACGTTTTATCCATAGCCCAAAAGTGATTGATATATATAAGGATTTAGGTTTATATATACAAGGAATACATGACATGGAGGGAGCCGAGTTGTTGTACAGAGCGTTTCTAGGCCGCATCTACGGACGACATCTTCTCGAAAAAGTAGAAGACGTAACTATTGTATACGACGATACGCCTAGTTGTGTAGCAATTGCAGCGTCTGTAACTGCTGTGTTAGAAAACGTAGTAAACGTCGTCAAGCCGGAGGAGTTAACTCATGAAGTAGACAACGCTCTGTTAGTAATGAGTCCACACCTACAGAATTTGGGAGAGAGAGCTGCTTCAGTCTTGAGAAAAGTGAGAAAATTCGTGGCTTTACATACGCCAGTCTTCTACGCCTTAGATGACGTTAAAGAAGCTGTGGAATTATTGAGAGGTAAGGAAGTTAGATTCGCAGTGAGAGAAACGCCACGGGAAATAATTTTCTATAGAGTGTCTCTCTCAAACGGCGAAGTAAAACTAGAGCCGTATTTCACAAAAACTCTATCTCCGAGAGAGATGGAAATCGTTAGGAAATTCGAAGTTTTGAAAACATGAGAGTAGCGGTAATTATGGGGTCTATAAACGACTTGGAAATTATGAAAGAAGCGTTACAAGTGTTGGAATCTCTCGGCATTCCGTACGAAGCTAGAGTAGTAAGCGCGCATAGAACGCCGGATTTTATGTATCAATTCGCTAGAGAGGCGGAGGATAAATTCGACGTGATTATCGCCGGCGCCGGCGGCGCGGCTCACTTGCCTGGAATGACTGCTTCATTAACGCCTCTACCCGTAGTGGGCGTTCCAATACCAACTAAACACCTGGGCGGCCTCGACTCTTTGCTTTCTATTGTGCAAATGCCTAGGGGCACTCCTGTGGCTACAGTAGCTATCGGTAACGCCGCAAACGCCGCATATTTAGCTGCGAGAATACTTGGAGTTAAATATCCAAATATACGGGAGAAAATTCGGGAACATATGGCTAGAGTGAGAGATGAGGTTTTATCAACGTCGTTTATTAAATCGTTTGATATATAAGACTAGCGCCATGAGATTACTGTGAAAGTAAAATGCCCCATCTGCGGCGTTGATTTAGACGTGGAACTCAATCAACTCCCCAAACCCGTGGGGGGGCTATGGGAAGCGGTTGTGATACATAGCGGACATTGTTTTAAAATGTACTTAGACGAAACGAATTTCGTGAGGCGGACTTCTCCCGCTTTGTGTATACACGCCGACGAGTTAACTACTTATGTAAATGGAGATAGAGCGGTAATTGTAGACAGAAGTGGAAGCGTTGAAATACCTGGGGGTTACATAAAAAACGTCATTTTGGTAGAATTAGAGATAAAGAAATGGGGTACCAAGACTTAGTTACACAAATCATTAAAGATTTTACCGATGTGCAAGGCGTAGCTTTGTTACACAAAAATGGGTTTGTAATTGCGTATTTTGGACTAGATAAAGAAATATGGATCCACTTAGCAGATGTGTTGAAAAATGTCACAAAAGTATCTGAACTATTGAACTCTGATATACACGGCATAGATGTAGTATTCGAGAGGAATAGAGTTGTAATTAGGAGAAAAGAAAACTTAGTAGCAATTGTCATCACTACAATAGACATAGATTCTAACATTTCTGACTACATCGCGTTTAAGTTAATTGAAGAAGCGACGGCATTATAAACGTCGAATTAATATACTATAAGAATATTTGAATTACGTGGAGGAAAAGTATAGAAGCGAATTAAGTTCTTTTGTTACACGAAGTGGGGGAGACGTCCACGCAGCGTTGTTAGTACGCAAAGACGGCCTCCCCGTCTCCGCAATTGCGCCGGGGGCGGATGTTAAGTTAATTTCGGCAATTTCCGCGCTTGCCATGGGCGCACTTCGCCGCGTTGGAGAGGAGTTAAAAAGCGGTAGTTTTAAAATGTCTATAATTAGCTATGAATCCCGCAGTTTGTTAATATACCCAGTCCGCGATGTATACATCGTGGCTTTGATATCGCCAGAAGCAAATTTAGGGCTAGTGTTGTTAGAAGTAGAAAAACTCGCCCGCCGGCTTCAAGAATTGTTATGATGCAATTGTTTTCTCTCCTAAAACAAGTACTCAAGGGAGACGTCCACATAGATGTAAACGAGGGAATTATGACACATAGAGGAGTTCGTGTAGTGGCGGTACCCGTGCCCGCCGTAGTTCTTACGTTACTTGAAATCGCTAATTTGTTCGGCGAAGCTTCTGTAATTTTTTTCGAACGTGTGGGGGAGGGAGTTGGGTCATCTCTAAAAGAGACAATGGGGTGGAGAGACGGGGGCGAGGCTTTGAGAGAAATTCCAAACATTATGAAAGTGGGCGGATTCGGTAAGATGTCTATAAGAGAAGATTGGGTACACATGGAAAACCTCCCCACCTCACTCGAGGACAGCGCTTTGTTGGCATACTTGAGGGGATTTTTCCGCGGTATGTGTATAGAATTAGAAGACGCTCAAGCCTCTGGCAATAGTTTGAGAGCTAGGTTTAAACAAATTTGTTAATGATAACGCATACTTAAGCGGTATAGAGATAAATTATTTAAACAATTGTTACACATGGAGCTGCTTATACTCGGCGGGGGGCAATTGGCGTTGATGTTGTGCTGGGCTGTGCAGAGATTGCCCACAGTCATTAAATACGTAGATGCCGAGTCAGCTCCAGCGAGTCGATGTGCCGAATTAGCCGTAGACCCATACGCAGAAATTGAAAACAGCGACGTAGTTACGTTTGAGTTTGAAAACGTAGACTTCGACTTAGCTACATATGCAGAGAAGTTGGGAAAACTCAAACCCAAGTTGGACTACCTAAGGATAAAGAGGAGTAGGATATGGGAGAGGGAGTTTTTCAAATCGTTGGGGGTACCCACTGTGCGGTGGAGAGTGGCTAATGGAGGTTTTGAAGCTCTAGAGATAGCTAGAGAGTGGGGTAAAGCAGTGGTGAAAATACCCACAGGCGGTTACGACGGGAGGGGTCAATATATATACCCTAGAGAGTCTGAGTTAATAGAAAGACTAACTGGCTCTTTGTTAGTAGAGGAGTATGTAAACATCGAGAGGGAGTTCTCTATTGTAGCCGTCCGTGGAGAAGACGGCGATGTGTACTTCTACCCACCCGCCCAGAATTATTACGTAGACGGGATTTTAGTTTGGAACATCGCTCCCGTTGACGCACCGCCCGAGGCGTATGATTACGTCTACAAAATATTAGAGTGGGGGAAATACGTGGGGATAATCGCCGTGGAGTTTTTCCAAACTAAAAACGGCGTGTTGATCAACGAAATTGCGCCGAGAGTCCACAACACTGGCCACTGGACTCTTGAGACAGACGCCAGTCAGTTTGAAAACCACGTGAGGGCGGTGTTGGGGCTGCCCATAAAGGAGCCCAAAGTTTTGAAACCCACTGCAATGGTTAACATCCTTGGGAGGCGATTTGACGAACTTCCCGTGGGGGAGTTGGAGAAAGTGGGTAAAATATATTGGTATAACAAAACGGAAGTTAAACCCAGGAGGAAGATGGGGCATGTGAACATTGTTGGAAATACGTCGAGAGAAGTATTTGAAGAAGTTAGAAAAACATTGACATTGATATATGGACGGGAATTCGCACGTTTAGTTTTGAAACACACAACTACACGACAGTCAGAAAATTCCCGTAACTTCCCACAGAGTGCCCACTCCAGCGTTAGTAACGCGGGCGGTAACAGACAGATTGCCTAAACTTGTACGCCGGGTCGAGAATAAAGCCTATGTGGCGGCGCCCCCGGCGGAGGTTTTGGGAAACCCAGCGCTTGAATTTGTAAAAACTCGAGATGGCGAGACGCTGGAGGCCTTCCTTTTGTTAGTTAGAACGGTTGCTTCTCCTATTTAACAACGTTTCGCCTGTCTCTAGTTTTATCTCCACTATCCTGTGGTATGGTATGTATTTCTCGCCTTCGCTTGTGGCGATCACTACGCCGCTCGCGCCTATTTCTATTATTGCATCTACAGACGCTGCGCTTTCCCCAGTGGGAGTCCCCCTGTCTATGTACCAGAAATGTCCTTTACAGTTAGTCCACTTGAGTTTGTTAAATATCTGCCGCATGGGGTTTGTCATATAGAATTTCATGTGTTTACTATATATACGCGCTGTGTAGTATGTGTATGGATCCCAGGGGCAACGTTTGGATCAAGATCTTGAGGAAAAAAGATAAGAGATAAAATTTAAATTAGGCAAACACTTGAGGCGTGGCTAGAATTGCGCGTTATTATAGAGAGTACGGGATTAAGTTAGTCAGAGGGTTTATGCAATACGTCTGGGACGACAACGGTAGGCGGTATCTAGATTGCAACACTAACCATGGAGTGGTGTTTTTGGGACACTCCAATCCGAAAATTGTGGAGGCAGTGAAGAGACAGTTGGAGGAGATTTGGGCAGTTCCGTTGAACTTCTCCACTCCAGCCAGGGAGTTTTTTGTAAAAGAATTTTCCAAACTCCTCCCACCGCGGTTTGGCACAATTTTCCTCCAGAACACCGGCACTGAGGCTGTGGAAGTGGCTATAAAAATAGCTAAGAAAATAACTAGGAGGCCAGTGGTAGTGGGGTTCACTAACAGTTTCCATGGGAGAACTATGGGCTCTCTCTCAATTACGTGGAATGAGAAGTATAGAAAAGCGTTTGAACCGCTTTATCCACACGTCCGCTTTGGAAAATTTAATGTAGTTTCAGAAGTGGAGAAGACAATAGGCGAGGACGTGTGTTGTGTAGTGGTAGAGCCAATCCAGGGCGAAGGCGGCGTTAACCCAGCTACGCACGATTTTCTGAAAGCTCTGAGAGAAGAGACCATGCGCAAAGGCGCCATTTTGATAATTGACGAAATACAGACGGGCTTTGGGAGAACTGGCGCCACGTGGGCGTTTCAGAAATACAACATAGAACCCGACATATTCACCGCCGGCAAAGCCGTAGCTGGAGGATTGCCCATAGGCCTCGCAGTGGCTAAAGAGGAATACGGCGATGTGTTCGACCCGGGCGAGCACGGTTCTACTTTTGCTGGCAACGCCATAGTGATGGCAGCGGCAGCGGCTGCTTCTAGGTTGTTCAGAGAAGAAGACATCCCGACGAGAGCTGAGAGCATGGGAGCTAAATTCGCAAAAGCTCTCTCAGAAGTGGAGTCGAAATTAGCTGTTAGAGTAAAGGGAGCCGGCCTTATGTTAGGTTTAGAACTACGCGTCAAAGCGGACCAATTTATAAATTCAATGTTAGAGAGAGGCGTGCTCGCTCTCACTGCCGGCGTGAATACTCTGAGATTTCTCCCACCTTACGTAATTACTAACGAAGACATAGATACAGTGGCGTCCGTCTTATCTGAAGTTTTGAAAACGAATTCTTCTTAAGAAGAGAGATATTACTACAAAATCTGCAATTATAAATATATGCATAATAGTACAATAAATACACACAGCTTTTAATACTACGAATTCCAAATATAACAAATACGGCAATATAACAACGCCAAGTAGACGCCACCAGAATAAAAATTTGACAATATGCAAGTTTAGAGTTCTATAAAACCACAAAACTACAGCAATGTTTACTAAGAACCAACCGGCTGCCAAAACGTCCAGTGGGAGGGGGCCTAGATATGCGTAACTACTTGTGAGGACTTTTACACAATCCGCCGTAACTCCCGGCAGAATTTCACCGGCGTAACAACCTGGAGGTAGTTGGGCGAGGATGTAGAATAAATAAACTACTAGTAGAGAAGATATCAACCCACCAATGGAGAAGAGCACCAACAGTGGGAGCCACACATTTCCAAATGTTCTATAAATATATCTCCCCTCATATTTGTGAAAACTTACGAAATACGGGTAAAGAGGGCGCTTTCGTTTTCAAAACTACCGGAGTATCAATACGCGCTTAATCCATACGTCGGCTGTCTCCACGGCTGTCTCTACTGCTACGCTATTGAATTCACGCGCGGTCCTCCCGCAGCTGCGTGGGGAGATTTGGTATATGTCAAAGTTAATTTGATAGAAGTCCTAGAGAGAGAAGTGAAAAAAGTCAAACCGGGAGTTGTGGGTTTATCCACAATTACAGATCCCTACATTCCGCCGGAGGTTAAATATCGCATTGTGAGGAGAGCTCTACCCATTTTAACTGAGGCGGGGTTTAGAGTATCTGTCCAGACTAAGTCAGGGCTTGTGGTTAGAGATGTAGATTTGTTTGTCAAATATAGAGACAAAATTGATGTGGGGATTACAATCACTACGTTGAGCGATAAAGCGAGGATTTTGGAACCAATGGCGTCTCATCCGTTGGCTAGAGCCGCCGCAGTGAGGAAGCTGACCGCGGCGGGCGTGAGGACTTGGATATTTCTAGGGCCTGTGATACCCAGTTTCAACGACAGTGTAGACGACATAGTGGGAGTGGTGAAGCTAGCCGCCGAAGTCGGAGCGGAGTTGTTTTACGACAGGTACAGACCGAGGCCTCGAGCTAACGAGAGGCTCAAGAGGCAGTTTAGAGACGTGAGTTATGATAGTCTATGGTGGACTGCCGTGAAGAAGCGTATCGAGAGGGTGTGTGTAGATCACGGCGTTAGGTGTATAGACGTGGAAGAAGAACGGCAGATTTTACCTGATGTATATAAATACGTCTAGAGTGTGTCAATTATGTTCTATATCTATGTGAATAAGAAGAAGAAGAGAATTTTCGTTACTTCATCTCGTTTTGTAGACAGAGAGTGGAAACTCGTTGGGTCTTATCAAAAACTAGAGTTAGCTATGGTTAGGGGGCGGAGGTTAGCCGACGCTTCAGACTACGTGTTGGAGTGGAGATTTTCAAATATTAGACAAGTCTAAATTTTCGGTTTAGATCAGTTTAAATACTCGCAAGTTTTTTAGCTTTGGAAAAATTTTATCCACCATTCGGAGTAATTTGTGCGTCTGCTTAGATTTCTAGGGCCGGCTACGATAGTTTCAGTGGCGTATATTGACCCAGGTAACTTCGGAGCGAATATTGAAGCGGGGCGGAGTTTTGGGTTTGCCTTACTTTGGGTAGTTCTCCTCAGCGGTTTTTTAGCAATTGCAATTCAATACGTCGCCGGCATGGTGGGCATTGCCAGGGGCGTGGGGTTGTTAAGTCTCATGGCTAGACACAAGAAGTGGTTTACTCCCGTAGTTATAACAATAGTGTTAGCCACAGACATGGCTGAATACATGGGGGTAATTTTGGGTTTACATCTCTTGTTTGGCATACCTATCGAGATGGCGGCAGTGGTGGGTGTGATAGACGTCGTCATATTGGCAATTTTAGCTGACAAGAGAGAACTATTCGTGAAAGTCATCGGGTCGATGGTAGTTGCGGTGGGGGTAAGCTTCATAGTGCAATTGTACTACATAAAGCCCGAGTTGTCCGCCTTAGCCGCCCCCTCTCTCACTGGAGAAGCGGCGTTGGTGGCGGCTGCGATTGTGGGGGCCACCATCATGCCACATGCAGTTTTGCTCCACAGCCACCTTGCGGTGGGGCAAGCTAGGAGAGAACATTTGCACCAAACGGCGTTTAATCTATTCGGCGTTACGTTCATAAACGCCGCTATATTAATCACTTCAGCCCAAGTCCTCCACGGAGTTGACGCAGATATTCAAGACGTGCCGCGGATACTCGAACCGCTCTACGGACCGCTATCGGCGATGTTGTTCTCTCTAGCTCTCTTGTTTGCCGGCATTTCCTCCTCTGCTGTTTCGGTTGAAGTCGGCGTTCTCGCAGCTCGGTATCTATTCGACAGGCGTCTAAACATGTGGAAAGCGAGACTTGCAGCCAGGGGATTTAATCTCATGCCAGCCGTACTGGCGGTGGGAGCTCTCGGAGCATCTCCCCTGGAGATATTAGTCTACACACAAGCCGCGTTAGCGGCAACTCTACCAGTGATTTTAGTAGTGTTGTGGTATTTCGCTAGAGGCGTAGTGAATCGCTGGCTTTCAATCGCGACCGCAGCCTCCGCTGTATACGCTGGATTGTTAGTAATCATGTCACTATTTTAAACGTCTACTATCTCCATGGAAGGTCACGAAATCATCAGATACCGCGCAGAACACTATCTAGAAACTATACACAAACTGGGGCCAAACGCCACTTTGACCAACATAGCGAAAACATTGGGCGTAAAGCCCAGCACTGCTCGTAAGATGTTGTTCTATCTACAGAAAAGGGGATTAGTTGAATATGGCGGGAGGAGCGGAGTGCGGCTCACCGAGGAGGGAATTAAAAGAGTGGAGAACTTAAACTACGTCCACAGAACTCTAGCGGAGTTTTTCAAATCCATTGGAGTAGAGGAAAAACTAGCCGAGTCAGAAGCTGAGAAGTTGGAACATGTAATAGATAAACAAATCGTAGAGAAGATAGAGGCGGTTACGGCTTTAGTAAATGCGTTGAAGAAAATCTGCTAACCTCTGCCAATCGCGTTCAATATTTTTCTCACTTTATCCATGTCTTTTACACCAGGGCTTTTCTCAACTCCACTAGATATGTCAATCATGTAGGGCGACAAGACAGCCACTAAATGCACGTTGTCTGGCGTAATGCCGCCCGCTACTGCTATTTTGCCGAGCTTCACCACATCTCGCAATTGAGATAACGGAATCTTCAACCCACCCTCGTAGTGGGCGTAGTTTTTCTTATCTGCGTCTACCAAGACGTATTCGTGTGGGGTGTTCAACCATTTCTGCACTTCGCTCACCAGCGTAGAGGAGCGATATGTCACCACTGGCGCCAGTCTCACTGTGTTGGACGACAATGGCTGTGTGATGCTGTGGTGTTGGACAACGGGTATTTCCAACTCTTCTGCAATCCGCAGCGCGGTCTCTATCGGCATAGACGCCGTTACTAAAACCGGCGTGCTCGTCTTCACGCGTCTCCTCAACTCTCTCAACTTCCACGTGTCCACATGGCGGGGGCTATGGACGTCGTGTACAAAACCGACGTAATCCACAACGCCGTCTAGCGCTGCCGCGTCCTCAGTTCTCGTCACGCCGCAGATTTTGATTTTCACACTATTTATATAGTGGAGATTTTTAACTATGGCTTCGGGGTGGTGAATAAGTGGTATAACATTGCGGCAGACTTACCAGCGGTATTGCCTCCGCTCAGAGATCCAGACACTGGAGATAGTAGGATTGCACTACTAACTAAAATACTCCCCAGCGCGTTGATAGATCAAGAACTCTCGGCAGAGCGGTGGATTTCCATACCTGAAGAAGTGAGAGCCATCTACGCCAGGCTGGGGAGACCCACGCCCCTCGTGAGAGCTGAAGGCCTAGAGCGAGCGCTAGGCACCGGCGTTAGGATTTACTACAAATACGAAGGTGTGCTGCCGGTGGGTTCTCACAAACTAAACACCGCAGTGGCCCAAGCCTACTACGCCAAAGCCGACGGCGCTAGAGAAGTGGCTACGGAAACCGGCGCTGGTCAGTGGGGGATGGCTACCTCTCTCGCAGCGTCTCTCTTTGGTCTCAGAGCTGTAGTTTTTATGACTCGCTCCTCCTACGCCTCCAAGAGACAGAGAGTGATTTTCATGAAGACTTACGGCGCTGTGGTGTACCCAAGCCCAAGCGACGTCACCGAGAGTGGTCGTAAACACTACGAGCCTAATCACCCAGGTTCTCTGGGTATCGCCATTTCTGAAGCTGTGGAGTACGTCCTCTCTGGCGAGAGGAGGCGATATCTGCCGGGTAGCGTCATGGAGTTTGTACTCATCCACCAAACTGTAATAGGGCTCGAGACAATTTCGCAAATGCCAGAAGAACCCGACGTGGCGGTGGCGTGTGTCGGCGGTGGTTCTAACTTCGGCGGGTTCACTTACCCAATGTTGGGAGCGAAGTTGAGGGGGGAGGGCTTCGAGAAGACGCGGTTTGTGGCTGTGGAGTCTTCAGCAGCTCCAAAACTAACGGCGGGTCAGTATAAATACGATTTCCCAGACGCCGTTGGCGTTTTGCCGATGGTGAAGATGTACACTCTGGGACACGATTATGTACCTCCCCCAGTGCACGCAGCTGGATTGAGATACCACGGAGCGGCCTCTAGCCTCTCTGTGTTGAGAAAACTTGGCCATATAGAAGCGATGGCTTTTCCACAAGACGAAGTAATGCGCGCCGCTGTCTTCTTCGCTAGAGCTGAGGGCGTTATACCAGCGCCGGAGTCTGCACATGCAGTGAGAGCTGCAGTGGAGTTAGCTAAGAAACTACCGCGGGGTTCTGTGATTGTGGTTAACGTGTCTGGACATGGACTTCTCGACGTAGATGCATATGAAAAAGTGTTGGCAGAAAATTTATAAGTAATTCAATGAGAAATGCTATGGCTTCGGGGTGGGTAAAGCGATAGAAATTTTGAAAAAAGTTGGTGAAGGTGGCAAGCTAAGCGCAGAAGAGGCTTATCTCCTAGGTAGATTTATCCTCAATGGTGAAATTGGCGAAGTGGAGATAGCCGCAGTGCTCTCAGCCATGAGAGCCAGAGGCGAAACCGCCGAAGAAATTATTGGGTTTGTGAAAATGGCGAGAGAACTAGCGGTAAAAATACCAATGAGAGTGGACGCTATAGACACTGCGGGCACTGGTGGTGATGGAGCTAAGACAATCAACCTATCCACCGCGGCTGCAATTGTGGCATCAGCCGCAGGCGCTCGCGTTTTGAAACATGGAAATCGCTCTGCATCTGGTTTCTTTGGTAGTGCAGACTTCATGGAGGCGGTTGGATATAACTTAAACATCGGACCAGAGAAAGCAGCTGAGTTAGTAGAGTCTGTGGGGTTTGCTTTTGTCTTTGCGCCTAAGTACCACCCAGCGTTTGCTAGAGTGGCGCCGGTGAGAAAGAAACTTCCCTTTAGAACTATCTTCAACTTAGTGGGGCCCTTGGCTAATCCCGGCTGCGTCAAGCGTCAGTTAATTGGCGTGTCGGAAAGTAAATTGTTAGAGACAATGGCGGAGGCTGCAGCTGGGTTGGGACTTCAGAAGGCGGTCATTGTCTTTGGAAACGGCGTGGATGAAGTGTCTACAGAAGGCCCCACTGAAGTGGTTGAGGTGCGAAATCTGAAAGTGGAACGATATACAATAACACCCAGCGATTTGGGGGCACCTCTCGTGAAATTACCCAAAGTCGAGAGTAGAGAGGAGGCTGTGGAGAAAGCCTTGAGGGGTCTGAGGGGCGTGGATAGAGAGGCCAAGATCGCCATTGGGATAAACGCAGCGCTTGCGTTGTACGTGGCGGATGTAGTTAAAGACTTCCGTGACGGTTATCAACTGGCGCTTGAAACTATCGAAAGTGGATTAGCTCACTCTAAACTTGTGCAGATTGTGGAGGCGTCGCGATGAAGATCCCACTTTCTCAACTCCCCCATCCTCAAGAGTTGGCGCACATGTTACACGCCGCTGGGGAGGATTTCGTGGCGCTTCTGGAATCTGGCCAGGGTTATGTAGATAGGTCTCGATACACATTGGTGGCGTGGGGGATTGAGGAGGAGTATCTCACATATGGTGTAGAGCTTTATGACACGCTAGACGGCGCTTATAGAAGCATCAAGCAATATCCCTCGCCTCTGGGCGGCGATGTGGTTATCGGGGCAGTTATGTACGACGCAGTTGCTTACATAGAGCCGTTGTTGTTGAAATACAACCGCGTAGAGCGGGAGTTGCCAGTGGCGTTTTTCATAAAACCAGCTGGTTACATTCTCTACGACAAACTGCTCGGCAGAGCGTGTCTACACGGCGACATGCCCAAGACAAGGGGGAGCAAACTTGGCGATATGTCCATAGAGGGGCCTCTAGACCAAGTGGACAGAGCTAAGTTCGTCAAGTGGGTGGTTGAAGCTAAGGAGAGGATTAGAGCGGGCGAAATTTTCCAAGTGGTGTTATCGCGTTTTGAGGAATTTAGAGCGAGGGGTGATTTGTTTAGACTTTACGTAAACTTAGTTAACTTAAACCCCTCGCCGTATATGTATTTCTTGAAGTGGCGCGACGTATACATAATTGGCGCTTCTCCAGAGCTTCTCTTCAAAACTTCTGGCGACCGCGTAGAGACACACCCCATAGCTGGCACAAGACCTCGCGGCTCTACAGAGGAGGAGGACATCAGACTGGAGGAGGAGATGCTCCGCGATGAGAAAGAGCTCGCCGAACACGTTATGTTAGTAGATTTAGCTCGCAATGACTTGGGGCGGGTTTGTAGACCTGGCACGGTCAAGGTGGACGAGCTCTACGCCGTGGAGAAATACAGCAGAGTCCAACATATAGTCTCTAGAGTGTCTTGTATAATGGCACATAGATATACCCCTGTGGATGTGTTGTGGGCCACACACCCAGCTGGCACTGTGTCCGGAGCTCCCAAAGTTAGAGCTATGGAAATAATTGCGGAATTTGAGGAAAAGCCACGGGGTTTCTACGCGGGCGCGTTGGGTTTCTTCTCTCCCAATCTGTCTGAGTTTGCTATTGCTATTAGAACTGCAATTGTGAAGAACCAGACGTTGAGAATTCAAGCGGGAGCCGGCGTGGTTTATGACTCTAACCCGGAAAATGAATATAGAGAAACCGAGGCGAAACTCAGAGCGTTGAAGGAGGCGCTATGGACTTGACGTTGATAATAGACAATTACGACAGTTTCGTCTTCAATTTGGCACATTACGTCGCTGAATTCGGCAGCAGACCAGTCGTCTTGAGAAATGACGAAGTGACAGTCAAGATCGTCGAGAGGATGCGCCCGGATAGGTTGATAATTTCGCCAGGTCCCGGCAGTCCCGTCAATCCTCGCGACGTTGGCAACTCGGCGGATATTGTTAGAGAATTCTCTGGCAGGATACCCATATTGGGAGTTTGTTTAGGTCACCAAATTATTGGGTATGTCTTTGGCGCCTCCATAAGGGGAGCTAGGACTATAAAACACGGCAAGACTAGCCAGATAAGACACAACGGAGGCCCGCTTTATCACTCAATTCCTGAGGTATTTACGGCAATGAGATACCACAGTCTCGTCTTAGACAACATTCCGGAGAGTTTAGTTATAGATGCAGTTTCTCTAGACGATGGGGAGGTGATGGGAGTGAGACATGTGGAACATCCCACTTTCGGTGTGCAGTTCCACCCAGAGTCTGTGGGCACTCCCCACGGCAAGAGAATTATTAAGAATTTTCTAGACGTATGACTCTGCCGCGGCCGGCGTTGGGTGTGTATTTAATAGCTGGATGGCCCGACGTCTCTACATATAGAGACGTGGTGCGACGTCTCGAGGGCGTTATAGACTTCTTCGAGATGGGTATACCCACTAAAAATCCCAAATATGACGGACCGTTTATCAGGAGAGCACATGGCGAGATTACTACGGCAGATTTCTCTAGACCTAGAGTGCCCACGTATTTAATGGCGTATTGGGAAGACTACCAGACACACCTCTTCAAAATTGCCTCTGAGATTGGGGCTAGGGGAGTGTTATTTCCAGACTTGTTAATAGATTTTCCAAACGCCTTGGAGGAGTACGTGGAGATGAGCAAGAGACATGGACTCTCTACAGTGTTTTTTATACCTGGCAAATTTCCCTACAGACTAGCGAGGGCGCTAGTGGATTTAGAGCCGGATTTTATATATCTAGGTCTATACGCCGCCACAGGCATAGAACTCCCGGTGTACGTAGAGAGAAATATCAAAATTCTAAAGTCTATAGCGCCCGACGTGTACGTAGTGGCTGGATTCGCCGTGGACACTCCCAAAAAAGTAGAGATGTTGATTAGAGCTGGAGCTGACGCAGTGGTTGTGGGCACTGCGTTTATGAAAAAATTGGCGGCGGGGTTTGGGGACGCTCTGGATTTTCTACAGTCTCTAAAGAAAGCACTCACTTAATTTTATTAATCTAGCGTCATTTGCTATACATATAAGTCTATTTATTGTTGGAATCTATTCATGTTCAATATATATTATTTTGCTTTGTTAATATAGAGTTATAAAGATTTATATAGGTAACTGAAGATATCACAATGCGACGGGCGTCTGTGCCCGTACGTGGATACAGAAACTTAGATCTTTACGGATCTCTACAGCCCCCCATCTACCAGACTGCAGTTTTCAGAATGGTGGGGGAGGCTACCAAATCCGACAGGGGGTTCGACCTCAAGTACAGCCGGGAGGAAAACCCCACGTTGAGACCTCTCGAGGAAGTATTGGCTAAGCTGGAGAACGGAGAAGACGCCTTCGCATTCAACAGCGGCATGGCTGCGCTGTCTACAGTGTTTCTTTCTCTTTTAGATGCAAATAGTGTGTTGTTAGTTCCAATGGAGTCTTATGGAGCTACTCTGAGATTACTTTCTTCGTTGGAGAAATTTGGCATTAGATTTAACAAAGCGTATCCAGATACAGAAGTTTTCATAGAAGAGATGAAATCTACGAAACCCTCTATAGTGTTTATAGAGACAATTACAAACCCCACGCTTAAAGTTTTCGACGTGCCGGAAGTGATTAAGACAGCTAAAGACCTCGGCGCAGTTACGGTGGTGGACAACACTTTCGCTACGCCTATGTTAATCACGCCGATTACACACGGCGCTGAGGTGGTGGTACACTCTACTTCTAAGTATCTAGCTGGACACAACGACGTGATTGGGGGTGCGGCTGTGGTGTCTACAAAAGAATTAAGTGACGTAATGTGGGTTTGGAGAGCCATGTTGGGTACGATAATGCAACCCATGGAGGCTTATCTAACGCTTAGGGGAGTGAAGACGTTAGACGTGAGGTTTGAACGCCAATGTAAAAACGCCAGGGCAATAGCGGAATTCCTCACAGAGCATAGCAAAGTATCAGACGTGATTTACCCAGGTCTCCCCACACATCCACACTATGGCATAGCTAAAAAGCTCTTCGGCGATAAATTCGGCGCCGTGGTTTCCTTCAGAATAAGGGGTGGGCGGAGTGCAGCTGTGAAATTCTTCGAGAGCCTCAAGTTAATCACGCCGAGTCCCAGCCTCGGCGGTGTGGAGAGCATAGCTACATACCCAATCACAAGCGCGGCGGCTCCGATAGCCGAGGAGGATAGGAAGATCTTAGGCATTGACGAGGATTTGATAAGGCTATCAGTAGGCATAGAAGACGTCCAGGACTTGATGGAGGACTTGGACCAGGCGTTAGCTAATGTATAACAACCCACTGCTCGTAGTGCCTATCTTTAACACGCCTCTAGTCTTCTCTATGTGTAACACTCTATCTCTCTCAATCTTCAGACCGCAAGTTAGATACAGATAGCCACCTTCTTCGAAAACGCGGAATTTTCCATATGCAATAATTTCGGAGCCGGGATTTTGGAGAACTAACTTGGCAGCTACGCACGGCGCTGGGGTTGAGTAATAATCAAACAAAGCCATGTACATCGCCAGTGTAGCGGTGGTCAAAAAGAGGAGACTCACTAGGTAGTAATCCGTCACGGCTTAAACCTACAGCTCAAATTCAAGACTCTATAGGCAATCCCGGGGGGAGCGTTTATCTCCTCTCCACACGCCACGTGGTTGTATGTGAAGTTTCCCACCTCAACTAACCTATAGAACTCCGGCCAGTACATGAAGAGAGAGGACAAGTCTAATTTGTTTATTTCCATGGGTTTGATGGTTAGCATGGCCGCCACTACGAGGCCGAAAATTATTGGTATGTAAATTACGTCAATCTGCATGGCGATAGATGCGTCTGGGGGGAAAAACTTTAACACTTTACAATTACGAGCCTCACTACAAATTGATACTCTAGCTCTACGGCTTCTGGAAAGAAATCCGTAGACTGCGCACACGTGGCGTAGTAGTGAATTATCTTCTCTCCAATAGCTGGAAAGAGAAAGGAGCAGTTAGGCAAATGTATACTATTGTTACTCAAGGTATACACACCCATGTAGACGTCTGGAGGTGGACACCTACCCACCGCCAGGAGGTACAGTTGTAAAGATTCGCCGCCGACGTTGTACCAAATGACGTACGTCTTGACTTCTACTGGAGTGTTTACTTTCGCCGGTTTTTCGGCTTTTATAGATTCGGCAATGTATCTAACGGACCAATCCGCTTTATACATAGACGACAGAACAGCAGCAGCTACCACTGCGGCTACCGCCATGGCGCCCGTCGTGATCAACAGAACTTTAATGGAGAGCATACCGCGACTTATCTCCCAGGGGGTACCCCACTTGGTCTGCCCAAGTTTTGTACAAAAGCCTAGCTTTAGGTCTCCATATGTCCACAGCCAACCCCGGCTTTGCTAACGTCTCTTGTCTCACTATCGGCAAAACCAAGAGGGGGTCCCATGGGAAGATTCTACTGGCATTGACGTAAACCACTGAGGCCGCCGCTTCGGCTACTTTAACCCAACTACCGTTTCTGTTTAAGTAGAAAGCGTAGCCAACCACGGGCCCCTCTGCGGTTATTTTCACTATCCCTCCACTCAACAACTCATAACGAGGCTCTGAAACTCTATCAACAAACTCCACTCTCCCCACCATTTCGAACCACTGCGTAAACTCGCCCCTAGCCACAGTCTGAAGTCCGCCGTTGTGTATACAGCGGAAGGGATATTGTCTACCGCCCCCACTGAAGACGTTAATTCCGTGGAAGTAGGGAACTCCCTCCAAGTAGAGGTAGATAGACATGTCCAACTGGGGGTTTTTGAAAACTTGCGGCACTACAGTTGTGGTTTTGAGTAAGTAAGACACTTGGTTAGTGACAAAAAAGATATAGAAATACTTAGAGCCAGTCTCCACCTCTTCTAACACAATTTGGAGGGGGCCAGTGTAATTCACTGGAGTTACATATATGGGTCTCTTCCCAATTGCAATCGGTTGGCACGGCTCTACTGGCTTGTAGTCTAAATGCCAACCCGGACCTACGTACAGAGTGTCCATCGGTCTCCACCGCCTAGTCAATTGTACAAGAGATATGTTACGCCCCCATTTGAAAGTCGAGTCCACCACGTAGCCAGCCTCCACCCACATTCTCAGAGTGACATTTTTCTCGCTGCCTAAATACGTCAATGAGAAACTATACCCAACCCCCGGCAGAGCTAACGCAACTCCAGGTGGCCACAGCGCAGCGTCCACTTCTAGACACATGATGTTTGTGCAAGCGGTGGTGGGAATTATCGACACGAGCCACCGCGGCGAGGAGTTTGTGGGTAGTGTGGCTAGCCCCAGGGGTAGCGCATCGCTCCAGCCAGCCGGCAGCTCAACGCCGCCGTCTACTTTCTCCCATTGGTAATTGTAGAAATTGCCATATGTGGGGTCTGCAGTCTGATGTAGAAGCGGCTCCACTCCCAACGTGGTGTTTCTATACTCCGCCGCTCTGTACACTTCACTCAATAGAGAGACTTGGTGCGGTGGACGCGAAACGCACTCGCTGAGTATGTCAAAATCTCCACTCTGGGGGTTAAAGGCGTAAGTCTTAACTCTATAGACGTGGTGATAGTACAAATGGGGGTCTCCCCACACTAGAGACATGAGGTCTCTAAATCCCCCCTCTCTACAGACTTGCCCCCCCACTAGCCAATTCACTAACGTGAGTTTAGACAACGGCCACTGTGTGCCCCCCGGGGGTCCCACTTTTGCGTATCCCACCCAACCGCCGGCATATTTTGTGTACACATGTTGAGAATAGAGACAGTCAAACGTCTGACGCGGCCACTGGCGGCACGGATTCGGCGGTGAATACCACGCGGTGGATATTTGGCTGAACTCTCCGTCTAGAGCCACGTAGAGAGACGCCTCGCGTGCCTGCGGTTTGTAGTATAACTTTCCACTTCTGGCTACGGCCTCGTAATTCACAAAAATGCCAAAGTTGTCCACTACTCTCAAATACGTGGCGTGTGAATCCACCCACAGATCTCTCAATTTCCAAAATATCGACACCCCAAGCTTGGCTATGGAGCCTAGAGGCATTTTCACCTCTACCGTGTCGTTGTACAACAGAGACTTGCCGCCTAGAGTCACAGCCACGTGAGGGGTGAGATACTCCCCGGTCTTTATTGCTATAGATCTCAACGTTCCCCTCCACCTCCAGCTTGTGCCAACCCACGTGGAGTTACCCACCGCATCGATTACGAAACACTGAGGGGGAGCGCAAGAGGTGTTTAGAGTCACGGTGGATATGTAAAGCGGCAGAGGCCGCGGGGGGCTTAACTTCACGGAGCCCCATTTGGAAGGCACCGCAGTCACCGTGAGAGTAATTCTTCTCAAAAATGGCGTTTGCCACACGTCACTTATGTACTGCCCACGGCTTAAGTCAGTGGAGAGAATTGCACTGTAGATACCCAAGTCGTTGTATGCACCGTGGTCTGTGTAATACAGCGGATTTGGAATCGTCACACGCACGAACCCGGCGTCTACAGACTCGCCGGGCCGGCGGCCGTTTATCTCTAGAGCTGTCCATACCGTCTGCCCCCGCCCCCACTTTACTACATTTTCGTCGACGAATTTCTTTCTACAACTCGGCCAACTGTCGTCGTCTGGAAGCTCTACACAGACGCTGTGTAAATACCTCTGTATAGGTATGGAGACTTTGAGAAATTGCCTAGCGCTATATCTCGCCGAAGTGCTCGACACTGTGAACTCTATAAATTTCGACATTTTTTCAGGTTTGTGCGTCAACTTGTAGTAAGTATACACCACGCCGCCGTGTTTACACACATACTCCTCCACACGCCACGACTCACTTGAGTCGAAATATTCAATTTCTATCGCGTACTTCAACTCTCTATCCCACTTCACAAAAACTGGCGTAGAGTACGCCAAGGCTTTTTGAGTTATGTAAAAATCCACACCCCACACGACGTTTTTCTGTCCACTGGCGAGAGTTTGTGGATTGCCGAACACAAGTCCCCAAGTCTCAAAACTGAACTCAATCCACACCTCGGCGGCGGTGGATATTTGCAACACGTCGACTTTTTCACAAGTTACCGCCGCTGTGAGTTGTGTTAACAACAATATAATCAACACTACCCACATGTTCCCCCAGTTGTGGGGTGGGAAAAAAGTTAGGGACAAGCCAGCGGCACTTTTAACGGATAATCCACTATGTATATAACTGTACCCAACGGGGCGAGGACGTACAGAGAAGTGGTTTTTGCATCGTCGTCATACACCATGACGTATTCCACTCTCTTTAACACCCCGTCAGTGGTTACATATGCGTAAGTCTCTACCCAAGGCATAATGTGGAGAGAGTGGCGTAGAGTTATTTCGTATAGAACCGACGGCTCGCCGCTGGGAGCCACGGCGTAGGTACATCGATTGACGTAAATATGTAAATCGTAAGTCAAGAACCTCCCCTCTCTATGCAGTACGTAACCCACGGGGGCGCCGTTTTTGTTTGTTAAAGCAAACTTGTCTAGAGTGTTGTTTAACGTCGATTTGATAATATACAACTCGCTAGCCAAATTTACAGAAGTGAAATGCGGCGTGTGTAGAGCCGCGTAGAGAGTTACAAACGCGAGGAGAGCGAGAGCTATAACTCCATACGCCATGGACCACATGGCTACGGTCTATCGCCGCCGCACGTGACGTACGCCATTCCGCCGATAACGTAGACATACATAACGTCACACACTACTTCGTCTCCCACACTCAGCGGCTCTCCGTGGAGAAACGCCCAGCCGTATTTAGCCACCTCCCGCAAGCCGTGGTAAAGAACTGCGCCATCTTCTCTCTGCACTAACCTACCCCAATTGACTTTGAAGAGGCAGTCGGAACACTGCGGCGGGGCGAAGCCCTCGTGCGCTGGAAATAACGAAGTTATAAACACCGCCGTGAACGTCAATATTCCAACAGCGATTAGAACCTCCTCGAAGCTCTTCATGGACATCTATACTGCATCAATAACCACATTCCTCTAGAGACGAGACCCAGGGGGACGCAAGTGGGTTTCACTTCTGCGAACTTCGGCGGCGGACACCACAAGCCAGTGTAGGGATTACTCCCAATCTTCGCCCTACCCACACACCGATATCCCCCAGGATACAACTCAAACACAGCTACCAACTCGCCGAAGAGCCCCAGTTGTCTAAAGAGAGCATCTGCGTGACTCATGTGCTCCACTACGTAAAGCCTGCCGCTGTTGTTGTAGACGTACAACACTCTAACTGCTAGATCGTCACTGGGAGCCACAGGTGTCTCTATAGTTTTCCAGTAGATAAAGGGTTGCATCACAACACTTGACGCAATTAGAAGCATCGCAATACCCACGGTGAATACGACTACAGACACTAAATGCTCCATACCCACATTGCGTTGTTAATGTACATAGGGAGAGTTTTTGGGGAAAAAATTTAGGAAATTCCAACGGTGACTACGCCCTTTGCTATCTGCACCGCTTTGCCACTACTGGCGTCACGCGCGTAAATCACGTACGTGTACTGACGGCCTTGCTCTAGTCTGTAGTTGAATCTACATGTGGCAGATTGCCCGGCAATCAGCGACAATCGGTCGCTGGAGACGCTCTGTGCGCCGGCAGTTATGCAGACGCCAGACATCGGAGTGCTCATGTTCTCTCCACTCGCGGCATACGCCAACAACACGCCGGACAATCTGCCATTTAGCACTTCCACCGTGACGTCGAAACCTGCTCTATCGACTGTGACAATCGCGTTCGCTCTCAATGCTTCAGCCGCCGATTTGCCCATGCCTTGGAAAGTTATCACCGCCATGACGCCCACTATCACAAACGCCGCCGCTATCAACAACGCCTCCACGCTGATCATACCCCGAGTCATGTGACTCTATGTCTGTGGGGGGATAAAGTTTAGAACTAACAGTGCAACAACACCCCCCAAGGTGAGAGATTTGTGCAACCCCAAGGGAGCCATGAACGTCGAGATGTATAACCCAGTCACTAGAGCCATCGTTGTGGACACAACCCACTTCACCTCGCTCTCTGGCGGCGGTGTGAAAAACGGCATGTAGCCACTCACCTCTGCTGCGTGCAACACCTCCACTGCCGTGGCGATGGAATACGCAACTACCAACACAGCTATGGTGAAGAGAGATATGTAGACCGCCGCTAGTTTAGACATTTTTTTCAATACTTGAGTCTCCAGATCTGTCAACGTCTGGACGTACTCCACTGCTTTCAAGGCGGTGGCGCCGCCCGCTTCAGTTATGGCTCGGTACATGCTTCTAGCTAGCGTGAAGTATCTAGACGGCATGAAGTAACCGTATGCGATTTTCCCCGCCACTTTGAACTTGGCTGAGAGTTGCCCAATCAAGACGTCTGGCGGCGCCCCCTCTCTCAACATAGCCGCGGCGGCTCTCAACAGAGGCGGCACTTCTTCTCTAATCTTGAACCACCACAAGCGTCCTTTGGCGAATAGCCAGAGGTAAAGCACGCCACCCAGCGCAAGAAAGAACAGAGGTGGCGAAATGAGTGAAAACAAGACAGCCACGGGGAGACCCAACAAGAGCCCACGTCCATATGCCCGCAGTGGGTTTATGTCCCACGGCGTGATCCACATGCCGTACAACCCAATCGCCGTCACTGGCGTCAAGACAGCGGCTAACAGCCAGAGGTAGTCCACTGTTAAAATGCCTATGGCCCACAAGAAGAGAAAAAATAAGGGCAGCACGAAGAGAGCACCCATCGACGAGATTATAGATTCATACGTCTTGATTCGCGCTTCAGTCTTGGCGATGGCTATGGCTCTGGCAGAGTCTAGAAATGAACTCACCAACACGTACTTATCCACCCCGGCTTCTTCTTGAGCCAGAGCCAGTCCAAATAGTCTAGCCGCTTCGCTCTTCTCCTCTAGAAAATACTTCGAGGGGTTTGGCGTGAGCGAAGCCATGAACAACCTCCGCGCTTCTCGCTCATTTAACTCAGCGGCGTTTAGAGAACAATACTTCAACGCCTCGCTCCCAGACATCGCACCGAGATAAGTGGCGAAGATAGGTGCCGTGGCTATGTAGAAGTCCTCACTCATACCAAGTTAGACAACACCTCCCTGAGGTGTGTTAACTTTCCAGCTCTCTCCACGGCTTTAGGCAATTCTCTCACGGCGTCTACGGCGTGTACGCCAGAAGACACACGCGCCGCTATGTAGTCCACCACCATGCCCATGTATTTCTCTAGATCTATAACTCTGGCGGCGGTTAGCCAATCCTCCTCCTCAAGCCAGATGCCCCTCTCGGCTAGTTTACACACTGCTTTGAAAAATTTCTTTTCCCCTACTCTGAGTTCTCTAGCCAACTCGCAAATCCATCTAGCTGTGGAGATTGTGAAGCCTCTCTTCACCGCAAGCTTCTCTATACTACACATCACCTCCAGTTGAGTAGTAAAATCGCCAACTTGATGTAGGGGTCTCTTCTGTTCTCAAGCAAACTCAGCAGCGTCTCTCTCGGGATTGTCTTGAGAATTTCTTGAGCTAACTCTGTGGGCATTTCCACAAGCGCTTTGACTAGACACTCCTGCCACGACTCGCCTGCCGGCTGCCCATCGTTCGAAGTCAACACCTCCTCCAACCTCCCTCTAAACATACACAGTCGTGAGTTTCTGCGAAAAAACTTTAGAAATATCCAAACTTAGCCGCCTCTTGACGCACAGCGTTTTTGAAATCTAACCTACCCCACACTTTCTCCACGATTAACCTCCTAGCCGCCGTGGGTTCCTCCAACTCGCTTGCGTCTATCAACGCTTCAACTCTCAACTTCAACTCGCTTTTGAGATCTACTCCATACATTTCCTCTACATATCTAGCCACTCTTGGCGTGGCTTCAGCCACATCCACAACCTCCACTCTCTGCTCTCTCACTGACAACATCTTGGCTTCTCTGACGAACCTAACGCCACCCAGTGCGGACAGCTGTATCACAAACACGCCGTCTAACCCCTCCAGCGGTGCGTTTGCTTCTACTATCCTCACCACGGCGTCTCTCACCGAATCTGCGTGTAGAGTGGCGAGAGCTCCATGGCCAGTCAGTCTGTAATTTATCAAAGTCTTGAGCTCGGCGGGTGTCCTCGCTTCTGCCAGCGTAACGATAGTGTGAATTGTGCCGTAGCGAAGCGCTTGGTCTAGCGCATGCCACAGTTTATCCTCGCTGGGTACAGATATGTGGAGAAGTTGTCCCTCCAGGGGGGCCCACACTTCCCTAGCCCCCCGCTCTATTATCACAATTTGCACCCACGGCGGAGTTAAGTACAATAGTTGATTCAGTTGGGTAGTCTTGCCAGAGCCCATTCCACCGGAGAACAACACTCCACCCCTCATCTCTAACGTGAGAGAAGCTAAAGCCAAGATTTCCAAACCCCCCACTGCATATTTCGCTGCCTCCGTTGACGTGAACTCAAGCGGCTTCGTCACGTACGGCGTCAGCAACGACTTGGAGGGCTTGGGCACGCTGGAGAGTTTTCTAATGTTCACGTTGTACTCCAACAGATCGGCTGCAATTCTCGCCTTGTGAAGTTGGTCTTCTCTAGTCTGCATTGGTCTATCCATAGTGAGAGAGGGGAGTAACTTCTTCACAATCACATACATCAACGGCTCCGGTATCACGATGTTGGTAGGCAGCCTCAATTCATTGCGCACGGCAACTACTCTCCTATATCTACCTAACTCCACCACTTGAAACCTCAAGTAGTCTAATTGCTCTCTCAACGTCTTAGGCACGTACGTGTATTTAGAGACGGAGGCAATGGGTTGTGGTATCACAATCTCAGTGAGAAATGGATCTCTCATAAGCGCCTCCAAAGCTCCATAACCTGCGTAATCCCGAGCCCCACTCCACCTATCTAATAAATAGTGCACAATTTCTCTGTGCTCTCTGTACAGGCTCCATATATACTTGTCTCTAAGCCCCTCCGCGACGTTCTTCACAATTTTTGGATATTCCCCCTCGTCGGGAGGCACTACCCCCCTGAACATCACTAACAACAACGCCGTCTGCAAATCCTCAGGGAGTGGGGGGTCAATCACTACGTACATCAAGTCTTCGGTAATGCAGACGTCTGTCCTCAACCCCCTGTCTACTATGACTCCCTCTCTCTTGAGCACACAGCGGGATTTCAACAAATTGTCTGCCTGTGCGTAAATCACGTCTTTATACGCAGGAGCAATTGCTCTATAGATCTCTTGTTGTCTCTATCGCGCAAGACAGAACTCGCCACAGACTCTCCATAGTATTCATAAATCTTAACCCGCTTCAACACCACTGGGGCTATCTTCTTCGCCATACCCAAATCGCTCTTGTCAACCATGTTGATCACCACCATCGACGAATACGCCATATAACGCCTATACTGCTCGGACTTTATGTCAGAAATGCGAGATATCAACCGCCCGTCTGACAAAAAGATGTTAAACACCCCCATGCTCTGTAGTTTAGACAGAATCTCAAGCCTCAAGGCGGCTGTGGTGTCAATCAAAACCGTATCCACCGGCAGTCTAGAGAGTTGCACAAATTTAGGTATGAAGCTAACCCACTCCACTAGAGCCTGGTGGAAATCTCTCGACGCATCGCTCCCCATCTTTTGGTAAAGCTCATACGCCTCGTATCCAGGTATTAAGTAAAGCGATGGATTTATCCTATGTACATAAGGCTTTTCTCTATTCAAAAAAGGCGCCAACCACCCCATCCTCCTGGGGGCTCTGAACAACTGCGACAAATCAGCCTTCTCCCAATCCATATCAATCATTAGCGTATAACCCTTAGCCACGGCGATTACGCTAACCAGCGTAGTCTTCCCCACGCCGCCATCTAGAGAAGACACCAACACCACTCTGACAGGCCTCATGCCAACGTCGCTAGTTTTCTATAGATGTACGCAACTGCCGCATGTTTCAAACTAACCGCGTCCGCCACTGGTCCCACTTCTCTCTTTATTTTATTCAACAAGTGAGACGCAGCTTTCGAATCCGAGAGGTCCTCCAGCCTCAATAGAGAAGGCCTCAACCTCACGGCGTTACCTCTGACGTTAGACGTGGCTAACCTAGCGGCTAGACACAAATCTCTGTACTCTCGATAAAAATTCATATAGCTACATTTCTTTATCAAAATGTGTAAAAGCGTTAATGTGACTTTATCGAACATAACACTCCACCAATTTCTCTGGATTCTCCACAACTTGCTTAAGCAAGTTCAACATGCGGGAGTCACTAGCCACCAGAGCTCTAATGAGATCTTCCAACTCTTTCGAAGTCTCTCTAGCTCTATGCTTGTTTTTGTCTACTTTCTCCTCCAGCGCTTTAACTACCTCCGTGGGTTCTTCGCATAAATATGGATAGTCCCGGCAGAGGTCTGCAAAGCGTAGCACCTCCGGATTTATCTGGAAGGGGGGTAACTTTTCCACTTTTAACACAAACTCAATCAACCTTCCTACTGCATCTCTCGCATCTCTTCTCTTATATTTCTTCACAAAAGTGACGACAGGGCAGTTAATCACCCCAGGCTTCACCCGCCCATGTATGACGTACGTGTCTCCCACCATGGCAGTTATGTACACCACAACGGCGCCTTCTCTACACATTTGAGACACCTCCTGAGGGTCTGACATATAAACGTCTTTCAATACAAAAACGCCACTCGGCGGATGCCCCCAGTACATGTGCCACCCGTCTCCCAAATGTTGAGATATCTGCGCCAAGAGTGACTCCATGGCGCTATGGCGTGTTGTACAAAACTTCGCCACTCTCTATTTTTGTACAATACGCATTTCTGCACATGTCGCTCCATCTCCCCACAGTCATGTCCACATGCGGCATTCTCCCAGTGTCTAGCCAGTACAACCACTCAGCTAAGTGCTTGTTCCGTCTATCGCGCCACTTAGACCAAGCCACCCATGAGTACCCCCTCTTGTTGGCTAACTCCCGCAGCCACTGTGGAAAGACTTGCCTAAAGACTTCTAACGGCCTCGTCTGCGGCACTTTGTGAATCCACTTAAAGAGAGAGGACGCTCTATTTCGCCAGACGTAAGACCTGCCGTCTCTAAGCGAAGTGAGGAGATAACACGGCGATGTTTGGATACGCAAATCTAAAACTCCCCACTCTGCAACTGGGGGCCATCTAGTTCTATAAGACGGAGAGACGTAGCCACTCTCGGCAAACAATATCCACTCGTGTCTATACACACCGCCGATTTTCATCCCGCGCAGCGCTAGATATGAAACACTCGGGTTCTCAGTCACGAACTTCACCACGTCGTCTAAGTCTCTCGCCACATGTCTAAACCTCTTCACTAATTCATTCACGAAATCTACGCCAAGTAGTTGCGTCCAATCGTCGGGGACGCTGTGTAGGAATATACAAGGGTCTATCTTGGGTTTCAACATTGTCTACAACTAGCCTTTTAAACAAATTAGTGGAGCCCCGGCCGGGATTTGAATTCCCGAGGTTCAAACCCACCCGGGACCTACGGGTTTCTACAACTTCTGCAGCCCGCCGCTCTGCCGGACTGAGCTACCGGGGCTTGGATATCTCTCCGCACGTCTTTTTAATATTTTCGCATCGCGAATTTCGTAATAACCCCATCCCGCCGTGTGCCAACGACTTTCTCCACTAATTTCAATAGCGAAAAGGGGACTCTCCACTACGTAAGTCTCAAACTCGCCACCTTCTCCCACTGGCGAAAAGCCATATTTACGACTTAACGATATTAACTCTTCCGCCACCTCTGGCGTAACGACGATACCCAAATGCCTAGCGCCCAACCCCATGGCCATGGCTGCGGTAATGACGAACTTCATCTGTCTAACCTCCTCTCTCAACAGTTTTTCTTGGTTGTAACTCCACAACGGCGCTATATGAGTCACTCCCAACTCTCCGGCAATTTGGTCAATTCTCTTTTTTTGATACATAGATGCCACTGTGCCTGAAACAATTGCGTCGAACTCGCAGTCGCCGCGTTTAAGTGCAGTAATCACTTCAGCCACTTCAAGCTCTTTTTCGCCACTTACTTCGATCGTCATTTGGTGAATACCCAGCGCCTCTCCATGTAGCAAACTCCAACGTATGTTAGACGTGTGGAACATGTAGGACTCCACATTTCTCGAGACTACAGTAATTAGACAAACGACTTGGTGTCCACTCTCCAAAGTTTTAATTAATGCATAGTGACTATCTTTACCGCCGGAGTACAAAACTACAACTCTCACCGCTTTAGCTCTTGTACAATCTTCTCAACTTGCGCAATGGCGGCCAAGCGATTTTTTACCTCTACCTCAGCTTCTTTCTGGACTTTTCCACTTTTCAATACATAAACTAACTTCTTGGTGCGGGGAAACCACAAGAAGTACACTTCATAATCGCCCAACCTCCCCACTACCCACTCCATGTAGCCGTTAGCTTCGCCCAGAGACTCTACTTTATCCAATAACTTACTCACCTCAATATGGAAAGCATTTACAAAATGTAGTAAATCCATGGAAAAACTAAATTTTTGAACAACGTTCTCTACGTTCTGTCTTGACTTCACTCTTTTGAGATGGAGCTCCAAATTTACACACGTCTAGATATGGAGCCAGCAATAGACACATACTAGTTATGAAATGCTTTATTCGAGTCCACATGGAAAAAATATGTATCTATCTAGATATTTCTTTCTATAGATGCATTTTCTGCCCCACTGCAGCTTGCGCCGCGGCTAGCCGCGCAAGAGGCACTCTAAACGGCGAGGCACTTACGTAATCCACTTTAGTCTTGTGGAAGAAGTGTATAGATTTGGGATCGCCCCCATGTTCACCGCAGACACCCACTTCAATAGATGGGTTAACTTCTTTCGCCATAGACGACGCGTAATCCACTAGTTTGCCCACGCCTTTGGTGTCAAGAGTTTCAAAGGGGTTGGCGTCTAGTATCTTCAACTCTAGATACTGCGGTATGAATTTGTTCTCGGCATCATCACGACTGAAGCTAAACACCGCTTGCGTCAAGTCGTTAGTCCCGAAGCTTATGAAATCCACATTTTTAGCAATTTCGTCCATGGTGAGTGCGGCTCTCACAGTCTCGACCATGGTGCCGATTTTGACATCTAGCTTCACTCCAAACTCGTTTTCGACATCCCGCAACGCCGGTAGTATGGCTTTCTCCTTCACGTACACAATCTCTCTAACGTCTGAAACTTGCGGTATCATCACTTCGACAATTGGCCGCCCCCCACTTTTCTTCAACTCAGCTGCCGCTTCAAAAATAGACCTATTTAAGTAGTAATAGAAATCTGTGTGCGTAATGCCCACTCTAACTCCCCTGTGACCCAACATGGGGTTGAACTCTTGTAGAGCTTTCACACGGCGGTAGAGTTTTTCTAACTCAGCGACGTCGCCCCCCTGCAGTTTTCTACTATATATCTGTTCCAACACCTCCTCGGGCTTTGGCAGAAATTCGTGAAGCGGCGGATCTATCAATCTAACGATCACCGGCAGTCCATCCATCACTCTGAATATTTCTCTAAAGTCATCTTTCAACATTTTGTACAAAACCTCCAAATGCGGCTTTCGCTCTTCTGCATTCTCGGCTAGTATTATTTTCCTCAAGAGTTCTAGTCTCTCCGGCTTTCTAAACATTCGCTCAATGCGTAGGAGTCCAATGCCTTCGGCACCGAATTTTCTAGCAATCATGGCGTCTTCGGGCAAATCGGCGTTTGCTCTAATGCCGAGTCGTCTATACTCGTCAGCCCACTTCAACAACTCCTCTAACTCTGGAATTAACTCAGCCTCAATCGTGGGCACTACGCCGACGTACACATTGCCGGTGTGACCGTCTATAGTCAACCAGTCGCCCTCTCTCACAACCACTTCGCCAACTCTGAGGCGCTTTTCTTCTTCATTTATTTCTATAGCTTCAGCGCCAACTACGGCGGGTTTTCCGATAGCTCTAGCCACCACGGCAGCGTGGCTAGTCATGCCACCTCTACTCGTCAAGACACCCACAGAGGCATAAAATCCGTGGACGTCGTCTGGCTTAGTCTCCACTCTAGCCAAAATCACCCGCTTCCCCTCGGCGGCCCACCTAACTGCGTCATCTGGGTGGAACACCACTTGCCCAGACACGGCGCCTGGACTCGCCGGAAGACCTTGAGCAACTGGCTTCGCCTTTGCCTTCGGATCTATCCTGGGATACAGTAGTTGTAGTACGTGCTCTGGTTTCACATATAAGAGGGCTTCCTCTCTCGAAATCGTACCGTCTTTCGCCATGTCTACAGCTGTCTTGATGCGAGCCAGTGCAGTCATTTTGGCATTTCTACACTGGAGGAAGTACAACACGCCCCGCTCCACTGTGAACTCTACGTCTTGCACATCTCTATTCACTTTCTCCAATAGCTTAGACCCTTTGTACAACTCGTCGTAAAGCTGGGGGAATCTCTTTCTAAACTCTTCGATATTCATGGGCGTTCTTATACCTGCTACAACATCTTCGCCTTGAGCCACTGGCAGAAATTCACCATACAGCCTGTCCTCTCCAGTGGCTACATCTCGGCTAAATACAACTCCAGTCCCAGAGTCCCAGCCGGCGTTTCCGAAGACCATAGTGACGACGTTTACTGCTGTACAATCGGCGACGTCTGGCGTTATTTTCTCAATTATCCTATAGAATATAGCCCGCGGACTCATCCACGACCTGAAGACTGCTTTTACAGCTAGACGTAGTTGAGTCCAGGGATCTTGTGGAAATTCGCCAGTTTCTCTCTTTATAATGTCCTTAAACGCATTAACAGCCTCTTTAAGTCCCTCCAGCGGGACGTCCGGGTCGTGTTTCACGTTATACTTTCTCTTTATCTCTTCCCAGACGGTAGAGAACAACTTTTCATCTATAGAGAGTACAATCTTGCCAAACATCTGTAGAAATCTCCTGTAGGCGTCGTACGCGAACCACTCGTTGTTTGTAAGTTCTGCGAGACCCACTACAGTCTCGTCGTTGAGACCGAGGTTTAACACCGTGTCCATCATCCCAGGCATGGACACCGCAGCGCCACTCCTCACCGATACTAACAAGGGGTTTTTCCTATCACCGAACTTCTTCCCAGTCTCTAACTCTAGTTTGTGTACATATTCCACAATCTGCCTCCACATTTCTGGAGGTATGTCGAGATTGTTAATTATGTCGTGGAGTTCTTTAATGATTTCATCTCTAACTTCGGGCGGTGGGTTTTTCATGAGCGCCGCCTCTAGTTTAGATATGTCGCTCTGTCTTGGGCTGTAGAACTTTTTACAAGCCTCGGTGGTGATTATAAACCCGGGGGGGACTCGAAGACCAAGTTGCGACATTTGGATGAGACTAGCTCCCTTTCCGCCGAAAAGTTTTTTGTTTTTGTAATCTGCTTCTTTAAAGCTATACACATATTTCTCCATAGTGTCACGAAATTTTAAAATATAAAAAATTTCCCCCACTAAAATACAAGACTTAATTGTAGTTAAGTCATGATAATTGTATTAAAAAACAAGTAACATATTTATAATTATAGATTCCTGTATCCGTTAAACTCCAGTGGTAGAGTTTTCACATATTTAAGACCCCATTTATACATCTCTAACTTCACTACCGCTATACCCACTCCGTTGTTGTACGCATCCACCAGCGCTCTGGAAAACTCCCAATCTGTCTCCCAATTCGGGGAAAAAACCTCCGCGTGTTTTCTAAAAACCAAAAAGATAATCCAAGCCTCAGAACCAGACTTAGCCAACTCTACCAATTTCTCCACATGTCGCCTCCCCCTCGCCGTCGGTGCGTCGGGAAACAATGCATATAACCCACGTTGTAGAGTCACTCCCTTTACTTCAACAAAAGCCAACTTGCCAGCGGGATTCTTAACTAACAAATCGAACCTACCCCCGCCAAAGGTGGGTTCAGATTTGACTATAGTGTAGCTACGCAATACGTGTCCACTTTCCACGAGCCATTTGGCTATCTTGTTGTGGAGTGCCGAATCCACTAACACAAGCTCGCCCTCTAGCTCCACTGCAGTGAGGTAGTAACTAGCTCTCCCGCCCGTCTTGTGCCGCGCCCAGACAACCACACCCGGCGTGAGTAACTCCGGCAGTCTTCCAGGGTCGTGGATGTGGAGATATTCAGTCTTTCCCTCTATCTCCACCACGCCGAGAAATCTGTTAATTCTCCTCACGAAACGTCCAGAGACGTCGGGCTCGCGAATGGGGAAAGACATATAGCTCACTAGATAGAGCTATATATGTCCATCAAAGTCCCCCTGCCGGGCATGGAGTTGGGACATGTAAACATCTACATCTTGAAATGTGACGATGGATATGGATTAATAGACGTGGGGCTAGCCACTTACGAGGCGGCGTTGGCTCTGCTAAGGGGGCTGAAGTCCATGGGCATAAAGCCGGGGCAAATCACGAAAGTCTACGTGACACACTTTCACGTAGATCACATAACTCTCGCCCAGCTGCTGTCCGAAGTCGCTTCGCCAGAGTTTCACATTGGAAGCGAGGAGTTGAAAACACCCTTCGACGAGTTTGTAAAACTCCTTCTGGACGAATATAAACAACTCGGCGTGCCGACTGAGATAATTGAAGGCTTCCAGAAGTTTCACCCAGTGGCGCGGTTTAGAAAAGCTTATGAAGACGTGTGGCGTATACAATGGCGAGGCGTGACTGACGGCGAGGAGTTAGATTGTGGCATAAGAGCCATGTGGACGCCGGGACATACCCCAGGTCACATGGTTTACTTGTCTCAAGCCGGCGTTTACACTGGTGACCACATATTGCCAAAAATTACTCCAAACATTTCGTGGATCCCCAGAGATGGTTTCAACCCCCTCGGTGAGTATCTAAAAAGCTTGAGAAAGACACACATGGAGACAGTGGCGTATCCAGCACATGGAGATCCAATAGTGGATCTACCCAAACGCGTAGAGGAACTGCTGGAACATCACCAGAGGAGATTGGGGGAGTTGTTACATCTCTTGAGCCGCCCCATGTCTCTCTATGAAGTAGCAAAAAACTTGACTTGGAGCTTGGGAAAATTTGAACAGTTCGACATATACAACAAACTGTTTGCAATTGGCGAGGCGTATAGCCACATACTCTACCTAGAGAGCACTGGACAGATTAGGAGAATTGAGAGCGAGCCACCCCGCTGGGTCTCTCTCTAACCACCGAAAGGCGGAATTATCTGAATTACGTCTCCCTCTCTAACTTTTGTATCGAGACCATTGAGTTCTATGAACGTCCGTTGATCCATATGTCGTGCATGGGAATTATCTCCTCATCTTTTAGAAGTCTATCTCTAATACCTGGGTGGAGCTTCTCTAAAAATTTCAATACATCTCTGACAGTCGTCTCGTTCTCTACTTCAAACACATGTGTAACTGTGTCGTATTGAGAAATACCGAAATATCTAGGCCCAAAAATCTTCACCACTATCTTCACGTGGATAAATTTCCACTGTGTTAAATATTTATCGACACAAAGCTTTTTAAACTTAGAGTGTGGTAACTACGGCGGGGGTGCCCGAGCTAGGTCAAAGGGGCAGGGTTTAGGTCCCTGTGGCGTAGGCCTGCGTGGGTTCAAATCCCACCCCCCGCATAAAAGATTTTAATAAGTATCTAGAGAGAAACATGGCGCGTCGGAAGAAAGTGGAGGGGCTCAACCCATTCGTAGCGGCTGGTTTGATAAAATTCAGCGAAGAAGGCGAGTTGGAGAAAATAAAACTCACGCCTAAGTTAACTGTGGCGATATCTGTAGCCATCATTGCCGCAATTCTCGCGCTCCAGATATTTCTACCGCTCTAGGGCGTTGTCTTTCCCTGTCCAACTTTTAAATTTTCAAAAATTACAACCACCCACCGTAGCCAGTCTGCAAACGTGGAGTCTCTGCCGAATGTGTACGGTTCGTAAACTACATAGCTAGTGTCGTTTCGAAAAACCACTACGTATATGGGGGGCGTTTGGAAAACTCTACTGCCGCCGAGCGGGTGGTAAGAGCCGTATTTTTCCGCTAGAAATCTCGCTAGCTCCAGCGCTTTGTCTACGTTTGGAGAGGTAGCTGCCTCAGTCGCGACCTCGCCTCTTAGGTATTTATCTACTGACAATTTGCCGAGGTAAAGTAACGACAGATATTGCTTGGTGGCGTTGTCTATCGCCCAGGGGGCTAGATATACCGTATATCCATCTACATGCTTCAACAAAGTCGACAAAGTCTGCAACAACTCGCCTCTGTTGGGCGCGTCTATCTGATCTCTATAGCCAACCACCACCACGCCCAGATCCCCCCTCTTGACCTCGACTCCCACTTGCGAGATGAGTTCCAGCGCTTTTTGTCTCGCAGCTTTGTCTTCCCAATAAGGCTTATACATCGGCTCCCGGCTCCCCGCTGCAACTGTAGCTAGCAGCGTTGCCAATGTGACTACAAAGGCAAGTGTGAAGAGTAACCAATTTTTCATACGGGGCATTCTGACTATGTATATATACTTAAGGGATATGCCCCACTCCGTGGTCTACTGGCTGAGGGGAAACGTCGGGGTAATGATTGTGTCTTGGTTTCTATTCGCGATTTCAGGCTCGCTCACTTTTCCCTATATGTCTAAATATCTCCAGCTACTCGGGGCGTCTAACATAGAAATCGGCATAGTTAGATCGCTAGGCTCTCTGGCGGTTCTGTTGTCTATACTACCCGGCGGCGTTTTGACAGACGTAATCGGCAGGAAGAGGGCGATTGTCATTGGGACTTGGGGCATTGCCGTAGTTCAATTCCTCTACGTCTTGGTGCAAGACTGGAGACAATTCGCCGTTGTATATGTAATTGACTGGGCGCTCCACTTCTACCAACCGGCACTCGTGGCGATTTTGTTAGACACTCTACCCCCAGACAAGAGAGGCGGCGGAATGATGTTGACAACTGTCTTGCCCCAAATCCCCTGGCTTATTCTCCCCCCGGTGGGCGGCTACCTCCTAGACCAATTAGGGCTGTGGGGGATGAGATTGTCTTTCATCATCTCGGGCGTCATCTCCATCACGGTGGCGTTGTTGAGAATGCGTGCACTCCAAGAGACAATAACGCCGAGTAGAATCAAATGGAGCGAGTTGGCGAGGTCTTACGTCTTCTGGCGCGAATTTAGAAACCTCCCGCCTCTAGTTACCTACGTGACTTTCTTGGGTTTCGTCATGTCGTGGAGTTCTATAGCTCTACAGACGTTCGGCGTTTTGTACGCAACTGACGTAATCGGCGTAGACAACATGTCGTGGGGCATTATCCAGAGCGCCACAGTCGCCGTAGCTATATTTTTCGGACTTGTGTTAATGCCCGTCGTGGACAAAGTGCCGCGAGTTACTGCATTGTTAGCTAGCTTGATGTTCATCGTGTTTGGATACCTCATGTTGAGCATTTGGAAAAACATAGTTTCGTTAGTGACGGCGGCAATCATCATAGGCATCGGCAGCGAGGTGGCCATGTCTCTACGTAGAGCCATAGTGGGGGACGTCTACCCAGAAAACAGAGGCAAAGTGCTAGGCGCCACGCTAGCGCTTGAATACATTGGATCAATTGTGGGGGGCGTAGTTACGGCTTATGTGTACTCCATCTCTCCAGCGGCGTCTTTCATATACTCTGGGGCGTTGTTAGCGGTGGCGGCTTTACCTCTAAAAAAATTATTTAACTACCAAAACGTCAATGGGCGACTCTTGCACCACTCTCGAAGAGACACTGCCCATTAAAACCCGGCGTATTGTAGACAAACCACGAGAACCGATGACGATGAGCGACGCCCCCACTTCTCGAGCAAATCTAACAATTTCGTATGCTGGGTCTCCCTCGAGAATTCTAGCATCGGCGTTCTCCACTATGGCTAGAGCTTCTTTTATCAACTTCTCCGCATTTTGTCTCAAGTTGTGAATTACCGACGGTGATGTGAAGGCCTCGGAGAGTGAAAACACAGCAGTGTCAATGACGTGAATTACGTATATTTTAGAGCCGAATTTTTCGCCAATAGTCTTAGCTTTAAGTAGAGCTCTCTTAGCTTGTTCAGACCCGTCAAACCCAACTACAATCTTCTCCATATCAATCCACAGATGGTCTATGTTCTTCGGGAGTTCCGTACTCTACCAAACTCTTCAACACAGACTCTTCGGACACGAGGTCTCTAATTGAAATGACGCCATACAGCTTTCCCCCCCTCGTCACTACCACATGTCTAATGTTATGCTGCCGCATCACGTCTGCAACTCTCCAAATAGGCTCCTCTCCCTCTACCGTCACCACTGGCGCGCTCATAATCCCCCTCGCCGGCGTGTTTAAATCTACATTCATAGCCACCGCCTTGACGATATCTCGCTCGGAGACCACACCCAAAACCACATCTGGCTGTAAATTATCCACTATAACCACAAGCCCAACTTTCCTCTCCGACATTAACCTAGCCAAGTCTTTTATACGCGTTTCGGGAGTAGAAGTGACTGGCGGTTTTCTGGCGAGAACCTCCGCACGCATAAACATACATAGCTTGACATTTAAAAATATTCAATGGACCGGCCGGGATTCGAACCCGGGATCTCCCGCGCGCAAGGCGGGCATCCTTCCGCTAGACTACCGGCCCGAGTCTCTATACTCTGCGTTTTTTATACTTTAACATCTATGCTAGAAAACACTGCGGTGGGAGTGCTCTTCACTACGTTCCAAACCACTTCTCTCACTCCGTCGGTTTTCGGGATACGAATGACGTTACCCACGACAGACACATCCACTACCTCTCCTCGTCTCTTTAGTTCACCAACTATACGTCTATAGACTAAATCAACTAAATATGAATTGGCGACTGTTATAGAGATCGCACCATCCATATATATCCCGGGAAAACGAACTATATAAATTTTTCCGCATACTACAACACCCAAAACCTCCACTACCCCTCGACCCAAGACACACTCGCGCAACACCACGTCAATCAAAAAGTTTTTAACGTGGAAAATTGACATTAACGAGCCCGGTCGTCTAGCGGCCAAGGGGGGAGTCCGGCTAGGGATGCGGGGCTTTGGACCCCGTGGCCCGGGTTCGAATCCCGGCCGGGCTATCTCTTGTGAAACATGACACGTAGCACACGGGCCCGGTGGGATTTGAACCCACGACCTACGGCTCCGGAGGCCGCCGCTCTGTCCTGACTGAGCTACGGGCCCGGCTAACATTTTACAGTTATTAAAATGTGTTTAATCTTAGATATGGAGGCGTGTTTCCGTAGAGTTGGGTGTGTGTCTGCTATTGGCTTGGGCACTTGGGGCATCGGTGGGGGTTTCTGGACGCCAGATGTCAGTAGAGACGCAGAGTGGATTGAGGTTTTGGAATATGCAATAGAGAGGGGATTGAGGCTTATAGACGCTGCCGAAATGTACGGCGGTGGACATACAGAGGAGTTGGTGGGGGCTGCCATTAAGAAGTTTCCACGGGATGAGCTATTCGTGGTGACGAAGGTGTGGCCCAACAACGCGCAGTTTGACAAAGTGATAAAGGCTGGGGAGTCCAGCGCTCGGAGGCTCGGCACTTATATAGACCTCTATCTATTGCATTGGCCTTCCGACTCTGTGCCGATATGCGACACTATCAGAGCATTTGAGCATTTGGTAGACGCCGGCGTTGTGAGACACTTCGGCGTAAGTAACTTCACTCTTGGGCAGATACAGGAGGCCGAAACTTGTGTCAAGAAGTACGAGATAGCCGCCGTGGAGAACCATTACTCGCTGTACTACAGGCAAGACGAGACAGAGGTGATACCTTACGCACAGAGTAATGGAATTATGTACTTGGCATACACACCCCTGGAGAAGGGAGCGATTGCCAGAGACGAGAAGCTAGCTGAAGTCGGCAAGAAATACGGCGCCACAGCTGTGCAGACGGCATTGGCGTGGTATGTCAAGAGGGGAGTCGTACCCATACCGAAGACTGAGAACAAGAGACGTGTAGACGAGATAGCTGGCGCTCTCTACATACGGTTGAGTGAAGAGGACTTCAAAGCGATAGACAGTGCGTATAGACAGAGATAGAGAAATCGCTTTGGAACTTTTGGAGAAATATTACAAAGGCCCCGTTAAGTACGCCAAGGCGGTGTTGAACAAGTGGCCATATTCAGACGCTCTGGTGGCGTACGAGGGGGGCCCCATTGGCGTTGAGATATTTTACAAAATACCAAGTGTAGACACATGTGTACATTACTACATAGCGGTGGCGCCGGACTATAGGAAGAGAGGCGTAGCTACGTTGTTAGTGAAAAACGTGGAGTCGACATGCGCCACATCTACATACCTAGCTACCACTAGAGAAAGCAACATCGCCGCAATGCGTCTCTTCCGTAATTTGGGATACACGCCACATAGATGGTACGACATACGACGTGGACAGAGAGAAACTTTGTTAAAAATCACATGCGGTTACGACGACGACTTAGTCTTTATAAAGGGGCTGAGACACATAGAGAGAGACAGAGAGGTAGAGAAATTGTGGAGAGACACATGTCTAAATCCCTACCTGGGACACGAGTCGTGATGTACTTTTAGTTTACTCCCATTTATGTATGGTACATACCACATTTTTATTTCAAATATGCCTTAGTTTTGTGTCTAGAGATTTTATAAATGCCGCGGAATTCCTCAACGTTGTTAGGGCTTTGGCAAGTCGCGGCGGTTCTGTGTCTATTTCTCTCCTCTTCTCTATCTGGCGTGAAAGCACTTTTGACATCGTCAGAATTGCAGAAAATCTGGGGATTGTCGAGAGGGTGGGCGACAGACTGCGTTTAGGTCCCGAGGGAGTCAAAATGCTTGCGGCACACCGTTGTCACGCGATCAGCGCCAAGACGCACAAAAGCCGTTTGGTTTTACATACTTCTTTCGGACCCACGCTTGCGGACGCCACGCCTTCGTATTTGATGTCTGTGGCTGAGAAACTGACACTTGCGTGTGGGGGAGACGTCTTCGAGACTTACAGAAACCTCACGTCTGTCGTAGAGCGCGTCAAAGCCTCTGCCAGGGGTTTAGAAAAGTGGATACTTTAACCCCATTTACATTTGCCGTCTATACATTTACACCTAACGCCGTATTTCTGTGCGTCGTAACACTCTCTCCACTCACATGTGGTGAACACTGGCTCTTCATGTGTACTCCTACAGACTTGCCCACTACAGCCGTCTCTCACGCAATCGAAATCCGTAACGCACGCACCGCCGGTGGACCACCCGCAGAATCCCCCACAGGGAGTCTCCACTTCTGTCGACGTAGTGAGTTCCACTTCTGACGTGGTGAGCAACAGCGCTGTGATCAACGACGCCAAGAATGCTAAAACCACCCCCAACATAAACCTCACACATACGCCATGGTGGGTATTTATATGTAAATGGGGCCGGAGGGATTTGAACCCCCGCCGTCCGCTTGGCGAAGCCAACCTACGGGTCTGGAGCCCGCCGCTCTGCCTGGCTGAGCTACGGCCCCAAGTCTATAATTTCCTCTCTTTAAATCTTTACGCCCGCCGCCCGCGGCGTAGGATAAACCTGGCGTCTACTACATATGCGCCTTTTTCCAATGCAACCACTGGGTTCAAGTCTGCCTCCCCAATCTCGTTCTCCACTACCAATTTTGAAAATTTGTAAATTATGTCCACTATTGCGTTTATATCTCTGGGGGGTAACCCCCTGTAACCCGCGAGTATGCGGTATGCCTTGACTTCTCTAATCATCTCCAAGATGTCTCTCCTCTCCAGTGGAGTAACTCTCATGGAGATGTCTCTGTAGAGCTCGGTAAATATCCCGCCGAGCCCGAAGAGTATTACATGTCCAAAAATCTCGTCGTAGGTGGCGCCAACGATGAGCTCGACGCCCTTGTCCACCATCTTCTGTATTAGAACCCCCTCGAATCCAGATATGCGGCTTAGTTTTCTGAAAGCTTCTCTAACGTCGTGGGGGTTGTTCAAACCCAGCACTACGCCACCCACGTCTGTCTTGTGTATAACGCTCCGCGAGACTATCTTAGCCACTACTGGATAGCCAATACGGTCGGCAGCCTCCACCGCGCTGTCTTCATCGTAGGCGAGTGAATACTGCGGCGTGGGGATTCCGTATGCTTCCAACAACGTCAACGCCTCGTCATCTCTGAGTTTCCCCCACTCGCCGCCGTCTTTCACAACTTCACTTCTCGCCATCTATAAATGTTATGTTCAACGTTGAGTTGAAATCTGTGTATGATATAGACGGCGTTGATGCGTGTGAACATATTGAAAGCGCTAGGCGCCGACATTGGCATCTTCGGCGAGAGTGTGTTCGCGAAAGTGTTTCCAGAAGCCGCTAGGGGGGAGAGCGTAGCCATGGTTGTTGAGGGGATTTACTCCACTAGGATGAATCCACCCGCCACTTCGCTGCCTAGAGAGTCGACAGACGGCATAGTGTCTAGACACATCTCCACAGACTGGCCCATACACAAGTCTTGGTTCGTGCCGGCGGTGGACATGGGGGAGCCTAGAGTGTTTGTGAAACCCCCCAAGAAGTTAGTGAGGTACATAGGTAGAGACGTCCAAGGCACATATTCATACTTATTGAGAATTGGCTTGGAGGAGTTGAAAAACTTAGCTCTACACGGAAGTAAACCCACGTATCTCTCCGGCTGGGAGATGTTTAGAGATGTAGAGTTAGAAATAGCGTCTAAGTTAGTCAAACAGTTAGACACCCCACAGTTCGCCGCGTTGGCGATAGAGACTTTAAGAGAGGTAGATTTCCTCATGTGTAGAGATGGCGTTATATACCACGTAGAAGTAAAAACAACGCTATCGCCTACGGATCATAAACTCAGAAAGAAGAAAATACTACTAGAAAAACGGCAGAGAGTGTTGGAGAAATTAGGCATGAGGCCGGCACTTGCGACAGTGGTACCGAGAGAAAATTGGGAGGTAGACGTTGAGATATACACGTAACTACGCATTGTTTATATTTAGAAGCCGTTTCAGAATTGTGCGTCACATAGTTGCTTTGTTGGGAGTGGGCGGCGTTGGGAAAACTACGCTGGCGTACAGATCCATGGGTTTGTCTCTAAGACCTAGAGTGACGCTACGACCTGGCGTTTATAAACTATACCTAGATAGAGGAGTAAACATAATTGACGTCCCGGGGCAGTACGTTTTTGAAGTTATACACAACTTTGTACGTATGGCTACGTTTTTTGTAGATAAAGTGTTATATGTGTATGACGTTACCCAGCAAGACACACTCTACGCAATTGCTGAAATGCACAGTAGGCTTCTAGACAGATTTGTGAAACCATTCAAACGAATTGCCGTCGCGGGAAACAAAATGGATTTAGCTAGAGAAATTGGTTTATTTATAGAGGCCGACGAGATAGCTGCCGCAATGGGTGTGAGTGAATTGCACTACATTTCCGCTCTCCAAGACGAACCCAGTGAATTAGTCAAAATCCTCTTCTAGTAGTCGTGACGACTTAACGACAGCTCGAGTTTAGCGATACATCTAGGCGCTTGAGACACCTCCTCCGGCGCTATGGTAGCTAACGATAAGTATGCGAGTTCTGCAGATTTACAATCGCCCAACTCTACAGTTTTCTTTATCAAAGTCTTCAAAACGGGCACGGCTTCCTGTGGTGTTATGCCGAAGAAGTGCGCCAATGCGAGCATTTTCAACACTCGTGGAGACTCTATCTTTGCACTCATCTCTATATAGTCGTAGTAGAGTTTATAGAAGCGGGACAACGCGTGTGGGTCTTGTGTAACTCTCTCTAGGAGTATCTCGACGAAATTTGTAGCTAGATGCGCGGCGTGGGGAGCGTCGACTAGAGCTAATTTCGTCAACAACTCTACGGCGTCTCCAATTGGCTCGGGGACATCTGCATATATGCCAGCAGTTATTCTCCTCACAGAGCCTATGGCGTCTACCACCACCGTGGGGATTGTGTCCATGTGACATATGTATCTAGCCACATCTCCCTCGCACGATTTTCGCCATATGCAAATTTCGCAATTGCTTTTGCAAATTCAAACACCATCTCTGGGTAGGCTATGAAGAGACCTCGGTAAATTACTCTAATTTTCTCTACTAACTCTCTGCAGGGGTATTTAAACTCTTTAAATACTTCTTTCACAATGCTCTCCTTGGGGGCGGTGGCCCAACGGAACGCCACATCTCCATTCTCTATGTGGTACATCTCTCTCAGTTGGTCTAGCGCCTCTTCACGTAGGAGTTTCGTGTATTCTGTGTCTGGAGTTTGTAGGAAAGCAATTACTCTCTCGACACGTCTAATTTTCGGCAGTAAACGAGCCACGTCGATGGGTAGATGGATGTCAGATAGGCTGAGAGATAGAGATGGACGGATTTCGTCCCATTTTTCGAGGAAGAGACGTCTATAGAGATCTTGGTATATTCTAGAGAGTTCTCTTACCACCTCTCGATACATCACGTCGGGAGGTTCATGTAAACATCTGTTTTTCGCATATCTCTTAGCTCCGTACACCGTTAGTGGGAACACGCCGCTGTAGTCGCCATGTCTTTCTAACACATAGCTAATGTAGGAGTCTGCCTCGGCTTCTCTACAGCCCAAACCCGAGGCGTGTGAAGCGAAAACCTCTCTCAAAACTGCGGCGAGATCTACAGTTTTGAGATATTCAGCCACATTCACGACCTTTACATCGGCTATGTAGTCCATGCATGTGGTGTATCGGTACAACTCTGTTGGGAGAGTTATGAGCGACGGCACATCTCTATAACGCAGGTAGAGAACTCTATCCGCAATGTAATCGCATCGGTCTCGCAACGTCAACGCCGTCTCGCTCCGTAGAACCCGCGAACTGTCGTAAAACGTGATGCCTAGAGGATCATAGAAACCCAATGCGTTTGGCAATTCGTTCAACACCTCGAGAGCGTTGTCAAAAGTAACTACGTCAGTGCTTACATCTATTACGGCGTATTGTTCTTCTATAAACTTGGCAGTTATGTATCTAGTCAACACAGATTTACCAACGCCGTGGGGGCCAATCACGACAATCGAGTTCCCCGCCTTGAGAGTTGTGGAGATGCGTTCTCCTAAAGTTTTAAACCACTGCACTACTTTTGCTTTGTAGTTTTCAATTATGTTAACAACGTAATAATGATCGTCCTCTCTAGTTAACCCCAGCGATACAGATGACACAAAAAAAGAAGGGAGTTAATATATGTCTTATGTCAAAAAATTTATAAATTAGAACGTGAGGATTGCCATGCCGCTGACGCTTGACCCGGAAAAGCTTCAATTAGTCATGAAACACAAATTCCAAGTGAAAATTTGCAGAAATTGTGGCGCCAAAAACCCCATTGGCGCCGAGAAGTGCAGGAGGTGTAGATCTAGAAATCTAAGGCTCAAGAAGTTCAAGAAGAAGTAACGAAAAACTTCGGCGCTTCGATCCTCTCTCCCCTACAGCGAGGACAACGGCTGGGTTTCTTCAACCTCTCTCTATCTCTAAACTCGTATCCACATGATTTACAAACTGGGGGAATCACGCCCAGTCTGTAACCCATTCTCTTCAAAGTCTTCTTTACATGTTCCAACTCGTCATACAACTCGCCCGGCTTTAAATCTGTGTTGATTAAGACTTGTAGTTGATACACAGTCAACGGCTCGCTGGCGGATAGGAGGATCTTAATTATCCGCTCTCTCGTAGTCTCCATTACTTCTCCACTACTGCAGATTGAAGCCAGAGAGCTTTATAAACGCCACCCGGCTTGAGTACGGCAAACGTAAAGATGTGCGTCACTCCGCCTCTACTAGCTTCAATTCTCATGAATCTCGTGTCTTCAATCTTCTCCACTGGGTCTACGTTTGCGTCTAGAAGCTGGACGTCAGTCACTACATAACCCAGCGTCTTTATGCTTTCCGCAACACAATCGGCCAGTTGGCGAGGCGTATCTCCCACACATTGATTCTTCTCAATCTGGCTCTTTACTCTGGCGTGTTCAATACTGTAGTCCATAGCTCAGATTGTCGACGTATATAAATCAGTCGCTCAGCCCTCTTCACATTTCAGACCTTGTAAGCGTCTTCACAAAAATATATTTCTAATAAAAATTAAAGAATATGAAAGCTATAGCCATAGTACTACTGCTTGTGGCAGTTTTCATTTTTCTCCTCCCCCCATCTGTCGTCAGACTTGCGGACCCATTCCACGGCCCGATGAAAGCCATATATCGCCCACCTCCGCCGGCGCCGATAGAGAACTACGTGTTAACTATAGAGGCGGAGAGCGAGAGAGAGGCGTACTACAGATTGGGCTATGCACACGCTTACTATAGACTCTTCCAAATGGACGTAATGCGGCGCGTGGCGCAAGGTCGGCTCGGCGAGTTGCTGGGACCTGCAGCGTTAGACACAGACATATACTTCAGAACGCGGGGGCTCTACATATCTGCGGAAAAGAGCTGGCTCTACATAGAGTCGAACTTCCCAAACGTGGCTACGGTGGTTCTAGAGTACGTCAATGGAGTTAATGACTTCATTACACAAAACCCACCACCAATTGAGTATTTGATACTGGGTAAAAAGCCTGAGCCGTGGGCCCCCACAGACGTCATCGCCATAGTCAAGCTAGTGGCTTGGAGTCTCAGCGGGGGCGAGGCGGACTTGGAGTTGAAACGGTTGGCGGACAGACTTGGCCAGCGATTTCTAGAAATTGCGCTGAGTCGGAGACAAAACACGCCGATACTCCCCCGCAAGGCGGTCTTCTCGCCACCCCGAGACGCCGGTGACAATTGGATAATATCGCCTCACGCCAGTAACAATTGGATAATATCGCCTCAACTGTCGGCCACGAACTGCGCCATGTTGGCGAACGACCCCCATCTCTTGCTGTCGGCGCCGCCCATTTGGATATTTCAGAGAGTGAAGACCCCCGGGCGTGAGGTGGTGGGTGTGGCGTTTCCAGGCACGCCGCTTGTGACGATAGGCACCAACGGCCACGTGGCGTGGGGCTTCACTAACACTGGCATCGACGTGATTGATTATTACTATTACGTCTGGGACGGCGACAGGTATTTCCACAACGGCACGTGGAGAGAGGCAAATAGGCGCGTGGAGGAGTTCAAGACATGCGATGCGGACGGCCGGTGTTCTGTGTGGAAAGTGACAGTGTTGGAGACCGTGCACGGACCGGTGGTGGAGTATGGGGGGACGAGATACGCCATGAGGTGGCTCGGCAACAACATAACGCTGGAGGCCGTGGCGATGTACGAAATTAACAGAGCTAAAAACTTGTCGGACTTCCTAAAGGCGTTGAGGTACTTCATTACCCCCAGCCAAAATGTGGTTTACGCAGACCTCAACGGCACCGTGGCATATTTCGCCAGTGGCTATCTGCCGCTGAGAAACGGCGGCTATCTGCCCTTCAACGGCTCCAGGGGGGAGGGGGAGTGGGGGGGTTACGCGTGGCTCCCCACTGTGTTGAGTCAGATCAACCCACCGTATTTAGCCACCGCTAACAACAAAGTGGCGGACGCAGACGTATATCTACAGTGGAGGTGGGCAGATAGATACCGCCACGACAGAATTGTCGAACTCCTCGCCGAGCGGTTGGGGAGAAGTGGGAAAGTCACTGTGCGAGACGTCATGGAGATACAGCTAGACGTGGTGGATATCTCATGCCGAGACGTCAAGCTGTTGTTGAAAACACTCGGCGGGGAGAGTAGCGAGAAATTGTTGAGAGAATTGGAGAATTGGGACTGCGCCATGATCCCCACCTCGACGACCGCAGCTAAATACGCCACCTTCCTATACAACCTCCAGAAGAGAGCGTGGGAGGACTTCGGCGTTTCTCTAACGCTGGTACCTCTGGAAGTCACCATTGAGGCGATTAAAAGCGGGCTGCTAGACCGGAGAATTGTGGAAGAGGTGGCAGCCGAGGCGTTGAAGACGTCAAAGCCGTGGGGCGAGATGCACGTGTATGACATACGCCACGTGATGGGGAGTGTGTTCCCCAGTTTCAACTATAGAAAGACAGAGGCACCCGGCAGTTGGTTCACTGTGAACGTGGCGCCGGGCTCCCCAGGTTCTGAATTTCGAGTCTCTCAAGGACCCAGCGTCAGACTTATCGTGGCATTTTGCGACGGGATTTACATGTCGCTGCCGGGCGGACCGGACGGAGATCCACTGAGCCCGCTGTATGACGCCATGTATCTACCTTGGGTTAGGGGAGAATATGTCAAAGTGGGTTAAGTACACGGCGGCGTTGATCCCCCTACTTGGGGCAGCCACACCAATCCACTTAGTTAACGTGGTGATTTGGCCGCTCGTCGGTGGTTTGCTATATGGATGGCTCTCGGAAGGGAGGAGAGACATAGCCACGTCGCCAGTTGTGGCGCTAACGCCAGTGTTGGTAGTAACGCTGTACTACATGTCGCTGAACTTCACGCGATTCCTCCGCTATGTCGAGATGTTACCAACGGCGGTTATCCTCTGGATCACTTCGTGGATGTTGTTCTTTTCCCTCGGCGCGATGGTTGGATATGTGTACAAAAAGTCAAGAGGCAACAGCCCAGCCAGAACTCGCCGTGAGGCAGCGCCGCTCCAGAGTGGCGAGACACACTGAGCGTTTTCCTCTAGTAGTTTGTAATCTCTCTTTTCTTTAGTTTCTTCCAACATTTTCTGCAGTGATTTAGTGACATCCTCCAACGCTTTTCTAATCTCCTCTATGTACATTATTCTCTATAAAAATTAAACACTCAAAAAAATTAGGAGACGATGTACGCATTGAGATAGACATGCCTGGCTTAGAGCCGGGAGACATTACGTTAACTGTTTCTAAAGACGGCGCTGCGGTACGTGCCGAGGGGGCTAGGGGAGATAGGAAATACTCTAAATACGTGAGACTCCCCTTCAAGATTGACCCAGCGTCAGTTTTGGCGTTTTACAAACAGGGCGTTTTGATAATTTCGGCAAGGAAAAGTGTTGAAGAAGAGATAAAAAGTCAAGGTTGAGGGCTGAGCAGCCGATACAACGCAATAGCCAACTGGCCGACTGACCCCACGTCGCGAGCCACACCGTGGCACAACAAAGCCCCCTGAGGCAACTCCCGTGGCGAGAAAGAGAGATCCGCGCCATGCGTCAATAACAACATTTTCCCACCTACCCACTCTACAGCTCTCGTGCCGTCGGGCTTAGACAGTGCACACACGACGTCTGGCTTCAATACCTCTACGGCGTCGGATATGTCGTTAAACACCAACACCTCTCCTCCAGTCTTGAAGGCTAGTTTGAACAAGTCGCCAATTTGTTGAGCTGCGGCGCCAAAGACTTTCACTAACACAAACCTACGCACACCAAAGCCGTAAGTTATCTTAGCCAACTCTAACATTTTCGGAACTGAACTAATGTTATACACGCCCACCGCCAACTCCATGGAGAGACGAGCTTGGCGTCTTTATAACTTTGCAGCTAAACAACGCCCCTCTTCACACTCCACGGAGAATGGCGTTTTCTTCAGTATGAGTATCCCTTTCTTAAACTCACCCAAATCCTCGCCGATTTCGAAAACTTTTCCACATATTTCAAACACGCCGCCGTTGACTGTAAACACAAAGACGTCTGCACACGGCTGGAGATCTATCTCCAAGATAGCCACATGGCGAAACTTAATTACTTTCATAACTCGCCAAAATTTTCACTGCTTCATTCGCCACTCTGATGGCGTCCTCCACCCCCACCTCCGGCTGAAACTCGTCAGTTTCTCTATTAGCTATGGCGGCGTACACGCCGCCAGCTCGCGCTCCATATATGGAAGCCATGGTGAAGATAGTGGCAGACTCCATCTCAAAAGAGAGCACGTTAAGCCGCCTCAAGCTATCTACAAGACCCACAACCCACTGTGGCAGAAATCCGCCGAAGCCCGGTCGCTCTTGCCCCACGTAGAACGAATCTGTGGAAGCCACGATACCAACGTGGTGTCTAACTCCGAGAGATTCGGCGGCTTCCACCAACGCTCTGACGACAGTCCAATGCGCCACCGCGGGATATTCGGGAAAGGCGTACCACCTAGAGGCGCCGTCCCACCTCACGGCGGCGATGCCGATAATGACGTCCCCCAGTCTGACGTCTCTCCTCAACGCGCCGGTGGTACCCACGCGGATGAAAGTGTCTGCGCCAGCGTAGAGAAGTTCCTCTACAGCAATGGCTGTGGAGCCAGAGCCGATGCCAGTGGAGACAGCAGCTAACTCAACGCCTTTGTACTTCCCAACCCACGTCACGTACTCTCTGTTGCGAGCCAACTCTCTACCGACGTCCCAAAACTTAGCAATAGTCGGCACTCTGCCGGGGTCTCCAGGCATGAGCACATACCTAGGCACATCGCCCGGCGACAACAACAAGTGGTAGGTCCTACCGCCAACACGCGGAGCTCTGGCCATAACTGGCTCAATACCTATATATAAAAACACCGTGTCTTCGAGCCATGAGAAACAATCAAACGCCCCCCCTCCACGTAGATACTCTGTAGTACAAAAGACCTGCAGCCGCCAGCGTTTTCTCCAACGCCTCCCCGTCTCTCGGCAGTAGCACCACTACGCCGCCTCTGCCAGCGCCGCTGATTTTACCACCGTATATAAACGGCCTTGCGACCTCCAAAAGGTCTAAAACTCGCCTATCTACGACCCCCAGAGCGCCGAGAAGCCAGTTGTTCACGTCCATCAACTCCCCCACGCATTGAAAATCGCCTTCGATTAGACAGCGGTGTGCCTCCTCTACCACAGCCCCAATGGCGTCTAGCGTCGAACTTAGCGAGCGGCGTTTGGCGAGGCGGGTTTTTACCTCTCTAACTATCTCCCCCGTGGTCCCCCTCCTCGGGAGGATCGCCATGTAGAACTGCGGCAAGTCCACCGCCAGCGTCTCCACTCTAAAGGGGTTAGTCCAAATCTTCAACACGCCGCCTAGAGCCGCCACGGTCGTGTCCATAGGCGACGCCACACCCTGCACTTCTAGCTCTACTCTATGCCCCAACTTCGCCAACTGCCACCCATCTACCTCCACACCTAGACATCTGGAGTACGCTTTCAACAACCCCACAGACACAGCCGCAGAAGTGGCGGCGCCCACCGACGGCGGCAAGTCGCTATGTATGACAAACTTGGCAGATAGAGGTCCCCAAGTCTCTCTCGCGACTCTGAGAGCTGAGTCTATGTAGGCAAAGAAGTGATTTACTCTATCTACCTCATACCGCCCCTCCAGTGGGCGGTATCTAACTCTCACAGATGGGCAAGTGGTCTCTATAGACAGTTGGTTATCTCTCTCACAGTGGACATATACACCTTTGTCTACTGCGGCAGCAATGGCGGGCTTGCCGTAGACTACTGCATGTTCTCCAAAAAGCTTTACAACACCCGGCGTGTATATCTTCATCAAAAGAGTGCGCCGAGTGAACCGGCTATGTCCTCCTCACTGGGACCCTCTTTCTTCTCCTCTATCTCAACCTTCTCTTGTTGGGGAGCCGGCGCCGCTGTTGTTGTAGATACGGTGGAAATCCCCAACTCCGGCGCTTTCGATGCCACAATTGACGCCAACGCATTCGCTTCTGCGAATGCTTTAGCCAAGAGCTGCGGTAGAGTTTCTCTTGTCACCATGCCCAGAGCTGCGGCTAGTGTGACTGCTCTACTGTGGGCAGTGGCTATAACTATTTGAAGAACCTCCGGCGTGGGGAACACAATGTTGAGCGCCAAGTTCCTCGCGTGGATTGCGGCTGAGGTGAAGAGTTCTCTATATTTACCCAAATCTATAGCTAACTCCGAGATCTCCACATAACGCCTCCCTCTCCACAGCGCTCCCAACAACTTTAGTTGTTCAAATATCGGCTGTATGCCCACCACGCGCAAAACTTCCGCAATCTCCGGCGTGATGTCTTGCCCAGCCCTCGCCACAATTGAGTCTTTCACAATCCAAATCTTGCCCTCTTGAACTCTCGTAGGTATTTTCAACTTTCCAAATTTTGAAATTATCGGCCCCGGCGATGCGTTAGTGGGGCCAGCGGGCACCACAATGTCATACGGCGCTCTGTCGCCGGGTTTTGCAGCTCTCCTAACGCTATTCGCGGCGATTATCTTCAAAACCTCCACTGGATTTACATTTGTGAAGAAAAACCCCACTTCTCCCCTTATCCTCTCTCCTATCTCCGAGGGGAGAGAGCCATATACTTTTGTAAATGCAATTTTGAAGAGAGTGGGCTTCACGACCTTCACCACACCGTAGGGCCTCAAATTGTATCTATATTGATTGAGCACTCTAGCCGAAAGTTTATGCAAATCAAGCAACATTACGTATTGATATTTCTTCAATAATTCAGCCACCTCTTCAGTTGTCTCCACTTTCTTCTTTGGATATGGTTTAGCTCTGGCGTAAGTCCTCTTGCCGACAATCAACATCGTCATGAGAAAGGTGAGGCTATAAATAATTTAACGTAACAAAACCTCCGCCCCCTTGGTCTTGACGGGGGGAGCCATCGTTTTCTTTATGTATATCTCCTTCAAATGTTGACGTAGTGGAAACTTCCTATCGACTTCAGACATTACCGCCAGGATGTTTGCCAATATTTCTTCTGCCTTCTGCTCTTCGGAACCTACCCTCACCTTGACCACAGGCTCCGTCCTTAACCTGACTCTCACAGATTTTCTCAATCTCTCTACCACAGTCTTGACTTCTACATTAGGCGGGACGACCTCCGGCATTTTGCCTCGGGGACCAAAGATCGGCCCCACTACTCTGCCCAAAAGCGGCATGATGTCAGGTGGCGCAATAAAGAAGTCGTACTTCTTCGCCAACTTTCTAATTGCTCTCTTGTTTCCAGCCAACGCCTCCACCTCCTGCCGAGTCACTATTGCATCCACACCGGCGGCTTTGGCTTGCGTCTCAAATACCCCATGCGCGAAGGCAGCCACTTTGTTCAACTTAGGTGGATGCGGAAGCTCCACCAATAGATTCATCCTATTCTCCGGTTTGTTCAAATCAATGCCTCTGAATACTGCAATCAACTCCACGCTCTGTTTAAATCTCTTCGGCCTCCCAGCTGCCAGAGCCTCCGCAATTTTCTTCAAGAGTATTTCTCTGTTCAGCGCGGTGCTCATGGCTTGAAATATTCGTCGTATTTACCCATGTCTATCTCTTTCAACACTTCGCCAGCTGGTTTTCCATCTATAGCTATCCCCATAGCTTTACAAGTACTCACCAATTGCTTCACTGCAGCCTTGAGAGTCTTGGACTTCAGCTCGTCTCTCTTCAATTCAGCGATCTCCACCAATTGCCTTAGAGAAATGTTTCCGATCGTCTCGTCTCTCGAGCTACGTGCGCCGGTGTCTCTGCCCAATAGTTTCAAGAGCAAATCGCCCACAGGCGGCGTGTGTATCTTCACTACGTAAGTGCCTTGCGCTACCTCGAGCTCCACTTTCTGTATTGGATATTTGTATTTCTTAACCTCGTCTTGGACTTCTTGCAGAACTTTGCCGGGGTCTAGCCCCACTTGCTTCAAGGCGTCTTGAAACTGTGGGTTGGGGTTCACTTTGCCCCCCTGCAGCGGCACAGTTATGATGTGTTTATGCATCGACGTGGTGGAGAACACAGTTTTAAAACTTTACCCCTGCGCCCCCCTCTTTACAAGTTTCACTTCAGTTATCTTGAGGTCTAGAGGCATGGGGAAGACGCTGTCTAACAACTCGACTCTCACAACGCCCTTCTCTCTATCTACCCAAGTGACTCTAGCTCTGCTGCCCTTCAACACGTCAGCCACGATTTCCACCTCGTCGTTTACTTCTATCTCAACAGCGGGCTTAGCCGGCTTGAGCATGTTAACAACGTTGTCTACGTTTGTGACGCCTTTCATCACTCCCTTGATGTGTTTCACGCCGTATACCGCTCTGGTAACCGCGGGGAGAGACTCACCCTCTATGAACATTATGCCAAACGTCTCTGGGGGGACTACTATTGAATATATGGGGATTTTTCCAGACTCAATACGGAGTTTCAGAACTATCACAATGTTGTACTCTTGGCGACTGACTACGCTTATGGTATATACGGGGCACCTCTCTTGCGACATTACCTCAGCTTTATCAAGAGGTAGAGCATCCCCACTAGGATAATCCCCATGGAGACCAACACAGCTATGGATTCGGCAATTGGGTCGCCCAACGACGCCAGTGGCTGTTTATATATGAAGCTGGAGAGATACAAGCCAGATATGTGAAACACCAATTGGAACACCCCCGCCACGAATATTATGAAGAACAAGAATCTAGTAGTTGTCTTGAATTCATTCTCGTCGGGGCGTCTAGCCACCGACACTACCCACTTGATGTCTCTCAGTACGTTCATAATTTTCTCTCTAAGCGAAGCCACGTAAATATCTACACACTTTATAAATTTACAGCAATTGACTTAGGTAACTAGATTTGGTGAATTTAACTAAATCTCCATAACTCTGCCCAACGCCCAGGAAATAAACTGGCTTCTTCAATATGTACATGAAAGTGAGTATTGAACCGCCTTTTGGATATGCGTCTACCTTTGTGGCAATCATGCCATCTATCGTGACGTGTTTGGAGTAGTGTCTCGCTATTTCCAAAGCTTCGTTGCCAAGCTGCGCGTCGAACACAAATATAGAAAAGTGCGGCTCGACCACCCGCTGTATTTTCTTCAATTCTTCCATTAAATTCACGTCGGTGTGCATACGTCCAGCGGTGTCAATCAACACCATGTGATACCCCCGCGACTTGGCGTGTTGCACGGCGTCGTACGCCACGGAGGCTGGGTCAGACCCATAAGGACCACTCACTACTCTAAACCCAACCCGCTTCCCGTGCTCTTCCAGTTGTTCTCTAGCGCCAGCTCTGAAAGTGTCTGCAGCGGCGGCGAGAGTCCTAAACCCCATCTCTTGTAGTTGGTAAGCCATCTTCGCTAAGGTGGTGGTTTTGCCATAGCCGTTGGGTCCTAAGAACATCACCACTTGGGGGCGAGTTTGCTGTAGAGCATTTTTCACTTCTCCGTAGAAATCCACGTCTGGCACGTCGTTTAGTATGGCCAATAGTGAGTTATATACGGCGTTCTTCACCACTCCCTCTCTATCTCCAAAGCGGGGTACTTTCAAATTTAGAAGACTCTTCTCCAACTCAGCCACCACGGCGTCAACTACCTCAATCGCTACGTCGTTCTCAACCAAATCGTAGTACAACTCTGAAGTCAACTTCTCCACCTCCCGCCTAGAGAGTGTCTCTTCCCTAACTGCAGAAACTACAGAATCTATAAATTTAGAAAATGTCTTTTTGAGTTTTTCAAACATTTCTAATTCCCAACTTCTCCAACACGTCCCGCAGTTGGTTAGCTCTCTGTAAGAGTTTCTCGATGTTTTCCTCTAGCGCGGTTTTCACTTTTGAATACTCCTCTATCCTCTCCCTCACGATTCTCTCTGCGTTTTCTAAATCTAAAAACGCGTGGTAACCAGCCCCCAGTGGCGTGAAGACCTCCACTGCGTTGAAGACACCAGCCACAAACAACCCCGCGCCGATGTGAACCAACGTCTCGCCATTTTTGTTTTTCAGTATTTGGATTCCGTCTACTGCGCTCGTCAACTCGCTCAACACTTCTGAAATAGATGCATGTTGCGACTGGAGGCTAGCCAAGAGTTCGTTAATTAGTTGGTACTCCTCAAGTAATCTCTGTACCTCCTGCCGCGAGATCGACATGTCAATGTTTCGAAATCTTATCTAGAGCCAACAACAACTTCACATTTTCACTCTCCACGTTCTCCACTGGAGTCACGTTCTCTATCTTAATCTCTACACGTTTAACTCTATGCCTACTGCCAACTAACGAATAAACCTTCTCCACGGCGTCGTGTGGCTTCTCGGCTGGTATCTCGAGAGTGAATTTCATACCTCTAGAAGTGTAGCCAGAGACACGGTACACTTTAACCATGCCACCAAGCCAAATGTGGTATTAAAAGATTTACCCCAAAACTTGGTTTATTTTCATAAGTTCCGGACCTGCAGTTTCGTCGCCCACTAGCGCTCCCTTGTCATTGACCACTATGCCGCCCCTCAAGAAACTCTTCCCCTTGTTTGCAGTCCCCACGTCTACCTTGATGTTGAAATACTGCGCCAGTTTTTTCAAGTCTTCGTCTGTGGCTTCTGGAGTCGCCAAGAGCCCCCTGTTGTTCAACACAGCGAGTGACCCCACCAGCGGGTTGTTCGCAATTGTGTCCACTATCACCTCCACGCCTAACGTGTCAGCCACAGTCTTTCTATTGGCGGTTTCGAGAAGTGGCGAGACTAGGGCAGTTTTATTACTTGCCAAAATCAAGTTAGAAATCGCCGTATATCTCGTGTCGAGTATCGCTACGTTAAAACCAAGCGTCTTGAATAACTTCACCTCCTCCTCCATTGCTAGCGGCGGTAGTAAAATACCGTTGTCGTTCAACGCGAGGAAAATTCCAAGCAGTGGCGATTTCGCCACGGTAAACCTCGCTATGGTTGTGCCCAGCGTAGTGCGTATCACGTCGTCGATTTTCTCCGGAGCATCCGGCGGTATGAACGTCACTAGGTTGTTTGTAGCAATAAAAACGCCGATGGTGGAAGAGCCAAATATCTTGAGAGGCGTGACGTCAAACGTGGGCATTTTTCACATTCACAGAGACTGTGCCATCTTCATACTTCTCCGCCACAATGTGGATTTTCCGCGGCGGCTTTTCAATGCCGCGAGACCACAAGAGGAGATTGAGCCCCTGGCTAATTTTCACTTTCTCAATTTCTACTTTTAGATGTCTCGCTACAAATTTCCTTATATACCTCACTGAATACTTCGCTCTCTTGGTTCTCGAAACTTCGTACACACGCCGCAGATTTATTACATATTCACTACTACTCACCACTTTTTTCTCAGACACGTTTTTAGAAATAATGTGGTATATTAAACTTAACGATAGCCCCAGTACAACTCTGGTTTTTTCTCTTTCTTCTCTAGTTGAGTCCCCTTGTGTTTCAATATATACATAGTAACTACTACCTCCACTTATTTAAAGTTAGTTCGTATGAAGTACATAGAAATGCAGAGCTATAAGGATAGTAATTCTGTGATTAACCCAGAGAAGTTGTTAGAGTTAGTAATGAAACACGCTGTGAAGATAGATGGAGAAGTCTATAGACTATACAGGAGATTTAGAGCAGATAAATGGTACGGGGGGATCGCCACGGGAGACGTGGTGGGTTGTAACTTGCGGTGTGGAATGTGTTGGGCTTGGAAAATTTCTTACTCTCTCTCGGGCGGTGTTTGGATGTCGCCAGTTGATGTAGCGGTTAAGTTAGAAGAAATCGCCAAGAGTAGGGGATTTAGACAAGTGAGGATATCTGGCGGCGAACCACTCATAGCTCCACGGCATTTGTTAAAAGTCGCAGACCACTTAACAAACTACACTTTCGTCGTGGAGACAAACGGATTGTTAATTACCAGGGATTTAGCTAGAGAATTCGCCAATAGGCCGCAAGTGATTGTGAGAGTGTCCATAAAGGGAGCCACCCCCGAGGAGTTTTCTAAAATTACCCAATCGCCACCGTATTACTTCCACCGTCAGATAGAAGCTATAAAGATTTTGGTAGAGAGCGGTTTGAAGCCCTGCGTAGATGTATATCCAGCAGCCATGTTGGGATTCTCTACAGACGAAACTATAAAGAGTCTAGAAAAAACGCTAGCTGGCGTTGATCCACGCCTATCTGACTGTGTAGACGTTGAATATGTAATACTCTACCCACACGTGGTGAAATTACTGAGGGCTAGGGGACTCACGCCGACTAAAGCCGTAACGCCGAGCGGAATACCGGCGTTCATGATATGAATTGCCTAGACCTAACGCTATACCCCAGTCTCACTCTGTCGCTAGTTGAAAAACATGTGAAGAAATTTGGAGTTAACAAAGGCATCCACGTGAGTAGAGATGTATACATATCTGGAAAGTGGTACAATCCCTGGAGTTACATAAACGATGTGGATAGAAAAATGTTAGATAAAGTACATCTCTTGTTGGAGAAGTACAGCTGTATAAGCATATCTATATCTCCCGCCGACGGAGATTTACTCTTCGTGACGGCTTTCCTCACTCAGAATACAGACTACCACAAAAACGTGTTGAGGTGGACTCACACAATTTTCAAACACACAGAAGACGTGCGAATCATCGCCGAGATATCTCCAAGAGTTGGAAAGAGTTACCAACTCCAGAAACTTCCAAGAGCCATTCATGACTTTCTCCACTTGGGCAAGCCTAGAGATAGAGAAACACTACTGAAAGTGAGGGGAGTGGGGCCTAAAGTAGCTGATTTGTACTTACTCCACACTGGCAACGTCACGGCAGCGCCGGTGGATAGACACTTCATTAAGTTCGCCACGTCGCTAAACATCTCTGGAAAACCGCCTAACGCTACATATTGCATGAAGTACGTGTGTGGCAAATGTCCACTAGCAGACGTCTGTCTCCGCCACTTGGCGTATAGATACCTGGGGCGACTAGCCGGTTGGGTGCAGACTTTGTCATACCTAGCCGGCAGGGGGTTTATTTAAATATGGCAAAACTCCACGCCATGGGGTGGACGAGTTTGTAGTAACTCCATGGGAAGTCCGCGGTAGGGTAGACTACCAGAAACTCCTCCACCACTTTGGAGCCAAGCCGCTGACGCCAGCGGAGTTGTCGTTAGTAGAGAAATACGCGGGCGAGGTGCACCCACTGCTTAAGAGGGGGTTTTTCTACGCGCATAGAGACTTCGACTTGCTGCTGAAGTGGCACGGAGAGTCTAGACCATGGGCTCTCTACACTGGGAGGGGGCCAAGCGGGCCTGTCCACATTGGTCACATGGTGCCGTGGATTCTTTTGAAGTGGCTCTCGGACAAATTCGGCGTGGAGGTGTATTTCCAAATGACTGACGACGAGAAATTCTTCGACGACCCCGAAATGGAGTTAGCGAAAGCAACGGGGTGGGCTTACGAAAACGCGCTTGACGTAATCGCTTTGGGTTTCACGCCAGACAAACTTCACATAATCATAGACACAAAAGACGTCGAGCCTCTCTACCCCATTGCGGTCAAAGTAGCGAAGAAAATCACGTGGAACACAGCCAAAGCCACTTTCGGCTTTTCTGACTCTACAAACATAGGGCTGATTTTCTACCCGTCTCTACAGATAGCTGTGGCGTTCTTGCCCACAGAACTCCGCGGCGAAACTACGCCAGTTTTAATCCCCTGCGCCATAGACCAAGACCCCTACTTCCGGCTAGCTAGAGACGTAGCGGACGTCTTGGGATACCCAAAACCAGCCACTCTATACTCAAAATTCATAATGTCGCTGACTGGAGAGAGCAAAATGTCTGCCTCAAATCCAGACTCAGCCATATACACCACAGACAGCGAGAAAGTAGTGAAGAGAAAGATATACAACGCCTTCACTGGCGGGAGACCAACGGCAGAAGAGCAGCGTAAATACGGCGGTGACCCAGAGATATGCCCCATATTCCACTATCACATGCTCTTTGATCCAGACGACGGAGCTGTGGAGAGAGTCAAGTCTGACTGCAAGTCGGGCACGTTGCTCTGTGGAGAGTGCAAAGCCGCACTCTTTGAAAAAGTCAGAGAATTCCTAACGCGGCATAGAGAAATGCGGGAAAAGGTAGCTGGTAGAGTTGACGAGTACAGACTTGGCGCTAAACTCCAGTGATTTTCCCCACTGCGTAAGACTCGCCCACTTTCACAATTTCCACTTTTACTCTCTGCCCCACTTCTGCGTTTGGGACAAACACCACAAACCCGGCGACTTTCGCAACTCCATCACCCCTTCTAGACTTCTCCACAATTTCTACCTCCACTACGTCTCCCTCTTTGACTGGCTTCTGACCCCTCTTGCGCGGGGGTCCACCTCTTCTTTGATTCATGAATCTGAGTTATCTACTATTCTCGATAAAGTTTTTAAAGTGATGCAATAACGGCAGTGAGGGCCCGTAGCTCAGCCTGGTGGAGCGGCGGAAGAACGTCTGCCGAAGCTCTTAACCCGTAGGTCGTGGGAGGGGAAACCCCACGAATTCGAATCCCACCGGGCCCGCCAGTTTTCTAAAGAGAAGTGGGCCCGCCGGGATTTGAACCCGGGATCACCCGCGTTCTGAAACCACGTCAGGCGTGTGCGGGCTTGCGCCCTGGGCATCCTACCGCTAGACTACGGGCCCTGTGTGGTAGTAACTCTGGCTTTTTATCTTTTCTCACTAACAGATTTAACCCCCGACAGAGTGTGGCTAGTGTTAGAGTTGTTGATATCCAGCGTTCTCATTGAGACTAAGAATTCTACATGTACCTCGTCTATACGTGACTTTGACGTAGTGATTACGCCCAATGGCGCGATATACGCCATGAAGTGCCGAGAGGGTGGTGTGTGTAGAGATTGTGAAAAACTCTACGTAGATGAGATTGTTGTCCACATCCCACGTCGGTTGTATCACTGTTTAGGTTGTCTACTTGGCGAGTTATACAACGCCGGTTTGTTCAACGTAGCGATAGGCAATCTTGTAATACAACAACGCCGGGCGTATTTAATTCTCCCCATGGCTAAGGAGAAGACAGACCCAGAGCGTTTCATAAAGCGAGCTCGGGGGATATTGGAAAACTACGCCTTGAGAATTATGGTGGAGAGCTTACCCACGTGCTGTAATCAATTTATATAGACACATTCAGCGAAAGGCGTGTTGAGCACACTAGAGGCGATTGTAACACACGCATCTCGATACATCTATGAGAACTACGTCGAGGGCAAGGGGAGCGAAGTGATTTCCAGGAGGGAAGACGACGTGACGAGAGAGATAGACATGGCGGTAGAGGAATTGGTGTACCGCATGTTGAGAGACAACGTGAGCGAAGGTGGCGTGTTATACGCCGAAGAGGGGGGAGTATATCAATGGGGAAACAATCGGTATATTTTCGTCCTCGACCCACTAGACGGCTCTCTGAATTACGCTCTGGCAGTGCCGTTCTTCGCTGTGTCTCTAGCCGCCGGGACATATCGTGAAGGCACTTTATCTGATTTGGAGTATGCAGTTGTGTCAATACCCACCACCGGCGAGTTGTACACCGCTAGTCCGGAAGTGGGGGCTAGGAAAAACGGAAAAGCGTTGAAGAGGAAGAGTGGGAATATTGTATTTGTAGCTCTGAGCAACGGCTTCCCCGACGTGACTTGTGAAATACTCAAGAAAACTGGCTATAGAGGTAGAAGTCTCGGCAGCTCCGCGGCGGAGCTCCTCTACACCGTAGAGGGGAAAGCCGCGGGGTTTGTAGACCTCCGGGGCAAACTTAGAGTGTTGGACATAGCTGGGGCGTTGACTTTTGGCAAATACGTACCGGGCTTTAAGTACGTGAAATACGGCGGCGATACTCCCAACGCCAGAGTATCCATAATCGCCGGTAGTGAAGATTTTGTAAATGCGGCAACCTCCTGAAGAGATAAAAATCTTCTTGTTGAATTTGGCGAAGATTCTGGGGGTTAGAGTTGAGAAGATTTTGGATCTATATCTATACGTGTCGCCAGACACAGTGAAAATTGTGGAAGTGGTAGAACGAGGGAGCGAAATAGCTGGAGTTAGGCTCGCAGTAAAGTCAAAGAAGAGCGACGTTTGGTACTACACGTCTGTGGGGCATTATGGCGCTAAGTGTACTTGTAGAGGTAGCTCGGTAGGCGGCAAGATTTGTAGACATATGGTAATTGGGGTAATTACGTGGAGTGTAATCTCGCTGCTGAAAACTGGGACGGCGATTGATCCGTCTGCGTTACATTGGTTAAAGTATTTAAAAGAAACAGAGAAGTAAGTCAGTGACGAGAGGGAGGTGGTGAGAGGTGAACGGGGATTTGAACGCCGACTTTTCAAAACAACGTATAAAAACACCCAACTTTAGAAACGCGTGGCTAAGATACCGGTGAAAGTTGTCTCTTTTGAAGAAATTGTGAATTGGAGTAGAGAATTGAGTGAGAAGATTAGGGAAAGCAAGTGGCAACCCGACGTGATTGTGGCAATTGCCCGCGGCGGCTTGGTGCCAGCGCGTTTACTCTGCGACTGGCTTGGGGTAGATGATTTGGTGAGTATTCAAGTGGTTCACTGGCCTAGCGCTGCGCAAGTGGCGGACAAGGCTTACGTCAAGTACCACATAAACGTGAATTTTGACAAGAAGAGAGTGTTAGTGGTAGACGACATCGTGGACACTGGCGACAGTATAGACGTAGCTAGAAAACTCGTGGAGGAGTGCTGCAAGCCGATGGAAGTTAAGACAGCCGCGCTGCAAGTAATTACGAACGTGGCTAAGTTCTTTCCCGACTTTTACGCAATTGAAGTGAGAGAGTGGGTGTGGTTCGCCTATCCCTGGAACGCCGTGGAGGACGCCGTGGGGTTTGTGCGGAAAATTGTGAAAGAAACGGGAAAGAGAGTGTGGTGTCTCGACGAGCTTATACAAGCACACTTAGAGTGGTTGGGGAGAGAGTACGTAGAGAAGAGATTTGGCTACGTGCTGTACGCAGTAGATCTCTTGAAAAACCAGGAAGAGATAAAGATAGTCAAGTGCCGTAGTTAACTCTCTCTATATACCAAAACTGGCACCACGTCGCCCCTCTTGACGCCGCCCGATAGTGTTAAAGCTACTCCATGCGCGTCGGCGTCTGTGAAGGAGTGGTGTTTGACTTTTATCGGCGTGGCGTAGATAGTCCCCTCAACAGTGGATAGCTTTACTCTAACTACTTGAGCCATCTCGCCTGGCACGTCTTGCGTAATCACCGCATATATCCAATCGTGTCTAGGAGACTTCGTTACGTTAGCCATGTGTCTAAGCGCCGGTTCCACGATTCTAATGACGCCATGGAGAGCGCTTATGGGGTATCCAGACAATCCAAAAATTGGTTTTCCATTCACCACAGCCACACTAGTGGGTCTACCGGGCTTCATGCGGAAGCCACGCAAGCCGGCGTAACCCAATTTGTAAAAGTGGTCAATTTCGCTGGGACCAGCGCCGCCGGTGATAATTACGGCGTCGCCATTCGCCAAGCCATCCTCTACGACTCTCTTCACTTCTTCGTGTTTGTCGCCCAAGACGACTTTCTTACGTATCTCCACGTAGGGCATGAACGTCTGGATGTACCAAGCCACTAGAGACGCCGTCGATTCAATCACCATACCTCTCTGCACTAACTCCGCGGCTACTTCTGGGTCGACTGGGGGCGTGATCAACTCGTCTCCAGTGGCGATGATTGTGACAGCTACCTTTCTGTACACGTGTACGGTGGTTATGCCCACGTCTAGGAGTCCAACTACGTCAAAGGGCGTAATTACAGTGCCTTGTTTCAACATCACGGTGCCCTTACGCACGTAGGAGCCTGGGGGATCTACATTGTCGTATTTCTCAAACTTTCTATCTATCACTACGTAGTTCCCCTCTACTTTTGCCACCTCTTCGGGCACTACGGTGTCTGACCCCTCCGGGAGGAATGCGCCGACGCTTACATATGCGGTCTCGCCCTCCTTGAGTACCAAGTCTCTCCTATATTGACCAACTAACACTGTACCCACTAGCTTGAATTTGCCTGGCGTAGCTTCGGCATTTACGGCGTATCCATCGTACGCCGCGCGGGGGTGCGGTGGATAGTCGTGAGTGGGCACTACGTCTCTAGCCACTACGTAACCCAACGCGTCCCAAGTGGGTATTTTCTCCACATCACTTATGGTTTTCAACTGGGGGAGGATTTCAGCTACTTTGCTCAATGGGTTGAGGTTTGTCAAATATTTCACAGCTGTACATTTTTTAAGTAATAAATATCTTCACATAGTGATGCAGTCAGAGTTACGGCGATTGGTGACCGGAGGCGCTATGTCTGATATTTTAATATACCCAGCTAAAGAGAGCTATGGGTAGACGTAAGAGGAGGAAAAAAGTAATTCTAAAGCCTAGGAAAACTATACCAAAGATATTCACTTGTCCCCACTGCGGCGCTCAACTGATGACTGTGAAGAAGATAAAGAAGCAATACACAGTGGTGTGCGGCAGCTGTGGGATTAGGCACGAGTTCGACGAGAGACCGGGTTGGGAACCCGTGGATTACTACAACAACTTTGTAGATCTATACCTAGAGGGGAAAATTGCCACTTGAGATGTCGCTGCGTGAGTATCTCAGAGATGGAGTAAAACACTTCACGTTGATAGACCCAGACAAATCCGTAGACTACCTAAAGATAGCTAGACACGCCCTGGAGGCTGGGACAGACGGAATTCTAGTGGGGGGATCGCTGGGCATTAGAGAGAGAGATATCGAGAGAGTGGTGAAAGACGTCAAATCTATATCTCACGTGCCGGTTGTCTTGTTTCCAGGCTCGGTAACGCAATTAACTGACGCAGCTGACGGCGTTTTGTTCCTCAGTGTTTTGAATTCTCTCGACCCCTATTTCATAGTGGGGGCTCAAGTCCAGGGGGCTGTCTTGATCGCAAAACACTTCCCCAAACTGGAGGTGATATCTACGGCGTATTTGATAATTGGCGAGGGGGGAGCCGCTGGCTTTGTGTCTATGAGCAAACCCATTCCATACACTAGGCCAGACATTGCTGCTGCTTATGCACTTGCGGCGCGTTACATTGGCTTCGACGCGGTGTATTTAGAAGCTGGCAGCGGCGCGGCGCAACATGCCCCGCCGGAGTTAGTCAGAGCAGTCCGCGTGGCGTTTCCCCGTATTTTGATTGTGGGTGGGGGTATAAAGAGCGGGACAGCTGCCGGAGCTATAGCGCGGGAGAAGCCAAACGTGATAATCACGGGCACCGTGGCTGAGGAGAAATTGGAGAAGTTGAGTGAAATTATAAAAGCGATTAAGTCAAGCCTTTAGCTTCTGTCTGCGCCAAAACCGCCTAGCTGGCGATCGCGTGACTCTCCGCTTTGTTTTAGCCAACACCCAAATTGGTGGGTTTCTGTTAGACTTCAACGCGGCGGCTAATCTCAATTTTTTGCCAAGTGGTTTGAAGCGCGCCATGATTCACAAATTGCGATAGTTAATAAAGTTATAGTTTGAATCTGTACTCTTTCTTGGTCTGGCTATAGACAGTTTCAAGTATAGCCTTCAGAGTGTCGTCGTCTATGGGTACTCTGACTCTCCTAGACGAGGCTAATGCAATTAGTTGTTGTTCTAACGCCTCAATTATCTCTGGCTTCACTACTCTTATGTTGTCTAGACGGGCTAGTGCTGTTGGAGTTAGAATTTTCTTAAGCACCGCGCGGCGTTGCGCAGCGGCGATCTGAGCCTCTCTCTCCAACTCAGCTCTCTTCTGGAGCTCTTCAAGTTTCTTTCTACGCAACTCTTCCAACTCTCTGTCTTCTCCCATCACTCTGTACGTGGCGTGATGTATTTTAAAAGTTCTGGCCTATTTTTAACGAGTTCTCTAGCTACTCTCGACGCAATTCTATCCACTAGAGACCTCCCCTCCGGCGTTAATACCCGCCCCTCTTTAGTCTTAGCCACGAGACCCGCTTGCTCCAATTGCTGCAGGAGTTTCCTAATTATTGCCCCTCCCGCTTTTCTAGTTCTCTCTCGCCTCGTCTTGTCGCCAATTTTCGCTCTATAACCATACATAATTCTGAGAGTTCCAACGCCCAGCGGTCCGTTTATATAGAGTTTCCTCATTAAAGAGGCTGCTCTGACGTACCACCAATCTGGAGAAAGTGGAGGTCTTTCCTTGTTTGCGCCAGTTTTCACAAAGGGAGTCCACACTGGCGGTTTGATTTGCGGAATGTCTCTCATGTATTTAGACAACTCCGCAATCAACACGTCGGCTGGCACGTCTTTTACTGACGTCACGCCAGTGATATAGACCACCTATATAAGCTTTAAAACATATATACGACACTCCAAGCTGGGAATTATGAAATTTTGCCCAAACGACAAGAGTATATTGATCCCAACCAAGCGAGGCGGCGCCACTGTGCTTAAATGTCCAAAGTGTGGATATGAAGAAGAAATAACTAGCGACGTCAAAAACAAGTACCAGAGCAAAACCACCGTGGAAGGTAAGAACTCCATAATTGTGATGGAAAACGTTGTGAATTTACCCAAAACAAAGACGCGAGGTTGTGCAAAGTGCGGACATGACGAGGCGTATTTCTGGATTCAGCAGACTAGAGCCGCGGACGAGCCCCCAACTAGGTTCTATAGATGTACAAACTGTGGATACACTTGGCGCGAGTACGAATAATATAGTACACCGAGTAATATAGTACACATAGATAATTTGTTTATTAAATAGAGCGTTTGATATGTACATGTCAAAACCAACGCTTGTGTATACAGACGCCAAGGAGTTCGTCTACATTATAGATTCCATAAGCGTGTTGGTAGATGAGGCAGAATTCATTATCAGAGATGGGTTATATCTCAGAGCGCTTGACGCTTCTAGAACTGCCATGGTAGATTTAGTTATTCCAAAAGAGTCGTTTGAAGAATTTCCAGAAGTGGGAGAGTACAGAATGGGGTTGAATTTCAAAGATTTGAAGAAAATCCTCAGGCGTGTCAAGACAGGAGACAAAATTGCGTTTGAGTTAGGAGAGGGAAAGGTGAGGATAAAGCTAGTCGGTAGGTCAGTGAGGTCTGTCACGTTGCCATTAGTTGAAATGATTTCTGACGAGTTGCCAACGCCTAAAGTAATTTACACAGCCACAGTTAAGACCACCAGCGAAGTGTTCGAAAGCGCAATCAAAGATGCAAACGCCGTGGCGGACGAGGTAAAGTTGGAAGTCAATGAGGAGGCTTTCATCATAAGCGCTGCAAGCGACAAGGGGGAGGTGGAGGTCAAGTTGGACAAAAACAGCGAGTTTGTGTACGAATTCAACGTGCGGGAGCCAGCCAGCGCAAAGTACTCCCTAGACTACTTGATAGATATAGTTCAGAAAACTGCAAAAATCAGCGACATAGTCACCGTGGAATTAGCCACTGCAAAACCCCTGTTTCTAACGTTCGACATACCGGCTGGCGGCAAAATTTCTTACTACCTAGCTCCAAGAGTTGAATGATTATAGAGGTATTTTTCAGAAATTTCTATAGAAACTCCGCGCGGCTCCAGGTAGACAATGTAGAAACTAGAGAATTTGCTTTCCAAACTTTCAGGGGGGGATTTGTGAGACACAAGTCTTTCAAGACTGTGGATGAGTTGGCTAAATTCCTCGTGGAAAAAACTCCAAAACATCTATATCACTCCTCCGCTCGCTATAGAAATCCAAGCGAAGAAGTGATGGACAACAAGGGGTGGCTAGGCGCAGATTTAGTGTTTGACATAGATGGAGATCACTTAAACACCGAGGCGTGTAGGGGGGTAGAGATTATCACAATTAAATGTCTAGAAGACGCCAGGGAGGAGGCGAACAAATTAATAGATACTCTGCGACAAGAGTTGGCGCTGGAGCCCAGCAGAGTGGCATTTTCAGGACACAGAGGGTTTCACATATACGTCTCGGAGAGTGAAGTCTTGACGTTGGGACAGAGAGAGAGGAGGGAATTAGTGAACTTCCTCAAGGCGGTGGGGTTCGAAAGAGAACACTTTGTAAAGAGACACGGCAGGAGGAGTGTAGTGATCTACGAGGAAGAGCCAACGGGCAGTTTGCTGCGGATTAAGAAAGGCGTGGAGGACGCCCGCTATCTGCGGATAGAAGTAGACGAAGTGGTGACTCAAGACGTCCACAGACTTATGAGAGTGCCGGGGTCGCTGAACGGAAAGACTGGCTTGGTGGCTGTTCCACTCACAGTCAGAGACTTAGACAGCGGCGTGGAGCAAATACTAAAACGAGCTGTGGCGTTTGACAAAGGCTACTTAAAGTTCCTTTTCCACAAGCCCGCCAAAGGCGAGGTGTTATTCGAAGAGTTAGAAGTGGCTAGAGGTAGTGTGAAGACTCTGCCCACTCAAGTGGCTGTGTATCTAGAGTTGCAGGGATATGGAAAAATCCTTGATTGAAAAACTGAGGTTTTGGCTATCTGCCGAGATTAACTCTAGAGTTTTGTCAGACCCCCCCTGGGATTCCTACTTGAAGATAACTGAGCAATTAGCTAGAGAATTCCGCACCTCGCCGCTGCCGCAGAAGTTACAAGAGGTTGTTAAGAAAGAGGCGGCTTCAATATTGTTAACACTTATGAAAGTCAGATTGGGAAAAATCTTGTGGGAGTTAAGTCGGGGTCACACGCCGCAGAACGTCACTTTAGAAGAAGAGAGGTTGATTAGTTCACTAGTGAAGATATACAAGATTGAGCCCTATGGAGCGAAGACGCAAGATTACGTAGTAGTGCAATTCTTAGTGCCCCACCCGGCGGTGGTTACTGAAGACTTTGTCCAAATTGGCCCCTTTAACAGAGGTGACTTAGCTAAATTGCCCCAAATAGACGCGAAAGAGTTAGAAATGCGTGGAGTCGTCCGGAAGTTTCCGGGGTAAAGTTTATTTTCTAGAAGTATCTAGGGGTCGTGAAGTTTCCCAAATCTGTAAACATGTACTGCCCGAGGTGTAACACATATACAAAACACAGCGTCTCTACGTACCACGGGGGCCAGCGGCGGACACTTGCAGAGGGCCAGCGGCGGTATGAACGTAAACTGAAGGGCTACGGCTCTTCGCCAAAGCCAAAACAGAAGAGATTCGCAAAGATAAACAAGAAAGTGACGTTGGTATTCACTTGTAGCAAGTGTAGTTACAAAATTGTGAAGAGTTTGGGTAGAATGAAGAAAGTAGAGCTCACGTAGTATGCCGCCTAGATTCAACAAAATCTTGATCCCACAACCCCGGACGAAGTTTTTGAGAGTGAGGTGTCCAGAGTGTGGCAACGAACAAGTGACGTATAGCCACGCATCGATAGTAGTTAGGTGTTTAGTGTGCGGTAGAGTTTTGGGCCAACCCACTGGGGGGAAGGCAAAGTTTGCCGGACACGTGTTGAAGACACTAGAATGAAACTTGCCAAGAAAGACTTCCCAGACGTCGGCGAGTTGGTAATTGGGACTGTCAAGAAGATTGCAGAACACGGCGTGTATGTATACTTAGACGAATATGACATGGAGGCCTTCGCCCCGGCGCAGGAGGTGCTACAGTCTTGGTTTCACAACCTCCGGGATTACGTGAAGGAGGGAAACAAGACTGTTTTCAAAGTTATAAGTGTAAATCCAAAGATGAGAGTAGTGGAACTCTCTCTAAAACGCGTGCGGGTGGATGAGAAGGAGAAGAAACTCCTCCTCTATAGACACAAATTGAGGACTTTGAAATCTCTAGAGATTTCTCTCAGGAAGATTGGGCAAGATCCACGACGGGCGTTGGAGATTCTGTGGTATTTAGAGGATCAATTCGGCGACCCCTTCAAAGTGTTTGAAGAAGTGGCTAAGACAAGCCCCAAGATTCTCGACGAGCTTGACTTAGACCCACAATTGAAAGAGCAGATTGTGGAAATTGCGAAACAACAAATCGAGATACCCCCCACTAAGATATCTTCCATCGTGAAGATCGTGAGTATCGAGGGAGATGGCGTAGAGAGAGTCAAGACAACTCTGACCGAATTGTTAAACCACTTGAGAGAGAAATATCCACAAATCTCTACAAAGATATACGCAGTGGGGCCCCCGCGGTATCGAATAGATCTAGTGGGGCAGATGCCGAAGCAAGTAGAAGCGGCGTATACAGAGGCAGTCAACGCCCTGCAGACACTCCAGAAGAAACACAAAACCATAGCCACAGTGCAGCGCCTCGAATGAAATCTCTACTGAAGCGATGCGTTGACTGTGGGATGTACACCTTGAGAGATGTGTGCCCAAAGTGTGGGGGTGTGACTAGAGTGCCCCACCCCCCAAAGTACTCTCCCGAAGACAAATATCAAAAGTATAGAATTTTACAAAAGTTAGCCTTGAATAAACTACCCACGCGAGAAGAAGTGAGAGAACAAATTTTGAGAGACTTCACCTAATTTGGTACACCACCACCCAGCCGTAGGGTTTCGACACATAGACAATTCTCAACAAATCGCTGTAGATCGTGACGAGGCGCGTCTGGTTAGTGCCCCCAGTCAGTGGGTCAGACACAAACTCTATCCCACCCCCAGTCCAGCCTTTAATTACGTAAGACTCCGCGCCGTGGAGTTTGGGCAGCGTGTCTATGGGTAGGTAGACATTGCCGCCTACTAGCCTCATCTCTCTGAAGGAGGTGAACGTGTCGCCTTGGTAAATACCTTCAAATATCCAAGGCATGTCCGCAGCGCTGCCGTACATGGGTAGAAATCTCATCTTGCTAAACATCATGACGTACAGTGTTCTGTTTAAATCGAGGGGCACTGGGAAGGGAAGTGCAAAATCGCCACTGTATATGGCGAAGTACGCATATTTAGGCTGGGGACTGCCGGGGTACGACATGACTCTAGTGTAGAAGAAGTCTTCTGGCCTCACGCCGGCGGCGCCCAGTATTTCCCCAGCCCGCGGCACGTTCTCTAAAGCGATTTGAGTCATCCAGTAGGACTTGAGAAAGTCCCCACCGGCGATGGTGTAGGGATTGTCGTATATCAAGACGTACGTCCCGTCGGCAATGGGAGTCGTGTAATAAGGCATTATGGCCAGCACGTACTTCGCGCCGAACTCTTTCGAAAAGATGGAGGCACCCACTTGTGGCGGTGACATCATGGCCAAGCCGATTTTGCCAATCTGCGTCGCGTTTATTGTAGAGTTATCAGCTAGGCTAGTCTTGTTGCCCAGTACTGAAATCCAATAGCCGTAGTCCCACCAAGAAGCCACCGGCTCGTACGGCGGTAGCCTAGTCTTGAGCCACATCAATGCGTCTAGAAAGTCGTCACTCGCTAGACCCACCGCTGACGTCACTATCTGCATGGGTTGTCTAGCGAGACCCACGGCGTAGTTTGGACTCCGAGCGTCTAAAGCCGGCAGTATTGAAGTGGCTACTAGAGTTATGGAGATCAGAGCCATAGCCACAGCCACGCTCCCCAGCCTCTTGTTTTCCATGAGTTTAACTATACCCACCGCCGCCGCCACTAGCGCCGCTGGGGCTAGGAGGACGAGGAGGCGCACCATGGTGGCTGCGGCGTAGCCAGCTGAGGTTAGGTAAGTCAAAACCAACATGCCCGAAGGCGTGAAGAGGTTAGGTATAGACACAAACATGAAGGGCAGCATCGGACCGTATCTCGACACAATTTGGCCGAATGTAGTAGTGGCGTGCTCCGCCACGCTTGCCACAATCGCGGAGCGGCCGAAGGGAAATAGCGTGGCTAGAAATTTCCCACCTATGGCTCCGGTGGCTAGAGCCACGGCAAATACGGCGATCCCAACTGCCGCAAGCCCCACAGCGTACCACACGTACTTACGGAGGAGTTGGATTGACTTAGTCACACCGAGTTTCGCCTCCATTGTCCACACCGCTGCGACTGTGGCGAGGCCAAAGGTGGGTATTATGTTGAATGCGCTTAGTAACGTAGACAAGCCGTATCTGGGCATGGCGATTGTGAAAATTGCATAAACTACGTAAAACAACAAGTAGGACAGGAATAAGTTTCTAGAACTAAACGGCAGTGTTTGCTCTTCTATCCGCTTGACTTTCTTCCCGACGCGTGTGGGAGCTAGAGCTAGCTTTAGGTAGTAATACGTTGGTAGAACCATGGCGTACAGCCCCGCTAAGTTCCACACGTAGAAATGTGCACCCCACGTCCACGCTACGTAACCCAACGCCGCGCCAGCGAGTGCGCCAGCCCAAGGCCTCTTGAGACCCTCTAGCAAGAGAGCCAAGCCGAGTGGAATCATGAAGAGACTTATAGGCTCATCGTCGAACCAAGCGGCAGTGCCGCGCTCTACAAACGCCGGCGACAGAGCGGTCAACAACGCGGCTAGCAGTCCCACTCTCAAACCGCCATTTGCGACGCCCAACCATTCTCCCACTCTGTAGCCCAGGTAGAACATGGAGAAGATAGCTAGGGCGTTCACCACAGCCGGCGCCGCAATCACCGCTCGCCACAAATCTACGCCGAATGGACTCAACACCACATAGACAAACAAACCGTAGAGCGAAGTGCCGGGAATCAACACCTTCCCCCAGTCCACACCGTGGGGGTACCAAAATTGCGAAAAGTGGTTGCCGCTCCACCACCAACCCAAGCCATGTTCAAGTGTATATCTCGTCAGGTAGTACCTTATGTATGGGTCAAACTCGTCAATCCACCACCCCCAGAGAAACACTCTATACATCCTGACGTACAGCGCCATGGCGAATATAGCCAAGAGCGGCGGCGTTAGTAAGACAACGTCTCTCCTATTCATGACGCAGTTAACTGTAGTAAATATATCTTTTTCAACGGACTCGCACTAGCGATATTCTGATGGGTTCAGAAGACAGCGGCGACATACATTTTGGACAAACCCCACCCCACGTCTTTGACACCATCTCAACAGTCTTGGGGAAGCGTTCCCTGTATAATTCGAAACCACACGAGTCGCACTTGATTGTATACATGGCTTCTACACCACGACAATTTTTAAAGTGTCATCCATATTATTCTAACAAATATTGGCAACAACGCCGGTGTGGAGTGTGAACGACAACGCGTCAATTTCATCTTCTTCTAACTCTGGATACCGCCGCCTTAGCCACGGCCTAGACCAACTAGCCGTCAACTCGTCCACCAAACGCACCCCACGGCACTTTAGTAGAGAGGCGGCTCTCTTGACGTCTACATACGGCGAGGAGCCTATGTACACCTCCGCCGTGTTGGTGTTTTTCAAAATTTCCTCCACGGCTCCCCAGTCCAACACTGCGTGTAGTAGGGGGACACCTCCCCACACGTATACAATGCCGTTTTTGGAAGTTCCCAAATCCACTCCCAACTTCCCCCCACCCAGAATTCTGGGGATTTCGGTAAACAAAACTTGCGCCACGCAGCGGTAGTCTCTGCAGTCAATCACTACGTCCCCCCGTTCTCTAATGCCAGCGTCCACTAGCGTTATGTCGCCACGGTTGAAGAAGTCTACTCTAAACGTCACTCTCCTCACGTCTTCAAAGAGACTCCGCCTCCCCAAATACCCCAACTTCAACGTATGTGAAAAATTGAAAAATTATAAACCTAAATTGTACATGCTGTTTAGAGTATTGGCGGCAAAAGCAGCGGGGAGACCAGTGGCTTTGTGTGACGCAAATGACGTGGATGGCATTGCGTCAGCGGCGTTGTTCAAGAGACGTTACCGCAATGGCGTAGTGGTGCTCGCCGGCCCCACAGATGTAAAAAAACTCTGGGTTAAGTTAATCCGTTGGGATTTTGTAGCAGACTTGCCATGTCCCGGCAGGGCAAGAGTGAGGGCAGACCACCACAAAACGAACAAACCCTGCGCCGAGAGTGAATACTATGACCCAGAAGCTCCGGCGGCTGCGGTGTTGGCTGCAAAAGCGCTTGCGTTAGAGGGAGACCCCATAGCGGAACAACTGGTGGAGGCGGCCGTGCAGACAGACACAACTAACGTGGTGGATGAACGCGTTAGACTACTGGACTTAGCAGTTAGATATGCCACGATGGGAGAGAAGTTGAAAATTATCGACCTATTGGCCACCAAGGGCTTGGATGCCCTAGGGGAAGAGCCGTTGAAGAGCGCCGCGGCTAGGGGAGTTGATAGAGATGAGTTAGTTAAGAAAATAGTCAGCGCGATACCGGTGGGGGAGAGATTGTTCATCTACAGCCCCACCAAGCTCCACATTTCCTACCGCGCATTAGTGATTGAATTAGAAAAGAGGGGGGCTAAGTTCGTCAACGTGTTAGTGAAGAGGGGGTGGAGGACGTATAGGCTGTACTGCGGGGCACATAGAGACAGCCCCTACGACTGCACTAAGGTGGCTCAGCCGCTGGGTGGCGGTGGGCATAAATATGCCGCCGGCGCTACGGTGAAAGCGCCGCTCTTCAAATCGCCGTTATACACACTAGTGGAAATGTTAAAACCAGAAGTGGTGTACTCTCTGGGTGACTGCAGCCAGTTGCCAAACTGTGTAGAGATAAAGTGGTGATGAGTAGAGGATCAACGGAGGGGTGACTGCACTTCAGCGGCTCTGACTCGACCAAACCCCACGTTGGCGGCGTGGATGGGAATATTTTTCTATATGTCACAACACAGTGTTGTGTGTGGAATCTTCGGCATTGTGTACAGCGAGAAGTCCCCCCGTCCGCTCGGCGCTGTGTTGAAGAGAGCGCTGGAGAGATTGGAATACAGAGGTTACGACTCGGCGGGGGTGGCGGTGGCGGAGGGGGGGCTCACAGTTAGGAAAGACGTGGGTAAGGTGGCTGAGGTGGTGGCTAGACACGGCGTTGAGAATCTACGCGGCGCGGTGGGTATTGCCCACACCCGCTGGGCTACTCACGGGAAGCCCAGCCAAGCTAATGCACATCCACACGTAGACTGCCGTGGGGTACTGGCGGTGGTTCACAACGGCATAATTGAAAACTACGCCGAACTCCGGGAGGAGCTGTCCAAGAGGGGGCACATATTCAAGTCTGAGACTGACACGGAGGTCTTCGCTCACTTAGTTGAGGAGTTCAAGAAGGGGGGTTTGGACACCTTTTCGGCGTTTAGAAAAGCTGTAGGCGCAATCCGGGGTGCCTACGCCATTGTGATGGTGGACGCAGAAACGCCGGGCGTCATATACTTCGCTCGTAATCTATCGCCGTTGATAATCGGCGTGGGGGACGGCTTCAACGTGGTGGCTAGCGACATACCGACTGTGCTAGACCACACTAAGAGAGTCATAGCTGTGAGAGACGGCGAATATGGCTACATCACGTGGGATAGAGTAGTCATAGAACTCGACGGAGTTCTCCAGAACCCGCTGGAGAGAATTGAGGAAATTCCCTGGAGCGCCGAGATGGCGACAAAGGGGGGTTACCCCCACTTCATGCTCAAGGAGATATACGAACAGCCGGAGTCACTCGCGAGCACAGTGTCTGGCCTTGAGTGGAGACTTTTAGAAAAAGTCGCCGAAATGTTGTTGTCTTCTAGAAATGTATACGTGACGGCCGCCGGTTCTTCTTACCACGCGGGGCTTGTCTTTACACACCTCCTCCCAAGAGTGAAAATAACGTCGACGCCGGTGATTTCTTCTGAATACGCCACTTACGAGGAGTTGTTCGACAGAGGAGACGTGGCTGTGGCAATTTCGCAATCCGGCGAGACTATAGACACCATCAAAGCAGTGAGAGCGATGAGAGAGAGGGGAGTGAAAGTAATCGCTGTGACTAACGTAGTGTGTAGCACGTTGTCTAGAGAAAGCGACGTGACTATATACACGAGAGCGGGGCCGGAAATCGGCGTGGCGGCTACCAAAACTTTCACTACGCAAGTGGCTACTCTGGCAGCTGTGTACGTTTCAATTTTGAAAACTCTCGGAAACAACGTGGAGAATTACGAGAGGAGTCTAAAGACGTTGCCAAACGCCGTGAGGAAAGCCATTGAAAACACCGCAGGCTCCGCCAAAGCTCTCGCCAAGAGGATGGATAGACCAAGCGCTTACTACCTAGGTAGAGGCGCCGCAGTGCCGGTGGCGATGGAGGGAGCTCTCAAGCTGAAGGAGGTGGCTTACGTACATGCAGAGGCGTACCCAGCCGGCGAGTCTAAACACGGCCCCATAGCTCTAGTGGACGAGGGCTTCCCCACAGTGTTCACTTTCTCTGACCCCTCCACTAGAGAAAAGACGTTGAACAACGTGGCTGAGATGAAAGCCAGGGGGGCCTACACCATAGGCGTGGTGCCAGCCAAGAGCGACATAGCGAAAAAACTAGACTGGGCCATAGAGGTGCCCGACGTGGATGAAGTGGTTGCCCCAGTTGTGTACATAACGCCACTGCAACTCTTGGCGTACTTCACGGCCGTGGAGAGGGGGCGAGATCCAGACAAACCGAGAAACTTAGCCAAAACTGTCACTGTAGAGTGATGAAAATCGCGCCAGTCGTGCTAGCCGGCGGGAGGCCGGGTCTCTTCGAGAAAATCACTGGAAACCTCCCGAAGACTTACGTCAAGATAGGCGGCAGGAGGTTGTATCAATACGCCGCAGACGCCCTCTACTCAATGTTCGGCAGAGTTTACGTAGTGGCTCCACAGCCAGAGAGAGAAGTGTACACCTACATAGAGGAGAAGGCCGTGGGGGTGGAGGAGGCAATAGCCACAGCCGAAGCCCACATCAGCTCCGAGACGTATCTACTACTGGCGTACGGCGATGTGTATGTAGAACCAGCCGCCTACAGGTCGCTAGTAGAAGCAGTGGTGTCCACTGCGGTAGATGGCGCGCTTTTGGCAGTGCCGAGAAGAGTAACCAAGGGATATGGAGTGTTAGAAACCAGAGAGGGGGGCCTCCTAGACAGAATAGGGGGAGAGGGACAGTGGATTTTCGGCGGCGTTGCGCTGCTACCGCGAGACGTGGTGAAGAAGATGAGTAATCTCTACGAGGCGTTGAATCACTTCGCCAAAATTAGAAAAATCGCAGTGGTGCCCTGGGGTGGCGTTTGGCACGACGTCAACTACCCAGAAGACTTACTACAGTTACTAGAACACACGGCGCCGCAGAGCACGTACATAGCCAAATCCGCCAAAGTGAGCCCCACAGCCGTGTTAGAGGGTCCCGTGACGGTGTCAGAAGACGTCGAGATAGATCACTACGCCGTGGTGAAGGGACCGGCGTACTTAGGGAGGGGGACTTTCGTCGGTAGTCACACACTGGTCCGCAACTACGCGAGCATAGAGGAGGGAGCCACAGTGGGGAGCTCCGCCGAGATAAGCCACAGTCTCATCGGCGAGAGAGCCACCATTGGCAGAGCTTCGTACATATCGTACAGCGTTGTGGGAGAAGAGGCAGTAGTAGAGCCAAACGTAGTAACCATGTCAATGTTGAGAGAGGGAAGAGAAAGACTAGAACCCATCGAAGTTAGAGGAGTACGTTTCTACAAACTAGGCGCATTGATACCACGACGCAGTAGAATAACTGCAGGCACAACACTACAACCAAGCCACGGCTTCAGCTAATGAAGAGAAGGCGCCGGAGTCTTGAGTAGCCCGGCCGGGATTCGAACCCGGGCCACGGGGTCCAGAGCCCCGCATCCCTAGCCGGACTCCCCCTTGGCCGCTAGACGACCGGGCTCGTCCTCCTTCACTCTTACGTTAAAAAATTTTTTGGAAATTCACAAACCGCATGACACTGTTTCCAGCTCTGGCTTTAACAACAACCACATGGATGTTTCTCGAGCGCGTGGTGCACGTGGGTGGGGGTTGTCTAAACGCCGACGTATGGCGGCGTGGCGTAGACATGGGGGCGGGTGGGCGATGCACACAAAACGTGTCGGCGCATCCACGTCAAGTTCACGCCAAGACCCCACGTGGCGGTTAGCGAACACGTCAAGAGTTGCAAAATGCGTCTATCTTTTCTGTGGCCCGAGCCAGGTGGGTAGTGTGTGTCTCTTTTCTTTTAGTACTTCTTCGAGCCAGTCTGGGACTTTGAATTGATTCACTACGTCTAGCTGGTCGTATGGCTTTATGTCTAGCACTGGGCTTCCGGTCCAGGCGTCTAGTCCCATTACCCGCAGTCGTGGGGGTTCTACTTGCACAATCTTCACGATTGTTAGAGCTATTGGGTTTGGTCTCTGTGGGAATCTGGTGGCGAAGATGCCCACTTCTGGCATCTCCTCCCGCTTCCATGGCTTTAGTTTGAGTTTTGGCGGTGGAGCTTCGTGAAAGTGCCAGAGGACGTGGGCGTGGCTGTAGTCTTCTAAGCCTGTGAGACCTTCTGCGTATTCCTCGTATACGTATATAGTCGAGACGTAGCTGTATTTATCCACACCGCCGCTGCGTGGGTATCCAACTTCCACTACCCCAATAGGCTTTAGGCAGATGGACATGGCTGGCTGTCAACTTGGCGTTAAATACTTCTCTATAGCCACCTCCACGGCGTGTGGCGAGTCTTCTAAATACCTCCGCCTCGCTCTTGCAAACTCTAACTCTCCGCGTTTGAGTTCCACGTAGAAAACTCCCGGCTCTTTTCCGAAGTCCTCTAGAGCTCCGTTTGGCGTAGCTACGTACGAGCCGCCCTCCACCGGGCGTCCGTCTCGGTACCGATAGCCGGTGCCCACTGCCGAAATTACGTAGATGGAGTTCTCGAACGACCTAGTTAAGCCGATAGCTTTCCAGAGTTCTCTCCTGTCGCTGGTGACGCTAGCTGGGTTTACCACCACCTCTGCGCCCTCCCTCGCGAGTTTCCTCACCAACTCTGGATAGACGAGATCTACACAAATCACGCAACCCACGGACCAACCGGCGGTTTTGAACATAGCCAGCTTAGACCCCCGGGAGACTAGCTTTCTCTCGCCAGTGGCTGCCGAGGGGAAGATCTTCTCGCCGTATGTCCAACCTCCGCCCGGCTCTACTATGGGGCAGATTGTCTTCACTTCACCCACGTGGATAGCCACTGCGCCGCCGATCACTACGCCAGATATCCTCTCGGCGATTTTAACCAGCGAAGTTACGTAGTGGTTAAGTTCTTCTCTATCCAGGGGGGTTGTACCTATCCAATACTCCGGCAGCACTAACACGTCTGCCGTGTTTGAAATCTCTGAGAGAAGCCAATCGATTCCTTGGCTGAAGTTTGGAAATCTGGTAGTCTGCCCTATGGCGACTCTCACGGCAAGTGGAAAAGATATAAATAAAAGAAGTGATGGGGGTGGGGGCCGTAGTCTAGCCTGGCTAGGATGCCGGCCTGGGGCTGAGCCCCGCACCGGAGCGCCGGTGATCCCGGGTTCAAATCCCGGCGGCCCCATGTGTGGATATATTAATGACACATTTCGCACTCCGTGGAGTTTGCGACTAGAGTGTTGACTGTGTTTATCTCCACGGCGCTTGGACTGTGGGTGGCTAGGCATCTCTACAGACGGCTGGAGCTATTGGCCACTCCCCTGTCTAAACGTCTCGATCTCCCCGTCGGTCTTGTGGCGTTGTCCATAGCCGAGGCTAGAGCTCCACACGCCATTTTGGCGCGGTGGATGGCCGAGGGGGCTGTGACATTTCGACACGTGTTGACTTTCTCCTTTGTCACCTGGCCGCTGAGGACGGTACTCCTCCACTTGAGGCTGGGGATAATCCCACTGGCGGTGGGTGCTTTGGGTCCGTTGGGCTTGGCTTACTTATCCATAGTGTACCTACCATCGGTGGTTGGGTTCGCCATCGCCACACGCATGGGGAGGGGACTCCAGTGGCCTCGAAATGTAGACACTGCTAAACTCGCGACGTCTGTGAATATTCTAAAGACCGCCGCCGAGATAGCTGGGAGATATGCAATTTTTGAAGTGGTTTTTCTCTTGCTAGATCTCTGGGGGGTGCGTATATCGCTCGACTTCGCGCCACTGACCCCCGAGGCGATTGCAGTGGCTTCCATCGCAGCGGTGAGGCCAAGCCTTGGCATTATGGCTGCGGCACCGCTCTACTTCGGCGGTAGAATGGCGGCGGCGGAAGTCTTGCTAGCTCTGTTGTTGGGTAGACTTGTCTACATGTCTGTCTTTGAATTTCCGAGAAGTGCGGTGCAGTTCTACGGGTCCATATATCCCCCAGCCGCAGCCAGCCGTTTGGTAGTTTACACAGCTTTGGTGATGTACGGAGTGACTCTGCCCATCTTGGCGGCGCTATGGTTGGTATCTATGTATGGAAAACCTCCTGAAGCACAACTTCTGTCTACTCTGAGCTAGGTAAGCGGCAAGTTGCTCCACCGTAGCGGCTGGCACGTAGTAAATCTGCCTCCCGCCGGTGCTGACACCCAACATGATAGTTTCGTCGTGCTTCACGACACCCAACTCTCTTAGCTTCTCCACAACCGTAGAGGGATGTCTCCACGGCTCTATCTCCACTTCCACTTCGACGCCGCGGTCTAAGTCTAGCAACTTCAGCCGCGTCATCTGTCTGCCTCTGGTGGGAAGTAACCGAAAGACATGTACACCGCCGGCATGTCAGCCAGTCTCTGCCCCCTCATGGCTTCCACCATGGCTCTCAAATTGCGCCAACTCGGCGTGACTAACCTCATGCGGTACAACCTCTGGGAGCTGGTGGTGAAGAGTTGGACGTAAGTGAGGCCTCTGCTGGCTTCAGCCATGCCGTGGTATTCGCCGAGTTCTGGATATATGTACGTATATACCCCCAACACGCCCGAAATCCCCTCCCGTCTATACTCGGGGTTTTTAAACAAGAGAGCTTGGTCAATCACGTCGCTCTCTGGCAGAGACTTCAATATCTGTCGCGCTATGTCTATAGAGGTGTAGATCTCTCTCCACCTCACGAGAGTTCTAGCCATAGCGTCGCCGGCTTTCTCCACGGCAATTTCAAAATCTAACTCGCCATATGCGTCGTATGGATGCACCTTCCTCACGTCGTACCTCACGCCAGAGGCTCTGGCGAATGGCCCCACGACGCCCAACTCAGCCACCGCCTTGGCGTCTAAAGTGCCAACTCCCTCGAGTCTAGCTCTAGTGACTGGATTGTCTAGAAACAACGTCTTGAAGTCTCTCAACTTAGCTTCGGTTTTTGCCAGCAGCTTCTCCACAAGCTCCACGTGGCTTGGCTTTATGTCTCTCCTAACGCCACCCGGCACTGCGTAAGATATAGTTGTACGCGCCCCCGTGATTTTGGCAAAAACCTCGGCGTAGAGGTCTTGAATTGCGAAACTCCACATAAACGCCGTGGAGTGACCGAGGAATATCCCCAGGAGAGCCATGTCGTAGAGGTGTGTCCTAACGCGGGACAACTCAGCCATCAACACTCTCAAATACTTAGCGCGCGGCGGCGGCTCGAGACCCAGCGCTCTCTCCAGAGCTAACACAACTGGATATGTAATGTTTGCACTATCCATAATCGACGCCTTCTCCACTAGAGGTATCAACGTCCAGTAAGGTCTGTTTTCCGCAAGTTTCTCCACGCCCCGGTGGACGAAACCGGGGTCTGGCACCACTTCAGTAATCAAATCGCCGTCTAGCACCACGAACAACCTCATGTGGCCAGACCCGGGGTGTTGGGGCCCCACCACTAACACCATCCCACGCCGCCCCTCTAGCAGTTTTTCCTCGGCGTCGATGAAAAACGTAGAGCCCACCCTCTGGTTAAACGGCCACTCGGTCATTCTCACTCTGCCGCTATCTCTCTCTGTAGCTCCGTCACTGCCTTCAACAAACCCTCCGGCGTCGGTGGACATCCCGAAATGTAGCCATGCACCGGCACGACGTTGGAGGCGGGCACCATGTGATAACTGCCGTAGAATACACCACCCTTGAGTGCACACGCGCCCATCGCGAGTACGTACTTAGGCTCCGGCATTTGGTCGTAGACGTATTTAATGTACTTCGCCATCTTGAGCGTGATGGTGCCCTCAATTATGATGACGTTGCTCTGTCTCAAACTACCCATGGGCAACATGCCGAATCGCTCTGCGTCGTAAGCAGAGCCAAAAGCGTGTCCAAACTCCACGCCACAGCACGCAGTGACTAAGTGCGGCGGCCACAGAGACCACTTAATCCCCCACTTCCCCAATTTATCTATTGTCTTCTTTACTATTTTCATTGTTCTAGATTTCTCTCTTTATAAAAATCTTTTTTTCATTGTATATAACTATATTTCTCTCTCTATCTAATTTAAATTTCGTCATTTGGCTAACTCCACTTCTTCACATCCGCCACTTTCTCCAAGTATCTAACTACATATATCGCAATGAGCGCCAGCGCCGTGGCTAGCGCCAGCGCCACGTCTAGAGACACTACGCCACGCCAGAGAGCCACCACAACCATAAGCCCCGCGGAGGCCTCTATGGCGGTGACCATGTATATATAACCCACGTACTGCATCAAAAGTCTACGCTTCACTTCGCCAAAGGGGGGATTTCCAGCTTCGAATCTCCTCTCTTTCGCTACATGCGGCGACTTGGGCGCCAGTAAATACCCCACCAACACCAACGCGCCCAGCGCAATGGCCAGCAGAACTAGAAACAACGCGAATGCAATCATATCACGCCGGCGAATCTCAACGCAATTGAGAAAATCACCGCAGCTATGGAGAGAGCTAGTAGTTTAGACCAGCCAAACCTCAGCGCTTGGTCAATCCTATAGCGGGGGTAAATGGCGCGGAGAATCAACAGGGGAAAAGCCAATGCGGCCATTTTGGCGATGGTGACCAACGCGCCACTCAACGTATCGACTGCCGGTTGCCAACCGCCGAGGAACAACACCGAGCCTAAGAGCGCCCCGGCGTAGAGCTTCACGTATGTCCCCCCAAAGGACAGTATGAACAACGTAGAGCCGTACTCAGTGTAGGGCCCCAGCACCACCTCGGGCTCCGCCTCAGGTATTTCGAATGGAAATCTGGTGGTGGACATAACCAGCGAGATGTAGAAAGCGAGAAACGCCAGTGGGTTCAGTAGTACACCCCACACGTTCTGCAGCTCTACAACCCTGTAAGGATCGGCTGTGCCGTACAACAGTAGCATAGCCACTAGAGATAATAACAGAGGTATTTCATACGCCGCCGAGAGTAAAATTTCTCTCATTGCCCCAATGTAGGTAAATTTATCCGCCTCAGACCAAGCCATCCCCACTAGAAAAACCGCCACAAGTAGCCACAACACCACTGCAATAGCCAACCCGTGGGGGTTATAGAAAATAATCAAGCCAGGCGCCGCCGCTATGAACGCCACTGGCAGAGCCTCGGCGATGAACAACGCCAGAGGTGTAGATAGAAAGAGCGCGCGGTTTGTGTGTCTCGGCAAAACCAACTCAGAGAAGACTAACTTGACCAAATCTGCGATAGGCTGTAGAAAGCCGCCTATTGCTTTAGAAACGTATAGAGGTCCATATCTCCACTGTATCCGCGCCACTAACTTCCTCTCAGCCCATATAGCCACCACTAAAAACCCCAAAATGCCCAAGACGCCGGGGAAAACCAACGCCGCGACTAAGTCACTCGACAACTCAAAAGGCATCATAGCAATGACCTCCCGCCGGCCTCAACTGACACTGCGTCTGGGTCCATCTCCCGGGGGAATTTGTAAGTGGACAAACTGCGCCAAGTGATTTCTACTTGTGGCGTGTGGCGGAGGGAGCCGGTGGGGCAAGCGTCGACGCAGTAGCCGCAGAGTATGCAGCGGCCCCAATCTATGCCGGGGTATCTCTTGCCGTCTTGCTCCAAGTGGAACTTTATGGCTTTGGCGGGGCAGACCGCCTCGCAGAGTTGGCAAGAGATGCATACAGCTCTGTCGTTTACTATGAAGCCTCTAACTGCGGGGCTGTAGTCACGTCTCTCCTCTGGCCACCGCACAGTCCACTGTCTCTCCGCCAAGTTCTTTAAAGCAGTTAAAAACAGCTTGACGTGGATACTCATTTGCCCCTGGGAGTGATGCAAGCAAGCGAGGGGTCCACGGGACCAATCACCTCTCTCCCCATGGCTTTATTTATCTCCGCCACGTCTCTATCCACAACCGCTTGGATTGTCTCCACCTCCTCTGGCTTGAGGTGTCTAAACCTCCCCTGCAGTTGTAGGAAACACTTCACTGGCTTCCTCTTGGGCACTGGCATAGTTACTCTGAACTCCCCCCGGTCGATTTCGTAATTTACCCAATATCCAGTCTCGGTAGCTAACTCGAGCACTCTTATGGCGTACTTAGGCTCAAACCGCCAACCCGGAGTGCAAGACTGGAGTATGTGTAAGAAAGAGGGGCCGTCTGCCTCAGCCGCCTTTTTGAATTTGTAAACCATGTCGTGGACGTACGCCGGGTTTGCAGTAGCTACGTACGGTATGCCGTGAGCAGCCGCTATCAACGCCATCGGTTTCTTATGCGTGACGTTACCCGGCACTTTTCGCCCGGCCGGCGCTGTGGTTGTAGACGCGCCAAACGGCGTAGTGCCGCTCCTCTGTATGCCAGTGTTCATGTACCCCTCGTTGTCGTACATGACGTAGATAACTCTATGACCCCTCTCCAACATGCCGCTCAACGCTTGGAAACCGATGTCTGCAGTAGCGCCGTCGCCTGCGAATACGACTACGTTTATTTTACGAGTTGAGTCTATTACACCCCGGCGTTTCAACGCTTTTATAGCTGCTTCTATGCCAGAAGCCACGGCGCCCCCGTTGCCAAAAGCCACATGTATCCAAGGCACGGCCCAATTGCCACGTGGATACACAACTGTAGAAACTTCGGCGCATCCCGTGGGGTTCACCACGATGGTGTCTGGACCCAACACTTTCAACATGTGTCTCGCAATGACGCCAATGGTGCAACTCGCGCAGAGGCCGTGGCCCGGGAGGAAGAACTCCTCTTGCGGAAGTTCGAAGCTGGCGTATTCATACAGCCCAGGGTACTCCTCTGCGATTTTAACCCCAGGCAGCGTTATATGGTGGCGCCTGATGTAAATCTTTTCTCTAATTCCCCCAAACCTACCCCTAGCCTCACTCATAGCCACCCCTAAGTCCCACTGTGTAAGTCTCTCCAGCTACCCAAAGGCCCTTGTGCGTCTTCAACGCAGCTTCATATATCATGTCGCTGTCTATAGCTCTCATGCCTACGGTAGCCAAGGCGCAATGTATCACTCTACCCAACGTGGCTCCCACCTCCACGGCCATGGGGCCCAACTGCGGACCGCCGTGGTTTATAGACCTATCTATCACCAACACTTTCTCTACGTGTGACAAATATTTCTGTAAATGCCAAGTTGGCCACGGTCTGATTACTCTAAGCCTCAGAGCCCCCGCGCGGATCCCCTCTTTCCTCAACCTATCCACCGCCTTCTTGACCAGTCCAAATATCGAGCCATACGCCACCACAGCCACCTCGGCGTCTTCAAGCATGTATCTAGTCACCAAACCGTAAGACCTGCCGAACCTCCTCCCGTACTCCACGTCCACCTCCTCTATCACCTTGGCGGAGTTCCTCAAAGCCTCCACCGCTTGCCAGCGGATTTCCCAATACCACTCCGGCGTCCCCACAGCGCCCAGTTGAGTGGGGTTGTCCACGTCTAGCCTAACCCAATTTCTAGTTATTGGTGCAAATTTCAAAACCTCCTCCTCGTCTGCTGGCACATCCAGCGGCTGCAAGACGTGGCTAGTCCAAAAGCCGTCGTACGCCACCACCACGGGCAGGTGGACGCGGGCGTCTTCGGCTACTCTGTAGGCTTGCACAACTGTGTCGAAAGCCTCCTGCGCCGTCTGAGCTATGTATATAATCCACCCCAACTCACGCATTGACATAACATCACCGTAGTCCCCCCAGACGTTTATGGGGGCTGAATATGTACGAGCAGCCACTCCCATGACTATGGGCAACCTCATCCCCACTGCAATGGGGAGGTTTTCGTACATGTGTCCCAAGCCCTGCGACGAGGTTTCTGTAAAAGTGCGAGCCCCGGCGGCTGAGGCGCCGATGACTGCAGACATGGCGGAATGTTCGCTCTCCACTGGTATAAACTCGGCGTCTAACTCGCCGTTGTTGACGTACTCTGCCAATCTCTCCACTACCGGCGTCTGGGGCGTTATGGGATACGCCGCAATTACCTCAGGCCTCGCCATCTTCACCGCGAGCGCAACGGCGTGGTTGCCAGTGAGTGCAATGCGCTTCTGCTCTATCTGTCTCTCTCTCAGCGTCGCTTGCATCATATCTCTCTCACCATTTGTATTGCCCCTGTGGGGCACACCTCGGCGCAAACGCTGCAGCCCTTACAGAAGTCGTAGTCGAACTCTATGGCTTTCATGCGGAATTTCCTACCGCGGGGCCCCTCTACTTCTCTCCAAGCCTCAATCACGGCGTCGTCTGGGCAGTAGAGCCAACACTTTCTACACATTATACACTTGGCGTGGTCTATGACGGGCTTTTCTATCCGCCAGCCGCCAGTGCGGTAGTGTAAGCTAGTGCCGGGGAAGACAACTCCCCCCTTGTTCACTGCGGTCCACTCCACAATTTCGTAAGGGCCAGCTAGGAAGGCGGAGGTGGTGGATATAACGCCCTTTGGTCTGGCGCTGGGGTCTACTCTAGCTGGCGGTATCACTGTGGCTGTCTCGAACGCCTCTTTGGTAGCGGCGAAGTTCTCCTCCACTGCCTTCCCCAGTTGGTTTTCAAACGCTTGTCTTATGGACTCCAGTTTGGGCAACCCCATGACTTTAGAAAACGCCCCGGCCAACGGGCCGTTCGGCACGTCTAGCTTGACGTGTCTCCTAGCGATGTCTATGGCGTCTAACACCACTATGTACACGTCGTCTCTAGACACAATCTTCTTAACCTCCTCGGGGGGTTTTCCACTGTTGATTATTATGTAACCCCCAGGTCTCACTGCGTCTAACACAAAACGCATGAGATCGATTAGTTTGTCGTCGAAAACTATAGCTACGTCCGGCATTTTTATGGGTTCTTGATCCTCTATTGGGGCGTCGCTTATGGTTAGGAATGCCTTAACGGGGGCGCCTCTGCGCTCCGCGCCGAACTCCGGATTGGCAATGGCGTAATAGCCATCTATTATCGCCGCGTTGGCAATTATATATGTAGCTGTGACGATGCCTTGTCCCCCCCTACCCACCCACACTGTCTCAATTCTCCCCATGTATAATTTCCAATTTCTAAATAAAAATTTTTAGATGGACATTTCATGTTATAGATATGGCTATTTCTATAAATTTCAAATTAATAATCATGATAGATACAAAAGCCACAATGGCGCTGAGACGCCGAGAGCCACCACCGCCAGAGACACTGACTTTGGAAAAGACGCCGTGCCCCCGGGCAACGTCGCCATGACTCTGAAGTAATAAGGCACCGACATGACTATGTTAGCCAAAATGTAAACCGCAGCCGCAAGCCCCAGCGACGCAGCTGCATAAATCAAGAGATACAACTTAGGCCAGAAACCCAACATGGGGGGTATGCCGATCTGGTGTACAGCTAGCGCAATCGCACTCCACTGAGGAGACCCCCTATCCAAGTGGTAGAAAAGCCCCATTTTCCCCAACGCGTCTGCATATATGAGCAAGAGAGCGACGTTGGGGTTGAGAGGGTACGCAAACAACGCATAGCCGGCGTGAGCCACTGTAGAGTAAGCAAACACCTTCCTAAGGTCTTGACTCGTCAACGCGCCCAGATTCCCCACTAACATAGACAAAGCGCCAAGCGCGTACCACACCACGTGTGGAGCTTGGGGAGTCATGTTAACTAGAGCAAAACCAGCGCCTAACTTTGGCAAACTCGCCAACGCCACCAAGCCGGCTGGAGAAGACCTACCATACACGTCCACTAGCCAGAGAAACATGGGCACCGCCCCCAGCTCGGTGGCAATCGCCAACAGAATCAAGAAGTTGCCTAAATCTCCATAGACCGGTCTGAGGGCTAAGCCAGTTACGACAAACGCATTAGCTATGGTAGAGATGACTAAATACCTAAACAACCCCTCTAGAGACCCCCTATCGCCAAGAGTGGGGAGCAGTACAGCTGGAGAGAGCGTAGCCAAGGCGAATCCCACCGCCTTTAAGTAACTGGGGTCCTGCGCCATGAAGAAAACGCCGGTTGCAGCCAAGGCAGACGCCGTCCCAGCGTCTGTTGTAAACTTACCGCGGCTCAACATAACTATGCCGAGGAGGAAGGGCACCGCGAAAATTACAGCAACAGCGTTGAACAATAGGTAGAGAACTAACGCAATGTAGAACACGTCCAACACCCAAAGTCGCGGCGTTAAGATCTTAACCGCTAGATATACCGCCAGAACGAGAGCTATCGAATCCATATCCAGAGAGTTAGATACAGCGCCACTCCCAAACCGACGCCGGCTATGTAGAGATAATACTCAAACCTCCTGCGGGACAGAGAGAGAGAAACTCTCTTGAAAGACTCAGGTATCCAGCCGTGTAGCCACATGTCTGTATATCTCTCAACGACCATCACCCCGCGGTAGAGACTATCCCAGAGGACTTGCGCTCTAAACATCTGCCTATCTAGAAATCTATCTAGCGCAAAGACAAACCTCGCCAAGGCGTGGAAGGCCTTCGGGACCAACAAATCGTAGAGCACCGGAAGTCCAAGTCTCCTATACAACGCCCCAGCTGGAGGCAGGTAAGCCAGAGATAGTCCGACGAGAGAAAATCCCCATAACAAATTCGGCATGGCTACCACTGAGAAACTGCCCACCGCCGCCAGCGCTAGGTAGGGCCACGCCAGCGGGCTCCAGTCGGAGACTGTCTCCGTCTTCAGTATGAGTCTACCCACATATCCAGACGTAAGCGTTGAGAAGAGCGCAAGCCACCAATCTGCCTCAGCTTTAGCCAACGCCCCAAGCGGCGTTATTCCCACAAGCGTCGCCAGAGCCACAGCCATCGCGATTTTAGACGCCAATGGATACTCCAGAGGCGTCCTGTTGTGGTTGACGTGTATGGCGTGACCCACCGCCATGAACAAAGTCGCTTTAGCTACGCCATGTGCGTAAATTAACCAAAGAGCTTCCGTGGGGTTCTTCAACGCGAACGCAGTAATGAGACCTAGGTAAGATGCAGTGGAGGAAGCCAAGAGGACTTTGGGTTCTCTCTGCGCTAGAGCCACAAGCCCGCCGTACAATGCAGTGGCTAAGCCAACTAAAAAAGCAACTTGCGCCGCCCAGTGCGGCATGAGGGGCCCAAGCTTGAGGAGTAACAGAGGACCAGCCTTCACCATAGTGGAGGAGTGTAACAAAGCGCTGACTGGAGTCGGCGCTGACATAGCCGTCATGAGCCAATCCGTGAAGGGCAACTGCGCAGCTTTCGCAAACGCAGCGATTAGAACCAACGCCGCCGCCAAGTCCGGCAGCGCACTCCACTGGCTTATGTAAGGCGTTCCGGCGGCTGCTTGTCCCGTGGCTATCAACAACGCCGCGGTGCCCACCTCGACGGTTAAGATGGCTCTAAGCGCCGAGGCGCTGGGTGTCCACATCCACCTTATCCCCCACGCCCCCTCGCCGAGGCCCACTCTCCCGGCGTCTTCTTCCTCTCTATAGGTAAGTATGAGACCCCAACTGGCTAGATCCAAACCACCCCACCCCACTAACAACAACACCCAGTGGTCTGCAGTTATGAACGTGAGCATGGAGGCGTAGAAGACGTCCATCCAACCCCAGAACCACCCCCTCCTCTCTATGGATTTCGCGTAGAAAATGGAATAGATGGAGATAGTTAGGTATATCAACGAGACGAATAGAACGAGTCCCCGCTCTATCTCTCCCAGTCTAAACAACCCGGTGGCTGGAGACGTAGCGCTGTGCAACAGCGCGAAGGCGGTAGCTGCAGTTATTGCGCCCACGCCTCGCTTTACTGCTATGTCTAATAACGCTGCTAGGTATGCGGCTAGTATCAACAACTCTAGCGCCATAGGAGAGGCAGTAGAGCCAGCAATACGTACGGCAACAACGCCGAGAGTAGCGTGGGGATGTACATGTCGCTAGAGGCGTTCACTTCGGCGGGTCCCGATCTGTAAATCCGGTTTATTAAATAGAAGTTGTAGAGAGCTGTGGAGAACAACGCGAACAACAGTAACAAAACCGCCGCTGCGTCGTGCGGCACGCCGATTGCCAAAAAGGCTTTGCCTACCAACGTCAAGCCAAAGACTCCGGACAACGCCACGAAAGTCAGTATGCCCACCGTCAGCAGTGGAGTGTTCCACTTGAGTTGGTCGAGGAGTCTCGTGTGGATGTGGACTATGTAAATACCGGAGAGCATGAAGCCGGCGGCTTTGGCGAAGGCGTGGCCCGTGAACAAAATCGCCATAGTTAGGTAGCCCAGCTCTCCCCCAAGCGATGCGGCGGACACCAAGAGCCCCATGTTGGCGATTGTAGAGTCGGCTAGGGCTCTCTTGATGTCTACTTCTCTAAACACCAATATAGAGCCGTATATGGCGGTGGCTAGTCCGTACATGTAGAGAACTTCAACTGGCCACATGGCGCCGTCTTTCAGCCTCCACAGCCAGTAGGCCAGAAGACCGACGTGCACTGGACTCAACAACGCAGACAGAGGCGTTGGAGCCTCGGCGTGGGCGTAGGGCAGCCAGAAGTGTACCCCCAACGTGCCCATTTTTATCAAGATGCCCAACAACACCAACAGCGAGGCCAACCCCGTCGCTTGGAAAGTTGATGCGTCGAAATGCCCAGAGGCGGCGACGCCGATGAGGAAGAGTATGGACCCCACTTGCGCCCATATGAAGTATATCAACCCAACCATCCTCCTATTTCCATAACCGAAGTACCAAATCAATAGAAAGCTGGTAATTATACTGAGTTCAAGCGCTAGAAAGACAAAGATCAAGTTTTCGAATATAACTATGAAGACGAAAGACAATACGTACAAAACGTGCGAGAGGTAGTACCACCTCTCGGCTTTCAAGTGCTCTAGATATCTAGGCGCGTAGAGCGTCACCAAGAGCCCCAGAGCTATCGACACCGCGATGAAGGGCAGCTTGTGTAAATCTACCAACACCGCCACCTCGCCCACGTACGGCATTGACGCCAGAGTAGTTCTCTGGCTAATCAAGAGGTACCCAACCATCAGCGCAGTGGCCACCGCAGCCGACAAGACGCCACGTTTCGCCGACAGTAGCGACAGCGCCACAATTAACGCAGTGACCGCGAGGAAAATGTCGCTATACATAGCCCAGCTTGGCTAGTCTGAATAGCGTCGCCACTAGCAACAGCGTCTCCACAACGCCGACGCCGGCGGCGACTGCTAGCATATTTATGTCATGTGCCACAGCTGATGCAAATATCGCCGCCAGCACTAGTAATTCGCAGCCTATTATAACTCGCACTAGCGAGTTGGCCGTGCCCACCACCGCGAGTCCGCCGGCCATTAAAGCTGTTATCAAAATGACGTCTAGACCCGTCATATAGACATCTCCACCGCGATTTTCAGAGCGTATAGCACAAACGCCGTCAGTATGACCAATATGTAGACATCGAGGTCGGCAGCGGGCATAGACACGTCGTTGGCTCTTATCAAGATAGGTGTAAAAACTACCGCAAGTCCAGCGGCTGCAGTGAGCCGTGGCTCTATTGTTTTCTTCACATCGCCTAAGGTGCCGGCGGCGATTATCACAAGCGTTAGGGAGGCAGCTATGTACACCAAAGCCACTAAGATGAACGCCAAGGCGCCGAGGTATGCAGCAGTCCCCAAAGCCACCACCACGCCCAAGCCCGTCAACAGAAGCGCTGCATAGATGTTGTCTCTAGTGTATAGTACCAATCCGATGAATACAAGTGAAGTTACAAAAATTAACCACAACATGCCACTTTTCATAATGACGTTATTTAAATATAGATAAATAACACTTTAAAAAAGACTATACATATATTGAGAAATTTAGAATTAACTATAATTAACATCCGAGAGGGGAATTAAAGAAAATATAAGTGAAGAGAATTAAAGAAGATAAAGAAAAAAACATTATTCTCAAACTCTTCATGAGGAATAAATGTTAAATATTAGTGAAATGACATAATTATGACGGTATTCAGAGCGTTGAGGGTTGATTTGAGTAGCGGGAAAATTTCGGAAGAGATATACGGCGAACAAATTGTAAAGAAATATATCGGGGGGAGGGGATTGGGTGCATATCTGGCACTGAAAGAAATCCCCCGCGGCATAGACCCACTTTCGCCCTCTAATAAGTTATACATTTTCGCAGGTCCTCTTTCTGGAACAGCTAACTTAGCCACAAGTAGGATAAACGCAGTGGGGAAGAGTCCCCTCACAGGTTCTTATACGCATTCAAACGCAGGTGGCAACTTCGCCTACTGGCTCCGGAGGGCTGGATACGACGGCATTATAGTAGAGGGGAGGGCGGAGGAGCCTGTGTATATACTTGTGAAAGACGGAGAAGTTGCCATAAAGTCAGCTAAGCACATATGGGGCAAGTGGACGGGCTCCGCCACTAAAGCTCTGCTACAAGACGCTGGGCTTGAGACTGACGAGAGGAAAGCCGGTGTGATGGTTATAGGTCCCGCCGGCGAGAATTTAGTCAAAATCGCCGGATTGCGCTTCAGCGATTACGAACGTTTCGCTGGCCGTGGAGGACTCGGCGCAGTGGCTGGGTCGAAAAAACTAAAGGGCATAGTGGTTTGGGGTACACACGACACTATGAGAGACGTTGTAGATCGGCAGAAGTTTCTCAAAGTCGCCACTGAATATTCCACAAAACTCTTAAATGCCTCTGTCTCCAAGGCGTTACATCAATACGGCACTAATTTGTTGGCAAACATAATGAACTCCATCGGCGGATATCCCACTAGAAATTTCGAAACTGGCTACTTCGAAGAAACTGAAAAGATAAGCGGCGAATACATAAAACAGCATTACGTAAAGGAAGTACATGGATGTACACTCTGCCCAATCCAATGTACTCAAATGGCTGTAGTGCCCTCAGGTCCTTACAAAGTAGCTGGAGAAAAGATAAAGTATGAATATGAACCCACGTGGTCGATGGGTGCAAATTTGGGGCTTTCTCAGACTGAGGCAGTACTTAAGTTGGAGAAATTAGCTAACGAACTAGGCATAGATGTAATTTCGTTAGGAAACACACTAGGTACGTTTATAGAATTAGTCAAGAGAGGGAAAGTCGAATACGACGTAGATTGGGGCGATGGGGGGGCTTTAATAGACTTAACGTATAAGTTAGCTTACAGAGAAGGGATTGGAGACGATTTAGCAGAAGGCGATTGGAGACTGGCGAATAAATACGGAGCGCCGGACGCATTTGTGGGCTCTAGGGGACAGGGCTTCCCAGCTTACGACCCTAGAGCTTTGAAGGGGTTCGCTATTTCTTACGTAACTGCCAACCGCGGTGGAGATCACCTCGAGTCATATACGCCAACTTGGGAAGTGTTAGGCGTGCCGGAAAAAGTAGATCCGTTATGCGACACGCCCGAGTGCATATCGAAACAAGTAAGCCTAGTGATATATGGACAACATCTAATGGCGTTGAGCGACTCAGTGACGTTTTGTAAATTCGACACTCTAGACAAAGATGGAATATTCGAAAGCCATCTGGCGGATTTATTCAACGCCGCTTTCGACTGGAGCGTCACTGCTCAAGACTTGCTCACCACCGGCGAGCGTATTTTCAACGTAGAGAGACTATTCCACGTGAAAGAGGGGAAGTGGGTGAGAGACGAACTCCCGCCGAAGATGAGAGAGCCCATAAAGACTGGGCCGGCGAAGGGACACACAGCGTCGAAAATGTTCGACGAGGGGATTAAAGAGTTTTATAAGGCGAGGGGTTGGGTTGACGGAAAGCCGACATACGAAACGCTGAAGCGGCTCGGGTTGGAGGAATTTCAATACTTGTTGTAGTCTTTTGCAAGTTGGAAAAACTCCACTATTTTTTCCAACGGCGTTTTTAAAGTGTAGAATTTAATGAGGTATTGAACTTCACCGTCGTCGATCGAGAGGCAAGTGCCACATATCTCGCCGGCTAATTGTGATAATTGTCTACCGGCGTATTTCTTGGGAAGTTGCACAACGCCGTTTCTAGCGATTACGAGAGTATCTACGTTACAAGAACAGACGACTTCGAAAACTACCTCTTCCATGAACTTCTCTGCGTTTTTTACAAACAGCGTTTGCATATATATCTCCACTGTTTTTAAATTTATAATGTACGCAATTTACCATCGTCCAGATTTAGAAAAACTAGCTAGAGAAGTTAGAGATAAGTACGGCTTCATGGAACTTAATTGCGATAGGGAGTTCTCTCACGTCTTTATACTTGGCGGCGACGGAACGTTGCTTGAAGCCCTGCATAGATACCCCTGTGTGTTAAATTCGACAATTGTCCACATGGGCCTCGGCAGAGTTAACTTCTACAGAAGTGCTAATTCTATCTCGATAGAGGAAGCCATACGGCGTGTGGAAGTTGGAGAGTACAACGTTCTCGAATTTTCAACTCTCCGATGCGGGAAGCAAGCAGCGCTTAACGAAGTAGCTATATACAGCGCGGAGGTTGGCAAACTATTGAAGTTCAAAATTACGGTTAACGGGGGGGAGATAGTGGGTAGGGGAGATGGAGTTATTGTATCCACGCCTCACGGTACGTCTGGATATGTAATATCTACCTTCGGCCCAGTTGTAGACTACAGAATTTCCGCCGTAGTGATCTCCTTTGTCGCTCCCTACACTCTATACCTCCGTCCGTTTGTGTTAGACGTAGATAGAGTGTTTATAGAAACTAACAGAGAGGCAATTCTAGTGTGCGACGGACGTGGGGGCGAGAAATCTACAAATTTCGAAATTGTAGTTGGTGAGAATAAACTGAAACTCGCCACTTTCGACAATTTCAACTTTCTAAATAGAGTAATGGAGAGATTTAGGAGTATATGACGTGTTTAGTTTTAGATGCATCTGCCGTCATACATGGGAGAGATGTGAGGATATTCGGCGGTGTGCTCTACACAACTAGAGAAGTAATAGAAGAGTTGAGAGACTCTAGAGCACAAGCAGCTATAGACATACTTAGAGTGGAAGTCGTGGAAGTAAATAGAGAGAGAGTGAGAGATTTAGCAAAGCGGTTTAATTTGTCTAATGCAGATGCGTCTGTGTTAGCTCTAGCTCTAGAGAAGAAGTGTGTACTCGTGACTGACGACGGTAAATTGGCTTCTACTGCTAGGAAACTGGGGGTAAAAACACGTGGGATCTACATGAGGGAGTAGAGAAAAGACCCAGCGGCTGCCGCCAGTGGAATTGTGAGATTGTCCTCCACGCCGAAAACATCCGCCGCCATAACCAGTAGAGTTATCAAAAGCGACGCTAGTGGGGGGTAGCCAACTATAATCAACGCCAGCGCATTCGCCACGCTGCCGGCCGCCGTGCCCCAGATAGTGACTCTCCCAAAAAGCCGTCTGCCACCCACTCCAACACCCACAATTGCACTAACTGCGTCATACACGATTAGACTGACGATAGCTGCGATGAAGTGAACCGGCCCGAAGAGCGTTATAGACGACAAAAACCCCAAAGCGCCCATCACAATGCCCAAGTAGCCGTGGCGTTTTTCGTAATCTCTCTCAGCTAGCGCTATGAATTCTTCAATTTGTTTTACAAATTTCTGGTACTGTAGTTCTGGCTTGTCTAGTGGGATAAAGCGATCTAGCCTCTCTAATAATTCTTCTAGAGACTTGAGGAGGTTCTGCCTCACTTCATTCCATAGAGTTGGTTGTCTAACTTGTATAGAGTAGAGAAAGCCGCTTACCGCCGCTAGAGAGGCTATATATATATCTATGGGGATGTTGACAAAGAGGGGGATAGCTACCAGCGCCACAAATGTAATGTGGAAGATCTTCCTCGCGAGGAGTCTACGGAGCTCGCTAAGGTGAGACATAACCACTTGGACACACACCAATTGTAATCCTCACGGGGGCACCCCGCCTCAGCGCGGTCAACAACTCTCTCTTGAGGTCGGCGGCTGCTTTCTCAATCGAAATGGCGACTGTTGAGTCATCTACGTATGTGCTCTTCCTAGCCACAATCCGCCACATAGAGGTTGGGATTGCTAAGGGGGTAGACCCCACTACGTAGTCTTGTACAACGCCGGCGTCTATCACAATGACTACCTTACCCGGCTTTGTCAAATATTGAGAAATCTCTCCCAGCTCGCCGGCCGCTCTCTCAGAGCAACACGCCACTATGCAATCTCCCCTCTTGGTTACGTAGATGTCTTTAGTTATCTCTATAGTTCGTCTATTTTTCGCAGTTATGTTGGGGTGGCCTCTAGCTGTGAAAACCACGTGAGGTGACCGCCGGTTGAGAACCATGTCGACGCAAGACATGTCTTTATTTATAAGGTGATTTTTCAACATATGGACGTAGAGACTCGGCTGTCTCTAGTCTTGCGGTACCCCACGGAGGAGGTAATTACAGTAGACGAATTGAGAGAGTTGTTCCAAGCGGGATACAGATTGAATCACTACATTGGGTTTGAGATAAGCGGTTTTATCCACGTTGGCACTGGAATTGTGAGCATGTCTAAAGTTGTGGATCTGCAGAAGGCAGGCGTGAAGACCACTATCTTCCTCGCCGACATACACTCGTGGCTTAACAACAAACTAGGTGGCGACCTAGATACCATTAGGAGAGTGGCGGTGACGTACTACAGGGAGACTTTTGGAAAGATTATTGAAACGTTAGGCGGCGATGTGAACAGCGTTGAGTTCGTCCTCGGGTCGGACCTCTACCACCACAATGACGAGTATTGGCTTCTCCTCATGGATTTAACTCGCCACCTCACGCTGTCGCAAGCTAAACACAGTTTGACAATTCTAGGTAGGAAAATGGGAGACTCAATACCGCTGGCTTATTTAATGTACCCCCCGCTGCAAGTGGCTGACGTTTTTGCGCTTGGGGCTCACATACCACACGGCGGTTTAGACCAGAGGAGAGCACATATTTTAGCTAGGCAAGTGGCCGACAGAGTCAAGTTCTACCCACTAACTGTGGGAGGTAAGCGAGTGAAACCTGTAGCTCTACATCACAAGTTGATCCCGGCGTTGAACATCACCACTAAGCCAAGCAGCAAAGAAGAGTTGAGCGAGTTGAAGATGTCTAAGAGTATCCCACAGAGCGCTATTTTTGTCCACGACGGTCCCGAAGAGATTAGGCAGAAGATATACAGAGCGTATTGCCCCCCGCGGGAGGTGGAGTACAACCCAGTGCTTGAGTTACTACACCTAACGTTTAGAGAAGAGAGAAAAACGCCGTTAGTAATTAGGCGGCTTGAGAAATACGGCGGCGATGTGGAAGTGTGGACTTTTGGAGAACTAGAGGCGCTCTATAGAGAGGGAAAAATCCACCCGGCAGATTTGAAAAACGCAGCCGCCGAAGAATTGACGTCACTACTACTGCCAATATATCGCCACTTCCAGGGTCCGGGGGGGAAGTTGCTAGAAGAGATGAAAAACATTACGATTAGCCGTTAGATATTTTAAAAACTCCACGCCAGCCCTCACGGCTCTCACGTCGAGTAGAGCAGCCGACGCCAACGTCAGCAAATGGTCGTCGTAATCTATCGCCACGTACTCTCCGCCGTCTAACGCCTCGAGCAGCTTATCCACCAGCCTCTGACCGTACAATACGCCAAACGCAGCGAAGGCCAGCCTCAACTTGAGTCTAGCGAGCCAAGTGGATCGCTCGTAATGCGCTGGGTCCCCCCTCTTCACGGCCTCAGCCGCAGCCACACCGCTGCGCATCGACAAAACAATACCTCCACCGCTGAGTGGCTTCACTAAACCCGCCGCGTCTCCCAACAGCAGAACTCTGCCGTGTATCAATCTCTTCAAAGGCGGACCGGCGAGGACTCCCCCGCCGAACGGCTTGCCAACCGGCTTGCCTCTTATGTATTTCACTAGTTTATTCAATTTGTCCACCACGCCGTCGACGTCCACAAGTCCCACTCTATAGAGCCCCCTGTCTAACTCCACGACCCAAGAGAAGTACGTCCGGGAAAACTTTGAGTTATAAATCACGTTGATGCTCTCCATGTCTACGTCGCTCTTTACGTCTACTTGAAGCCCCGGAAGTCTAACCACATGTCCAAACCTCCCAGAGAGTTTTCTAGAGGCGCCCTCAGCTATCGCTATGTAGTCGTAGGGACCCCAGCGAGCTCCATCGAGACTGTACAAATACCCCCCTCTAACTTCACGTATCTTCTTGCCGAAGTTTATGTTGACAGACTCCGCCAACTTCTCCTCCAGCCCTGGTCTGTCTAATAGATAGACGCCACCCCTCACTTTGAAGTGTATCCACCTCTCGAGATTTGTGATTGTGAGACTGTCGTATTTGTTCAACACGACGCTCTTCGGCACCAATCCCTCGGCAGATTTGGCACTAACGAGACTCGTGCAGTGCCGGGGGAGACCCACTTTTTCATGTTCTTCAAAGATGTCCACATCTCCAAGCCCAGCTGCGAACGACAACCCGGCGGGGCCGGCTCCCACGACTGCCACTCGCACAAAGACTGGGGGGTGGCCATATAAATACGTAGCAGTAGTTAGTCATGCAGTTTAAAAAAGCCATTAGAGACCCCATACACGGCTTTATCAAACTCACAGAGGAGGAAGTGAAATTCATAGACGGAGAGCCCCTCATACAGCGGCTTAGGTATGTGAAACAGTTGGGTTACGTGTATTTAGTCTACCCCACCGCCACACATACTCGATTCGACCACAGCCTGGGCGTGATGCAAGTGGCGCACCTCATAGGCGAGAGGATAATGCAACAGAGGGGGGGTGTGGATGAACATTTGTTGAAACACTTACGCATGGCGGCGTTGTTGCACGACTTGGGCCACTTGCCATTTTCACACTCTTTCGAAACTTTGGCTAGAGAACTCCTCCACGTGGCGGCCGAGAGTAGATGTGTAGACGTAGACTTGGCGCTTTTCGACACAGAGAAGCCGCACGAGGTGACCACTAGGCTGTTGATGAATAACTTGGAGGGGCGATTAGTAGAGCTGGGATACAACCCAGAGGTGATTAAAGACATTCTGTCTGGGAGGGGGAAGTTGAGTTTCATATTATCCGGCGTGTTTGACGCAGATAGATTAGACTACATCATGCGCGACATGTACTTCACTGGCGCTGCTGTGGGCACTAGCTTCACTTACATAGATCTAGAGAGGATTATAGAAAATTTGGAGGCGGTGGGGGAGGGGGTTCAGTTTAACGAAAAGGCGAGAGTAAATCTAGAGGGGTACTTACTCACTCGGTACAATCTATATAGACATGTATATCTCCACCACAAGACTGTGTTGTTCACCGAAGTGGCGCGTCAGATTATGGCTAGAAACATAGCTAAATGTAAAGACGACTCTGGAGATAGAGAGATATGTAGATATCTATGTGACTTGGCGAAGTTCATGACCGGCGCGGTTGAGAGCGTGTGGAAAGCCACAGATGACTACTTTAACTCCATATTCCTCAGAGACGCTAGCTACCGAGATCTCCTGGGGCGGAAGACGTTGAACTTCATAACTTTTTGGAAGAGAGAAAAAGACTTTCTAGAAGTCTTCAAAGACCCAGCGCGTGTGAATCAATCTATCGATAAGTTGAGCCACTGGGCGTTGATAGACCGGCTAAAGAGAGAGCTAACCGAGACACTCAACTTGGGGTTGAGCAAATGTAGACTCTCGCCAGACGACTTGATAATATCCCGCGCCAGCTTCGACCCCCACGTGGAGGACCTCCATATATCCACATCTATGGGTCCCATCTCCATCTCCACAATATCGCCGCTAGTGGAAGCTATAAACGAAGCTTGGAAGAGAGCACCTCACGTGTTTCTATACATAAGGCGCGACGTTGTGGAGAAGTGTGGAGAAGAAGTAATCACCGGCTTGAAGAGAGTGCTAGAGCCACTTCTAGATCTGGCAGTGAGGAAAATCACTCAGTGATCTTGAGCGACTTCTTTATGTACTCCTCTACAATTTCTCTAGTCTGTCGATATACCCACCGGCCCCACTCCGACAATTCCACAGTGCCATCTCTAAATACCACTTCTTCTCTAAGGAGGTGGGGCCACGTCTGCCAATTGTACTTAATTCCCACACTCTCCACGGCGCGTTTCGCGATTTCGTTAACTTCCTCCACAGAGGCGGGTCCCTGCACCAAGCGGCGCATTATGACTAGCTTTATGTATTCACCCACTGGGCTAAGACGTTCTTGGATGTACATATAGATGAGACTTCTACACAATAAATCTCAAACACTTAAGAAAACGAGCGGTGGGGGAGTAGAGTGAAAATGTTCACACTCCCACCCGTCGTGTCCAAGTGGCAAGTGGAAGACTTGGAAAAGAGACTGGGAGAAATTTCTCTAGATCTCGAATTGTCGAAGACTAGAGTTGAGTACCGGGGACGCACGGCTTATTTCACACACGGCGGCGTTGAATATGAGGTACATCTAGACACTCTCCCACCTGCTGAGGGTTGCGAGATATACGCATTGATTGGGGGGAAGTGGGTGGAGTTGTCCATCTCTGGAGATAGGTTTTACAAACTCTGTCTCTTCAATAGGGGGTGGGCCCCCACTCTAATGATAGACGGGATAACTATGCACAGCGTTTTGGAAAATCCCCTCAACATCGCCAGAAAGAAAGCCAGGGGGGCGTGGGGTAGAGTATTTGAGTGCTGCACGGGGTTGGGATATACAGCAATAGAAGCCGCAAAGAGGGGAGCACGACAAGTCGTCACTGTGGAGATAGACATAAACGTCTTGACGCTAGCTAGGTACAACCCCCACAGTAGAGAATTGTGGTCGCCCAAGATAGACGTGGTGCTGGGCGACTGCCTCGCCCACGCGCGCGCGTCTAGAGACCAGAAGTTTAGCTACATAGTGCACGACCCGCCGAGGTTGAGTCACGCCACGCAGAGGTTGTACTCCGAGGCGTTGTATAGAGAATTCTACAGAATTCTAAAGAGGGGGGGCGGTTTGTTTCACTACGTGAGTCTCACCGGCACGAAATACAGAGGGCTGAACCCCACGAGGGGCGTGGTGGAGCGGTTGAAGAGAGCGGGATTCACCATAGAGGAGAGAGGCGAGTGGGGTGTCTACGCCAGGAAATAAGTCTTTGGATATTTATTCAAAACGACAGCCCCGCCGTCTATGTACACCATGTCTTCTATACGTACGCCACCCACCCCCTCTATGTACACCCCAGGCTCTATAGTCACCACTTGCCCACGCTTTAGGACCTCCTTAGAGGTGGCGAAGAGCCGCGGCGGTTCGTGTACCTCCACCCCCACGCCGTGGCCAGTGGAGTGGATGAAGTACTCTCCATAGCCATACTCAGACAACACTTCCCGCGCAGTTTTATCCACCTCGGCGGCTGGCACTCCATCGCCAACTCTCTTCTCAGCCGCTTTCACAGCTTCATAAACTGCATACATGGCGTCTCTGAGTGCGGTAGATTGTCCAAACGCCAGAGTCCTCGTCATGTCTGAGCAATAAACTCCCCTCTTGGCTCCGGCGTCTATCACTACATAATCGCCGTAGGTTATCTCTCTATCTCCAAATTTGTAGTGTGGATATGCGCCGTTTGGCCCAGACGCCACTATGGGGTCGAAAGCGACGCCGTCTGCTCCGTACTCTATAAACCATTTGTATATCAACGCCGCCACGTCTCGCTCTCTCATGCCGACGAGTTTAACGTCGCTGAGGGAGACATACGCTCTCTCAGTGATTTCCAGCGCTCTCTTCATGACTTCCAACTCCCATTCGCTCTTCACAGATCTCAACTCTAGTATTTCCCCACGTACATCTACCCCCAGCTCCTTATTATCCGAAGCTACAGAGCCCTCCAGCTTCTTGACTATATCGACAAACGGCGTTGTTACCAACTCCTCGCCACGCCTCCGTGGTGGTATTTCTGCCGTAGACACGCCAATCACTTTATCCACGGCAGTTGTGGACTTAGCTCTGGCGTAGTCAAGTCTAGACACGTAGAGAGTGGAGTAGCCAGTGGAGAGCTCCACCACGAGACCCAAAGCGTCTGGCATACCCACTGCATACGCCAAGTTTGGCCCCGTGGTTAGAACTAAAAAGTCGAATTTCTTGGAGAAAGCATTTACCAATCTCTTCAAGTTATCCATGTCTAATGGAAATTGGATTTTCATATTTTTTCAACACCGTAAAGTGTATCACTGTCACTAACTCTCCCTCGCCTAAATCTCCATACAGATTCCTCAACGTCTGTATCAACTCCTCTCTAGAGTTAAATCCCTCCGCATGTACAATGTCGCTAGTTATCTCGCCCAGCTTGACGTAGTGAACTCTATGTATGAAAGCCTCGGCGTATATATATCCACAACACGTGAGATACACTCTGGCGAACTTAGGTCTCACTACTCCACGTCTCACAGTCACATGTTTAGACCCCTCTATCACTTTCTCTATGTATGTCTTCGCGAAGTTTAGATAGGGCCCCAGCTCTCTAACCATGTCATAGTTAAGTTTTAAATTTTTACACACTATGCCACACATGTGCGAAGTGACGGCCACTGGAGATACTGTAGTTTTTTCAGCTCCACCGCTTGAGTTGTCTGTGGCTTACCTAACTGCGAGAAACGTTGCAGAAGTCAAACTGGCGGATGGAACTCTCTACATAACTCCAGCAGTGGGTGGACTTGTGGACACACTCAAGGCAATTTGCAACAGCGAAGTCTCTACACTACTCCTAGACTTAAAAGAGAGTCTCTTGCACTTGGGGTGGTTGGTAGATGGTGGGAGAGACGTAGTGAGAATCAGAAAGAGCATGCGTATAAACACCGATTTGGTAGTGGTGGAGTACGAAAAAGCGGAGAAGAAGTTGTCTCTCTTCACCACGCGGCTCTGTCTGGCAGATTTTCTACAGAGAGAGTCTTTCCAAACCTACATCCATAAATACATGCTGGAGGCGTGGAAGAAAGCTAGTCTACTCGAGGCGGTAGAATTCGCCGAGAGACTCCCAGCATGTTGATACTCCTCGCCTTACAGCTGGCGGTGTTGGTTATAGCCATGTACCTAGGCCGTGGCAGATTGAAGAAGTTGATGAATAACACACAGAAAACTGCAGAAATAGACTCGAGCGACATGCACGACGTTGACAAAGCCATTTTGAAATTTATAGAGGACAGACAGGGAATGGTGTACCAGAGTGAAATTGTGAAAGAAATGGGTCTCCCCAAGAGCACCGTACACAAAGCTCTAAGGCGGTTAGCCGAGGGGGGGTACGTGGAGATGCAAAAGAGGGGGAGGTTTAACGTAATTATCTTGAAGAGAACTACTTTAGAACCTTCAACAACTTAACCTCGCCATATTTCTTAAACAAATCTATCAAGAGGGGGATTGGGTCGTCGTCCAGTGTTTTGTACCCAGCGAGCTTCACGCCGCCCTCCACTACTCTCATAAACCCACCTCCAGTCCTTATAGTCACCTCCCCCGGTCCGAACACAATTTTGAACTGCCTCTTGGCGAGACAGAGTCTCTCAACTACCTCGCCGGCGAGAATCAACTGCTCTTTCTTGGGTTTAGCTCTGGGTTTTCTCTTCTTCAACTCGCTCAAGTCCTCGCTGGCGAAATCCCCCTTCACGATACCTCTTACTTTGTCCACAATGACGAAATCCCCGTCGTATCCCAACACTTCAATATTTTCGCCGTTTTTAACCTTAGCCACCACATCCCCCACGGTGTGTTTCTCCACAAAAATGAAAATTCTTAAAAATAAATACGTTTAAGAATCGTGGATTTGGGAGATAACTTAATTAAGTGCCCCTCTTGCGGTAGAGACATGCATGTAGTGAGTCAATTCCAACGTATTGAACAATTCACTGGAAGGAAAATTCTAGAGAAGTCGTTAGTGTGTAAAGTGTGCAATATAAAAATAAAACAATACATCCAGATATGAGCAAAGCGGTTCAATATAAAAAACTTGAAAAATATAGACAACGTCTAGCTCTGCTTAGCATGATAACCACAGTGTTTTATCTATCCACCGTGCTGATCGGCGGTGTCGCATATGGCAACCTCAAGACTACCCCAAGCGTGGAGTACAGTTTATTCATGTACTTCTCTTTTATCGCGCTAGTAGCCGCAGCGTTGTTGATATTCCTCGCCAAAAACTCCACAGCCATGGGCGAGTTTTCCTCTGCGAAAAAACTCATTTACTCAGCGATGGCGGCCACCGCAGTGGCAATTGTCTCCACCACCTCGGCGCTGGTTATTTCGGAGGGAGCGTTCGCCACGGAGTTGTTTTATGTCTATGTAACTCTACAACTAGTGGCTCTAGCTCTCTCCACGTATTTACTCATGTCGTTGAGGGGCGTAGTTGCTTACTACACACCTAGGCGGAAGTAGTGCCTCGGATCTGCATTATCCTCCAGTAGAGAGAGACTCACCAAGGCGTTTAGTAAATTGTTGAGCGGAGTCTCCAATCCCGAACAGTTAAATGAGCTACAGAAAGCCCCGAGGGGCTTGCCGAGGTCTAATTTCACTATGTAAGGCGTTTTAACCAACTTAGCCACTACCCCCTCTCTAAATATGGAGGAGACCCAGAGGGGGAACGCCATCTCTTTTTTCTCTCTATCTAACAACTTTACCAGCCCCACTAAGTTCTTTAGAAAAGCCACCCCCAGCTCTACTCTCCCGTACTGTTCCAATAGAGCCGCAACTCTCTTACCCAAGTCCACATAGACGTCTAATTGCGGCTCTAGTCTCTTCATGAACTTAACGCCGTCGATAGCTACGTCACATTTGTGTTTATCTAGACAAGTTTTACACTTCTCGCCGAGTGTTTTCCTAGCGCACTCTACGCAAGTGTCCGCAAGGCGGCACATGTCTAGAGCTGGCGCTGCGAAACCGCACGACTTGCAGAAACCCACTCCTCCCGTGACGTATAGATTCATCATATAAATATCCACCTATAAATACATCCATGATCGCCATAGTCGCAGAGTCTCCCACGCCAGATGAGCCATCGCGAGACATATACTTCGAAATAAAGAAGAGGGGGCTCGGCGTGAGGTATTTACCCATACAGAGACTTTCAATAGAAATTTCGAAAGACGGCGTGGTGGTGGCCACTCGACGGGGGCCTCTAGACGCCTCCATAGTGCTAGTCAGAGGCTTGGGTTACGTGGTGGATTTCAACACGTTAATGCGGAGAGTCTCTACACTCCGCATTATGGAGAGAACTGGCGTCGTTACTATAAATCCCGTAACTTCACTACTACTCTCCCGAGACAAGTTGGAAAGTATATATCTCTTGAAAAACGCCGGCATTCCAGTGCCCCCCACTGTGGTTACTGAAGATCTCTACTACGGCTACAAAACCGCCAAGGAGATGGGGAAGATAGTCATAAAACCAATACAAGGCAGTAGGGGTTTTGGCACTATGCTCTTCGAAGACCCCGAGCAAGCTTTCCAAGTCATGAGAACTCTACTCATAACGAAAAACCCCCTCTATCTACAGAAATATGTAGAGAAACCCAATAGAGACATTAGAGTGATTGTGATAGACGGCAGACCCATTGGGTGTATGTACAGAATTTCCACCAGTTGGAAGACTAACATTGCGCAAGGTGCAGTGGGAGTGGCGTGCGAATTGACGCCAGAGTTAGAAGAAATCGCCGTAAAAGCAACAAAAACTCTAGGCTTGATTTACTCTGGCGTCGACATTGGCGAGTCTGGAGAGGGTTATGTAGTTTTTGAAGTAAACGCGAGCCCCGACTGGCGCGGCTTCAAACAAGCCACTGGACTCAACCCAGCCACGTACTTAGTGGATTACGTGCAGCAAATCGCCAAGAGATGACCAAGTGGATTCTAAAATGCATGACGTGCGGCGAGGAGAGAATTTTTGAAGCGGGGTTTAACCTCACGATTTTCGGCAGCAAGATCTACCTATACTGCAAAAAATGCAAAGCCAACAGAGACCAATTGATAATGGGCTGCGTAGACGACACTTGCCCCACTGTGAAAGTTGACGTAATTGACTAACAGATAATTTTAAGTTGAATAACGCTGCTAGTCGTCAAGTGATACAAAGCGTTGACGTTGCTTAGAGTACTCAAAATCTTCTCCAACTCCTCCATCTCGCCGTTTTCAAGCTTGTCTAGTAAACGCTTAGCCTCGAGTCTCTCCCGCTTCTTCTCCAACTCTACCTTTAGTTGTGTGAGAGATTGATTCAGAGACATGATGCTCCTCTCCACGTCGGAGCATGCAGATTTTAGCCTCCTCTCTCTCTCTTGCAGCCTCCTCACCTGTTCGTTGTACACATCCATTCCAATAATTCCCTTCACTAAAGCCTCCTCTAACTTGCCATATGAGCGATTCAACTCACTCCTGGCCTTCCTCAACTCCTCCACGACTTTATTCACTTCTCTCGCTTTGATTTCGAAAAATCTAGGCAGAGCAGACACGTCTAAGTCTACGTATTCTCTAGTTATCTTCACTCTGATGTTTGAAGTGTCTATGTAGTGAGATTGGCCGTGCCCATCTTTCACCTCTATGGAGATGAGTTTCTTTCTAGCCATGTCAAATTCTCCTTTTTCAGCTATGCCAATCAACAACACTCCCCCTATGTATACACTCTTCCCCCTGACTGTGGGGACCTTCACCTCTTCCTTCGTTCTCGCAGAAAACAACCACTTCACGCCATTTCTAGATGAGTTTGTTAAAAATCCAAGACTTAAGATGTGGTAGTATGGCAGAATTAAGTAGTCAAATTACGCAGTGCACAAAATGCCCCCTCCATCGCAGTAGGAAAAATGTAGTTGTTGGCGAGGGCAGCGGCAGGCTAGGCGTAATGATAGTGGGCGAGGCGCCTGGGTCTAGAGAAGACCTAGAGGGTAGACCCTTCGTGGGTGACGCAGGTAAACTCTTGACTGAGGCTTTGGCTTCTCTCGGCATCTATCGATCTGACGTGTATATCACAAACGTGGTGAAGTGCAGACCGCCTAACAATAGACCACCCACTAGTGGCGAAATAGCCGCATGTCTCCCACATTTGTTGACTCAAATTTCTCTCCTTAAGCCTAGGAGGATAATCGCTCTGGGTCTCACCAGCGGCAAGACTCTCTTGAAGCTAGTTGGTGTCTCGGCTGGGAGATTGAGAGAAGTGAGGGGAAAGTGTTTCTCCGGCCGGCTAGCCGGCGTCGTGGCTGAAGTGTGCATTTCCTACCACCCAGCCGCCGTGTTGCGCAATCCCCATTTGGCTGGGGAGTTTTTAAGAGATTTAGAAAATTTCTTTAAGGGGCTAATTTAGATTGTGGCTTTCCTCTGCCATAGGCGTGGTTGCACGGCCGAAGACCACCGGCGGGAGTATGTATATGGAGTGGAAAATTATGGAATTGGAAAAATTAGGAAGGCTCTGGTGAACCTCACGCCGGACCAGATGTTGTTGCTGCAGAAGATTAGACTAAATTGGCTCAACACAAAAAACCCAATCTATATGTTTCTGTCGGGGAGTGTAGTGGTGGAGTGTCTCTGGGACGAGTCTATATGTAAACATCTAGACGCCATGGCTGACGTCGAGGCTGTGGAGAAAGTGGGCGACGTGTATTACTTACCCCACACTCTACTCTCTGGGGAGGTAGTGGAGAATCTACCACTTCCGGAGATTTCTGACGAAGAGTATGAAGTCAGAAAATTCTATGTAATAAGCATGAGGGGTACTTCCGGCGAGGCGAGTCTATTGGAAGCGATCTCCGCCTTTCTGGAGAGAGCTTCTGTTTTTCTAGAGAGGAAAATCGCCAAAGTGGTGAGGGGTGTGCCCTACATCCCCCAGTTGGCTAACAAGTACGTAGACAAGATAGACATATTGCTCAAGATGAGTGACGGCGTCCTAATGGGTTTTGGATATGTAGATGTGTCTAGGACTTACCACCTTGGTTTTTCGGCAGTCAAGAATCTTCTGCTCTACGGACTAGATCGAGTCATGTTGTTACATCCCTACGTGAATCAAGACTTCCACCGCGGCGTCTCTAACAAGATTAGAGGTAGGTGGGACATATCGGAGGTTGGTTACGCAGCGGTGAATTTAGCCGACGAGGAGATGTACATGTACAAAATGCCAAAAGTCAATAGATATCTCCAAATGAGTGTATCCACACAGAGACACCACAGTTTGATTAGGAGCTACATTGAGTCTCTATGAGAATTTTTGAAAAGAGCTACTCGCTAATCTTCGGCAAATCTGCCAAGAACATAGCCACCGCCGCCACAATTGCGTTGGCTATATCCATAGCTTTATCCACAACCAACACGCCGCTGGCTCTCTTGTACTACGCCGCCTTTGGAACTTCCCTATTTCTCTTGATGTGTTCCATAGACAGCGCAGTGGTGAACCAACGTAGGTGTTACTACGTGGCTGTGGTGTCTACGCTCTTAGTGACAGTCTTGGATTTACTCTTTAGAAAACCGCCGTTGACGTTCGCGCTGGTGGGTGCAGCCACAACTTCCGTAGTGATACAATCTCTCAAGTGCAAGTCATACACGTTCACACTTCCCTTAGTGTTGTCCGCCGCGTTCTACCTAGCTCTGAGCTATCCACTGTTGGCTCTAGTTTCTATAATCTACACATTTGTCACTTACAGCTTTAAACAACTTGTCAACAAAATTACCGGCGGACTCGACGCAATGTGTATATTCTCTAGTTTTCTCTACGCAGTTTTCGCGGAAGACGACGTTATAGAAGACGCCTTCAAACAACTGGGGATAGTGGAGAAAGTGCCTCTACACCTATACCTACTCGGCGGTCGTCACGTGGCGCTCGTGTCTGAATTCCACCCAGGCCCCTTTAGACACATCGGTGGGGGCATGTTGGTGGACAAGTTAAACAAGGCGGTGGAGGAAATGGGGTATGGCTTTACTTTCATACATGGCGTGGGGAGTCACGAGAGAGACCCCGTAACTAAGAGATCTGTGGAAAAGATAGTCAACGCCGTGAGAGTTGGATTGACCTCTATGCAAAACGGAAGTCCACCTAGGGGCATATCGCCCATGCGGATTAGCGAGGGCGACGTGAAGACTGTGGGTTTGAGTTTAGGCACCGAGCCTCACCTCGCTGTAGTGAGTAGAATCAACTCGGCGTCAGACGACATCCCACTGTGGGTAGCTCGCCAAGTTGACCCGGGCTTCTACCTCTTGGTAGATGCACAGAACAAATTCGACGGCGTGGTTAAGTGGAGTGGAGAAGATGTAAAAAGTTTGGCAAATACATTAGAGAGACTCCACGAAAGTCAGCGATGTGAAAGATTTCTCTTGGGGTTCGGCAAGGAAAACGTCAGAGATCTAGACCCGCTGGGGCACGAGATCGGGCCAGCGGGTATTTCCGCAATTGTGACTGATTGCGACGGTAGGAAGAGTTTGCTAATTGTGATAGATGGGAACAACTTAGATTACAACCTCTACAAGAAGTTAACTACGGCGTACGAGAAGCGGGGGTATGAAGTGGTGGAGGTGATCACTACAGACACTCACAGAGCCACCGGCGTTGGATTTGGACGTGGGTATAGAGTAGTGGGGGAGAGGATTAACCACGACGCTATTTTTGAGAGAGTGGAGCGGGCGGTGGCTAGGGCCGAGAGAGAGATGGGCCCCCACGCCGTGTCTTACGTGAAGCTGGAGGTGGAGGCGGAGGTGTTGGGCGAGGAGGGGTTTAGGAAGATCAAACGTGCCGTGGAGATGTACAAGAGAGTGGGGGGGTTGGTGATTTTCACAATTTTCATACTGCCAATCGCCGTAATTACGCTTTTGGCATAAGGTTTATATAGAGAAACGTAGATTTTTACATGTCGCATGAAACACCAACACCCGAGCCAGTGTTGGAGTACATAGAATCTATGATGGAGAGACTTTCTCAGTGGGTTAAGGAACAAGAGAGGCAAGTGAAGGAGTTGGAACACATTGGACAGACGTTGACTCAATCCGACAGACTCACTCTGCTCTATTCAGCTCAAGCCATGTTGGGATACATAGCTAGAGTTCTGAAAGACTTCGAGAGTTGGCTCAGCAACCCAGTCATAACTTCGATAATGCCCGAAGACATGTTGAAGAGGCTCGAAGCAATGCTGCGTGAAGTGGCTGTGAAATTCCTACAAGTAGACATAGCTCACACTTCTGAATATAGAGACTTGTTGACGAAATTTGCTAAAGAGGGGAAAGTGCCTATAGTCCTCACGCTCTACGTACAGCAGAAGCCGCAGATGCCCACTAGGAGGAGGGGAGAGGAGGGCGGAACGCCGAGGTTTTTCTAACGTCTAGGCGTATTTTGTACACGCCTGGGGCGTAATCTCTCACCACACGCCGCCCAATTATTTCACAAGTGGGACATGTCTCTCTAACTATCTCCTCCCCCTCTCTATAGGGCTCTTCAGATTTGCCCAAGTGATAGAAGTGAACCACGCCCCCATCTTCTAAACACTCCAGTGCGATTTGTAGAAATCTATACGCCCCCAGGGGGAGAGTTAGCAGCACTCTATCGAACTTTCGCCTAAGTAGCGGCGCCACCTCCACCACGTCGCCGTGGATAACTGCCGCGTTGTTTATCTTGTTTATACGTAAGTTCTCCACTGCATATTTAAACCCCCAGGGGTTGAGCTCCACCGCCACTATATAGCGCGGTTTTGAAAATCTCGCAATAGCCACGGCGTAGGGAGCCACGCCGGCGAAGAGATACAACACTCGCTCGCCCTCCGCCACCTGCCGAGCCACCTCCAGTCTGTCAGTCTGGTCTCTAGAGGAGAAGTAGACTTTAGTGGGGTCTACCTTTATGTAGTAACCGTGTTCTTTGTGTAAAACTTCCGTGGGGCCCTCTATCAACACCTCAAAGTCGTACAGCCTGTACTCACCCCGCCTGCCGCCTCTCTTCCTCAACACAGTCTTCACGTGTTTATTCAACTCAACCACCGCCTTGGCGATTAGTTTTTTGTACTCCTCCAATTCCTCCGGTATTTCTATAATAGCGACAGCTCCACTCCTGGAGCCCACAACCTCAAATGAAGTGGGGATTTTGTCTATGAGTGCCGGTGGGATTACCTCTTTGAGTCTACTCTTGAGAGCCATTCCGACCCTGACCCACTCTTCACATTTCTGAATTGTTTTTTCTTCATCAAAAATATAAATCTATAATCCTTTAAAAATTGTGTCTAGTAAAAAGAAAAAAATCGACGCCGAGGTGGCTCACGTCGAGCCCAGCCCAGAGATAGACGTAGAGGAGTTAGAGGGTGTGGGGAGAGTGACCGGCGCTAAGCTAAAGGAGAGGGGGTACTACACCGTTAGAGATGTAGCTTTCGCTTCGTCAAAAGAACTGGCGGAAGTGATAGGCAACGAGGAGAGAGCTCAACAGATAATTGACATGGCGAGGAAAATGCTCGGGCTGTACTCCTTCATCTCCGCGCTGGAGGTGTATGAAAAGAGAAAGCGCGTTAGGCGCATACCCACGGGGGTCCGGTCGCTGGACGAGTTGTTGGGTGGTGGGATAGAGACTAGAGCCGTCACGGAAATAGTGGGCGAGTTCGGCAGTGGCAAGACGCAGTTGTGTCACCAACTGACGGTAATGGTTCAACTACCGGAGGATCGGGGGGGTCTGGGGGCTAGGGCGATATATATAGACACAGAAAACACCTTCCGCCCAGAGCGCGTCATGCAAATAGCGAGAGCGAGAGGTCTCGACCCAGACCAAGCGCTACAGAACATTCTCTACGCCAAGGCCTACAGTTCAGACCACCAAATGGTTTTGGTAGAGCAAACCAAGTCAGTGATAAAGCAACAGAACATAGCGTTGTTGGTGGTGGATTCTGTAATTGCTCACTTTAGGTCTGAGTTCCCCGGCCGGGAGAACTTGGCAGAGAGACAACAGAAGTTAAATAAACACGTGGCTGATTTGCTGCGTCTAGCGGACGCATACGACGTGGCTGTAGTGATCACAAACCAAGTGATGGCTCAGCCAGACGTCTTTTTCGGTAATCCACTCAGGCCGGCGGGGGGGAACATTTTGGCTCATGGAGCCACCTACAGACTGTGGCTTAGGAAATCCAAGGAGAACATCCGAATTGCCAAGATATTCGACAGCCCCCACCACCCAGAGGGAGAAGTATCTTTCAGAATCACGGAAGAGGGTCTAGTGGACTAGAAGCCAGTTGTAGATGGGTAGAAATTGGAAATTGTAAATTGTAAAATCCCAAAACTGTCTATATATGCCGTAGATTGGGTGACTCGCCAGTCTGGCCGCCAGCCGCAGCGCTTCCGGCAGGTAGCCAGCCACAGCTAGACTGACTGACGCGTCTAGCGCCAGCGTTTTGACTAAAGTATGTCTCACTGTCTCACCCTCTACGACTTCTACTTGCGCTTTCTCTAGCACCAAGTCTAATCTGACTTTCGCCACTAACATGTCTACAACTCTCTTCAAGAGAGCTAACGAGAGTTGTATCGCCAACTCGTCGTATTTAAGCTCGTGCGGCGGTGTCCAAATCTCCATCAAACGTGGGTCGGACAGAGCTAGTGCAGTGGCTGTCTCTCTCATGACTGTGTATAAATCCAACGGTAGAGAGATTCTCAACACAAATCCCCCATCTACCTCCAACCGAGTTACGTCGTCTCCAAATATCACTACGTCAATGGGGGCCCCCAGTTCTTCTACTATTCTCCTCACGATTTTCGCCACGTCGCTTTCGATTTCTCTAAGATATACAAAATCCATGGTAATCACGGCGTAGTGACATAAATATGCAAAATATAATTCAATTGTGCCCCCCACTTTCGATGTAGTCATAACTACAGACAGGTCAATGATGTCTAACTACCACGGGAAGGAGTTTCTGGGTTTTGGAACTACTGGACCGGCTTTCGTGGAGTTGCCGTTTGGATTGTCGGAGCGATTCCACACTTTCCTCTTTGCGCCTAAGATGAAAGTAGATAGATGGGGGAGGCCCAGGGAGGCTCCATACGGCATGCGGAAGATAGAAGCTAAGTTGTTAGACGCCGGGATAAACGCAGCAGTTATAGACCCCAACCACGTGAAGAGGTACATACCCCGCGCGAGAGTGTTGATGTTGAGTCACCATGACTACTTTGGCTTAAATCCGCCCAGCAGCACTTGGAGAGTTATAGTGGGTAAGGAGCCGATGAACGCCATATTTTTCAAGAAGTTCATGGAGAGGATTTCGACTGACATCACTAGAGGAAAGAAAAACGGGCTGATGGTAATGGTGGGGGGACCCGCGGCGTGGCAGTGGCTCCACTTTCCAGAGTTGGTGGAGACGTGGGGAGTGGACGTTATATTCGACGGCGAGGGGGAAAAGTTAATTGTAGACATAGTCAAGAGAGCGATAGAGGGAAAACCGCTGCCCAAGTACATATACGTAGGCGCCGACGAAGCGCCGGACGTTTCTGAAATCTCCACTATCAAATATCCCTCTATAAATGGACTTGTGGAAATAGGCAGGGGGTGCCCCAGGGGGTGTATGTTCTGCTCTGTCACACTCAGACCAATGAGATGGTACCCGCTGGATAAGATAGAGCAAGAACTCAGAGTAAATTCAGAGAGTGGCGTGCGGGATGGCGTACTCCACTCAGACGAGGTGCCTCTCTATGGCTCTAGCACCATAGAACCAGACTTGGAGAAGCTTACTGCATTGCACAAACTGGCGAAGAGGTACTATAGAAAAGTGAGTTGGAGCCACACTACGCTAGTGGCGATATACCACGGCGAGAGGAAGAGTAAGCTACTTACGAGACTCTCTGAAATAATTCTAGACCAACACCAAGATTGGTGGGGCGCTCAGATTGGCTTAGAGACGGGCTCTGTGCGTCTGGCTAGAAAGATAATGCCCGGGAAGGCAGCTCCCTACAAGATAGATCAGTGGCACCAAATTGTTCTAGAAACCGCCGCGTTAATGCACGAAGTTAAGTTAATACCAGCCATAACTATCATAGTGGGGCTCCCCGGCGAACAACCTGACGACGTGGTGGAGACCATAGAGTTAGTGGAGAGTTTGCGCCCCTACAGGAGTTTAATCGTGCCTCTCTTCTACGTGCCCATGAGTCACATCAAGAGTGACAAAGCGGGTTGGATAGACAAACTAAACCTATATCCGGAACACATTGACTTGTTGAAAGTGGTGGCTAGACACTCTATACACTGGGCTAGAGATATACTACACCGTTTTTACATGAGGGGACCGCAGTATTTACCCATTAAGTGGCTCATTAACTACTTCATAACATATGTCGAGAAGCGGTTGGATAAAATTATGGATGATGTTGAACAATATAAAGAATTGCTTAAACAAGTTAAGACGTCGTCTAGGAGAGAAGTGTTAACTTTCAGTCAATAGTGCCCAAATTTCTCTCCTCAAATCCACTTTTGCCTCTGCCTCGTCTGGGTTTAGCACTTTGGCTAAGAGACAGGCGTCTCCACATTGAGTGCAACATCTAAGTTTCACATCTTCGCCACACTCTATCGGGACAGAACTACACAACACATCGCTTAGAAAAGACCAAATTTTCTCTAACAAAACAGACCGTGAGACGTGGCGTGAGAACGCTATCTTGTTTGAAATGCCGTAAATGTCAGTGATGTAAAGTAGAGACTTTACTCTCAACCGCGCGGCGAGAGAAGACATACACACACTCCCACCGCCACATATTTCTACAATTTTCCTAAACTCCTCCACAGCGTTGTGGTCTAGCTCCACGTACATGAGTAAGCCACGTCTCCAGTTAACTAAAGCAATTCCCCTGTACATGGATTATGTTAAGTTTTTATAAAAATCTCTTCTGGCAGTCATGGAGTTGTTCCGCGTAGTGGGAGACTACGCCGTGCTTGTTCCCACTGTTAAGTGTACTATATGTGGAAAAGAAGTCAATTGGCGTAAAGTTGTAAATCACTACTTTAGCCACGGGGGAAAGGGATGTCCCATATGTGGTTCAAAAGTAAAAGAGACAGAATACAAAAATCACGTGAGGAGACATTTCGTAAATAAGCGGAAAGTCTACATGTGTGGCGTTTGTGGGAGACAATTCGCCATGGCGAAATCTCTCCTCGTACATATAATGAAAAACCACGAAGAGTGACGCCGCTGGATGTTTTACATTTTTTTCTCTACATCTGGCCCCCCTACGTGGCAAACGGCTCTGCGGTGTTGGCCGGCCGACTGAAGTGGAAACACCCCATAGACCTGGGGAGAAACTTCAGAGACGGGAGGCGGATATTCGGCGACGGTAAGACGTTCGAGGGGTTCTTCATTGGAGTTGGCGCTGGCACTGCAGTGGGGTGGCTGCCGAACGTAATTCACCCACTCCTCACGCCAATCGACGCCTTTGTGCTCTCCACTGCCGCCATGTTGGGCGATTTGTTAGGCGCGTTCATAAAGCGGCGGCTCTGCATGCCTAGAGGCCACCCGGCGTTTCCACTAGACCAGTTGGACTTCATACTAACGGCGTTTCTAATCGTTAGTTTCTATAGAGAAATACCGCTGTGGGTCATACTCGCCGCCGCGTTGGTGACTCCCGCTATCCACCGCGTGACTAATTATGTGGCTTATCTATTGCGCTTGAAGAGAGAACCGTGGTAATTTAAAAATGGGCTCATCTAGATACATATGTACATAGTGATGGGGGATAAATACACCACGTTGTTGTTCAAATTGATGGGGTTCGAGGGGAGAGAGGTGGGGAGTGGGAGAGAAGCGTTGGAGTACATAAAAAAGAATCTAGAAAATTACAACGTTTTCTTTATCTCGTCTAAAATCGCCAGTGCGATACGTAAAGAGTTAGATGAATTACGTGTGAGGAACCCCAAGAAGATTTTTGTAGAAGTTCCCAGCGTAGAGGAGAGCATGGAGAGAGAAGTGAACTACCTCCAGTTGGTTAGACAAGCCTTGGGTGGGTAGGAAAAGTTAAAATATGGTTTGAGTATGTTTTTATGTCTCTTTTCAGAGAATTAGTAAACACAAAAATACGAGAACTCGAGGAGTTAAAGCAAAACGTCGTTCTAGACATTGAGACAAAGTTGAGGAGAGAAGTGGAGTCAGTACTAGAGAAATTCTCCAGTCAGATAAACGACGTGGAGAGTAGAGTAATGCTGGAAAGAGAACGCCTCTTATTCGACGCCGTGGTGGAGTCTAGGAGGAGAGTTGCCGAAGTGTACGAAAATCTCTTGTCAGATTTGTTGAACGTTGTATATGGCGAAATCGAGAAAATGAGAAATTCTGAACGTTATGCAAAATTTCTGACGTCTCTAATTCAAGACGCACTCGGCTATGTTCAATCTAGAGATGTAGTGATATACACGTCGCCAAAGGATAGGGGGATTGTGGAGGTCATAGCGAGAGATTTGGGTATTTCAGCTCTAGTGGCGGAGAGAGACATCAAAGGCGGTGTGATAGTGGCGTCGAGAGATGGTTCTGTGTCTGTAAATTATTCTCTAGAGGCAATTATAAATAATGAAATAGATAAGATAAAAAACATCGTCTACTCGGCGACGTATGAGCGGTAAGATTGAATACATCTCGGGACCGGTAATAAAAGCAGAGTTGCCAGGCGCGACGCTGTATGAATTAGTATTCGTGGGAGAGTTGAAGCTATTTGGCGAAGTGGTGAGAATACAAGGCGACAAGGCGTTTATACAAGTGTATGAAGACACCACTGGCCTCAAGCCAGGCGAGACTGTAGTGAGGAGTGGAGAGCCGCTGAGTGCGTGGCTGGGGCCCTCTATAATGGGCAAGATCTATGATGGCGTCCAGCGACCGTTGAAGTACATTGAAGAAACTTCCAAGACTCCCTTCGTGGCTCGCGGCGTTGGTTACGAGCAAGCCCCCCCGCTGGATTTGGAGGCTAAGTTTGATTTCCAACCAGCGGTCAAAGTGGGGGAGGAGGTACAACCCGGCGACGTATTGGGTTCAGTCAGAGAAACTGAACTCATAACACACTATATACTATACCCGCCTTTGCCACAAAATGCCCCCGGCGTGGTGGAGTGGGTAGCCGAGGGTAAGTATAAAGTCGACGACGTCATCGCTAGAGTGAAAACCAAACGTGGAGTGGTTGAAGTCAAGATGTGGCACAAGTGGCCAGTGAGGAAACCCAGACCAATTAGGGAGAAGCTGCCCCCCGCCGAGCCTTTGATCACAGGTGTGCGGGCTATAGATGTCATGTTCCCCATAGCTAAAGGCGGGACTGCCGCGGTTCCCGGACCCTTTGGCACCGGAAAGACTGTGTTAATCCGGACTTTGTTCCTCTACGCTCAGAGTAGGATTATAATTCCAGTGTTGTGTGGAGAGCGTGGAAACGAAGCCGCAGACGCGCTGCACGGCTTGTTGAAGCTCAAAGATCCAACCACCGGTAGGTCACTGCTAGAGAGAACCACCATCATAGTGAATACGTCTAACATGCCAGTCGCCGCTAGAGAAGCTTCTGTGTACATGGGCGTTACCATTGGAGAATACTTCAGAGACCAGGGGTACGACGTCTTGGTGTCTGCAGACTCCACTTCACGTTGGGCTGAAGCCATGCGGGAAGTGGCGCTGCGCATTGGAGAAATGCCGTCTGAAGAGGGCTTCCCCGCCTACCTACCCACTAGATTGGCTGAGTTTTACGAGAGGGGGAGTAGGTCGGTTTTGCTAGGCAGCAAAGAGCGCGTTGGTTCTCTCACCATAGCTGCATCAGTCAGCCCACCCGGCGGCGACTTTACGGAACCAGTCACCTCCAACACTCTGCGGTTTATTGGCACTTTCTGGCCTCTGGCGGCTAGACTGGCGTACTCTAGACACTATCCAGCTATTGATTGGTTAATCGCGTTCTCTCGCTACGTCGACACTGTGGAGAGTTGGTGGAGTAAGGAAGTTGGGTCAGACTGGAAGTATTTACGTGGAGTGTTCCAATCGATATTAGTCAAAGAGGCGGAGTTGCAAGAAATCGTTAGAATCCTCGGCACGGAGGCTCTCAGCGAGGAGGAGAAACACATACTCAACGTGGCGTTTATGATACGAGAGGGGTTCCTCAAGCAAGACTCTTACAACGACGTAGACACGCCGTCTTCTCCCCTCAAGCAGTATTTGTTAATGAAGGCGATCTACACCTACTACGAAGAGGGGCTCAAAGCCATCCACTCCGGTACGCCGGCTATGGTTTTGAGAGAGTTAGAAAGCGCAAAGCGGTTGTCGAGGTTACGTATGGAGATAAGAAACGACGTGGCTAAAGAAGAATTTGCAAAATTCATAGAGAACATGGTCGCAGAAATCCGGGGGGTTCAGAAGAGGTAAATTTTTAAAAAAGTAGAGCTAACTCGCCCCATGCCGCTGGGGGTGAAGGAAGTTGTCGTTATAGAGAGAGAAGAAGCCAAAGCTCTACTGAGGCAATTGAGGCTAAAGCCTTGGCAACTTCCATGGATTAGGTCTAGCGATCCCCTTGTAAAAATGGTGGGGGCGAAAGTCGGCGATGTAGTGAAAATTGTGAGAGAGTCGCAGACGGCTGGAGAGTCTGTCGTCTACAGATTTGTGGTACCTGGATAACTTTTTATACACATAGCAAGTGTGGCTCAATGGTTGACTTACTTCCACTCCCCACAATCGCTAGCGATGGGGGGCAGTTCCCCTCCAGAGCAGACAGGTGGGCTCTAGTCGAGAGGTTTGTTAAAGATAGGGGGTTGGCGAGTCACCAAATTAGGTCTTTTAACGACTTTATCGAAAAACGACTACCCAAAATCGTTGAGGAGTTTAAAGTAGTGGAGACTGAAATCAAGGGGTTGAAGATTGTGCTTGAGAAGATTGAAGTGGGTCTGCCGCGGATTAAGGAGAGTGATGGCTCCGAGTCGCCGATATATCCAATGGAGGCTCGGTTGCGCAACGTTACGTACGCCGCTCCCCTTAAACTCAACGCCGTTTTGTACGTAGACGACGAGCCTTACGTCACTGAAGATTTCTACATTGGAGAATTGCCAATAATGGTTAAATCTAAGCGTTGTAATTTGACAAAGTTAAAGCCACATGACTACGTCAAGAAATTCGAAGATATCCAAGACTTGGGGGGTTACTTCATTATCAATGGCAGTGAACGCGTCATAATTTCACAAGAGGATTTGGTAGCCGACAGACCTATATATGACAAAAGCGACAAGCCCTCAATTAGGTTTCTAGCTAAGACTATATCTACTGGCATTGGCTACCGGAGTACCGTAACTGTGGAATTGCATAGAGATGGCGTTATCTACGCCACGTTGTCAGCTCTGCCAGTGAGGATACCCTTCCCCATATACATGAAAGCTCTCGGCTTGGAGACTGACGAAGATGTGGTGCTCGCCGTGTCGGACGACCCGGAGATACAAAAGGAGCTCTTGCCCTCTCTCATTTCAGCTAACCAAATAGCCATGTCTAGAGAAGACGCATTGGATTTCATCGGCGGAAAGGTGGCCGTGGGGCAGCCGAGACCCATTAGGATCGAGCGCGCTTTACAATTGTTAGATAGATACTTCCTGCCGCATTTGGGCACCACCGCAGTTGACGAAAAGAAGCAGCGGGAGATTAGAACAAAGAAGGCGTTGATGTTGGGGCAGATGGTTAAGGGGGTGATAGAAATGCACTTGGGGCGTCGGAAGCCTGACGACAAAGACCACGTGGCTAACAAACGTGTTAGGTTAGTGGGCGATTTGATGACGCAATTGTTCCGCACGGTGTTTAAACAATTTCTGCAGGAGTTGAAGAATCAGTTAGAGAAGTACTACGCCCGGGGTAGAATTCCCCACATCCAAACAGTAGTGAGACCCGACATAATAACCGAACGGGTGAGGCAAGCTTTAGCCACTGGCAATTGGGTGGGGGGCAAGAGTGGAGTGTCTCAAATATTAGACAGAACGAATTACCTCTCCACTCTAAGTTACTTGCGCCGGATTGTTTCTTCACTGTCTAGAACGCAACCCCACTTCGAAGCTCGTGACTTACACCCCACCCAGTGGGGTAGGCTGTGCGCAGTAGAGACGCCGGAGGGTCAAAACGTGGGGCTTGTGAAGAACTTAGCTCTGTTGGCGGAGATCACAACTGGCGTTGACGAGGGCGAAGTAGAGCAATTGCTCTATCAACTTGACGTGGTGCCGATTCTGGAGGCGAGGAGGGGGGGAATCAGCGGCGCTGAGGTTTATCTAAACGGGAGGTTGATCGGCGTGCACGCTAAGCCGGAGGAGTTGGTAACTAGAGTTAGGACTCTCCGGAGGCAGAACAAGATAGACAGTGAGGTCAACATTGCGCACGTGGGCAATTCGGTATATGTAAATTGCGACAGTGGTCGGGTCAGGAGGCCTCTGTTGGTAGTTTATGACGGGAAGTTGAAACTCACTAGAGAGATGATTGAGAAAGTCAAGAGGGGGGAATTGACGTGGGACGATTTGATAAAGATGGGCGTGGTGGAGTATCTAGACGCAGACGAGGAAGAGAATGCCCACATTGCAGTAGATCCACACGTGGATTTGTCTGGATATACGCATGTGGAGATTGTGCCTAGCTCTATACTTGGAGTAGTTGGTTCCATAATTCCCTACCTAGAACACAACCAATCGCCCCGGAATCAATACCAAGCGGCTATGGCAAAACAAGCACTTGGGTTGCCTCAGCCGAACTTCCTCTACAAGCTAGACTCAAGAGGGCACATGTTGTACTACCCAGAGAGACCCATTGTGACTACCCAAGGACTCGAGTTGGTGGGATACTCAAAGAGGCCGGCTGGGCAGAACGCTGTTGTGGCGTTGTTGACGTACACAGGTTACAACATAGAGGACTCCGTGATTTTGAACAAAGCCGCAGTGGAGAGGGGGATGTTCCGCACTGTATTCTACCGCACGTATGAGACAGAGGAGCAGAAATATCCCGGCGGCGAGGGGGACAAGGTGGAGATACCTGACCAATCCGTGAGGGGTTACAGAGGGCCAGATGTCTATAGTCACTTAGACGAAGATGGAATTGCGCCGCCTGAGGTTTACGTAAGTAGCAACGAGGTGATAATTGGAAAAACTGCCCCCCCGAGGTTCTACACGACGCTGGAGACAGAGCGTATATTGAGAGAGCGGAGAGACGCCTCTGTGGCTGTGCGCCGCGGCGAGAGGGGGATTGTAGATAGAGTGATAGTTACCGAGTCGTCAGAGGGGAATAAGTTGGTGAAGATAAGGTTGAGAGAACTCAGAATTCCCGAGTTGGGTGACAAATTTGCCTCACGCCACGGGCAGAAGGGCGTGGTGGGCATGTTGTTGAGACATGAGGACATGCCGTTTACAGAAGATGGCATAGTGCCAGACATAATTGTAAATCCACACGCACTGCCATCCCGCATGACGGTAGCGCAACTCTTGGAAAGCATCGCTGGCAAAGTGGGCGCGTCAATGGGGCGTTTGGTAGACGCCACACCCTTCGAGGGTGTGAAAGAGGGGGATTTGAAGAACTTAATGCTAAAGTTGGGTTTCAAGTGGGACGGAAAGGAGGTGATGTACAGTGGCATTACTGGGGAGAGACTTCTCGCAGATATATTCATTGGAGTTGTGTATTACCAAAAGTTACACCACATGGTGGCTGACAAAATACACGCCAGAGCGAGGGGGCCAGTGCAGATTTTGACTAGACAACCCACCGAGGGTCGCTCTCGCGAGGGTGGTTTGAGACTTGGGGAAATGGAGAGAGATGTCCTCATTGCACACGGCGCATCGGCGCTGCTCTACGAGAGGTTAGTGGAGTCTAGCGATAAGTACGTCATGTACGTCTGTGAACACTGTGGACTCCCGGCGTATCTCGACGCCAAACTTAACAAACCCAAGTGTCCAATCCACGGGGACGTAGCTCCCTTCAGCAAAGTGATTGTGCCATATGCCTACAAATTACTCTTACAAGAGTTGATAACTCTGGGCATACATCCAAAACTGGAGCTCACTGAAGTACTTGAGTAACTTAAAAACTTTAAATATTTATCTATACTCTCCGCCGTGGTGTTACGGGAAGAGTTAGACAACTTACCACGTAAAGTCATCAAGTCCATCAAGTTTGGAATCCTCAGCCCAGACATGATACGCAAGTACTCCGTCATGGAGGTCACCACGTCTGAAGTATACGACGAGGGTGGCCTCCCAGTGAGAGGCGGCATTTCAGACAGGCGGCTGGGGGTTTCCGAACCTGGCGCTAGATGTGAAACGTGTGGACAGACGTACGATGTGTGCCCCGGCCACTTTGGACATGTGGAGTTGGTGAAGCCCGTGATACACGTTAGTTACGCCCGCATATTATATGACATCCTCAGAGCCACATGTCCAAACTGCGGTAGGATCATGTTGAAAGAGGAGGAGATAGGGAGGTACAGAGAGCGGTTGACTAGACTCAGGAAGGGGTGGAGACTTCTAGCTCAAAACTTGCAGGAGAAAATTCGGAAGAAAGCTTCGGAGAGAACTACGTGTCCACACTGTGGCCACAAGAGGAACAAAGTGAGGTTCGATAGGCCTTACTACTTCTACGAGGAGATAGAAAGCGGCGCTTTGATCAAACTAGACCCAGAGACACTGCGAGAGAGACTGGCAAAGATCCCGAACGAAGATTTGGAGTTGTTGGGCATAAATCCCACGGTGGCTAGGCCTGAGTGGACAATTTTGAAAGTACTACCGGTGCCTCCGCCTCACGTGAGACCCTCGATACAATTGGAGACTGGGATCCGCAGTGAGGATGACCTTACCCATAAGTTAGTGGACATAATTAGAATGAATGAGAAGTTGAAAATCGCTATTGAGACCGGAGCGCCGACGAACGTAGTGGATAACTTGTGGGACTTGCTGCAATACCACGTGGCTACTTTCTTTGACAACGAATTACCCGGCATCCCCTTGGCTAAGCATAGGGGTGGGAGAGCTATCAAGGGCGTTGCCCAGAGGCTTAAGGGAAAGGAGGGACGCTTCAGAGGGTCTCTGTCTGGCAAACGTGTGAATTTCTCCGCACGTACGGTGATAAGTCCAGACCCCAACATCAGTATCAACGAAGTGGGTGTACCTGTAGATGTGGCAAAAATCTTGACTGTCCCAGAGAGAGTCACCACTTGGAATGTGGATGTGCTTAGGCAGTACGTAATTAGGGGACCCGAGACGTGGCCCGGCGCCAATTACGTAATTACTCCCGAGGGCCGTAGAATTGACCTTAGGTACGTGAGAGATAGGAAGACTCTCTCCGAGAGATTGGCGCCAGGTTGGGTGGTGGAGAGACATTTGATAGATGGTGACGTAGTTCTATTCAACCGCCAACCCTCGCTGCATAGAGTCTCTATAATGAGTCACTTAGTCAGAGTGCTGCCAGGTCGCACGTTCCGTCTACATCTGGCGGTGTGTCCACCCTACAACGCAGATTTCGACGGCGACGAGATGAATCTCCACGTGCTGCAGACTGAGGAAGCCAGAGCCGAGGCGCGAGTTTTAATGCTTGTGGAGAATCACATCATAACTCCGCGGTATGGCGGTGCGATAATTGGCGCGCGGCAGGATTACATAATTGGCGCCTATCTCCTATCTCAAAAATCTACTTTCCTCAGTAAGAAGGAGGTGGCTTACCTCCTTGGGGCTGGCAAGTCTGTCGAAGATCCACAAGAGCCGGCGATACTTCATCCAGTGGAGTTGTGGAGCGGTAAGCAAATCATTTCACACTTCCTCCCCAAGGATTTGAATTGGGTGCAGCCCACGGCATTTAAATCAAAATGTGGCGACGCGCACAATTGTTGGGGCGACGAGTGGATAATTGTAATCAACGGCCATCTGGTTAAGGGCGTGCTTGACAAAAAGTCCATCGGAGCTGAGCAAGTAGACTCGCTGTGGCATCGGATATCTCGTGACTATCCACCAGAGGAGGCTAGGCGGTGGTTAGACTCATCGCTAAGGTTGTTTCTCAGATTCCTCGATTTGAGGGGGTTTACTTTTGGGTTTGACTCTGTATACATACCCGATGAGGCATACAACGAAATTAACAAGATTATCGAAGAGTCTACTAGAGAGGTGGATAATCTCATCGCCGAGCTTAGAGAGGGGAGACTTGAAGCCATGCCGGGTTTCACTGTGGAGGAGACTTTTGAGAATAGGGTAGCTGAGATACTTTCAAAAGTCCGCGAGGACGCAGCCGCTGTGGTGGAGAAATATGTAAAGAAAGACGTGGAGGGTTATCTAATGGCTAAGACTGGCGCCAGGGGGAGCATTGTGAATATCGTACAGATGGTGGCCACTCTTGGGCAGCAGACCATTAGAGGTGAACGCATTAGGCGTGGATATAGGACTAGGACGCTGCCTCATTTCCCCCCAGGCGACATAGGACCCTACGCCGGAGGATTCGTGAGGAATTGCTTCCGATATGGTTTGACTCCAGTGGAGTATTTCTTCCACGCAGCTGCAGGCCGCGACGGGCTTATAGATACCGCGGTCCGTACTGCTCAATCTGGGTATATGCAGAGGCGGTTGATCAACGCGCTGCAGGACATATACACCGAATATGACGGCACTGTTAGATTCGGCGAGGGTTCTCTACTGCAATTGCTATACGGCGAAGACGGTGTAGATGTAAGTCGCACTGACCACGGCAAAGTGGCAGATGTGAGGTTGTTGAAACTATGGATCTAGAAAATCAACTCTTGAAGAATTTAGCTTCTGTACTGCCGCAGCCGCTGTATAGAGAGGTAGAAAACGCAATTAGAGAAATGGACAGGGGGAGGGCGCTTGAACTTGTGTACAGAGTGTTGAGGCAATACTTGACGTCGTTGGTCGATCCAGGTGAGGCTATTGGCATAATCACCGCGCAGTCAATAGGCGAACCTGGCACGCAGATGATTCTCCGTTCGTTTCACTACGCCGGCTTGAGGGAGTTCTCCATGGCTAGAGGATTGCCTAGACTCATTGAGATAGTAGATGCACGGAGGACACCCTCGACGTCTTTGATGTTTATCTACTTAAAGCCACCTCACAACAAGAGTAGAGAGGCTGCAGAGAGCGTGGCTAAGAAAATCCAGCAAGTGACTTTAGAAATGTTGTCGAAAGTAGTCGACGTAGATTATGCGTCTAGCACGATAACTATATCTATTGACCAAGAGCAATTGAAATACAGAAACTTGACTATTAGAGATGTAGAGAAGGTGTTGAGTAAAGCAAAGGGGAAAGACGTAAACATTACAATTAGGGGACACACCGTCATTATCTCTCTAACTACTCCAGACATTTTGAAAATTAGGAAAATTTACGAAAAGATACTGCAGATAAAGATATCTGGCATTAAGGGAGTGAAGAAAGTGGTGCTTCAGTATGACTCGAAAAACGACGAGTGGTACATAATTACCGAGGGAACGAATTTGGAGGCTGTGCTCCAACTCGAGGAGGTGGACGCAGCTAGGACATACAGTAATGACCTCCACGAAGTGGAGGAAGTGCTCGGCATCGAGTCTGCCAGAGCTCTCGTTGCTAGAGAAGTGCAGCGTGTTCTACAAGAGCAGGGTCTCGACGTGGATGTTAGACACATGTACCTAGTGGCTGACGCAATGACGTGGTCTGGCAGAGTGCGGCCCATAGGTCGCCACGGCATTGTGGGGGCTAAGGAATCGCCCCTAGCCAAAGCTGCTTTTGAAGTTACCGTAAAGACGTTGGTGGAGGCCGCCATTAGGGGAGAGACGGAGAATTTCAAAGGCGTTGTGGAGACGATAATTGCGGGTAAGTACGTACCTGTGGGCACTGGCATAGTTAAGCTCTTAATGAAGTTCTAGCAAACTTTTTAAAGTTCACATTATGCACTCCACGTGGTAGATATTGGGAAAGAGCTTCAAGTGGCTATAAACACAGGCAAAGTTGTGATGGGGTTTGAAGAAACTAAGAAAGTCATACTTGCGGGATCACCAAAACTTGTGATAATTGCAGCTAACGCGCCTAGGTGGGTTCGGAGAGATTTGGAGTATTATACAAAACTCGCCGGTGTGCCGATTTTTACATTTCCAGGCTCTAGCATTGAGCTCGGCACCGCGGCGAAGCGTCCACATAAAATTATGGCACTCGCCATCATAGACCCAGGAGAGAGTGAAATTTTGAAAGTCGTTACACATGCCTAACATTAGACTTACTGAAGAGGAAATTAGACACGCCACGCTTTTCGAGAGCATTACGGGCGTGGCGCCACTCGACGTTGTTATCGACAACGAGTTTTCTCGAATTATATTCATAGTTCAGAAGAACCAAGCGGCGCAAGCAGTGGGTAGAAATGGCTCAAACGTCAAAATGCTGAGGCAAATCATTGGAAGAGATGTGGAAATTGTGGAGACTGGCAACACTCCAGAGGAGATCATCAAGAATAGTCTCTATCCAGCGAGAGTTCTAGTGGTAAAGATCACCAAAGCTCCCTCGGGCGCTGTGGTGGCTATAACTACAGTATCTCCAGAGGACAAAGGAGTGGCAATTGGGAAGAGTGGACGCAACATCGCAAGAGCTAGGTTGTTGGCAAAGCGGTACTATGACATTGACAAAATTGTGTTGGCATAAATTTATTAGATAGTACAATCGAAAGCCCATGCCCGGCAAGAAGTCGCCCTACGGATTATTCGCTGGCGGTAAGCTTAGGAGGAAGAGGAAACGATTCAAGTGGAACGACGTAGTTTATAAACGTAAAGTATTGGGGCTAGTGGAGAAGTACGACCCCTTGGAGGGGGCCCCCATGGCTCGCGGCATTGTGTTAGAGAAAGTGGGAGTGGAGGCTAGAAAACCAAATGCGGCTGTGCGTAAGTGTGTGAGAGTGCAGCTTGTGAAAAACGGCAAGGTGGTCACTGCCTTTGTGCCGTACGACGGTAGTTTGAATTACATAAATGAACACGACGAGGTGGTGATAGAGCGCATCGGCGGTCCCGAGGGGAAATCGCTCGGCGACATACCCGGCGTGAGGTTTAAAGTAGTGAAAGTAAATGGAGTTTCTCTGTGGGCTATCTGGCGTGGCAAGAAGCAAAAACCCGCTAGGTAATGCCCGCAGTCACTCTAGTGGAGAAGTCTGAAAATTTCTTAAAAGCCGTAGTGGAGGACACATACCCATCGTTGTTGAACTCACTGCGTAGAGTGATAATTTCCGAACTGCCGGTGATGGCTATAGACTCCGTGGCTGTAGTTACAAATACCTCCGTGATGTATGACGAAATGCTGGCGCACAGACTGGGTCTCATTCCACTGACGACTCCTCTACAGTCGCTGCCCACTATTGAGGAGTGTGTGTCTGGACTGGTGGATCCGGCTGAGTGTTCTACGAGACTTACGCTACAGATAAACGCAGATAGTGACGTGGTTGTGTATTCAGAAGACTTGACTTCAGACAGACCCGACGTAGTGCCAGTGTATAAAGACATACCCATAGTGAAATTGGTAAAGGGCCAGACTATCGTGGCTGAGGCGTATGCAAAACTGGGGCGTGCTAGAGATCACGCCAAGTGGCAAGCGGCTTTGGCGAGTTATTACTACTACCCCAAAGTGGTGGTGAAAGACCCCGCTTGTAGAAACGTCTGTAGAGACATATGTGAAAATCTAGAAGATGCGATAGAATGTAGCTACAACAAGGCGTGGACGTGTAGAGACATATGTGGAGATGGAATTGAGTTGTCTTGGGAGAGGAACAAATATGTCTTTTGGGTTGAGTCTTACGGAAATTACGACGTAGACACTGCGTTGAGAGAAGCTTTTAGAATACTAAAGGTGAAGTTTAGAACTTTCTCAGAAGTTTTAGCGCGTAGAGTAAATTTTAAATAGTTACCTCAGGTTGGCTCTATGCCTCCTAACCCCACTGGACCTACGAATAAACAGACTAGAGTGTTGATTAGATTTCTCAAAAAAGCCGCTAATGTAAACTCTGCAAAAATCTGGAGGGCAATCGCGGCGAAGTTAGAAAAACCGAGAAGACAGAGAGTTGTAGTGAATGTAGGTAAGCTAGAGAGACTTGTTGAAGATGGCGACGTTGTGGTAGTCCCAGGCAAGCTGTTGGGCGGTGGAGTTATCTCTAGGAAAGTCACAGTGGCGGCTTTTAGAGCGTCGCCAAAAGCTATCAAGAAAGTGCGAGACGCCGGCGGCGAAGTTATAACCATTCCAGAACTAATCAGAAGGTTTCCAAAAGGTAAGGGAGTTAAAGTCATAACATGAAGAGTGATAAACTACCGGAGAGGGGAGAGATCGTGATTGATGCGTCTGGATGTGTAGTTGGTAGGTTAGCTACACAAATTGCAAAGATCTTACTAAAACGTCCCAAGCTTGTAGTTAAGGTAATAAACGTAGAGAAGGCAGTAATTACGGGAGATAGAGAGATGGTGGTGAATTGGTTCTTGAAAAAAATCAGCGAGTGGCGGACGCATTACAACCCCAAAAAGGTGGGGCCCAAAGTCCCCAGGCGTCCAGACAGAGTGTTTAAGAGAGTAGTTAGAGGTATGTTACCCAAAGGCGAAGCTGGGCGGTGGGCGTTGAAGAGATTAAAAGTGTATGTCTCCACCCCGCTTGAGTTGATCCAGAGAGAGACTTATAAAATACCCACTGCAAAAATTGTCCAGAGACCTCTAATGCGGTACGTAACTCTAGAAGAAGTGTGGCGTAGTATAGACCCATCTGCGTGGGAGCAGTGGAAGAAGGCACAGACAGTTTGGGAGAAAAGAATTAAACAGATAACGAGCTAGTGATATGGAGGTGCTTGGAGTGACAGTTATACAAGAATCGCCGAGGGTAGTAGTCGCAGTAGGGAAGAAGAAAACTGCCGTCGCCAGAGCTGTAATTAGACAGGGATTTGGGAGAGTGCGGGTGAATGGATATCCCCTGGAGCTGTGGCCAGTGGAGATGGCGCGGATGAAAATGTGGGAACCTCTGGCGCTGTCTGGCGACTTCGCTAAGAGAGTAGATATAGACGTCAATGTGTCTGGCGGTGGGTACATGGGTCAAGCCGCCGCCGTGAGGATAGCTATCGCAAGGGGGCTAGTGGGGTATTTCCAGAGTCAGGAGTTGAAAGAGTTGTACGAGAGATATGATCCCTACATGTTGAAGGGAGACCCACGCAGGTCAGAGCCTAAAAAACCTGGAATCAAACACGCCAGGAGTAAGAGACAGAAGGCATATAGATGATTATTCCAGTTAGGTGTTTCACATGCGGAAAGCCCCTGGGCCATTTGTACTCTATGTTTAAACGTAGGGTTATGGCTGGAGAAGACCCGGGGCAAGTTCTAGATAGTTTGGGAGTCCGTAGATATTGCTGTAGGCGTGTCCTCTTGTCGCATGTAGAGTGGATAGACGACGTGTTGATGTATGAAAAGCGGTAATTTTTATATATCTTAAATATGGGGCTTCTCATGTCAAAACCTCAGCAAATCAAGTTGTCCGTCCCTATAAAAATCATGACGAGGATGTTGAACAAAGAAGTGGTAGCTAGACTCAAAGGCGGCGTGGCAGTTCGTGGCGTGCTCTCGGCGTACGACGGTTGTATGAATCTAGTGTTAGACAACGCCGCGGAGCTTGACAACTCTGGAGAGCCACTGGCGCGATATGGCAGAATTTTGATTAGAGGTTCTCAAGTCATATACGTATCTTCGGCTGAGTTAACCGCATGATTATAGTAAACAAAGTAGACAAAATACCCGTAGCTAAGCGGAATGTGGAAATTGTAGAGAGGAAAGGTCAGGGGCATCCAGACTATATCGCAGACGGCATCGCTGAGTGGGTCAGTAGGTACTTGTCTAAGTACTACCTAGAGACTTTCGGCGTAGTTCTACACCACAATGTCGACAAGACTTTAGTAGTGGGTGGGCAGTCGGCCCCCCGCTTTGGTGGGGGCGAGTTGTTGCAGCCTATATACATTCTGGTGTCTGGGAGGGCGACTTACGAAGTGAGAAGCGCAAGTGGCTTGAGGAAAGTGCCCCTAGGGCCGATTGTTATGCAAGCCGCACGAGATTGGATAAGACAACACATTAGACATCTAGAGCCGGATAGACACGTGGTGATTGATTACAAAATTGGGCAGGGCTCCGCCGACTTAGTGGGTGTGTATGAGCTTGGGGTAGAGAGCGTCCCGCTGGCGAACGACACTTCTGTTGGCGTTGGATACGCGCCCCTAACTCCGTTGGAGGAGTTAGTTTACAAAACCGAACGCACTCTCAACTCGAGAGATTTCAAAGCCAAATATCCAGAAGTGGGGGAAGACGTGAAAGTAATGGGGGTGAGAGTGGGGGACGAGATTAAACTCACGGTGGCTTCGGCGATGGTGAGTAAATTCGTCAAAGACAAGAGTCACTACCAATCTGTAAAGGAAGAGGTAAAGAAGGTGGTGGAAGACCTCGCCGCTAAGATAACGCCGCAACACAAGATTGAAGTTGTGGTAAACGCCGCGGATAGGCCAGAACACGACATCTACTACCTTACTGTGACTGGCACTTCTGCTGAACATGGAGACGACGGCATGACCGGTAGGGGGAATAGAGCCAATGGGTTGATAACGCCAATGCGTTCCATGTCTCTAGAAGCCACCGCTGGTAAGAACCCAATTAGCCACGTGGGTAAGATATACAACGTGGTGGCGCAGAGAATCGCGGAGAAGATCTACAGAGAAGTGGGGAACGTCACTGAGGTCTACGTAGAGATAGTGTCGCAAATTGGGAAACCCATCAACGAGCCCAAGGTTTTAAACATTGAGATTATTAGAGAGGGTGAGTTAACTAGCGAGTTGAGGAGAGAAGCTGAGGCTATTGCAAAAGAGGAATTATCGAAAATTACACTGCTGTCCGAGTACATACTTAGAGGTGAAGTTAGTCTATATTGACTCTACACAAACCCGCGGTATTGACGTAAGATTTTCTTGAGGTCTATATCTCTATCTTCCAACCTTCGGCTGATTTCTCTAGTCAACTGTCTAACTAAATCCATATCCACCACGTAGAGTTGACCCAAATCGAGGCGGGTAACTAACTTGAGAGGAACTCCTAAACTCCCCCTAGCGATAGAGTCCTCTATCGATTCTAGGTTTCTACATATTACGCCGACTGGCTCTCCACCTCTACACTCCACAAGTTCCGAGAGATGCACTAGTACAAATCTCTTGCCGAACTCTGTCAAAATCTCCACAAACGCCTTCTTTAAATTGTGTATCTCGTTCTCTTTTTCTAAGAGTGACTTAGACAAATTTTCAATTCTGTTCTGGAGCTCTCTGTACTTCAAGTCTCTCCACTTCTCTTCCTCTACGTACCTCTTTAGCTGTAGATACTCCCTCTGCAAGTTCTCCAACTCTTTCTCCAGCTGTCGATTTTCGTACTCCAACGCCTTCACTCTAGTATAGACTTCTTCAGAAGTGGGGGGACAGGGTTTTTCTATGGGTACGTACACCACTTTGGTTTCTCTCTCGCCAGTTTGTTTCAAAGCTTCAGAAACCGCATGCGCAATAGAGTAACCACGAATTACTAAAGCCTTCGCTTGTTCAACTTGGCTAAATTCCAGTATGTTTCCAAATTCTTTCACAATTTTTTCAAATTTTGGTTTGAATTCCAAATACGCGCGATGTGCTGCTGCCAGTGCGTCTCTCTCGTGGCTAGTCTTCACATGCCAACCGCTTTTCTCCACTAACTGGGCTTTTTCTTCTGAAGACAAATCGCGAGTTGGAGCGTACAACACCGCGCCGCACATGGTTGCCAAGCGTTTTACAAATTCTGGAGGCTCTCTGACGTCTGTAGCCACCAACACGGGCATCCCCCACTGACTTACATATCTCAAGACGTCGCCGCGGGAGAACCCACGGTGAGCCGTGGTGTCCAACACTTCCCCCTCCAGCGTCAGTATAGCCACGCCGGTCACCACGCCGGGGTCTACGCCTACTATCAAGTATCTCCTATGCGTCGGCACTTCTCTACGTCGAGCCGGCGTGGAGTATATCGACACAACTACGTCTAGACTCCTCTTAGGTTTAACATAACGCCTAACTATTTCTCTGTTGGCGTAGACGATGAACCTCGCCGAAGTGATTTCGCCAGATTCCTCGTTTATAAACAAATCGTAATCCAACTTGGCCTCTCTCAATTTGTTCTCCACTTGTAGAGATAGCGACTTTATCCTGTGGGATATGTTTCTCATGAATCGATTTCTACTCATGCCCCCCGACGTTGTGGATATCTTCCTATGTATGAGAATTACCGTCTCTTCTTCGAACATCTTCACACGAGTCCCCACGCCACCAGCCGCCAAAATCGCTAAGTATTTGGCTGTGTCTGTGGGAGTCAACCTCTTGTGGATCCCAAAGTGTCGCGCCACCAACTCTTCTACTTTTGTATATCTCTCCACGTCTCTAGTGACCTCCACCACGTTGACTATGTAGGGGAGTCTCCCGAGCGCTTTGATTATCAACCGGCCGTGTTGAACTAACTCCCCCACGTTGTCAACAGCTAGAGTGCGAACGGTGTATTTCTTAAACAATTGCAACAAACCCCTCTCTTCTGAAATGCCGGTTTCCACAACGGCGCCGTTTTCCCACACCGCGTAAGCGAAGTCTCCCTTTGGAGCTAAGTCGATGCCCAGTATAGCCACGTTTTACTCTAGCTATTTATTTATTTGTCTATACTCCATCCCAAGTTCTCTATATATAGTTACTGAGTCCACGTTGAAAAATTCCGCAATGTTGTCAACGTCACGTTTTAGACGTTCTAAAGCCCCAGGTTTGTCTAGCGGCACCCACTGACTCCAGTCAATTACGTACCCCCTGTCGCCCACTAAAACATTATATGGCGACAAATCGCCGTGCACTATTCCAAGACTCAACGCAGTCTTTACCGTGTGCAACACGTCGTCTAACACATCTCTCTTGCACTTATACAACTCCACTCCCTCTATGTACCTCATGACTACCACGTGTTTACTTAGCATAATCGGCTCTGGCACCAAGCCGCCGGCTTCGAAGATCTTCGTCAGAGCGGAAAACTCCGCCAAAGCCGACGACCTAGCGCCGAATATGTAATCCATGTGTCTCACTCGCGTGTGTTTAGAGCTCTTGTGAAATTTCAACACGACTTTAAGACCGGAGTGAGTCTCCCCCATGTACACCACTGAGTCTTTACCAACCCCAATGGGGGAACTCGCGAGTTTGGCAATCCTCCGCCGGAGGGCGTGAAAAGCCAACACGTCGTAACCCCGCGGCGTTAGTTTCCACCCAAGCCACGGCGTGGCGTTGCGTCTAAGCAAACCAAGGTGGTGTAGCTTCCTGAGTCTCCCTTCGTCAACTCTCCTCTCTAGAAATTCGTGAGGTACAAACTCGTACTTTTTGTGTGCGTCTTCTAACGTCTTCAATATCCTGAAGTCCACATCGTCGAGACTTCGGTGCAGCGTTACTACATTCACAGATATATAACACGTCTATGTTTTAAACGTGAAGAGAGTTACTCTCCTCTCTAGAGAGCAAGCTGAGGTGGGGCACAAATTCCGCCTATTGACCATACCAGAAGAGTGCAAAGCTTGTAGACTCTTCCCCGTCTGCCTTGGCAAACTAACCCCGGGGAGGAGTTACAGAGTTGTGGAAGTGAGACACTCCATGGGGCAGAAGTGTAAAATTACAGATGGCGAAATGGTGCCCGTGGTGGTAGAAGAGCTCCCAATGGTGGGTCTAGTGCCGTTGAACAAAGCGCTGGAAGGCGCCGTCGTCACTTTCGAAGGCGAGTGTGTAGGTTGTGAAAAATGTCCAGAAGGCGTGAGAGTGGGGGACAAGATAAAAATTGTGAAGATTCTAGGCAAGTCTACTTGTAGGGGGACTCACTTCGCTATTGTCGAGTTTTACGCCTTAGAAGCGACTTCACTCTCAGAATTAGATGGCGCAAAGACTTCTCGAGATTTTTCTCGCGGGCCTCCCTCACGACGTCTTTCAAAATAACTTTAGCACTCTCGGCCTTGCCCTCTCTGGCTAGCCTCTCTGCTTCTCTAAGACGTTTTATTAAGTCAGAGGCGTGGACGTCAGACATGGAGTTGTTGAGGTAAGACATTTATAAAGGTTGGCTCTATGCGCTGTGGATAGAGTGGCTCTGTACATTAGAAATTTGGAACAAGCCTTAGCCACTCTCGTCTTGAGAGACAAGTCACACGCGCAAGTGGTGGAGTTGGCGCGTGCGTATTTGAAAGACGCCAAGTATTACTACTCGGCCGGAGATCGAGAAACTGCTCTCGCGGTGGTGTCTTACGCCGAGGGTCTCCTAGACGCGCTCAAAATGATCGGCGCCGTAGATTTCGTCTGGAGAAAACCAAGCGAAATTAAAAACGCCAAGGTTGTCATGGCGGCTGGCACTTTTGAAATACTCCACCCCGGCCATCTGGAGTACCTACGGGAGGCTTGGAAGTTGGGTTACGTGACGGCGGTGGTGTCGTCAGATGAAAACGCAGAGAAGGCAAAGGGCAGGAGGATATTGATACCACAGAAGCAGAGGGCAGAAGTGTTGTCAAACCTCTATTACGTCCACAGAGTGGTTCTGGGGAGCCCAGGCGACATATTCGACATATTGGAGGTAGTCAAGCCAGAGGTTGTGCTGCTGGGTCCCGACCAACGCGTCTCCGAAGCCAGAGTGAGAGAGGAGGCCAGAAAGCGGGGGCTCGACGTTGAGGTGTATAGACTTGGAGAACTTAAACAGTGCGAGTTGTGTGGCACTTCCAAAATCGTCAAGCGGATGCTGGAGGTGTATAGAGATGCCGTTTTCCCCTGATGCAGCCATAGAAATACAGAAACTACTATCGAAGAGAGTGAAGTTTACGCCGCTGCCTCCAGTGGAGACTGTGGGGGCGCTGGACGTGGCTTATGGCGGTGGCTTCGCGTATGGCGCTGCAGTTGTGGCTAGGCTAGACAGCTTGGAAATTGTGGAAGTCGCGTTGTCCATAAACAGAGTAGTGGTGCCGTACGTCCCCACTTTTCTCGCATTTAGAGAAATAACGCCCATGTTGAGGGCGTACTTCAAGTTGAGAAACAAACCAGACGTCTTGCTAGTAGATGGACACGGCGTGGCTCACCCACGTAAGTTCGGCATAGCTTCTCACATAGGTGTGGTGATAGAGAAACCCACCATAGGCGTAGCCAAAACGCGGCTTTACGGAGTGGAGAAGGGGGCAACTTTGGTTGATGAAGGGGGCGACGTCATTGGGGTTGTGACACACTGCGGTGGTAAGAAATACATATCTGTGGGTTCTCACATCACGTTGAGAGACGCCGTCACGCTAGTGGAGAGATTGTGTAGAGAAAATGGCGTCTTTCCGCTGGATTTAGCAGATGAGGTCTCTAAAAAAGCTAGACTACACAAACCCACTACTCTAGATAGCTGGGGTGAAGCTATCTGACGACTAGGACCGGCACGCGAGATTTAGACACCACAGCGAGAGAGACCGACCCCAACACAATTCTCTGTATGGTGGAGAGGCCTCTAGAGCCCATGACTATCAAATCTACTCCCTTCTCTTCTGCATAGTTTAAGATTTCTGACGCCGGCACGCCGCTTCTCACCGCAACTTCCTCCGTCGTATATCCACTGGCTTCTATGATCTTGGCAGCTTCTTGAGCTATCCTCCTGGCCGTATCAATCGACACTTGAGAGGGGTCTGTAGCTACGGTAATCACGTACAGAGCTGCTTTGAAAGCCTTCGCGATAGCCACGGCGTGCTCTACGGCATTTTTAGCGAAGATAGAACCGTCATAAGCCACCAAAATCTTTCCATACATATTCAGAGGAATTTTAGAAATTAATAAATTTTAGAATCACTAATTCACTCTCATAGTGAGCAGTAGCTCACTAAACGTCCTCGACGTAGCTCATTGCTCGACGTTTGGCACCAACGTCCTCAACCGAGTCTTCGTTGTCGTTGATTGGCGAAGTGAGATAAGTTTTAAGCCAACAGCGCCGGGGGTGGGATTTGAACCCACGCCCCCTCGTGGGGACGGGATCTCGAGTCCCGCGCCTTGGGCCGCTCGGCCACCCCGGCTCTGCGTCTATGGAGAAGTCGATATATAAGTTTTTATAGATGTGTAATGACGGCTTTATGTCTATCAGAGGTGCGAAGTTACACGGACCAAACCCGCCTTCAGATAGCACAACAAACTGGGTGTTAGCTCCGCTGGAGAGAGGTATTTACATGGCATGTCCAAACTGCGGAAATGTAACTATAGTGAGGAGTAGTAGAGCGCGAAAATTGGGCGTTACGTACAAGTGCCCAGAATGCGGCTTCGTGGGGCCGTAAGCTTTATATAGACAACTCAAAGTGCGGCTCATGTCAGCTGAAGTGGCGTTGGTTTACAGAGTGCTCCCAAATAGCATAGATGTGAATGTAGATGAGTTAAAGAGCAGAATTACTGAGAGACTATCCCCCAAATATAAAGTAGACAGAGTGGAAGTGGAGGAGGTGGGGTTTGGAATTAAAGCCTTGAGATTCTACATCAGAATGCCTGAGTCTGACGATTATAGCTCTGACGAGGTGGATGAAATTCTACAGTCCGTAGAGGGCGTTGGAAATTACGAATTGGAATACTTCAGTAGGATTAGTTTTTAAACCAATTCGGGATTTTCTCACGTGAGTGAGTGGATTGAGTTGAGAGTTTTAGAAAGTAAGGCACGCGATGCGAATCGACCCATAGTTAGGATTGACCCCGACGTCATGGAGAGAGCGGGTATTTCTGTAGGTGACGTGGTGGAGATATTGGGCAGGAGGCGGACTGCTGCCAAGGTGTGGAGTGGATTGCCGGAGGACCGCGGCAAAGGCGTAGCGAGAATGAATAGCATCATGAGGAAAAACGCAGACGTGTCGCTGAATGAAACTGTGAAAATTAGGAAAGTAGAACCCAAATACGCCACTTTTGTGAAGTTAGCTCCAGTCTCCATGACCATAGCTGTCGACCCCAACTTCCTCCAGTATATAAAACAGAGGTTGAGAGAATATGTCGTTGTAGAGGGCGACATGTTGCAGATTTACGTGTTAAGCCAACCACTGACTTTCCAAGTGGTACAAACCAAACCCTCCGGCGTAGTGTTGTTAATAACTGAAGACACACAAATCCAAATTTTCGAGAAACCCATCGCCGGAGTGCGAATTCCCCACATAACGTGGGAAGATATTGGGGATTTGGAGGAGGCTAAGCAGAAGATTAGGGAGCTTGTGGAGTTGCCTCTGCGCCATCCGGAGCTTTTTAAGCATTTGGGTATTGAGCCGCCGAAGGGCATTTTGTTGATTGGTCCCCCCGGTACTGGTAAGACGTTGCTTGCTAAGGCTGTGGCTAATGAAGCTAATGCGTATTTTGTTGCTATAAATGGGCCTGAGATTATGTCTAAGTACTACGGTGAGTCTGAAGCTAGGCTTAGGGAGATTTTTGAGGAGGCTAAGAAGAATGCCCCGGCCATAATTTTCATTGATGAAATTGACGCCATAGCTCCAAAGAGAGAAGAAGTGACGGGCGAAGTGGAGAAACGCGTAGTAGCTCAATTACTTACACTAATGGACGGATTACAAGAAAGAGGACAAATAGTAGTAATAGGCGCCACAAACAGACCAGACGCAGTAGACCCAGCATTAAGAAGACCAGGACGATTCGATAGAGAGATTTGGATTAATCCGCCAGATATCAAGGGTAGGTTGGAGATTTTGCAAATACACACTAGAAACATGCCTCTAGCGCCGGACGTAGACCTTAAGAAACTTGCCGAAAGTACGCATGGCTTTTCTGGCGCTGATTTGGCTGCTCTGGCTAGAGAAGCCGCCATGAGTGCTCTGAGGAGAGCTATTCAGAGTGGGTTAATAGACCTAAATCAACAAAACATCCCGCCGGAGGTGTTGGAGAATATAAAAATAACTATGTCGGACTTTACAAATTCCCTGCGTGAAATCATCCCCTCTGCGCTTAGAGAGATACATGTGGAAGTACCCACAGTGCGTTGGGACGACGTGGGGGGGTTGGAGGATGCTAAGAAAGAGTTGCGGGAGGCTGTGGAGTGGCCTCTCAAATATCCCCACGCTTTTAAGAAATTCGGCCTTAGACCCCCGCGGGGCATTCTACTCTTTGGTCCCCCAGGCACTGGTAAGACTCTCTTGGCGAAAGCTGTAGCTACAGAATCTGGGGCTAACTTCATCGCCATTAGGGGGCCAGAGATATTCTCTAAGTGGGTTGGCGAGTCTGAGAAAATGATTAGGGAGATATTTAGAAAAGCACGTATGGCGGCTCCGGCAGTGGTGTTTATCGACGAGATAGATGCTTTAGCTACAGTGAGGGGGGTCGGGGGCGATTCTCTAGTTGGCGAGCGGGTGGTGGCGCAGCTTTTGACTGAGATGGACGGCATTAGAGCGCTGGGGAGTGTAGTGGTGATTGCAGCCACTAACAGACCTGACTTGATTGACCCGGCGTTGTTGAGACCCGGCAGGTTTGACCGGATTATTTATGTACCTCCGCCGGACTTCAGAGCTAGAATAGACATATTGCTCATACATACAAAATCAACTACGCTAGCTAGAGACGTGGATTTGGAGGAAATCGCTAGAAAGACAGAGGGTTACTCCGGCGCCGATCTCGAGCTGTTGGTGAGAGAAGCCACATTCCTCGCCTTGCGTGAAGACATACGCGCCGGAGAGGTAGCCATGAGACATTTTGACGAGGCGTTGAAGAAAGTGAAGCCGTCTATAACTCCAGACATGTTGAAGTTTTACGAGACGTGGCTGGAGAAAGCTAGACAATTCACCACTGCCAAGGCGAAACCAACGCCGCCGTTGTATTTATGATGTTGACTATATTGGGCAACATAATTGAGATGTTGTTAAAGAGACAAGAAGTGATCACTAGCGAAGATGTGAAGACGTTACTCAAACGCACTAATATACAAATTTCAGATGTAGAATTAGCAAAAGCTCTGTTAACTTTGGAAATCTATAAAAAAATCCACGTAAAACGTGTGAAGAGAGAGGGGAGAGACATTTATCAAATCATGAAACGTAAATAAACAAACTCACTGAGATACGTGGGTGTTGTAGAGCTTGGGAAACTCATCGGTAAAGAGATCCGGCGCGAGTTGAGGTTGGAGAATCTGTCCGGCAAATGTGTAGCTCTAGACGCCTACAACGCTCTCTATCAATTTCTGGCGTCGATAAGACAGCCAGACGGAACTCCGTTGATGGATCGCTCTGGGAGAGTCACTAGCCACCTCTCTGGGTTGTTCTATAGAACTATAAACTTACTAGAGTCCGGCGTGAGGCCTGTATACATATTCGACGGGAGACCCCCAGAATTTAAATTACTGGAGGTAGAAAAACGGAAGAAAATGAAAGAAAAAGCGCTAGAAGACGCAATATTGGCGTTGAGAGAGGGGAGGAGAGAAGAAGCAGCTAAGTACATGAAACGTGTGAATTTCCTAACTACTGAAATGGTTGAGGATGCCAAACGTCTATTGACTTACATGGGGGTCCCCTGGGTGCAAGCACCAAGCGAGGGGGAGGCGCAAGCAGCTCACATAACCAACAAGGGGCATTGTTGGGCTGTGGGGAGCCAGGACTACGACTCTCTACTTTTCGGCTCGCCCAGACTCGTGCGCAATTTGACCACCTCGCCGAGGAGGAAGCCCGGCGAAGAGGCGACAGAGTTGTCGCTAGAACTCATAGAACTCGACACAGTCTTAAAAGCGCTAAAATTGAAGAGTAGAGAGCAATTAATCGACTTGGCGATTTTGTTGGGTACAGATTACAACCCAGACGGCATCGAGGGCGTGGGGCCACAGAGAGCACTTAGATTGATTTGGGAGTTTGGAAGTTTAGAAAAACTACTCGACACAGTCTTGAGGGGCATCTCCACGCCGGTAGATCTACGCGAAGTGAAGAAATTCTTCCTAAACCCACCCGTGGTGGATAATTACAATCTTGAGTTAGGCAAGCCGGACGAGAGGCTATATACATTTCTAGTAGAAGAGCGAGACTTCAGTAGAGAGAGAGTAGAGAGAGGTTTGGAGAGGTTGAGAAAAGCTTTTAAGTCGAGGACTTCATCTCTCGACAGCTTTTTCTAATGCAGCGCTTGGTAGAGATGTTGGAGAGAGAGGGAGTCATAAAGTCCGACAGAGTGAAGAGAGCTATGCTCACCGTGCCGCGCGAGGAATTCGTAACGCCGGATTACATACACGCCGCGTGTGAAGACAGACCACTACCTCTCTTTGCCGGCGCCACCATCTCGGCGCCCCACATGGTCGCCATGATGTGCGAATTGGTAAAACCCAGACCCGGCATGAAAATTCTAGAAGTAGGCACTGGCTCTGGATACCACGCCGCTGTGTGTGCAGAAGCGATAGAGAGGCGGGGGAAGATATACACTGTGGAAATTGTCAGAGAGTTAGCCATCTACGCCGCGCAGAATTTAGAGAGACTCGGCTACTGGGGCGTGGTGGAGGTTTTCCACGGAGATGGCAAATTGGGACTCCCAAAGTATGCCCCCTATGACGCCATCATCGTAACTGCGGCGACTCCCCAAGTGCCGACGCCGCTGGTGGAGCAATTGGGCGAGGGGGGCGTCATGGTTATCCCCATGGAGGAATACCTAGGTCAGGCGTTGTATATACTCACGAAGAGGGGGGGACAGGTAGAGAAGAAGTTCGTCACTCACGTGCTTTTCGTACCGCTGCGCTAAGGCTCTAGTCTGTACCTATCTCTAGGGTATAGCGTGGCGTATCTCACGTTACCCAAACCCAACAGCGCAGTCACCAGCCTGTTGAAACCGAGTCCAAAACCTGCATGTGGCGGCATTCCGTAGTCAAACACCGCTAGGTGAGATTCAAACATGTGCGGATTCAGCCCCCTCTTCTTCATCTCTCCCTCCAGCTCCTCTCTCTTGTGTATCCTCGTGGCTCCAGACGCCACCTCAATGCCGTCGATGATTAAATCAAAAGACTCACTCCGCACACCGTCGTTTTTCGTGTAGAACGGCCTCAGCGATGGGGGGAAGTTCACGATGAAGTACACCAAACCGTAGTGTTTAGTTAAATATTTCTGCATTTCTACAGTTAAGTCGCTGCCCCACTCTACCGAGTAGCCAGCTTGGTTTAACTTGTCCAAAGCCTCCCCGTAGTCTACTCTCGGCACACTCTCGCCGATGGACACCACCTCTGTCTTTTCCGTCTGTAGCAGTTCAGAAATGCGCCTAATGATTTTCTCCAAGATGTCCATGACGTCGGCGTAGTTCATAAAAGCGGCTTCTGCATCTACAGAAATAAACTCGTTCAAGTGGAAGTCTGTGTTGTGTCTCTCAGCTCTGTAAGCCGGACCTATTTCGAACACTCTCTCTAGAGACGCCGTTAGTTGCTCCTTGTACAACTGTGGACTTTGCGAGAGGTAAGCCACACGTTCGAAGTAAAACACTGGAAACAACTCGGCGCCGCCTTCGGTGGTAGTGGCTATAATCTTGGGCGTAAAGACTTCCACAAACCCCTCTTCGTAGAACACTTCTCTCATGACTCTCAAAATCTTCGACGCAGTAGTGAAGATCTGTAAGTTACGTGGTCTCTTCAAGTCGACAGACCGCCACTTCAGCCTCGTGGGTAAGTCAGTCGTCTCTGACCATATGTCTATTGGCAGAGGTTTCGACTTGTTTAAAATCCACATCTCCCTGGGGAAAATCTCCACGCCGCTTTTCGCGATTTTGCTAGCTTCCACTACGCCTTTGACTAAAATCACGTCTTCTCTATTGAGTTCGGAAAATGTGTCGAATAAATGTTCTGGGGTCTTGCCGGGTTTCAGAGTGATTTGTACAAACCCCTCCCGGTCTCTAAGCACCAAGAACTTTATCCTCCCCAAATCTCTAATTTCCCAAACCCAACCAGCGACAGTTACTTCAGAGCCGTGTTTCTCCGGCGTAATTTGGCGAGTCCAGTACTTCTTCACGCAAGTGGAGGAGGGTAAATTAAAAAACTATACTCTTAACTCTCTCTCCTTTACAAACTCCACTTTCACATTGGCGCCGGCGATTTGACTTATCACCGCCTGCAGTCGCTCTGGCTTGATCGGCAATCTCCTCAACTCTCTAGAGGGTATCTTCACCACAGTCTCCGTAGTGCCGTCTGGGAGCCAAGATGTCGATATCGTCAAAAGCCTAGCTGGCGATATGAGTTGCGAAATTACTTCACTCACGCCGCCGTGTTCTACTATCTTGACACTCTTCCCCAGTAGTGAAGCTAGTTCTTTCTCTAATTGCATAAAAGCGCCACGTGGAATACGCCTGGCGTTTTTCATCAATATCACAACTAAATCATCTACCTCGTACGACTTCACGTACTCAACGCCGGAAAGATTTATCTTACGCTCAACTCTCAACAGAGCATCTGAAATTTCCACATCTAGCCACTGGAACTTTCCACTGTCCAGTAGAGACTGACACTTTTGACACAACACACGCGTCTTTACGCAGAATTCGCAGAACGGAATTTTCATCAACCTCTACAATTTTGATATTTAAAACTATTGAACATAACGTGCGCATAGCCATAGTAGACGGTTACACAGACGAGCCGGCTGGCTTCGGCGTACCTCCATATCTAGACGTGTACTCTAGATACATCGCCGGCGCTGTTGCTTACGCCGGCGGACACCAAGTCAAATACTTCACCATAGATGCGCTTAGAGAACGCAATTCACTCGAGACACTCTCTAAATTCGACATAGTGGTGGTGGTGGCCGGCGTTACGACTCCCGGTAGATATCTAGGTGGGGTACCCATATCGCTGGAGGAGCTCTTAGACATCGGTCGGCTGGAGGGGCCAGTCAAAATACTGGGCGGCCCCGTGGCGAAGTTCGGCTACGGCGCCGCCGGCGGCACTACTGCCGTCTCTAGCGGGAAGTTCAAGAGATATTACGACTTGGTGGTCGTAGGCGATGTAGATCTAGCGATATATAGAGCGCTCACCGACGGCGTAGAGAGAGTGGACCCCTCTGAAACACACGACAACTTCAAGCTCGTGGACGAGTTTGCGTGGCGCGGTGCGTACATAGCAGAACAACACCCCAACTACGGCAAGAATCTCATAGTGGAGCTCGAGACTTACAGATCTTGCCCCCGCTACGTCTCTGGCGGATGTTCCTTCTGCACTACAGTGGCGTACGGCCCGGTGGTCACCAGACCCATAGAGGGGGTGGTGAGGGAGGTGGAGGCTCTCCACAGAGTTGGGGTAGTGCACTTCAGAATCGGGAGACAGGCGGATTTCTACAGCTACATGGGACACGACGTGGGTAGATTAGAATTCCCCCGCCCAAACCCCAGCGCCATAGAGAAATTGTTGTCTGGCGTTAGGAACGCAGCGCCTAGTTTGAAGACACTCCACATAGACAACGTAAACCCGGGGACTGTGGTCACTTGGAGAGAGGAGTCTAGAGAAGTCACAAAACTCCTCTTGAAATACTGCACCCCCGGCAACGTGGCGGCTCTGGGCGTAGAGACTGCAGACCCGAGAGTAGTCAAAATAAACAACTTGAAGACCGACGCGGAGCAATCTCTAGAGGCAGTTGAACACTTTTCGAAGTTGGGCTCTACACGTGGCGAAAACGGCATGCCGCAGCTTTTGGCAGGAATAAACTTCGTCATGGGGCTCCCCGGAGAGACAGCAGAGACGTACAGACTCAACGTCGAATTTCTCAAGGAGATACTGCAGAGGGGGTTGTTGGTGAGGAGAGTGAACATTAGGCAAGTGTTGATATTCCCCACGTCGCGGTTGTGGCCCCGCGGCGGGAAGCTCGTCAAGAGGTTGAAAGAACACAAGTGGAGATTTCAACAATTTAAGAAATGGGTGAGGGAAAACTTCGACAGAGAAATGCTCAAACGCATAGTCCCACGCGGCGTGGTGCTTAGAGATGTATACACAGAGAGGCATTACTACTCCGGCACTTACGCCAGACAAGTGGGGTCTTACCCAATCTTGACTTACATCCCCGCCAGGGTTGAACTCGGCAAATTCATCAACGTGGTGGTAGTGGACCACGGCGCTAGGAGCGTTTTGGCTCTGCCACACCCAATAGATGTAAATAAATCAAGCAAGAGAATATTGAAGTACGTGCCGGGTCTTAAGAATAAAGTGGATTTATTAATCGGCGGGAGACCCTTCAAGACAATTGAAGAATTAAAACAAAAAATTGGGGAGGGAGAATACCTCAACTACGTCTCTCTCTAAGTCTATACACCACATATAGCGTAAATGCGGCGAATAAAATAGCTACAACTAGAAATAAATCCACTATGTAAACACCCACACGGAGTTCGGGAGTTCTGACTCCAGCTATAGTGAGATATAGGAAATACAACGCGACTCCAAGCGAAAAACCGCTGTATACATACAACAGCTTCATACGTCACAATTCCCACCACTATTTATACAATTTTAAACTCCCAGTAACTGCATCCACAAGCTCATCCGGCGCCGGTCCCACACAAAGCGCAGTGTGCGTCCCCGGCGGCAGCTCTGTGAGGCCGGCATCTGTTACCACCTCAGCTGGCAAACCGAGCGATTCAGCTTTTCTCAAAAGAGCGTAGAGCTGATCCACCCCCTCCACCCCCAGCACTATTTTCTTCTGACCTTCCTCTAGCCACTGCTCTAACCACATTTTCCACTTGCCACCTCTAGACGCTTTCAAAACGCACAGAACCACCCCGTGTCCCACTTGCGCCGCCGCTTTGCCGCAAGACATCTTCAAATCATTTCTCACAACAATCGACATCTTCACGAGAATAAAACATTCGTATTTTATAGATTATGGGGAAAGTACAATTCTATTGCGCTGGCTTATGTACAGAACGTGGAGATCTCTAGCGTAAATCTAACTGTTTCAGACATAGACGCGCCGGTAGTAGTTGTAGATAAGTTCGCCACTTAACTACACCCAATTACGGGAGGTGAAGGCAAGAGAGATTTGTAATAATCTCTATATAATTGAGTGGGATAAGGGAGCGACAGAGTTGTAGAGCTCTGCGAAGTTTACAAAAAGCGAATTCTCCATACATGAAGTCTATATATGTAAAACAATACTCGAATCGCCGCCAAGAGAATTCTCTGCAAAAATACATGATTTCGCTGGCAGGAAATCGCCGCTACCAACATTACTAATGAAAAGTTATATTCAGAGAAGATCTGAAGACACATTGTATGTAAGTCCTGTCTTTATGCGTTATGTGGCGTGGTTCGCCGCAGTACGCCACAGTGGTTAGATGTGGCAACCACTACAGTTATCCATCTTAGAGGGCGTTTCTGTTAGTTTTTCAATTTCCACAATTTTTCTCCACGCTTTTAGTAACACTGTCTTAGCCTCGTCTCTAATTAACGCCAGTGCCTTGTCTCTAGTAACCCAGAGATATTTGTCGTGTTCGCTTGATAGAGTTACTTCTTTTTCTTCGCTTTTTGCGAGGAAGTACACAATTTCTCTGTAGTACGTCTTTCCCCTTGTTGAGAATTTGTATCGAATTTCTTCACGGAAATTCGGCACTAGCTCCACTCTCAAGCCCGTTTCTTCGAAAACTTCTCTCAAGGCGGCGCCTCCTCCACCTCGCCGGGTTTTATAAACCCATGTGGGAAATCCCAACCAAATTTGCCGTGTAAGAGTAGGCAGAAAATTTTCCCGTTGTTTATTCGGTATATCACTACGCCGGCGGCGCGGCGATATTTCACATTAGACTCTTTGCAGCTTTAAACCATATGGACAGAAGTAATCCACGCCCACTTCTTTGTACAGAGCGGACAATACTCCGAACATTATTATTGGTTTACCCATTTCCTTCGCTTTTTTCACTAAGTCTAGAATTTCTTCGCGACTCAAAAAGCCGGATGCTATCACGACAGACTTGACGTGTTTGAGACCACTGTATATGTTTGAAATGTCTACAAAGTCGTGTGGATATAATCTCTTTTCCATGTCTGCCACATACCCTTGTGTAAATGAGAAGATCAAATCGGCTAACTTGTTGTTAAACCCAACCAACAACACCGGCCCTCCGTACTTAGCCAATACGTACTCAACTAGCTTTCTGCGGCATCTCTCGGCGTATTTCTCGCCACAAACTCTCAACTTCCCGATGCCCAGCTCGCTCTGGCGTTTCAACACATCGACGCAAATTTTGAGGACTTGATGTCTCGCTGCTTCTTCCAAGCTGTATGCTCCAGCTTCGACGTGTTGGTCTAGTGGCACGTCTGCGCAAATCTCGCCGATACAGCATCGTGTGAGTACTTGTCCTTCACACGTATCTACACCGTATCGCCGGAGTGGTGTAACTATAAGCGACACGGAAATTTTTGGAAATGTAATTAAATATCTGTTCTCCCGGAACTTATATAAATATAATTTTAGACTACTGTCGAAAGATAATGTAAATAGAGGATTGTGGAGAGATGTATGGAGTTTTTGAAGTACGACATTTTGATCGTTGGGTCTGGGATAGCTGGTCTGCGGGCCGCCACGGCCGCCGCTTGGGCTAGCGGCGGTAGAGTTTCAATCGCAATTTTGTCAAAAATTCAAGCAATGCGGAGCCACAGCCTCTCTGCGGAGGGCGGCATGTCGGCTGTCTTGTATCCAGAAAAGACGGGGGATTCGCTAGAGTTACACGCCTACGACACCGTGAAGGGGAGCGATTTTCTAGCCGACCAAGACGCGGTGGAGGTGTTAGTGGAGCAAGCGCCGAGGGAGGTGCGTTATCTCGAGAGAATCGGCGTGCCGTGGACTAGGGAACCAGACGGGAGAATTTCACAGCGGCCATTCGGCGGTATGTCGATACCGCGTACCACTTTTGCAGCTGACAAGACTGGCTTCTTCATAATGTCTACTCTGTTCTCGGAAACCAAGAGATTCGAAAACATACATATATACCACGAGCATTTTGTGACTAAATTCATAATTAAAGACATGGAGTTTAGAGGCGTCGCTGCGTACGACTTGAAAAGCGGCGAGTTTAAAATTTTCCACGCGAAAGCCGGCATAATAGCCACCGGCGGCGCCGGGAGGCTATATCGATTCACCACCACGGCGTACTCCACCACAGGCGAGACGTTGGGATACGCGCTTAGGGAGGGTATTGCGTTGAAAGATATGGAGTTTGTGCAGTGGCATCCCACTGCTTTGGTTCCCAGTGGTATTTTAGTGAGCGAAGCGGCGAGGGGAGAGGGGGGATACTTAGTGAATAGAGAAGGCGAGAGATTCATG
>CALJAK010000003.1 GCA_938027595.1 uncultured Thermoproteales archaeon
GGCAGAGTCGAAGCGTTTTCGGAGGAGAAGCTGAGGCGGTCTGTGGAGAGAGCTGCAGCAGACGTGGGCGTTAGCGTAAACGGCTTCACTCTGTCGATTAATAGAGACGTGTGGTGGTGGGAGCTCTCCGATTTGGTGGAGATGGAGCTTTTGAAGAGCGCTATCGAGAGGCCGGAGTTGGCTGAAGTGGCTAAGTCACATCTACTGGGCCGTATCTACAAAGAAGTATTCGGCAAAGATTATCTGAAGAGTAAAACTATATCGGAGTTTGACCGCTCTCTCAGCTACAATGCGTTGAGGCTTTTCACTCATGGCAATTACGCTCTCAGAAACGGCGGTAGGCTTGTGGAGACTCCCGCCATGGCTGCCGCTAGAGTGGCGAAAGCAGTGGGAGGCGACGAGTGGGAGGTTTATTACAAATACATCACTGAGTTGAAGATAGTCCCAGCGTCGCCGTTTTGGTTCAACGCTGGGACTAGGCGGGAGATGTTCTCCTCTTGCTTCACACTGGAAGTGGAGGACTGCCTCTCGTCCGTAACGCACCCTGGCATGCAGTGTATATACGACGCGTTGACTTACTCCGGCATAATTCAACAACTAGGCGGCGGCGTTGGTTACGACTTTTCGCTGTTGAGACCAGAGTGGGACGAGGTGAGGGGCAGCGCCGGAGTGGCTTCTGGCCCCGTCAGTTTCATGAAGATATTTGACGCCAATGTGGAAGTGATCAAACAAGGCGGCAAGCGCAGGGGGGCTCAGATGGGCACGCTACATGTGTGGCACCCAGAGATTAGGAAATTCATAAAAGCGAAGACGGGTCAACTAAGGGACACGCATTTGCAGAACTTCAACATTTCTGTCTTTGTGGAGGACAGCTTTATGGAGAAAGCGCTGGGCGTAGAGGCGGATTCCAAATACCCATTGATAAACCCCAGGCTTTACCTGGAGAGGACGGGGAGGAGAGCTACCGAAACAGTGGATTTGTATAGAGAGGGGGGTTTCGACGCAGTCGGCTGGATAGATGCGGGGCAGTTGTTCAGAGAGATTGCGGAGAGCGCTTGGGATTCCGGAGACCCCGGCGTTGTGTACAAAGGCAATTTGAACGCCTCTAACCCACTGCTGGGCGTCGAAGTGTCGGTAGGCGGGTACAAGACTAGATACGTCTGGCGTTCTGTAAACCCCTGTGCCGAGACTGTCCAAACGCCGTTTGAAGTGTGTAACCTCACGCACATAAATCTAGCCAAATTCGTTACAGAAAACGGCGTTGATTGGAGTGGATTGGCCGAGGCGGCTCGGGTGGGGACTCGTTTTCTCGACAGCGCTATAGACAAATCCACCACCTCCATAGCCATAATTGACGAAATGAATAGAGCTACTCGAAAGAACGGCCTCGGCGTGATGGGATTGGCTGAGGCTTTGATAAAACTGGGCATCCCATACGCCTCTTGGGAGGCAGTGGAGTTTGTAAACCGCGTGATGGCTTGGATTTACGTCCACGCGCTGGACGAATCGGCGAGGTTGGCGAGAGAGAGGGGGCCCTTCAAGTACTTCCCGCAATCCGCCTATGCCCGCGGCGAGGTGCCAGTCCTCAATTTCCAGAACTACGTTTGGGGTAGGTGGGAGAGGGTCAGAGCAGTCCTCCCGCCGGCGCTTAGAGACGCTGGGGATAAACTGAGAGAGATAACTGCGTCCACTAGGCGGTGGTTGGGGGATAGGCTGGGGGAGTTGGGCGAGAGAGTTAGAAACGGCGTTAGAAACTCCGTCGTGCTCTCCATAGCGCCCACTGGCCGCACTAGCATACTGGCTGGCACCACTAGCGGCATTGAGCCCATATTCGCCCTGGCGTTCATACGCAACGTCACCGTGGGTACTCTAGTGGAATACTACATGCCAGGGGTGGAGTATTTGAAGAAAAGGGGCTTGTGGAACGACCAAGTGAAGAGAGCGTTAGAGGAGAGCGGCATGCTTAGAGACGCCCCAGTGCCCCCCGACGTGAAGCATTTGTTAGCCACAGCCATGGAAGTGGGGTGGCTCTGGCACGTGTTAATGCAAGCCAGCGCCCAACAGTGGGTAGACCAGGGCATATCGAAGACTGTCAACATGCCCTCCAACGCCTCCGTGGAGGACGTCTATTGGACTTTCGCCTTCGGGTGGGCGGTGGGAGTCAAGGGCGTCACTGTCTACAGAGACAAGAGCAAGTCGGTACAAGTCATATACACCGGTCTGAAGCAAGAAATTAAGAAAAAGCTAGCAGTGGGGCGGCTGGAAATACTGCCAGAGGGCGTAGACGGCCACTGCAAGACCGGCGAGTGCGGATGATTAAGCCGCTATGATATGATTAAACCTTGTTTACTCTTCTTCTCCTGCCCCGGCGACGAGGGCGACACTGCCATACTGTGGAAAGGGGAGCTCAAGAGAGCTAGGAAAGACGACCCATACATAAAACTACTCGGAGCGTTAGACACGGCAATTGCGTACAGTCACAAAGCCGCCAACGCGCTACAGAGGCCACAGTCGAGAATCATGCGCCTCGTGGGGTTCGCGCTTATGGAGTTAGGTTTCTACATGACCACGGGGGAGGCGGAGTATTTAGACACAGCCACGGCGTTGTACAAGAGAGCTTTGAAACTCACGTACGCATCTACGCCGGACGCCAAGCTAGACGGCTGGCTCGTCTGCACGTCGCCGGAGTGTTC
>CALJAK010000004.1 GCA_938027595.1 uncultured Thermoproteales archaeon
GGTCAGAAAGTGTTCGACGACTACGTCACCATAACTGGGCCCGAGGTGAGGATAAACGCCGACGTTTACCCAATCAACATCACGACGTTTACAAAAAGCCTTAGACTGCCAGTAGACACATTCGTGGGCTTCACGCTGACGGATGTCTACCTAGGTCTAGCTTTGAACAAAACCGACGGCATGTTCGCCAACAAGACGTTAGTCACGCAAATGTTGAAACCGTTCGACACCATGTACAAGACGTATTCACTTTACTATCTGTTAGTTGACGAATTGAAGAAAACCACCGGCATGCCTTACAACATCAATGTGACTAAAAACGATGTACAAGAGGCACTCTTCGGCAGATATGTCGACGCCAAATTCGGTGGCGACTTTGTCTATCTGCCAAACATCATGCTATTAAGAAACGGCACAGTAGCTAAGTACATGTACACAATCCTAACCAGCGGCACAAAGAAAGAGATACAGCAGCAAGTCTGCACCGAAACGTCGATCACTCACACATTTGCAATACCAGCTATCAGTGGGACTTCCTTCACGCTAACTGGAAACTATATCGAAGTAGCTTCGCGCAGCAACGCCACATATGCAGTCATCACTGCGTCTGGAAATGCCGTATTTATTCCACCTACTATGCCTGTGTTAATTAACGGCACGAGGGCTGGCTATGCACCCGTTATGCAGGCTGACGAGATCACTGTGGAGATAAGAGCTCCAGGGGGCTCTATCTCTATCAGCTTCTTCTTTGGGCCTGGCCAGGCAGATGTATCCGTAAGTGCGGGTGGAGAGAAGGCGTGGGTTACGTACACGGGTAAAACTAGGACTTGTACGACTGAAATTATCGAAGTGCCTGTGTATCCGGGTACTGAATATGCGGTGACGTTTGACAGGTGGTTGAGGACTGAGGTGCTCTATCGCGCACATGGCGTGGTGGAGCGCAACGAGGTGTTGGGCACTTTGACTCACGCAGGTGTTTGTATGAAGGCGACGGATGTGGCTGCGATTCCGCATGACGAAGACGACGAATATGTCTACAGATTAACGTTGAAGGGCGTGGAGGTTGTGAACTACCGCACGTTGGTGGCGCGGTTGCCGTGGCGTATTGAGGGCGACGGTAAGGTGATTGTCAACATTACCGCTAGGTTTGCCAATGGCACTTTCATCGACTACCGCGTCTACAACTTGACTGAGATGTTAGCTGGGGTTATGGGTAGGGAGGCTGTGGTGACTCTGCCTTTGACTTTCGGCAAAGTGGGAGCTAGGGCGTTCGACATAGTGAGAACCGACGCGAGGGTTGAGTACGACATTAGGTTCTTCATGTATAGACCCACAACTAAGCCTCTGGAAGTCAAGGTGTGTACACTAGCGCCGCTTGGGGCTAACTACATCAATGTATCTATGTACGAATGTGCCCGGCCAGCGGTGGCGCCTGGTCCGCCCGAGAGGATTGACCCAACTACGGTAGTGTATGCCATAGATCGCGACTTGTCTGTGAGTTATGGATTTAACGAGACGTACAACCGTCTTGGTGGGTTCGGCGCGCCGATTACGTATGTAGTGAAATCCGGCGAGGTGGCGCTGTTGCCCTCTTGGTATAGCAAGACTTCTGTCTCCGGCTCTCGCATCGCTAGGATATGGATCATTGCCGCTAACGAAAAGCCCGACAAAGGCCCGGCGTTGGGTACTGACTACGACGTTTTGACTGTTTCCGACGGGCGTAAGGTGACAATGCCGGCGTACAAATTCTACAAGTACTTAGTGGTCAACTTCGTGCCCAACGTCTGTAGAGACGGTTGGGTTTCCGAGACTTACTTAGACGAATTCGATGGCTCTGGCAGAATTACCGGTCTCGGCTTCGGCACCGCCGGCACTAGCGCGTTGGTGATTAGCAATTACACAAGAGCCTCCATGTGGAACTCCACAGCCATGTGGCTAGCTGGCGGGCGCTTTAGACTACCCACAGTAGCGCTTGACAGACTGACTGTGAGAAACGACGCCGACTTCCCCATTTACCTAAAGTCGTTACTGGTGCACTACAGAGATATGAAGTACGAAATTCCGATGCAGCCGGCGTTTGTAAAGCCCAAGTCCACTAACACCACGTTACTCAACGGCTACGGCTTCGGCAGGACGTACATGTTCAACATTACAGACGTGTGGGCATTTAGGCTAGTGCAACCCAACTACAGTTACAGCCTCAGAGTGTACCATGGCGGCGCTGTGGAGGCAGCTAGATTCTTTGGTCTAGACGCAGACAAGATATTCAACGCTCTAACTCCGTTGAGCACTGCGGCGTACGTCCAGAACGTACTCTACGCGAGCCACGCCGAGACGCGCCTGTGGACTTACAGTATACTTGGCGGGAAGATTGTGGAGTGGACTAGAGGCAGGTGGGGCGACTTGACGACAGACGCCAGTGACTTCGACTACAAGTACGTCTTCGCTGCGCCCACGTTGCCGTTGAGGTACATACGCGATTGGAACGACAGACCGTTGGCCAACCAGACCGTCGCTCTCTTCGGCAGAGACGGCAGATTGTACGCCATTGTGCGCACAGATAACAACGGCGCGTTGGTATTCCCGTTGCCCAAGATAGACAACCCGGTGGTTAGAGTGTCTTGGTACAACGGCTACTTAGTGGAGTTAGCCAGAGGCAGGCCGGAGTACACGATATGGATATACGACGGTTTGATCAAGAGAGACATCGAGGAGTTGGGCAACGCGACAACGAACGACAAGATCAGGACATACGTCTACCCGCTGACTGTAACTGTGAGAACGCCGGACGGCAAGCCGTATGTTGGAGTCACTGTGAGGCTGTTCGACACGTCGACTGGTGGCGACTTAATACGTGTGGTTGGCGAGACGCAGGCTGACGGCTCTATGCAAATTGTAGACAGGAGGATCTCCAGTTATCAATCTGGCGTATTGTCGCAAGTGCCACCTACGTCTTACACGTATGAGATATTTGTAGATGTGGCTGGCACGAAGATAATTGGTGGTAGAGGCCGCTTTGACATACAGCGTGGTGCAAGCGTGCCGGCAGCTGGTTGGAACATTGAGGTGACTATCGAAACTACGCAGAACATACCGATGCGTAACGCCGGTACACGTGGTTACATGTTACTCAAAAACGTCGAGACTTTAGAGGGACCCAGAAACATAAAGGTGAATTTTGAAATAAGAGATGGCGCGATGGTGTTGGAGTACCCAATCCCGGCGTTTGGTTATGACGTTGAAGTTTACATAACTAGCGTCACTGTGGGAGGTAAAGAGGTGCCAGTGAAAGAGAGGTTGGTGTGGAGGGGTAAGTTCACAGACCTAGTGCAGAGGGGTCTGGACTTCGCTGATATGGGTGTAACAAGCAGAGTGAAAGTCGAGGCTAGAGACGGCGCTGGCAATGTCCGTGACGATTGGGTTATTGAAGTTAAACTAGGCGATATAACTGCCGCCTCTGGCAAAGGCTCGTTGTCTGTGGTTCTGCCGAGGTCAGACGTCGTGGACCGCGACTACACTGTGATAGTGACTACAACTGCGAAAGAGCCGGACGGCAAGACGCACATAGTTACTGAGTCTCTGCCAGTAAGAGCACCGGCTGTAGAGAAGTCTGTAACCGCCAACACTGTCAAGACTGTGGTGCAAGCCGTAGACGGTTTCGGCGCTGTGCGTAGAGACTGGCCCGTGGAAGTTGTGAATGTAGCTAGCGGCGTCGGTCAGATAGAAGTAGAGTTAGTCAAGGACAAGGAGTACACTGCCAAAGCTACCGGCCTCGGCTTCACGAATGTAGTGAAGTTCAAACCCACTGCGGTGGTGCCGATTCAAATTGCCACTGCCAAAGTCGTGGCGCAAGTGGTAGACGGCTTTGGCAAAATCCGCGACGATTGGACTGTTGAAATTGCAGGTGTGACGTCTGGCAAGGGTAAAGTGGAGGCTGAGGTGTTGGCTGGCAAATACACAGCCAAATCCGTTGTGTTCGGCAGGGAGTTCGCCGCAGAGGCTGACGTCAAGGCTGGGGAAGTGAAGACTTTAACTGTGAGAGTGCCCACCGCTAAGTTGACCATAGGCGCTGTGGACGACGAGAGAAAACCGCTGGATCGCTACGTGACGGCTGTGGATATCTCCGGCCCGGTGTCTGTGCAGTTCTCCAAGACGCCGGTTGAAGTGGAAGTGTTGGAGGGCACTTACACAATTACTGTGTCTGCCTTGGGCAAAGAGGGTAGAGAGACTGTGACTGTCTCCGCTGGGCAGACTTTGAACAGAGCTGTGATGGTGCAGGGCACTGCTGGACTTGATCTCTTCGGCACGAGGATTCCGTTGCCGACGCTTGTGTTGTATCTATTGCTGTTGTTTGTGATTATTGTGATATTGGCTATATTGATTATTGAGTACAACAACTGGAGAAGGAGGCGTTTGATGCAGATTTTGGCGCCGCCGAAGTAATACGCTGGGGGTAATACTCACTTTTTTAAATTCCCCCTCTTTTTTCTCTATGTTTGGCTCCGTTCTAATTTCTCACGTTCGTTCCGCTATGTTGAATAAGCTGCGTGGTTTTCCTCTCCCGTTGGAAAATCCTGAGTTGTCTAGGGTGAGGGCTGGGGTGTTTGTTACGTTGGAGGCGTTGGTTAGGTCTGGCTCTCTCGAGAGGCGGGAGTTGCGTGGCTCGCTGGGTGTAGTGTCGCCGATGCGCGACTTGGCTCATGACTCTGCTAAAGTGGCGGCGAGGCTTGTGAAGTCGATACCGCGTTTTTCTGAGTTTGACCTCCGGAGGTCTGTGGTGGAGGTTACGTTGGTGGAGGGACTTACGGAGTGGGATGGGTCGCTTGTGGGGTTCCGCTGGGGTCGGGAGGGGGTCGCTGCCGAAGTTGGGGGTAGACAGTTGGTGGTGCTTCCCCAGACGATGGTGGAGAGGGGCATCTTGGGTGGGGCGCTTTTGAGATATGTAGAGAGTCAACTTGGCCCCCCCGAGAGGCTCTTTAAGTTCTCTACGCGGATTTTCTATGAGTTGAGTCCGGGGGGCGAGGTGATAGAGCGTGAGTTGTGGAAAAATCGCTTGGTCAAAAACGTTAGTTTTATATAGATGTTTTAACTGTA
>CALJAK010000005.1 GCA_938027595.1 uncultured Thermoproteales archaeon
ACAGCCCCCACGGGAAAAGCGCCATACAAACTAGTCATACTAGACGAAGCAGACAACATGACACAAGACGCACAACAAGCACTAAGAAGAATAATGGAAATATACGCACAAAACACAAGATTCATACTACTAGCCAACTACATAAGTGGCATAATAGAACCCATACAGTCTAGAGTGGTAGTGATTAGATTCAACCCACTCCCAAAAGAGGCGGTTTTCTCTAGACTTAGATACATCGCTGAGCGCGAGGGGGTGAAGGTTTCTGACGACGCTCTTGAAGCCATATACGACTTCACACAAGGAGACATGAGAAAAGCAATAAATTCACTACAGCTAGCGGCAATCGGCGGGAGGGAAGTTACGGAGGAGGAAGTGGCAAAGGCGTTGGGGTTCGTGAGTCCCAAGCTGCTTAGAGAGGCTCTACACGACGCGGTCAAGGGGAGTTTCAACAAAGCAATTACGCAGATATATGGCTTTGTGGTAGATGGCGGAGTGGGCGAGTTGGAGATTGTGAAGCAAATCCATAGAGAAGTGTTGAGATTGAATGGAGCGCCGGAATATTTAAAGCCGCAAATTGTGAGTGTCGTTGGGCAGTCTCACTACGCTGTTTTGAGGGGGGGCAGAGGCTTGGCGCAGATTTTTGGCATGATTTCAAAAATAAGAAGACTCATTGATAGCGCTCAACCGAAAGATTTATAAATAGAAATGTTTATATACCCAATATGTCTACCTCTGGCTCTCCATCTGGGAAGCCACTTAAACTCCGCGTTAATAGTGAAAGTGGTGGATATTTAAGTCTTGTCACCGACGCTGGGGAGATTTATCAATGTCCAATATGTGGAAACGACAAATTTGTGTACAATTACGAACGTGGAGAAGTGGTGTGTATAGTGTGCGGCGCGGTGGTTCAAGAGCAGCTCCTCGACTTGGGGCCAGAGTGGAGGGCATTCACTACAGAAGAAAAAGGACAACGCGCCCGTACGGGGGCGCCGTTGACGCACCTCATCTCGGAGGCTCTCACCACAGTTATAGATTGGAGAGACAAAGACGTGTCTGGCAAGGAGTTGGACATAAAGAGAAAACTGGAGGTCATCAGACTCAGAAAGTGGCAGACTAGGACTAGAGTACAGACGTCTTACGAACGTAACTTCATACAGACGGCTCAAGAGTTAGAGAGGTTGAGGAGCGCCATGGGGATACCGAGGCCTTGTATTGAACAAGCTCTAGAGATCTATAGGCAAGTATTAGAAAAAGAGTTAGTGCGGGGGAGATCTGTGGAAGCCATGGCGGCCGCCGCTTTGTACATGGCTTGCCGCATGATGAAACTCCCGCGGCCGTTGGACGAGTTAGTGCGTTATACCAAAGCCTCTAGGCGGGAGATGGCGCGTTGTTACCGACTGCTACTGCGAGAGTTGAACGTGAAAGTGCCCATAAGCGACCCGGTCCTCTACATATCTAGAATTGCAGAACAACTGAAACTCACTGGCGAAGTTGTGAAAGAGGCTATTGACATACTGCAGAGAGCCAAACGCGCCGGTATCACTGCTGGGAAAGACCCAGCCGGCCTCGCGGCGGCTGCGGTATACATAGCGTCGTTAATGCATGGCGATAACAGAACGCAGAAGGATTTCGCCACAGCGGCCGGCGTGACTGAAGTCACTGTGAGGAATAGGTACAAAGAGCTAGCCAAGGCACTGAATCTCAAAGTGCCGATAAAGTGATTAAACCAGCGCCGTCTCCCTTCAACGGGGGCCACGTAGTAATTGAGTTGCCCAAGCCACTTCGGGCTATGGCTAGAGAAGAGTTGTTAGCTCTAAAGAAGACAATCACCGCAGTGCTGTCGGTGGAGAAAGACATGTTAAAACCCGAAGGGTTCAACATATACATAACTCAAGGCGAAATACACATTATTCCAAGGTGGTGTGGTGATGTGAACGTGGCTTTCTTCGGCGGCATAAAGCCAGTGCCACTCTCTAACGAAGATGTGTGGAAGATAATTGAGAAGATACATGAATTTAACTCTTGAAATATTTTCATCTATAATAATCTTGGTGATTGGATTTTTTCTCATTAACAAAATACAATATGACTATAAATTGATTAAGATTTTTAGAGAGTTTCCACTCCCCACGTCCGTGAGGTCTGGGTCATTTGCAGAAGAGTTAGACAAGATCTTAGACAAGATGTACGTCTTTGTGCAGAACTTTAGATACAGCATTGAGACTGAGGGCGTGGAGGTGGCTAGAGAGGGTAATGTGTTGAGAGTGTCTGGCGATGGCGTTTTGACGATACATTTCGAGGCGTGGGGTTATTTCGATACATATAGAGTGAAGAGAGCGATAAGAGTAATCTCGTCATAATTGTTGTCTAAAGAGTAGTATTATTTGCGTATCTATCAACAGAACTACCACGTAGGCGACAATTGTCACTAATATGAGAGAAATAAATGAGAGTATTAATCCAATTGCATCTATGAGAAGTATGAGAGCCACTAGTACGATGCCCACTTCTCTCTCTTGGACAACTCTAACTATTATTGCAGACAGCGCCATGAAGATTGAGCTTACTAACATCACTGGGTCTAGAGTGGTAGTTAGGTAGAGTATGATAGCTATGAACAACTTGTACACGGCCACAGTAGTAAACAGTCTATACATGACTAGTTTGAGATGTCGATTTATATACCCACTTGGTTAAAGTTTATAAGTGGGTTTAGTTGTCGTCTTGTGACTCCCCAGCCTCTCGTGAAAGATGGCGCCAAGTGGAGAGTTGGCAGTGGTTTTTCAATTGGCGAAATTAAATCGCTAGGGCTGAATGTTTATCAAGCTAGGCTATTGGGCATATATGTAGACAAAAGGCGGAAATCCACATGGCCACAGAATGTGGAGAATTTGAAAAAGTGGCTTGCAGACGTGTTAGAGGGGAGGGCGCCTCTCCCACTGCCCACACTTCCGAAAGTAGTCAAAGTTAAACCTAAAAGCGGCAGAGCGTTCAGAGGCGTCACTACCGCCGGTAGGAAATCCCGCGGTTTGTTGTCTACTAGCTACAGAGAGACGCACAACTATAAATATAGAAAGAAAGAGAGAGAAAGAAAACTTAGGAAGAGACACGAAGCCACTCGAGGCATTAGTAACATTTTGAAGTTTTCTACTTAAACTGTTTAAGGTTTTCTATAAGTTTTTCTATTTCCATGTCTGTGACTGCCAGCGGTATGTGACTTTTCTTGGCGACCTCCACCGCCAGGGGGTCTATGGTGTTTGGTTTTAGTTTATGCAACACCACCACTGCGGGTTTTATGCTGAGTACAGAAGACATGGATTTTATCGCAATTATGGGTGACCTGCCGCTGGATACTTTGGTAAATATGGCGGCGCGTTGCGAGGTGCTACCATATAGCCTCACGTACTCCACGGGAGGCACGTCTAAGATTAGCTTCACGCTATCTACGACGGTATATCCATGTATGTCTAGAGATTGCGACGTGGGAACTATCATTTGTGCTTCTATTGCGTTTAGAAAAGTGGAGATTGGCACTGGCTCTGAGTATTCTCTCATGTCTAAGACGGCGGTCCAGAATTTCTCTCTGAGTAGTTGCCTCTCTAGGAGGTTTATTACCATCCCCCCGCGTTCCAAGTCGTACTCTATGAGCGTTTGTACAAATTTCTTTACGAACCTAGAGCCGGGGAACTTCCGCCTGCCCGACTCGTAGTCGCTTATTACACTCGGCGAGGTGTTTAGTCTAGCGGCTATAGACGTCTGCGTCAAACCAAAGATGAGTCGCCACTTTTTTATAACTTCCCCCGGGTTGTCTGAAACTATTATATCGCCCGCTATATGTATAGCTATATGTCTATAACTCATGTCAAAAAGTAACTTCTATATTAATAATTTTTACTTTTTGGCTAATTGATCGAAATGGAGTTTTTCGGGGACACAAGTTTTAAATTAAGGTTTTTCTTAACATGTGCTAAATAGAGTTGAACTTCTTGAGAAGTTACGTGAAGTGAGTGCAAAACTCGACGACGTTCAGAGAGACATTGACAACATAACTAACGAAATCGATGGCAAGAAAGCAGCTATAGACGAAATTAGGAAACAACTTTCTGAAGTCAGGTCGTACATAGATGGAAAGAGGAGTCAACTAGAGAAGACTAGAGAGTTACTCAACACGTTGATAGAGAAAAAGAGCCAAGTTATAAACCAAATAAGAGTTCTCCGCAGTGAGTTGCTACAGATAAACATATCGATGCAGAAATATCGAGAGAAGTTAATGGTTTACAGAAATCTATTGACTACACTCAACGAGTACGTGGGTGGTAAGACATTGGAAAAAGAAAAATTAAAGCGGGTAATTGAGCAGTTAGAGTACTTCTTCGAAACTTCGCCGACGAATCCAGAAACAGAGCGACAATTCATAAGATACATTAGCCAAATTGAGAAAGAACTCAACATAGCCGATTCTCTAGAAAAAGTTAAAGCTCAAATGGCGGAACTCAAGACACAAGTAGACAACTACAAAAACAAGAGAGAAGAAATCAGGAGAGAAATTACACGCCTAGTGCAAGACCTCGCGACAATCAAGCAAGAGATTAAACAACTTAAGGCAAATAAACAAGAAATCTATAGAGAATTGTCTAAGTTAAAGGAGAAGAGAGAAGAGCTCAAGAAACAGAGAGAAGAAATAAAAGCTGAGATATTGCAGTTGGCGCTTAGGCGTAAAGAACTGCGCGAGAAGAAGAGAGCCATACAAGAGGAGTTAGATCGCTACAGTATTTTGCTAAAGGCAGTGGAGTTGGCTGAAAAGAGTAAAGCTAAGGCTCAGTTACAAGCCGCCATAACGCAGAACCTTAGAGAGAGGGCGGAAGTTCTCTACAACAAGCTTATGAGGGGAGAGAGACTCTCGCACGACGAGATTAAGATATTGATTGAATCCGGCTACTTGCCAGAAGAGTAGTGCGGATACTCGTACTATACGTCGATAGAGATGGAGATTTAAAATCTCAAGGCATCACAACGCCAGTTGTTGAGAGAGACGAGGTATTGAGGCTGGGGATTAAGTACATCTTGGCGAATCCAGACGACTCCGACGCAAATGCCATATTCGCTGCGGTGAAAATACACGACAAGTTGGCTTCTGAGCACGGTTTTGAGAATGTAAACGTGGCAGTGATAAGCGGTTCTCCAGACGAAACTGCAGATGTGGTAGTGCTTAGAGAGTTGGAGCAAGTCCTCTCGATGTACGACGCGGACGTCATATATTTCGTTTCCGATGGCCCTAGCGACGAGGCGGCTGTTTTCGCGATACAAACTAAGCGCCCGGTGATTTCCATACATAGAGTGGTAGTGAAGCAAGCGCGGAGAGTCGAAGAGACAGTCACCTTGTTTAGGTATTACCTGAACAAAGCCGTTAAGGAGCCGCCGTATAGGACGTACGTGGTGGGAGTGCCGGCGTTGTTTATCTTCATCCTGCTGTTGTCCGCGGCGCTCAATATAGACGTTACGAGATATATAGTATTCCCCCTACTCTTTCTATTTTTCTTCTTCACGGCGTATGGCTTCGGCATATATGATTTCTTACGAAACATTCTGCGCAGATACGAAGCGACGTTCGTAATTACATTGATTTCTCTCTTCGTCATAATAATTTACATTGTTAACGTGTTTATACAAGCCTACACAATACCTTACTTCATACCACTGGCGGCTTCACTAACGCCGTACATTTCCTACGTCTTAGAGGCTTATCTGAGAGACAAGAGAGTTAGATATGGCGGCATCACTGCAGGTGGCATCACTTTCTCATTTTTCTACTTCCTACTGCCAAAGTTACTCCCGCCGGCTAGCTTCGCGGAAGTTCTACAATCCACAATGTTGTTCCTAATGTCAGTGTTGGTGTTTGTGTTGGTTATACAAATCGTGCGCCGTCAGTCTGGGGGTGGCGCTTGATAGTACACTCTCCCTCTGTACGTACGTGGAGCTATCCAATCTATAAACTGCCTCACGTTGCTAGTTCTCACTGTGAAGGTTATGGGCCCCAGAGGCGACTCGCCTGGCTCAGTCACGAAGCTAACTACACCCACGTATGCGGCTTGTTTATTTATCGAAAACACAATCGTGTCTCCGACGACCCCCCTGGAGATCACTGACCTAGCTGCGTCTTGTATCCCCTGGCGCCATATGGCGTTTCTCAACTTCTCTATGCATGCATGTCCCTCGCAGTGGGACAGTAGCAACACGCCCACATCTGTCGGTTTCTCTTCTACATAGGTGAGCTTGGTGACGTTCTCCAACGCTTTCAACACTTTCCTCTTGTCTTCTGTAAATCTAACCTCAGTCACCACTTCTACTTTCATAACACTGCGGCTAACTCTCGTTCTAAATCTTCCAAGTTCTTCCCCTCGTTCACTACGATGTAGTCAGCTCTCGCCAACAGTTCGGCTAATCCAAATCTCATTTCTCTCAAATCTCTCGCGAGGAAGTGGAAGTACGTCAGTGGGTCGTCTCCCCTCCCACGCTCTAGTAACCTCCTGTATCTAACTCTCCGCGAGGCGACGACGTACAACAGAGTAATCTCTCCCAAGAGCTCCTCAAGTGCCTCGACTTCTTCCAAACTCCTCACGCCGTCTATCACCACTCTATCCACATCAATCTTCAACCTCTTCACCACTGCCCTCTTTCCATTATTTAGTCTTAACAAAACCGCCGCCTTGTCCGGCGGCATGTTGAGTCTAGACGCCTCACTTCTCACAATGTCTCCCATGTTGTAATATGTATATCCCCACTTCTCCACGAGTCTAGCTACTGTGGTTTTTCCACTCCCCGGCAAGCCAGCCACGGCGATTGTTTTCGACATGTTGAATTCTACGGAGACGTTTTAAAGAAATATCCGCATCAAGTCGCCGTAGTTACCCTCAGCCTTAATCCCATCGCTAGCCATGTGAGTACGTGTGGCGTATATGCCGGCTTCGGCTAAACGCGCGAGAGCCTCCTTGAGAGTGGGGCTCCTCCCGTTTACTGCAAATTCTGGAAGTCTAAAAAACCACGGCACTTCTATGACGTATTCCTCTTCTAGTAGCCGTAGAAACTCGCTGTGGGGGCCGTAGTTGGCCATCTTATGTACCGTCAACGGGTTTCCCAACTCGGCGATCCACAGGGGGCCCGAAGTATATGAATTGGGGTAACGTCTCACATTTCTATATCTGTCTCTATACTCTACGTAACCCAGTTTGTTAAACATGTCATCTGCATCGCGAGCTCCGCCAACCACCGCGACGCAAGTTCTGAAGTAGTGGCTCTCCCAATATGAGAGCAGGGGATATATGGCGAAATCTTCCGACGCTGCCACTCTGGCTATGTAACCCAACAAATTCCTAATGCCCAACTCTATGTAAAAAGGTGTTTTTTTCACTAGAGAGCCATATCTCCTTAGACACTTTCTCCAATATCTACCCACCAACACCGCTGTGTCTGTAGCCGTAGCGCATATGACTCCCTCTTCTCTCACAGCTCTGAAGGCGGCTTGCATATACGGCGCTGGTGAGCCGAAGGGGTCTATATCCACTACGTCGCAAGTTCTCTCCAGCCTATGCAACAACACGTTGGCGTCTTCGTTATAGACTTCGCCATCTATGCCGTTTAGCTCTAAGTTCTTTCTTATCAATTCCACGGCCTTACTAGACACATCGCCGAGGATTAATCGATTGACTAAACCAGTCTCCACTGCATATCTAACGCCACGTACGCCAGTGCCGGCTAGAGGTTCGCATACAGTTAATCCACTGACGCCAAGCGCCTTTAGTAACAACACAGAGAGAGTTCTATTCTTTTCCATCAGTGGGTTGTAGAACACGGGAGTGTGGTATATATCTCCGTACTTCTCTATATTGGGGGCGTAGAAGACTACCTTATTTTCTCTCCTCTGGACGTAGTCCACGCTCTCTCTACCTCAACGCCGAGTGCATTTGCCAATTCTACAGTTTTTTCAAATTTCTTCACGTCTGTGGAGATGAGTAGAACTTTCCTATCCGCTCTCAAAGCGTCTGGGTGTGACTCAGCAAGTCTGTAAGTATTGACGTCAATCTGTCTACTCTTAATCTCTTCTAATGTTATCCGCGGTTTGTCTTCTATCTTTACTTCTTTTATTACGTCTTCGCCGAACATGGAGATTAACTTCTGTGTGACTCTCACGGGAGCCTCCACGTCCCCCCTCTCGTAACGGTACACAGTCTCTCTAGAAACTCCAAGCTCCGAAGCCAAGGCATTGAGACTCACGCTCGCTCTCTCTCTTTTCTCCCGCAGCCGCTCCCCCTCTATAGTTGCAGTGATGATTCCACGGGATAGTTTATAGTACTGCTTCTTCCCCTCTAACACATCGATAAATGTGGCTAGCGACATAAAAGTGACGTTGTCTCTCATGTGTATAACTCCCCTCTGCAAGATTTGTCTCCCCACGGTGGACACTATACACAGAGCAGACGTGTTTGTGTAGTGAGAGAGTAGTTTCAAATCTTTTAGTGAAGACTTACTCACTTGCTCGCTTTCCGGCGCTACGCGAATAAGTAGTTTTCTATTATCTTGGAATTTAGCTAGTAGCGTGTAGGCGTAAGACCTAGAAGTGTCTAAGAACAATGGCTCCCCCACTTCCTTAACTAAGTTTAGAGTGGCCTCTAGGAGTTTCATCACTAGAAAAACATGTTATCCAAATTTAAAAAATTTAAGATGAAAAACCGACAGTCTGACCGGTGAGGTGGTATTAGCGGAATTTATATATGAAGTATATCTCTATTGTGAAACGCGTCAGACTCAGTAATAGAGACGTGAGAGAACTTCGCGAAGTTTGGAAACACATGTCTCCATTGTTAGAAGAGGCAGACGTGGTGGAAGTGATACAATTGAGAGAAAGACTATCGCTATATCTCATCGACGGTGAGCCGTTAATTTTCAAGACTGAAGAGGAGGCGCTGGGGGAGGTGGCGGTGCCCACACTCTATCTAATACACAAATCCAACAAGGCCTCTCTCCTTCCACAGTTTCCAAAGGCGCAAGTAGATGGGGGGGCTGTCAAGCCTATAATCAACGGCGCAGACGTCATGAGACCCGGCGTTAGGCAAATCACCGGCGAGTTCAAAAAAGGTGACGTAGTGTTTATAGTTGATGAGAAGAACAGAGTCATATCCATAGCGTGCGCTCTATATGACAGGGGAGAGATAGAGCAAATGCAGAGAGGTAAGGTATTTGTAAACTTACATCACCTAGGCGACGATATTTGGCGGCTGTCTCTAGAGTTGGTTAAGGAAAAATCGTAAGATTTTCACAAATTCTTCTCTACAGAGACACTTCTTGTACCTTCTCAATTCGTCAAGCGGCAGTTTGAGGCCGAGGCGCATCAAACCGTTAGCCAGTTGAGTCACGTTGTTTCCACCTCTCAGCGTGGCTGACTCAAAGTCGATGATTACAGCTCTGTCTTTCTCCACAATTACGTTTTTCTCCAACCTAGCCAACTCGCCGTGCGACACGCCGGCTTTGTCTAGAGAAAACGCCTCTGTGAGCAACTGCTCCACCACGCTCCGCTTGGCTTCCACGACCGCCCCACGCCACCACTCTTCTAGAAAAACCCCCTCGACGTATCTATAGACCACCACGTCTTTGCTGTATGTGTACAACTTAGGCCCCACACCCACTGAGTTGGCTAAGTAGAGAAATTGTCCCTCCCGCGCTAGCGACGTGCGACTCGCGTCGGCTCTTCTGATTTTACACGCCAATTGGACCGAACCCACTGCGGGTCTGCACTTAAAGACTACGGAGTTTGTCCCCTTGCCCACCACGTACACCCCGTTGAGGTAAAGAGAACCACCGGGCTGGAGTTCCAATTGTAACCACTGTAGTTGTCTATAGACTTCAACCGCGTGTCTAACCCCCCCGCCCAGCGTCAACATCAACATGGCGGCGGTGTCCACAATATTTATACCTCCCATATATATAACGTGAGTACAGTGAAGAAAATAGCTGAGTTAGTGAGAGCTGGAGCCGTGTTGACTTCATATATGTGCCCAGCTTGCGGGTCAGTTTTGGTGAAGCTAAAAACCGGCGAGTTGTACTGCGCAAATTGTGAACGGCCAGTAATTCTAGCAAAAAGCGAAGAGGAGGCACAACAAGCGGTGGAGATTGCCCAACTGCGAGACGTGCGGAGGGCTGTATTTAACAAAATCCTCCAACTGGGCCAAGAGATCGAGAAGTTAAACGCCGACGAGCTGATGGATAACTTGAAATCCATGTCTCTACTCCTAGACATCTACGAACGTCTCTCAAAGTTTGAAACTCCAGAAAGCCAAGCTAGAAAGCGGCCGAACACCACGTGAGCAAGTGGCGAGAAGTGCGCCGCGTAGAAGGAGTACAACGTGTGATTGCCTGCTAGATAAACCAACCAATACCCACCGTAGGTAGACAGATAGAGAATAGACAAATCGTCTCTCCTATACAGCGAGAAGACCAACGCCACTAGATAGACGAGCGTGCCGCTGGCGTAGACATCTGGATTGAGATATATGGCGAAGTTGTTCTGCATAATCAACCAATCTACTGGAGTCGACGCCGTGGGGCCCGGCGGTCTGGAAGTAGTGTGCCAAGAGATCGCCGCGTGAATCTCGCCAAGCCACCTCCAGAGACCCAAGTGCATCACCATCGGGGCGTTCGCCAGTAGAAAAACAACGGCGGCGACCACCAGCGTTGTTAAAACGAGCTTGGCGCTGCGCTTTGCGTAGAGGTAAATAAGTCCAAAGATTGGAAACGCCCCCGAGTACTTCACAGATGTAGCTAACCCAAGAGCTACCCCCACGGCCGCTGGGCTTTTGGTAATGTATAGATAAGCCAGCAGTGCGGTGAACATCGCTAGATATATGTCTAACATTGCCACGCTAGACATGGCTACAAATGTTCTATCCAACAACATCAAGAAAACTGACGTCAACGCCCACAGCGTGCCCGCAGTTTTCTTGACAATTAAATATACCAACACCAGTACAATCACTCCGGCGGCTATGGAGGGTAGCCGCCACCACGGGGGTTCATCTCTTATGGCGATCAAAACCGCAATTATGTACTTAACGAGAGGTGGATGTTCAAAATTGTAGTAGTTCAATATACCCTCTCTGTCGGGATAGGGGAATCCCCTCCTCACGTAACAATTCACATTCCCCTCGACAGTCACCACGTCTATCTTTTCATATCTCTTTACCTCCTCGCCGACTTGTACACAGACCTCTAGCGTAGTGTAATAAGGCGACCCACCGCTTGTCTTAAACACGTCGTGTAGAATATTGCGGGCAGAGGTGACGTACCACACCTCATCGCTTATGTACCCAACCCCACTTGGCAGTCCGTCGGAGCCCGGCAGGGAAGCAATTTGCCAAGTTAGATAGAGGAAAATTAAGATGGCGGTTAGCAGGAGGGGAATTTCTAACTTGCCAAGCGTCTTCTCTAGCCGGTCAGCGCTGCATACCTCCGTCATCTATCTCTAGCGGTCGGTCTCATCACAATTCGCCCACTGTCTGAGTTTATATCTGTGTGAATTTTTCGATTCTTATCTTAACTCTCTCTCCGCCGATATCCCAATCTCTGCCGCTAGTCACTGTGCCTATCTTGACGTCGACGGCTCTAACTTCTCTAGCTATGTATTGATTGAACTTCTCCACCGCACTCCTCACGTGCTCAGACGGCGAGTCTAGAGTTACTACAATGAGGTCGCTAATTGCTAAGTTGTCTTCTTTCCGCATTATCTGAATTCGACGCACAATTTCTCTAGCGAGTGCCTCGTAGTAAAGATCTCTATCTAACTTGTTGGGTATACAGACTTCGATTTGTTCAGATATTTTTGTGTAGCTCTCTGGACAAACCCCCGTCTTCACTTCCTTGACGTTGGCTAGATACTTCAACAATTCGACGTAGTGCGGCAAGTGCATGGCGCCGTTTATGTACACTTCTGCGAGTGGCCATCTGAGTTTTATGCCGGCTACGTTTCTAGCTTCGGCTATGGCAGAAAACACTTTGAATAACTCTCTATATATCTCCAAAAACCTCCCGTCTACATCTATAGCTCTCGGAAATTGTGCAAGGTGGACAGACTCAGATTCATTTGCGTCGTACTTCCTCACGTAGGCTTGCCAGAGGTATTCTGTGATAAACGGCGTAAATATCGACCCCAGGATTAGTAAACTTTTCAACACGTAATGCAGCACTGAGTAAGCCGCGTATTTGTCCTCGGTGGCCTCCTCTGACCACACCCGTCTCCGCAACAACCTCACATACCTATGGCTCAAGACTTCCACTACGAAAGTCCTCCAGTGGTTCGCTGCGTGGTGGAACTCGAACTCCTTGACATGTCTGTAGAAGTTTGAGATAAGTTCGCCCAACTCCGCCAACAGCCACTTGTCTTCGTCGAGAGTTTTCTCAATCCAATGCTCCAGTGGGTATTTCTCTGCTGAGAAGCCGTCTAGCGACATGTATGTATCTGCAAACTTCACTACGTTCCACAAGATGTTGAGGTCGCTAGTTACGTGTTTAATCTCGTCTGGGTTGAAAGACAAATCTTCCCAGGGAGCTGCTTTTGACAATATGTAGAGCCGCACTGGGTCTGCTCCATATCTCTCCAGGAGGTCTCTCGCCCATATTACGTTTCCCCTACTCTTAGACATCTTCTGCCCATCCTTGTCTAATATGAGGCCTTGTATGAGGATAGTCTTGTACGGCGCTGTGCCCGTGTAGAGCACGGAAGATGCCAAGAGAGAGTAAAACCACCCCCTCGTCTGGTCTATGCCTTCAGTCACAAAGTCGTAGGGGAACAACTCTCTCCACAGCTGTGGCTCTCGCTCTCCATCCACCGCGGCTATCCACGCCACTCCGCTGTCTAGCCAGACGTCCATTACATACGGTTCTCTAACCCATTGACAATCTTCAGTTTTCAATACCACTCTGTCGATCCAGGGTCTGTGCGCCAATTGAAAGTCGTCGATTGTTGAGATTTCCCCAGCCAACTTCCTCAACTCGTCTAACGATTCCACCACTATGATTCTCCCATCTTTTTCACACCGCCATATGGGTAGTGGAGTTCCCCAAATTCTACTTCTGCTTATGTTCCAATCTCTGGCGTTTTTCACAAACACGTCGAATCTGTCTCTCAACTTCTGCGGCACCACTTGCACTCTCTGCAACTGTGAATACATATCTTCACGTATGCGCGACACTGCTATAAACCACTGTCTGTCTGCCCTCAGAACTAGCTTAGTTCCACACCGCCAGCAGTGTGGATACTCATGGCGCACTTTCCCAACGTGTATCAACAACCCCTTTCTAGCTAAGTCGTCAATTATTTCTTTATCCACGTCGTGTACATATTTGCCAAAATACTTACCGGCGGCTTCGTTATACACGCCGTTGATTTCCAAACTATTCGTAACTCTAAGTCCGTACTTCTTAGCCACTTCAAAGTCTTCGGGGCCATGCGCGGGAGCCACGTGGACTAACCCCGTGCCCTGGTCTAACGTGACGAACTCCGCAGTGACTACGTGATGCTTCCCCCTATCTGGCACTTCTCCCGCCAGGGGATGTATGTACTCCAAACCCTCCAGCTCTCGCCCCAGCTTAACTTCTACCACACGCCACGAGGTGATTCCCCCCAGCTTCACTACTTGATCCACGAGCTGCTCTGCGATCCACCAGTACTCTACTGCGTCGCCCAGTTTGACTTCCACTTTGGCGTAGCGGTGCTCTGGATGCACGGCAACCGCCTCGTTGTCTATCAAAGTCCAAGGCGTCGTGGTCCAAATGGCCAAATAATCCCCCGTGGTAGTCTTAAACTTCACGTATAGAGAGGGGTCTTCTCTCTCTTCATACCCCAGCGCCACTTCGTGATCACTCAACGCAGTCTCACACCGGGGACAAGTCCAGAGGACTCTCAAGTCTTCAATTAACAAACACTTCTCGTGTGCTTTCTTCACAACGCGCCACGCGTACTCTAGATATCTAGGCTTCCTAGTCTCGTAGGCGTTTTCCAAATCTAGCCAAAGCCCCAACTTCCTAGTGCCCCACTCTCGCCACTGCGCGAGGTATTCATCTACCAATTTGTTACACTCGGCGACAAACTTCTCGACGCCGTACTGCTCGATGTCTTTCTTACTCTTCAACTTGAGTCTCTTTTCTACTTCCCACTCTACTGGCATCCCCTGCATGTCCCAACCACCCTGATTCCAGATGTCGTAACCCAACAGTCTGTAAAAACGTAGAACTACGTCTTTGTACGTCCTACCCCTTATATGACCCACGTGTGGCATTCCATTTGTGGTGGGGGGTCCCTCTAGAAAGGCAAACTTGGGCCCCCCACGTCGAGTTTTCCACTTTTCAAAGATTTTTCTCCTCTCCCAGAATTCTAATACCGTCTTCTCTATCTTTGGACTGTAGATATTACCCAGCTGGAAATCCCCATGCACCACGATTCAGCCAATTATTTATGTTTTAAGTAGTTTTTAAGAGAGAGAATAGTCGTGAAGCTAACTGAAGAAGCTCTTTATACCGTCGTGTCCGCTCTGGCGGTCTCCACGTTGATATTGACAATGGTAGTTTTGTCCCCACGGGATTTTACTGACGTAATTTCGGCAATTCTCAACGACATTGAGTACATGTCTTCATGAAATTCTTGTATCACTTACTCATGGCGCTACTATCACTGACGCTACTGTACCTACTAGCCATGACGTTTAACTACATAGAACTACTCTCTGAAATATTCAAATGAACTACATGGAGTTTATCTATGCCATTTTAATGTTTATGTTATGCGTAATATTCATACATTATATACAAAGTTATATAGATTCATTGATATATATGAAATATGTGTTTGAAGCAACTCGACGCGCGAGTTGTTTAGATAACTCCACGGGCAGTCTCGTAGTGGCTATGTGCATAAGGCTCACATACAACGGAATCATAAATGTGGAGTTCTACAACGTCACCCACTCGTAGTACATCTTCCCCTCGTCGTCAATCTTCTTCCGAATTTTCCTCTCTCTGGTTAACTCGTCGATGGCTCTAGCTAAGGCGGCTGGCGTAATCCCCACTTCTTTAGACCACTTCACAATTTCCTCTCTGTACACTCTACGCCTCTCTTCGATAAACCCAGCGACGGTCACATTTGCACCGCCGTCTTTCCGTTCTTCTCTTGTTGGCTTTACAAAATCGAAGAGTGTGATTTTCTTCTCTTCTCTTTTCTTCATGAGAATTTGCTGTATATCTTACTCACGATGCATCTAATGTCAACTCTGTATAGATTTAGGGGGTGCTCCAACTTGCCGCATTCTGGAATTAACAATTTGTCAAAAGATGTGTAGAAATTGTCCCCCACTCTAGCCCCATGTCTAGTGTAGAAATTCGTCACGGCGATTTCTACACAATCTTCCAAATAGCTATATACGCCGTTGTTCCTCTTTACTGTTCTCAAGTCTTCGCCGATTTGTAGCAAAGCTCTAAAAGCCACTCTATTCACCCACGCGGTGGGGGAGAGCTCCGCCAAACGTTTGTTAACTAACTCATACAACACGTCACGAGCTAAATCTCTCTCTTTCAACACGTCGATGAGGAGTTTGTATTGCGGAACTCTCTGGTATAACAACGCGTGGTAGACAGCCGTCCCCAGAGACTCGCGTAGAGAAACCACCTCCCTACCGAGGTTTGTGAATTCCACAAATTCCCCAACTTCAATCACTCCAATTCTCTCCAGAAACCTAGTTATGTCACCCCTACCCCTGCCGAAGTCCAACATTTTCTCTTTTAACTCCACAACTCTCGCCTTGTTTTTAGCCACATATAGCATATAGTCGTCAATTTTTTTCAATTTGATTGGTGGAAATGTGATAGACCTCTGCATCACCACAGTCACGTAGGTAGATATGTTTTGAACTTATAGCACGAGTCATGTTTTGTAAATAGGATGGACATAATACGAACGTACAAAGCACAACGTTAAAAATTTATATATATACGACCAGAACTCAATATGGATAAAAATGCAGTTTTGCAGCTGTTGAGAGAGAGAGGTGAGTTGACCACCATAGAGTTAGCTAAGTTACTGAATCTGCCGAGACACAAAGTACTCAAGTTACTAAACAAGATGTACTTCGAGGGGTTGGTGGAGCCAGTAAAGAAGAATAGGAAGTATTACTGGCGCCCCGCCTCTGGGTTGGTGGCAATTGCGCCGCTGCACTTCACTACAGAGCCAGTGTTGTACATAGAGGGAGCAATTGAACCCATATATAGAAAAGTAGACGACAAAGTGGACAGCTTTATCTTTGTCCACGTAAAAAACAAGGAGTATTGGCTCTGCGACTGCGGTGCAGATTTCTACATATTGACAGACCAACCTATAGAGGGCTGTAGTTGTAGGTTGAAACACGCCTTTGGAGAGCGGAGACTCTCAATGATTTACATACCTCGCGAGTTGAGATTTAGATACTGGAAATCGTATCGCTACGCCGAGGGGGACACGGAATACATACTGTTGATGCCAGAAAGCCGAGATTCGCCGGAGTTGATAGAAAAACACCGCACTTATCAACTAGACATATAACTTCTTCTTACACACCACCTCTTCCACTTCGCGGAAGTGTCTAGCTTCGGAGAGCGCCTCCTCGATAGTTCCCCTAGCTATGATTTCGTATACTCTAGCCGTCTTCTTCCCCGGCGCGGCTCTCACCACTCTCCCCACTCTCTGAATCATCTGCCTCCTTGAGCCAGTGCCGCTCACCACCACCGCCACATCTGCGTCAGGCACGTCTACACCCTCGTCTAACACTGTGGTGGTCACCACCACTTTGCTCACCCCAGCGCTGAATCTAGCCAAAGCTGCACTGCGTCCCCCCTCTTCAGAAGTGATCAACTCAGCTGACACACCGCGTTCTCTGAGCTTTTCGTAAATTTCTTCAGCTTGTTCAATAAACTGAGTGAAGACGAGCACTTTCGCCCCGCTCTCTCTCTCGACGATGTGAAGCACTGCGGGGATTTTGGCAGAGGCCTTGGAGGCTAGGTTTCTCAACAAAATGGGGTTGTCGCCAGGCAGCGAGTTGTAGGCAGTTGCCTCTTCTTTAGACAGCTTTACGTATATCCTGTAGTGCTCCACCGGCACCACGAGACCGGCGTCAATCATAGATCGGTAGCTAGCTCTATACACCGGCGGCCCCACCGCCTCAAATATCAAGTGTTCATTTCCATCTTCTCTCTCCGGCGTGGCTGACAGCGCTAGTCTATACGGCGAGTCTAACCTGAGCGCCACTTCTTTGAAAGTCTCGGCTGGCACGTGGTGAGCCTCGTCGAATATCACTAACCCAAATCTACCCAGCAGACTGTCTATGTGTTTAACAGCTGAGTTGTATATAGCCACCGTGACGTCGCGTATGTCTCTCTCCCCACCGCCCAAGACGCCCGGCGAGGCGCCCAAGTGTCTCTTCACGCGGTTGGCCCACTGCACGGCGAGTTCTCTAGTGGTGACTAAAACCAATGTGGAAGTGCCCGCTCTATGCATGGCTTCCATCGCGACAAAAGTCTTACCACCCCCAGTCGGCATGATCACAGTCCCCCTCATCTCGTGACTTACCCAATTCTCCACAGCCTCCACTTGGAAGTTGTGGAGGTTGTAATTCTTCCTATAGGAGACTGTGGGGTATTTAATATCGACTTGTTTAGGTATGTAACCAAACTCCTGGAGTATTTCAACTACTTGACGCCTTAGAAAAGTGGGGAATTGAAGCTCCGTGCCAGAGATCTTCACTAACTTTATGTCTCTAGACACTAACTCCCCCTCTCTGTTGATTACGTTGTACCTAATCTTCAGTTGACTCAATCGCTTCGCCAGCCCCGACGCCAAGAAGTTCAACTTGGCGTAGTTAGGTCCCACAATGGCCGTCCTCCACGTCCGTCTCTTTTCAAACAATTCTCTAAGCCACTCCGTCGCCAAAGCAATTTCTCTAACTCTCTCCAGAGCTGCGCCGTGGGAAATATATGTCTTAACTCTCTCTAGATTCAAATCTATAAACTCCTCGAAGCTACTTACACGAGTCACGTCGCCGTTTTTGACTTGTCTCTTTAAGAAACTCAAAAGCGACACGACGCGGATTTGCCCCACCTCTACCATCACATCTAACTCCTCTGGCGGTGGTCCAATCACCACAGCCAAATCTCCCTGTTCAAAGGTAGAGACAAGGTTGAGTGTTTCTCTAGTGTCTAACTCTAACAACGGCGCGATTTTAGCCACAAGCCGCAGATCTCTTGTTTCAATACTCCAACTGACGCCGTTCCACTTAAACCCCAATTTCTTTAGTTGTTCTTTTGTCTTCACTACTCTCTCCCAGTCCCACTCCCTCGCCACCTCTACGCCGTTGATCACTACAGAAAAACGAGGCATGTGCCTTTAACATATCCAAATTTATAAATCGAAGAGTCGAAGCGTATATGCTTGTTGATTACCTCCAGTGGAATATACACATTTTGAAAAATGTGGATTTCCCCACGCGTTATGTAATAGATGGCGAAGTAATGGAGATCACCCCACGGCCTCGGCTTTACGTCAGTGGGATGGGGGGCTCCGGCGTCGTTGGAGACCTCTTGAGAGATTTTTCCCTCGTCTGGGATTGGGACTTGGAGGTAATCACAATCAAAGACTACTTCACTAAAGCTAGAGACGGACTGCTGTTGGCTGTGTCTTACTCTGGCAACACAGTGGAGACTCTCTACACGTTGGAATATGCAAAGAAGAAGAAAATGCCAGCCGTGGCGATAACCACCGGCGGTAAGCTGGCAGAGATGGGAGTCCCCACGGTAATTGTGCCAAAATCCAGCGCTCCCAGAACTGCGCTACCTCAGATGTTTACAGCAGCGTTGTCAGTTGTAAAAAAGATATACGGCATTGACGTGGAGGTCGCGGACTTAACGCCAGTGGACTGGGAGTTGGTAAGTAGGCTGATGGGAGACTTCCGGAGGAGACCCACGGTGGTTGCCCCAGAGACTATGCGTGGAGTAGCTTACCGCGTGAAGAATGACTTTAATGAAAACAGCAAAACAGAGCCCTCGGTAGAGATACTGCCAGAGGCTCACCACAATTGGATTGAGGGCTCTGAAAAGCCTATAGTTTTGTTGACCAGCCGCCATCTGCCTAGAGAACACCAAGAGAGAGTGAGAGCCACCCTGGAGATAGTTGGGGGGTCTCTCTACACAGTCGACATGACGCCGAACGGCGTTTTGTCTTTCTTGAGAGAAGTGGGCATCGCCTCTGTGAAACTCGCCGAGGAGAGAGAGATAAACCCACTAGCCACGCCACGCATTGATTTACTCAAGAAATTACTTCAATGATTCAGGAAGCTGCATTACTCTCGTTGGCGGTTCTCTTGTCCATAGCGGCGTGGCAAGATGTAAAAACTAGAGAAATAGACGTTAAGCTATTCATAGCCATGGCGCCCCCGGCGTTTGTGCTTCTATATCTAAATTGGGGAGATCCACTGTATCTCTATTCACTGACGGCGGGACTCGCCACATCTCTCCTCTTGAGGATACTGTGCGCTGGCTACGCCGACTCAATCGCCGTGGTTGCTATCTCAACAGCGCCGCCAGTGAGTTTCATACCGACTGCGTTTTTCACAATCTTGGCTGGCTCCACGGCGCTGCCCGTGACGATGGTTTGGCTTTATGCGAAGAACAGAAACAAACCCTGTAAGATGACTACAGTAGAGAAGTTAACGCAAATCTGCGTCTCTAGAGAGGAGTTCTACAGTAGCGTGAAGTATGTACACACCACAAGCCGCCTCTGTATACCATTTCGCAAAAACCCCGGCGACTTGGAGCGATACGACCCAAAACAGGTAAAGCTAGATGCAGAGTGGGTAAAGACAGCATACGGCACTCCATATTTAACAATGTTGTCCATAGGATTTGTGATATACATATTCCTCAAACTCTGAACCCCCAACGCTAATGCAGAGCTGCAGAACGCCGCATGCGTGTCGCCCCGGTGCTCAACGCTCTATGCGACTCAAGCGGTCCCACAACTTTCTATACTCATCTCGTAGTTTTTCAACCTCTTCTCTCAGTTTCTGATACTCAACGCCGCGGTCCATGAATTTCCTGGTCTTCTCCACCACTTCTCTAGCTACCCTCCTAATTCTGCCGTCGACGTCTACCTCCGCCCGTTCTTGCAAGTCTGGAATCAACCGGGGCTCCATCAACTCCAAAGCGGCGGTGACGGCGGCGAATCTAACTCTAAAATTGTCGTCTCTCAACGCTTTCTTAACCACCTCCAACACTTCTCTGCGTGAGCCAAACTTGGCTAGAGTCTGTATCGCGGTGGCTCTCACTGGAGTCGGCGCGTTGGTAGCGTATTGTAACACAATCTTCATGGCGTCTTCTGTGCCCAACTCGGCGAGTCCCTCGAGAGCCCCCCTCTTTATCACGTCTAGGTGGCTGGAGTACTCCAGCGCTTTCTTCAGACTGTGTTCTGCAAACGCCCACTTGACCTTACCCAGAGACCTAGCCGCCTCAGCGCGGACGTAGTAACTCTCTCCCCCGTCGTGCAGCACTTTGTCTAAATACTCAGCCGCAGCGCTGCGCCTCGCCGTACCCAACGCCTCGACCACGGCTCTCTTCACTTTTGGATGCTTCACCTCAGCCCGCATTAACGCCGATACGGCCTCCTCAGTCCCCACCTCACCCAGCGCCTTTGCCGCCTCCACTGCGACACCCCAGAACTTGTCATGTAGAGCTTTAGCCAAGGCACTTACAGCTCTAGCACTCCCGTTCTTCTTCAACACTTCTATAGCTTGCAGTCTGCAGTACAAATCGCCGTCGTCTAACATAGAGACGGCGGCCTCTAGTGGATACTGCAAATCTAGCGACTTCCCCACTTTGAAGTGGGGGTCTATACACACATATTTCGGCTTCTCGCTAGGTATGTGCAGAGTGACCTCTTTATCTAACTGCACCACTCTCACTTCAACTCTCCCGTCTTCATACACAATCTTTATCTCTATGGGTATTGTGTACTGGGGGTAACTGTCTTCGCCTTGCGTCTGCCTCATCTGTATCTTCAAAACTCTCTCGTCTGTAGAGTAACTCCAGGAGGCCTTCAGCGCCAGATGTCCAGCGGAGTAGAAAAACTGGCGCCAAAACCACTCCAAGTCACATCCACTAGCTTCCTCCATGGCTTTTCTCAAATCCTCCACGTCTACAGCTCGATATCTATGTCTCTCGAGAAAGATCTTCAACCCCCTCCTGAAGGCATCTTCGCCCAGGAGATTTCTCAAAGTGTGGAGCACCACCGAGCCCTTTTCGTAAGCGTGTCTATCGAAGACTTCGTCCGGAATTTTGTAGAGATTTGTAACTATCGGCCGGGAATATCGCCTAGAGTACTCCCCGAGATAAATCTTGAAGTTGTTGTATATTTCATACAAGTAAGCCTCCCGCCCGTAGTGCTTCTCCGTCCACAGAGCCTCTACGAACGTAGCGAAAGACTCGTTTATCGCAATATGTCCCCAATCTTTCGCCGTGACTAAATCGCCAAACCACATGTGCGCCATCTCGTGCGCCACTAGTGGGTCTGAAGAGAAGTCCTCCGCCTCTGGACAGGGGAAGTCAGAGTAGGGACAGTGGGCGTGCTTGTCGTGAATCGTCCAGTCGGTGAGTATTGTGAACGTAGTGTTCTCCATACCGCCATATATGAACTCCGGCACCACCACTTGCGCATATCGCTCGTATGGATACGGCACGTTTAGATACTCCGAAAAGAACTTCATGATGCTGCACGTGTTGTGGAAAGAGTATCTCCACTCGTCAGTTATGTAACTGGGTATGTAGTACTCCAAAGTCACATCGCCGCATTTCTCACTCACCACTCGGAAATCTCCCACGGCTATGGCTAACAGATAGGGCGACATGGGGTGTCTCATCTCCCAGACGTAGATTTGTTTATCTCCCACATCTCGCACTTCAGTCAAAACGCCGTTGCTGCCGGCGACGTACGGCTTGGGCACCTTCACGGCGACTGTCCAGGGGAATTTTATATTGGGGAAGTCTGGGAGGGGGACCCAGTATCTATTGTATTCAGTCTCACCCTGAGTCCAAACGTACATCCCCCCACTTTTGACAAAATACATGCCCACTCTAGGCCGCGCGCGATATTTCACCAAGAGCTCCCCCTCGCCGCTCCACTGCGGTATTTCGATCTTGAAACCGTCGTAGTAATAATTGTGGCTGACTTCCAAGATTTCCATCTCTACAGCGTCTAGCTCTACTTTCGCACTTTTATTCTTTGGTTTAATTCTAAACTTAACCACGCCCTCTACGGCTCTCCTCTCTAAGTCAATCTCTACATCTAGCCACATGTGGAGTATTTCAAATGGGAAATTTTTGGCGTAGCGCGGTAGATATTCGGGGAAAGCGAAATCTCTACCAGTCAAATACCGCATGCATTTAGAGTAATATGACTATAAATATTTTAGAGACAGCACTTTACTTGTTTTTATTACATCTGTGACTTTTATATCTGCGGGACATACATATTCACAAGCTTTACAATCTAGACAAGTCCACAGTGGTGTAAATATAGAGCCATCTCCCCTCCCCTCGAATATGAGTTTAGCTAAGTACAACCGCCCGCGGGGGCCGTATCTCCTATCTCTTACGGCTAGATATGTGGGGCAGACGGATTCGCAAAATCCACAAAATACACAACGGTCGACCTCGGCGTGTGGATTCACTACTCTTTCACAGCGCCGATAGATATAAACGTCTTTGTCTCTTTTACCCCCTCCATGTTGTTTATGGCGTCTAGCACTTTGTCTAATACAGTCTCCTGAGTTATTACAGCCATGTCGAAATCGCCAGCCAGCCTCAGAGATTTTTCGATAGGTAATTTCTTGACGTCTTGGTAAGCCTTGTCGCGGTACTTCGGCTCTATTTTGACTAAGATAATTACGTCGTTTGACTGACCCTTCAAGTGTTTGACGGCTTTTTCAGTGATGTCTACAAACTCGCGTCCAGTCCTCACGAGCCCCAGCTCCTTAAGTCGTTTTAGATGTATCGCTAGAGCTTGCCGCGTCATGCCCAACTCTCTAGCTATCTCGTCTTGGTCGCCATACACTGTATACACACGCATGGGTTGTGCTCTCTGTAGCAAGTGGTTTAACAATTGATACTGTCGATCTGTTAATTTACCCTCATCTGCCATAGTAAATGTTGAAGTTTAGATATTTAAATATATCGCTAAATAATAGGCATTAAATAATTGTATTTTTTTCGTTTAGGAAGTATATTACAAAGATGAACTAGTGAAATATTCGGAGGTAATATATAAAGATTGTTGTTGTGCTAGACTCCATGGCTAGAGTTACCTACTGGTTAGGTTTAATTGTACTAACGCCACTTATAGCGCTCGGCGCGTTAGTGGAGGTGAAGAACTGGCTGGGGTTCCCACTTAACGCCACTGTCTGCAGCGGCTCCATATGTATAAACACAAACGGCACCGCCGAGGTGTCCCCAGGTTGGGTAGAGGTTTATGTGGGAGAAATTTTGGCGTGGAGAAGTTACGTGACGGATCACGCGGTTGCCGTAATCCGCCCGCTGGAGCTCGCAATATACCCACTCAAAGCCAGTGGACACGTGTCCATTAGATACGTCAAATTTCTCAATGGGACATATGGAGAAATGCGCCTAGAATTTGTAAACAACACTGCGGACTTCCCCGTGGGTAACGTGAATTACCCAATCGAGATACACATAACAAAACTAGACATATACAAATTGAACGTCACGGTAAGAACGCAGATCTTCACAGTGATAGATCTAGAAGAGTTGGGGATAGTCAAGACTTGTAAGATTCAGACCGGGGAACCCATCCGCTTGGTTGAGGTGGATAGTTGGAAAGGCGCCGGCGACGTCGCCATATATCTAATCGACGGCGCGAGGGGAGTGGCGTATACAGAGGCACTGACGCCAGACGGCGATATGTACAGTTTTGAGTTTAACCCAGCCGATTACTGCGGCAAAGCGCTATTGCCAAACGTCACGCACGTAGCCATACGCGTGGTGGATTCCTTCGGCGTTGTGAGGAGCGACTGGCCCATTTCTATAGCTGGGAAGACTTTCAGAGGTGAAGCCAAGCTGTGGCTTGTGAGGGGGCTAAACTACACAATCTACGTCAAAACTACATTCGGCACAGTGAATCACTCTCTATCCACTAGACATGACGAGACGATCCAGATAGAGATCCCAAACGCTTACCTAACTATCACCTATAGTAAACCCCCCAGGAGAGTTCACATCGTGGGTCCACATACAATTGTGGATTTCATGCCGAGGAGAGTAGAGCTCCCCCCAGGTCTCTACCTAGTGACGGTGGAGTTTGGCGGAGAGAATGTAACATATACTGTAGTACTCAGACCGGGCGAGGTGGTGGAGTTGGCGACTGACACCCCCCAACCGGCGCGGGGCGAGCCCCCCACCTGGTTGTTTGGGTTGACGGTGGCGCTTCTTGCGGCTATAGTGATTCTCGCGGCTATAGTGATTCTCCGCCGTCGACTATCAACAACTGTCCAGTAACATAACTAGAGCTGGGAGACAACAGCCAGTATATGGCTTCAGCCGCCTCTCTGGGCGTCGCCAATCTCTTCAGCAGAGTTCTCTCTCTAAATCTACTCAACTCAACTTCGTCAATCCACTCAACCCACTTAGTCTCCACTGGCCCAAACGCCACTGAGTTCACTCTAATTGGGCTGAGAATTTTCGCTAAGCTTCTCGTGAGCGAGATCAACGCGCCTTTCGCCACGGCGTAGGGAACGCCGTACACATCGCCCACTATAGCTGGCGTAGATGTGGCGAACACCACCGAGGAGTTGGTTTTCAAATTCGGCGCAAACGCCTTGACTACGTTGAAGCTACCCACCACATCTATTTTGAACACTTCTAGAAAATCGTCGCCACTTAACGCGTCAATTTTCTTATTCCACAACTCCCCACTCCCGTGGCCGTGGAGTAAAGCCAACCCATCTACGTCGCCTACTTCTTCAGCCACCTCGGCGAGGCACTGGACGTCTAAAACATCACAGTTGTAATTCACATCTGCGTTTTTCCCCGACCTAGAAATTCCAATTACGTAATCTCCCCTCTCTCTCGCTAGATTCACTAGAGCGCTGCCGATACCCCCACTCGCGCCAGTTATTACAATCTTCATCTCAACGGCCTTCTGCAAGTCAACATGACGGAAATGTCTCCCCTCTTCGCTTCAGTGACCATATTGTGGTGCTCGTCTCTCGCCCCCCTGACGTATGAACACATATGTATACCACACACTTTTACATAAACCGCCCTAGCTCTCAGTTTATCCATCAGCAAGTCGGCAAGCCACTCTGTATATCTCTCTTGCATTATCGGCCTAGCCGCCGCCCACTTCACTAACTTGATTACCTTACTGAGGCCCGGCACTTTGCCGCTCGGCACATACGCCACCGAAACTCTCAATATGATCGGCAACAGATGGTGTTCGCAGATAGACACAGCGCTCACGTTCTCCACGACTACGGGCCCCAATTCTGCCTCGTACTCCAGGGGGAAGAACACTATCTCCGGCGGCGGCTCTCTCAACCCCCTAGTGAGTTCCTCCATGGCTTTTACAAATCGCTTTGGCGTGTTGACCAAGCCGGGTCTAGAGAGATCCTCACCCAGATGTCTCAACAAGAGCTCTACCCCCCGCTCTGGCCTCCCCTCAGAGCTCTCCCTCTCCCGTAACACGTAGAAAGTTCGAAATTTCTTTTTAAACACAAACGACGCCCCCGCCACTTGAAACACTTCCTAGGTATAGACGCGATGAACACCGCCGCTTGTATCGGCCTCTCCAGCGGCGACAAGACCACTTGCCCCCAATCCACCCGACCCAACGCTCTCCGTGAACGCAAGGCAGTTCTCACGGCGTGTATCACAAAGAGAGCTGGAAAGAACAACGCAGCGGCGGTCCAGAGAGTGTAGTAAGCCAACTCTAGAGACCAGAGCAAGGGATTTCCAAACTTAGCGGCCACGGCTTGCCTGACGTAAAAACCGCCATCTGCCTTCTCCATGGGCACGAGAATGGGCAAGACTTCAATCTCGTCAGCGATTGCCGTCAGAGCCATGTCGTCAATTGGACAACTCAAGAGAGCCTCTACAGCTTCCCGCTTCTTGTAGCTCGGCACCGCCATGGCGCCTCCGTAGAGAAAACGAGTGCGCCTCCAGACCATCCAATCGAAGCCGCCTAGAGAGAAAGCGTTTTGTAACTTGTCCAAGACCCATCTGTAGGCCGTGACGAATTTGCCGCAGCTGGCGTTTTTCAAAATCTCAACCCAAACCCCCGGCACTACGTCGTCGTCTATGAAGACGTAGGAATCCGCCTCTACGGACTCCAATAGAGTTGCCAACGCGCCGGACTTGCCCATGTACTTATTCACTAAACACTTCACGCCCAGCGCTTCGACTACCCTCGCGTCTTCCTCATTGTCTACTATGACGTAATCTACGTAATTTCTATGTCTCGCCACTCTGGCGGGGTCTACAGTGGGCATAGCCACTACCACACGACATCGCTGACCGCCGGCGGGTTGTGGCAGAGTTAACTCTCTGGCCAAGTGGATTATTTCGTAGAGGAGTATTGGGATCGCTATGTGCATGACTGAATAGAAATAATAGTTAAAAACGAGGTGAGATAAATACATATGAGAGAGGAGAGCTATGGTCTCGTCCTCGGCGAGAGAGACCTCGGGGCGGGCCGCCGCGTGCTCGACATTTTCTGGGGTCCGCAACACCCCACTTCTGGACACACTCGTTTTATTGTGGAAGTCGACGGCGACATAGTGGTAAACGTCACTCCAGACCCGGGTTACGTACATCGCACTATGGAGAAACTAGGCGAAACGCGGCACTGGATTCAGAACATTCCTCTCTTCGAACGCCTCTCGCTTCCAGACGCCATTAACGTCACTTGGGCCTATGCCCTGGCAGTGGAGAAGTTGCTCAAATACGACGTTTCTCCAAGAGCGCAGTACCTGCGCGTAATCATGGGCGAACTCAGCCGCATTTCTACACATCTATACGACCTCGGTCTCCACGGGATAATGATAGGCTCCTCCACGGGGTTCATGTGGGGTTACGGCTTGCGGGAGTTGTTAGTCCACTTGTGGGCTATGGTGTCTGGCTCGAGGACTACCCCCACTTGGGTAGTGCCGGGGGGCGTGAGGACGGCGCCTCCAGACGCTTTCTATGAACAAACAAAGGGATTTTTACAATACCTAGAGAAGAAAATCGATGAGTTTGTGAGAGTAGTTGTAAAAAACCCAGTTGGCTTCTATCGGCTTAAAGACGTGGGGTATTTGAGTAAAGAGGAAGCTGCTCGCCTCATGGCCACGGGGCCGGGAGCCAGGGGGTCTGGCGTTGCGTGGGACGCCCGCAAGGCGTATAAATACGGCATTTATGACGAGTTAGAGTGGGATATATGTGTAGAAGACGGAGGCGATTCATTGGCACGTACAATGGTGAGAATTTGTGAAATTAAACAAAGCGCTGGGATAATTAGACAAGCGTTGGATAGAGCGCCTAGAGAGGGGTCGTTAGTCGGCGACGCTGCGCTTCATAGATTACCCCCAAAATTGAGAGAGAAAGCTAACGAATACGTAAAACTAAGCGGCTTTTTTGTCGTAATGTTACCACAGGGAGAGGGAACTGGAATTACAGAGGGGGGTAGGGGGCGGTATTATTTTCACGTATTCGGCGACGGTAGTGAAAAACCGTATAGAGTGAGGATTTCCACGCCTAGTTGGCAAAATTTGAGGCCTATGATAAAGGCCTTCATAGGCTCTCGCTTAATGGACCTCCCAGCGATATACGGCTCTTTCGGCTACTTCCCACCAGAACAAGATAGATAAATATGGTAAACAACATTCTCATGGATTGGGGGTTTCTCTTTTCGGCTCGCCTCTGGTTTTTCGTATTGATGTTCGCAGCGTCGGGGATTGTGTTACTCACAGTGGTTTGGTTCGAGCGTAAAGCTGCAGCTCGCGTACAAATGAGAGTGGGGCCTTACCATGTGTCGCCACAACTCGGCGGATATTTACAATTATTAGCAGACGCTTTTAAATTTATCATTAGCGAACCGATTGTTCACAAAGGCGCTTATAGACTTTTGTTCATGTGGGGTCCGGCTATATTCGTCACGCTTGCTTTCGGAGCTTCCCTCCTCATTCCACTCACTCCAGAACTTCGGCTGATAAGAGATGTGAATTTACTCCCTTACGGCTTAGTTTTTTCACTAGTAGTCTTACTGTTAGTCTCTATAGCTATAGTCCTCATTGGTTGGTCTGCAAATAACAAATTCGCATACATAGGCGCCGCTAGAGAAGCTCTAATAGTAACGGCATATGAACTTCCGTTACTTTTGTCGTTTTTAGCTATGGTTATCTTATACGGCACGTTGAACCCAATAGAGATTGTAGAGAGGCAGTGGTTGGCAGGGGCGTTGTTAAACCCACTGGCATTTCTCGTCTTCATAATAGCCACCGCTATGGCTACGGCTAAATTCCCCTTCGAGATTGCAGATTACGAAGGCGATGTGGCTACTGGTCCCTATAGCGACTACGGAGGAATATTTCTAGTTTTGTCTTTCGCCGGCGGTGCGTATTACGCCACTTTCTCGTACTCTTTCTTAGCGACGTTGCTCTTCCTAGGCGGATGGGGAATCCCAAATTTCGCCGTTGGGTCTTGGCCGCAGGACATGTTAGGCCATTTACTCCTCGCCGGGTGGTTTCTCTTAAAGACAACAATTTTAATGATGTTTTTCGCATTTCTGAGAGCAGCTATGCCTGTATTGAGACTTGACCACACGTTGTTGTTTGGGTGGAGGGGGCTGCTCGTGCTTTCAATACTCGCAGTGGTGTGGTCTGTAGTTCTGAAGTTTGTGGGGATATGACTTCCGTGGGGTATATAGTTAAAGCTACTATAGACGCTTTACGTGTAGCCGCTCGAAATTTCGTAAAACCTGAACGTATCACTGTGTACTATCCCTACGAAAAGTTAGAATACGTGAGGATGAGGGGTTGGATTGGACTCTGGACTGAGAAATGTACATCTTGTATGCTCTGTGCCAGAATTTGTCCAACTAACGCCATAAAGATGTACCCAGCGCCCAACGCAAAGCGGTACCCCGGCGTCGACTACGGGCGTTGTATAATGTGCCACTTCTGTATAGACATATGCCCAGCTGACGCACTTTACCCAACAGACATAAAAGAATTGGCTTGGTACAACTATAGAGAGATGATATATACGCCAGATATGGAGAGAGAACCGCCGAAAGTTGAAGAAACATACAAATATGTAAAAGTGTCAATAAAATATGAAAATGGTATACCAAGGAAAATAGAAACAGTTAAATAATATTTTTTAACACCACATTACAGAAAACCCATGATAGATATTGTACTACTCACAGCAGCCCTATTTTTTGGTGTTTTGACAGTGTATTCCAGAGATAACGTCTATTCAGCGGCTAGTCTAGCCGCAGCTGCGGGATCAGTGGCGTTGTTCTTCCTATACTTAACTCAATTCGCTGCGGCTTTCTTGTTACTAGTAATATACATCGGAGCAGTTATGTTGCTCGTGATAATGACCGCAGCGATGTTCAACACTGCACAGAGATGGAGCGGCAGACAGCTCTGGGCCACCACGATAGTTTTCATGGCAGCCGTAGCGATCGCCGTAGCCACTTTTGGACATTCGCAGATGACTCAACTATCTGTACAAGTGGGAGATTTGACGAGTGTGGTGGTTCTACTCTTTGCAGTGGCGGTAGTTTCGCTTTTGGTTAGCACAGAAATTGCAAAGAAAACATGATGGGGTACATAGTTGGATTTGTGTTGATATTGTTAGGCATCTATAGCATAGCCACCACGCGAGACCTCGTCCGCATGCTCATCTCGCTAGAGTTAGTCACCGTGGGGGGCTTCGCCATGTTTGCCGCAGTGTCGCTGAGTAATCCAACCTTAGCGCTATACGGCGTATTGATACTAGTCATGATATCTGTATCGGAAGTGGCTGTCTTGGCGGCGTTGGTGTATAGAAACTATCTACTGACTCGCCGAGTGGATGTATCCTCTATCGCCACTGGGGAACCATGATCATTCTTGCGTCAATCTTGACGCCCATGGCGCTGTCTCTTGTGGCGTATGTGGCGGCCAAGAGGTCAACCACTCTCGCCGGCTTCATATCTGCAATTGCCCTGCTACCTATCTTAATTATCTCATCGTATGTAGTGTTGAGCGCCGGGTCGCTGAGCGAGGGAACGTTCAGAGATTTCGAAATTCTCGCCTTCAGAGTGATTCCCTTCAACGGAATTTTCCTACTCACAGTAGCGCTCGTGGGGTTTTTCGTGGCGTTGTTTTCACCTCCATACATGGAACACAGAAGCGAGGAATTGGGGAGAGACTCTTCGCTCTTCTATTTGACATATGGCTTTTTCTTGGGGGGACTTGCCGGTTCGTTTGTAGCGGCGAACTTGATCTCAGTTTACATCTTCATCGAAATTGCGCTAATTGCATCTCTGTTTCAAGTGTTGTACTACGGCTATGGCGATAGAGTGAGGATAACTGTGATGTATCTAGTGTGGTCACACCTCGGCGCTTTTCTAATCTTAGCTGGCTTTCTACTCTTAGCCGCAAAGGGCGTTTACTATGTACCGCTGTTGGTGGAGTCCGGCTATCTATACCAAGACGTCTTGATATTTTTGTTGATTCTAGTGGGGGCACTCATAAAGATGGCCACGTTGGGGGTACACATGTGGCTGCCTTACGTCCACGCCGAGGCGCCCACGCCGCTGTCTGCGCTGCTGAGTCCAGTGTTGGTTGGGGTCGGTGGTTACATAATTGCGGCGGTGGGTATGTACACAGTGCCCGCGGGGTGGACACAGTGGCTCGTTTATTACTCTATCGCCACCGCCATATATGGCGGTTTGATGGCTTTCTTACAACAAGACATAAAGCGGCTCTTCGCGTATTCCACTGTCTCTCAAATGGGTTATATGCTATTGGGCATCTCGCTCTTCAATACGTTGGGTTTCACGGCAGCTGCGCTCTTGTACCTCAGCCACGGGTTGGGGAAGGCGGTGTTGTTCATGACTGCAGGTTACTTCATCACACATCTCCACACACGTGATGTGAAGAAAATGGGTGGGTTGTATGGGTGGAGACCCGAACTAGCGGGCGCCGCCATAGTTGGTTTTCTAAACCTCGCCGGGATCCTCAGCGTTGGTATGGTCTCAGAAATAGTCTTGACAGTGGCTTACGCAAATCACTTCGGGTCTGACTTTGCGTGGTATGTGCCGTATGCGTTTATGTTGTTAGTGACTGCAGTCTACGCCTTCAACACAGTGCGCATAGTTTTCTTCGGTCCACACAAGAGAGAAGATAAGGGAGCTGTGGACATGGCGCTCGTTTCCATCGTAGCCACCGCTTTTGTGTCGCTTCTCTTCTTCATACCGCCCTTCTCAACGGCGTTGGTGGACAACGTATACAGATTTCTCGAAGTGGTGGGGCCATGGAGGTAGCTCTAGCCATCTTCCTCCCACTAGCGGCGTCCATTGCGTCGCTGTTCAGTAGAAGTGAGAAATTCAAAGCTTGGTCTGTGACTCTGGGGACGTTTCTCTCTGCAATCGCCGCTACATATCTCTACCTTTCGAAAACGCCGGGCGTCTATGGATTTGACTGGATTCAGTCAATTGGCGCCAAGGTGGAGTTTAGGCTAGACCACTTTAGCCTCCCCATGGGGACGTTGGTGGCTTGGCTCGTGGCGGCTATTTCGCTATACTCCGTGAAGTACATGGAGGGCGACTACAGACCCGGCTGGTATTGGTTCTTCTTCGGCTTCTTCGCCACCTCCATGATGATAATTGTCTACGCGGAAAACCTCTGGTTTCTGTTAGTGGGCTGGGAGGGCGTCGGTTTGGCGTCTTGGGCGCTCATTGGACACTGGTACAGAGACGAGGAGGACAAGTGGGTGGGGAGAGAGGAAAAGGTGGCTGGAGTCCCCTATTGGTGGACCCCCAGCGTGGCTGGACTGAGGGCAGTGTTGACAGTTAGGTTTGGAGACGCCTTTTTCCTAGTGGCCATTGCGTTGTTTTACATAATGCTGGGCACAGTCTCACTGGGGGAAATGACTCACGCGGGGGCTTTGAAAACACTTGGCGTGGTGCCGTTGTTGTTCTTCGCCTTGGGTCCCTTCACGAAAAGCGCACAGTTTCCCTTCCACGAGTGGCTTTTGACAGCCATGACTGGACCGACGAGCGTCTCGGCGTTGATACACGCAGCCACCATGGTGAAAGCCGGCGTCTATGTGTTAATCATCACAACCCCCATCTTTGTGTTAGTGCACGGCTCTCAGTTGTACTTCATGGTGGTAACCGCGCTGGGGCTCGCCACAGCCATAACCGCTACAATCATTGCGTTGACTTCTATGGAGTACAAGCTTGTGCTGGCGGGCTCCACAGCCGCCAATTTGGGCATAATCGCAGCAGCCACCGGCGCCGCTGGTTTGCTGGGGCTCCATGGACACGAGCTGCCGTTGTCGCTGGCTTTTCTACACATCGCCGGCCACGCAGTGTCTAAAGCCTCGCTCTTCATGGGTTTTGGAGCTGTAATACACGAGACAGCCACTCGCTTTATTGGAGAAGTGGGGAAGTTGTGGCGCCACATGAAGACAACTGGGGTTGCGATGGCGCTGTCTATGTTGAGTCTCGTGGGGGTGCCCCCCTTCGTGGGATACATAACCAAAGAGTTAGCTCTAGAGAACGTGTTTGAAGTGGGACACCTCTACCACTTGGACTTACTGACCCCCCTGCTGTATCTCTTGCTGTTCACGACGCCTATCTACGGCATGAGACTCATAGGGCTCACTTTCATACACGGCGGAGAACCCGGCGAGGTGCACGAAGCCCCAGTCCTCATGTGGATACCGTACACCGCTCTGGCGGTAGCCACAGTAGCGCTGGGTGGCTATCTAGCGATTTACAAATTCCCGTTGACCGACGCGCTAGTGGCTCTCCTGGCGGGTCTAGCGGTGGGCTTCGCTCTCTACATAGCTAGACCTGGAGTCCAGTCAAAGACGTTGAGGCCACTGTGGCTACTGGCATATCGACGTTTCTACATGCCGCTACTTTACGACGGAGCGTTTCCAACGCTGTACTCCTGGCTATCTAGAGCGACGCGGGTGGTTGACAATCGGTTGTTTGACGGCCTCTATCACAACGCCATACCCACCGCCTTCGCAGTTTTGTCTATACAAGTTAGGAAGTTCGCCTCTGGCAACGTGAATGTCTACCTCCTCTATGCATTAATTGGGATTTTAGTGACAATGTTGTTGTTGATGCTATGATTGAGATAGTTACGTTAATTTTAGCTATCTCCTTGGCGGCGCCTCTGGCGTTGAAAATCGACAGTAGGTACATTGCCATAGTGACGTCAGTCGCGCTGGCCTCCGCCTCGGTTTACTACAACATGCCGATTGGGGTACTAGTGTCGCTCTTGGCTTTAGCCATGGCTCTAGACAAGTCTATGGGTGTCTTCGGCTTGGCGTTGAGTTTTTCTACTGCAGCCACAGTTTTGGCTATATACGTCTATTATGCCCCAGCCCCCGTCACATATGCACTAGTAGCTCTTGCGCTAGTCACTGCGTCTGTCTACGGCATGTTAGCCATGGGCAAGACGAGAGAAAACGTAGAAAGCGCCGTCAAGTACGTGGTGTTTTCTGGCATTGGGAAAGTCCTCATAGTGGTGGGTTACTTCTCCACACTGGCGGGCGTGGCTGAAGGCATCTACATAACGCTACTGGGATTCATGATTGAGTTGGGCATAGTTCCCTTCCACGCTTGGGTTGTGGACACGTACGCCCTCGGCGCGCCTAGAGGCGTCGCGGCTTTGGCTGCCTTCAGTAAGATGACTACCCTCTTCTTACTGTTGGCGATTGTCCGCACGGTGCCGCCTAGCGCTCAAGTGGGGTTTGTGGCTGTAGTTATCTCACTGGCGTCTATGCTGGTGGCTAACGTAGCTGGGTTAACTGCGAAAACTCTGGGGAGAGTCATGGCGTATTCTTCTATTGCACACATGTCTTACGCACTGGCGGCGGTTGCCGTAGTTTGGTGGCTAGGCGACAAGTCCACCTCTCTATTTGGACATACGTGGAGAGTTCTAGACTTAGCAGCGTTGGTGATAGTGCTGGAAGCACTCACCACCGGCGTAGCCAAAGCGGGCATCTTCAGTTATCTAACTACAAATACCTCTGACGCGAGTCCCCCCCGTAGGAGTGTTTTGAACGTACTCAACGTCTTCTCTCTGTTGGGACTCCCACCGTTGTTGGGCTTCTGGCCTAAGTTATTTCTAATCTATCTACTCCTGGCTTACTTGCCAGCCCCCATAGCGATATTCATCATAGCGTGGGTCGTGGTGAACAGCGCGTTAGCTACGCCGTATTACTTAAGGACGTTGAGAATTGTAGCTGAAGCTCCAGCGCCCAACGCAGACAACATCACGTCGACATATACAGCGCTAACTTCCACGCTGATTGGGTTACTTATCCCACTGGCGTTTATTTATCTGATTGGAACTCTATAGGCGTAGAATACAAATACTGTGTGTGGCAACTTCTTTTGATATCTGATTACGGGAACCGCCGCCAACACAGGCCCCTCGATATCTGCAGCCACTTTCGCCACTATGGTTTTGTTGCATACTACTCCCCTCAAGACGCCGTTTTTTACCTCTCCCTCTATTACATCTCCCTGTAGAATATATTCAAAGAGATCTATTTTCTTTATGTCTACGAGTGCCGACCCCCATCTCCCCCTCAGTAGTCGGGCCGAAAACGGCGGCTCGGCTTCTGTGGGCAATTCGACTAGTTTTATACGTATTTGTCCACATCGAGGGGGAGATTGAGCCACGTAATATGTACGTGGGTGGGGACCTCTGGCGAGGGCGAAAATTTCCATGGCGTCATACATTTTGGCGGTTTTAAGGGCTAAGTAAAGTTCACCACGTTTTTCACGTCGTGAACCACAGTCTACTATTATGTTCGTTACTCTGAGAAATATTTATATATAGTTCACTTGTTAACTGTATTTTTATCATTATATATCATTTATATCTACAAAACGACATATCTGTATGGAATTGACCATAAGAATAGCTGGAGCACAGGGCGACGGCATTGAGACCTCTGGACGCATACTGGCGTCGACTTTTGCAAACTTAGGGTACCACCTGTTTTGATTTAGACAATACGCATCTATCATCAGGGGAAACCCCACCATGTTTTTCCAACTACGGATAGCAGACAGAAAGATCTACAGCCACGGGCCGTGGAAACGTTTCGACGTTTTAGTCGCTCTGACAAATGAAGCATTAGCTGTCTATAGAGACAGTGCGTCATACATTATTTCAGAAAGAGAAGTACCGCTCTCTGAGATAGCCGCCAAACACGGCAGTAGAGTAATGAAAAACACGGCGGCTCTAGGCGCACTCACCCACGTACTGGGGCTGGACCCCAGACACGTGGAGGTGGAGATCCGTAGAGAGTTTAGACGCGACGAGAAAATCAGCGATGCCAACGTGGAGGTGTTTTACAAATCTCATGAATATGCCAAGAGAATCCCCAGGGCGTACGACGTTAGGAGAGTGAGCGACCCCCGCCTCTTGATGTCGGGCGCGGAGGCTCTGGCGCTGGGCGCGGTGATGTCTGGGATGCAGTTCTACTCGGCATATCCCATGACGCCAGCTAGCCCCATACTGCACTGGCTGGCGGAAGAGGGGCATAAATATGGAGTTGTTGTAGTGCAGCCGGAGGACGAGATTGCAGCCATAGCCATGGCCATCGGCGCTAGTTATGCCGGTGTCCGCGCAGCCACCGGCACGTCCGGCGGCGGTTTTGACTTGATGCATGAAGCTTTTGGACTCGCCGCCATGATTGAAGTACCCGTAGTAGTTTTCCTAGCCCAAAGAGGTGGACCCAGCACCGGCCTCCCCACTGAGACAGAACAGTCGGACTTACGGATGGCGCTCCACCCGGCACATGGCGAGTTTCCACATGCGGTAATCGCGCCGAGGTGGATAGACGAGGGTCCATACGCCGTTGGCAAAGCGTTTAACATCGCCGAGAGGTATCAAATCTCCGTAATTGTGTTAGTGGATTTGTACTACACGGAGTCCATATCTACGGTGGACTTCAACCCGGGCGAGTTCAAGAGTGAGAGGGGAAAAATTCTCAAGAGTCACATAGTTCGGGAGGAGTATAGACGTTACAAGATAACTGAGAGTGGGGTATCCCCCAGATCCATCCCCGGGACCCCCGGCGGTATGTACATAGCCACAAGCGACGAACACGACGAGAGGGGGGACATAATTACAGACAGACACGTGCCTGAGGTGAGGAAAGCAATGCACCAAAAAAGAATGAAAAAACTGACGCAGTTGGCGGAGGAAATGGAGCCCCCCCTAGTCAGAGAGGGGGAGGTCATTGCAGTTGCTTGGGGATCTACATCGATGCCTTTGATGGACTGTGGAAAAGTGGGTTTAGCTCTATTTAGAGACATATATCCATTACCTAAAGTAAACTTACCCACTGGCGCCAGAGAGGTAGTTGTGGTAGAGGTGAATTACTCTGGACAATTTGCCGAATATCTCACCTCCAGGGGGGTCAGAGTGGATAGACGTGTGTTAAAGTGGTGGGGCGAGCCCTTTAGCGTTGACGAGCTTAGAGAGTTGTTATGAAAGTGGAGGTAAAAAAGTCGGCGGATTACTCAGTGGCTAGACAACCCATATGGTGCCCCGGATGTGGCGATTACGGCATTCTGGAAGCTCTCAAGAGAGCTCTAGCCACGTTGTCTATACCAAATGAAGACGTGGTGGTGGTGTCTGGAATTGGCTGTAGTTCTCAACTGCCGCACTTCTTAAAAACTTACGGCATACATGGAATACATGGACGCGCCATACCAATAGCCACTGGAGTTAAGTTAGCTAACCCAAAACTTCACGTAATTGTGGTGGGGGGAGATGGAGATGGATATGGCATTGGACTTAACCACATGATACACGCAGCTAGACGCAACGTTGGCGTTACTTACATAGTGTCTAACAACCAAGTCTATGGACTCACGACTGGCCAGACGTCGCCAACTACGTTGAGGGGTGTCAAGACAAAGACAACGCCTTGGGGCTCTATCGACGAGCCCGTGAACCCACTGACACTCGCGCTAGCCGCCGGCGCCACTTTCGTGGCCAGGGGGTTCAGTGGGGACGTGCAGCATTTAGTTGAGTTATTCACAGAGGCCATTTCACACAAGGGATTTGCTCTTGTGGATGTGCTGAGTCCCTGCGTCACCTTTAACAAAGTCAACACTTACGAGTGGTTCAGAGCTAGGGTGTACAAGTTAGACAATCACAACGCTGCAGACTATCTAGAAGCCTATAGGAGAGCTTTAGAGTGGCCCACTTTAAGCCCGACGGGCAGAATTCCCATAGGTCTGTTCTACAGAAGCAAGAAGCCCACTTACGAAGAAGAAATCTCGCGGTTGTAAGATTTATCTATCTTCCGGAATTCGTCTGTGAAGAAAATCCCTATACTCATGGCTGTAGTTGTGCTGGCCACAGTCTTGGCGACGCAGCTAACGCAGTTGTCTAAACCGCACGTCCCCAAGACGGAGTTTGTCGTAGTTACGTCTACACAGTTTGTCACAGTGACGCACACAGCGCCGGTGACTTACGTGACTGTGGTGCCTGTAACGTACACAGTGACGCAGACGGCGACGTATACAGAGACGTACACAACTACGCAGACAGTTACGGAGACTGTGGAAAAATGGCAGCCTTTCTCTCCACAAGTCTCGGCTGAGGTGAAGAGGAGAGCTTTGGAGTTGAGAACTAGCGATATAGAGATGAAGATACACGAGGTGGTTAAGAAGTCTTTTCCCAATTTAGTGTGGGATTGGAAACTTGCCGAAATTGCCCGTAACTACAGTAAATCTCTGGGAGACGACGTGTCGGATGTACAGAAATACTGCGGTAGGTTTTTCAAATATACACAATTCACCACAATAATAAAAAGAATACGCTACGACATAAATTACCAAATTGATTACGTGGAGTTCTACACATTAGACGAATTAGTGGAAAAATTGAGAGTACAGTCGCGGGAACTTCTATATGGCAACTACAGTCGACACGGCGTTGGGGTACACGTAGACGACTTGGGGAGAATCTCTGTGGTGCATTTATTCTGCTAGAGAGCTATAAACCGCTATGCTTACTGTGATAATTCCCACGTACAACGAAGCTGAGAATTTGCCAGAGTTAGTGGATAGGTTATGCCGTGTTTTGAACAACGTCGAGATTTTGATAGTAGACGACGACAGCCCAGACGGCACTGCGGCTGTGGCGGCGAAGTTAGCCGAGAGATATCCAGTGCGTGTGATTGTGAGAAAAAACCGCCGTGGACTCTCTACGGCTGTGGTGGAGGGGGCCAGAGCCGCCGCTGGCGACATTGTCGTAGTGATGGACGCAGATTTGCAACATCCGCCGGAGGTAGTGCCCAGTCTCGTAGAAGCCGCCGAGGGGGGATGCTTGGCAGTGGGGTCTAGATACGTGAAGGGGGGGAGGGTGGTCCAGTGGCCTCTAGCGAGGCGGCTCTCCTCTAGGGGGGCAGTTCTGTTGGCTAGATTATTGTTGCCTGAAGCTAGGCGAGTTAGAGACCCAGTTTCGGGCTTCTTCGCCTTTAGGAGAGACTGCCTAGCCTCGTTGAAGCCCACTGGGCTGTACAAAATTCTACTAGACGTCTTGGTTCAATGCAAACCGAGCTGCGTGGTGGAGGTGCCTTTTGTCTTTGGCCAGAGGACTAGGGGGCGGTCTAAGTTGGGGTGGAGGCAGATGTTGGACTACCTACGGCAAGTTTTACGCCTAGCCAAGTGGCGGCCGTTTAAGTTTGCGGCGGTGGGGGCGTCCGGCGTTGTGGTGGCTTGGCTAACGCTGTACGCCACGTCCCCACTCCCCCCGCCGATTTCTATAGCTATAGCAATTGAGACAAGCTTAACTTCTAACTACGTCATAAATAGACAGTGGACTTTCGCCGGGAGGGGGACTAAATTCCTAAGCGGTTGGGTTAAGTACCACATGGCCACCGCTGTGGGGAATTTGGCGAATTACCTCATCACGCTTGTTCTACACATAGTGGGCGTTTGGATATATGTGGCGTATCTAACTGGCGTGATTGTCGGCTATTTTGCGAATTATGTAATTTCAGAATTGACGGTTTTCAAATGATATAAATAACTAGTTAGAGTTCTATGTGAAAATCTTGCTGTTGGGTTGTGGAAACATCGGGAGATATATCTACACACACTTATCTAACCGTCACGAAGTCACTTCTGTAGATAAACAAACGCCGTGCCCCGGCGGATTTTTGGGAAATGCGCTCGAGGTCCCACTCGGCGGGTTCGATTTAGTTATAAACGCCCTGCCGGGTTTTCTGGGGTATAGAGCTTCAGAGAGAGCGTTGGAAGCTGGACTAGACACGATAGATGTGTCTTTCTATGCCGAAGATCCTCTAACTCTACACGACGTTGCTGTGGAGAGCGGCGCTAGGTACGTGCCGGACGCTGGGATAGCCCCTGGACTTAGCAACGTCTTGGCAGGTAGGCTTGTGGCTGAGATGAACAATGTCGAGACTTTGGGCATATATGTGGGGGGGATTCCCGAAGTTCCAGTGGGGCCTCTGGGTTACTCCATAACGTGGAGTCCCTCAGACTTGTTGGAAGAGTACGTCAGGCCGGCGCGTATTGTAAGAGAGGGAGTAGTAGTGGAGGTGGATCCACTTGGCGATGTGGAGTTAATACAAACGCCGCTGGGTTTATTGGAGGCATTTTATACAGACGGCTTGAGGACGTTAGTGAAGACGTTGAAGGTGAGGAACATGTTTGAAAAGACGTTGAGGTGGCCTGGCCACGTTGAGAAAGTTAGACTCTTACGTGACTTGGGGTTTTTGTCCACAGAAGGCGACCCACCGCCGCTGTTGGTAACCACAAGACTCCTCTCTAGGCTTAAATACGACGTGCGTGACGTCGTGTATATGAAAGTCGTAGGCGTGGGGGTGAGGAAGTTGCAGTATGAAGTGTTTGTTAAATCCCGCGACGGTTGGACGGCTATGCAGATAGCTACCGGCAGCGTCGCCGTTGGCATGACTTACATAATCAAAGACTTGAAGCCTGGCGCAACTCCGCTGGAGTATGTGGGGATGTCTGAAGAGTTTTCTCAACGGCTTCTCAACATAGTGAAACAACACGGCGTGGAGATAACGCGAAAGATAGTGAACAACTCATGAGCGGGCTTCCGGACCACTTGAGGAAGCCGGTTAGGGGGATGCGAGATTGGACGCCAAGACAGATCTATGCTTTGAGACATGTAGAAGACACATTACGTAAGGTGGCTGAGTCTTTTGGATATAGGCAGGTGGAGACGCCTGTGGTTGAACACTTCGAGGTACTTGCGAAGAAAGCTGGGCAAGAGATAGTTAATGAGATATACGTCTTTAAAGACAAAGCTGGCCGCGACTTGGGTTTGAGGTTCGATATGACTGTACCCATCGCCAGATTGTTGTCGTACCACATGGAGATACCCAAGCCAGTCAGGTGGTATTACTTTTCCAAAGTCTTTCGCTACGACGAGCCGCAACATGGGCGGTATAGGGAATTTCATCAATTTGGGATAGAGTTGGTGGGTTCTTCAACTCCACGAGCAGAGGTGGAAGTGCTGCAAGTCTTGGCGGAGTCTCTAAACGCAGTAAACGCGGGGAACTACCTAATCATGTTAAACGATCGGAGAGCGATAGACAAACTTCTAGAGCGGTGGGAATTGACGCCGTATAGAGAAATCATCTACAGAGCTCTAGACAAAAAGTCAAAGATGTCTAGAGAAGAAGTATTGAAAATAATGACCGCCGGTGGGGTTCCTCTAGACAAAGCGGAGAAGCTTTACGACGCTGCGTCTGAGATAGAGTTACACGACGCCGTGGATTTCTTGACTGCACTAGACTCCAACTTGGGGTCTTTCTATAGCCAGTTGGTGAGGTACCTAGAGGACGCGGTGCCATTGGAAAGAGTGAAGTTCAACTTGTCCATAGTGAGGGGGTTGGATTATTACACGGGCGTAGTGTTTGAAGTCTTCGCTGGGGAGTACAAACTCGCCGTGGGTGGCGGTGGGAGATATGACGACTTATTGCAGCTTTACAGTGGGGTGAAGACGCCAGCTTTGGGATTCGCCATAGGCGTAGAGAGATTAATGGAGGCTTTGGGCTTACTGGAGGTGGAGAAACCAATTGATTACTACATATACGTGTTCGACGACGAGGGGTACAGAGTTGCCATTAAGATTGCGAGAAAACTACGGCAGAGTGGATATAGCGTGGTGATCGAGTTAGGCGAGAAAAACTTGAAAGACACTTTTGAGTACGTGTTGAAACTTGGCGTGAAACACCTAATGATAATTGGCAAGAGAGAACTGGAGCGGGGCGTCGTGAAGATACGAGATTTAGGAAAGCGCTTGGAGTACGAAATACCCATAGAACAACTCTGAAGCGCTAGGGGAAAATCTGCGTGCCAGCTTCCCCTCTATATACGCTACTCCCCTCATCTAGCGACCCCACGGCAGCTCTCCCCCCAGTGGCGTAGACGTATTGAGTCACTGCTTGTATCTTGGGCCCCATGCTGCCGGGGGGAAAGTGACCCTCAGCGTAATACCGCTCTAACTCATCCACTTTGACTCGCTCTAGTTTTTTCTGTCCGGGTTTTCCGTAGTTTAAATAGACACCATCTACGTCGGTGAGTATCACAAAGAAATCCGCAGAGATTTCCATAGCTATCAACGCCGAGGTTAAATCTTTATCTACAATTCCCTCCACGCCCGCCCCTCCACACATGGAAATGCCGCCACCTCCGGCAGCCACTACTACATAACCATCGGCGAGTAGTCTCTTCACTACATCTATTTCCACAATTTTCCGTGGCTTGGGTGACGGTACTACCCTACGCCATCCCCCCCTCGAGTCTTGTCTAAACTTCCAGCCATATTTAGCAGAGAGCATGTGCACAGCCTCCTCCGTGTATAGAGGCCCCACGAATTTCGTGGGGTTTCCAAACTCCGCATCGTCACAATCTACCTCCACGCGCGTCACCACAACCACCGTCCGCCCCGAGCCGAGGCGTTTGTCCACAGCCGCGGCGATGAAGTATCCCAAAAGCCCCTGCGTGGCTGCGGTTAACGCGTCTAGTTTAAACGCCTCTCGCCCCCTCTGCAGCTCGGCGAGAAAACCCACTTGTGGACCATTGCCGTGGGTAATCACCACGTGGTGTCCATCTCTTACAATTTCTGTCACTACCTCTGCAGCTTTTTCAATATTTCGCATGTGTACTTCTTGCGTTATGGGTTCACTTGGTTTGTTAAAGGCATTCCCCCCCAGTGCTAGCACTATCTTCACGTTAGTTAGAAAATGTGCGCTTAAATATTGTAAACCGCAGAACGCGTTGTTCCCGTGAGGCGGCGTGTATGTGAGTCCCCGAGAATGACTCTACCGCTATATATAACGTGGCGTAGATTGCGGTCGTGACTGAAGTGGAAGAGGTGGGGGGAACCCCAACTCTCTGAGTATTAGAGCCACTTCAAACAACGCAATTTGTGTAATTGGCTCGTGGACGTGTGGGGGAGGGTTTTTTAGATCCACATCGCCGTGCAAAACGGCGACTCCTCTGACAGTCACTGTGACTACGTTGGGAGTGGACGATATGCTGGCAGTAAAGGGAAGTTCTAAAACTTCGCCGCGTTTCACAGAGCGCTCCCCCTCAATTGTTATGTTTATGTTCATCTGCAGTTGACTGCCAGGCGGGGGGGCTCCAAATCGCTCGGCGTGTATGTAATCAATTCTTGTAGCTACAATACTCATAGCAATTAGTACATTTCGTTATTTAAAATTCACGATGTCTCCTCACCTCTGGACATTTCTTGACAATTCTCTTAGTCCACACGAGGCCAATTTCGAAAAGTATCGAGAACGGTATGAAGGTGAGCATTGTAGATATTAGTGTAGTGTCTGGCGTGATTATCGCTATCAATATCAAAGCCGCAGCGTACACCAGCGGTCTGTACTCAGCTAAATACCAGGGGTTTAATAGACATATCTCTGCGAGTATAGCCATAACTAACGGCGTTAGGAATATCACGCCGGTCCAGAAAGATATCTGTATCCAAGTGTTCACCACAGAACTCACGCTGAATATTTGCTCCACCCCCAGCAGTTTCGAGAGGCCAGCTATGAATCTAAACAACGTGGGGTAGATTATATATATGCCAAAGAGATTACCACCATAGAACAACAAAAGAGCTATGCCTAGATATTTCTTTATAGCTCTCTCTTCGTGGGGATACAACGCTGGCTGTATGTAGAGCCACATTTCATAAACAAAGAGGGGAAACACAATCAACGCCGTGAGGTACAGCGCGGAGTACATCACAGCCGCCAGGGGGTTCCACACCTCTCCGGCAATGAGAGCTATTTTGATTTGTGCAGTCTTGTTCAAATCGGCAACTATGGGGTTTATGGTCTGTGAGAAAATCCAGTAGGCGAGAGGTCTATATTCGCCAGTGACAAAAAACGAAGTGACTACCGACAGAAGTCCCCCATCGCCGGCGGGTGCGGGCATCCACATTACGATAAACACTACGATAAACAACACAATTACTTTCTTCATACGTTGTCCCAACTCGGCTAAATGTTCCCATAGCGGCATTTCTTTATCCCGCGGCGGCTTCTCCACGTGGGGTGTGGAGTGGAGTTATAAAACTTTAATAGTGGTACAAAGTGTTTATCATGTATCTAATTATAGGAGGACAGGAGTGGATAGTGATACTGATAGCGATAATAATAATCTTGATATGGGGCCCCTCGAAACTCCCCTCGCTCGCTAGAGGAATGGGCGAAGCTCTGAGAGAATTTAGAAAAGCAGCTGCCGGAGTGGAAGAACGCGTGGAAAAGAAAGAAGATAAAGAGGAGGTAGACAAGAAAATTCTCGAAATGGCGAAATCTCTTGGAATCTCCACTGAGGGAAAGACAAGAGAGCAGTTACTAGACGAGATCAATAGGAAACTCGCCGAGTTGAAGAAATGATCAGCCCGTCGTCAGTCTGTCAACAACTCCCCAGTCTAGTTATTCATCACAACGCATAGTGCGGGTGTTGAATTAATATTTTACCCGCGGCGAGTACCCCCACTCGTGCCGTTCTTTTATGGCACAGGGGTTGAACTCAACCGCTCTGTACTTCTCAATTCTATAAACATCCCACACGTCTCGACCAGATATGAGATCCACTAGTTTTTTAGCCAGAGCTGGAGCTGTCATGGCGCCATATCCGTCAAACCCGCCGATTATGTACAAATTCTCCACATCTTGATGTCTACCATACAGCGGGCCGCCGTGTGGCCCCATTTCGCAATAGCCCGTCTTCACGTGGAGTGGGAGGGCGGAACCCCCCCTTCTGGCTATGTAATTCGCTATCTTTCTGGCGTAATTAGGCGGCGGCCCCCGTCCATATTCACCACAACCATTGCCTGCTATGTATAGCGGTGGAGTCGCCGGTCTCCCATACCACTTGAGCACATAGTCGCCTATGCTGTACTTCCAGAGTTTGCGGTTGACTATGTAAACTGCTGCGTAACACTCGTAAGGCATTAGAGGTATAGATATGTTTGCTCTCTCAGCCAGAAATCTATTGGCGTATCCTGCGGCCATAACCACCACATCTCCCTCAACTCGACTCCCATCTACCACTACGTAAGCTCTCCCCTCTTTTACTTTTAACAAACCGTACGAGTTTTGAAAACCCAATTCTCTCCTGAGTTTTTTAACTACTTTCCTCACTGGCACTAGATAATCTTCTGAAATAATCGCCACTTCGCCGCTTTCAAGCTTTACATCACTCAGCGACTTTGAAACGTTTACATTTTCTTGCGGCACCCACTCGGGCAGTATGTCTATTGAGACTACTCTCTTAAGTGTTGTAAACTTCTGGTAGATAGATAGACTTTCTCTCGCTAGTTCTACATCCTCGCTATGCGGCATTGATTGTGTCAAGACAAGAGATGTGAGGGGGTATGTCACTTCGCCGCCTATCTTTATCACTCTGAACCCCCTCTCTTCGAGAAACAACGCCGTAAACACTCCCGCGATGCCGCCACCTAACACCACCACTCTCACGGCTTGGGAATTTGGTGAGTTTAAATAAGCTGCTAAAGCTTATAAATTGAAATCCCGCTCTGAACCATGCGCTGGCTGGCTCTCTTGCTTTTGTTGACACTTATGTTAGCAGCTCTCGAGAAGGGCGGTTTGCAATTTACCGCAGTCACTTCGCAAGACGCATTTAAACAAGCCCTGGCGGAGGGGCCCGTGTTGATATACTTCCACCAGCCCGACTGCGCGGGTTGTAAATATCTCGAGGCAAATGTGTATACAGACCCCGAGGTTGTCCAAGCATTGTCTAACTTTTCCCTACTCTCTATAGATGTGAAAGAGTGGCCGTTGGTGGGTTTAGAGGTGTACACAGACGGACTTGTCTATGTGTATGCCGGGGGGCGTTTTTGGAGTGAGAAAATCTCGGGGAGGCAGATGCTGCCGATATTGGGCACGCCAACTGTAGTGATGGGTTATGTGAAAAACGGCGATGTATATGTAAAGCTAGTGGTGGTGGGCCCTCTGGAGGCAGTTCACTTCATGAGGCTTCTGGAGACGGCTTTCGAGAAGAAAGTTGTTGAGACAACTCCGGCGCCTATAATGCCGCAGTTGTTAATCTCGTTCGCCGCCGGCGCTTTGAGTGTGTTTTCGCCTTGTGTTCTGCCGGTGTTGACTATCGCGGCCACCACGTACCTAGCCCGGAGAAATCTATCGATAGTGTTGGCAGGCATGTTGGCGTCTTTTTCAGTGCTCGCAAGCGCAGCTGCGCTCGCCGCCGGATTCGCCGGCGTTTTGACTCGCACAGCGCTTTACACAATTGGAGGTGTTGTCTTAATTCTAGTGGGCTCTACGCTCGTAGTGGAGAAGTTGAACAAGTCTTTCGCCACGTGGGCTTCCAGAATACAAACTTCTGCATTTAAATCCTCGAGAGGTGCGAGAGGCGCAGTTGGCGACGTTTTGCTAGGTATGTCGCTTGGAGCCGTGTGGATGCCGTGTGTAGCTCCCATATTCGGCGCCGTAGTTATCTCAAACATAATGATATCTGCCCTAAGCGGCGATTTACTTGCCGTATTTGCCGCCACGTTTAGTTACGCCGCCGGCTTGGCGGTAGTTGTGTATTTAGTGATCGCTGCAGTGCGGCGGGGAGCCCGAAGAGCTTCTCAATTCGCCAAGTGGGCTCAGTGGGGTAGGAGGATGGAGTACGCAGTGGGCTTTCTAGCCATAGCGCTGGGTTTAGCGCTTTTGGGAGAGGCGGCTGGCTTGCAGACGTTTTCCAAGATTTTCACGCCGTGAGTTACTTCGTAGAACCCAAAGTCGCCGGGTCGCGAATGCCTAGAGTTGAGGACTTGGATAAGTGGGGCGAGTTGGGTGTGAGGACTGTCATAAGTCTGGCGGAGGCTTGGGAGATAGAGTATTACGGCCGCTGGGGGCTTCTACAGTTTCAAAACGCCTTGCTGCGGCTGGGGGCCAAGTGGATACACTGGCCCACTCCAGACGGGTACCCACCCAGAGAACTGGGGCGGCTGGCGAGAGTTATAGAGGAGGAGGCTAGGAGGGGGGTGGTGTTAGTACACTGCGTGGGTGGCATTGGGAGGACTGCCACCGCTCTCGCTGCGTATTTAATTGTGGCGAGATGTCTAGACGTCGAGGAGGCCATACGTGAGGTCGAGAAGGCAAACCCCAATATTTCAATCACACAAGAGCAGTATTACGCACTTCTGGAAGTGGAAGCTGAGAGAGAGTGCCCCGGCCGGGATTTGAACCCGGGTCACGGGCTCGAGAGGCCCGCATCCTTGACCGGGCTAGACTACCGGTTGGAGTAGCCACCGCTACGGCTCCCCGAATTGCCGGGGCGTTTACTACAAACGCCGGGTTTTAAAACTTTTCCTAAAGTTCATCTTCGTAAGCCTTCGCCACAGCCATCAACATCTCTTCATCTCTAGCGGCGATCTGCAGCCCCACCGGGAGTCCACTCGTTGGGGCTGGGATAGAGATTGCGGGATGTCCAGTGAGGTTGAAAAGCTCTGTATACGCCAGTAGTTGTTGTCTCACCGCCAGGTGGTCTACTTCTTCAATGGGGACGGCTTCTATTGCCGTGGTGGGAGAGACAACAACGTCGTATTTCTTAAACACTACGCCGAAGAAGTCTGTCAACTCTCTTCTCACTTTCTGTGCGGTTATGTAAGCCACAGCTGGCAGCGCCACGCCGGTGGTTAACAAAGTGGCTACATCTCTCCCCATGAGGTCCCCCACGCCTCTCAACAAGTGATAATACTCAGCTGCCGCCTCAGAGAGAAGTATGGCCGATCTGGCGGCTGAATATCTATAGCCGTTTAGAAAGAGATCGTCTCTACTACCGCCTATGGCCTCCAAGACGTTTACCGCTTTCCAAAACGCTTTTTCCACGTGTCTACTGTTCTCCGCCAACCCCATCAATATGGCGAATCTAAACTTTTTCGGTGGTTCTACCCTGTGGATGAGCCTCACCGCTGTCAGTATGTTAATCATGTCTTTTACAGTTTTAGTGATGAAACCCACGTGGTCTAGCGTAGGCGCCAGCGGCATTATGCCCTCCATGCTTATCTTGTCTCTCGGCGGTTTGTAACCCACCACGCCGCAGAGCGCCGCCGGAATTCTCACAGAGCCACCTGTGTCTGTGCCTATCCCCAAGTCTGCAAAACCAGCAGCCACCGCGCCGGCGCTACCGCCGCTAGATCCGCCAGTTATGTAGTCTGGGTCGTGTGGATTTCTAGTGGGGCCGAAGTGTGGATTTACGTTAGTCACCCCCAGACCCAACTCGTGCATGTTGGTCTTGCCCAAAACCACCGCGCCTTCCGCTAGAAACGTGGAAACCACCGGCGCCGTTTTTTCGGCCATTCTCTGCATGTAGGGAGCGCCGTTGGTGATAGGCATGCCAGCCACCTCAATGTTGTCTTTCACCACTAGCAAAACTCCACACAACTTTCCACATCTACCGATACGCTTCAACATCTCTACTTCCTCTGCGGCTTTCTCGTTGATGTGTATGAAGTAGTTGTGTGTAGATTTCGCCGCCTCTGCAAGTCTCTGCGTTATCATATCAATTGCAACCCTCTCAAGATTTTCTCAACTTGTCTCTCTACCTCCTCGACATTTTTAACTTTGACATTTAACAATTTCAACAATTCGGCAGTGTACATAGATAAATCTACTGTTTAATTAATATTCTTGTCGGCAGGTAGTTGCGTAGAACAACTTTTCAGAAATCCAATTAGCTTGTGACCCCACGTAGTCTACTTTTTTCCTCAACTCGAAATCTCTAGGCTCCAGAGCCAAGAGGTCTAGGTAGAGTCTCTCCACCACTTCTTTAAGTCGCTTCGCTATATCTACATCTCTCCGCAGGAGACCCTCGGTGGCCGCCCTCCCCAACTCGCCAGCCACGTCCGCCAAACCCATGAGATACACATACACGTCGACTCCCAACTCCTCTCTACTTGGTATTTTTCCATCTCTCAATAGATGTAAGAGAGCCGCGGCTTCCACGTACTCTTGTAGCCCCACCACTGCGTTGTTGTAAAACATCGGCCACTCACTTATCAACTTCTTGAGTTCTCGAGAAGTTTGCTCTAGCCTCGCCAACGCTTCTTCGGCTGATTTGAAATCTCGCCTAATGGCTGAGTACACCACTGCTTTTGAAAGCCTCGCGGCTTTGATTGACGTCTGCACCACCTCGTCTCTGATATTTTCATACCTCCTAAGTTCTTCGTATAACTTCTTCACGTCAAACACGAGAGAGGTAACGTACCCATATTTATAGAAACCACGCCGCGGCTAACAGTGGAGACATCATCAAAATGGGCGCCGGCAGAGCGGGTCCATACCCCCACTTCTTTAGAAAAATTCTAAAAGTGACTTGGAGCCCTAGATATATCGCCACGCAGCCCACCAGTACGGCCGCGAGAGACGCCAGTGGGTTTATCTGGTTGAACCTCACGGCGAGAAATGTGAGCGCCATTGCGTACACTACAAAGTCACCCACTCCAAGCGCCGAAGTTTTCAACCTAACTACAAAACCGAAGAGCGGCGTGTCTGGCCTACCGCTGTTCACATCGCTAGGCGCTACCTCTCTCGACTTCTGGATTAATTTACCCAAGAGGCCACGTTTCACCATAACGTAGTCATACGCCGGTAGTATAGCCAACATTGCCAATACGGTAGCGCTCGGCAGCACCCACGCAAGCATGGCCCCAGCCAGAGCTCCTAGAAACCCCAGAATTAGATCTCCCCTCCTCTTGTAGATGAGGTACACTACCGAGACGCCCAACGGTAGCGAGAGCCAGATCAACAACGCCGCCAGACTTTCGCTAATTATCCCACTTTGGTAATACATCACTGTATAGAATTGAACCACGCCGCTGGAGAGGATAAACCAGACGAAATAGAGAAACGCCTTGAACACTCTCTTCTTGGCGAAAACGATATATATGAAAGCTGTAGCTGTCACGAGCAATAGAAAGAATATGGTTATGTTGTATGCTGTAGCTTCCACATCCTCCCCAGGGTTGTAGGGAGTGGCTACGAGGGGTTCCACATCTCTCCCCAGATATTTGGGGAGTAAAGATATCAACACAGCAATGGAGACAGTGACCAACGCCGAAATCACTTCACTATCTGAGTTTACTATAAAAAGTTAAATTGTCGAAGAGTTGTGATGAGGAACTCGGGTCTGACGATGAGGTGGACATAGGCCGCTGAGTTATTTAATTAAGTTAACTAACACTTTCACGCCGACTCGGGGTCTTTTCGCAAGCGTGGCGAACAACACTCTGGCGGAGAGATTTTCTTCTACGTACTCCCGCAAGACGCCGTCGTCAGCCAGCTCCATCAGAGCCCCGCTCCCCCCCAGTCTCCGAGCTATGGAGAGGAGTCTCTTTTGGAACTCTATCTGTCTAACCATGGGAGTTACTCTACGTCTGTAAGTGTCCAACGGTTTTTTTGTACGTAAAGCCTCCGCCAGCGCCATCGCCGAAATTATGCCCGGCCGGATCCCCTCGCCAGTGAGTGGATACAGAAACCCAGCCGCCTCCCCAATCCTAAACCCGCCGTCGTGTAGAACTATCTTGGGGAACACAGTCAGCGGGGCCCCCCTCACGTCTAGAACAACACCCCCACCGAGCCACCGCTTGACGAACTCCATTAAGTGGGGAATTGGGTTACCCACGTCGAGAAAACCACCCCCAACGTTGTACACATCGCCATGTGGAAACACCCAGTAGAACCCCACTTCGGTTTCTGGAAATATGAAGTGAGCCGTCTCCTCGCCTGCCTTCACTCCAGCTACGTAAGCTCTAGCCACAGTGATTTTCTCCCCCTTGCTTTGATAAGGACCGCCGGCTTTCACTAAAACGTCGTGTTCCCCCGCCTCGCCTCCCGGCGGACGTAGAGACTCAACCCACTTCTGCTTGTCTACAATGTACCAACGGGGTTTTGTGTACGCCACCTCACCCACCTCTCGCCTCCAGTGGTAGAATTTGTATAACTTCACTCTATCCACCACGTACCTCATGTCTACCAAAGGCGTCTCCACTGGGACGGCTTCTCCACACGCCTTGAAATAACGCTGGGAGAGCTCCACACCGTAGGCTTTGCCGTAGAGTTTCAAAAAAGCCGAGCCGGAGGGGCCCAGACCCACCGTTTTGACAAACACAGCTATGCAGACATGCCGCGTTCAAAAGTCCAGTCGTAGTACTGAGCCAACTCGCGTAATATGGCTTCGTCTCTTATGACGTCTCTTATGGACAACACGCCGTATAACTTCTCCCCCTTAGTCACTACAATGTGTCTAATTCCGTACTTCTTAAACACCTCGGCGGCTTTGCCCACGCTCTCTCCGTAGTCTAACGTAATTACGTTTTTAGTGGCTATCAAATCGCAGGGGGTGTCTGGGTCTACTTCACGAGCTACTGCTCTCACCACGTCCCGCTCGGAGACCACCCCCACCACTCTGTCTGCCTCATCGGGCGACACCAAAACCACCAACCCCACTCTCTTCTCGTGCATGAGTCTAGCCACTTCTCTAATTGGAGTGTGGGGGTAGGCGGTGACGACTTTTGATTTTACAAAATTTCCAATCATGCAATAATTTGAAACTATATATATATCTCTCGGGGGGTGTACATGGAGAGACTTCTGGGAGACGAGCTACACCACTTAGTGACTTTGATACGATTGCGGTCTGTGATGGATTCGGAATACCTAAGGGAGTTCATAGACAACATCGCTAGAGAGACTTACACGAGGATTAAGCTACTCGACGTGTTGTCCACTCCAGAAATTTCCATAACTAAAGCAGAAAGAAGACCGCTAGAGGAGGTAGTGAAGTCGCTAGAAGACATGTGCAGCCACTATGAACAACACTTGACAGAAGTGAAGAAACTCCGGGAGAGGGCGAAAACACCCCTTGAGTTGGAGGTGGCTCTAGCTATAGAGAAGTCAGTGGAGCGGACACACGTGGCGTTGAGGATGTTCATCAACGCGCTTACAGAGTCACGGAGGTAGACGCATCACTACCCTCCTTACAACTCTACCGTCTGGCAATTTGAATTGAGCCACCACCACGCCGGGTTTGTCCGGCGGTTGGAGAATCCATGCTTTCGTCGGTTTTAACAAATATTTCTTTCCCTCTACTACAATTTCGTACTCTCTATTCAACACCTCCTCCATATATTCCATAGATTATTAAACTTTTTATAGAGAGGCCCCCAGTTGTACATGGATATACGCTCGCCATTCGTCGTGGTGGTGGGTCACGTAGATGTGGGGAAGACTCTACTCTTGGACAAAATTAGGGGGACTTCAGTGGCGTATAGAGAGCCCGGCATGATTACGCAACACATAGGCATGTCGCAAGTCCCCTGGGGGGCGGTGGAGAAGTTCGCAGCTCCACTAGTGGAGAGGTTGAAGTTGAGGGGCAAAATCTGGGTCCCCGGTTTTCTCTTCATAGACACTCCGGGCCACGCAGCGTTTTCCAACCTCCGCAAGAGGGGTGGTTCAGTCGCCGACTTGGCAGTGTTGGTAGTTGACGTGACATCCGGTCTAGAGGACCAGGGGGTCGAGTCGCTTAGGTTGATCCAAAGCCGCGGAGTGCCCTTCGTCATAGCTGCCAACAAACTAGACCGGATATACGGCTGGAAGTCCGTAGAGAATAGACCATTTCTCATGGCTGTGGAAGAGCAAGAGTGGCACGCAGTGGCTACGCTAGAGGAACAACTAGGGAAGTTGAGTGACCAACTATTGCGATTCGGCATAGAGGCCGACAGATACGACCGAGTGCGAGACTTCGCGAAGCAAGTGCCGATCGTTCCCACAAGCGCCGTCACTGGCGAAGGCGTGGCGGATTTGTTGTTAGTACTGGCGGGCGTGAGCCAGAGGTTCATCCCGAGAGAGAGACTACAAGTGAAGCCGGGGCCAGCCAAGGGCGTGGTGATGGAAGTGAAAGAGGAAAAAGGCTTGGGTGTTGTGGCTGATGTGATTCTCTACGACGGCGTGTTGAGAAAGAGTGATACAATTGTTACCGCTGGCGTAGACGGACCGCGGGAGGCGCGAGTCAGAATGTTGATTATGCCAAAGCCGCTGGAGGAGATGAGAGATCCCGAGGACAAATATATGGCTATGGACGAAGTGAAAGCCGCGGTGGGGGCTCGCGTAGTGGCTGACGGGCTGGAGGGAGTGGTGTCCGGCGCTCCGTTGATTGCTGTGTGGGACGTCAGAGAGCTGCCGAATGTAGTCAAGAACGTCAGTGAAGAGTTATCCGAAATTAAGATTGAATCAGACCGAGAGGGGGTAATCGTGAGAGCGGACACCTTCGGGACGTTGGAGAGCATTGTGTTGTTTCTGAGGGGACAGAAAGTGCCAGTGCGGAAGGCAGACGTGGGGCCGCCTACGCATAAAGACATTGTGGAAGCTACATTGAGCCGCAGGAAAGACCCAACTTACGGCGTGGTGTTGGCCTTCAACGTGAAGATACCGCCGGAAGTAGAGAAGGAAGCCATGTCCTCCCAGATAAAGATCATCAAGGGGGAAATTCTCTACCGCATTTTCGACGAATATACAAAATGGTCGCAGGAGGTGAAGACGAAAACTATCGAGCAGATATTGTCACAATTGACGAGACCTGGAAAGATTCAGATACTGCCGGGTTTCGTCTTTAGGCGGAGTGACCCAGTTGTGGTGGGGGTGAGAGTATTGGCCGGCACGATAAAGCCGGGGGTGATGTTAGTGAAAGACGGCAGAGAGGTGGGTAGAGTTATGCAGATACAGAAACACGGCAAGGCGATAGCTGAGGCCTCTGTGGGAGATGAAGTGGCGGTTTCTATACAAGGCGACGTAATGGTGGGTCGCCAAGTCAAGGAGGGGGACGTGTTGTACGTCTACGTGCCGGAGGAGCAGGCTAGACAGTGGATATTTCACTACAAACAATTTCTCAGAGAAGACGAGATCAAGGCGCTTGAGGAGTACTTAAAGCGCAGGCGTTAGGTGCGGGGGGTGGGATTTGAACCCACGCAGGCCTACGCCACAGGGTCTTGAGCCCTGCCCCTTTGGCCTAGCTCGGGCACCCCCGCTGGTATGTTAACTCTCTACAAATTTAAATTTTCCCCCCAAATGTTTAAATATGTTGATGAGTTTTAGTTCATGGTTGAGGCGTTTATATTCATAAATACAGAAATTGGCGCCGAGGATGAAGTGATGGAGACTCTATCGAAAATTCCCGAGGTAAAAGAAGTCATGATAGTGTACGGACCTTACGACGTTGTTGCAAAGATCCAGTCAGACACAGCTGAAAATTTGAGAAGACTAGTGAGCGAGAAGATTCGCAAAATGGCGAAGATAAAGAGCACCACTACGTTGATTATAGCCAAGTCTGTAGTTAAATAATTACCCCTCGCTTGTTTTTCCCTCCTTGGCCCCAAGCGGTATAGCTGGCGGTCCAGAGTAGTTATCTGGATATTTAACTACGGCATTTATCTGCACAATTGAGTCAGAAATAGTGTTGCCTCTTATCAACTTCCGCTTTTTCATCCCTCTCTTGCGAGGCCAATAACCCGGGGGACCTTCTGCAAGTATGTGTCGCTTTACTGGGCCCGACACGCCGGGGTGCATGGGTGCCCCCTCTACGCCGCTCCCCCCAGTAATTTTGATTTTTGCCCCCTTCGGGAGTTCGATGAAATCTCTCAAAACGAGGCCGTCAATCTCATCGCCGATTTTGAGTCCCACAAATCTCTGGGCATGTGGATCTTTTACCTCCAGCTGTCTCGCCTTTCCCGACATTGGGTCTGAGAGTACTAACTTGAAAGTGGGCATGGCGCCTATGTGGAGTTTGTTTAAAAACATTTCTATTTACACAGTGGAGTTCGTAATCCCACTATGTGACTGGGGGGAATTTCAAGAAGCCACTATAGTCGTCAAGAGAGATGGGATTTACGTCATGGGTCGCGCAGGTGACGAGTTTAGAGAAATGTCGATAGACGTGGAGGGGGTGTATCCCGCGCTAGCGCCCTACGTGAAGTTATATGACGCCCTAGCCTCTAGCATAGCTAAAGTTCTAGATTTGACGTATGAAAGCTCGGGGGATATCTACACATGGCTAAGGCGCCACGTGGAGTTCATCGACGCGGCGAGTGCCAAGTTCGGGAAGTTAATAGACAAAGTGGGACTCTTCACAGTGAGGCGCCACGTGAAAACGCTTTACATTCCATACAGTGGACACACACTCACGCTCACATACGTAGCCTATCCCTACCGCGACGCTTTAGTGACGGCGGAGAACAAGGGAAGAGTCATGGCTATTGGAAGTGTAATAATAGAGTGGGGCGGCGTGAAGGTGGCCTCGGCTGGCGTTAGGACGTTAGCTGGCGCGTTGTTGCTGGCGCAAGCAGCCCCCGAACTCATGCCGCAGTTGCAACAATTCAAGAATACTCTGGAGGAGTTTGTAAATAAGTTTAGATCTATTTCACAGTGTCAGTGATGTCGAAAGACAACTCTCCCCACTCTTTTGTCTTGGCTTTGATGTCTATTTTGTGAACGCCGGGGGTCAACTGCACTCCGCCGAGAAAAATTTCTACCTCTTCTCTCACGTTGAATTTCTGCCCAGCTGTAGCTAATTCCTTCACGTTTTTCTTCAGACCGCCGAAAGATACATAGACATTCTCAGGCGCGATTTTGTCCCCGTCGACTACAACCTCAAGCCCAACTACCGTGGCTGGGGCGAGCGAGTTACGTAGTTTAAACACAACTCCCTGCGCCGTGTTTGTCAAACTACCCTGTACATATAATTGTCTCAATACAGACGCCGGCAGCATGATTATAGTTCTACATGTCTTAATATACGTAACTTTGCCAGAGTGTGATACCTCTAGTTACGAAAAACTGACAATTACGTCTTCACCACACCGCCCGGCGCCGGTTAGACTCTCAAACACGCAGAAGAAAATTATATCGGTATAGAGGTAGCCAGGTGGAAAGGGAGGCGAGAGATAGACGTGTATGTTGGGTTGAATTCGTCAAAAATTTATAAACATAGAGAGATATATACACCCCAACTTGGGGGTACATGAGCGGCAGGCACCTATGGCGGCCCTGCCGCGATTGGTTTAGCTAACTCTAAAATCTTGCCGTAGGGGTCTCGAGATTTCGCCACGGCACTGGCGACGAGGACTCCCCTAGTGCCCAATTTGATCGCCGCCTCCACATCGTCGCCGCTTTCAATGCCAGCTCCAGTTATGACGGCGACGTGGGGAAAATAACTCTTCACTAACTCCACAGTCTTCACTATGGCCTCCGGCTTGTATTTAGAAACCGCGCGGCCCGTGCCTATTAACTCAGGCGGTTCCACAGCCACCGCACGCGGCGCCAAAGCCGCAGCTGCGAGAGACGTCTGGGGATCCGGCGCGCAGACCACAGTGTCTAGGTTTAGAGAGTGGGCTTTCTCCAAAAGTTTGGCTAGTTGGTTCAACGCCAGAGGCGCTTCGCTGTGGTTGAGGATGACCCCGCCGGCTCCCACTTCTTTCACAGCCTCGAGAGGTATGTGGCTCGTATAGGCGCCGAAGTTCTCTACACTAGCCCCCTGGGCATAGACGGGCAAGTCAACAGACTGCGCCACTTGCGCCAACTCTAAATGACTTGGAGCCACGGCTATCGCCACGCCTAGCTCTCTAGCCACACGCTCGGCGGCTTTGGCTAACTCTATCGCTCTCCTCCCGGTGGCTTCTCGATATGTCTTGAAATTTATGATTAATATGGGAAAATCCATCTCTAAGCCGCCTCCTCCAGTTCGTCGATTATACTTCTCAACTCGTCGATTGCCTCCTCGACTGCGTCCCAGTCTCTATCCCCCACGGCGGTTTCTAGAGAGTCTAACACACTTCTCAATTTCTTGACGTAATTCTCCACATGGCAAAGTAAAGCTAGATATTTATCTATTTCTCAAATTCCCCCATGTGATTATGTGTAAACGCGGCGTTATTCTAAACCAACAGCCACGGCGTAGTCCCAAACTTTCCGTAACACATCTACATGTTCTTCTAGGGTAGTAGCCATGGGCATCAAGAACACGCGTTCTCTATTCAATTTGTTCACGTAAGTAATTCTCTAACGTCATCGACGCCTCTACGAACTGAACCAAGCCTTCGGGTTGTTTACGTAAAAATTGTCGAGAGACACGCCGACGCCGGCGTTGGAGGGAGAGACATCGTAAAAATCGACACATGCATCCAGTAATTCACTCGGTCTATAGACGCCGCTAGTTTCAACCTCCACAGTGCCTAGAGATTTCAACCGACATGCTAGCGTTTCTAATCCCCTATTTTGCCAAAACAAAGGCTCCAGTTATGACTACATGTCCAACTCTCAGTTTGTTAACTCTCTCCCAAACTTGCTCTACAGACATCTCCACACCCCCCTCGAAACTCCACGAGTATTTAGTGTCGCAATACACACACCTAACGGGACATCCAGCTTACGAAAACAGCCGGCTTGCCCCAGACCCTCGCCTTGGAGAGAAGTAAATATATCAAATTCTCATAAAAAATTATTGGGGAGTTTTTTCGATTTTTTGGAGTGTTTCTATTATGCGCCTAATTTTTTCTATGTACGGCTTTACTTTCTCCGGTTCTGAGGTGGCTAAGTCAGCTAGGTAAAGTGCCCAACTGTCTACCTCTTCAATTATCTCGTCTACAGTTCTAGGCTGTCCCCACCTAAATGGGGTTTTGAGCCATGGAATTGTCTTCAGCGCCGATCTGCCGACTTCAGTCAACTCATAACGTCCGTCCGCCCTCTTCTTTACCAATCCGTCTCCCTCCATCTGTCTCAATAGTGGATATATAGACCCCGGGGACGGCCTCCAGAAACCCCATGTGGAGTCTTCTACAAATCTTATAATCTCGGCGCCGTTCTGCGGCTTCTCTGACAACGCCCATAATACCATCTCTCTAAGTCCCCTCCCCCTGAGGAACACCCAAGGCGGCGGCCCCACAGGTACATAACTCCCTTCACTATATAAACATTTCGATTTCGATATCTAAAATAATATTTAAAAACACCCCCCATTCACCTCCAGTGAGATTGTTGACATTTAGAAAAAACGGCGTTAGGAAAGTGGGGTTGTACATAGATGGGCGGGTGGTAGATCTCCCACGTGCGTACATGAGACACTTCTCTACAGACACGGCGCCTAGCTTTCTGTACGACATGAAGAAGTTAATCGCCATGGGGGAGCCCGCGTTGGAAATTGTGAAGAAGATAGCCACAAAAGGTCCGCCCGTTACTAACGCCATTTGGGAACCCCCAGTGCCCAACCCAGAGAAGATACTCGCGGTCGCCATAAACTATAGAGCACATGGAGAGGAGTCAGGTGTCGCGCCGCCAGTTAGGCCTTACTTCTTCTCTAAGTTACCCAACGCGCTAGTTGGACATGAGGGCAGAGTAATAAAACCAAAAGTGTCGAAAGCGGTAGATTGGGAGGTAGAGTTGGTGATGGTTATTGGCAAAGTCGGGAAATATGTGGAGGTAGAGAGAGCGATGGATTACGTCTTCGGCTATATGGTAGGTAACGACATTTCTATGCGAGATTGGCAATTTCCCCGAGACCCCCAGCTGGGGCCTCAGTGGATATGGGGCAAGTCTATGGACACCGCCGCGCCTACGGGTCCATATATTGTCACAAAAGACGAATTGCCAAACCCCCACGACGTTACGCTGAGGCTCAGAGTAAACGGACAGATAGAGCAAGTGGGCAACACCAGAGACCTCATCCACAGCATGCCGCAGTTGATACACTGGGCGTCGCAGGGCATTACGCTGAAGCCCGGCGACCTCATATTCACAGGCACACCACCTGGCGTTGGTTACGCCAAGGGGAGGTATCTAAAAGGCGGAGACGTGGTGGAGGCCGAGGCAGACGGCATCGGCACATTGAGAAATTACGTCGTAGAAGAATAAATGTAGGATAAATAAAGAGAAATCGAAACAAATATGCTCTACGAAATGTTACTAGCGCTACACATAACGGTGCTTGTGGGTTGGGCTGGGCTGTCTACTGGAGGTTACCACGTGGCGAAAAGTCAAGGTATCTCCAAGCGATATCTAGAATTAGTATGGATTCAGTTCATCTCTGCGTGGTTACTTTTCGCCAGTGGTCTCTCTATGGCTGTGTTGTTCTACAACTTCCCAAAGTCTCCCCTGTGGATTCACTACTCAATAGGAGTGGCGGTGGTGGCTGGGTTGATAGAAGTATATCACGTAGTGAACGCCAGGGGGGCAGCTCAAAATAGACAAAACTACAATGGGGACAAGTTGATTCCCATGTGGGTGTTCATATACTTCGTCATGATGTACCTCATGATATTTAAACCGGCGTAGAGACTCCACGCATATAAATCACCTCTTTCTATCGCCAGTGGCTTTTCTAATGTCGACAACATTGAGAACAGTAGAGAAGGTACTTTCGGGAGAAGTCCAGTACTTAGCTAGAAGTCTTCTCAACATACAACCCGGCGACGTGGTTTATCTCTCTGCAAGTTCCACCGTCTACGGACGCTTTACTGTGGGAGTTGTGTTCATAACGCCACGTAAACATCTAAACGAACTACTAGACAAGCTGAATTTGCCTAAAGTGAGAGTTAGAGGTAGCTACGTGACGTTGATAGAAGTTAAAAACCCAACTCCATGCAGAGCGGAACTGACAGATTTGGGACTCCGCCCAGCCCCCCTACGTAGATTAAACAGTGGAGAAGAGCGTATGTTAAATTCTCTCTGTCAACAACTTTCTTAACTCTATGTGTTTGTCAAAGTTGCCAGTCTTAATCCAAATCCCGCAGTTGGGTTGGTAACGAGACAACACATACACATTGTTTTCGCAAACTACGTCCTCCACAGCGAAGTAATAAGGTCTCGTCACCACCAAGAAAACTGTACGTGTCGCCGTTAACTTTTGGAATTTTTCTAAGAGATCCCCCTCTCTTGCCCATTCTTTAATTCTCTCCCGCGGCCAGTTGGCTATAGTTTCGTCGTACGGCTCCAATACTTCACTCTCGTGTACTAAGCCGTGTTTTGCCGATATGACGTAGAGCTCTACCACCACGCCGCGTTTTCTCGCTCCGTCTATTACTGAAACCACACGCCTAATGGAGGGCCCTCTGTACAACTCTCTAGCTGGGGCTGCATGTGGCAACTTCTTGGCTGTACAGTTAGCCACAACGGCGTACACAGAGACTTAGAAATATATACATATATCAATTGCAGCTCTCGTGAATATTATCGAGGCGACGCTAGTGGGGGTTGTACAAGGCGTGTCTGAGTGGCTGCCCATAAGTAGCAAGACACAAATCATGTTCGCCGCGATGTACATCACCGGAGCCCCACCGGCGTTTGCTTACTCTCTCGGATTGTTTCTAGAAGCTGCATCTGTCTTGGCGGCGTTGTTGTACTTCAGAAGTGTATACCTAAAAATATTGAGGGGGCTATTGGGAGATGTAGAGGGAAGACGGTGGCTCACATATGTAGCCATAACTACGCTAGTCACAGCAGCCGTAGGTGTGCCGCTTTATTTAGTCGCCAGACAAGCTCTCGCCGGGGGGGCCGCGGGTTGGCTCATGACAGCTCTGGGTGTCGCCATAGTGGGGAACGCAGTGGCGCTACGCCGAGCTCACTCAGCCAGTGGGTTGAAGAGCTTCAGCCAGATGACTCTTAGAGACATGGCGATAGTGGGCTTGGCGCAAGCTCTCTCGGTACTACCCGGAGTCAGCAGATCCGGCGCCACGACTTCAGTCTTACTCCTACTTGGCTATGCCCCTGCCGAAGCTTTCAAAGCTTCTTTTGTGCTAGTGCCAGTGGCGGGACTCGGCGCGGCTACGTTGGCTTACCTAGCTGAGGGGAGCGCTGTGGTTACTACAGAGTCACTCATAGCCATGGCGGTGGGAGTTGTGGTGAGCTTAGTCACTATAGAGGCTCTGTTAAAGTTCGCCAGAAGTAGACAAGTCTTCCTAGTGAATCTAACTGTGGGAGCGTTAGCAATCGCTGGTGGGTTGTTATACGTGTTGGGGAGATAATTGCCGCTGTACGCTACGTCTAGCGCCGTATATGAAGACAGCCTCTAGCGGTGTTTGTATCCACTTCACTAATATCTGTCCAGTCACCACGTCCCATAGAGGACCGAAGGCGATTGTGATGAACAACACGGTGTCCACGACTTGCGCCACTAGTGTAGAGCTGTAGACTCTAGCTAATATGTGCAGTCTCGGCCACTTGGTCACAATGTACACATCAACAGTAGAAGAAACTATGTATGCAATGAGCGACGCTATGGCTATCCTAGCCGAAGGCGCAATTACGCTGTCTACCACGGCTGCTCTCTCGGCAAACCAAACCGGCGGCGGCAGTGTGGTGGCTGACCAAGCTGCTAGCGCCACCGCTGCTTGGAAGAAGAACCCCGCCCGCACAACGGACAGTGCCAACCGCCGTCCGTATAATATAGCCAAGGCGTCTAAAATGGCGACGTTAGTCATGAAAATGACTGTGCCCGCTGGAGCTACGCCAACGCCGTAGTCTACAAGTCTGTTAGCTATAAACTGCGCCGCCGTCAACGTGCCGAAGAAGAGACCTACTAGCGTAATGTCTGGCCTCCATAGGCGTATTATTGCGAGATATATCAAATACAAAGCCAGAGCGTATCCCCAAGCCGCCAGTAGTGGATACACTATGCGCCGCAAGTCCAAGGTTTATAAAGATGTGACTATTGCCCACTGTGGATTTCCTAACGGCGGTTAGAGACGCCGTGAGGTTTAGGTTGTCTACCGAACCGCCGCCGCCTCCTAGACCGACCCCACTAGTGGACTTCGTGAAGTCGCTGGGTGAATTTGGCATTATAGCTGAATACAAGAGGGCGTCACCCAGAGGTTTAATTAGACTAGACATGCCGCCTTGGGTTTATTTCACGCAGTTGTCTCCACACGTGGCTGCGTTTTCTGTGTTGACAGAGCCGTTTTGGTTCCTCGGCGATTATCGCTTTATACCAATTGCCAAAAGCATAAAGCCAGTCTTGATGAAGGATTTCGTAGTTGACAAGAGGCAGATCGACATGGCGTTTGGATACGGCGCCGACGCCGTGTTGATAATTTACAAACTCGTAGAGAGAGACAAAGCAATGGAATTAGCCGAGTATGCCAAAAGGCTCGGCATAACGCCCTTGGTGGAAGTGGATAACGTACAAGACGCCAAAGACGCCGCCACTTGGGGCAAGATACTACTCGGCATCAACGCCAGAGATTTGAAAACGTTAGATACGAACCTCTCTAGAGCTTTTGAAGTAGCCAAAGCGCTGAGGGGAGACGTGGAGTTTATCATAGAGAGCGGCGTATCTAAGCCGGAGGAGGTAGAGAAGGCGTGTCTCCTCTACGCCCGGGGGGTGCTCGTAGGCACTTCTCTCATGAAAAACCCCACCGCCGCGAGGGAGTTTAAACATGTGGCAGACAAGTGCACAGCACGACGCTGAGAAGTTGAGAGTAGCGCTATTCTCGCTGTTGGCTGGAATGGCGGTAGCTACACTGAAAACCCTCGCGTGGGTCGAGAGTTCGTCAGTGGCTGTACTAGCGGACGCTCTACACTCTACTGTAGACATCCTGGCGGTGTTTTTGACATATCTAGCCATAAGAGCCGCCATGAAGCCGCCGGACGTTGAACATCCATACGGCCACCACAAGGCTGAGACTCTCGGCGGGATTGGCGGCTCGCTGGCGGTAATGGCCTCCGTCATCTTCATAATGTACGAAGCCGTTAGGAAGGTAGTCCATTGGGAGTTTTACACACCCACTCTCGCCTCGCTCGTCATGTTGACTATAGCTGTGGCTATAGACGCCAATAGGGTGATGGTCCTCCGGCGGTATAGGGGACTCTCCAGAGCGCTCGAGGCAGACTCACTCCACTTCACTTCAGACTTGGTGTCCTCCACCGTGGTGCTCTCATTGTTGATATTCGGGGCCTTGGCCGCATTCCACGCGCCGGCTTTGTTCATGCAGTGGGGTCCAGTGGTGGACGTGATAGCTGCGTCGTCAATAGCTGTGTATTTCAGTTACCTAAGCCTCCGCTTGTTGAAAACCTCGGTAGTTGAATTACTAGACTTCGCACCGCCGGAGGTGGTGCAGAGAGCTTTCGCCAAAGCTTCAGAAATAGAGGGAGTAACCTCGGTGAAGTCTGTAAAATTGCGAAAATCTGGCGGCATATACCACGCGGAGGTGGTGATAACTACAGAGGGAGACTTGTCACTAAGGGAGGCGCACCAAATTGCAGACAGAGTAGAGGAGGCGCTGCGGAAAGAACTCAGGGGAGAGGTGACTGTCCACGTGGAGCCTACCCCTCGCCGAGACTCTTCTGAATCTCCCTCTCAATCTCCTCAATAGGCTTGGGGGGCGGCGTCGTCGCGAGAGCGTACCCCACCCAAGCTAGTATGGCCAAGACTGCACCCACTGCCACAAAAGCCGTCAATTGTAAAATGAAAGTTGTCCAGGGGGAGAAGAAGATGAGCCAGCCGTAGACCAAAATCCCCACAATACCCACAGCCATGAGAGCTAACCCCGTGGCTTTGTCTCTATGCATATGGCATTAAACATCGGCATTTTTATATTTTACAAAGCGAAGTAGAAGAGGTAGTATAGATACCCCGCTAGCCCAATCGGTGCGGTGAGGCCAAAATAGCCAAACCAGATGGCAACAACTTCCAAGACTGAGACAACTATCGCAATGGTCAGCGCAGCAGCTGCGGCGGGCTCTAGTGAATATACACCCAAAGCCATGGCGAGGCCGGGATAAAACGTACTGTAGAGAGCTTTCTCGCCGACAATTACGCTGACTCCCTCGTCGTCTTTACCTCTAGTTATGAAGATAAGGCCCACGATGGACTCCGGCACAACGGTGGCGATGGGGACCAAAATCACTGAGAGAGCTAACTTATCTAACCCAAGTAAATACCCCAATTCCTTAATCCCGTCTACAATCCACTCGGCGCCAAAGTATATAGTCGCTATAGCTGCCACAGTTTGTGGAAGTGGATGTCTGAGCCAGAGCTTCGCCGTTTTGACCTCCCCCTCCACTTCTCTCAACATAAATTTGCCATATAAGACGTACACTGCCAGGAGTAAAACGCCGTACATCTTGCCATATATGCCGTATTTCTCCGGGTGTAGAAAAAGAATGGGTATGAGGGGTATTGTAAACACCAAGAGCGGCACGGCCACAATTCTATGCACATGCGGCAGTCTATACCGCCGCATTCCCAAAACCCACGCAACCAGCGCGGTTAACACCACGGCGGGATATATCACCGTAGACGCCATGAAGGGCTGAGCTACGATCGACCCCCAAGCGATTTCCACTTGACCACTCCACAGAGCTAGTAGAAAGATTGCCAATTCGGGACTTGAGGTAATGATGGGGGCGAATATGGCGGCTACGCCCACCGCGGCTTTTCGATGCCGCCAAGAGATGTAATGCACCAACTGCTCAATTAGGAGACCGGACAGCACAGTCAACAAAATGCCAGGCACAACCCCAACAGGGCCTAGAGACACCAGCGCCACGGCAGCTGCTACTTGCGCTTAATAAATCTTCACCTAAATCTCCCCCCGCCGTCTACCGGAATCACAGCCCCAGTGACCCAACCAGCCTCATCCGTCAACAGCCACACCACCACCCTCGCCACAGCCTCCGGCGGCGCTCGTGGAGCTCCGAGAGTCAGCGAGTAGCTACGGCCGGGCTGGAAGTCTTTAGCCACCTGGAGCCACTCCATTCACTCTAATCCCCACCTCCGCCAGCTCCGCGGCGAGAGCTTCGACGGCCTAGCCAAAGCCGCCTTAGTGGTGACATACGCCAAATGCTTAGCCCACACGGCGTAGGCACCCCCAATAGACGACGTCAACACTATAGAAGCCCCCCTCTGCATGAGAGGTAGGAAAGCCTTCACGGCGTATACGTGGGCTTTGAAGTTCCGCAAGATCATGTCCTCCAAGTCGCCTTCGGTCAACTCCGCCACGCCCCCAGCGACGTACCCCCCAGCCGTCACCACCAATCCATCGCCGAAGGCTGCTGTAGCTTCTTCAGCTGCTCTGTGGGCTTCGCGTAAGTTTGAAAAATCGCCAACGCCGCCCCAAACCCGGCCTTATTTAGAGTATTCAAAAGCGAGCCGCTTGGCGAACTCGCTCCTAGAGAAGGCGTAGACCGAAGCGCCTTCTTTCAATAATAACCACGGCGGATCCCAACCCCGGCCCCACGCCAACTACAACTACATTTCTACCTACTAGTCTCACAGAAACACCGCGAGATGTATATAAAAAGGAGAGGTTGGTCTAGCGTCGTTTCTTTAAGAACAACACTATAGCCACAACTACTGCCACAGCTACCCCAATCCAGACTAAGCTCGCGACATCTGGCTGAGCGGTTGGGGTAGTCGTCGGAGCGGTTGGAGTCGCTGTGGCCATCTCTCTGGCGAATTTCTCTAAGTTTGACAAGTAGCCAGTGCCGAATGCAACGGTCACCACCTTGGGCTCCACGCCCGCTTCTCTGGCTTTCGCCACAAATTGGTCAACTATTCTCAATCTCTCGCCTCTAGCCACAGCCGCGACTGCCGGCGCACCCTCTCTGACGTACTGAAGCGCCTTAGACAACTCCTCGGGAGTAGGCGGCACGCCCGGCTCTCTTATCAACACTACGATGTCTCTATATCCAAGCCAGTAAAGCAAGTACTGAGCCATCGGCGTGATGGCCACGGCCCTACCGCCGTACTTACCCCCCCACTCTCTATCCATAGTCTCGAGTTTAGTCATGAACTCCCGATCTGGAGTTAGGCCAGTCAACTCAGAGATCTTCCTAACCACAATTAAGACGTTGGGTGGATACACCCCGTGATCGTGCATATTCACCCCCTTATGGTGGTCGTGCTCGTCGTGGTGTTTGTCGTGGTGTTTGTCATGATGCTCGTCGTGGTGTTTGTCGTGGTGTTCTAGAGTTATCTCTCTGCCGTCGAATGTTATGTATTTCTGAATTTCCGTCACGTCGATTATTTTTGCTTTGATTTCTCCCCTCTTCGCCATCTCTGTAATTTTCAACTCAAAGGGGGCGTGCATAGTGGACACAATTATGTCTCTTGGGGTTAAGCTCTTTAGAAACTCCACGTCTTGTACCGTAAGTTGATATTCGTGGGGGTCTCCGGCACCCCTCGTCAACAGCACTATGTTGGCTGTGGGGAATGCCTCTTTCAACACCACGTCGTATGCGGGGAATGTGGTTACAATTGTCGTGGCGTATGTCCAAACCACGGCGAGTATTAACGCCATGATTAACTTCTTCATAAGTTCTGGAATTTTTCTAATTTTAAACGTTGTGCACAGCGCTCTGTAAAAATTCGGTGATAGAAACAAACTGTGTGCACTGGGGAGAGTCTATATCTACCCCACAACTCTATCTCATGGACGAGGTTATTTACAGAGGTAAAAAATTCACCTTGGTAAAGAGGAGTAGACGGCTTGGAGACAAAACAGTGTGGGGAGAGTATTTGGTACATCCAGGTGCAGTGGCTGTCTTGGCGTTGTTGGGGGGCAAGAGTCTGTTAGTTAAGCAGTACCGCCCGGCGTTAGAACAGTGGACGTTGGAGATACCGGCGGGGACGCTAGACGCTGGAGAAGACCCCCGAGATACTGCGATTAGAGAAATGGTGGAGGAGACGGGCTATAGACCCCTAGAGCTACGTCCCTTGCTGGACATCCACCCGGCGCCCGGCGTGAGTAACGAAGTCATCCGCATATATTTCACAGACAGACTACAGTACGTAGGTTTAGGCAATAGAGACGCTGGAGAGGAAGACATGGAAGTGGTTTTCATGTATCCAGACGAAGTGCTAGATTTGATTGACAAGAACTTACTGAAAGACGGCAAGACAATCTTGGCGTTCCTCTTCGCGAAGAGAGCTGGACTGTTGTGAAGATTTTTCACTATGTACAACGCCCCACCTGCCGCCAGCCACGCCCCCAGCACCCACATGTATCTCAATTTCTCCAATATGGCTAGAGCCAACCCAAGCGGCACTAGAGCCGCAGCTAGCAACACGAATATGGGGATGCCAAACGGCTTAGAGTTCTTACTGAATTTAGCCACGGCGAGTGTGACGAGGAGGTAATTCGCCAGAGACCCCAACGCATACACGGCAATGATGAACTCTACCTCTCCGACGGAGATGAACAGCAACGATACGGCGTACACCACCGCCAGAGATACGTAGGGAGTCCCCTCGCGTGTTTTACACAAGACTGGATGTGTAACTCCAGACTCGGCGAGTTTGTACATCAAGCGGGAGAACGCCAAATAGCCCGTCAACGCCGCTGTTAGCATAATTGCAAAGAGATTCACAGCCGCTAGGTAGTACAAGAGTGGGTTTATCCTCTCAGCCAGATAGAGGGGGGCCACCGCCGGGTCTCTCAAATCGCTCGGCCCCAGCGCCGAAGTTAACGCCATGGAGAGTCCCACGGCTTGGAATGTAGCAATGGCGATAACTAACAGTGCGGCTTTCGGGAGGACGCTCGGCTTCTTTACTTCGCCAGCTAGTTGACCAATGGCGTCTACGCCAGTGAAGCCTCTAGAGAGTAGAGATAGAGCGAAAAACACGTTAGCCACCCCCACGCCGCTCCACTTTGAAATTGACGGGGAGTACATAGCTAGAGCTAAGACGATTAGAGAAGTCATAATTACCAAGTCTAGAAAAACAATGACTTTAGCCACTCTGGCGGACTCTCTGATGCCCAACAGCGTTAGGAGGAACAACGCTGTGGAAAAGACGGCGGCTAACGTCACTTCGTTAAATGGATATATTTTGGAAATGATTTTGGCTGCGTCTATAGTTCCATAACTCACCATAATTGCTTGATCTAGAGCCAACATCCAGGCGGAGATAAACCCCACGGTGCTTCCAAACGCATGTTTCACGTAGACGTAAGACCGCCGGCTGTGGGGAATTTGACAGCCGCAGTTGTGTACGTCAAGACAATTGACGACATGAGAAGTACGCTGTACAAAACGCCAAGTGGAGTAAACGTACCCACCGCGAGCGCAATGAAGCCCAGTAGAAAGTAGAAAGTACTTTGTACGTCTGGATAAACTAAAGCATATACGTCAGAAGCCCCCAGCACTCTCTTCAACCGCCTATCTGGCGGTTCTTCGGACTTTTCCTCCACGTGTTGACTAAAATTCAATGCATATATATCTTACACCGAAAACTATTTAAAGAGAACCAACACGGTTTAGATAATGCAATCGATTATATTCTCGTTCAAAGTTTTAATATAAGACATTCCACCGGCGTATGGAGACAGGTCTGTTTCTGCAGATGACCTTCTTGACATTGTTATTGACACTTCCACTTGTTTCTAAAAAGGTAGAACACAACTTAGAGGTGTTTTTCTTTGTGGTTTCTCTAGCGGCAGCCACCGTAGGCGGGCTCTGGAGCTTCGAGTTGTTAAAAGAAGCGCTGCTGCACCCCCTGGCGGTTTACCAACCGGGCTATGGCTATGTGCCCATTGGCATAACTCAAGTGGTGTTAGCCGCCGGGTTGACATTTTACTACTTTAGAGACAAGCTAGCCGCCAAAGCCGATGCCATAGCGCGTCCAGCCGTATTGGCGGTGTTGATTTTCGCCTTTGGCATGTCCAGCAGCGTCATTTCGGCGATAGTGGCCGCGGCTGTGTTAGCAGAGCTCCTGGCTTTCGCCAAAGCGCCGCATGAGTACAAAGCGAGAGCCGCTGTATACGGCGCGTTTGCCATCGGCGCTGGGGCAGCGCTGTTGCCGATCGGAGAGCCGCTGTCCACTATAGCGGTGGCGAAACTCAAGCAGGGCTTTTTCTACCTAGTGAACGTGCTTATAGACGCCGTAGTTATAATAGTCGCCTTCTTCGCTGTCTATACATACGTCACACTCAAGAAAATGCACAAAGCCGGCGTAGAGATAGAGCCCTACGAGCCGGAGCTGCGGGAGGTGTTCGCTAGAGCTTTCAAAATATTCCTCTTCATATTCGCTCTCACCATACTGGGGGAGTTCTTCAAACCGCTCGCCCTCATTGTGGCTGAGTTTGGGAAAGAGGTGTTGTACGTCTTTGGCCTTGTGTCAGCTGTGGCGGACAACGCAACGCTAGTGGCGGCGTTGGTGAGCCCAGAGATGGGGACCGACGCCCTTAGGAGTTTCTTGATTTCGCTAGTGTTATCCGGCGGCTTGGCCATCCCCGGCAACGTGCCGAACATCGTGCTGGCGAGTGTCTTACTAATAGGATTTAGAGAGTGGTTAAAGTTAGCTGCGCCCATAGGCATCGCCATATTTGTCTTAATTGGGGCTTACGTACTTGTGTTAGTTCCACATCCCCCAATACATCCCTACGGGTTCAACTAACCCTGGGCGAAATCCCAACTCCTCGCGCCGGGCGCCGTCGCGTATTTCGCCCCGCGGCGCTAAGACAAAGAGAGTTAGCGACTGTCACAATACAATTATGTGTATAAAACGACTATATACTGGAAGTTTATTTTCAGAACGTATTTCTCGTGAATTAAAAGAGAGTTGTTCCAAAAAATATATTTTTGGAAAACTCGGCATGTGTATGGACGAGTATGTACTCATGCCACTAAGTGCGTTAGGCGTGTATTTCCACGGTGTGTTTGTATCTCTGACTTTTGGACTGCCCGTAGCTATTGGCGCAATGTTGTGGAAGTGGTGGCGGAGTGGCGAAGTTATCTATCTAAGAGCGGCGCGGATAATGACTGCTGTTTTAGCTGTGAATTTCGCATTGGGCGCCATCTTTGGCACACTTGTGGAGTTTGGACTTGTGCAAGTGTGGCCAGGCGTTAATCTCGCTATTGCTACTTTTGCATTTACGCCTCTTGTGCTTGAACTCATTGCTTTTTCTAACGAAGTCGCTTTCTTAATTCTCTTTATCGTCACGTTGGGTAAAGTGAGGCCTCCCGTGAGTTTAGCTATTTTGGCGGTTTATGCTGGTTTTGCTTATTTCTCCGGCGTTTTGATTACTGCGGTAAATACTTGGATGCAAGCGCCTTGGGGCACTGGCCCGCTGGCGCAAGCTCTATATCCATTCATGCCAGAGTATGGCCCGCTGGCGATAGACGTTCCGAAAATTGTGGCTTTGAAAGTGGCTGCGTTAGCTGCGGGCCACCCCATTTCCATATTGGTGCAACAGCCGGGTTTGTCTGGAAAAGTGGGTGTAGTTTTGACAGACCACGCGGTGGCTATGTACAGCCCCTACGCTTTAGTGTCGATATTTCACAACATCATCGGCGCTACGTTGATTGGGTTGGCTGTGGCTCTGGCTGGGTGGTCATATAGATATTTCAAAACTGGCGATGGGAAATACCTAAAGATAATAACTCCCATAGCGACTATATTCGCAGTGCTTTTCGTCATACAAGCGCCAATTGTAGCACACTTCATGGGCGAGGCTGTCGCGAAGTACAATCCCACTAAATTTGCCTTAATAGAGGGCGCTAAGGAGACTTACTACAATCCTCTAATTGCGTGGTTGGCGTATGGAGACCCCAACCACCCCATAGTTGGCTTCGACAGATTATACGCCAGTTGTGAAAAACATGGCGATACAACTCTAGGCGATGTAGCCGCGGCGCTGGGTTTAGGTGAGTATCTGAGTCAACTCGGCGACGTAGATGTCTCTAACGTAGCTGCGCTCAAATTGAGAGATTTATGTGTGTCCGATTTGCAGAAAGCCGAGTCTCGCATGCCGTTGTTGCACTCCGCTTACTACGTTAAAGTGACTTTCGCCATTTTGGGAGGGTTAGCTGCGGCAGTTCTCTTCTTCAATTTCGTCAAAGCGCCGGGTTTGACGGCCCTAGCTAGAAAGATTGTGTCAGCAATAGGCGGCGAGAGACGTGGGCTTTTCCTACTAGCTCTATTGACTGTGTTAGGTACTGTAATCCCGGCGGTGGCGGGGTGGGCAGTTAGAGAAATTGGGAGAAAGCCTTGGTCAGTCTACGGGTTGTTGTACCCCAGCGAGTTAGTGACGCCCGTGCCCTACGCCACATCGCCTGGCTTTCTGGCGTTTGCATATTTGACAATTCTAGCTATAGGCTTCGGCGGTCTCTACGCCATGTATCTAGTAGCTACTAGAGAATTCAAATTCCTCGAATTATTGAAGAAAGGAGCTGGCGTGGGATAGTATGGACGCAGTGTTTTTAGGCTTCGCGGGGTTGGGTCTCGCCGTGGTTTTGCACGTGGTATTTACCGCCATGACTTTGGGCAGTGGACTCCTCTCGGCGTGGGCTAGACACATGGCGGTTAAGACAAACGACGGTTGGTATGAACTCTTCGCGAGAAAGGCGTTTAAAATTCTAATAGTCTCCGAGTTGTTCTCTGGAGTTTGGGGCACCATAATCACAGTCTTCTTGGCTGGGTTCTTCACAGCGCTTACCACCTTAGCTACAAACACTCTATTTATACCCATAGCCATAGCTATCGCAGCCATAATGGTTAGGATACCCGCCATAGCCATCAGTTGGTATACCTGGGGCAAGATTAAGCCTAGCACACACGTGTTGATAATGTGGATCATGGCTATCTCGGGTTTCTTCGTTCCCTTCGGTTTTAGAGCTGTATTTGCCGAAATTAACTACCCCATGGCTGTGGGGCATTACTTACAGACTGGCTTAAACCCCGGCTTTATGCCGTACGCAAATCCGCTCTTTTGGACGTTGTATCTACATACCGTGGCGGCTGTGATTTCCACAGGCGGATTTGTAGTGGCTAGTCTATTAGCTCTCGAGAAAGACGTGAGAGGAGTTAAGGTAGGCGTTAGAGTGGGGTTGGTTCTGTTGCTAGCTCAATTTGCGTTGGGACCTCTCTATTGGTTTAGTTTAGGGCAGTACTCTCCGTTGTTGTACGAGGCGGTCAACACGACATACGCCCCAATTCTGGGCGTGAAGTTGTTAATAATCGCAGCCTTGGCGGTTTTAGCTTTCAAAACTTTGACTTCTGTAAAGAGGGGAGAAGTCAACGTCGCCAAGTGGCTAGGTCCGCTGGCTTTATCTACGGTAGTCCTCGGCGAAGTGTTAAACGACGGCGCTAGATACCCTAACATGGTGTTGATCGAGAAAACGGGGCTGCCGGTAGAGCTCTTCGCCAACTTCTACATGGAAATACCCATGCCAGTGGTGTACGTGACACTGGCGTTTTTGGGGTTATCAATAGCCGCGTTTGCAGCAGCGGCATATTTCGCAATATACAAGAGGTTCGTTGCAGAAGTTCCAGAACAATAACCCCCCTTTTTTCCGATAGTAACCTTTTTTCCGGCGCCGTGGTTTTCATAAATACACACTTCTTATAGCTATATGGACGTCAAGCAGTCTATTAGAGAGAGGATTTGGAGACTTCTAGAAGAGAGGGGGGAGGCTGCCTTCCCCCGGCCTGTCTATGGACGTATTCCAAACTTTAGGGGTTCTGAGGAGGCTTGTAGACGTTTAGCTTCTACTGTAGAGTTTCAGAGAGCTAAAGTAGTGAAGATAAATCCAGACGCCCCCCAGAGGTATTGCCGCCACGCCGCTTTGTTGGGAGGCAAGTTGTTGATTGTCCCAACGCCGAGAATTAGAGAGGGGTTTTATCTCCTAAACCCCACGGCCATCCCCAGAGAGGCCTACCGCGAGGCTTCTACCATAGCCGGCTTGTTCAAATGGGGTAAGCCAGTTAAACCACGGGAAATACCCCCCGTCGATTTCGTTGTTGTGGGCTCCGTCGCTGTAAATCCGCGGACAGGCCGCCGCGTGGGTAAATCGCATGGATATTCGGAAATAGAGTGGGGCATTCTATCTACTTTTGGCAAAGTTGGCGAAAACACGCCGGTTGCCACCGCCGTGCACACACTCCAGTTGGTAGAAGACGAAATTCCGCTAGAGCCGTTTGATTTAGTCGTCGATATTGTGGCAACTCCGAGAGAAGTCTTCTACGTGCGGCGAGTTGACAAAAAACCTTTCGGCATATATTGGAGTTATGTAACTGACGAAATGTTTAGAGAAATCCCGCTACTTCGAGAACTCTACTAAATTTTTATTCGGATAAAATTAGTTCTTTATGTCTTGGCGCGTGGCTATGACGATAGCCGGGCTAGACTCCGGCGGCGGCGCGGGAATACACGCGGATATAAAGACTTTCGCCGCGTTGGGTGTCCACGGCGTTACTGCGTTGACGTGTGTCACAGCTCAGAACACGTACGAAGTGAGAGCGGCGGAGTGTTTACCCCCCTCGTTAGTTAGACAACAGATAGAAGCCGTGTGGGACGACATGGGGATAGACGCCGGCAAGACTGGAATGTTGGGAAATAGAGAGATTATAGAGGAGGTTTCTCAAATAGTTAAATCTCTCGGCTTTCCGTTGGTGGTAGATCCAGTTATGATAGCTAAATCCGGAGCTCCCCTCATCGCCGAGGATGCTGTGGAGACGTTGAAGAAGAAGTTGTTCCCAGCGGCGAAAGTGGTAACGCCGAATAGACACGAGGCTGAAAAACTAGCCGGCTTCGAGATTAAGACTGTAAAAGACGCAGAGAGAGCCGCCGTGTATATACAGAGAGAGTACAGCCCCGAGGCGGTAGTAGTGAAGGGAGGACACCTCGAAGAGGGGGAAGCTATAGACGTAGTCTACTACCGGGGGAGTTTTCACTATTTGAAAACCCCGCGGCTGGACTCTAGAGCTACACACGGCACTGGCTGCGCGTATTCAGCTGCAATAGCTGCAAATCTAGCTAAGGGATTTGACGTTTTAGACGCTGTGAAAATAGCTAAAGAGTTTATATACACTGCTATAAAATACGGGATAGCTAGAGGCAGAGGGCACTGGCCTGTCAACCCCATTGCTTGGCTAGAGATAGACGCCGAGAGGTGGAGAGTTTATCAACAATTAGCTCAAGCTCTAAAACTGATAGAACAACACGGCGAATTTGCAGAGGCAATACCGGAAGTCCAAAGCAATTTGGGTTATGTAATTGACTCGAGGTATGCCGCAGGTAGAGAAGACGTAGTCGCAGTCCCCGGCAGAATTGTGAACTACATGGGGAGAGCCAAGCCCTCCGGCCCTCCCACGTTTGGCGCTAGCGATCACATTGCGAGGAAAATACTGACAGTTATAAAGAGAGACTCAACAACGCGAGCGGCTATGAACATAAGACTCAGAGATAAATACATAGAAAGAGCTAAAGCTCTGGGTTACACCATTGTTTACATAGACCGCCGGCTGGAGCCGCAAAACGTCAAGAACAAAGAGGGGGGTACCATGCAGTGGATAATAGAGGAGGCGTACCGACAGACAGACGGCAAAACGCCGGATTTGATTGTAGATTGGGGAGATTGGGGGAAAGAGGGCGTTATCACCGTGTTGGGGAGGAGCCCCACGGAGGTAGTGCAGAAAGTGCTAGCTCTCCTCTAGACACTTCTTCCCTTTTCTCAAAATTGCAATCGCCTCCCCGTGCTTCACGCCGTTTTTCAACAACTCCTCTAAATGCCACTCGGTGGGTATTCCCACTGATAACAACGCCTCCGCCGCTTGGTCGATGGGCAAATCTCTCTCGTAAATGAGTCTAGCGGCTTTATTTATCCGTAAGAGGACGTGGGGGTCGAATCTAAATCCCACGGTGGAGAAAAGGTCGACTTCTACAGTCCTCTGTCCACCTCTAATTGGGACTCGACCCCAAACGCCTCTGGCTGCTTTGACAGCCACGGCTGAAGCTTCAGTGACACAATGTTCTGTTAGTCTAGAGAGGAGTTCGATCTGCCGTTTCGAGAGACCTATTGAGCCGAGGAAACCGCCTAACTCAGCCGCCAGAGCAGCTCTCTTTAGGAGATATTCCCTCTCTAGCTCCCCATCTGCGCCGGGCGACATAACTACAATTTCTGTCTCGACACCCAAATCTCTCAACTTAGCCAACACGGCGGCTCCATATCCATCCGCCAGAGGGCTCCCCAACTCTTTTTCACACCCCACTCCCAACACGTCGCCCCCCACGTCGACTCCCACAACTTTGTTAAATACCGCCAGAGATTTCGCCAACTTCGACGGCGGTGTGTAACTATCGACGACGTAGATAGACTTCTCTAGTAATTGAGAGACGCAAACGCCTTGTGTTTTAAACCGCCTCCCATTCCGCTCTACGTAGCTCCTAGGCGTAACTAAAGCCACTCCATCGCCCGCGGGCACTACGTCTGCGAAATTAGACAACGGGACGGGCCCGGGCTCTGGGTCAACTACAAATCTCTCCCAGGGTATCTGCCCCACTGCTTCGTCGCCGGCTAGAACTGTGGCCATAATTACATCTCCCCCGCCGCCGATTGCGAGATAGAGAGACATGGAGAAATTTCTTCCCAAAATTTTTTATCTACTAAATTTTTTAGAGATGGGCCGGTAGTCTAGCGGAAGGATGCCCGCCTCGCGCGCGGGAGATCCCGGGTTCGAATCCCGGCCGGTCCATCAAATTTTTATATGTACGTAGAGCACTGGGCGTGGTGGAGTGGTTGGCTTTAGCTATTGTCCTCATATTTCTAGGTATTTTTCTAATCGTTTTAGCTATTCTACTCTCCGCTAGAGGTAAAGCTGAAGCTGGCGGAGTCGTCATAATTGGCCCCCTGCCGATAGTGTTCGGCACAAGTCAGAAAGTGGCTACTTCTGTAATAGTTTTGGCAATTCTGCTAACTCTACTGACTATGTTTCTCTTCTTGTCTCTTCAAAAGTAACCACTGCAACACCGCCGCCGCGAGTAGTAAAACTCCAGCCATAACCATTCCCCACGTCACTAATTGTCCACTGCCGGCTCCGAAACATATCGGTAGGAATAATATCACTACACAACCCACTGCGCCTACTTGTGTCAACTGTGCGGAGGAAGCGGAGAGGAGTGCGGCGAAGAGAATCCCCACGCCTAACGCGACTAGAGAGAGTCCCACCACTAACAACTTCACAATTGCGTAGACTTCGCTCTTTAAAACTTTATTCTGCCAACGCCTCTAGTATCTGATTTATCCTCTGGGAGTCCGCAGTCCAGAGGGGGGAATTTCTCGTGAGGAAACAACACAACCGTTTGTTTTCTCTACGGCACTCCATATAGCCAACTTCCGCTAGTTTTCTAAATATCTGCCCCACGACATAGGGAGATATCTGCGCCGCTTTCGCCACTTCGCTGGGGGAAAGCGTTAAGACTTGTCCATATGCGTTCTTTACAAATTCCGCTAACGTAATTGCTACTCTACACAATATGCCGCAGTCATGCGGCAATCGCTTCATTTAGAGAAGCGTCGGTAGGAAGAGGCTAAATATTCCGTTGATTATGTAGATCAAAATAGCCAACGCCAAAGCCCCCAGCCACCCCACTCCCTGGAGTTTTCGCAATGCGTATAACCAGACGAAAAACGCCAGTATCCCACTCAAAATGGGTATGCGGAAGATTGAGTAGAAAAACCAAAAGATCAAAGCGCCAATTATCGCCGTAAGCGCAGCGCCAGTCAGACTCTCTCTCTTTTGCTTACCCGGCAAAATCTTCAACGCTATCCATATGGCAAATGTAGACACTAACCAACCCACTACGAGTCCAACCAAACTCTCCAGAGCCACGTGTAGCCGTTGAGCTATATTTATATATGTTACGAGTTTTAAGTGTGGGAGAAATCGACGCCCCCGGCTGTCCAGAGGGGTCTCTCAAAGTTGTGACTTACATCCAGGAGAACCAACCCGGGGAATTCGTCGTAAGGACGGCCGATGGCGATTGTGTGAAAGTACTGCGGTTAGTATTGCCACTCTTCAACTACTCGATAGTTGACGTAACCGCCGGCGAAGTGTACGTGTTGAAAATTAGGAAAAAGACTTAACTCTACACTCTCCACATAAGTAGACGTAGTCGCTACCCACTCTTTGCGATATTTTCCTCGCCGCAGTTACTGTATACGGCAATTCTCTGCCGCACGACTTACAGACCGCCGGGTTGTCTCTGAACAAGAGCAGAGGTTCGTATGGATTTTCCACAACTGCGTTATTCACGGTAATCGCTCTCTCTGGACACTTGTCTACACAAACGCGGCACGCTGTACAGAGCGCTGGAGTCAAAACTAACCGCCTCCCGTCGGTAGACAGAGCTCTAGTGGGGCACTTGTGAACACATGCGCCACACAAGGTACACTCTTCTGTAACTTCAAAACTCCAGTAACCGACCGCCACCGCCAATATTCTCGTCTGCCGCCGATCACCCGGCTCTAGACTTGATTTACGCGCCTCAGCTACGAACTCATTCCCAACTCTGGCGAGACCCACAGCCCAGCTCTCTACGGCTCTCCACATGGGGCAGCTCTCTCCTCTTGAACAATACGCTCTCGCCTCGCCATGTTTAGAAGCGGCTATGTAGAGATATTGTGTGGGAATTGCAGCTATGCACTTGACTCTAACGCCCTCTACCTCGCTGTCTTGAAGCCCATAGTCGCACACAAAACGCAGACGCCGTTTTGACAAGCGCCGCCAGCAGCTTGTCTGGAAGCGTGGGCATTTCAATCGCTGCAGTTGGACAGAGAGAATTACACAAACCGCAGTATTGTCGTATCTAACCTCCACTGCTTCTCGCTCTCTATACACAATGGCGGAGGTGGGACACTTCTCTACACACAGCCCACACCAGACACACTTGCCGCCGCAACTGTGTCTCTCAGTCTGATGAAACCCCCTCTTAACAAATCCCGCCTAGTGACAGTCCTAACGCCAGCCGGCGGCAAGCGGGTCCAACTGTCGTTTTCCACCGCCTCAGCTACAGACTTGAACCACTCTCCGTGCGGACCTCTGTAGGCGTAGAAAATTGGAGTTTCGGAGAAGTATTTAGAAACGTCTTGGCGCCCCTCAACGATAATTACAGAGGGCTTATCCCGCTTGGAGGTTGCCACCTGTAACAGTAGTCTTTATACTCAATTGCTCGCTGTGGGGTGGTGACTAGCTCTACAGATTTGTTGGAGAACTTCTGGATTTATCACGTCTCTGATGGAGATTACGCCGACCATTTTTCCACCCTCCATCACTACTAGGTGCCTAATGTTATTTTTCCACATTAGTTCTGCAGCTCTCTCTATGGAGTTATCCGCCGCTATAGACACCACCGTAGTTGACATGAAGGCCTCCACCGGCGTGGATAGAGGCATCCGCATACTTATGGCCCTAACAAGATCTCTCTCAGACAAGACAGCCAGCGGTTTGTCGGGCTCTCTTGGATCCACCACTACTAGAGCCCCAACTGCGTGTTTAGTCAAGAAGTCCGCGGCCTCCAGTAGTGTGGTCGACGGCGAAATGGTCAGAGGTGGTTTTTTGATGAGCTGCCCCACTTTCATTCCTCTGGCTTAGGCCACCAGACTTTTCCGCTTAACTCTTTCAAAGCCCAGTCTTCAGTGAAGTCTCTTATGGATAAGACACCCACCAACCTCCCCCCCTCGTCCACCACGATTAAGTGTCTAACTCGCCTCTTCCTCATGGCGTCTAACACTTGGTACAAATCGTCGTCTGGCTTCGCGGTGAGTAAATCTCTCGCAGTCCCCACCTCCGCCGCTTTGGCAGTGGGTGGCGTCCTCCTGGCTATTGTCCTCACTACATCTCTCTCGGTAACTATCGCCACGGGTCTCCGCTCGCTGTCTACAACCACCACAGAGCCAACGTTGTTTTCAACCATCTGCACGGCGACGTCTTCTACCGTGGCGTCCAAACCGACAACCACCGGCGGTTTTTTAATCAAATCTCCCACTTTCATCACCCCAGGAACTTACGGAATTTACCCATGGCAATTATGTTAGACTCACTTCTAGGCATTCTCAACAGCGATAGATAAGCCGGGTTCGGCCTCGCCTCTATGCCCAAATAGTCAGACATTTCAAACACATACTTCGCGAGCTCTCCGCCTAGGTATTTCTCCACAGTTTTCGAGTCGAAGTACTCCATGTCATATTCTAACTCTTTTAAATATGTTGGTAACACCTTCAGCACTGTGTCTAACATGCCCGACTTAGCCAACTCGACGACGTACGGCGCGTCGAGCAGCGTGGGGGGCAACCCTAGAGAGTACCAAGTGCTCGTGTACACTATCGCCCGCGGCATGTTCACCACACTGTCGCCGTGAGAAAAGAGTCTACCGTACTCTTTCCAACTAATCCTATCGCGGGTGCTCGGGACTAGTCTAGCCATCTCCGTCACTTTATCTACGTACTTAAACACTAGAGAGCGGTACTTCGCCGAGGCTTCCGTAATTATGGGCATAATCTCGTCGGCGGGGCTCAGTCTAGCGCTGCAACAAGCGTTCAATATAGACTCCCTCACTCTGGCATATTCCTCTAGAGACACGTCGTATCTGACGGCTGATTGTATCGTGGCGGTGTGGTAACCGGCGTACTGCACCACTTCGAGATGACACAACTTGGGGTTGTTCAAACCCCCACGAAACGGTGGCGACCCCATGCCAATTATGGGCTTAACTTTAAGCCCCAACTCGGCTTCAAGTTTCGGAATTGTGGAGAGAGCATACGCCATCGCCAACGACGACGCCAAGTGACCGTGTTTCACGGCAGAGTCAGACTTGCCGAAGAATACTCTCACGTCTCTCGTGCCGCTTTCAAAAACTTGCCCCAGTATCTGTCTAGTCTTTAGTTGGACAATTGCGTCTTCTACGAGCGGCACCACTTCCACGTCGCCGATGTCCACACCAGTCTCAGACTTGTACACTTCATACTTCCTCTTCAACATTCTCCTAACGAGAGACACGGTGTCTATATCTTCAACCATCGGCAGAATCACCCACCTCACTGCCTGCCGGCCTGTGTACTTTACCGAGAAGTAGTTAGCCACAATGGCGGCCTCCAGCGACAGCATAGCTCTGTCGAACTCCTCAAGCTTTGGGTTTGGCAGTCTCACAGTTATGAACATTTTCTCCCCCAGGGGGACGCCGGATCTCGATGCTTTTATGACAACATCTTTCGGCTGACTGTAAGGCGTGGTCTTCCCCTCGTAATCAACCATCACTTCGTCACATCCATAAGCTGTGTGAGCCACAACCGCCTCGTCCACCTCCTCAGCTGCAGTAACCTTCACTGTAGTGTCTGGATGTTGTGTACACATGAGCTTGGGGATATACACATTCCCCCTCACTAACCTACTATTAAATTTTTTTCCCAATTTTAAATAATTATAATTTAGAAATAATGTATCTAGACTTTTACATATCTCAAATTTATAAATAGATTCTATCAAATCTTTATGAGGGGGGCAGTTCTCCACGCCTACAACACACCTCTAAAAGTTGAAAACTTAGACGTAGAGAGACCCAGAGAGGGGGAGGTCTTGTTGAGGATAAAGTCAGCCGGCGTCTGCCACAGCGATTTGTACGTCTTAGAGGGGGCAACGCCAGTTCCCCCACCGCTGGTGCCCGGACACGAGGCCGTCGCCGTGGTGGAGGAGGTGGGGCCCCGAGTGGAAGGACTGGCGCCAGGCGACGTGGTGGTGTCCTCATTCATATGGCCCTGTGGGAGGTGTAGAAACTGCGCACGGGGTTTGGAGAACTTATGCGAAAAATTCGCCGAAGTCCGGCTGAGGGGCACAATGCTAGACGGCACCACTAGGCTGTCCATGGGCGGCACGCCTGTGAGAGTTTTCCTAGGCGGCGTGTGGGCTGAGTACGCCGTGGTGCCCGCCAGCGCCGTGGTGAAACTCCCGCAGAGGCTGTGGGACAAGCCGGAGCTCGCCTCTCTGGGTTGTGCCTATCTGACTGCCTACGGCGCTGTGGTTAACTCCGGCGCCACGTCGCCGGGGGATACTGTAGTGGTGGTGGGTACGGGGGGAGTGGGCTTGGCGGTTGTGCAGATGGCTAAGGCGCTAGGCGCCAGAGTGATAGCGGTGGGGAGGAACCCAGCCAAGTTGAAGATAGCGTCAGAAATGGGGGCCGAAGTTGTGGATGTGAAGTCTTCGCCAGTGGAGGAGGTCAAGCGACTTACAGACAAACGCGGCGGCGACGTGGTTATTGAAGCCGTCGGTAGTGAGGAGACTGTGGACATGGCTATCGAGATGGCCGCGGCTGGTGGGAGAGTGGTGCTGGTGGGTTTGATGGCTGTGGGGAGGCGAGCTCCGGTGCACGTGGCTAGAGTAGTGAGAAGCGGTATTACAATTGTGGGTAGCTACGGCGCGAGACCCCGCGTGGATCTGCCCAAGGTGGTGTCTATGGTGGACAGGGGCCTCCTAAGACCGGAGTTGTTGGCTAGCGACAAGTATAGGCTAGAGGAGGTCAACCAAGCGGTTGAGGCTTTGAAAAGTGGAAAATCCGTGAGGCCTATACTACTGCCTTAGTTTTTTCTCTATCTCCTCCACGCTTTCCAAGTCCTCCAAGGTACTCAAATCGCCCACTGGCTGGCCAGTGGCCATAGCCCGCAGTACTCTCCTCATTACTTTTCCAGTCCTAGTCTTTGGAAGTTTCTCTACAATTGTGATTTTGCCCACCACGGCTAGTGGCCCCAGCGACTTCTTGAGGTGGGTGACGACTTCGTCTTCTGTAATGAATTTCCCGGCGCGGGGAACCACAAAAACTGCCAACACATCGCCGCGTATGGGGTCTGGGACGCTCACTACCGCTGCCTCAGCCACGGCTGGGTGCGAAGAGAGGATGTCTTCCACTTCTCTAGTGGATAGCCTATGTCCGGCGATTTTTATCACGTCGTCTGACCGCCCCAATATGTGCAAGTGCCCCCTCTCGTCTATGTAACCAACGTCGCCAGTGGCGTAGTAGCCGGGGAATTTAGACCAGTAACTCTCCACGTAGCGCTTGGGGTCGCCCCACAGTGTGTGGAGAAACGCCGGGGGCAGCGGCGGCTTGACGGCCACATGTCCCTTAGAGCCTGGGGGCAATTCTCTCCCCTCGTCGTCTAGAATCACCAATTGGAGAGTGGGGTAGGGGCGGCCCACGGAGCCGTATGTGTACTCAAAGTCGCCCAAGTTGAGTGACCCGGGGGCTGTGACGAAACACGCAGTCTCTGTCTGGCCCCATATGTCCGCCACTTGGCAGCGGTTCTTACAGACGTGAGTCTGGATCCACTTGTACGCTTCTTCGTTCAAAACCTCGCCGGTGGGGTACACTGCTATGAGGCTGTCTAGTCTATATCTCCGGGGCCAGTCGTCGCCGTATCTCATCAACAGCCTAATTGCAGTGGGGGAGAACAACAAGTGGGTGACGCGGTAGGCGTCTACGATCTCCCACCAGACTCCGGGGTGTGGATAGTCGGGAGCGTCGTCGTACCAGAGCACTGTGAGTCCGTTTAACAGAGGTCCATGCACGCCGTAGTGATGGCCAGAAATCCAGCCGATGTCCGCCGTGGAGAAGAACACTATGTCTTCTCTAAACTCTCTCTCTGCCCCAACTAAGTGACTAAAGGCGTACCACACCCAAACCATGTACGCTCCGTGGAGGTGGACAATGCCTTTTGGCTTGCCGGTGGTGCCCGACGTATATATGATGAATAGAGGCTCGTCGCCAGCCACCCACTCCGGCTCTATGTGTGTATTCATCGGCACGCGCTTAATCTCGTCTTGCCACCAATAGTCTCTCCCCTCTCTCATGGGCACCCCCGTGCCTATATGCCTATACACCAACACCTCTGCGTCTACTCCGGCGTATGCCAACGACTCGTCTACTATAGTCTTCAGTGGGATGGACCTCCCCCTCCTAGCCATGGCGTCTGTAGTTATGACAAGCTTAGCGTTGGAGTCTCTAATCCTATCTGCCAGAGCTTGCGCCCCAAAACCCGAAAAGACTACCGTATGTACGGCCCCCAGCCGGCTTACGGCCAACATAGCCATCATGGCCTCTGGAATCATGGGCATGTATATAGCCACTCTGTCCCCCTTCTCTACCCCCCGCGTCTTCAACAACGCGGCGAGGCGGTTGACCTCTCGATAGAGGTCCCAATATCGCAATACTCTAGTAGCTCCGGAGGAGGAGACCCAAATCAAAGCGGCTTTATTTCCCCTACCGTTCTGCACGTGGCGGTCTAGAGCGTTGTATGTGATGTTTGTCTCCCCACCCACGAACCACTTGTAGAAAGGCGGGTTTGTATCGTCGTAAGTCTTCTCCCACTTATGTCTCCAGTAGAGCCTAGCGGCTTGCTTCTCCCAGAACTCCACGGGGTTTTTTAGAGATTCTCTATAGAGGTCTATCATAACCCCAACACGTAGTACTTAGGCTCTGTGAAGTAAAACATGGTTGACCTCACCCCCTCTCGCCACCCAAAGCCAGAGTTCTTGACGCCGCCGTAGGGCAGAGCGTCGAACCTCACTCTAGTGGAGTCGTTTATCATGACTGAGCCAGCTCTTATGGCTCTAGCCACCCTCATGGCTTTTCTATAGTCCGAGGTGAATATAGCCGCCTGCAGCCCATACTCAGTGGAGTTAGCCAACTTAACGGCCTCATCGACGTCTTCAAAAGACGACACTGGCAGCACCGGCCCGAAGACTTCCTCTTTCAACACTCTAGCCCCACTGTAACTGTCTATCTTTATCAGAGTGGGTTGGAAGAAGTAGCCACGTCTCTCCAACCTCCGGCCGCCGTGGAGAACCTCACCGCCTTTAGCCACAGCGTCTGTCACGAAGTTCTCCATCGCCTTGACCATTTTGTCAGATATGAGTGGACCCATGTCTGTGTCTAATTCTGTGGGGTCGCCCACTTTCACGGCGGCTGTCTTCTCCAGTAGTAACTTCACGAACTTTTCGTATAGTGGTCTCTCTACGTAAACCCGTTTGGTGGCGTTACAGTTCTGCCCCGCGTTTTCAAACCTAGCTCTAGCTATCGTGGCGGCGGCGTGCTCCACGTCGGCGTCGGCGAAGACGATAGCCGGGTCGGAGCCGCTTGGGGCAATCATGTACTTCTTACCCCTAGCGGCGGCTTTCGAAGCCACTTGCAGACCCACGGCGGTGCTGCCTGTGAAAGATATCCCAGCCACTTTTGGATTTTCCAACAATTCGTTGAACACCTCCTCGCCGCTGCCGATGACGACTTTCAACACGCCGTCTGGAACCCCAGCTTGTTGGAATATTTCATACAGCTTTATGGCCGTCAGCGGCGTATGTGTAGAGGGCTTCACGACGGCGGTGTTGCCCGCGACAATTACGGGAGCCACTTTGTGAGCGAAAGTAGACGCGGGGTTGTTGTAACTGAGAGCCCCCGCCACCACGCCGATGGGCTCTCTCACTTCGATCACTAGTCTGTTTTCGTTTGCAGGTGGATAGACGTAGGCATCTACTCTCGGCGCCCTCCCCTCCAGCACGTGTCTAGCCTCCTCGGCGCTGGCTCTAATTATGTCCACAGCTCTGTGGAGTTCTGCTCTCGAATCTCTAATCGGCTTTCCAGATTCGGCAACTAAAACTCTCAACACGTCGTCGAATAACATTTCTATCATGTCGGCGGCTTTCTTTAGATATCTAGCTCTCTCTCTTAGAGGTAGAGCAGACCACTTTTCGTATGCCTCGTGAGCTTCGTCTACTGCTCTCCTTACGTCTTCTCTGGTGGCCGATTGGAACACCGCTAGTGTCTCCTCCGTGGCGGGGTTCACCACTACTATTTCCCTCTGCACACAATCACTTTTTCTACATTATATAAGGATTTTTCTATGTGTAAATACATGTTAGAAATTTATAATAATAGAAAATTGTAATTTCACATTGTAAAGTTAATATACATGCAGAATCTGTGGCATATGGGTTTGAGGAAGGGAGATCAATACGTGGAGGGCTTGAAAAATAGACAACACGTAGCCATATACGTAATGGGGAAGAGAGTCAACGACATAACTACAAATCTCTTCCTAAAGCCCTCAGTTATGTCTTTCAAAGCCACTTTCGACGCGGCGTTTGAAGAAGACACCATAGACCTCGCCAGAGTCTACAGCCCCATAGTGGGGGAGGAGGTAAACCGGTTCAACTCACTCCACAGCGACCCACGCGACTTAGTGGCTAAGGTGAAGCTCCTACGGAAGTTGAGTCACAAGACTGGCACTTGTTTCCAGAGGTGCGTGGGGTGGGACGGCCTCAACACGCTCTACATCATAACGCGAAAGATGGCGGACAGGGGGGTAAAGACATACCACGACAACTTCATGAAGTACCTCGAGTATGTGCAGCGGCGTGATTTAGCTCTGGCAGGCGCCATGACGGACGTCAAGGGAGTGAGAGCGCTGAAGCCAAGCGAACAGCCCAACCCAGACGCCTACGTCAGAGTCGTCGAGGAGAGAGACGACGGGGTTGTGGTGAGGGGAGCGAAAGCCAACATCACGGGCATAGCCGCTGTGGACGAAGTGTTGGTAATGCCCACGAGAGCTATGACTGAAAAAGACGCTCAGTACGCAATTTCCTTCGCCATACCGCTAGACACGCCGGGGGTCAAGGTCGTGGTGGGGAGGCAGTTGAACGACGGCAGGAGAGCCGAGGGGGGCGAGATCGACGGGCTGCCGTATATGTTCAACCACGAGGGGCTTTTGATCTTTGAAGACGTCTTCGTGCCGTGGGAGCGGATATTTCTCTACAGAGACTGGACGTGGGCGGGGCTCCTCGTAGAAGTCTTCTCGTACTACCACAGACAGGGCTACGCCGGTTGTAAATCCGGCTTGGGTGACGTCATAATTGGGGCTGCCTACAACTTAGCCAGTCAAATCGGGGTGGCGGGCAAGGCGCACGTGGAGGACAAGCTAGTGGAGATGACTTTTCTAAACGAGACGATGTACTCAGCCGGCCTCGCCGCCAGTTGGGAGGGGAAGAAAGTCGCAGAGGGGCCGGGGGGGTGGTGGGTTAACCCCATGTACGCCAACGTCACTAAACATCTAGTGACTCGCTTTCCGTACGAAATCTCCAGACTCGCCCACGACATAGCTGGCGGCATTCTGGGCACGGGCCCCAGCGAGTTTGATTTGAAAAATCCCGAAGTTAGACAACTTCTGGAGAAGTACCTCCAGGGGGTGCCGGAGTTCACTGCCGAAGATAGACTGAGGATATTACGACTGTTAGAGAATGTGAGCATCAGCGTGGCGTATCTCATAGAGTCTGTACATGGGGCTGGAAGTCCACAAGCGCAGCGGATATCTATCCAACGGATTTACGACTATAAATACGCAGAGGAGATAGCCAAGAGGCTTGCGCACATGTCGAAAAAACCTCTGTCCGGCGTAGAGCCCCGCAGAGCTAGCGACGTGGAGAAGACATGACGCCAGTGAGACACATAGCCTCCAAACCGCCTGTGACCGCCTCGCCCACAATCTCAATACGTGAAGCTGCGGAAATCATGACCAAGAGGAGGATTGGGCTTCTGGTCTTAGTCCAAGGCGGCGAGGTGTTTGGCGTGGTGTCTGAGAGAGATATTGTAAACGCTGTGGCTAGGGGGATACATCCCAGCGAGGAGGTCTCCAAGATAGCTAGCCGTAATGTAATATCTATAGAAGCGGAGGCTTCTGTTAGAGACGCCGCCATGTTGATACGTAAGCACAACGTTAGACATTTAGTAGTGACGTCAGGGGGACAGTTGTATGGAGTACTCTCTATTAGAGATTTGATAAACGAGAGTGAAATACTTAAGTCAATTGCGGAATTTACACAAATAAAGACAGAGGAAGCCGCAGCGGATTAGGATTGTAATTATAAATATATTTAATTTTACATAAATACATATACATTTAAAAATAAATCAAAATGGCTATATATGGATATCGTAGATTGTAGTGTAGTAATAGTAGGCTCTGGCTTGGCGGGGCTCAGAGCCGCGTCCGCCGCGGCTTCTGTGAGCGAAAAGCAAGACGTCTGTGTGGTGACTAAAGTGTCCGGCCCCCGCTCGCACAGCATCTCTGCAGAAGGCGGCATGGCTGCCGTCATGTATCCAGAGAAAACTGGCGACTCTCCACAACTCCACGCCTACGACACGGTAAAGGGTGGCGATTATTTAGTTGACCAGAGAGCCGCACTGTTGTTGGCTGAAGAAGCCCCAGCCGAAGTGCGGTTTTTAGAAAAGATAGGCGTGCCGTGGACTAGAGCGGAAGACGGCACATTGGCGTTGAGACTCTTTGGCGGCATGTCTAAACCGCGCACAGTCTTCGCGAAAGACAAGACGGGCTTCTACATAATGACCACTCTGTATAGATATGTCAAGTCTTTTCCAAATGTGAAGTTTTTCGAGGAGCATATAGTCACGAAAATTGTAGTGAGGCAGAAGGTTTTCTATGGCGTTGTGGCTCTAGACATGAAGAGAGGCGAAGTGCGTTTTTTCAAAGCGCCGGCCGGCGTGTTGGCTAGCGGAGGCGGCGGGCGGTTGTTTAAGTTAACTACCATGGGGCATTTAAACACTGGCGAAATTTGGGGACTTGCCCTTAGGGAGGGTATTGCGTTGAAAGATATGGAGTTTGTGCAGTGGCATCCCACTGCTTTGGTTCCCAGTGGTATTTTAGTGAGCGAAGCGGCGAGGGGAGAGGGGGGATACTTAGTGAATAGAGAAGGCGAGAGATTCATG
>CALJAK010000006.1 GCA_938027595.1 uncultured Thermoproteales archaeon
ACATCGCCTAATTGTCTCTCTGTACATTAAGTAATCCACGCCGCAGTGGATGCATCTACCAACCTCGGGTAGCGTCCCGGCGGGTCCCACTTCGACTTCTACCCAACCGCTTTTGAGGAAAATTCCGTCTACATAAGGCGCAAAACGCGGCGCAGACTCGGGAGTAGAAACAGCTAACACGTCGAAAGGTTTTTTGACGACTTCGGCGATTTGTCTTACTGTGTTTACTAACTCCTCTATGCTGGGGGTTTCTAACAAGACGTATTTCGCCCCCTCGCTGTAATTACCGACTGACACTGCGAGTTCTTCTAATACTCCATCGGCGCCGCCGGCGTACGCTGCGTCTACTCCGTCTTCTCCCAGCTCTCTGCTTATGAATACTTTAACTCCAGTTTGTTTAACTAGCCTAACTGACGTGGCGATGGACATAAGTCGCGCTATAGCTGGGTCGCAGTCCCCTAGCGGCTCTCCTAGAGCTATCGGCGTGCCGTCTAGCGGAGATTTGGAACAAAGCCAAGACCCGGCGAATACCGCCACTGGGGGGCCTTTGATATATGCTAAATTCATTTAATTACGCCCAACTCTCTAGCTAATTGTACATACCAAAGAGCTATTTTCTTAGCTAAAATCTCTACGGCGGCCTCGCCCGAAGCCCCCACTACTTCTGCAGCTGTGTCTAAGTGTATGTTTTCCACAATTCGCAAAGCGAGTGTTTTCACAACTTCTAACGCAGATTTTCCAGCCATAGCTTCAATTTCTCGAAAAATTTCTCTACTGGGGAAAATTCTATCGACCCAATGCCCCAACCCCCTCTCTTGGAGTTTGTATATATACGCCAAAATCAAGGGGTCAATACTGTTGTTGTTCGTAAACATACTGCTGGTAGTACTCTTGCCAAGCTTTTTCCCTCTTCTCCGTTCTCCGCTCTGTGAGAGCTGTATCTATGAGCTTGGCGCCGATTAGTCCGATTACCAATAGCGTTATTGTTCTCACAATAGCAGAGGCGACGTAGTGGGGGTCGGGGACATCATTTATTTTCACGTCTTGCCTCCCCAAGATATACACCGTTACGTTGAGCGACGTCTTGGGAATTTCCGCGGAGTATATCCAAATTGCGTTTATTACCGCGAACGCCACTAACACCACGCCCGCCGGTAAGACATACTTCCAAGACATCAAGCCACAATTTTATAGATATTTATATATTTGTCACACGATATATTTATCACTTTCACAATATAGAGAATAAATAAAATTAAAGATAAATAACACTCAAATCTACACTCTATGGCGCAGAAGTACATCATATTTGCAATAGCAGTTGTAGCATTGGCAATCCTAGCGGCCGTCATATACACAACGTCACAACCATCCACACCCCCTCCACCTGCTTCCCCCTCACCCTCTCCCTCGCCTACTCCTTCGCCCTCTCCGCCGCCCGCCTCTCCTTCGCCTTCTCCTTCGCCTAGTCCTCCGCCTTCGAGGTGTCCTGATGAGATTGTTATTGGGACTGCCATGCCGATTTCGGGTCGTTACGCTGCCGAGGGGCAGTACTCTCTTTGGGGGGCTCTGGCTGTGGTGAATTGGATAAACGACAGAGGGGGGTTGGACTGCGGTGGTAAGAAAGTGAGGGTGAGGCTTGTGTATAGAGACAGCGAGTCTAAGCTGGAGCTTGCCCAGAGTTTGACTGAGTCGCTAGTCACGCGGGATAAGGTGCACTTTTTGCTCAGTCCTTACGGTTCTGATTTGGCTATAGGCGTTTCGCCAATTGCCGAGAAGTACGGCGTTTTGATGGTTGTGGTGGGCGCTGCGTCTGACCGCATATTCCAACAGGGCTTTAAGTATGTGGTTGGGGTGGCGGCTGTGGCTAGTCAATACATGTGGTCTGTGTTAGACATGGCCAAGGCGGTGGATCCCAACGTGAAGACTGTGGGCATTTTGTACAGAGACAGCGAGTTCAACAGGATGGTGGCGGAGGGCGCCAAGACACATGCCGAGAAGTTGGGGTTGCGGGTTGTGGTGTATGAGCCGTATCCAGCCACGCCGAAGGACTTGACGCCGCAGATTCTCAAAGTCAAAGCTGCGAATCCAGACGTGTTGATCGTGGCGTCGCACTTTGCCGACGGGCAGTTGGCTATTAGGCAGATGGCGGAGCAGAAAGTTGACGCTAAATTGATAGCTCTGTCGGTAGCGCCGTTGGTGCCCGAGTTTTACGACGCGTTGAAGAACTTGGCTGAGTGTGTAGTGGGGCCCTCTCACTGGGAGCCGCCCGTGCGCTACACGCCGGAGTTGGCTAGGCAGAAGGGCGTGGAGTGGTTTGGCCCCACGGCGGAGGAGTTTGCTCAGTACTTCAAGAGAGTGTCGAGAGAACTCGGCGGCAAGGAGATTGAGCCCGGTTACCACGCCGCTTGGGCGGCGAAGGGTGTGTTAGCCATACTATACGGCGTGTACAAAGCTGCGGACGTAGATAGCGCCAAGGTGCTCTCGGAGTTGGGGAAGGCTCGCTTTATGACTTTCTTCAGCGAATTCAAGCTAGACCCAGCTACTAACGTAAATGTGGCTCACAGCATGGTGGCGATTCAGTGGCAAAACGGCGAGAGAGTGGTAATTTGGCCGTCGGAGGTCGCCACGGCTAAACTGCGCTACCCTTCGCTCACTTGGGACGAGAAATCTGCGGGGAAAGTCTGCAAGTAACATGGACTTTTTTTCGCAAATCTCTCCTTTTTTGCTCTCTGGACTTCTGCTTGGCTCTATCTATGGACTCTCCGCCACGGGGCTCAGTTTGATTTTCGGCGTGTTGAAAGTGGCTAACATTGCCCACGGCGCTTTCATCATGCTGGGGGCGTACGTGGCGTACTTCGCTTTGACTATGTGGGGAGTTGTGCCTTTCGTCTCTGCGATTTTGGCGCTGGCGCTGGGTGGGGCGTTGGGTTATTTAGTGTACGTCGCGGTGGTGAAGCCCCTCGGCTTAAAAAACGAGTTGAACATACTAGTGGCGCTCTTTGCTCTCTTTCTCCTAATGGCAGAGGCAGCTCGCATATTGTGGGGCCCCGACTTTGTGGGTTACACTTGGACTATCGGTAGTTTCTCTCTGGGGGGCCTCATCATTGAGTACACCAAGCTAGCTGGGGCTCTGTTGGCTCTAGCTATTGTGATTTCTCTAGAGGTTTTCTTGAGAAAGACATACGCCGGCAGGGCGATCCGGGCTGTGGTGCAAGACTCCGTGGGGGCTCAGGTAGTGGGTATAAACGTAGATAGAGTCTACGCACTCGCCGCCGCTGTGGGTATTGGAATTACCACGTTAGCTGGGGTTTTCATAACTTTGTTCATACCAGTGGGGATAAATCCCTACATGGGGGGCCCCTACACGTTGATGGGTTTCGTAATTGCCGTCTTGGGCGGCTTGGGTTCCATAATGGGGGCGTACTTGGCGGGACTCGTCTTTGGCTTAATCACGTCAGTGGGTTACTTCGCCTTCTCTGAACTAGGCTTCGCGGAGCCTTCACAAATGGCGTTGTTCATCGCGTTCTTAATGTTGTTGTTGATACTACTCTTCAAACCCACCGGCCTGTTGAGGATATGAAACCCTGGCTGCCTCTAGTTACTTACCTATCGCTAGCGGCTGTGGCGTTCTTCATGCCGGAGTACTCCAAAACCATCGCCACGATAGTCTTCTTCATGGCGCTGGGCCAAGCAGTGAACATATTCGTCGGTCTCACTGGATATGTGGATTTTGGATATGTGGCATTCATGGCCATGGGGGCGTATGGACTTGGGGTTGTTCTCTACTACATGCCGCAGTTGGGGTTCGCCGCTCTCCCACTGGGGCTGGCGCTGGGGGTATTGATGTCGATATTGCTAGCGGCGGTGGTGGGGGGAGTGGCGCTGAGGTTGAGGGGGGCGTACTTCGCGATAGCTACCATAGGAGTAAACGAGGGAGTCAAACACCTCATCATTGGGGCTAACATATGGGGCGGCGGAGCTGGATTGATCCTGGGGTCGCGGGCGTTTGAGGCTTTCGGACGCGACACAGCTCTCTGGCTCGCCAACGTGGGGTCCGCCGTGTTGGTCATCGCCACTGGCTTCATGGCGGTGGTGGCTATGTATCTAATCCAAGTTAGCAAAGCTGGCTACGCCCTCGCTGCGATTAGGCAAGACGAAGACGCAGCTAAGGTGATGGGGATAAACCCCACTAAGTACAAGCTGCTGGCTTTCATGACAAGCGCGTCGCTAGCTGGCTTGCTGGGCGCTGCGTATTACCCACTGGGGAATTTGCAAGTGTTTCCAGAGAACGTGTTCTTCATTGAGTACATTCTCGACGGGTTGGCGGTCATGTTCATCGGCGGCGCTGGCACAGTCACTGGGCCCATAGTGGGGGGAGCGTTGTACATAATTGTGAGGACAGTGGTGGGGGAACTCCTGCCGGGTTACCAAGTGTTCGTCACGGCTCTGGTGTTGATGACTACCGTTATCCTCCTGCCGAGGGGCATAGTGGGCACGCTCAGACTGCACTTGCCGCCCAAGCTGAGAGAGTGGTTGCCATGAGTCTGTTGATTGTCGACGGAGTTGTGAAGAAGTTTGGGGGACTCAGAGCGGTGGATGGAGTCTCTCTAACGCTCGACAGGGGGGAAGTTCTCGCCATAGTGGGGCCCAACGGCTCTGGGAAAACTACTCTGTTGAATGTGATAAATGGCGTTTATAAACCTGAAGAGGGCAGAGTAATCCTAGAGGGGCGCGACATTACCAAACTACCCCCATACCTCCGGGCGAGACTCGGCATTTCGAGAGCGTTTCAAGTGCCAAGGCCGCTGCCGGACTCCACAGTGTTGGACAACGTAGCTACCGGAGCTATATTCGGCGGTGGGTACGACATACATAGCGCCAAAGAAGCCGCCGAGGAGGCTCTCAGTTACGTGGGGCTCTGGGAGAAGAGACACCAACTAGCTGGCGCTCTGGCGTTTAGCGAACTGCGGCTTTTGGAGTTAGCCAGGGCGTTGGCTAGCCGGCCTAAACTACTGTTGTTAGACGAGGTGATGGCTGGCTTGAGCCCCTCTGAGATAGATAGATTTGTGGTGTTGATCAGGCGGATAGCTGAGGAGAAGAACATTGCGGCGCTGTCGCTAGTGGAGCACAGGATGAGAGCTGTGGTGAAGATGGCCGACAGAGCGCTGGTGATGCACCAGGGGAAGAAGATAATGGAAGGCCCGCCGGGGGTGGTCTTAAACGACCCGAAAGTGGTAGAGATATACCTGGGCAGACCATGGCGCTTTTAGTGAAGAATTTGGAGTCTGGATACGGCAAGCTTAAGATACTCTTCGACGTGTCGCTCAAAGTAGAGGAGGGCTCCATAGTGACCCTCCTGGGTCCCAACGGAGCTGGCAAGACCACTACTCTCTTGACTACCTTCGGCGTTGTGAAGCCGTGGTCTGGCAGTGTGTATCTAGGCGACGTGGACGTGACGCATCTGCCCCCACACAAGAAAGTAGACCTAGGCATAGCGCTAGTGCCAGAGGGCAGGAGGTTGTTTCCAGAAATGACAGTAGTGGAGAACTTGGCGCTTGGGGCATACGTGAAGAGAGCTAGAGACAAAGTCGACGACACGTTGGAGTTAGTCTATGGATTGTTTCCCATCCTCAAAGAGAGGCGGTGGCAGAAAGCCGGCACGCTCAGCGGGGGGGAGCAACAAATGTTGGCGATAGCCAGAGCGCTCATGAGTAGACCAAAAGTGCTGTTGATAGACGAACCGAGCGCGGGGCTGGCGCCGAAGGTAGTGGAGTCAATATTCCAAGCCTTGAAGCAACTCCGGAGTGAGGCGTCTGTCCTGCTGGCGGAGCAGAACGCCGGCGTGGCGCTGGAGATATGTGACTACGGCTACGTGTTGGAAAATGGGCAGATCGTGCTAGAAGGCGCCGCGGGCGACTTAGCCAATAACGAACACGTGAAGAAGTCTTACCTAGGCGTGTGACAGAGGCGGTGGAACCAATCCACCTCCACCTCGTCTAATCTCCACTTTTGTCTCACAAAACTCTCTCCAGGCGTCGTGGCGTGTCTGCCATATGCGTAGTACCCAGTGAGAGCTATCATGGCTCCGTTGTCTCCCGCATATTCGTCAGTGACGAACTTGACATCCGCGCCGTGTTCTCTACCCACAGCCGACAGCACAGTCTTCAGCCGGTTGCTCCTCGCCACGCCGCCGGCGACGGCTAGCTCTTTCTTGCCAGTGTACGCCAGAGCTCTCTCCACCACCTCCGCCAGCATGTAGTAGCTAGTCTCCACTAGCGATTTACACACCACGGGGAGGGGGGTCCCACCCCTGGCTAACTGCACCGCGTGGCTGACTAACCCGGCGAAAGACAAGTCTTGCCCCACTATTGGCATTGGGAACTCCACTGTGGAGGTGGCTCTCTCTGCGCATTTCTCCACTGCCGGAACGCCGGGGAAACCCAACCCCACTTCCCTGGCGAAGGTGTCTAGGGCGTTTCCAATAGCCACGTCGAGAGTTTCGCCGAAGATTCTATACCTCCCGTCTGAAAAACTCACCACCGCCGTGTGTCCGCCGGATATCAAAACCACCAGGGGGTCACAAAATTGCGTCACGTAGCGAGTTATCTCAATGTGGGCAATTCCGTGGTGTACTGGCACTAGGGGAATCCCCAGCTTTATGGCTAGAGCTCTGGCGAAGACAGCCCCCACTCTCAGAGCTGGCCCCAGCCCAGGGCCGGCTGAGTAAGCCACGGCGTCGAAATCTCTGGGAGACAGTCTGTACTCGGCCAGTAGTTGTCTAAAGAGCGCCGGGGCGTATTTAGCGTGGTGGTCAGCCGCCTCCCGTGGGTGTATCCCACGCCCAGGCGGTGGGTTGTAAGACTTACCCACCTGCCCCACTACCCGGCCGTTCTCAACTACCCCCAAGCTGAAAGTGTGTGCGGTGGACTCTACGCCTAGAACTACCTCTGGAATTGGGTAAATCCGCATTTACCACAGTGCCAACGGGGCGTTGGCTCTCTGTGAAACGCCATCACAGAACCACACTTGGGGCAGAACTTGTTCCGGAACTTAAAAGTGCCCTCCATCTCGTACCAAGTGGCTGCCCTCGGGAGTTTTTTCGACTTCTTGGCTGTCATTTCTTCTTCTTCTTCGCCTCTAGCAATTTCTTACCCTCCTCGCCTAAATTCCTAGCGATTATGTAGAGAGGCTCGATTGCTTTTGCGACTTCTGGATTTTGGTATACGTGCACCTCGGCTTTAACCACGTCAGAGCCGCGGGTGGTTTCGATTTTCCTCACGTATACGCCGGCTATGTCGACCCCCAGCTGCCTCGCCACTAGCTCTCTCACGCTTTGTCTAGTGGGGGTGGTGTCGGTTTTCAACTCTAGTACTAACTCCCGCCGCGTTAGTAGTTTGTTCTCGCGGATTTTAGTTATGTTGAACTCCGCCGACACGGAGCCACAAATAGCTATACTTATAAACATTACCACGTCGCCTCAGTAGTTAAAAATGGGAGTTAGGTACCTCCGTGAGGCGTAAGTACCGGAGGAGCGTTGTGAAAGTGGCGCTGGTGTACCCCTCCACGTACCGCGTGGCTATGTCATCCGCCGTGTTCCACATACTTTACTTCAAACTACAAGACGTGGGGTTTTACGTAGAGAGATTCACAACTGACGGCGGCGCTAGGGGGATTGAGGAGGGCACCCCATTGAGTCACTTTGACTACGTCTTGGCGCCGGTTCACTACGAGTTGGACTACCTGAACTTAATCAAACTACTGAGAGAGGGGGGGATAGAACTCTGGGCGAAAGTCCGGAGGGGGCCGAAAATAGTGCTGGGGGGACCGCCACTCACAGCAAACCCAGAGCCCCTGGCGGAGTTGGCCGACTTGATTGTGTTGGGCGAGCTTGAGGCAGTGTGGGGAAAGCTAGTGGATTACATGACTTCAGGCGTTGAGGTAGACGGCGTTGGGTTGTATTACCCAACTCACGGCGCTGTGCCGGTGTCGATTGCGTGGAGCGACAGCCCGGAGGTGGATTACAGGAGGCTGCCGGAGCCTCAGTCGGCTTTCAGTCTCTCTGTAGAGTTGGCTAGGGGCTGTCCATACGCTTGTCTATTCTGTATGGAGAGTTACATCACTAAGCCGTACCGCCCGAGAGATGTGGAGAGAGTTCTAGAAGAGGCGGAGAGTTTGTACAAACGTGGCGTTAGACCCTCGTTGATTGCTCTCACCGCCAACGCACATCCCCAATTCAAGAAACTTCTAGAGAGTCTAACCGCCAGGGGGGTCCCCATGTCTTTCCCCTCGCTTAGGGCGGAGTTGTTAGACGAGGAGGCAGTAGAGCTCCTCTATAGAGCTGGACAGAGGACTTTAACCATCGCCCCGGAGACTGGCGAGAGGTTGAGAACTGCGCTGGGCAAGAGAATTACAGACACGCAAGTCTTGAGGGTGGTTGAAAAAGCCGCCGGGCTTGGGATGAAGATCAAAATGTACCTCATGGTGGGTGTCCCATGTGAGAGAGAAGAAGACCTCGCCGCCGTGGAGGAGTTAGTTAGAGAAGTGAAGAAGAGGGGGGCACGTCTATACCTAAGCGTAAACCCCCTAGTGCCCAAACCACAGACGCCGCTGCAGTACCACCCCATGGCTCCCCTGGGCGAGCTGAAGAGGAAAATCCAGCGACTCCGCGAGACACCCCACGACCAATTTTCTCACTACAACCCCAAACTGGCGGCGGTTCAAGCAGCAATCGCTCTGGGTGGCAGAGAGGTCTTCCAACGTTTGGTCGCGGGGAGCATCTCGCGAGGTGGTTGGTGGAGTTATGTCTTTTCCCCACGGCGGGAGCCACTGCCCTGGAGTCACGTCAGGGGGTATTACAGTCCAGAGAGACTGTGGGAAATGTACTTACGGTACTTGGGAGAGGCTTGCGGCTAGCCACAGCGCGTTGTTGGCGGAGTGCATGACCACCGCCGGCAGGTAACCGCCGCCTCGGTACGTCAACGAAAGCGCCACGCCGTACAGCGTGGCCAAGACGGCGTTTTGGTGGAGAATTCCGAAAACCAGCGTGGCGAAAACCCACGACAGTGGATGCGGCATTAGGGAGAAAGCCAACGCTCTAAACACAAACTCCTCAGCCACCGGAGCCAAAACCACCACTTCCCACCACGTCGGTCTATCGCTCGGCGGACCCACAGTCACGTAATCTAACACAAAAACGGCGAGGTAAGTGGAGACTCCAGCCGCCAGCAGCTTTGGCTTTAGTTCAAGCCACACTACCCACCGCCTCAGTAGAAACATGGCGAAAATCACCACGGCATATCCAACAGCCGGCACGGCTAACGCAGCGGCTAGCGCCAGGGGCAGCAGAGCGGCGTAGAGTTGTGAATTCACAACGGCGTCTAGGTTGTAAAATAAAAATGTGCAAGTCGGGGTCCCACGTGGCGGCCCCACTCCGTTGTATATTTAAATAGAGTTGTCGTGTGAGTTATGTATCTACTTCCAAATGTCGACTTCTTGGTCAACCCCGTCGAGGCTGTGGAGGCGATACGTGGGGCGTATTTGTCTGACGCAAGTTTCCTCCCCCGGCAGAGTCTCACAGTGGGTGACACTTGGTTCGCCCCAATGGTGGGCTTCATGGAGGGGGTGGGCATCGCGGTGAAGTTAGTTGGCATATATCCAGAGGCTAGACCCGCGGTGAGGGCTGTGGTGCTGGTGTTTCACCCGAGGCGGGGCACGCCGCTTGCTTTGATAAATGGGACTCAACTCACTGCTTGGCGCACTGCCGCCGCCAGCGGCGTGGCGGCTAGAGCTATGTCGACGGCGGTTGGACAAATCGGCGTGGTGGGGGCTGGACTCCAGGGCGAGTACCACGTGAGAGTATTCAAAGCGCTCTATCCAGAAGCCAAGTTCAAAATTTTCGACATTGTCGAGAGTCGGGCTAGAGAGTTGGCTGAGAGGTACGGCGCTTCTGTCGCTAGTCTGCGCGAGGCGTTGAGTAGCGATTTGATAATTACGGCGACCACCTCCAGATCTCCGGTCGTTTTCGGCAGTGAGCTGAAGTCCGGCGCCGTGGTTATCTCAGTGGGGGCCCCAAAGCCAGTGAGGGAGCTAGACGACGAAGTGAAGCGGAGGGCTGGATGTATGTTAGTGGACAATCCACACGCCGCCGAGGAGTCCGACGACGTGAACGAGAAGTGGCTCTACATGGGGGATTTTCTGAGGGGGGCAAACTGCGGCTTTGGGGAGGTTAGAGTGTACAAGTCTGTGGGTAATCCACTGTTTGACGTAGCTATGGCTGGCTACATGCTTGAGAAAGCTAGAAAACTGGGAGTTGGGGTAGAGGTGGCGTGGGAGTAGCGATAAGTTGGGACAGAGGCACTCTCTTGATAGAGGGAGACTTACCCAGAGAACTGCGGCGTTTGTCTTTTGTGAAATTCGACGAGAGAGTGGGGAAGTTTAGAACTTTAGCTATGTACTACCCCAACTTACTGGCTGTAGCTAGGGCGGCTGGGTTGGGGGTGGAGGACAGAGTGTGGGCTCTCCACTGTCTAGAGGCTAGACCGGCCGTGGAGGTGGAGCTCAGGCCGTACCAGAGGCAAGCTCTCTCCTCTTGGGCGAGGACTAAACGGGGTGTGGTGGTTATGCCCACCGGGGCGGGGAAGACTCACGTGGCGATTGGGGCTATCTCTCTATTGAAGACACCTACTTTGGTAGTGGTGCCGACTGTCGAGTTGGTTCAACAGTGGCGGGCGAGGTTGGTTAAACACTTCCCGGGTAGAGTGGGAGTTTGGTACGGCGAGGAGAAGAGAGAGAGTTGCGTCACGGTGTCTACTTACGACTCTGCCTACGCGGCGGTGGAGAACTTGGGTAATAGATACAAATTCCTCATATTTGACGAAGTGCATCACCTCCCGTCGCCGGCGTATAGACAAATCGCCGAACTCAGCCCGGCGCCGTACAGACTTGGCCTCACCGCCACGCTCGAGCGCGCCGACGGGTTACACGTAGACGTGGAGTGGTTAGTGGGGCCCGTGGTGTACAAAATGACTCCCCAAGAAGCGCGGGGGGTCTGGACGGCAGATTACGAAATTGAAGTAGTGAAGGTGAGTCTAACTGAGGGGGAGCGGGAGATGTACAAAAAGCTGGAGGAGAAGTACTTGTCTCTCCTCAGGCGGAGGGGGCTCAAGTTCAAATCGTCCACTGACTTCCAGAAGTTAGTGATGATGTCCGGTAGAGACCCCCAGGCTAGAGAAGCGTTGGAGGCGTGGCGCGGCATGAGGCGTCTGTTGTTCGAAACTGAAGCTAAAGTAGAGGCCGTCCGGCAGATTTTGGAGAGACACAGAGAGTCTAGAGTGTTGATATTTACGGAGTACACTTCGCTAGCTAGGAAAGTTTCTGAAACTTTCTTAATCCCACTAGTGACTCACGACGTCAATCCACGGGAGAGAGAACAAGTCATGGCCATGTTTAAGAGAGGCGAGTTGAGAGCGTTGGTGACTGGCAAAGTCCTCGACGAGGGGGTAGACTTGCCGGACGTGGAGGTTGTGGTGATACTGGGCGGCACCGCCAGCGTGAGGCAGTTCGTCCAGAGGATGGGTAGAGCTCTGAGGCTAAAGCCACAGAAAGCCAAGATATATGAAGTGATCACCGCCGGCACTCGCGAAGTGGCTACCTCCAAGAGGCGGAGGAGAGAGGTTAAGTGATCCCCCTGGACTTTTTAAAAATCCAGCGGCGCGGCCGCGTCGTGAGGCCTCTATACCTCACAAACCCGGCGCCGGCCGGGTTAGTGTTAGAGCTGGCTAAGTCCTCGCGGACTGTGGGGGAGTTTAGGAAAGCCGTAGAGAGCGCCGGGGGAGATAGAAAACTCTTGAGCGGCTTGGCTCACATTGTCGAGCGTCTCTCCCACGTGGAGGAGGTGGACGTTAAGCAAGTCGCCCGCGTGAGAGTGGAAGTTTTCAAAACCTCCGCCGAGGTTGGCCTCGCTCTGACGCCAGAGGCCAGGGAGAGAATCTTCCACGCGGCGGCCGAGAGACTCAAAATGGGAGTCGAGGAGGTCAAGAGAGTGTTTTACAAAGCTTACGAAGACAACCGCGTCATTGTCCAACCGCCGTCGGTAACGCCGAGCGAGTTGATGGAGATTTACAACTTGTCTCTACTCCAAGCGCTTCTCTTCAAATCGCTGTATGTAGACTTGTGGCTGCCTAACGTGGCTACGGTGGTGAAGAGTGTAGTGAGAGCGGCTAAGGGCCACCGGTTGATGTACATAGCTGAGGAGAGAGATGGGGGGCTGTGGATTCACTTCGAGGGCCCCGCCTCTATTTTTAGACAGACAGAGCGCTACGGCGTTAAGTTGGCGAAGTTAGTGCCGTACATAACCGCCGCGGGGGTTTGGAGGATAGAAGCGGAGGTGAAGTTAAACCAACGGAAGTACCGCCTTGACGAAAGCCACGAGAAAGCGCCGCCGCTGCCAAAACGAACTCCAGAAGTGGGGGAGTTCGACAGCACTGTAGAGTGGGAGTTCTACAGGCAGGTGAGTAGAGTCTGTTCAGTGGAGAGAGAACCGGAGGCGTTGGTAGTGGAGAGGCGGGTCTACATACCCGACTTCAAAATTGGCGATCTCTACATAGAGATCGTGGGGTTCTGGACGCCGGATTACCTACGGCGTAAGTATGAAAAACTGTCCAAGGCCAACCGCCCCCTTTTGATACTTGTAGACGAGGAACTCGCGGCGGCCACTTGGGGAGAGTTAATGCCAAACGTAGTTCTGTACAGAGGGAGGCCAAAACTCAGCGATGTGTATAAATACATAAAGCCACACTGTCGTCAATAATAATCGCCCAAAAGCCAAGAATTCCCCAGAGACACCTCCACAAGTCCATTCTCTCTCGCAATTTTCACAGACTCCTCCGCGTGGCGGATGGAAGTTGGCGGCAAATCGTCTAGCAAATACGCCGGATAGAAGGCGAGAAATCGCGTGGGGACCTCCGGCTCTATGCGAGCTATGAATTTAGTCAAGAGATCTACCTCCACACTGTCTACATAGCCGGGCACTAACAGTATGGAGGCCACCACCAACGGCACCTCCCCCCTCTCTCGAAACCGCTTGACGGCTCTCTTGAAATTACGCAGAGTTACGTCCACCTCGCCATCTGTAAGCGCTTTGTACACACTAGGCGTGAAAGCTTTCAAGTCAAACTTCACAATCCCCCCACTCTTCAGCGAAGTTTCCACAACGGCGTCTAGCAAGTGGGGAGCGAGCTGGCCAGAGGTTTCCCAACAAACCTTCACCCCCCTCTCCATGGCTTCCCTAGCCACCATCAACGCATGTGTAGTCTGGGGAGCCGGGTCGCCGCCGAAGAAACAAACACAGACAACACGCCTCTCCATCGCAGCCGCCAGCTCCCCCACAGAGACAAAAGTAGGTCTCGTGGGGTACTCTCTATAATGCCAATTCTGGCAATAGAGACAGTCAAGACTACAGCCACCGTAGAACACAGCCAAGTTGTAATACCCCACCTCCCCCCTGGGGGATTTGGAATACTTTGGATAACCCCTGCCAGTGGACGCCGGGCAGACCCAGTCAGCCACACAATTTGTAGGTATGGGGTCATGGTAATACGTCAAGACACCCACGTCGACTCCGGGTCTGCGCAGTCCCCCCACGTTATGCACTAACCCACAGTAACCCACCGCTCCCTCTGGTATTGCGCAACCTCGGCCACAAACGCCGCAGAGAACGCCGCCAGTCGGCGGGGCGTGGGGCAGCTTGAACCGCAGTCGGCTGTGTCTATGTGCCACTGCGGCTATTTCAAGCGCTCGCCTAGGCTGCCTCCTGAGACAATCGACACAAACACCCAACCTGTCCGAGATCAAAATGTTTGAATTTTTACAAATTCTACAGACACCCACTTAAACCGGCTCTGCAGAAACTCCAAACTTAGACCGCCACTCTTCAAACGCCGCTTTCTCTGCGTCTGTCAGACTCTTGCCAAATCTGTACCAACCTTTCTTACTCTTGAAGTCCGACGGCGCTTCGCTAGTTTTGTGAATTGCTTTTACTGGACAGACCGCTACGCAGGAGAAGTCGTCTTTACACATTTCCCAAATGAGTCTCGACTTTCCGTTTTCGTCTAATTCGAGAGCTTGGTATGGACACGCCGCTACACACGCGCCGCAGCTGATACATGTGTCTTGGTCTATCACTACCCTTTGGTAATTCACCAATTCCGAAGCCATAGCTAACATTTGTTTGGTGTATTTTAACTTAACTACAACGAAAAGGTAATTACTCCACCGTGTTTTGTTGTGTAGAGGCGTAGAGTATTCTACGTTTGTAATTCCTAACGTTCCTCCTCTTTGGCGTTAGGTTTTTCCTAGGTTTCGCCGGTATCTTTGGCGTTTGGTTACGTACCTTCCCAGCTTTAGTCAACGACCCGTGAGACGGCATGAAAACCACAACATGTAGCTTTATAAATTTTTTGTAAAATCGTCAAGTGGGTCGGTGGCGTGGTGTCTTCATAGCAGTAGAGGGCATCGACGGCTCTGGCAAGTCTACCGTAGTTAAAACTCTAGCCAACGCGCTGCCGGGGACATATGTGACTAGCGAACCCAGCGGGAGTCCCATAGGCAGATTAATCAGAGAGTGGGCTCTACGGGGGGGTTCCGTGAATCCACTAGTAGACGCCCTCCTCTTCGCCGCGGACAGACTGGAGCACTACGAGAGAGAGATAAAGCCCCACTTAGAGAGTGGACACGTAGTACTCTGCGAGAGGTACGTGGAGTCGTCTATCGCTTACCAAGGCGCGGCGGGGGTAGAGATAGAATTCCTCGAGTTGATAAACTCCAAAGCGCCAAAGCCAGACTTAACCATAGTGCTGGACGTAGAGCCGGAGGAAGCCATACGCCGCATTTCCGACAGACACAACGTAGAGAAGTACGAACGGCTAGATTTCTTGAAGCGAGTTAGAGCCATATACCTACAACGCGCCGTGGAGAGAGGCTACCCAGTAATAGACGCCTCGAAGTCAATAGACGCCGTGGTGGAGCAAGTGTTGAAAGTCGTGGAGGGGCTACTGAGAGAGAAAAGTAGAGATTGAAGTGTGTAGAGAAATCGCTAGAGCTCTCTCCTCTGGCGTGAGTTTGTCTAGAAAATCCAGCTCTTGTGCGGTCGTCATCAACTCCACCATCTTTCTCAACCTCTCCCGCGCCAAGTCTCTCACCTCGCCGGCTAGAAGCCGGGCTTGTTTTGTATCCCCCCTCTTGTTCAAGAGATAGAGCGTGAGGCGCACTCTTGAGTAGAAGTCCTCCGGCAGTTTGACTAACTGCCGCTCTTTCTGCTCGCGGTATTTCAACGTCGCTACGTCTCCAGGTTTGACCATCTCACTATCGCCGATTTCCACTACTCCATACTCGTCTAGCTTTATCGCCATGTAGAGAGGCAACTCCACCTCGCCGCGGGAGAGGCCTATTTGAGCCACCTCCCTCTTGACCGTCACGCGCACTTTGTGTAGAGAGACGCCGAACACACATAGATATATATAAAAAATTAAAAACTTATGCCGTGCGTCGTGTTGTAATACCGGCATTATTCATAGCGCTAGCGGTAGCCATGGCCCTAGCCAAATTCCCCATTTGTAGTCACCTATACCTAAGCACCTTGGCTTACGCCGCATTTCTCCCAGCCGGCAGATTGGCTAAGTGGCGCATTTCGAAATACTTCCCCCTAGCGTTCCCCGTGTATTTCCTCACTCTACTCGCCGCGGGGGCGGCGTCGCTTATCCCGCCAGTCGGCGCCGAGGTGGAGAAAGTGAGAGAGGCGCAGGGCAAGTTTTTCCACAAAGCCGCTACGTGCCAACTGGGCGAGACGCTAGTGGCGGTGAACGTCCTCGTCTTAGCTCCGTTGGTAGAAGAAATAATCTTCAGAGGGATACTTTTCGAGGTAGTGAGAGAGAGAGCCGGCGTCGCGGCGGCTTACCTAATCTCCTCGGCATTGTTTGCGGTAGTGCATGGAGTCGGCTTGGGAGCCGTGCCCATATTCATAGCTGCGTTGGGTTTGGCGTTTATATACCAAAAATTCGGACTGCCAACGGCAGTGTTGATACACTTTTTCCAAAACGCGGTGGCTTTCTGGATTATCCAAAATCCGCTTTGACCCCAGCGCCGGCGGTGCAGACAGCTCTAGCGAGAGCCCGTGGGTCCTCCACATAATTCACTCTCACTACCCGCCTCTCGTCGAAGTACTCCGGATACGCCTCTCTCAGTTTGTCTGTAGCCATCCCGCTGTTAGCCAACACGTACAGTGGTTTCCCCATGGCGTAAGCCATGAGTCCCTCTATGGCGGTCCCCACGCCGCCGCCCAACACAGCCACCACGTCGGCGGATCTAACCATCAACACAGACCTACATCTATATTCACAACCACTCCTCACCGCAATGACGCCCGGAGGCAGCTCCACGTCCTCCCGCTCGATCGGCAGAAACACCACCACTACGAGACCGCGCTTTAAGGCGTGGTCAACCACCTCCCTCATGTAACCCCAATAACCCCCAACTAAAACCACCGCTTCTGGACAGAGAGCAGAGAGCTCTGCCACGAATTCTTCAACTGCGAGACTACCGACAGTGCTGCTGTGTACAGCCACCGCGATTTGCCTCATCGCACGAGGTAGAGGAGGTGAGAGACCTCCTCCAGCAGTATCCTCATCCCCACTTTCACTGCGTTCGGCGAGCCGGGGAGCGCCACGATTACCTTCCCCCCAGCGACGCCAGCCGTAGCTCTAGTGAGGAAAGCGGAGGTACCCACCTCCTGCACGCTGTATATCCGGAAGACGTCTCCGAACCCCTCTATCTCTTTCTCAAACAACGGCCTCAACGCCTCAACTGTGAAGTCTGTCTTGGCGAGGCCAGTGCCGCCCGTGAACACCACTACATCCACGTCGTCTCTAGACAGCAGCTCTAGAGCTTTCTTACGTATGGCGTACAAATCGTCGGGCAGTAAGTCGCGGCCAACTACGACGTGTCCAGCTTCAGCCGCCAGTTGGGCAGCCAAATCGCCGGACTCATCCACGATACTCCTGTCGTGATAACGGGAGGTGCTCACAGTGATTATATACACCCTGGCCGATTTTGGCCCCCGCTCTCTGTGGATTTTGTGTGAAGTCACTTCACCGCCTGTCTTATGGCCTCCACTGCTTTCAACATGGCTTCAGTGTAGTTTAGATATATCAAGCCGGCGCCCTCCGGTGGATATATCGCTGGGTCTTCCAAAATCTCCCGCGGCAAGTGCCCAGCCACCAATTGCTTCTTCACCGCGGTGGGGTAATACGCAGCTAACGTAATCCTCGCCGCGTTTTCCGGCCTCAGCAAGAAGTTTATGAAGGCGTAGGCAGCCTCCACGTTCTTCGCGTCTCTCGGGATTACCATGAAATCTACCCACTTATGCGTAATTGGCTTCGGCAAGAGGTATTGAAATTTGTCTACATATCTCTCGCCGAAGTTTTTCACAAACTCTTCCCGCGCCGCCAGGGCGTCTCCACTCCAAATTTGCGAAATCCACAACTCGCCAGCCGCCAGCGCCGGCACTATTATGCTTGCCCCCAGATAACCCCTGATGTATTCCTTCTGTCGCTTCAAGAGCTCTATCACTCTACTCACAGCCACCTCGCTCCAATCGTCTGGGTCTAGACCCAAGGCGTACTTGGCGGCCATGACTGGCTCTGAGAATTCCTCCAACATAGCCACTTTGCCCCTCAATTTCTCCAAAAGCGTGAAGTTGAACAAATCTCCCCAACTCTCTACCTCAACGCCGTTTTTCATCGCGTAGTAATTAACGGCGATGCCACTAGTGCCGTATGCGTAGGGAACTGAATACTGGAGACCCGGGTCGTTGGGGTTGTTGAAAAACTCCGGCTCTACGTTCTCCAGACTCAACTTGCCGTGGTTTATCCTCTGCACCAAGCCCCTGGCGATCACGTCTCTTAGATACATGTCTGGCAACACGACGAGGTCGTAACCTCCCCCACCCCGCAACAACGCGGCGTACGCCTCCTCACCGCTTTCGAACTCTTGATATACAACTCTCACGCCGTGTTCTCTCTCAAACTCCGGCAGCAACTCTCTATCAATGTAGTAAGAGTAGTTGTAGACAGCTAGCCTCTTCTCTTCGCCACGTAGGAAAAACAAACTACCCAACGCCGCCGCCGCGGCAACAGCCCCCACCGCCAGTATTAACTTCCGCCGCGTGACCATGGAGTTTAACTATCCCCACTTTTAAAAAATTGCCTCACGCCCCTAGCCACAATTTTCGCCACTCTAATAGGCTCCGGCAACTTGCCGTGTTTCATCAAGACTTGGGCAGCCACCCCCGCGTCGTGTGGGTCAATCCCCCAAGACCTGACATATATATAACCCCACTTAGTGTTGTGGCGAGTGGGGACACCCAGCCTCCTGTAGGCCTCCACTCGCCTCTCCCAATCGGCAAATAACTTCCTCACGGCGTCTTCCACCCTCCCCGCGGGGTTTTCAAAGACGTAGCAAGCCACCGGCTTGCCGTACTTCAACCAGAGCGCTTCTCCATCTATCCAATTGTAGAAAGAAACTACACAACCGTCCAACATCACTATGCTAATGTCTGGCTTCAGCAACTTGTCTAATATCCTCATGGCGGCGGCGGTGCCGTCCACGCCGCCCAACTTCGCCATGTCTACAGCTACGTCTTCTAACGTGCCGTCTCGCCTAGCCGCCACCCCGGCGTAGATAGAGAAACCGTCTTCTAGTCTAAAACTCTCGGCGATTGCTACAGTTTTGAAATTCTTCTGGAGGAAGCCCGGCGAAGAACGCCTCGAGTTCTTCTTCTGTCGCACTAGTGAGACCCAACTTGACGTATCTCTCTCGTGAGTAGACACTCCCATCTACAGCGCCGTGTTTTAAATAAATTGACTTATCTCTAGCTCTATGCCAAGCGAAGTAAGGCGTCACTCTCCCACAGAGGTGTTTACTAGCTAAATCCGCTCTCCTAGTGAGTATGTCAAACACTCTCCACACAGCCCCCCTATCCACAGCTGTGTAGAACAAATACTGCATGTAAGTGGGGGGGTGGAGGTAAGAAACCTCCACCGCAGTTAGATATACCTCCAGTAGCTCTCTGGGGGCAGCCACGTAACCCAAGTGCAGACCTGGAAATAGCACGTCGAGAGAACCAATTACCACCACCGTCTCCCAAGCCGGCAGATCGTTAGCCACCAACAGTCCGTAAGTGAGGTCAAAAACAGCGAGGGGAGTAGACTTGGCGATTTCTGCAACTCTACGCCGTGGGTATATATATCCGTCGGGGTCTCGCCAAATGGGTTGTATATACGCCAGCTTGCCGCCGGCGCACTGTTTGTAGCTAAATACCTCACGCCGCGTTGGGCGCTCTGCACGTATACAATCGCCGGGGTTTAAGTGTGTCTCCACCACTATCTTGAAACTGTCGGACCAACTGTTTGTGAACAACACGTCGTACGCGCCGAACCCCGCTTTGGACAACAACTGTCTCAAAGTCTCTCTAGCTTCGGGAACCCCAGCCGTGTCTGTGTACTGAAGCGCAGAGGGGCCGAACTCTCTCAAAGTGTCTAGATGTATCTCTCTCACGAGCTGCCGGTCGACGTTAAGCCACGAGCCGCTCAAATCAACCATTACCGCTTTTCCAAAGCGGCCACCTCCCGCACCAACGCCCCCGCCACGTCGACGCCGGTGGCTCTCACCAACGCCTTGAATTCCGGAATTCCATTCACTTCATTGACGTACAGCCCGTCGCCTATTAGAATGTCTACCCCAGCGTAAAACGCACCGACGGCTTCCGCAGCTTTCACAGCCAACTCCTCTAACTCGCTGTCTATCGCTTGCGGCACCGTCGCGCCGCCTCGGGCGGCGTTGCTACGCCAATCGCCAGCCGGCGGTATTCTCCTCATAGCCGCCACAGCTCTGCCGTTGATTACGAAAACTCTAATGTCCTCGCCGGTTCCCACCATCTCCTGCAACATGAGGACTTCCCCCTCGGCTGACTTCAGAACTAACTCAAGCTCCTCCCGGCTAGTCACTAGAGCCACCTTGCGGCCCCAACTGCCACTCACAGTCTTGACGATAGCTCTGCCGCCGATCTCCACGTCGGCGCTACCGAAGAGAACGCTAGTCTTGGGAGTGGGCAACCCGGCGGCTCTGAGTTTCGTGAGAGCAATCGCCTTGTTCCAACAGAGATACATGGCTGAAGTTGAGTTTATGGCGACGCCGCCGTTCCCCTCCACCGCGGCCGCTGTGATAATGCCCTTGTTGTGACTGAGAGTTCTCACTAGATAAACCCCAGGCGTCCATTGACTCAAATCCACAGCCTCCCCCACTTTCCGCACCGCCAGCGCAACGCCGAGTTGCTCCGCCGCTTTTATCACCATCTTCTCCTCTTCTCTAACCACGTCGTACACTAACGTCACCACGGCTCTACTTTCAAAACTCCCTCACTATACCACATAAAGGCTTTAGCTAACTCCACCGCCAACCTCGGCTCTAGGACAAGCGGCGTGTTGGTATCCGCAGCGGCTCTCCTTATGTGGAAATCTCTCTCTGGCGTGACTCCAGAAGTAAACACAATGTCTATCTTCCTCCACTTGAGCATATCCACCACCCCCGGCCCCAACTCCTCGGGCGTGTAGACTCTAAACTTAGACGAGAGTATAGACGCCACCGCCTGCACCCACTCCCGATCTACGTCGTAAGTGTAAACCAAAGCGGTGCTCTTCGGCAGTCTGTTAGGCGTCGCCGAGAGCCAACTCTTGAGGAGAGCCTCCTCGAAAGTAGAGCCGTTAGCCGCCACTTCGCCAGTGCTGTACATCACGGGCCCCAGCCGCGGGTACGCCCCCCTCAGTCTAGACCAGGAAAACTGCGGCGACTTCACCCACCACTTAGACGGCTTCAACGTGACTACCTCTTCGTCCACCGCCAGTCTGCCGTTAGTGAGGACGTCGGCTGTGAGAGACATGTAGTTGACGCCGGTGGCTTTGCTCACGAAAGGCATAGACCTACTCACTCTCAAGTTGGCCTCAATAACGTAAACACCGCCGTCTATCAAAAACTGGACGTTCATGGGCCCCCTCACTTCCAGTTCTCTAGCTATAGAGTGAGTCACCTCCACCATCTCTCTCACTTGCCCCACCTCCAACCGCCTGTTGGGGAGCACCATAGTGGAGTCGCCGGAGTGCACCCCAGGCGGCTCTATGTGCTCCAGCGGCGTGGCCACTAGCCTCACGCCGTCTGACACTGCGTCTACCTCAGCCTCAATCCCACGCGGCATGAATTTAGACACCACCACGGGGTACCTACCGCTGACTTTGGCGGCGGAGTTGAGGAATTGCACTAACTCTCTCTCGTCTCTAGCTACAGCCATATACGCGCCGCCCAACACGTAGCTGGGTCTCACGAGGACTGGGTAACCCAACTCCCCCGCGAGTTTTATAGCTTCCTCCACAGACGCCGCCGTGAACCACGTCGGTTGTCTTATGCCGAGTTTGTCCAACAGCTTGGAGAACTTCCGCCTGTCTTCAGCCACATCTATGGAGCTGGCTCTAGTGCCCCCCAGTTTCACTCCCCTGTTCTCCAGCTCTAGGTACAACCGCTGTCCGATTTGACCACCGGCGTACAACACCACCGTGGCGTCTTTCTCTCTCTCTACAATATCCAGAATTCTCTCGACAGAAATCTCGTCGAAGTATAATTTATCTACCACGTCCCAATCTGTAGAGACAGTCTCCGGGTTGTAGTTAAGTATCGCCACTTTGTAACCACGGTTTCTCAACTCAGTGGCTAAATTCACAGTAGACCAGTCAAACTCCACACTCACGCCGATTCTAAACACTCCAGCCCCCACTACCAAGAAATCCGCCTTCGGCGTTGGGTCGTCTGAAACACCGCCATATGTGAGATACAAGTAATTAGTGTCGGCAGGCCACTCACCCGCCAACGTGTCTATTTTTTTGACTACCGGCTTTACGTCTCTACCTTTGAGCAATTCGTCGGGAAACCCCAACCTCTTAGCTTCCACAACGTCTACCTCCCCAGCCTCGATCGATTTGTACGTCTCTACAATACGGTTTATTGCGTTTAGGAAGAATTTGTCTACCTTAATCAGGCGGTGTATTTCGTCTATAGAAACGCCGAGGTAAATAGCTTTAGCAGCACAAATGGGCCAATACGGCTCATATTTCTCTAGACATCTCAACGCGGCCTCTCTATCCAACTCCTGGAAGTACCTCCCCCCAACTAACCCAGGCTCGCCGATGTCTATAGCTCTAGTCGCCTTCTGCCACGCCTCCTCCAACGTCCGCCCAATGCCCATAGCTTCACCGACTGACATCATTTCGGGCCCCAACCCCTCCGAAATGCCGAAACGTTGGTTTTCCCACCTTGGGTGTTTCACCACTATGTAATCCAACGCCGGCTCGAACGCAGCGACAGTGCGCCTAGTCACAGTGTTTAAAACCTCGTCCAACCTATACCCCAGCGCTAGTTTTGCCGCGACGTACGCCAGCGGATAGCCAGACGCTTTCGAAGCCAAAGCGCTAGAGCGAGACATGCGGGGGTTAGTCTCTATGGCGTATTGCCTCCCCTCCCCCACCGCCACTTGCACGTTGCCCTCGCCCACTAACTCAATTGCTCTAACCACGCCGATGGAAATATCGCGAGCTGTTTGGTACTCCTCATCAGTCAAAGTGAGACAAGGGGCTACTACGATGGAGTCGCCAGTGTGTATCCCCATGGGGTCTATGTTCTCCATGCACACCACGGCGGCTACGTTGTCGTATGCGTCTCTCACCACTTCGAACTCAACCTCTTTCCACCCCTCTAGATATTTCTCCACCAACACCTCCCCAATGGCGGATTGAGCGAAAGCTTTATACGCCTTCGTCTTGAGTTCCTCCCTATTCCTAGCTACAAACGCCCCAGCTCCGCCTAAGTTGAAACTAACTCTCACCACCACTGGGTACCCCAACTCATCGCCGATAGACAAAACTTCTTCAAGCGACTTGGCGGGGCGGCTGGGGGGTATGGGTATCCCGGCGTCTCTCATAGTTTTTTGGAAGAGGTCTCTAGACAACGCTTTCTTTATCCCACTTATTGGAGTACCCAAGACTCTAACGCCGTACTTCTCCAAAACGCCTCTTTCGTCTAGCTCTACACATGCAGACAACGCCGTCTGGCCGCCGAAGCCGCAGACTATGCCGTCTGGCCGCTCGCGCTCTATTACTTCGGATACGAATTGTATCGGGACGAAATACACTCTATCCGCCATGAGGCGAGACGTTTGTATGGTGGCTATGTTGGGATTCACCAAAACTGTCTCTATCCCCTCTTCTCTAAACGCCTTGAGCGCTTGCGAACCCGAGTAGTCGAATTCCGCAGCTTCCGCAATTTTGATAGCGCCCGAGCCAATGATTAAAACTTTCTTCATAACATCTTCACAAATTTGTCAAATACCCAACGAGTGTCGCGGGGGCCTGGAGAAGCCTCCGGGTGGAATTGCGTAGTTAAGACTGGCGGATTTTCGCAGTAGAGCCCCTCCACAGTGCCGTCGTCTGGCTGGACAGCCCACACTTTCAACTTCTGGCCGTCTCTCACCGCATAGCCGTGGTTGTGTACCGTGATGTAGACCTTGTCTGTAAACGCCAAATCTCTCACTGGCTTGTTACTAGCTCTATGTCCATACTTCATTTTGTATATCTCCCACTCAAAAGCCATAGCTGTTATCTGGTGGCCGAGACAAATGCCAAAGAGAGGTTTGCCGTACTCGAGGTACTGCCGCACTTTCTCCACAAGCGTGTCTAACAGCTTGGGGTTGCCCGGGCCGTTGCTTAAGAGTAACCCATCGCAATCGAAAGCCAACTCCGGGCGGCGGCACGGGACAACTCTCACTCTTACGCCTCTCTGTAACAACTCTCTCAAAATTGATTTCTTAACTCCGCAATCCACTACCCCCACGCACTTGTCCCCCTCCCCCAATTCCACCGGCTCTTTTACAGAGACGGAGTCTACGTAAGACACTTCGTCGTATTTCGGCGATTTTCTTATTTTCTCTAACAAAAACTGCGGTTCCTCAACGCCAATTGCCCCCATCATAACTCCATGCTCGCGTATTTTTTGGACTAGCGCTCTTGTGTCTACTCCAGCTATGCCAGGCACGCCAGAGGCAGACAGCCACTCCTCTAGAGACATGACCGATTTGTAGTGACTGGGTTTCGTGGCTTCAAACACCACCACTCCCTCCGCCTTGACGCCATCTGACTCCATTTGGTCTTCAGAAACGCCGTAGTTACCCACCAACGGCATGGAGAAAACGACAATCTGTCCCTTGTAACTGGGGTCTGTCAACGTCTGGGGGTACCCCACTACTGAAGTAGTGAAGATTACCTCGCCTACGGCTGTGGTCTCTGCCCCTATTGATATCCCCGTGTATACAGTGCCGTCTTCCAACACAAGATAACTCCTGGCCCCCCTATTGTTCGCCCCCTAGACATCACACTGTGGATTGGGTAGATATATAAATTTTTCACAGATTTATGTTTATATACCCCCCTTGAGTACACACCATGGTTACTGTGTCTATAATAAAGGCAGATGTGGGCGGATTCCCCGGCCACGCTTCTGTACATCCAAAAATGTTGGAACACGCCGCGGTTATGCTCAGAGATGCACAGAAGAGAGGCGTTGTGATTGATTACTTCGTCTACAACGTAGGTGACGACATATCGCTCTTGATGACTCACACGAAAGGCGAAGACAACTCAGACATCCACGGCCTCGCTTGGGAGGTGTTTAGAGAAGTGACTGAAAAAGTGGCGAAGCGGTACAAACTATACGGCGCGGGTCAAGACTTGTTGAAAGAAGCCTTCTCGGGAAACATCAGGGGGATGGGCCCCCAGGTGGCGGAGATGGAATTCGACGAGAGGCCAAGCGAGCCGTTGATTGCCTTCGCCGCGGACAAGACTGAACCCGGCGCTTTCAACCTACCGCTTTACAAAATGTTCGCCGACCCCTTCAACACCGCGGGGCTTGTGATAGACCCAGCTATGCACGAGGGGTTCATATATGAAGTGTTAGACGTAGTGGAACACAAGGTGTATCTACTGAAGACTCCGGAGGAGTCTTACTTCCTCCTCGGCCTCATTGGCACCACTGGCAGATTCATCGTGCGGAAAGTCTTTAGAAAGACAGACGGAGCCCCAGCCGCCGCCAACAGCGTGGAGAGATTGTCTCTCATCGCCGGTAGGTACGTGGGTAAAGACGATCCAGTTATGTTAGTGAGAGCGCAAGCAGGCTTCCCGGCGGTGGGCGAAGTGCTGGAGGCTTTCGCACATCCACACTTAGTACACGGTTGGATGCGTGGAAGCCACGCCGGGCCACTCATGCCAGCTCGCTTCAGCTCAATCGACGTAGAGAAGAAAATTGCTTTCGGGCCTAGAATGACTAGATTTGACGGACCCCCCAAAGTGGGAGCGCTGGGTTTCCAACTACATGAGGGGTATCTAGAGGGCGCGGTGGATCTCTTCGACGACCCGGCGTTTGATTACGTGAGGCAGACCGCGGCGTTTGTAGCTGACTACATTAGGAGGATGGGTCCCTTCCAACCTCACAGACTGCCGCCGGAGGAGATGGAGTACACGGCGTTGCCCAAGATATTGACTAAAATCACGGCGCTTCCGGCAGCTCAGTACGAGAAAGAGAGAAAGAAATATATAGATTCTCTAGTGAAGAAAGCTGTAGTTGGGGAGAGCCACGCCGATTAGTGACGAGGCGCGTGAGGGCTTAGAGATGCGGAATGTCTCCCCTCGAATTCATAGCGTTAGTGGGGCAACTCTACTCCATAATGAACCCCCTCAGTACTCTAGCCATCGTGAGCCCCCTCGCTGTGGAGAAACCCAAATACGTCATGCGGATCACTGTAGTCACCATAGCGGCGGTTTACCTACTGGCGGCGCTCTTTGCGCTAAGCGGCAGCGTCATACTGGCAATCTTCGGCGTAAGTATTGACAGTTTCAGAATCGCCGGCGGGATCATCCTGATGACTATCTCAATCATGACGTTAATCTCCGGCTCTTACGTGGGCGAGGTGCAGATTAGCGAAGAACAAGCAGTGGTGCCGCTGGCTACCCCCCTAATTGTGGGCCCCGGCACTATCACTACCCTACTTGTAATGTCTACAGTGTACACACCGGCAGTGGCTTTTTCAGTTTCCATAGCCGCCTCGACGGCTGTAGCCATCACGTTGTTGTTGGGGATTAAGGCATTGCGATACGTGGGAGCCACGCCACTGCGGTTGTTAGCTCGCTTCTTTTCACTCATCATCGCCTCCGTAGCTACGGAGATGCTTCTCACGGGCCTCAAGAACTATTGGAAATCGACATTTTGCTAAGTCAATTACGTCGCAGCTCAAAAAAATACTTATAAATATAGAATATATACATAAATACTACTTACTACATTTCTCTCCGCTGGAAAAACGTAGTGTTGATCAAATATGAAAAATATATAAATCTCACTCGAATATTATTTTGATGGATATAAAATTTTTAATTGGGGGACCGCAGGGTAGGGGTGTAGAGACGGCTTCTTTTATGTTCATGTATGGCGTGGGGGCGGCTGGGTATTACATATACGCACGGAGAGAGTTCTGGAGTAACATAGCTGGAGGGAGACACAGCTACGTAGTGGGCACGTTGTCAAACCGCTGGCCAGCCCCCGCGCCGGGGAATTCAGTCGATTTAGCTCTAACTCTCGACGGACATGCAGTGTTAGAACACATCCACCACTTGAAGAGGGGGAGCTGCCTCATATACAACTCAGAAGAGGAGGCGAAGACTCCAGATCAATACGTCATGATGTCGAGAGCGTTTGTGAAGAGGTTAGAAAACTTCGCCAGAGAGCTGGGCATAGAACCCACAGTGGGGGGATTTGTGAAGTACTTGAGAGAAATTGGAGTAGAGACAATCGGAGTCCCCTACGGTAAGCAGATTTCTGAAATTGGGCGGAAGCAAGGCATAGTCTCCCCCGCTCTCTTGGCGCGCTTCGTCAACACCTTCGTGGTGGCTCTTGGGATGGGGGTGATGGGACTTGGCGAGGAGTACGTGACGAGAGGCGTAGTTTTCGCGTTGGGCAAGAAAGTGGAGGTGGTGGAGCAGAATAGGAAAGTGGCGGCTGAGGCGGTGAAGTTAGTACAACCCCGAATGGAGTTGAAACCCACAGTCCCCAAGAGCCGCCGGGTGTTTTGGAACGGCAACGAGGCGTCTGCACTTGGGAAAATCGCCGGCGGGATACGGATGTTGACTTACTACCCCATCACGCCAGCCACTGACGACGCCATGACTTTCGAGAAGAGCATCCCCCTGCCGGGAGACGGAGCTCAAACCGCCGTGGTTTTCCAAGCAGAAGACGAACTGGCCGCAGTGGCTATGGCCACCGGCGGCGCCGTGGCTGGAGTCAGGTCGGCAACGGTGACCTCCGGCCCGGGGTTCAGTCTCATGACTGAAGCCATCTCCATGGCTGGCATGGCTGAAGTGGGGCTGGTGGTCACTCTATGGATGAGGTCTGGCCCGAGCACGGGGCAAGCCACTCGGCAGGGGCAGCAAGACCTCCTCCTCGCCATCGCGGGGCAGGGGGAGTATCCAAAAATAGTTTACGCAAGCGGCGACTTGGAGGAGGTTTTTCTAGACAATGTGAAAGTAGCCAACTGGGCGGAGCGTTACCGGCTGCCGGTGATACATCTGTTGGACAAAAACCTCTCGAACACTTTCGCCGTCATGCCGCTGCCTGACTTCTCCAAGATAGAAGTCACGCCAGTACCGCCGGTGGTGTTCCCTCAGCTGAGAGAAGTGGAGGCGTACCCACTGGAGGAGGTCGTGCCGCCTAGACTCCTCCCCGGCATATCTAACGCAGTGTTTCACTTAAGTAGCTTAGAGCACGACCCAAGCGGCGACCCCGAGGAAGACCCCCAAGTAGTGGTGGAGATGTTCAAGCGGAGGATGGCTAAGCTGAAGCTGGCGGAGGAGGAGATCCCAACCGAGGACAAAGTGCAATACTTCGGCCCCCCCGACGCTAGAGAAGTGATCGTCGGCTGGGGGTCAACAAAACCGGCGGTGTTGTCGGCGTTGGAGGAATTGGAAGACGTGGGCTTTCTCTACGTCAAGATGTTGTTTCCATTCCCCACGGCGGTTGTGGAGAGCTGGCTGTCTGGCCGGGTGGCTTTGTTTGTGGAGAATAACTACTTGGGTCAGTTGGCTATGTTGACTAAGGCGTGTACGGACGTGAAGCCAGCGGCGGTGGCTGTAAAGTTCAACGGTAGACCAGTGACTACAGACGACGTGTTGGAGGCGTACCGCAAGTTCAAGAGGGGGGAGAGAGTGATAGAGATTGTGAGTGACTTATGACGGCTGCGAAGTACAGGTGGGTTAGAGCCCCCGAGTGGTGCCCCGGCTGTGGACACTTCGGCGTGTTGCAGGCGGTGTACAACGCATTCGCCGAGTTGGATCTAGACCCAGCCAAGACGGTGTTGGTGTCTGGCATAGGGTGCTCTTCGAGACTTCCACACTATGTAAAGACTGTCAGTCTCCACGCCATACACGGCAGAGCGGTGCCCTACGCGATGGGGATAAAGTTGGCGAATCCAAGTCTCGAAGTGGTGGTAGTGGGGGGCGACGGCGACCTCATGGCGATTGGGGGAAATCACCTCCTCCACTTGGGTCGGCGCAATGTAGATATGGCAGTCATCCTCATGGATAACTCAGTGTACGGCTTGACTAGGGGGCAGGCGGGCCCCACGCTGCCCGCCGGCCTTAAAGTCAAAGCGGTGCCCAAGCCTAACCTACAGACTGAGATAAATCCCCTACTGTTGGCGCTCACCGCCGGTTTTACATACATCGCTAGGAGTTATTCATACGACATTAAATACACGGCGAGGCTCATAGCCGAAGCCATTAGACACAGGGGGTCGGCGTTTGTACACGTCTACAGTCCATGCGTCACGTACAACAACATCATGACGCGGGAGTGGTACGAGAAGAGAGTGTACAAGCTAGAGGAGGCGGACCCCCAGTGGGACCCAGTAGTGCGGCACGAGGGAGAGACGGAGGCTAAGATAAGAAAGGCGTTAGACAAAATCGTAGAGGTGGACAGACTACCCCTCGGCGTTTTTTACAAAAACGAACTCGTGCCCACTTTCGAGGAGAAGTACCGAGCTGTATACGACTCGACATATGGAAATACGCCCCCACCGCTCCAACCCATCGCCAGAGACGGAAAGCCGGCGGTAGATCTAGAGAAGTTAGTGGCGGACAGGCTGCTATAGCTTCACAGTGAAGTGGGGATACAGCCGGCGGATGAAAGCAAAGCCGTTAATCACTGGAAAGTGGGGATATCTCTCGCCGTCGTCTAACTCCACCACGCCGCTCTTCCAAAGGTCGGAGAGTATCCCAGCGTAGAGATATCTCTTCTCCAGTGTTTCTAGAGCTACCTCAGCCTCTCTGGGGGCGTACCCCAGCGCGGTTTTGAAATCAGACATGCGCGCCACTTCGCCGGCGTCTAGGTCTTTCCTAACTACGGGACATAGGGTAGACATGACGAATTTCACGTCAATTCTCAACTCGCGAGCCGCCGGGTCTAGACTGTACCTAACCACTTTCGGCAGGTAGGGGAAAGACCTGCAAGTCAAAGGCTTGTAGAGGTTGTGTACCGCACACCTACCCCCCCTGAGGAAGGGGCAGCTCTCTTCCTCCAACTGCATTAAGTAGCTGAGAGCTATACGTGTAGCCGACACTAAATCCGCCACTTTGTACGCCGGGACAAACGACACGGAGACTCCCAACTCCCCCGCCAGCTTCTCCAAGATGTACACTTCGTGAGGTAGCACTGTGACTGGGCTCGCTCTACAGCACAAGTCACATCCACGCGCACAGCTAAACTGCACGTGGGTTACATATATTTAGTTTATAATTATTTGGCGTGGAGTGGCTGTCCGTGGTCGGGTCTTTCCTCCTGGGGCTCCTAGTGGGGGCACTAGCCAAGAGGATACTGTCGGCGGCGTTGATTCTAGTGGCGTTGTTTATAACACTCATGGCGTTTGGATACATATCGCATGACCAACTTGTCGAATTTCTACGGCAGATTGGCATGTCCGCCGCCAAAGTAGCCGAGTGGGTCGTGAATTTGCGAAATGTAGTGCCCTACACATCAATCGCGTTCATAGCTGGACTCATTTTGGGTTTTTGGAAGGGATAGACTTATATGCCTACAAGAGATATATAACGAGGCGCCGAGGGGACGGGGAGAGCCCGGAGACGGGCCTCCTCTGGAACCTCCCGCACCGCCGCGGGGGCGGCTCGCGGGCCGCCGAGAGGCGGGGGTAAAAACCAACGAGCCGCCGGCCCCCAAAGTGGGTCTGTGAGGCCCCGCGGCGAGACCCAGGTAGGGGGTTAGATAGATACCCATACAGAAGCGGGGGTATGCGGCGCCTCATATTTAAATGTTGGCTGTGGGAGATGCGTGATTCTAGTGGGTGAAGTCAGCGAAGTGCCCAAGAGAGTGATATCGCTAAATCCCTCAGTTAGCGAATTCTTGGCGCTGCTGGGCGTAGAGCTAGTGGGTAGAGACGTCTACTCCAAGAGACCCCGCGAGTTGTTGTCCCTGCCGAAGGTGGGCACTTTCGTGAAAGTGGAGTTGGAGACTTTGGCTTCTCTAAAGCCAGACTTAGTGGTGTTGTACTACCCAGTGCAGAGGGAGTATCTAGAGCCGGTGGCTAAATACGCCAAGGCAGTGGCGGCGGTGCCCACCCCCATGAACGTAGATCAGGTGGTGGGGGTGTTCAGAGCTATCAGCCGCATTTTCGATAGAGACGAAGAGGGAGACAGACTGGCTGGGATTTACAGAGACCTCTTGAGGGGCCCCCCACTCTACGAAAACGTACTGGCGGTAATCAAATTCGACGTCTACCACGTGGCGTGTAGCAACTCTTACATAGCAGACGCTCTGTCTAGAGTGGGGTTGAGATACATGCGGGGGCTGCCCTGCGTCTTTAGAGACAAACTACCCCCCTCGGCGGATTTCGTAGTGTTTGAATCCAGCGGGAGGTCTCTGATAGAGAGCGAAGTGGCGTTCCTCGCCGGCAGGCGGCACGTAGTGACTCCCAACGACACAATTGCCCACTACGGCCCCTCCCTACCGCTAGACTTGCAGAGAGTGGCCAAAGCCGCGGCGGCTGGGGCTAGGTTCGTGAGCGAAGTGTCCAGCGTCCTCCTGCCTTGGTTGAGAGACAATTGGTACAAGCCATATCGGTGAGAGTCGCCATTGGGATAGACGACACAGACAGCCCACTGGGTGGCTGCACCACCTACGTCGGTTACCAACTGGCTAGAGAAGTACTCAAGAGGTGGGGCCCCCGGGTCTTCGTTGATTTCCCCCGCTTGGTGAGACTCAACCCAAACGTGCCGTTTAAGACTAGGGGTAACGCAGCTGTGGCTCTAGAGCTGGACCTGCCGGAGAGCGACGTGGAGGAGCTCTGGAGGTTGGCGGTGGAGCTGGCGGCTGGGCTGTCCCGGCGGGAGGGCAAGACGGAGCCCGGCGTAGCCATGGCAGTGGGGGAGGTGCCCCAGCGGGTTAGGACACTGTACAGAATGGCTCTGACGCAAGTGGTGAGTCTAGAGGCGGCTGAGAGGTCTGGCTTGAGGACGTGGGGTGGCCGGGGGAAGATCGGCGCGGCTGCGGCGGTGGGGGCAGATTTGCGCTACTCCACCTTCGAACTGATTGCCTACCACGGCGGCGAGCGTAGTGCAATACCGCCGCAGTTGGTTAGAGCTATGGAGGCGCTTACCTTCCCCTTCACTTTCCACAACGTCCACGGGGGGCGGGTTTTGATCCAGCCGAGGGGACCCGACCCGGTGCAGTACGGCGTTAGGGGTTTGACGCCGCATCACTTGCTCTACGCCAAGGCGTTGTTGAAGGTGGAGACGTCTGGCTGGGTTATCTACAGGACTAACCAAGCTACAGACGCGCACCTGGGGGGAGTGTTCTACAGCGAGCCGTTTCCCTACTCTCACTACAGAGCTAGGGGGTTGCTGGTGGAGACCCGCCGCACTGCCGCTAGGCATTTGTTGGGGAAGTTAGACACGGGGCTGCAGTTCGTGGTGTATAGACACATGGGCAGGTTAGCCTCCGACTTGGAGCGGTGTGTCATGTGCGACGTGGAGCTCGTGGGTGGTTTGAAACCCCGGGGGGGACGGCTCTATCTATACGTGGAGAGAGCCGTAGTGTGGGGGCGCTACGTGAAGCAGAGAGCGAGGTGTACTCACTGCGGTGGGTCTCTAGAGAGCGCCGGCAGGTCCGGGGGGTGGAGGTGTAGAAAGTGCGGCACGGCGTACCGCAGTGTGGCGACGCGTTGGCTCTACGACGTCTCCGTGCGGAGGTACCTAACGCCCAGAGTCAGCCAGTGGAGGCACTTGCTGAAACCCCCAGAGTTAGACGTGGAGATCGCCAACTTCTTCAAACCGCAAGACGTGGAGTGGATTGGCTAACTCCAGCACTAACTCTCTAGCGGAGTCCGGCACAGCCGAGAGGTAAATGTCTATAAAGCTAGCCACCAACAACTTGCCGAGGTCTTCCCTCCTGACGCCTCTAGTTCTCAAGTAATACTCGCCGTCTTCGTCTAACGCAGCGTCGGCTGCCGAGTGCCGAGCGCCAGCCACTTCGCCAGTCTCTACGAGAATCACCGGCTGCGTGTTGGCGGTGGCCTCCTCGCTGGCGATGTAGACGACGCCACTCACACTGTTTTCACTCAACACGCCAGACTTGGCGATTCTCCCCACGGCACGTTGAGATACGAAAGACTTGTCTGCAGCCACCGCGTAGAGACTGGCGGCTCCCCTACTCTCCCTCCCCTCGTTAATCACCGACACTACGTGGTCAATGCGGCTAGAGCCAAAACCAAGCTCCAACCCCACCACGTCCACGGCGGCTCTCTCGCCGAGGCGGTACTCTTCTCTAACTGCATTCATGACGCCACCCACCGCCAGCGGCCTCGCCCTCAGACTAGAGAAGACGGAGAGGGCTGAGTGTACATACTGAGGTCCCCCGCCTCTAGACACCATGACGTAATCCAACTGCCCCCAGACGTCGCCCTCCACCACGGCGGTGTGCATCACATCAGCCCCACTCTCCGCCACCACTACCACCACGCCGGAGGCCCCCGGCGCTGCGTGGAGCACTACGTGACTAGCCACGTGACCCCCGGGGGGCCCCGCCGCCTCTAGCCTAACCACCAACGGCCTCTCCAGGGGGGCAGATATAGATATCTCCACGGCGTTTTGGAGAGCCGCCGCGTGGAGAGCCAAAATTCTACTGTTTATAGAGACTTCTCTAAACACTTGGCGCGCCGGCGTAACCACAACGCCGCTGCATCCAGCGAATTGACCAGAAGCCGACACTTCACACGGCCCCAACCGGCGGCTGGCGGTGGAGCCAGCTGGCTTAAACCCAGCGAACTTCTCCCAGTCAGTGTAGTACCTCACAGTGGGCGAGTCGGCTATCTCTTGCCAAGGCAGCTTAGACTGAAGCTCTAGACCTAATTTTTTCGCTTCGTCCAAATCCACGGCAGACTCTCGTTTATTCTTTAAATTTATATATTTCGACATTGCGGAAAACCATGAGAGTTGCCACATCGGCAGTTGTGGGGGACGGCAGACCTCCCGCGGCGGAGCGCTGTACACAACGCCACGTCGGCGTAGTATGTGCGATTTTTTGAAAAAACTCGAAGACGTAATTAACCAACGCATTGTGGAAAAAAACCCCGAGAGCTACACGTACAAATTGTACAACTCCGGTCTACACAACGTAGCTAGAAAAGTGGGCGAGGAGGCTGTGGAACTAGCCGTAGCTGCCATAGCTGAAAGCAGGGAGAGAGTAACCGCGGAGGCGGCGGATTTGGTGTACCACATGCTCGTACTGCTGCGGGCGAGGGAGCTCACGTTAGACGACGTGTGTCGAGAGTTAGCGAAGAGAATGAAGTAACTACCGCTTGTGTATCTGCAACGCGGCGTGGTGCCTTGGGAATTTTTCATACGCCGCCAGCGCCTCCGCTGCGTGTAACAATTCCAACTCGCCCACCGCCTCCGCTATGCCTACCGCTTTCATGAACGTAACTGGAGTCAACGCCCCCCTCCACCTAGCCGACCCGCCCGTCGGCAAAACGTGCGAAATGCCAGCTGCGTAATCTAAATACGGGCTAGTCATATTCACAGATATCGCCCCCACGTTTTTCACTAAATACGCCAACTCCCGCCGCCCCCACACTTCTAGATGTTCAGGAGCAATTTTGTCTATAACGCCAGCGGCTTCTCTATAGTCAGCCACTTTCCTCACTTCTAGAGGCCCCATAGTGGAGGTCCTCTCCCTCCGATATATCTCCAGAGCGGATTGCAGAAGTTCCACATCCGGAGACAGCAAGTACGCTATCGACGCCGGGCCGTGTTCTAACTGTGCCAACGCGCCCGCCACAGCCACCTCCGGCGGCGTCCCCTCGGCGTATGTCACAAGCTCCGTGGGCCCCTCTATTCCATCTATGCCCACGTATTGAGACAGGACGTACTTAGCAGCTTGTACGTAAAGCCCCCCCGGCCCCGCCACCATGTCTACCCCAAGGTGGAAAACTGCGTAAGCCAACCCATGAGAACCACCCAGTTGAAGCACAGCTCTCACACCCAACTCGCCAGCAGTGGTCAACAACTCCTCCGTCACGCCTCTAGGCGGCGTAACGACGTAGATTTCGCCGACTCCAGCCACTCTAGCCGGCACCACCGTCATGACCAGGGTGGAGAGGTAGCCGGCGGGGACGTATATAGCTACGCTGTTTACAGCTTTCCAAACCACCGCCCGCATCACGCCGCCGTGGTAATCCACCACATTGCGAGGCGTAGTCTCTCTATACAACTTCTCTAGAGACCGCGCCACCTCAAGCGCGGCTTTCACCACGTCGCTTGGCTCCCCACGCCGCGGCTTAACTAAAGGCTCCTCTGGCCTCACGCCGTCCAGCCTCTCTGAGTACTCCAAAGCGGCAGCCAAACCCCTCTCCCCCACCTCGTCGATTATGGATTCCACAGCCTTAACAACTTCCCTGGGGATCGCCCCCCTCACAGCCTCACTTCCACCCCGCGTTCTTTCAAATATTTCTTCACCTCCGCTACAGACACAACGCCAAAGTGGAAGAGACTCGCGGCGAGAACTGCATCCGCGCCGGCCAACGCCGCTTCCAGGAAGTGTTTCAACTCGCCGGCTCCGCCGGAGGCAATCACGGGAATTTTCACAACAGACGTTATAGCCCTGAGGAGCTCCGTATCGTAACCCAATCTAGTGCCGTCTCTATCTATAGACGTCAATAGTATCTCCCCAGCGCCCAACTTCTCCACAGCCTCAGCCCACCGCACCGCGTCGAGATTTGTGGCTTCTCTACCACCCCCTATGTAAACTTCGAACCTCCCGCCGGACCTCTTTGCGTCTATAGCCACCACGGTAGATTGCGTGCCGTATTCTCTAGCCAACTCAACGACTAAGTTGGGGTTTCTCACAGCCGCCGTGTTTACCGAAATTTTGTCCGCACCCGCTTTGAACAAAGCAGAGGCGTCCCCCAGACTCCTCACGCCACCGCCGACAGTCACTGGTATAGTCACGGCAGACGCCACGTTTCTAACCACCTCGACAAACGTCCCCCGACCCTCCGGCGTAGCTGTGATGTCCAACACCACAATCTCGTCCGCCCCCTCCTCCTCATACCTCGCAGCCATGTCCACCGGATCTCCCACCTCCCTAACGCCGACGAAATTAACTCCCTTCACCACAACTCCCGCCTTCCCATCTACGTCGAGACATGGAATTACGCGCAACGCCGGCACGTCTATAGTTTTTAAAGAAATTAAAAAACTAACCCATGCCCTACGCCAGAGAGACGCGAGAGACTTACGTATTCGTAGACATAACGCCGGGGGGGATGCCGGAGGTGGAAACCCCAATACCCCTCCTCACACACATGGTAGAGACTTTCCTCTTCTACGCCGGCTTGGGAGGCCGCCTGCGAGCCGAGGAAAAACGACGTTTAGACGACGGACATCACTTAATAGAAGACGTAGCCATCGCGTTGGGTAGAGCAATAGACAGTCTGCTAGATAGAAAAGCCATAGCGCGATTCGGCTGGGCGGCGGTGCCCATGGACGACGCTCTCTCGCTAGCGGCGGTTGACTTAGGCGGGCGGGCCTACTGGGTTGTGAAAGGCCAGTTGCCAAACGCCACAATAGGCGGATATCCACTGTGGATGTTCCCACATTGGGTAAGGTCGCTAGCCACCGAAGCCAAAGCCACACTCCACATATACATCCGCGGCTCCGACCCACACCACAAGATAGAATCCGCACACAAAGCCCTAGGGCTAGCCTTCCGGCAAGCCACATCCCCAGCGCCAGCTCCGCAAACGACCAAATGATCATACCCTCCATAGACCTCGAAAGCGGCAAAGCAGTAAAGCGAATACAGGGGAGGAGAGGGCACTACGTATTCATCGGCGACCCGATGGAATTAGCCGAGAAATTCAAGAAAGCGCCACTAGTGCACATAGTCGACTTAGACGGAGCCGAAGCCGGAAAGCCAATCAACCGAGAAGTCATACAGCAGATAGCCTCCGCCCTCGACGGCAGATGTCAACTAGGAGGCGGACTCAGAGATCTGGAGTCCGTGAAGTGGGCGCTTTCGCATTGCAATTACGCAGTAGTGGGATCCATGCCCTTCAAAACGCCGCACGTATTCAACCAAATCGCCGCGTCGTTCGCAGACAAACTCGCCATATCCATAGACCACGGCTGGGGGCGGGTGTTAACAGAAGGCTGGAGAGAAGCCACAGCGCCATTGGAAAAAGCCATCGAAACACTAAGACAACACGCGCCCTACGCAGCGATAATCGTAACGTCGGTAGAAGTAGAAGGCACAGGCAGCGGAGTAAAGATAGACATAGACGTAAACGCCCTAAAAAAACTAGCCAAAAAGCTGTACTACGCCGGCGGAATCAAAACATGCCAAGACATAGAAACAGCACTAGCGGCAGGCTTCCACGGAGTAATCGTAGGCTACGCGTTGTACAAAGGCGATTTAACCCAATGTTGGCAATAAAGGGCTAAGGGGTTTAGAAATAACCGCTGACCATACGTCGTTTTCAACGCCGCTAGTAAACCATCGCTTTAATAAACAACTCGACCGAACTGAAGTGCGAAGAAAAGTTTGAGTTAGTTCGGGTTTTGATTCCGCTAGGAGAATTGAAGGGGAGGCTGAAGAGGGTGGCTTAGCCTTTGACTACGCCTATTGGCCGTTGTCTTGTTACTTTTTTGGCGAATCC
>CALJAK010000007.1 GCA_938027595.1 uncultured Thermoproteales archaeon
CTCCACCAAATCGGAGAGCTCCCACCACCACACGTCTCTATTAATCGACAGAGTGAAGCCGTTTACGCTAACGCCCACGTCTGCTGCAGCTCTCTCCACAGACCGCCTCAGCTTCTCCTCCGAAAACGCTTCGACTCTGCCGTCTAGCTTATAGACATTCACGATTTCCTTTCCATTTTTAGCTAAATATGCGGCAGATAAAATATTGGGAGTAGAGTGTACTCTAGAAGTTTTATTCCTGTAATAGAGATAGGAATTCGCTGTCGTTTAACATCATTTGTTCTTCTCTGATTTTGTCTAGATATCTCTGTCCAGACTCTCTTAACGTGTTGTACACAGCCTCCACTACGTCTTGTGGCACCGTGGGTTTTGGATGCGGTAGCCCCAATCTACCCACTGTCGCTTTGGCTAAAATCCACATTTTTATGTGTGTTTTCTCAACCTCCTCTATGTCTATACCTAACCAAAACAACTCTCTTACAATGCCGTATGTGAGTAGTTTTATCAAATGTTGCCAGTGTTGTGTCAAGATTTCTCTCTCGTTTTTCTCTATAGCTTTCATTATCTGAGGGGTTTTCTCGTCTCTGTGGTATTTAGCTCTTGACAAAATCGCTACTAAATGTGGATCTAGCGTAGGTTTCAGAGACTTGTACAACATCACTGTGGATAGTATCGCTTGACTAGCCATGACGCCTCTGATGAAGTTGTCCACTGCCTCTTCCACCGTCAGCTCTCCCGGCTCCCTCCCCTCTTTCAGATTTATTACGTCTTCTGGCTCAATCGGGTCTAGTAACATCAATTCGCCTTTGTGAAATACCGCCGGCACGCTCAACACGTAATTTCTCAAGTACTGGAAGTACGGCGTTTTGGCCATTTCGAACTCTACGCCGTCGATGTCTCTCAACGCTTTGTATAATGTGTAAGACGATTTGCAAGTGTGATGCATCAATATCTTGACCACTGGAGTTTGCAATCAACAATTTAAAAACATGCGTCACATGTTTTTTAACATCTCACATCTCCACGGTTATGCTCTTCCGGAAGAAGCCTAAGCTAACGCCAGTTACAAAGACTGACGTTGTGGAGAGGTTGTTAGAGAAAGCAGTGGTTAGAGTGGGCAACTCCAACAAGGTGTTAGTGGTGTTTTTTGACTTGCGGTGTCCCTTCTGTGCGAAACAATTCCAAGAGTCAGAAGAAGTGTTACTAGACATAGCAGGTAAAAACATTGTTACCTACGCCATGTGTGACTACGTAGTGCACAAAGACGCGGTGTCTCTCCACAAGTCTCTCCGCTGTGTGCCGGCGGAGGAGAGACTTAAGTTCATTAGAGAGGTATTCAACAATAGGATAGTTAGAGAGGTGACGTGCCCCACAAACGACCTAGAGGAGTGCAGCAAACTAGCTGAAGAAGTGGGCATTTATGGAACGCCTAGTTTGTTGTTTTACAACTTTTCCAAAGGCCGTGGATACATACACTTTGGATATATGGAGATAGATCGCATTTTAGAAGTTATATCTTCTCTATGATTCTGGGAGAGGTGTCCAATAGGTATGTGTTAAGAGATTTTTATAAATATCTCCAATTCGAAGTTGATGACGCTTTAGGCGATGTAACTGTAATCCCACCTCCCCCTGGCTCTTCTTATCAATTCGCCGCCATTGGGGCTCTGGTGGCTAAACTGGGCTACAAGACGAGAGTTTTGAATATGTCCACCTGTAGAAAAGTGACGATTGGCAAGATTCTAGAAGAGGTCACGGGAGAGCCCATATATGTAAGCTATGCCCATAGATTGGCGTATGTGGGTCCCGGAGCTGTGATTAACCCAGAAGAAGTGACCCAAAGCTCCGTGAGCCGCGTGGCGAGACGTAACGTAAAATTCCAAGTGCCTTGGGAGAAGTGCCTAGGTGGGGATCTATATCACAGAGAAGTGGTTCAACTGGGCTGGTTGCCTGCGGCGTTGGAGCGGTTAGAGATTTGGCTCGCAGAGCGGTTTGGCAGAAGGTAACTCATACACATTACCCCTAACTCTCCTAAAGCCGTATATCTTCCAACCGCCGGGGTTGAGAATTTTCTCTTCCATATCCACATAGGGCAAGTGGGTATGTCCATAAGCTAACCACACTTCTCTGTCGACAGACAGCTTCTTCTTTAGAACTCTCCCCAATTTGCCTCTCTTAAATAGTTCTATGAAGCCAGCCAACACGCCGTTCTTTACTACAACATCGCCGTGTGTAATCACTAACCCGTCTAGATGTATAGAGCTATTGTTGGCGGACACTTCTACCCCGTCTATTTTCCCCACAAGCGGCGTGGAGAGTTGGGGGTCATGCGAAGAGGAACTGAAAGAGATGTAGAGCCGCCTCGGGCGTATCTGGAGTACATCCATAGCTTTCTTCACTAGCCGCGCGGCCTCCTCGCTGTTCACTGTCTTGTACTGGTTGTCGAAAACGTCGCCCACTATAGCCACTTCGTCGGCGCTTATTGACTTCAGACATTTCCTCAACTCCCCCACTCTGCTGTATCTAGACCCAATGTGCACGTCGCCAAAAATAATCATGCCAATGAGTAGTTCTGTGTTTAAAAATCCATATAGATATTGCAATATGGTCAGAGTCGCCATCATTGGAGCCGCCGGTAGAGATTTCCATGTGTACAACACGGTGTATAGAAACGGGAGGGGGAAAGTTGTGGCTTTTTTAATGACTCAGATACCTATCCCCAACCGGAGGTACCCGCCGACGTTGTCTGGCGTAGTTGAGGGAATTCCCATATACACATGGAGGTCTTACGAAGAACTCACGCAATATTTGAGAGAACTCCGGATTGACGAAGCTGTGTTGGCGTACAGCGATTTGTTGTACGTCGACGTGGGTCACTTGATATCGGCAGTTTTAGCAAGCGGAGCGTCGTTTAAAATTCACGGCCCTAACGACACATATCTAAACTCCATAAGGCCAGTCTTCGCAATAACTGCGACGAGGACTGGCGCCGGCAAGTCTACAGTTTCGAGAGAGGTAGTGAGAGAGTTGACTTCACGTGGTGTAAGAGTGGCAGTGGTGAGACACCCCATGCCGTATAGAAAACTTGAGGAGAGCGTGGTGGAGATATTCAGACGCGTCGAGGAGTTGGAGAGAGTAACTCTCGAAGAGAGAGAAGAGTATGAACAATATGTAGAGATGGGGATCCCCGTACTGGCTGGCGTTGACTACGGGATAGTGTTGAGAGAAGCCGAGTCGTTGGGTGACGTCATTATCTGGGACGGGGGAAATAACGACTTTCCCTTCTTCAGACCGAACTTCTTAATCACCGTGACGGACGCGCGCAGGCCGGGGCACGAAATTTCGTCATTCCCCGGCGAGGTGAATTTGAGGTTGGCAGACGTCGTGATTGTGACTAAAGTCAGCGACGCTCCGAGAGAGGCAGTGGGGGAGGTGGTGAAGAACGTAGAGAGAGCAAACCCCAGAGCTTTAATAACAAAAGCCGACTTGGAGGTGTACGTGGAGAGAGAGATAACTGGAAAGAGAGTGTTGATCATAGAAGACGCGCCCACGGTAACTCACGGCGGGTTACCCCACGGGGCTGGATACATTGCAGCAGTTAAACACGGCGCGGTGGTGGTGGACCCAAGGCCGCACGCCGTAGGTATCGTGAAGAGAGTGTACGAGGAGTATAACGTCGGGCCCGTCTTGCCGAGTTTGGGTTACACACCAGACCAGAGGAGAGACTTGGAAGAAACCATCAAGAGAGTGGAGGCGGACTTGGTGTTGTTGGCGACGCCGGCTAGGATAGAGAGAGTGGTGAAGATAGACAAACCCACAGTTAGAGTGTTTTGGAGACTCAAAGTGTTAGAGGGGCCAACGGTGAGAGACATCGTAAATTTGTTTCTAGAGAGAATCAAGCAGTTTTAACCCCCTCCAGAGTTCCCCCCAGGAGGGAGAGGAGTTTTCCAAGGTGGTTAGCCGCGTCTATCAGCGTCTCTGGCTTGACTCCACTAACTCCAGCCACCACCATGAGTACGTCTCTAGTGGTTTCGTCTACTTTAGTCTCCACGCTGTCTCTATATGGATATACGTGGAGTATCTGACTCTCAGACGCTAACACGATCTGCTCGTCTAACTCCATTACGTTTCCGCCTATGGGTTTAAACACTTCGCCTCTTCTAGACTTCCTGAGATATAGCGTGTCGCCTCTGATTTTAGCCACGTCGTATAACCCAATTGGGACTAGGTACTTTATCGAAATGGCGTTCCCAGCGTCGACCACTGGGTTTATCTTTGGGAGTGGCTCTCCCCTCAACACACGTCTCAAGAGAGCTTCTTGTGACGGCCTCTGTTTCGTGGGGTCTATGTCGAGGACTCTCCAGTAGAAATCTCTATATGCCCTAATCACTGGATGGTTTTTTAAGTCTATAGACAGCGATTTCTTGACCTCCTCCACAATTTCGCCTATGGCCTCCGCCAGTTGTTGTGGATAAGTTCTGTTGTCTACGCTGCGTACTACTCCGTAAGTTATGAACACACCCAGTTCTCTGACGTAGTTAACTACGGTAACCACGTCTCCTCTATTTCTTGTATTTAAAAGGCGTATTTTCGATTTGAGTATGGAGAGTCGCGTGAAAGATCTCTCTCTAGCAGACAAGGGGAGAGAACAACTATACTGGGCGGAGAGGAATATGAATGTGCTCCTAGAAATAAGGCGGAGGTTTGAGAAAGAGAAACCTCTCGCCGGCCACACTATAGCTGCGTGTCTCCACGTGACTAAAGAAACTGGCGTGTTAATCCGCACGTTGGTGTCCGGCGGTGCGCGAGTAGTCTTAATACCGTCAAACCCCCTCTCTACTCAAGACGACGTCGCCGCTGCGTTAGTTGGAGAGGGGGTATATGTCTACGCTTGGAGAGGTATGGGAGAGAGAGATTACTACAACGCCATTGGGTTCGCTCTGTCGTTCTACCCAACTGTGACACTAGACGATGGGGCAGACCTCACAGTCACAATACATAAACTCAGGTACGACATAAGAGATGATTCTGTAAGATACGTCTTGGAAACCGCCGGCGGTCTAGATGTGGAGAAGTTAGTGACTAACTTAGCTGGGGGCACTGAGGAGACTACCACCGGCGTCGTTAGACTCAGAGCGTTGAAACAAGCGGGCAAGTTGTTGTATCCAATCATAGCCGTGAATGAGTCTTACACAAAATACCTATTTGACAATAGATATGGCACTGGACAATCCACATGGGACGGCGTAGTGAGAGCCACGAACATGCTTGTGGCAGGCAAAAGCGTGGTGGTAGTTGGATATGGTTGGGTCGGCAGGGGTATTGCAATCAGAGCGAGGGGGTTAGGCGCGCGTAGGGTGATAGTAGTGGAGCAAGACCCAGTGAGGGCCTTGGAGGCCGTCTTTGACGGTTTTGAAGTCATGCCGATGGATAAAGCAGCCACCGAGGGCGATATATTCATCACAGCCACGGGTAACATAAGAGTCATAAACCTAAACCACATTTACAAAATGAAAGATGGCGCTGTTCTGGCTAACGCTGGACACTTCAACGTGGAGATTGACGTAGTTGGGTTGGAACGTGTGGCAATCGCCAAGAGAGCCATAAGGCCTTATCTAGATGAGTATATATTGCCCAGCGGCAGGCGGATATACTTAATCGGCGAGGGGCGTTTAGTGAATTTAGTGGCGGCAGAGGGACATCCCTCAGAAGTTATGGATCTCTCGTTTGCGAATCAAGCTCTAGCTGCAGAGTATATAACTAAACGCAAACTCGCTGTGGACATATACAAACTCCCCGACGAGTTAGACAGAGAAGTAGCTCTGTTAAAGTTGAGGACCATGGGCATAGAGATTGAGCAATTGACAGAAGAACAGATGAGATATATAACTTCGTGGGAGTTAGGTACGTAATGATTACAAAAGAAATTCCCGACTAGTGACGACACTGACCTGCGATGAACATTTTTTATACATATCTCTATACAGTTTAACTCTTCTCTTCACCACTCTCACTTGTCTCCTAACTTTAGCCAAATCACTCGGGGCAATTTCATAACTCTTGAGTTCTCTGTAGAGAGACTCAAGTCTCTCCCTTTCTTCTTCCCACTTCTCTAGGAGAGACTTAATCCTCCTACACTCCAACTCCACTTCTTCGTCTCTAATCAATTGTCTCACTTTCTCCACGTCTATGCCCCCCAAGTATTTGCCCAATTTCTCTATCAAGTAATCCACCTCCATATCCTCTCCACTATCCGACGTCCCACATACTCGTCGTCTTCTACCACGTCTAGAGTTTCCAAATTCTCTAGACGCTCGACTGCTTCTTCGAAAGCTTCCTCTGCCACTTCTTCCTCTACCGCAATCCACCTCCTAGGGTTCTCTTCCTTACTCAAGTCTATAGACAGGAGGGCCGCGACTTGTCTAAAAGAGTCCTCGTCTAATATCTGTCTCAGTCTATAGAGCTCGATGGATTTCCTCAAGCGGGGTAACTTGGCTAATTGCGTAATTTCCACAAGTATCTCTCTACCTATCTATAAAACTACAATAGTTAATTGGGGATCGACCGAAAGTTATACTACTATAGACGCCAAGTTGGCTATAGTAGGCCAGCGGAGTGCAGCCTCCATTGCTACCGGGCCATGTATTTCAGAGCCTTTGGGATCTCCCTCCGGCGTTGTTAAGACTACTGCGTTGTCTTCAAACATTACCCAAGTGCCGTCGGCTCTCCTAAACGGTTTTTTCTGCCTAATTACAATAGCTCTAAATATCTGCCTACGTAACTCCGGCTTGCCCTCTCTCACCACAACCACAGCCATGTCGCCCACCGCGGCGCCCGGCACTCTCCTGTGTACTGTCTTGGAGGCGTGACCAACTACGCCTATAACTCGCACTACTTTCGCACCTGAGTTGTCAGCCACCGGCACGAGGCTATTCATGAAGATGCCCGGCGGTATGTGAAATCTGTACGGCACTCCCACAGTTCTCGCACCGCCGCGTTTAGCCATACGTCAACGACGGTCTCTCTATAAAAACTTTATGGCGGGTCAGTCCGTCCGTCGTAATTCACAAGTCATAAACCAACGCGTTCATCAAACCCCCTTCTTCCAAGACAACAATATCCCCACGTTACTAGTGAGTTTTATAGATATTTTGTTTTCCTCCACTAACCGAGGTATTCTTATGTCGGGCCACACGCCGTTGTAGTAAAAATAGAGATAACCCAAATCAGAGGAATCTACCCCAAGCCCCCGGCTCACCACGTAGTCTACCTCTGCGCAATTCTCGCCGAAGATCTCCAGTCCCCAATACCTCTGGAACCCCTTTATGGGTCCATCGCCCTCGATGACGAATTTACCGTCTGCGATACAGAAGGTGTTTTTCTCCATTCTGTATATGTCCGCAATGTATTTATACAAAGCTCTGAAGCCCTCGTAGAGATTCTGGGCGTCTTTAGGCTCCAACACTTGCAGCGCGGCGGTGGGCATAGTCAAATATAGAATAGTCTGTGGGTGACTCACTGGGATAGACATTACGACCTTAAGTAGAGATTCGTCGAAAGCTTCTTCTAGAGCTCTCACGACGATTTTTCTACCTCTTGGAGACTGTACTTCAATTTTGTGACTTGCTGAGTAGTGTGGTTGTACGATCTTGACGCCGTATTTCGCCGCAGTTTTTTCAAGACCCATGATTTTAACTGCTTTCTCAAAGTAAGACTTAGGCATTGAGAACGTTATGGAGACATCTCTGCCCTGCAGCTTCTGCAACAGTGTCTCTATCAATTCCACTCTGGGATTTGCTTGAGATGGAATGTAACTATGTACACCCAATACGATTAACGCGTCTCTATGTGGCACTTCGACAACTTCATCCGCCAACACAGCCTTCACCACGGCAAAAACTGCAAAACAAAATAAATATTTAAAATCCGTGGAGGTGCGGCTCCTCCGGCTTCACCACTTCCCTAAGAACAACGGTGGCGTAGCTACCCCGCGGTAGTGTGAACTGGAGCGTTACGTTTCTCCCGTCGATGGAGTATACAAAGTTAGACATTTCCACTTTCGCCTTTCTGTAGGAGCCGTACGCTCTGAGACCCCTCGGCATTTTTAAAAAGTTGAACTCGACCCCCTCCTCCTTCAAGACGTGTGCGAGAGCCTCGCCCACTTTGCCTCTGGGCATTCTCACACCGATGCCCACAATTGGCAAAACTACTGAATTCCCCAAGCCCACGTAGTGCGACACTTGTCTGTTGACTTCTACCAAATCGCCTTCGATGGGTGTGTCTAGAGGTCCCAACTCCATGCGTTTGGATAGAAATAAGTTAAAGATGTGCGATTGTACAGCCTCAATGTACATTTTGAGGATGTTTGTCGGTATCGCCATAATGGCATTCCACAAGTCGGATCCCCTCGTCAATTTCCTCAGCAAAAGGCGCTCTTCGACGAACTTCTTTGGAAAAGTCTCGAGAGCTCTGGCGTGTTCACCTCTGCAAGCCAACTCTCTAGCTCTCTTGGCGGCTTCAGACTCGTGGGGAAATATCCTACAGAACATAACCTCATAGAAACTCTCGGGGTCTTTTTTGAGCAGAGCTCTGCCCAGTAGATGACTCACTGGCCTCACAGTGCCGAACCTCTGGTAGCCGTAGTAATTTGGGATTGCTACGTCGTTCAACGCGGCGAGAGATTCCAAGACACAGTCTACCCGATCCACATCTCTGAGTACAATTGTGAATTTGTTGCCGTATATTTCCGACGGCGTTATTGGTCTATCCATAGACCACATTCCCAGAAACTTCACGTTTGGCACTGTGGGCGGTGCGTCGATGTGTTTTCTCACCGATATGATTTGAGAAGTTATTGCTCTGGCGTCTTTTATCCCACCGACACTAATCTCGCTGAGTCTCACGTTGAGAGACTTAGCTAAGCTAAGCATCAATTTGAGCGTGTCTACGTTGTGTTTAACCACATGTATCCACGTCCAGTTGCCTATGCGGGGCGCTAGCGAGACTCCGCTTGTCGACACTAAAACTCCATCTCTCAAAATCTCCTCCACTACGAAGTCCTCAACCCTCTTCTTTATGACTCCTCCAGAGGGGCAAGTCTCCGTGGCGTAGTACCACATGCCCAACTCTCTGTCGAAAGACGGCGCTGTCTTCACCAAGTTATATATTGAGAGTTATATTTAGTTATGGCTAGAGTGTATCTGGGGCCGGCTGGCGTTCCTCAGTACGTAGTCAAAGCGAAATCCACTCTAGAGGCTGTCAGAGTAGTCAGAGAGTTGGGTCTCAACGCGATGGAGGTGGAGTTCGTCCAGGGAGTGCGCATGTCGAGAGAACTCGCCAAGCAAGTGGGCAAGGCTGCGTTGGATCATGGAGTGAAGTTGTCCGTACACGCACCGTACTTCATAAACCTGTGTTCAGAAGAAGTGGAGAAGGTGGAGAAGTCTAGAGTTAGACTCGTGGAGTCGCTAGACAGAGCGCGACACATGGGAGCTTGGGTAGTGGTAGTCCACGCAGCGTACTACGGCAAGTTAGGGCCGTCGAATTGTTACAAGAGAGTGGTTGAGGAGTTGGAGAAAGCCCACAGAGAAGCCGGCGCTACTGATGTTTACGTGGGGGTGGAGATAACTGCCAGAGAGAGTCAGTTCGGCACCATGGAGGAGGTTTTCAGACTGGCGAGAGAACTCCATTTCGTAACTCCAGTTGTAGACTGGGGGCATCTATACGCCAGAGGTGGGGGGTCAATTGACTACAAGTCTGTACTAGATAGATGGGCTGCGGAGTTCGGCAGTGCGCACATGCATACACACTTCACGTCGGTTAGGTATAGAAACGGCAAATTCGTCGATGAACATGAGCCCGTGGAGTACGACAGACCTCCCTTTCAACCGCTGGCGCGGGAGTTGAGAGATAGAGACATCGCCATAACGCTCATATGTGAATCTCCACTGTTGGAAAAAGACGCTCTGTACATGAAACAAATTCTAGAGAGGGAGGGAGTCCGCTTGGCTTGAGGTTAAATATCTCCACACACAGCTGCATGTGAAGAAAGTACTCACCCCGCTGGATCTACTGGCGTCAGTAGTAGAAATGAAGCCGCTTGTGGGGAGTAGAGTAGACAATGTCTACAAGACGGCGGCTGGATTTCTGTTTAAACTCGGCCAGGGACTCGTCGCTGTGACTAAATTCAGAGTCTCTCTCACGAGCGTCATGCCAGACAAGACACATTTAGGCGCCGAGACTTTGAGAGGTCTCTTTAGAGATGAAAAACTACTAGAGATCTCCATGCCTAGGTTTGATCGAATTGTTGAATTTAAATTTCAATCTGGGGAGTTAGTCACAGAGTTGGTAGAGCCTTTCAACGTTGTGGCTTTGAGAAACAACAAAGTAGTGTGGCTCCTACATAGCTATAGGGGGAGAGATAGAGAGTTGAGAGCTGGGGGTGTGTACAAATACCCACCGGCAGCTTTCATAGACGTATTGAGCGCGGGGGTTGAAGAAATTGCAAAAATCATAGATGTAAATAACGTCAAGAAGAGTTTAGTTAGACATTTGGGCGTCGGTTCCGAAATGGCGGATGAGTTAATTGCGGCAGCTGGCAGCGAGCCGGAGGCGTTGGCAAGAGAACTCAAGCGAGTGGTGGAGAGAATTCTACACGGCCACCTAGAGCCCTCTGTGTGTGTGAAAAGTGGAAAACTTATCTCTGTACTCCCCCTCAAGCCTAGATTTCTCCAATGCGACGAAGTTAGACAATTCGGCAAATTCTGGGAGGCTTTAGACTTCTACTTCACACCTATGGAGGTGGAGTCTGCAGTACTGCAAGCGTCACATCGACTGGAGGTGGAGAGGAAAAAACTTGAGAAGACAATTCTAGAGTTGGAGAGCAAAATTCCTGAATATAGACAGGAAGCTGAGCGCCTCAGAGCGCTCGCGCGAGAGTTGCTGACTTACAAATATGAAATTGAGGAGGCGCTCAGAGGAGAGACGTCCCGTGTACGTATTCAACACGTATACGGAAAGATTAAAATCATTCTGCCAGGCGGCACTTCTATCGAGATGCCTAAAGATATACAATTGAGGCAGTACATCTCTGAGATGTTTGAAGAAGCCAAGAAATACGAGGAGAAAGCATCTAAAGCTCTACAAGTCATCGAGAGACTCAGGAGGGAAATTTCCAAAATCGCTGAAGAAGAGAGAGAAATCGAGGAGAAAGTCAAAGCTCGAGTAGTGAGAAAGAGTTGGTTTGAGAAATTCCATTGGACTGTAACTACAAATCTAAAACCTGTGATTGGGGGTAGAGACGCGTCACAAAACGAGATAATCGTCAGGAAGTACCTGAAAGAAAATTATTTCTTCATACACGCCGACGTTCCTGGAGCTTCTGTAGTTGTAATGCCACCGTCGGAAGACCCGCTGGAGGTGCTTCAAGCTGCACAATTCGCCGCTGTGTATAGTAAAGCTTGGAAAATAGGTATCCACAGCGTCGACGTGTTTTACGTGCGGGGAGATCAAGTCTCTAAACACCCACCGTCTGGACAATATCTAGCCAAGGGGTCGTTCATGATATATGGAAAGAGAGAATATGTAAAAAACGTGCGTCTCGAACTGGCAGTGGGCGTCAGGAGAGATGGAGATCAAATTCGCGTAGTTACCGCGCCGCCGAAATCTGCGCCACTGTTGGCGGAGAGGTATGTAGTAATAACGCCAGGCAACGTCGAGAAGAGCAAGCTGGCTAAAGAACTCGCAGAGAAGTGGAACTGCAGCGTAGATAACGTGTTGGCTGCACTCCCAGGAGCCTCCAGAGTTTCCGACTACGGGAAAAGCACGCCGTTGAGTTGGTCCGAAATAGAGAAGGCGTTCGAGTGGTGACTTCGGTAGATTGTGTAGTAAGGGGGTCGCCGGATCTGAGTTGTATATACGTAGACTCCATGTTGGGTTGGCTCGCCAAGTTTCTACGGATAGTTTTTGGACTTAGAGTAATCTACAGACCTGATTTAGAAGACAGAGAGTTGTCCACCACGCCATGTCTCGTGGTTACTATGGACGGCGAGCTTTTCAAAATTAGGAAAGCCCCCACAGTCCTCTTCAAAACTGGAGACCACGTCAAGTGGATCGCGGCGTTTATTCACATGGGGGCAGTGCCCTTCGCGAGATCTCTCTGTCCCACATGTGGCGGAGAGTTGGCGAGAGTTGACTGTAGAGAGGCTGAGCAGTCAGTTGGTCACGAGATACGTAGCTCGCAGTGTTGGCGATGTATGTCATGCAGTCAAGTCTACTGGCGTGGGAGCCACTGGCGTAGAATAACTAAGCTAGTGGAAGAAGCCTCCACCGCCGAGATCATTTGTCTACACATTGATTAAGCATTTTCAAAATAGCTGGGGTGAAGTACAACACCGCCGTCAACACCTCCACGCCGTTGGCTAGACGCAACACTTGCCGCACTTGGCTGCAAGTGAAGACACCGCCACTGTAGATTATCGGCACGTCTCTAGAAAGCGTGCGAGTCTTCTCCAACATGCGCAATCCATATTTGTACAACAACAAGCCACTAACTCCCCCAACGCCTTTGGACAACCTGCGGTCCTCCACGGGAATTGTGTTTGTGACTACCAGACCCCACCCCAACTTCTCCACTTGTCTCACCACGGTGGGTAGATCCACCGAGGGCCCTATCTTCACAAAGATGGGCATGTCTACAGAGAACTCCGGCACGTGGCGCCAGAGGCCTTGGTACGTGGGGCTGGAGACATTGAGCTCCACGGCGGTTGGTCTGAATTTCTCTAAGTACTTCAACTGCGTCAAGAAATCTCCAACAGTAAATCCAGCTATGCTGACAAATATGGGGTACTTCAAATTCGCAATTCTCGACATCACTTGGGGAATGCCGGGGGAGTTGAGCCCCATGGCGTTCACTAACGAATATGGCTTCAGTCTAGCGACTCTCGGCGGTTTGTTGCCAACTCTACGACGTGGCGTAGTGGAACCCACTACCACGAAGCCGGGGCAGAAGAAAGAAAGGAATCTAACATATCTGCCAGTCTTGTCCAAGCCGGCCGCCACACCCACGGGGCCACACGTCCTCGCCCCACCTATGTCCCACCACGTTTCACATTTACAAGTCGGCAGCGGTATGGAGAATACGAGAGAGCCAAGTCTGTAAGTGATTTCTGGGTGGACGAAGTGGAGGAGTTTACCAACCCACGTCAACAACCCCATTTCTGGAGGTAGGAAACGACGAGTTCGTACTGTAATTCGTCTATGTGGGGCTTTAGTTGACTCAACAACTCTCGCATTTTGAAGACGCTATACACCTCGACGCCCATGCTACTGACAGTACGCGCGCCGCATTGCTCCCTGTCAAGAAACGCCACCACGCCAACCACGACGCCTCCCTCTGACTTCACTACGTTTAACGCAGCCGCTACGCTACCTCCAGTGGTGATCACGTCGTCGAGTATCACAACTCGCTTGCCAGCGACGTCGACACCCTCCACTCGCTTCCTCAAGCCGTGCTCCTTGGCCTCAATTCTCACATATCCAAAAGGCTTCTTCATGAGGTACCCCAGAGTGGAGGCGTATGGGATCCCCCCGGTAGCGATTCCCACAATTACGTCAAAACTTAACTTTGACAAAGTGGACGCGTAACGCTCCACTACCCACTGAAACAATTCAGGATCTCCCATCACCCTCCGCAGATCTACATAGAACGGACTCTCTAAACCGCTAGAAAGCTTAAACGAACCAAATTTGACAACTCCACTGGAGATCAGCCTATGGATCATACCAAATCGCTCAACTCGTGGTAGCGGCCGCAGTATGCGCAGACAAACAAAGGCGGCTCTTTCCTAACCATGTGGAAGACTGTGACCGCCGGCTCTCTAGGCGCGTTTGTGATACATGTGGGGTTTTTACACTTAAACCGACCCCTCACCACCTCGGGCGGGGACACTCTGAACTTCTTAACCACCTCGAAGTTGCGGACGATGTTTATAGTTGCCGTGGGAGCCACTGCAGAAATTATGTTCACCTCCTCGGGGGTGAGTTCTCGACCTCCAATCTTCACAATGTCTTTACGCCCCAACTTGCGAGACTCTACGTTCATAACCAACGCCACGGTGATCCCCTCCCTCCCCGTTATTCCCAAAATACGCAACACGGCAAGCGCTCTGCCGGCGGGTATGTGATCTATCACAGTACCGCTCTCGATCTTACTCACAACTAACTCTTTAGACATCACACCTATCGATATACACAATTTAAATATGCGGGGGGTGGGATTTGAACCCACGCAGGCCTACGCCACAGGGTCTTAAGCCCTGCCCCTTTGACCTAGCTCGGGCACCCCCGCCGTATTTACCACAATCCAAGTTTAAAAAGCTTTATACCGTGATACCGGCGAGTGGTGCGGCGGCCGGGATTCGAATTCCCGGGGTCAACCCACCCGGGATCAACGGCTCTCTTCGCGTGGCGTGGGAGGCCGCCATCCTAAACCAGGCTAGACTACCGCCGCCATAGATATGAAAAGTGAAAAATTTTAAACTTTACCCGAAGTACCGGCGCCCCTCTTGTGTGAATTCAATCGCGTCCTTGTCGTAGTCGTAATATCCAACCTCTATATAGACGGCGTTTCCATCTCTCAACTCAACTCCCCAAAGTATGAAGTTGGGGTTTGCCCTATCGCCGTTTTCGTCTAACAACACGACGCCAGTGGCGCCCTTATACGCCCCCTCTCTCCCCCACTTCTCTAGAGTAGCACGCACTCTTTCCGGGTCGTCTGTACCGATTGAAGCCATTATCTCCCCCAACATTCTAATCACGTCGTAAGACTGGGGGGCTGGAGTTATGGGCTCGGCGCCGCATTTAGTCTTGAATTTTTTATAGAAATCTTGATACTCTTGCGTAGTTGGCAGAGCCCAATTCGCAGTGCCTATGATCTTGCCGTTCGCCATGACTGTACCACCTTCCTTCAACAATATCGGCGAGAAAGCCATGCCCTCCGTTCCAATGAGGCGAGCTTTTGACAAGACGGGGTCCCGCTCAATGGCGCTCAACACCACAGCCCCATCGTCTTCAAAAGATACAATCACTAGCGCAAACGTGGGGCCTACTAAATCTTTGACTTCAGTGGAGATTTTCCTAACGGCCTCTGGCGCTGCTTGTGGAAAGATTTTTGGGTCTGGGTCATAAGACGCCACGGAGACTAACTTAAAGCCGCGGACGGCGGCTTCTTTCTGTAACTCTACATACAACCCCTCGCCGTATGGGTCTTTTCTATATATAAGAGCCACATTTCTCACTCCGAGTTCTTTCAAAACGGCGCCTATTGCCTTGATTTGTTTTGCGTCTGTACCCACAATTCTGTACAGCCAGTCGTCTGGCAGCGCCAGAAGCGACGAGGTAGACCAAGCGCTGAAGAGAATTATTTTGTTCTGGTCTGCGAATGGTTTTTCGCCAGAAGCCTCTCTACTCGTCAAACCGGCGTGTGTTGCCCTAACGCCTCTGGCATATAAAGCCTGCAGCTTCTGTAACGCCACGGTGGGATCTAACTGAGTGTCTTCTACGTACAGTTCGAACTTTATGCCATCCTTAGAGTATTTGGCGTTTAAGTCGTCTATCGCTAGCTCCGAGGCGCACTGAGCCAACTTGGCGTAGCTACTAAATCCTCCAGTGAGTGGGAGAAGTGCCCCTAGCCTGAACGTCTTTGTAGTTGTAGTAGTTTGTTGAGTGGTATACAGCAGAAGAACACCAACAATTATCAATACAGCAATGACTAGAGATATACGTTTTTCATTAGAACAAAGCTTTTAGATATTTATAACATTTTCCACAAACACCTCAAGACTTATTAACTATAAGAAATTCCAAGCATATGACTGAACTTTTGTCTATTGAGCGGTTGGAAGCCGGCTATGGTAAATTTCACGTTCTCTTCAATGTAGACCTCGTGGTGAATAGTGGAGAAATTGTAGTTGTGCTAGGTCCCAACGGCGCTGGGAAATCCACTTTGCTGAACAGCATTGTGGGCATCGCCGACGTGTATAGTGGGAGCATAAAGTTAAACGGTAGAGAAATCGCCGGCAGAGCCCCTCACGAAGTGACGAAGCTGGGCGTCGCCTACGTGATGCAATCCCCAAACAACTTCGGCACGCCAAACATATTCAGCGAACTCACTGTCTACGAAAACTTAATCGCGGCGTCTGCCACGTTGCAGAAGAGAGAAATCACAGAGAGAATAGAGAAAGTCTATGAAATATTTCCAAAATTGACAGAACTCAAAAACCGCAAGGCTAAGTTTCTGTCTGGAGGCGAGAGGCAGATGTTGGCAATAAGCATGGGTCTCGTAAAAGAGCCGAAATTGCTTATGCTAGACGAGCCTACTGCGGGCTTAGCGCCGAAACTCGTCACGGAATTTTTCAAATCTATAAGAGCAATTAGAGACAATTTGGGCATCTCCATATTGCTAGTAGAGCAGAACGTTAGAAAAGCTCTAGAAATCGGAGACAGGGCATATGTGTTAGTGACGGGGCGTATTAAATACAGCGGAGGTGTTAGAGAGTTAGATGAAGAAAAACTGGCAAATCTATTCCTAGGGCAGTGAAGGGTAGACACAAAGTTTTCAAAACGGGGAGGTATACCATATATTATTTATTCGACGACGTGGAGTTAGAAAATGCAGAGAAAAAAATAGTCAAGGGAAACCACGAATTTCTATATTTTGGAGATGTGATAGTGATAAAACCTAGACAGATTTCTCGAGCTCAATAAGTTCTTTTAAATTCACACGTATTACTCTCCCATCTGGGAGTTCTCTCACGATTATGAAATCTAACAAGCCCTGTCTCAACTCCTCGATGGCGATTAAAACGGGGTCAGTCGACCCCAATTGTTGTATGTCTACCAAAGGTTGAGCCCCCATCGCCAACTGTGTAGCTCGAGCCCCCACGATGCGGGCAATCTCGTACTTGGTGAGTCTGGGTGGATACAACTCTCGCCGTTTTAACGCCTTTTCCAACAACTCTATAAGTCTAGAAATGCGGTTTGTCAATTCTGTAGATTGAGTTGACACAGCGAAAAGGAAAGAGGGGTGTTTATATATTTTTTAAAAAATTTAGTCTAACTTAGGTCCGCTTTCTTCTTCTTTTTCTTCTTCTTTTTTGCCTTTCTTCTCTTCCTTCTTGGGAGCGCCGGCTGCAATAATGTCGTCGATGCGTAACAACATTATGGCCGCTTCTATTGCCGACTTGATGACTTGCTTCTTGACTATCAACGGGTCCCACACATTTAACGCAGACATGTCGGCTATTTTTCCTCCCAACACGTCTATGCCAGCGCTTAATTCACCGTTGTCGTGTCTTCTCCTCAACTCGGCGATGGTATCTACTGGATCCAAGCCGGCCGTCAGCGCGAGTATTGTAGGTATGTGTTCAAAAGCATCTGCGAACTTCAACGCTGCGAGTTGCTCCTTGCCTGGCAACTTTCTGGCGAATTCTCTAACTCTCCTTGCCACTTCGATCTCGAACGCACCACCTCCGGCCACTATCTTCGGCTCGCGGAATAAATCTCTCGCCACATGTAACGCGTCTTGTAGCGACCTCTCCACCTCGTCAAGTATCCGGTCGCTGCCACCTCTGACTAATATAGTCACAGCTCTGGGGTTCGGGATGTCTTCCACAAACACCATCTTCTCCTCACCCACTTTCCTCTCCTCCACAAGTCCAGCTTGACCCAAGTCCTCTGGCTTCGCATCTTTCACGCTACTGATGATCTTGGCGCCGGTGGCTCTCGCCAGTTTCTCAATATCGCTACGTTTCACTCTCCTAATGGCCATTATCCCTTTCTTCGCTAGGAAGTGTTGAGCCACCTCGTCGATACCCTTCTGAGTTATTACAACGTTTGCGCCGATGGAGGCTAAGTGGTCTACGTAAGATTTCAAAATTTGCGCTTCCTCGTCGAGAAATGCCTTTATCTGGTCGGGCGAAGTTACTGAAATCTTTGTAGTCCACTCCGGCTTCTCTATCTCCAGTGGAGCGTCCAAAATGGCAATTTTTGCATTTGTAACTCGCTTCGGCATGCCTGGGTGCACCACTTCTTTGTCTAACACAACGCCTCTCACTAATTGCGTCTCGTATATAGACTTGCCTTTCTTTTTCTCTATCTTAACCCAATCGAGGTCTAGATATGGCTTGCCGTTTCTCATCTCCACAGCTTGCAACGCAGCCTCAACTACTAACTTCGCCAGATAGTCGCGAGTTTCAGCCACCACTTTGCTAGACAACGCGTTGGATACTACTTTCAACAATTGTTCTTTAGATAAATCAATCTGAGTCGCAATCTCCTCGGAGACCTTAAGTGCGTATTCAGAAGCTTTTTTATAACCGTCTATCACTACGGTGGGGTGTATGCCCTCCTCCAACAACTCTTCGCCGAGCTCAAGCAATTTGCCGGCCAGCACTACTACGGTAGTAGTGCCGTCGCCTACTTCGGCATCTTGCGCCTTAGCCACCTCAATGAGGAGTTTAGCCGCTGGGTGTTGAACCTCCATTTCTTTCAATATAGTGGCGCCGTCTCCAGTTATCGTTACATCGCCAAAAGCATCAATCAACATCTTGTCCATGCCCCTAGGCCCGAGGGAGGTGGCTAATATCTCAGCAATTACTTTAGCCGCTTGTATGTTAGACCTCCTGGCGTCTACTCCAGTAGTTCTCTGAGACCCCTCTTTCAATATCATTACTGGCACACCCGTCTTTGGAGCTGGTGATGTTTGAGCCATGGCTTTACAAAATTCGTGTATATAAAAACATTTCTATTCTAAGAATTTCGCAATCCTCTGCCACTTAGCCTCCACCTCTTCCTCAATAAATCTCACCTCCTCGTCACTGAGGTGGGCGAACCTCCCCTGGATTTTTATATAATCCGCCAATGGCCTCCTCTTCGCTCTATCGCGGTATATAGTGCTGGGGGGATTCAACCTAAACGCCCCCCGATCGTACTCCCAAAGTATCCACACGCCAGTTTCCACTGCCAACCTAGCCACCTCCACAGTCTTCGCTGGGTCAAAACGCCAACCGGGAGGACACGGCGCGTATAAGTGGATAAACTTAAAGCCAGGTATCTCCGCCGCCCTCTTGAGTTTTCTATAGAAATCCTGCGGATATGCAATGTTGGCGGTGGCTACATAAGGCGCCCCCTGCACTGCCAACATGAGCGCCACGTCTTTCTTCTGCTCGCGTTTGCCCACTGGCGTTGTGGATGTCCACGCGTATTTAGGCGTGGAGCCGCTGCGTTGTATGCCGGTGTTCATGTAAGCCTCGTTGTCGTACATTACGTATATAACATCGCTATTCCTCTCGGCGGCACCGCTCACAGCAGCAAAACCAATGTCGACAGTACTGCCGTCGCCCGCCCACACTACGGCGTGTCCCCTCACGCCCAGCGCTTTAAACGCCTCAGATATGCCAGTGGCCACAGCCGCCGCAGATGCAAACGGCACGTTCAACACCGGCATGGCTATGCTGGATTTGGGAGCTAACCCCTGCACTACCGAAGAGCAGCTAGCCGGCACTATCAACACCACCTCCTCGCCGAGAGCCATGCCTAACACTCGTAAGCCGATCATCATGCCACAGCCTGCGCACGCGGCGTTACCCGGCAATACGTACTTCTTTTTAGGTAGTTGATCAAGGCGGAAAGTCATATCACGAACTCCACTTCGCCGTATTTCCCCCCAATTGCGTTTTGTACAGTCTCATAGAAACCACTAACGTCGAAATCTACGCCAGCTATGCCGGCAATTATGTTGATCACCTTAGCTCTAGACAACACAGACTTGACCTCTAGCCCAAGAACACCGCCGGCTGGAGTTATGTCTCTATCGTACACAATCACAACGTCGTACAAATCGAGACGTCTCAACCATTCAGCCGGAAACGGCCTTAGAAATCTCAATCTCGCCAAACCTACCGGCATCCCCCTGGCTCTCAGCCTATCTACCGCCGCCTTGCCGTCGCTACACCACGCGCCGGTGCAGACCACCACGTACTTGGCGTCTTCGCACTTATACCACTCCACTAAACCTCCATAACTACGCCCAGTTAGTTTTCCATACTCCTCATCTACTCGCCTAATTAACTCTTTAGCGTCTTGATGTGCGTTATACAACGCCGCTTTGTGTCTCGCATGTATTCTATTGTCAGAGGGGAGATTGCCGAAAGTGACCGGCACACCGGGGCGAAACGCCACAGGTACATCAAACCGGCGGGGCGGCAAGAACTCGTCCACCACCTCCTGTGGTGTGAGTTCTATCGGCTCTGTCGAGTGACTCAAGATAAATCCGTCGAGACCAACTGCCATGGGCAATACGGCAAACTCGGCGATTTTGAAAGCTTGGAGAGTTAAGTCAAACGCCTCTTGTACGTCGCCCGCCATAGCCACTAACCACCCAGTGTCTCTCAATGTCAAAATGTCGTTGTGTTCGACGTGTATATTCCACGGGGGGCCAATTGTCCTAGTCACTACAGCCATGACCACAGGCGCTCTGCTCAACGCAGTCCACCAAACCACTTCGTACATGTACAGAAGACCGTGGGAAGAAGTGGCGGTGAACGCTCTGGCCCCAGCCATCGCGGCGCCGTAGACAACAGACATGGCGGAGAATTCAGACTCCACGTTGACGAAGCTCGACTTGAGTTCCCCCCTCTCTACGAATTCCGAAAGTTTCTCCACGATGGAGGTCTGGGGAGTTATGGGGTATGCAGCTATTACGTGGGGTTTCGCCATCTTCACCGCGTGAGCCACGGCGTAGTTTCCAGTCAGCGCAATCTTCCGCGTTGCCAAAGTTTTCATGTGTTGTTCTCGGGTACCATTTTGATGACCTTCACGGGGCACACTTCTGCACAAATTCCACAACCCTTGCAGTAAGTGTAGTCAATCTGTATCTTGCGACCTCTCTCCCACTCTATCACAGAATCGGGACAGAACTGCCAACAAACTCCACAATCTACACACTTCTCCAACTCTACCACCGGTTTGTATATACGCCAAGTGCCCGTAACTCCGGCAGAAGCCAGAGCGGGACTCGCGAGAGGTAACATAGAAAACTATCGTTAGCTACTTATATATTTTATATTGGTATATAGATATCAAAAAGCCGAAGTGAAGAAGATAAGAGATAAAGAAAAAATAACTCAAGAATTATGACTTGTGTACGAAGTAATTTTCCTAGGTAGAGGCGGCCAGGGGGTAGTCACAGCAGCTCAGTTAATGGCTTACGCCGCCACGCTGGAGGGGAAAAACGCACAAGCAATGCCGGAGTTCGGCGCCGAGAGGAGAGGCGCAATTGTGAAAGCTTACTTGAGGATAGGCGAAGCTCTACTCCACTCCTCCATAAAGAGAGCAGATTACGTAGTAATACTAGACGGTAGGATAATTGAACAAATAGATATAACTCAATTCGGCAAACCAAACGCAGTGTACATAGTAAACACCACACACGCCTCGGGACAATACATAACAATAGACGCCACAGCGATTGCGCTGAAGCACGGCCTAGTGGTGGCTGGATGGCCAGTGGTAAACATACTAATGGCGACAGCGCTGGCGGCAGTGAGCGGTTTAGTGACGCTAGACAGCATAATAAAAGCCATACCAGAATACGTACCAAAGAGATTTACAGAAGCCAATATAAAAGCCGCAATTGAAACATACGAAATATTAAAACAAAAGACAAACACAACACAAAAATTTTAATCATTTTAAGTTATGCGAATAAAAACTGGCGCCATATGGGGCCTCATCACTGGAGTTATAATCGGTCTGCCAATGGCGGCAATAGCGTATCTAACCATGGCCGCGCTATTAGACTGGCTTAAAGTAGTCGTGTACCAACAAGCGATAGCCGCTGGCTTAGATCCAAATCAAGCGAAACAATTTGCAGAAATTGCAGCATCTACATCAGTAGTTGCAGCTCCCCTAATCGCGCTCCTCATCTCGATAGTCGTTTTCTTCATCGTAGGCATAATTATGGCGTTATTGTGGAATCGCGTCAAGCCCTGGTACGCGTTGGGACTTCTCTTTGGAATTATCTTAGTGTTAATTAACGTAGTGCCCCAAATGCCGAACGACGCCTCACAAGTCGAACTCCAAGAACTCCCCGAACTTCAAGAGCTCCTCAAAGAGCTCCCCCTCCCCCCGAGCTGCCTGCAGTCTACACGATGATTCCGCTTTTGTTATGGTTCACAGGGCCCGTTTTACTCGCGTGGTTTTTGAGTAGGAAAATTAGATAATAGTTTTTACGGCCAACGTCCCGAATCTATTGCGTAAATTATGCCGTTTACATCCTCCGGTATGATCCCCCTAGCGTCTATTACTATTTTTGTACTTAACCCGTTGGCTTGAGTCTTATAGAGAGTGTGATCTGTGGCTACTACCACCACGTCTGCCTCTCTCAGAACGCGATCTAAATCTCTTGTAAGGACTATTTTTAGGTTTTCTAGCGTTTGGTCTGTCTCTATATAGGGATCGTGCACTACGATCTGTCTAGGTTTTATGCCGAGTTTCAGCAGGGTATTTATTAAATCGTACGTGGGGCTGTTCCTCGGGTCGTCTACATCGCCTCTGAAAGCTAGTCCCAATATAGCTATTTTGGCAATAGTGGGGTTTATTTCATGTTTTAACATCGCTCTAAATACTGCGTACGCCACCTCTTGTGGCTGTTTCTCGTTTATTTTCCTAGCTGTGTACGTCAACGGGAGCTCCACGCCGTATTTAGCCGCTGTCCACATGAGGAAGTAGGGATATACCGGAATGCAGTTTCCCCCCACGCCGGCGCCGGGTTTGTGCACGTGACTGTGTGGTTGACTGTTGGCGGCTCCTCTGGCGTTTCTAAAAGATATCCCCATGGCGTTGGCTAACTTCGCCATTTCGTTAGCTAGCGCTATGTTTACGTCTCTGTAGACGCCCTCTAACAATTTTTCGAACTCCGCCTCTCTGGGCGTCGCCAGCGTGATAACCCCCTTTTTGGCCAGCGCGCTGTACAGCTCGGCCGCCGCCTCCGTGCTGCGGGGCCCCACGCCAGCTACGATCTTTGGGTAGTTCTCCACGAGGTCTCTGAGGGCGTGTCCAACCATAATGCGCTCGGGGCTGTAGGCTAGGTAGAAGTCTTCCTCGGCCGTGAGGCTTGAGACGCTTTCAAGAATTGGCTTCACTACTTCCTCCGTGGTGCCCGGGGGCACGCTTGACTCCACTATAACCAAGTCACCTTTCTTGAGACCTGTGGCTATGTCTCTGACTGCCGACTGTAACTTCGAGAAATCCACCTCTAGGTTCGTCTTTAGCGAGACTGGCACTGTAACTATCTTGACGTGACTCTTGAGAGACGCCATGACGCCGTCTGTAGTTGGCGTGAATTTCCTGCCGGCGGCGGCTTTGAGGATATCCGCTACGTCTCTCTCTACATACTCAACAACGCCGCTGGCTAACTTCTCTACCTTCACCACGTCGATGTCTACGCCTATAACTCTAGCACCCACTTGTACCCACGCCGCCGAGAGCGCCAGCCCCACGTAGCCCAGTCCATATATGGCCACGGTCAACTCGCCCCTCTTCAACAATTGTGTAAACATGTCTGGCTTTATTTAGGTCTTTAAATATAGACATGGAGGTGTACATATTGGGGTATGGCGGTTGGATATCTCAAGCCACTCTAGGTTACACATCTATATATGTAAAGACGGATATAAATCTACTTATAGATGTGGGGGAGTGTACATACTTAAAGATAACTCAGTGCGGCTTGCCTTGGCCAGACGCCGTTTTCATAAGTCATAGACACGGCGACCACATCTTGGGTGTAGCCACTCTCCTCCTACACGCCAGAAAGCTAAACCGCCGTCTGAAGATTGTAGCCAGCGCGGAGGTCATAGAAGCTGTGAAAACGCTTGCGACAGTGACGGCTATTGATAAATCTCTGAGTTTTGTAGATTTTTTGGAAAGCGCGGGAGATGTGCAGATTGGCATGACGCGCCTCAAGTTCGTCACTACTTCTCACCCGGTATTTACGCAAGCGGTGAGAGTAGAACATATGGGCAAGTGCTTCGCCTACAGTTCTGACACGGCACCCTCTAGAGAAGTAGAGGAATTGGCGCGTGGATGCGACTTGCTTGCTCACGAGGTGTCCGGCAACCCTGGGCAAGAGGAGGAGACACACAAGTTGGGTCATAGTACTACTCTAGACGCCGTGGAGATAGCTAGGAGAGCTGGAGTGAAAATGTTAATGCCCATACATTTCTATGTGGAGCAACCAGTCATATCTTCACCCATCCCACTGGTGTTACCCACGCCCTGCGGTCGTGTAGTTATATGACGTGTTATAGACTGGGCAGCCGTAGAGATCTCTTCGCATTTCTATACCCCATATCCATATGGAGAGATCCCCCAAACTCAGTGAATTATGTAAAAGACATGGCGGAGAGCTATGGATTTGTGAACATATATACAGTGGGGGACGTGGTGACGGCTAACTTCATAAGGCACGGACTCACCCCCACGGCGGCAGTTGTAGATGAGAAGACTAGACGAAACATGCCAGCTAGACACGAACTCTTCCAGAGAGTTATAAGAGTTAGAAACCCCCCCGGCTATATAACGGAGGAGGCGTGGTCCGCCGTCGAAATTGCCGTGAGGAATAGAGATGTAATGATAAAAGTAGAGGGCGAGGAAGACATGTTATCTCTGGCTTTCATAAAGATGGCTCCCCCAAAATCCATAGTGACTTATGGACATTACCTCGGCGCTTTGATAGCCATACCTATAGATTGGTACAGGAGTTATTTACTAAAGCTCTTTGATTACCTAGAGGAGTGTTAACTCAAACCGCCGCTGCGAAGTTAATATATTTTTGAATTTATTAGAGTTTATGAAATCTTCAACCATAATAATAATGGGGGTCGTAATTTTCGCAGTACTAACGGCGGTAATTCTCTACACGAAAATCCAACAACAGCAGACAACTACGCTCGACGTGCCAATTCCCACATGGGCAATTTCCTTCGGTTCGCCAAAAGCGCCGGTTGTTTTGATAGAGTTGTACAATCTTCACTGTCCCTATTGTGCAATAGCTCATGAGAAGTTGGAGCCTTTGTATAAACAATTAATTGAAAATGGCACATTGAGGCTGGTCTTTTTAGATTTAGTGCACGACGAGGCTCTGTATGCACATCAGTTACTCCACTGTGCCTATAAACAAAATCAAGCAACTTTAGACTTGATATCTAGATTATACGAGGCGTATTTAAACGGCGGTCCGAAAAAACAACTAGAGTTATTGCAACAGTACAAATGCGTCGATGCGCCTACCAAGACAGATTTCGACAACGCAATTAACGAGTTGTTGAAGAGAAATATAATCAACAGGCGGGTCACCCCCATTTTTATAGTTATAAGAGATGGGAAAATCTCAGTGGTGTACGGAGCAGACGTGGAGAAAGTAAAGTCGCTGCTTAGTCAGTAGCCAATCAACTAATCGTTTATATACGGTATAGACGTCAGTTTGTGATTTATAAAATAGACACTAGGCGTAGAGTTATCCAAATAACGCCAGTGCGAGAGGAGGACCTTTACTTCATCTATCTATTGGTAGATCGAGGCGACGTGGTGCGTGGGTGGACTGTGAGAGAGTACAAGCCAGAGGGCGCCGACGAAAGTGAACGCGTTAAGATGTACCTAGCGGTGAGAGTTGAGGCTTTGGAGTATCACAAATTTAGGGGGAGTCTGCGGATTAGGGGCGTCGTGGTGGATGTCCAGAGAGATATAGAGGGCGTAATGGGTAGGCGACACACTTTTGAAGTGGTGCCCGGTAGAGAGATAGAGATAGTGAAGAGAGAAGAGACTCCGCTGGAGGTAGTCGTGGAAGTTTTAAACATGGCGAAAGCGATGCTGCCCAGGTTATTGTTGGTTTCTGTAGATGACGAAGAAACCGCCATAGCGTACATCACGGCGGTGGGTGTGGAAATCTTACAAGTAATTACAAATAGAGATAGGGGAGAGAGTATTTTTGAAGAGTACGTCAAAGAGATCCACAAGTCTGTGAGCGAATACGTACGGCGCTATAATCCAGACAAGATAGTAGCTGCGGGACCTGGCGTAGTGTTAGATGCAATTAACATAGAAGAGAAAATTCCACAAGGCTCCGGCGGAGTGGCTGGAGTATACGAATATTTAAGGAGGGGCCTTTACGAAAAGCTCAAGATTGAGATGGGTGTAGATGCATATGAGAAAATGCTTCAGAAGCTAGCCACGGATAGAGAGTCCGTGGCTATTGGGGTGGGAGAAGTAGAAGAAGCCGCGGTTGCTGGGAGAGTAGCCGCCCTGTTGATACTAGATAGGTACATAAAGGAAAATCCCAACCAAGCGTGGAGTTTAATGAATAAAGTTTACAAGACCAAAGGCAAGATCTACATCATAAGAGAGGAGTTAGAGATAGGCAGGTGGTTGGATAAAATGGGGTACGCCGCCGCCTTGTTGAGGTGGTAGAAAAAAATGGGGGTTGGGGGTTATTTCTTCTTCCCTAGCAATCTGTATACCTTTATGCCCGTGTAGGGAGATTTAGCCACCGCAAACATCATTGGACCGCGGGCGGTCTGTTTCTCAGCCACTTCGTATTGGTCTGTTTCGAACGCTTGCTTCGCTTTTATGTCGTAGAACTTTAGTTTTTGTTTTTTGCTCATGCAGTTGAATTTTTTATTGGTTTATAAAACTTTTGTTTAATTTAGACACTGTATATTCTAAATAAAATATTTTATAAATTTTTTATTGGAGACTCGCTTTTTTCTCTTTTCAATATTTATATTGTTTAACTCTTTCTATATACTCAATTGAGTTCTTTATTTATTTTGAATATAGCCCTTAAAATATGAAAAGAATACTCCAACCTCGTTATGGAGTGATTTGCAATTGGCGCAAGACTTCTCGAAATATGTAGTTCCAGTTGTCTCTCGTGAGCCATAGAATTTCAAAACCCAGCGATTTGGCGAATTGTACGTAGTTTCTATGCACAGTAGCCAACACTCTAGGTGTGTTCACAACGGCGTTCTGCAAACTCTGCATGAAGTTTGCGCATCTGAACTCCATGGCGCCAATCTCGTCAATAACCAACATGTCACATTTCCTACTTAGAGCCACTTCTATCGCTTTGCATGTGTCTAAAAACACTACGTATCTACCCACAGAGGGTTGTCCAACCCCCACTCGCGCCAATGGAGACCTCTCGCGAGTGTATATGTCGACAACGTCAAACCCAACTCTAGAGCCCCCCTCTCTCACCTCTAAGGTCAAAAATCCACATGGCCGGTCTACCAGCTCTACAACTCTAGACGCCAGAGTAGTCTTCCCCACGCCGGGCATTCCAGAAACACCAACTCTGCAATGCGTCAGCCCTTTCACGCTACGTCACACGTCGGCTTAGTCTAGCCTCATCACTTACAACTTTTGTGAAATTGTGAGTGCACCCTCCAGCGCTTTGTTAATTAAATATTTTACTAACTTCTCAAACGGTGACAAATCTCCAACCGCTCTTCTGATTTTGGTTAGTAAGTTCTTTACTTCAGAAGCTACGGCGGACATCTGACTTCTCTCTACTTTCTCGTCGGCATAGTCGTCTGAATATTGGTAAAGAACTCCCAGCGACCTACCCAGCGACTTCACCGACTCTATTAAGTCCCGCCTGCCAAGTATCACAGTCGGCATGACTAACGACGCCTCGATCAAGGGGGCAGTTTTGTACTCGGCTGCCTTTTCAAACTCTCTATCTAAGTCGAGGGCTTGACCTATAGACAATCTCTGAGCCACCTCTGCCAAATAGTTAACTATCTCGGGGCCCAGCCTCATGGCTCTCTTTATGGACTCGGCGATTAACCAATCGCTGGCTACTATAGACCTTTCGTCTCCATATAGAACGCGCGGCGTCTTTACACCTCGCCTCTCTTCATGTCTATCCATCACGTCGTCTTGGAGAAGGGAAACTATATGTAACAACTCCACTATCACAGCCGCCTCTAGCACTCTAGGGTCTATCACAGACCTCCTGTCTAGACTATAGGAAAAAGTCAAGAGGAGTGTGGGGCGTAGTAGTTTGCCGGGGGTCTCCACGTAATACCGCACTGTATTTCTCAAACTCTGGGGCTCCAACCCCTCTCCTACTTTGTACAACTGCAGCTTTACTTGTTCTAAAGCCGTGGAGACTTCTTGTGGCAGTATAGACACAATTATAAAAAATCTAGAGTATATATGGTTATTTCACTCTGTAGAGCCCCTCTGGCGTTTTCTCAACTTTTCCCTCTTTCATCAACCTAGTCAATTGCGCTTTGATGATGGCTACTTTTTCAACTGCAAGAGCTCTCGCGATGTCTTCAGCTGAGAATTCTCTATCTCTGTTTTTAGATAAGAAGTCATACACCTTATTCTTAACTCCCAGAGGCATGAGATACACTGCGAGATATTTAAAATTTGCGAGAGAGACATTAATATGGGGGATAGTTTCTGTACATGGTAAAGCTAGCCATTGTCGTGGCGGAGTTCAACTACGACATCACCCAATTGATGTTAGAAAAAGCTCTAAACCACGCCAAATTCCTAGGGGCTGAAGTCACATACGTCGTCAAAACCCCCGGCGTGTATGACATACCCACAGTCTTGAAAGATTTAGTCCAGAAAGAAGAAGTGGAGGCTGTGGCTACGCTGGGCGCAGTTATACAGGGGGCAACTAGACATGACGAGATTGTGGCGCAGCAAGCGGCGAGGAAAATACTAGATTTGTCTGTTGAGTACGGCAAGCCAATTACTCTAGGCATAATTGGCCACGGAGCTAGTAGAATACATGCACTAGAGAGGATAGAGGAATACGCAAGACGTGCGGTAGAAAGCGCGGTGAAGCTTGCGAGGAGGAAAAAAGCGCTGAGAGAAAGTAAGTACGTGAATTCTACAATCTATATCGACTAATAGACAGGGGTAATCCAGTGGAGGTATTTCTCCACGGCGCCTCTGACTATTTTTCCATATGTCTCTGACAAGCTAGTGGTAATGGGGCCTGGCTTCCCATCGCCGATAGGTCTGTAATCTACCTCAACCACTGGCGTAATTTCGGCGGCTGTGCCCACTAGAAACACCTCGTCTGCGGTGTATACATCTTCTCGAGTTAAAGGTCTCTCCACCACCTCTATCTTCAGATCACTCGCCAGTTTTAACACAGTGTCTCTAGTTATGCCTTCGAGAATTGAGGCGTATGTAGGTGGCGTATAGAGCCTACCGCGTTTTACTATAAAGATATTCTCCCCAGACCCCTCCACTACATGTCCCGAGGAGTCCATGAGTAAAGCTTCGTCGAATCCTCTACTTCTAGCCTCCACGAGAGCCAAGACAGAATTTACATAGATGCCACCTATCTTCGCCATGACGGGTAACATAGTGTTGTGTACCCTACGCCAACTGACAATAGTAGCTCTTATGCCGTCTGGCTTTAGATATTTACCAAACGGCATGACGATAATCGCTAGTGAAGTGTCTAACTTTCTAATGTCTAGCACTATGGTGGGGGTAGACACAAATGCCACCGGTCTTATGTAGACATCTTCTCTAATTTCATTCACTCTGAGAGTTTCTACAACGGCTTTATGAAGCTCTTGTGGAGTATATGGAATATTCATTCCCAGAATTTTGGCCGAGTCAAACATGCGCCTTATGTGATCCTCCAGTCTAAACACTAAGAGGTTTTTCCCATTCCAATATCCCCTAACGCCTTCAAATATCGAAGTGCCGTAGTGAATGGCGTGCGTCATTACATGTACTTTCGCATCTTCCCACTTCACAATCTCGCCGTTGAACCAGACGTATTTCACTAGTGTCATGTTCTAAATACCAATTTCCGCATTTCCGCTCCAACAATCTCTATCTGGTGAGACTTGACATCTTCAAGTAGTTTTCTCAACTTCTCCGCCCCGGCTGAGTACTCCGCGACCCACTCTCTAGCGAAGTCTCCACGTCTAACACGCTCAGCTGCTTTCATCATTTTCTGCTTTACGTCTTGGTCTATTATCTGGGGTCCCACAGTGAGGCCGCCGTATTTGGCAGTGTCTGAAACGCCGTACAACATCCCAACGATACCCCTCTGCCAAATTAGATCCATGATTAACTTCGCCTCGTTCAATACCTCGAAGTAAGCCACTTCTGGTTGATAGCCAAGTTCTACCAATGTTTCAAAACCTCGCTTTATCAACTCCATCAACCCACCGACTAATACAATTTGTTCTCCAATTAAGTCAGTTTCCGTCTCTTCTGCAAAGGTAGTTTCAATCACACCAGCGCGCGTGGCACCAATTCCCTTCGCTATTGCTAGAGCGTACTCCATAGCTCTACCACTGTAATTCTGATGCACAGCTACGAGCGCCGGCACGCCTCTGCCGGCTAGATACTCCTCCCGCACGGCTCTGCCAGGCGCTTTGGGCGCCACCATGACAACGTCAACATTGGGGGGTGGTTGTATGAGTTTGTAATGTATGTTAAACCCGTGTGCGAAGTCAACCACAGCCCCCTCTCTCAAGTGAGGCGCAATTTGGCTCTTCCAAACTTTCGGCTGCTCCATGTCTGGTATTAACATCATAATTACGTCGGCTCTCGACACAGCATCGGATATTTCAAAAACTTCAAAACCATCGCTCTCCGCTTGTCCCCAAGAGGAGCCCCCCCTCCTGAGGCCTATCAACACCTTAAGCCCACTGTCTCTGAGGTTCTGCGCCTGTGCCCTCCCCTGTATTCCATATCCAACCACCGCGATAGTTTTGCCACGCAATACCTCGATAGATGCCTCGGCGTCTGTATAGATCCTCGCCATATATATAGAATTCTAGTGGTTTATATCTATCTCCTCTATTTTTAAAACTTCTGGTAATTTATCTAATTTTGAAACAAGCCACCTCACCTCGTCTGGCTCCCCGTCGATATTGCACGTAACTTGGTAGACGTACGTGTCGGCGGTTATAGTCAGATTTTTTACGTCTACTTTTGCCCTTCTGATAATTGCCAAAACACGACCTAACGAATCTAGAGACTTATTAATAGTGAAGTTAATCTTCATACACCAACTTTGTACTCATCCCTTCTGGCAGCATTGCCGACGTTAACCACTCGCCCGGCTTCACCCACGGCAACACAATGTCAATTTCTGGATCAATCGTCAAATCCACAATAAGTGGCTCGTTGTTTCTAAAAGCTCTCGCGATAACTCTCTCCAATTCATCATACGTCTCCGGCTTCGCTACGTCTATGTCGTAAGCTTCGCCTATTTTTGAGAAATCTGGCCTCCTGCCGAATTCAGTAGCTATTATCCTCCTCCTGTATAGATATATCTGCCACTGTTTCACTAACTGAAGAGATCTGTTGTCGAAAATCACAATCACAATGGGCAAATCGTAATCTCTAACTAGAGTCAAATTGTTCATAGTCATTTGGAATGACCCATCTCCATCTATACACAAGACTGGCTTGTCTCTCGCCGCTAGTTTGGCTCCTAGAGAAGCCGGTATGCAGAACCCCATGGTGCCCAAGCCAGCAGACGTGATGTAAGTACCCGGTGTATACACTTCCCAAGCGATTTCAGTCCACATTTGGTGCGATCCAACGCCAGTTACAGTGATGGCATTTCTTGGCGTGGCTCGTCTTATTGTTTTGAGAGCTCTCCACGGGTGGAATCCCGGCACTGAATCCGAAATTTTTGACATAACCATCTCGTATTCGGTACGTATATCATGTAGCCACTTTATAAACCTAGAATCATACCTTGGGATTGTATTAATCATATCTATTATCTTTCTCAAAGCTTCTCTCGCGTCACTCACTACACTCACGGTCGGTTTCACGTTTTTACCAATTTCACTTTTGTCTATGTCTATATGTATAAACTTTATCTTACCGCTGTGTATGCCCTGTCTCAACTCGTGAAAACGACCCCAAGTCCTGTCGCTAATTCTAGTCCCCACAGCTATAATCACATCTGCGTTAGCCAACGCGGCGTCGGCTTCGGCTCTCCCATGCATACCTGCGGCCCCCATGTAGAGCGGATAGTCGTGAGGAACGGCCGCTTTGCCGGGGAGAGTGGAGACTATGGGAGCTGTCAAAATTTTAGACAACTCCAACACCTCGCCAGTGGCTCCAGACCAGACCACTCCGCCGCCTACTAGAATTACCGGCCGCACTCCCTCGACTATGTATTTAACAACTTCTCTAATCTTATCCTCATCTGGAGGTGGCGGTATGTACTTCTCTTTATTTACCAAAATCCTATCTTCAAAATCTGGAGCTTTCTCCAATTGTATGTCGCGAGGTAAATCTATCAAGGTGGGCCCGGGCCTCCCTATGATAGAGATTTCATATGCGGTCTTCAACGCCGCAGTTGCTTCAGACGGCTTCTTCACTTGATAGACAAATTTAGTTATGGGAGTGACTATCCCCAATATGTCAATTTCTTGAAATCCATCTCTCCCGAAAATAGTGGTGGCTACTTGTCCAGTAATTGCAACCACTGGATTTGAATCCATGTAGGCGTCAGCTAAGCCCGTGACTATGTTAGTAGCGCCAGGTCCGCTTGTAACTGCAACAACAGCCGGCCTACCCGAGACTCTGGCATATCCCTCAGCTGCATGTATTGCGCCTTGCTCATGGCGGAATAACATTGTGTCTATATCTTGTCCATATAGTGCGTCGTATAGAGTCATGATAGAACCGCCCGGTATTCCAAAGACGTGTTTAATTTTTAGATGTTTTAATGTATCGACTAATTTGTCAACAACTCGCTTATCGTGAGCCCCGAAGTTACCCCCGACATTGTACCTCACTAATAACTACTATTTAAATCTTTCTCCATGTATATAGACTATAAATAACTCTAAATTTTTAAACACTAACAAGTAGGGGGTCAGTGTTTAACAAGATAAAGTTGGGAATTGAAGATTGGAAAAAACTCGTAGATGACTTAGAGAGGATTGCAGAGGGCGCCCCCCTCGAAATGGTGACAAATTTAACACTTGTGCACAGCCACGACGAACATCATCACGAACACCACGGCATAGACGCCAGCTCTATAGCTGAATTAGTAGACTATATATCACGTACACACGGTGCAGAAGTTTATCAACACTTACATGGCCACCATGGAAGTGTTGTTTTTTCCAAATCTGGAAATCCTAAAGAACTTATAAAGGTCTTGAGAGATGTGTTAGACTACATAAAGTTAAATTGTGATTGTGTACTACACACGATGGATGGAGAATTTCACCTAGGTCGAGATCTCTCTGGGATATATTTTGGAGATGGCTATAAAATTACAGTGATTTTGCCAAACAGCGACGGCAAGAGGCTTAGAGTACACGAGCTCCACTTCTGAGCCTCTCCAGTATGCAGTTGATCACTTCCGAAATTTCTCTATTTTGTATCTTCTCTAAATCTTCAATAGAGACGTGGGGAAGTCCGCCTATCCAGATATGTCTATGCATGAGACTGAAATCGTGAGTTGTCCACACACACCGCCGCTTGTCCACTCTTTCTAAGTCACTGACGTGTATCACCACGTCACAACTACAGTCCGTGGGGCAGCCCAAGATCTGCGCTAGTAATGAAGGTCCAACCACCACCGGTATCCCCAACTCATATATTTCCCAAAATAGTTGACACTTGCTGAGCATTTACATCATCCAACACTATGTATATATCCTCTAGTGGAGTTTTTCTCAATATTTTGTCCAACTTACTTACGGGTATTTCCACAAATTCTACAACGCCCACTTCGTCAATTTTCTTGAGGTACACCTTCACGCCATTTATTTTCTTAATATCTAACTATAGGTGCACTATAGGTGCAACTCTTCTCCGGGTTGTGTCGGTAGGTAGACATTACGGTAGCCTTGGTCAAAGAGACGTTCGACTAACGGCGCCGTGGATTGCGGCTCTGTGTGAATCAACACAATTTTCGTCTCTGGAGAAAATCGCTTTACAAATTTTTCGAGTTCATCGCCGCCGGCGTGTGCGCTGAAGTCAAACCACTCCAACCGCGCTTCTACTTTCACTACTGTGCCGTCTACAACTGCATATCCCTTACTCAAAATCTCAAACCCAGGCGTGTTTGGAGCTTGAAACGACGGCAGTAGAATTCCGTTCTTTTTGTTAGACGCCAATTTTTTGAAGTAATACAACGCCGCCCCTCCCTTTAACATACCCGCTGGGGTTATTATAATTGAAGATTCCTCTATAGCTCCCCTCCTCACGTAAGTGTTGGGTACTTCTATAGCCATATCTAACGCTTTTCTGTATAAAGCTGGATCTCTCAACAAATGTGGATATCTAGCGATGATTTGGTTTATTTGTCTCGCGAGACCGTCTATGTATATTGGAAAGTTAACGTTGTGTTTCACAAGTGTAACTAACACCTCCTGCGCCCTACCTAGTGCGAAAGTAGGTATTAACACAACGCCGCCCCCCTCTACAACTTCAACCACCGCATTTACAAATTCTCTGTCTAACACTTCTCGTGGCGGGTGGGTAGTAGCTGCGTACGTAGCTTCCATTAGCACTAGGTCTGCGTCTTTAGGTAAATTATACAAATCTGCCCCCCTCAATAGGTTAGTATCTCTAATGTTCAAATCGCCTGTGTACACCACTGTACTCCCCTCTACTTCCAACACGCATATGGCGCTGCCGGGGATGTGTCCAGCGTTATAGACAGTCATCTCTGCATCTTTCCCAATTTCAATAGGCTCGCCATATGTCAAAGGGTATGCGCTTGACATAGTTTCCCGCACCTCTTCTTGCGTATATGGCAAGTAGTAGCCAGATATCTTTATGGCGTCTGTGTACATTAAGTCACTCAACTCCATGGTTAGCGGAGTGGAGTAAATTGGCGTTTTTGTAGACACATACAACGCAGGTAACCCGCCGCTGTGGTCTAAATGTGCGTGACTGAGAAATATGGCCGTCAAATCACGTGGACGTACATGTAGTGGAAACACTGGCTTTCCACTCTCGTCAAAATTAACTCCGTAGTCCAGCAAAACTCCGTTGTTTGGAGTTTTAACTAAGATTGCCGCCCTCCCCACTTCTCCAGCGCCGCCGAAGAATTTGATTCTCACAGATGTCTCAACGGAGATGTATAAATTTTTCCCACCTAACTATCACAATGGAACTCGAGAAGCAGTTAGATAGGTTGATAGAAACACATAGGAGAATATTGAGAGAGTTGGAGGAGTTAGTTAAAGCATTGAAGCGCCCCTAGAAAAATTTATATACGTCTGGCTGAAAGCGTCTATGCCTTTAGCTACGTCGAAACAACCCAGAAAACAGAGATTGAGTTTATTCACAGCGCCGTTACATCTCAAGCACAAATTCTTAAACGCCCCTCTATCTCCAGAGTTGCGGAAAAAGCTAGGAGTAAAGAGATTGCCATTGAGGCGGGGTGACACCGTTATGGTTTTAAGAGGCGATTTCAAAGGAGTTACGGGGAAGGTAGTTAGAGTCGACTTAAAGAAAACTAAGATTTACATAGAGGGCGCCACTAGGACAAACAGTCGGGGGCAGACTTCTTACTATCCAATACACCCCTCCAAAGTTATGATTACCGAGTTAGACACGTCAGACAAGAGAAGACAGAAGTTGATAGATAGGAGGAAGAAGTAGTATGGTACATCTGAGAAAATCTCAAACGCCATATTGGTGGCCTATCCCGAGAAAAGTAGGCGGAGTGTGGAGCATACGTACGTCGCCTGGACCCCACAGTCTTGCCTATTCTCTACCTCTAGCCATGGTTATGAGAGATGTGTTGAAATACGCCAAGACTCTGCGTGAGGCTAGATACATAATTTCAAAGGGGTATGTGAAAGTAGACGGTAGAGTGAGGAGAAATTATAGATTTCCAGTGGGGCTTATGGACGTGATAGAGATTGTGCCCACGGGCGAGATATATAGAGTTGTGCCGAATGGAGATAGTTACTACACACTAGTCCCAATACCCAGCGAGGAGGCTAACTTAAAGCTCTTGAGAGTAGAGGGGAAGACCTCGGTGAGGGGTGGAAAGATACAACTGCATTTCCACGACGGGAGGAATCTCATTGTACAACCAGAAGTAGGCCGCCAGATAGAGACTCTCGGCACGGTGCTCTACGACTTGTCTAACAATTCGATAAAATCCTACACGCCGCTAAAGTTAGACACGCTTGCGGTGATTATCCACGGCAGTAACGTAGGTTTCATGGGCAAAGTGGAGGAAATCGTGCGCACGTTGAAGAGAAGAGAGTCGACAATTGCCCTTAGGCAAAACGACGTGGTTAGGAGGACAATCCTAAACTACACCATGGCGGTTGGTGTAGATTCTCCACTAGTCAAAATTTAGTCTTCAGTGTACGCCCTGACCATCTTTTGTCCCAAGAGTTTCTCCTCTGCCTTCCAAAAAGTCTCGCCGAAATAATCCAAAGTCTTTCCAATATCTTCTAGACTCATAGCTACTGGCTCGTAGATTCGCACAACGTCGCCTTCCACAATCCACCCCTCCACAATTCCCCCCACTGTCCAATCGTACTTAGCCGTGATTACATAGCGCCGCTCGAAATTGTGGCTTTTGATTCTTATGTACACCGTGGCGATCCCAAACTCTGTGAAGTATCTAAATACCACCTCTCTATATCTCTCTCCAGGTCTCGGCGTGGGTACTCTCTCTATGTGAGTAATGTCCTCCCGCCTCAAGTCTTCCTCTAGCGAAGTCAACAATTTAGACATGGACTGCCCCGTTCTCTCTATCCTCATACATGTGGTGAAGTTGTGTATTTTTAAATCAATAGAGCCAACAAGCCACCTTGCGCTCTTTGACTTCGACAAGTGGCGGCTCTTCCACGTCGCATTTGCCTCTAATGGCGTATGGACAGCGCGGGTGGAATCTACAGCCAGGAGGCGGATTAATCAAACTAGGCGGCTCGCCTGGGGGCACTTTTCTCTTGGTAAATCTATTGGAGGGGTCTGGATCTGGCAACGCCTCTATCAACGCTTGTGTGTATGGATGCAGCGGCTCTCTAATCACATCTCTAAACGTACCATACTCCACCATCTTGCCCGCGTACATGACTAGTATTTTGTCAGATAGATACTTCGCCGTGGCTATGTCATGAGTTATGTACACCATAGCTATGTCGAACTTAGCCTGGAGTGATCTCATTAGCGAAAGTATCTCAGCCCGGATAGAGACATCTAACATGCTAACCGGCTCGTCTGCCACCACTAGAGAGGGGCGTGTAATTAACGCTCTTGCGATCCCCACTCTCTGTCTCTGCCCACCACTCAACATGTGTGGATATTTCTTCAAGAAATCCTCCGGCGGCGTCAATCGTACGTCGTCCAGAGCTCTGACGACTTTCTCTCTCCTCTCAGAGGGGGGGACGCCCCTCAGAATCAACGGTTCTTCGAGGATGTATTGAACTGTGTGGTATGGATTCAGAGAACCGAAGGGGTCTTGGAAAATCATCGCGGTGGCGAACCGATACCACTTCAACCTAGACTCTGGCATGTATGTGACGTCTTTTTTGTCAAACAATATCCTACCGCCGGTGGGTTTTATGAGTCTCAACACTGTCCGCCCCAGTGTGGTTTTCCCAGAGCCGGACTCGCCAATTACTGCAAGAACCTCCCTCCGACTCAATGTGAAGCTCACGTCATCCACGGCTTTCACGTAGCGTGTCTTGCCGAAAAATCCCTTCTTTACGGGGAACCAAGTTTTGAGTTGTGTAACCTCGAGCATTAGTACAACCAACAAGCCACGTTGCTTCCATCTACACGTTTGACCACCGGCTCTTCCACGTCGCATTTGCCTCTAATGGCGTATGGACAGCGTGGGTGGAATCTACAGCCAGGAGGCGGATTAATCAAACTGGGCACGTCGCCGGGGATGTGCTCGATAACTTTCTCCTCGCGTAAAGTTGGTATTGCCGCCAAGAGCTTCTGCGAATATGGATGCCTCGGCTCTCTGAAAAAGACGTCAGCCATCGCTATCTCCGCCAGTTTGCCGGCGTACATCACCCCAATTTTGTCTGCAATTTCTGAAGCTAGAGCAATGTCGTGCGTTATCAAAATGTAAGAGAGATTAAACTTCTGCTTCAAATCCTTTAATAAATTCATTATGTTGGCTTGTGTTATTACGTCAAGTGCAGAAGTGGGCTCGTCTAATATCACTAACTTTGGCTTCATCATGATGGCCATTGCGAGGACAACTCTCTGCCTCATGCCGCCTGACAGCTCGAAGGGGTATCTAGCTAGCAAGTCTTTGGCAAGTCCCACTGAGTACAGAGCTTCCTCGGCAATTTTCACAGCCTCCTCTCTGGAAAGCTTCTGATGATGTATGAGAGGTTCTATAAGTTGGTCTTCCACTCTCAAAACTGGGTTGAGGGAATTCATCGACGCTTGGAACACCATAGAGATTTTTTTCCACCGCACTCTCCTGCGGATTTCGTCGTCTGACATCTTTGTTATTTCTAACACTTCCCCGTCATCGTGAAACAGAATTTCGCCGCTAAATTCGGCGACGTTTTTCGGCAGTAGCTTTATAATTGTAAATGCTAGAGAACTTTTGCCACACCCACTCTCTCCAACTATAGCCATAGCTTCGCCCTTCTCTAGAGTGAACGAAACGCCGTCTACCGCTTTCACGACCCCCCTAGAGGTGTTGTAGTACATCTTCACATTACGCAACTCCAGCAGAGGTGGCATGGAATAATCTAGATAACGCTATATATATCTTGTTTACCTCAAGTCGTGATCGTAGTCGCCGGGAACCCAACCATAGACGTCGTGTATACACACGACGGTGTACGCGAAAAGTTCGGCGGGTCTGTATACTACGCCTCACTGGCACTCAGCGCGTTTGGAGCTAAGGCAAAAGTAATCGGCGTGGCTTCGGCTGACGTCGCAGCGGAGTTACGGCAGCTCTTTAGAAAGCTCGGCGTGGATGTTCACCTAATCGAAGCCGACGTCACCACTACATTTGAGTTAGACTATAGAAAAAAGCCTAGAGTGGCGAAGCTGCTGAAGAGGCCTTCTGTGACGATTGGAGAAGTGACTGGCGACGTCGTAATTCTCTCGCCGGTGTACGACGAGTTGAGAAATGCTTCAGTCACGGCTAGAGTGACGGTGGCGGATTTGCAGGGTTATCTCCGCGCTGGATTACCCACGCCGATTGTGGACTTGGTGCACTTCTCTCAAGACGACATATCTCTAACGCTTAGAGAGCTAGTGGATTTCGCCTCTAGATGGCCGGTGGCTGTTTACACTCTGGGCGAGGGGGGCGCTTATGTGGTTAGGGGGAGGAGAGTTTTTCACATCAACAGCGCTAGGGTGGACGTAGAAGACGTCACTGGCAGTGGCGATGTGTTTATAGCGTCTCTCACATATCTACACTATATAGAAGGTAGAGAACTTCTCGAGGCAGTTTGCGAAGCCAGTAGATACGTAGCTGGGTTTTTAGCTAGCGGAAGAGTATCGAAATATCACTTTGAGTGCACTACACGAGTTGTTCTAGAGAAGTAATTTTGGTGAGTACATCTGTCCTAGTGACTATGCCAACTAACCGATTTTCCGAATCCACCACGAGTACTCTGCCTATCCCACTCGACACCATGATGTTGACTACTTCGTGAATGTCCTCGTCTTCGTGTACTGTCGGCGGATTTGGAAACATTATGTCTCTCACTTTTACAGAAGTGTTACATGTAGAAATCGCTTCTATCAGCTTAGATGCCATGAGGATGCCTATTGGCCTATCTGTTTCGTTCACCACAGGCAGCCCCCTGTATCTCTTTTCAATAAAGAACTTTATGTACGTCTCTATGGAGTGGTCCGGCTTAGCCACGACGGGGTTTGGCGTCATTATGTTCTTTACATAGACTCTGGGGATGGAGATTAGAGAGTTTATCTCTACAAGTGACTCCGTATCTGCCCTAATGATTTTCCCGATGAGCACTACGCCGCTGGGGAGTGGACCGATTTTTACCTCTTTTTCTAGGTATGGCGTCAAGTCGCCAATTACTCTTATGGAGGCGTAGGGCTTTTTCGAGAGGAGGCCGATGAGGGTGATGTCCAGTGCGTAACCCACCACATTGCCCATGGCCACTATGGGCACTGAAAACATTTGCCGCGTTAACACATCGTTGGCTTTAGAAGTGGGTATGTAACCCCCGTGGGGACCCGCTTTGCTAATCACAAACCCCATAGATTTCAATATTGACAACATGTTCCGCACGTATCCCTCGTGTATTCCCAACGTGTTGGCGATATCTCGAGATTTAACGGGGGCACCCTCTCTGTTGTATAACTTCACTAAAGCCTCTAGTACGTTATAGACAGAATCAGATATGTTTGCCATTGTGTGTGCATATTTCTTGAATAAAAATTTTCTCTCAGAGATCGGTCTCTTGCTCACCTATCGCTAGACCGTTTTATCATCACATGATAAACATTTTTAAAGCAATTTAATCCTATCGCTAATGTTTGCGCTTATAATTGATCCAGTGGATTCGACGTTTGTCGACAAGTTGAAAAGTCTGGGTGTGACTGTAGAGACTGCAGTTGGCATCTCGAGAGAAGAGTTGATCAAGATAATAGGTAGGTATGACATCTTAGTTTTTAGAGGTAGATTAAAAATCGACAAGGAGGTCATCGACGCCGGCGTAGGTCTGAAGATCTTGGCTAGGTATGGAGTTGGGTTAGATAACGTAAATGTAGAATATGCAGTGAAGCGGGGGATAACTGTAGTGAGTGCCCCCCGCGCTCCCACACAGAGTGTCGCAGAGTTAGCCATAGGGCTGATGTTATCTGTGGCGCGTCGCATACCTCAACTAACGGTCGGCGTTAAGTCGGGAGGATGGCCCAAGGGGAAGTATCTCGGGATGGAGCTCTTTGGAAAGACTCTGGGGATAGTTGGGTTTGGGAGAATTGGAAAGTCTGTGGCTCACATTGCCAAATGTATGGGTATGAACGTCGTGGCTGCAGACGTCATAGACGTAAGTAGCGAAGTGGAGAGACTTGGCGGTGCACAAGTCAGCCTTGGCGAGTTGTTGAAAAACAGCGACGTGATTTCTATACACGTTTCGCTAACTCCAGAGACGTACAAACTTCTAAACGGAGACAACTTGCGGTTGGTGAAAGACGGCGCGATTATCGTGAATACTAGCAGAGGCGAAGTCATAGACCACGACGCGCTCTTGGAGCACATTGACAGATTGTGGGGAGTCGGCTTAGACGTGTTGCCAGAAGAGCCGCCCAAAAATCCAAAACTAATGCAGTTGATATCACATGAAAAAGTAGTAGTGACTCCACACATAGGTTCTGAAACTGGCGAAGCCATGAGGAGGTTGGCGGAGGAGTTGGCTCTCAACATTGAAGAAGTCATTTCGAGAACTAAGTCATGAAGTACCTCACGCCCGGCCCAGTGCAGTTGCCGCCTTTTGTGTTGGAAGCTATGGCGAGACAACCGCCATTTCACCGAAGTGAGGCGTTTAGGCAGTTATTCAAATCTGTGTTAGATAAACTTACAAAGGTTTACCCAACGCGGGCTATAATTATGCCAGGCACTGGGACGTTGGCAGTGGACACAATGATATACAATTACGTCGATCCGGGAGAGAAGGTGTTGGCGTTGGTATACGGCGAGTTTGGAAAGAGAGCTGTCGAAAGCGCAAAAACGAGGGGGGCAGTTGTGGTGGAGATAGAGAGAGACATTCCCCCAGCTCCAGATGAAGTAGACGACATGTTGAGGAAAGACGGCGAGATAAAAACCGTGTTGTTAATACACAACGAAACTAGCACCGGCATTGCATATAAAGACGTGAAGAAATTAATTGACGTCGTCAAGTCGCACGGGGCTCAATTACTCGTGGACAGCGTCTCTGGCTTCCCAGCAGAGCCGCTGCCCCCCGGCGTAGATGTGGTGGCTACCGCTTCTCACAAAGCGTTTTTAGCCCCACCGGGCGCTTCGCTTCTTTTTATTTCGTCTACACCGAAGACGTCTGCGCCTGTGCCGCCAGTCATGGACTTGAGGAAGTACATCAAGACATTGGAGCATTTAGAAACTCCATACACCCCACCGATTTCTGTAATATTTGCGCTCGACGTCTCGCTCAATTACATAATAGAGATGGCCGAGCAATATGTGGAGATGCACAGAGAGAGAGTTGAATATCTATATCGACATGTAAAACTCCAACCAATTCCACCCCCGCAGATACGTAGCTCCACAGTCACTGCGTTTATTTGCGAAAAACCCAGAGAAGTCATCAAAAGACTTAAGGAAGTTGGATACGTGATTGCTGGTGGGATGTATAAGTACAGAGAGAGATCTATAAGAATTGGCGTAATGGGCGACGTAACTTTTGATGACTTGAAGAGAGTATCTGAAGTGATAAATGACGTGGTTGAATAGATTTGATTGTAAACTTTGTATAATCTTTTCAAGAACTGGCGATTTAAACAGACTTAACAAACCCGAGAAGATATCTGACATTTTGAGAGAATTATCCATCTTAGTGGAGGAGTCGAGTAGAAGCGTGGCTTTTTCTCGGAGTTTTTCTATTGTAGCTAAACTCGTGGGTTCAACCGATCCATATAGAGAATACAAGAAAAAACTGACGGAAATCGGGAAAAAAGTGGCAGAAACAGTCAAACGGAGGTTAGAGAATTCGTCATGGGATTTGGGGAGTGCGTTGAGAATAGCGGCAGCTGCCAACATTGTAGACACAAGCGTGTTGGGCTACAGACCGAAGAAACTTGAAGAAGCTGTTTGGGATTTGCCTGCCATAGAGGAGCATGTGGATTTACCTAGCAATGTGTACTATGTGTTAGACAACGCTGGCGAGGCTCAGATCGATTTAGTAGTTGCCGAGAGCTTAGAGAGAAACGGCATAAAGCCAACGTTTGTAGTTAGGTCAGAGCCGTATGAAATAGACGTGTTAGAAGAGGATTTATCCAGCTACAGAGTTGTGTCCACGCCGGGAAATGTGTCTCCAGTAAGGTGGATAAGCGATGGATTTATAATTGCCAAGGGGATCGCCAACTTTGAGGCTTATATCGAGTGGGGGCGAGTTCCATCGTTGCATTTGTTTAGAGCTAAATGCGACGTTTTGGCTAGAGCGTTTTCAACACCGCGTAATGCGCCTATAGTAATCAGTGGCGAGAAAGCTAAACGTATCGTTATGTCACAATCAACTTAACTGGAATACCGTTTTTATACTGTACAGTGATTTTAAGCGACTCCAATCCCCCCTCCTCAATTACAGCTTTCGCCACTTCTCTTACTTTCTTCAATACAGCTAAGGTGTCCACCATGTCTCTATGTGACTCCTCTAGGATTTTAGCTCTCTCCACTGGGTTTGGGTCTATGTATATCTGTAAACCAGTAATTTCTATAGAGTGTGAAAATTTCTCTGGCGAACTACCGCCAAATTTCTTCAATAACTCTTGTAACTTTTTGTATTTGTCTGTGGCGGCTTTCACACTCTCTACCTCACTCTCTACAACTTTTACCACCTCCTCAAGTCTATTTATCTCTCTATCTAACTCTGTGAGAAATTGTCTAGCATCAACATACATCCTAATGCTGTACACATCCATATCCGCTTTCCCCCTCCAAATTTTTAAATATATTGTCTATTTTACGTTATCCAAGGATTTCTAGACACCAATCTCCCCCTGTATTTGTTTATGTGAATTGTGTAATTACCCCCACCCAAGCGTGATGTTATACATTGAGATATTTCCGTAAACCGCCTCTTTTTAATCACGTAAACTCTAGAGCCGTGCACGAAGGGTCCCACCACCTCAGACTCGAGGTACTTCTCCACAAAGGCGTGGACTGAATCGTCATATACGGGAGGCCCCTTGTGAAGTTGGTAATGCCCCAGCGACAGTTGGTCAAGTACATATATCAACTTCACGTAACTCTTCTCATCGCTTTCCACACCCCAGCGGAATACTCTAAAGCCACATTCTGTAATCCAATTGTACAGAGTCTTTCCCAATCTTTTGTACTTTCCCCACACAACTTCAGGCGGCTGCTGGGGGTGGGGGAAAACAATCTCCACTACGTTAGTTAAAACAACGTTTACCTCACCTGGAGTGAAATACGTCAGCGACGGCTTTTTCAAAAATCGCTTAGCCGCCAATATGAACGTAGACATAGACGTCAACGACACCGCCGCAGCCGCGTTTCTATGGGGGTCCACTGGATCTATCACCACAAGCGGCGCTTTGAATTTTTTCTGTGTATCGAAAAAGGTGATGTACGTCTTGTAAGGACGCCACTTCTCTACGGCTTTCAACACTTCAACAAACGAGCCGTAGTAAAGTACCAACAACTCGGTTAAATATCCAGAGAATCCCTCTACTTCAATCTCAGCGCCGTACACGCCTATGGTTTTCAAAAATTGTTTCAACAACCGAACGTCGCCCCTCTGTGTTTGTGTTAATCTCTCAGAGAGAAATCTGTGATGTAGTGGCGATCTGTCTGCTGCAGTTATAGGCTTCTCTCCGGGGTTTATTCTGTAACAAGGCACTACGTCTACCTCGTAATTATCTATAGATAGAGTTACGTAGGGGTGTTGAGCATATCTCACAAACCACGAGATCCCCACCTCCGTCAAGAAATTTGAGAGACTCTCCACTACTTTTCTAATATCCTCCCCCCTCTCCATAATTACGAATACATCAATGTCGCGTTGCCCGGGCAACCACGTCGACCTGGCGCTGGAGCCCAACACTTCTACTGTGGCGTTTACTCCGGCGGACTTAACCCATTTGTCGAGGACCTCCACCACTCTGTTAGTTATGAGGTTAACACTTCTCTCCTCTTCTGAAGTGGGAGTCACCAACTCGCTGGCGCGTCTAATTATCTCTTCAATCACGTAAGAGGAAGTACAAAGAGATCACTATATATAGGTCTCTGCGGAGTCAACACAGATTTTTTCAACTTCACTTTATCAACCTCCATTGACCCCACTTTAACCGTTTTATTTTGTTGAATAAATTCTCTAAGTCTATCCATATTACGACTGGATTTAATTCTACCTATGGTCAAATGTGGCACGAATTCTTCTCTCTCAACTTGAGCTGCGTATTTATCCACCGCTTCTCTAACTACTTTAGCTAACTTCTCTAACTCTTCAACTCCCTGCGACACGCCAATCCACAAAACGCGAGGTCTCGACAAGTCTGGGAAAACATCCAAACCTTGTAGAAATATTGTAAATTTGTTAAATTTCAAATTAGCTAAAGCTCTCATCACGTTGTCTACTCTACTCTCTGGTATTTCTCCAAGAAAGCGGAGAGTAAAGTGTAGATTTTCTTTCTCTACAAATTTTATGTCTAGACCTAACTTGAGTACTTCTTTCTGGAGTTCTACAACTCTATTCACTACATCCACGCTTTCTACATCTATCGCCACAAACGCTCTAATCATACTTATACAACCACCTAGCAATCAAGTCGCAACTCGACGGTGTAATGAATCCCACACCACATCGGTCGGAGTACGGGCAGTAAGTGCACGGTATAGAGATGAGTATTTGTAACTCGTGAGGTAAGTTTTCCATTTCTATAGTAAACGTCTCCACAGAGACTTCTCTAATTTTACTGAGAAGTCTATATCCCTTCTCGGTAAGCCTAACTGTGTAAACACCTCTCCTGTTACCCCCCACTCTCTCTCTAACTATCACCCCCCTCTTTTCTAACCTCGCCAAGATGGGTAAGCCAGTCTTGCTATCTATCCCAATGTACTTCCACAAATTCCGTTGTTGATAACTCCCCCCCAATCTCTCTAAGCCCTGCAAAATCTGCATTTCCACTTCAGTAAGTACATCGGAGCCTTCAGAAAAATCCACATGTGGCTTTGTTTTACAATTTATAAACTTAATGGTGGGCCCGCCGGGATTCGAACTCCCGGGGTCAGCCCCACCCGGGACCTCCCGGTTATCAGCCGGGCGCTGCGGTCTGGAGAACCATCTAACCGGGCTAAGCCACGGGCCCCTCCAACCATCACGTTTAGTTATATAAATTTTGCCCCCACCAGTGTTTGACGACACAAAACCCAAATGCGGGGGGTGGGATTTGAACCCACGCAGGCCTACGCCACAGGGACCTCAACCCTGCCCCTTTGACCTAGCTCGGGCACCCCCGCCCGTTTTCTCATATCTTTGGATTTATAAACTTACAACAAAATCGACACCGTAACGAAATATGTAGTTATGCCCACAATATCGCCGATTGTTGTTATCAAAGGACCAGAAATAACAGCGGGATCTATCCCTATCTTATACATTACGATTGGGAGGAGAGAACCCACGAAATTTATCCATATGATTACCAACAACAGAGCGATTGCCACCGCTGTAGCTACTTTGAGAGAGTTAGATATGATCATGGCGAATCCCACGCCAATCAACGCCATTGAGACGCCTAGAAGTACGCCTATGGTGAACTCTCTTACCAAGACGCGGAGGGCACTTTTGGAAGTAGTGGCGACTTCTCCAAGCGCTATGGCACGAGTTATGATGGTAGACGCTTGGCTACCCACAGAGCCGGTCATGTGAGCTATGAGCGGCATGAAAGCCACCGCTATTGCCACAGCTTCTATGACGTCTTCAAACGCTTTTATTATTGAGGCAGTGATGCTCTCTACTAAGAAGATAAATATGAGAGCGAAAGCTCTCTTTTTGTAAATCTCAATCGGTTTTGTGCTTTGGTAATTGCCGAAGGGGATGATTGCCTCTAGTTTCAACATGTCTTCAGTGGCTTCTTTCAGAATTACGTCAATTATGTCGTCTACTCTCAAATATCCAATTAACTTCCCATCTTCAGTCACCACAGGCGCGGCTCTAATGCCGTGTCTAATGAACAACCGCGCTGCTGCTTCTCTATCCATTTTTGGAGTTAGTACAACCTTGGGTGTCTGTAGAAACTTTTCCATTTCTCCCCTTTCCAATATGTCGTATATCTCCACCATCCCCAACAACTGCCCCCCCTCGTTTACCACGTAGACTATGTCCGAGTCGTACGCTCGAGCTACCTCCAGCGCTTTCTCTACCGGATCCCCAATTTTGACTTGCGGAATTGCAAGTCTCATTATACCTCCAACGCTTTCCGGTTCGTATTTCAAATACGACTTAATCTGTTGTCGAATTGTTGGGTTTATACGCTGCAGAATGGTATGTCTAAGAGACGGAGTGGAGTTTTGGAGAATATCTACAACTTTCTCTAAAGCCATATTTTCCACAATCCGCACCGCCGTCTTTACCTCTAGCTTCTCCAAAAACTCCGCCGCATGTCTAGGCTCTACATGTTCCAAAATTGCCACCACTTGATGCGTGGGCAGTAGCTTCAACAACTCATCGCCGTTGTTTACGAGCGTGACTAACATAGCCAAATCTTTAAAATCCAACCGCTTGGCTAGCGATATGATCATATCTGGATAGCTCTGCAAGAGATCTGCCAACTTCTGCAAAACGTCATGCCACTCTATCTCTACAGTCACCATATCTACTCCATCTAACTCTTCCAAACTACCCGCCAAGCTCTCCACATCACCATCGCCACTTACTAGAAACACAATTGTGGCTTGTCCACTATCTATAGCTGTGTAGATGTACTCAATGTTAAACCCGTAGTTTGCAAAAACAGTGGACAAGTCTTTCAACAACCCAACTCTGTCGGTTGCTTTTACTACAAAGAGAGCATTAACCACAGGCGCAGCCGCCCGCCGAGCTACCTGCCAAAATCTTGTTTTCAGACATTAACCTCTGCCAACAGTCTGGACATATCAACACAGCCCCAACTCCCTTCACAGTGGCCTCTAACAACGGCGTGTCTTCACGGCCACACATGGCACATTTATACGCCATACCCCACTTCACTCACTTAGATAAATATCTTTCTCTAGCATGGCTCTATGGTGGCTGGCGGTTTAGACGATATGGCGTATGTCACCATAGTCACTTGGGGAATTTCTGAAGTTATCCTAGTGGAGATTCTCTCCAACACTTCGTGGGGTACTCTAACCCAGTCGGCAGTCATGGCGTCTTCGCTTTCCACTATCCTCACCACCACTATGTACCCCAAAGAACGTCTATCTCCCTTGACGCCGACCCACACGTCGTCTCCAACCACCGCGAAGGCTTGCCACACTTTTTGGTAAACGCCAGCTCTCTCCAACTCTTCCTCCACGATTTTAGTAGCTTTCCTCACAATTTCCAACTTCTCTCGGGTGAACTTCCCAATTATTCTCACAGACAAACCCGGCCCGGGGAATGGGTGACGTGTTACCACTTCGTCTGGCAGACCCAACGCTCTGGCTATGGCTCTAACTTCGTCTTTGTAAAACTCCCGCAGGGGTTCTATGAGTTTTAACTGAAACCAGGGCGGCAGCCCACCTACGTTGTGGTGACTCTTTATCTTGTCCGACCCCCTTACCCCACCGCTTTCTATCACATCTGGGTAAAGCGTGCCTTGAGCTAGATATTCTGCATTCAACTCCTTTACCACTTGAGAGAAAACTTCAGCGAATACTTCGCCCACAATTCTTCGCTTTTCTTCACAATCTACAACGTTTTCTAACTGTGACAAGAATTTCTCGCTAGCGTCAATGTAAATCACGTCGATTCCAAGCGATTTAAACAACGACAACACTCTCTCTGGCTCACCCTCTCTGAAAAGTCCGTGATTTATGAAAACTGCCTTTGCTCTGTCTTTAATTGCTCTATGGAGCAACACAGCGGTTACAGTGCTGTCTATCCCCCCACTCACTCCAATCACAACGTTTCCAGTTATGTTCTCCAAATTTTTCACAATTTTTCCAATTCGATCCTCTGGAGTCCAACTGGGGGAGATTTTAGCTATTTTGACAAAGTTTTGGAGAAGTAATTTTCCCTTTGGGGTATGTGAAACCTCTGGGTGGAACTGTACGCCATAGATATTGCCACTGCGCATTGCAGCAATGTACCCGTTTTCACTTACTGCGAGTGTGACAAATCCGGGGGGCGGCTCCGCTACGTAGTCTTGGTGACTCATCCACACAACTTCTTCCCTGTCCCAACCCTGGAAAAGATCGTCTACTTGCGTTAGTTGTATCTTTGTCTTTCCAAACTCTCCCTTTCCACGTTTTACCACACCGCCGAATTTCTTGGCTATGAGTTGGTGACCGTAGCAAATGCCCAGCGTTGGTTTGTTAGAAAAAACGTCGTATGTGACGTCGTGTAGATAAACAGAGCTGGGTCCTCCAGAGAGAACTACTGCTTTAACTTCTTCCCGTCTCACTGCAGTAGATGCGTCTTCGGGATTCACTACTTCTGTATAGACACCTAACTCACGTATGCGTCTAGCTACTAAATGTGCATATTGACCACCGAAGTTTATCACAAGTACTGTATCCACGGCATGTAGTTAGACTGTTTAAAAAACTATTCAATAGCCAATACGTCGAGCTCTATCACTTCTAAATTTGTGTTTAAAATTTCCGCCACGCTTGGTTTAGTTCTCCCCCCATCGCCGTGGATAAATTCCTTTACATAAAGCCCGCCTTGACATCTAACGTACAGCTCAAAGACGTGCGGCGTGAGTTGGCGCCAAGAGATTTCATACACCATTCTCACCCTCTTACCTCTTGGGTTTAGTCTCTTTATTCTCCTTGGCGTGAGTTGTGTCACAGTCTTACCCCTCAACATGGAGAGAGTAGACAAATCATCCAGAGGTTTTTCACACGCGACGAGAACTCTATAAGTCTTTATGTTTACCTTGGATTTCTCTTTGAGTCTACGTATTTCAGTTCTGCCCGCCACGCCGCTGGGTATGAACACCACTTCTCTATCCACTAGAGGGGGAGGCGAGAAGTTGTACCTAGACGGTTGCTTTACTTCAACCACCACTGGCCTGCCGTTGCCGAGAGTTCGCACGTCGACGTCCTCCCGCCCAGCGGCGTGGATTAAGTGCTCTACGCCACCAAAAAGCTCGCGGAGGTATTGAAGTTTTTCAAATAGAGTAACTCTAACATTACCGAATTTCTTTACTTGTGACATTTGTCTACTCAACTTTAAGTATGTACCCCCTATTAATACTGGATTTCTCAATACAGATACGTCTCCACTTGGCAGATTTATCCGCGCCACCACTTGCGGCTTTAGTTTGTCTACTCTCTTACCCAACAACTTCATTACCTCGCGCCCAATCCGCCTATTTATTTCATGTTTTATAGACTCGCCAGTCGTCACCATAAAAGACTTCACTACCTCGGCTTCCCGTTCTAAAATTTCACGAGGTATAGTGGTCCCAATGGAAAAAGTCTCAAAATCAATGTCTTTCAACACATCAACGACATTCTTGGCGTATTTCTCTACGTCATTTAACAGAGATCCACATATGTAACAATCTTCGGGCGCTACCTCCACGCCGATCTTGTCCAAAAACCTCCTGGTTGGCTCGTGAACTCTAGCTAGAGATTTCAAGTCTTCCAACACAGCGGCGCCACTTCTGTAATCCCCCACTAATTTCATATGTAGAAGAATTTTGATGGCGCTACCTCTATCTCTATTCTCAATACCGTGTCCCATTTGCGCAAAGAGGCGGCCTAGACAATAATCGCAAAGTGGATACCTCCGTAGAATTTGGAGAGGTTTCTCTAAATCCACTACGTTGGCTTATCTAAGTGTTAATAACTATAACCCCATGCGGTCTGTCATTACGTTCACTACCACTACTTGATGATGTGGAGGTAAACTCCCCACGTCCACTCCACACTCAATATCTACGTCTATACGTTCCAATTGCACTACGTAAGTGAATGGCGTGCGGATTTCACAACGTCGACTCCCAGCCCCCATCACAGTGCCAATTGTTAAATTTTCACTATCCACAACGGCGCCACTTTGCGCTTTACCAGTAAAGACTTTCTTTAGAAAACCCACTGCCGAATCTTCGTCAGGGAAGAGTCTCTTTACTCTAGCACCCACTATCTTTACCGACTTCTCCACGTCAGTTAGGTGGAACAACACTTCTACATCTCTACGAATGCCGTTGGAAATCAACAACGCCCCCACGAGAATTTTCGCATGTATATGTGGAATGTGTCTAAACTTGGCTAGGGAAGTAGCGACTAGAAATCGCCTCACTTGAAGAATTTCATTCTCCTCTTCAAAGTTTTAGACATGCGTTTAATGTTCTCATATGCAGTCAACATTTCTTTGACATCTCTCGGAGTAACGCCGGCCCCCATGGCAATTCTCCTTATCCTAGAGGCGTTCAAGACTTCCGGATGTCTCAACTCCTCTCGCGTCATAGAATTCAAAATGGCGCGCCACTTCTTTATATTTTTCTGAGACAACTCCACTTGCTCGTCGGTTAGTTTCACGTTGGGGATCAGGGGAAACACTTTACTAAGAGGCCCCAGCTTGGCTATGGCGTCAATCTGCTTCTTGAAGAGAAGTAAGTCAAACTTTCCAGTCTCAATCTCCTCTAACACTTTCTCCTCTTCCAACACGGCCTTTACGCGCTCTGCCAAGGCGTCTAAATCGCCCATTCCCAACACTCTCGCTGCGAACTTCCGGGGGTTGAACACTTCAAGTTCGTCTATGTCTTCTCCGAGACCTATGAACTTGACTATTGCCTTCGTCTTGGCGATCGCCGCCAGCGCGCCCCCGCCGCGTGCTGTGCTGTCCATCTTGGTAATTATCACAGTGTGGATTGGTAAATACCTCATGAAAGCTTCGGCTTGGGCAGCTGCCAACTTGCCCACAGTGGCGTCGATCACTAGAATCACTTCGTCTGGCTTTATGGAGTTGTATATTGTCCCAACCTCCTGTAGCAGAGTCTCCTCGTTCTTATGCCTACCGGCGGTGTCTACAATTACAACGTCCATGTTTCTAAAGTTTTCCACACCCCTCACGGCTATTTGCACAGCGTCTCTGGAGTCTCTCTCCCCGTAGAAAGGCACGCCTATCTTCTCGGCCAATTGTTTAAGTTGGTCAAACGCAGCTGGACGTATTGTGTCTGTCTCAACTAACCCAACTCTATACCTCCGCCTCGCTAGATACTTAGCCAACTTAGCAGCAGTGGTGGTCTTCCCACTGCCCTCAACACCAACGAGCATCGCCACGTGTGGTTTCTTCGCTGGTTTGAAGTCACGTTGTCCATCGCCACCCAACAATTTGATCAACTCTTCATATATTACATAAATCAAGAAATCTCGTGGATGTATCCCAATCGGTGGTTTCTCCTCTCTCACTCTCCTTAAGGCGTTTTCAGTGAAAGACTTCACTAAATCAAGCGGCACGTCGGCTTTCAAAAGAGTCCTCTGGAGCTCTCGAGACAATTCTTGGAGAGTCGCTTCGTCTACATATTCAGTCCCCCTGATTTTCTCTATCAACTTACTAAACGCCTCAGAAAGCGCTTTCATTAGGTCTGTGGAGTTTGCTGTGAGTACTGCGTGTAGTAAGACTTCTGGACATGCCACCACTGGTCAACTGATCTAACAAAGTCGGTGAGAGGTCCATATACATACATACCGTGATATCTATATATGTCAAAGTATAATTTCTGAGGTCTCACTTCAATCCACCGCATTTTCCGTATGAACATAACTCTCGTCACGAATCCCTTATATTCAAAGAGTTCTAGTTTTATGACTCCGCTGGCTAGGTACTCCTCTACGCCGAAACGACTGATTTTGTTCTCTCCGGTTGGTATTTCGGAGGTCATCACTGTGGTAACATCTTTAAGTTTCCTCAACTGAAAGACTAATTCGCGCATGTATTCTCTAACCCACAGAATGTCAGTATGTGACGTAATTATCAACGGGGCAATGGGGTCTATAACCAACCTCCTTATCCCAAACTTCTTCACGTACTCTATTATTATCTTTGAGATGTCTTTAGGATCTGCAGAAATTTTTTCCTCCTTTGCATAAGTCTTGAAGTGTGTCCTCAAGTCTAGGAAGATTAACTTTTGGTTGTTTTCTAAAGTGTCTAAATCCCACCCTAGAGACTCCCGCACGCCACGTTTTACATCTTCTGAGGGTTCGTCAATAGTTATATAGAGACCTGGCTCGTCATAATACTCAGCGCCAGTTTTCAGAAACTGTATACTGAATATAGTTTTCCCCTGTCCAGCCTCCCCCGCGATTAGGTAAATTTCGCCTTTGCGAAAACCCCCAAAGAGTCTATCTAAATACTCTACGCCTGTGGGAGTTCTATTATCATACGCAGGATAATAATCTTCATAATACTGCTCTTGATAAGTCATCAACTCTCCGCATGTGGTATAAATATATTTGTTTTGTTCAAAACACTATACAACTCTACACAACTGTATTTAACTCATTTGCGTTATACGCCATTCATTTCTAAACTCGAAAATGAACTTACTAGATATACCTCTCCAAAGTCCCAACACTTTTTCAAATTGGTGTTTTTCTATTACAGATATGAAGAGCGCCGTGTGGAACGCTCTCTCGCGGAATGGGGGTAGCCAAAAGCTGGCTGCCAAGAGCTCCCCCATTTCGCTCTTCTTACGCTTTGCCACGTGTAACATGTGGATAGATATGTCTAGACACACTACATAGTTGGACACAACGTCAAACACAATGCCGACGCCGCAGCCGGCGTCTACGATTTTCTCGCCGATTTGAGAAGAAACAAGCCAGTACTTTCTCCGTTGTTCTTCTCCGTATATCTCTTCATACGTCTGTGCAAGGTGTCGATAGAGCTCTAATATGTAACTCTCCATATCAACGCCAACGATAGCGCGGAAGACGCCGCGGAGATCGCCAGTATTAAATTCTCCACACCCACGTCGACGAGGTAACCGTACAAAACGCCGCCGACGAGCAACCCAACTCCCCACATGGCGTTGACGAATCCCAGCGAAGTAGCGCCGCCGAACCTCGCGGCTTGCGCCTTGGCGACGACGTCTGCATATGCAGTCAGAGTTGCATATATAAAACCAGCTACGAAAAACGCTCCGCTTATGAACGACAGTGCCAGAGCCAGCGCAAGCGGGGGCCCTATCAACACAACTCTACGTTCTCTATCGAAAAAGTGTCCCAAGACAAACGACATGGGTATCTCCGTCACCATAGCTACGAGATACAACAGGGAGGCGACCCAGGGGATTTCGGCTAGTTTAAACATAAATAGCGAGATGTGTACTAGAGAAACGCCTAGGAAAAACTGAGATACGCCAAAGGGTATCACCAGCCTCATTCTACTGACGCTCTTCACTGGAGACACGCCACCCGTCGAATACGCAATGTACAACACAACTAGCGAAAAAACGCCCGGCACCAACGCCGCTGTAAACACATCCAACGGCGTGTAGTTAAAGTAAAGCATGAGAGTAGCCATGGAGACGCCAGCCACAGCGCCGATTTGATCCAAAGCGGCATGCACCCCGTACGCCTTGCCAGCTGACTTGCCGCCGGCAGAGGCTATGAGCACGTCTCTGGCGGGCGTCCTCAACGCTTTGCTAAACCTCTCTAGAAAGATCAAAATAGCCACGTGCCACAAGTCTCTAGCGAACAACAACCCCATCACTGCCCCCACTTGTAGAGAATACCCCAAGAAAGTCTCGAGCCAATAGCCACCTCTCTTGTCCGCCAGAGGCCCAGTCGCCAGGCGGGCTAAGTAGGCCAGTGCGTCGCCAAGTCCAAAGACAAAGCCCACAAAGAGAGCAGACGCGCCAAGATGCGCCAAGTACTGAGGCACCACCGCCCTCACGCTCTCGTACAGCCAATCTGCAAAGAGAGACGTAATGCCTAGAAGTACAATGAATCTATACACAGAGCTGCAACTTTCTCACTTTAAATATGGCGCCGGGGCCGGGATTTGAATTCCCGGGGTTTCCCCTCCCGGGCCCCCTCACGGGGACGGGCTAACTGCCTTGAAGTTAGCAGGCCCGCGCCTTGGGCCGCTCGGCCACCCCGGCTCGCTATAGCCAATGTCGAATTTTATAAATTTTTCTTGGCGCCGGGGCCGGGATTTGAATTCCCGGGGTTTCCCCTCCCGGGCCCCCTCACGGGGACGGGATCTCCAGTCCCGCGCCTTGGGCCGCTCGGCCACCCCGGCTTGTCTCAGCCAGTCTCCAACTTTTTAAGTTTTATGACCCTATGTACACCTCTCTCACTTTGGGGTCAGACGCCACTTGTTCCGGAGTGCCGCGAGCAATGACCCTACCGCTAGCCATGGCGTACACCACGTCGACGTAATTAAACGCGATGTCTATCCGGTGTTCAATTACGAGAAACGTAACTCCATGTCGCTTATTTATATCTACCACGGTCTTCAAAACGCCATGTGCTTGATCTATGGGGACGCCGGCGATGGGCTCGTCAAGTATGACGAGGTCTGCGCCGGCCATCAAAGCTCTACTTAACTCAAGTATTTTTATCTCCCCCGCCGAGAGTAAATACGCCGGTACGTCCCACTTGCCGGCGAGGCCGACGGTTTTCAAAATTTGGAAAGCGCGCTCCGCCAGTTCCTCCTCTTGTCTAGTCCAAGTTTTCAACACCGCCGAAATTATGCCCTCTCCCCTCTGCCCCCTAGCCACAGCCATCAAATTCTCTAACACAGTTAACTTTTGGAATATCTGCGGTATTTGAAAAGTCCTCACAATGCCGATTTCAAAGATCTTATGAGGTGGCCACCCAGTTATGTCGAATTCCCTCCCATCTCGTCTGTACACCACTCTCCCAGCTTCTGGCTTATAAACGCCGGTAATTACGTTGACTAAAGTGGTTTTGCCAGAGCCGTTCGGCCCAATTATCAGAGTGATCTTACCCCTTTCTATACTTACATCAACGCCGTCTAGAGCTCTGAATGCGCCAAATTGCTTTACTACACTGTAGACAGTCAATATGTCCATAGGAAAGGGAGAAAAATATACTTATTAACGTTATTTAAAAACGTTATTTAAACAACGCCTCTCCTTCTGGGTACTTAATCAACTTCCTCTCAGCGCCGTAGTAATAACCAGCGTTTATGTACTTAACGCGCTCCCCCTCGACAACCACGCCCCATATTCGATAATTCGGGAACGCGCGGTCGCCGTTTTCGTTCAGATACACCGTGCCAGTCACTCCAGTGTACTTGCCCTCTCTGCCCCACTGCTCAAGCGCAGTCCGGACTTTCTCGGGGTCTGTGGTGTCCAGCTGGCAGACTATCGTCGCAAGTAACATAGCCGCGTCGTATGCATACGAATCATACGCCACCGGCTCTCTGTTGTACTTCGCCACATATTCTTGTCTAAACTTCTGGAAACTGGGGTCGTTGGGGTCGGGACTTGCTACAGTGCCCAACAACTTCGCTGCAGCCATCTCTTTGCCAACTTCTGAAGCCAGAGCTTTGCTCTCTGCTATTCCATCTGTCCCAATCCACCGCGTTTTGCTCAACACCGGATCTGCAGCTGCGGCTTTAATGGCGACTATGCCGTCGTCTTCAAACGTAACTAATACTAAAGCTGCATCGGGAGTTTTCAAGGCACCGGACAACTTCTTCACCGCGGCGGGTATGGCGGTTGGGAAGACTTTGGGGTCTGGGTCGTAGCCCTCGGAGGCTACCACTTGTACGCCAGCCGCCGACGCCTCCCTCTCTATGGCGTCTTTAAGGCCCAAGCCCCAAGCGTCGTTTCTATACAGTATCACAATTTTTGTTAATCCCAATGTTTTTACTAAGTCTACTAAAGCCCGCGCCTGGGCGTCGTCCGTTGGAACCATTCTATATATCCAATCGCCCGGTAGCGCGAGAAGCGGCGACGTCGAAGAGGGACTAAAGATAATGATCTTGTTGCCATCTGCAAAAGACTTGACCGCGCTGACTTCCCTGCTAGACATCGGACCAACCACAAGCCTCACGCCCCGTGCGTACATAGCCTGCAACTTCTCCTGAGCCTTAACTGGATCTGTTCCGCTGTCTTCTAAAATCATTTCAAACTTGTATTTTGGACACGTCTTGCTGGCGTCCTCCAGAGCCAAAGCCACCGCATCCCGAGCGCCAATACCGTAAGTCTGAAGTCCGCCAGTGAGCGGCAGCAACGCGCCGATGTATACAGTTTGTTCTGGAGCTTTCATTTGTGTTGTCAACAACGCGGCTAGTGCAACTACGACTATCGCAGCTATCGCTATGTAAATTATTTTCGATGCCATGAAATTAGAACTAAAACGGTATAAATTCTTTTGTGTATATACAACTATATATCGTATGGTGGACTAGATAACAAAATTAAAAAATAGTGCATTTTCACAACTTATGGAATTGGCGACTAGCTTGGCGTTCCAACTCGATTATGGCACAATTTTCAGAGCCATAATCTTCTCCAACATTTACGCACTTCTCGCGCTTGGCCTCAACTTGACTTACATCACTACGAAAATTCCCTCTTTTGCGCATGGCGACTTGGCCACAGTGGGCGCATACGTTGGGTATTTCACTATGGTCATGTTGTTGGGGTCAACTGGCCTAATTTACTTTTCACTCCCCCTGGTGTTTTTAATAACCGGCGCGGTGGCTGTTTTAGTGTACATCGCAGTATTTAAGCCGTTGATTCGCCGAGGTGCAAACGTAGTCACGCTCATGATTGCGTCTTTCGGAGTCCATTTCGTGTTGTTCGCGTCAATCGCCATAGTGGCGGACTACGTGCAAAACGTCTACAACATACTCACTAGGAATATTTTACTAACTAAGTGGGAGTTCATATGGCCGGGCACGGACTTCCTCACTTCATCTCTTGTGAATACCACTCTCGCTCTCGTAGTCGTCACGTCTTCTCTATACATCCTGTTGTACAGAACTAAATTCGGCATCGTCATGCGCGCTAGCATCGACAATCTCTACTTGGCTAAAGCCGTCGGCATAAACGTGGAGAACGTCTTCACAGTGGCGTGGTTTTTAATCGGCGGAGTCACGGGCGTCGCTGGCATATACATGGCCATGTTCTTCCCACTCACGGAGGAGTTGGGTTGGCTGAGGTTGGCTTTGATATTTGTGACGTCTATAGTTGGGGGTCTTTCTAACATCTATGGAGCAGTGCTCGGGGGTTACGTGGTTGGGCTTAGCAGTGTCCTCGGCGCGTCGTACGTCCTAGCTCCGTTGGGCATCCCCATAGAGTATCAATTCATAATACCGCTTGCCATGGTGATCATCATTTTGCTATTCGCCCCCGAGGGCCTCGCTGGGATAGTAGCTAAGATACTCAGAAAATGACGTTGGAATCCCTAATTCTGTTTAGAGAGACTGCGATAATATTCGCCATATACGGCATTTACGTCCTAAGCCTAAACTTAGAGGTGGGTTACATGGGGCTGCCGCAGTTTGGAAAAGTCATGTTCTTAGCGCTGGGCGGTCTGGCTGCCGGCGGCATTGCCGCCAAGCTTGTGTTCGCCATATACCTATCAGCCATAGAGAGCAAAGTGGGCATAAATCCGTTTGCCGACTTGGGGACTTACTGCACTGCGTATCAATACCAAGTGGTGGGCGTAGTTAATGGGTTGTTTCTCAACTCGCCAATAGAAGCTTTGGCGTTTTTCTTCATGACTCTAACAATAGCGGCTTTGGTGGGGGCTGCCTTTGGAATTCTCATGGCTGGCCCAGCCATAAAGCTGAGGGCTGATTACCTCGGCATATTTCTCCTAGTGAGCGCCGAGGCTATTAGAGTAATCACTACATACACGCCGCAAATAGCGTGCGGAGTCTTCGGCGCAGTGATACCAGATCCGTTCGTCTGGATGAGAGAATGGCGAAGTTGGGGATATCTAGCGGTAGTGCTTCTATTTCTCCTACTCACATACATAATTATAGACCGCTTGGGCAACTCGCCGTTTGGTAGAACGTTGAGAGCAATCCGCGACGCCGAAGTGGCTGCAGTGGTTTTTGGAAAAGACATCGTGAAGTTTAGAGTTAAAGTGCTCGCCACTGCGTCAGCTCTCGGCGGTGTGGCCGGCGCACTGTTGGCGTTCTATAACAACTTCGTCAACATGGGGCAGTTTGTCCCACTGTACACTTTCTATGGGTGGGCTATGCTCATCATAGGTGGCGTTGGCAACAACGCCGGAGCGTTACTGGGCGTGGGGGTTTACTACGCCGTAGATCGACTATTGAGTCTCAACAAGGAGGCCATTAGGGCAGTGGTGGCTGTTGACCCCATATTCTTCCAGTACATAACTTTCGGCGTGATTCTGATTCTAGTGCTCATGTTTAGGCCGGAGGGTTTACTCGCAGAGAGACCCACAAAGACGCTGGACAAACACACCTTGCGGCGGCTAGAGGAAAAGACGTAAAAACTTATATAGTTTCCCAATTCTCCCCTCTATGGCGATTACTATAGACCCAAAGACGTTTTACGCAAATCCACCCCCTGGGAAGCCATTTTACGTCAGGTTTGAAGTGCCGAGCGAAGTGGCGGAGAAAGCCATCGATGTGTTGTCCATAGCTAGACAGACTGGGAAAGTGAAAAAGGGCACTAACGAAGTTACCAAAGCAGTGGAGAGGGGGCTTGCGAAGCTTGTGTTGATAGCTGAAGACGTCGACCCGCCGGAGGTGGTGGCACATCTGCCACTCCTCTGCGAAGAGAAGAAAGTGCCTTACGTATACGTCTCGTCTAAAGAAAAATTGGGGAAAGCCGCTGGGATTAACGTCTCGGCAGCCGCCGCAGTGGTAATTGAAGCGGGCCAAGCGGCGGGGGAGCTAGAGGCGTTAGTGAGTAAGATAAATGAAATTAGAGCGAAACACGGGCTTGGCGCGATACCTGTCAAACGTTAGACTTCTTTCTCTTCCTAACCCAAGCTACTTTCCTTGGGTTTCTCATGAATTTCACAGCGCTGATGCGGCACTTGCGGCTGCAGTAGCGTTGTATAGTCCCATCACTCTTTACATACATAACGCCGTACCCTGGCATTATTGGAGACCCACAGAAGGAACACTTGTAGATCTTCATCGCGCCGATATCTTTCTAGCTTCTCTCTCAGTCTCTCTTAACATCACTATGTCTCCCAACCTAACCGGTCCCTTGACGTTTCTAGTCAACACTCTCCCTCTGTCTCTACCTTCTAACACTTTGATTTTTACTTGTGTCACTTCCCCCGCTATGCCAGTGCGCCCCAGAATTTGGATTATCAACCCAGCTACTGCGTCTTCATAAGGCGAAAGCTTCACTTCCTCACTCATGACGCTTGGTGTCTCTCTCTATTTAAAGTTTTCTTTTTAAATGGCACTAATTACATAACGTGGATCCTTTGGAACATCCAAGAGAGGAGTTTAGGAAAATAGTGGAGCAAGTAGCCCACGGCTTGGGTCTTGGAGAGACGCCGGAGGTGGAGAAAACCGCGCGGTTTGGATACTTCTCTGCGAAGTTCCACAAGTACAGAGTCCACCCGGCTAAGTTGAGAGAGGTAGTTGAGGCCGTGGGAGACTTGCGCTACCTCGACAAACTTTCTGTAGATGGTCTATACCTAAACGCCGATTTGAACGCAGAGAGGCTAGCGGAGGCTGTGTTCAAAGCCGTGTCTCAAATGAGTACGAGGTACGGATATACAGACCAGTGTAGAGTTGGGTCGTTCCTAGTGGAGCACACCTCCGCCAATCCGGTACATCCACTACACATTGGCCACGGGAGGAACGCAATTCTTGGAGATTCGCTAGTTAGACTTTTGAAATTCTGTAATAACAAAGTAGAGGTTCATTTCTACATAGACGACTGTGGTGTACAAGTGATGTACGCCGCGATTGGACTTGACGCAGTTAGAGAAGAAGCCGCAATGTGGAGGTCTAAGCCAGACTTGGTCATTGGGGACATATATACAGCGGTTAACGCAATTGCAGAGATAAACAAACTAAAGAGTGAGTTGTCTAAGACTGTAGATGAGGCTAGGCAGAGGGAAATCATTGCCGAGATGGACGAGTGGGTTTCGGTCTTGAACAGAATAGAGAGGGATTTTGTGAATAAATTAGTCGAGACGTTGGGGCGGGAGAACTTGGTTGAAAAAGCTGCGGAACTCAACAAGAGATACGAAATGGGGGATGTGGAAGTTAGAGAGTCAGTGAGGCGGGTGGTGGAGTTAGTCTTGAGAGGCCAGAGAGAAACACTCGCCAGACTGGGGGTAGAGATCGATTTTTGGGATTATGAAAGTGAAATTACCGTGTGGTCTAGCGAGGCGTCTAGATACGTGAGAAAACTCGTTGACAAATGGCCGCAGTATGTGGAGCACAAGGGCGGCGCTGTGGTGTTTAGAGCTGACAAATTCGCTGAGGATTTCAAACTTACCGACGTTTTGAACTTGCCGAAGTTCATACCTCCAGTGACGTTAATGAGGTCCGACGGGACTACTCTATACGTCACTAGAGACGTGGCGTACGCCCTCTGGCAGTGGCGGCGTGGTTTCGACAGAGTAGTGAGAGTCATCTCCACAGAGCAGACTCACGAACAAGCGCATGTGCGTATTATTCTATACGCCCTTGGATACGAGGAAGCTGCCAGGAAGATCGTGCACTATGCCTACGAAATGGTGAAGCTGCCCGGCGCAAAAATGTCGGCGAGGAGGGGGCAGTACATATCGCTAGACGAAATTCTAGACGAAGCCTCAGAACGCTCAGCTAGTTTGATAAAAGAGAAAAACCCAGAAGTGGCTGGCGTAATTGCAGAGAAAGTAGCGGTGGGCGCCGTGCGGTATGCATACCTATCTACAAGCCCCAAGAAGCCGATCGAGTTCAAGTGGGACACGGTTTTGAACATGCGCCAAAACTCGGGACCGTTTCTCCAATATACATACGTCCGCGCCTACTCTATCCTGGAGAAGTCCCCCAAGTATGATTTCGTAGTCCCCAACCAGATGCTGCCCGAGGAGAGGGAGCTATTGGTGAAGGTGGCTGAGTGGCCCAGCACAGTTAGAGAAGCAGTCTTGTCTCTAAGACCTGACTACGTCGCGGAGTATCTAGATGGCTTGGCTCTGTTGTTCAATAGTTATTACGAGAAAGCTCCCGTACTCAAGGCAGACGAACCCACGAGAAGCTTTAGACTTGCGCTAGTGAACTCAGTGAAGACTGTGTTGGAGTCTGGGTTCTACATATTGGGAATCCCCATCTTGACGAAAATGTGATAGGCAAAATCGGCGAGTATATAGCTGCAGAATATCTAAAAGAGAGGGGATATTTAGTGTGGAGAGCTGGAGAATTCACAAAAATCCTCCAGTTGGCCGCCATATATCACTCTGCCGTGGGCTCGTGCTCCACCGAGCCGAGAGAACCTCTGACGTTTTCAATACCCACGCCGGTGGGGCACCTCCCACTCACTCTATGGAGAGACAAGTGTCTAGACATAGAGGGCAAGAAAGCGACGCCACTCGAGTATGCATATCTACCATGCGTGAAGAAATGTATAGAGAGAGAATTGGGGCGGCTGTTGGAAATTGAAAAGACAATTATATACAAATTACTGTCTTACAAATCTCTTCTAGAAACCATAGACCTCTTCGCCTATAGAGATGGAGTTTTGTACGCCGTGGAGGTCAAGACTAACAGTGGAAATTTGTCTAGGACGCAGGTGGAAAAAACGCTAGTTTTAGAGGGAGTTAGACACCTCTTGCTGCGGGTATACCTAAGTCAACCCCGCGTTGAGATAAGACATCTATGACTTGCGCCATCTTCTCGAGACACACAACCACATCCCGCGCTAGGAATTGTCTAGTGTCTCTGCTTAGAGTTTTGTATATTTCTTCACTTGCCAAGACGTGCGCGGACGCCATGAATTTCGCCAATACATATTCACCACTGGCTTGTATCAAAACCTCCAGCCTCTCCCAACCCTCTGGCCAACTATCGGCGTTCAACAACTCAAGACACAGTCGGCTCAGTGTTGCGTAGTCGCCTCTCTCGATTATTTCTTCAATCCTACGCCTCGGTAATCCCCTCATCGATAAGTATGTTCTCCTCCCTAAACCCCATATCCACTAACAGTCTTTTCACTTTTTGACGTTGGTCACCCTGTATTTCGATCCAACTGTCTCTAATAGTGCCGCCAGCCGCCAGTCTCTTCTTTAACTCTCTCGCCATGTCTTTAATGCCGAGACGCCTCGCGTCGTCTGTATTTCCAAAATCCACAATTGTGACGTAGTGCCCCCTCCTGTTTTCTAGTCTAATTCTAATCATAGCTTTTTCTTTAGTGATAGTTTGCATCAACGACTTGTCTCCGCCGCTGTCTAGCAATTGTTCAATTATGTCTTCCGTATCTTGACCCGGAATTCTTATCTCCATTCTAGTCTCCCATTACTCCTGACTATTTAAATGTTATTTGGTTTATGGATACTTGAACATGGGGTATATACGCATGTGGCATGTTGAAAAATATGGCGAGATGTCTAGCCCGGAACGCCCTATCTACACAACTAACTTCACCCTCTCTATCAGTCAACAGAAGCTCTACCGGCTTCACAATTATGTAACGCGCCAATTGTAAACCCATGGGTTTTGTGTAGGGTTTTGAAATACAGCTAAACATCCTCTCTCTCTTGGCCACTACATAACCAACGCCGAATTCTCCCTCTTCATTAACAAACGCTACGTACACTTCCCAAGGCGGTTTGAGACCATCTACAGACACGCCGCTCAGTCTGTACGCACGACCCGGCACCACCTCTACGTCAATCTCACGCTTCACAACCCACGGCAGTTCTATGGAGTTTACTACATATCTATCGTCTTGTATCTTCTTAGCTCTGTATTTCTTCATTAACTCCACCGGCGTTGGGGCGAAAGTCTCCACAATTGTTAAAACACTACAAATTTTTTACTCCATGATCAAATTGACACAACCGCCAAAATCCGCCAGAGAGCTGGGGTTTGACCAACTCCCAACCATTGGAATAATTGGCGGCAGTGGACTTTACGACCCTGGAATTTTTGAAAATGCAGTAGAGGTACAGATACATACGCCCTACGGACTCCCCTCAGACAACGTGATCGTGGGCAGAGTGTCCGGCCGCGTAGTGGCATTTCTACCGCGGCACGGCCGTGGACACAAATACCCCCCTCACAAGATACCCTACAGAGCTAACATATATGCGTTGAAGTCTATAGGCGTCAACTCCATCGTCGCGGTGAGTGCAGTGGGTTCTCTCCGACCCGATTACGCCCCTGGCGATTTCGTCGTGCCAGACCAATTTATCGACATGACTAAGAGCAGAGAGTACACTTTCTACGACGGTCCTCGCACTTGTCACGTGCAGATAGGTCTCGAACCGTTTACGCAAGTGTTGCGCCAGATTTTGCTAGACTCTGCTAGTAAATACAACAAAACTCACGATGGTGGGTGTTACGTATGTATCGAGGGCCCCCGCTTCAGTACCAAAGCGGAGTCGCGCGTTTGGAGAGAAGTGTTTAACTGTGACATTGTCGGAATGACTCTAGTGCCTGAGATAAACCTAGCCAGAGAGTTGGGGATGTGCTACGGACTCATCGCTTTAGTTACAGATTACGACATTTGGGTTCCGCATCAGCCAGTTACGGCGGAGGCTGTGGAGAGAATGATGATAGAGAAGATCAACTTAATCAAGAAAGTGATAGTGGAGGCCATCCCCAAGATACCGGAACAACCACAGTGCGACGTACTGCAACACGCATGTATCTAAAATTTTATATATGGCTATAAACAACTAGACAATGTCCACTAAATACGTTGAAGTGGGTGAATTGAAAGAGGGGTCTTACGTAGTGATTGACAACGAACCGTGTCGCGTAGTTGAGATCTCCAAGTCTAAATCTGGGAAACACGGCAGCGCGAAAGCCAGAGTAGTGGCGGTGGGAATCTTCGACGGGGGCAAGAGAACACTCAGTCTGCCGGTTGATGCACAGATAGAAGTGCCCATAATTGAGAAATTCACTGCGCAAGTGTTGTCCATATCAAACGACACGATTCAATTAATGGACATGCGTGATTATAAAACTATAGAGACGTCTATGAAGTATGTAGAAGACGAAGCGAAGGGTAGGCTAGCCCCCGGAGTTGAGATCGAGGTGTGGCAAATCTTAGACAAGTACAAAATAATGCGTGTGAAGTAATTATTGAGAAGGGGGAATTGTAAACACGTAGTAGGGGTCAGACCCGCTCAACTCTCTCAAGATTCTGTCAACTACAAGCTCGGCTAGATCTACGCCAATTCTCTGCTTCACGTCATCGTAAGAAGTGAAGGGCTTTTTCCGCCTCTCCTCTAGTATTTCCTGTAGTTTCTTCTTCCCAACGCCTCTCAACAACTCTAAGCTGTGTAGTTTTATCGTAATGGGGCCAGCCTCGTTGAACCACTTTACAAACTTCCCCTCTCGCTCGTTGACGAGTTTCTTTATGACTACCGCAAGGTTTTCTCTACCCTGCGCTTGTAACTCGTCATATTTCACCCTCCTCACTATCTTGTCGATCTTATCTCTAGTCCCAGACCCTACGTACACCCGCTCGCCGACTTCTACAACTGCCCCCCGCTTGAGAGTTGCCTCAAGTAACGTGAAATACTCCTCGCCAACCACATGTACGTACGTGGCGTCGTGTGGGAAATCTCTCCTCACTCTAGCTGGCAATCTATACGTCGCCACTTCTGGCGGCAGTACGTCTATTACGTATCCATACTCCTCTCTCCTCCTCATTGCCCAGTGAGAGTTTTGAATATCTCTCTTATTTCACTTTCGGAAAAATCTCTCTTTTCCAAGTAAGGCAGGAGAGTCTTTAACTCTTCAAGAGTCTCTATGGATAGATTCACTAACTGTATTGCGGTAATTTTTGCAAATCCAAACTTCTCCATTAATCTCTTCACTAACGCCTCTGAAGTCTCCGCATCTCTCTTGACTACTTTCTCTAGGTAGTCAAGTGTCTTCCTCTGGTCTTCGGATAATTGTGACGTCGCAGCTAGGTTTTTCAATATCTCCAACGCCCTGGCGTTAGTTATCTCTTCTGACTTGCGGATTTTTTTCACACTCACACTTCTGCCATAGCTCACGTTTTAAATGTTACACTACGAAAATTTAATAATGTAAACAATTCCGCCTCTATGGTCAAACGTACTCATGGATATCGCTATAAATCTAGGAAATTACTCTCTAAACGGCCAAGAGAGAGAGGCATGGGGGGACTCTCCCGCTTGTTGTATGAGTACAACCCTGGAGATAAAGTCGTGATAGACATAGACCCCACTTACATAGCCACCGCGCCGCATAGACGCTACCAAGGCAAAGTGTGTGTAGTGGTGGAGAAGAGGGGGCGTGGCTACGTGTTGGAGACTCACTTAGGCGACAAGAAGAAAATTATAATAACAACTCCAGAACACTTAACGCCATATCAGAGTTGAGTGTCTTCACCCCCAGTGTAGTGTAGCTGCATCTTGTAGTACAATTTGTCCAATCCCTCTCCCGTCTTCGCCGAGACGAAGAGTGGCTCTAGGAATCCCCCGGCGGCAGCTACGGCGCGGAGTATTTCTCTCTCGTATGTCGAGAGGTTTGCCACGTCGAAGAGACTATGGGGGTCCTCAACCCAGTTGGTGATGTTAATTACCGCATCTTCAGATATGAGGTCAGCTTTGTTTATGACCAATATCTGCGGTTTCTTGAACCTTATCCTACTAGAGAGCGCTAGCAGCATTGTGGTCGCGAAGCCGTCGACTGTCTGAGCGTATAGAGCGTCTGAGACGTAAACCACCAAGCTGTGGACATCTGAAAGTTTCTGGATTAGATAAGCCCCACTCTGTCTAAAAGCGAAGAGTTCCATTTGTCCAGGTGTGTCAACTAGATAAATGGGCGCCCCCACCGCCCCCATTTCTTCTCTTATCCTATCTGCATCTACCACTACCATGTCCACAGCGGCGATTATAGATGCGTTGGGACCGAGTCTATATTGTTTCATAACTTTCCTCGCACTTATCCTATCTCTCACGTCTATGTCTGGCGTGTATGGGAGGTACTCAGCCGCCGGGTCTAAATTCACTATCCCCACGTCGAACCCACTATTGTCAAGCCATTGGTATAGAGCAGCTACTAGAGTTGACTTCCCCGACCCGGCCGTGCCTATGAAGAAAACTGTATACATTACCCCCTCAGAGTTTTCACTACTTGAGCTACCTTCAACGCTAGTTGTTTAATTCTCTCGTCAGTTTTCACAACGAAGTACCCCTGCGCTCTCTCGTCGAACCAAAGCGCAGGGTATTTCTTTGAGAAAAATTGGTATTGGTAATTTAACGTTTCTAAAGCTCGCCTCACTTCGTCTACGGTGGGTTTACTCACCGCCTGTCCCCTGGGCACTATTCTACCTCTCGACTTGGGAATTGTGGAGTCTATGTAAACAAGCCAGAGAATTCTCCCACCCCTCTTCTTCATTCTAGAAGTATTGCATCTACAGTGCCCACTTGTCCAGGTCTAGAGGTGACTACCGCTTTGCCAAACTCCGTCTGGATGATGGCACTCTTCACTATGTGATTACGTCTGGCGTAATCGGGGTTGGGGGGAGTAGACACAATGGACAATATCTTTGTCTTCACGTGGCGTCTTTCTTTTGGCAGATAGAGATTTACATATCTCACAACTCTAGCTCTAACTTTCACATTTCCACCTCTAACTCTCTCGAGAATTCTAACTTCGACATCGCCCAATTTTGGAATCTGGGGAGGCCCCCCACCTAACGCCTTCTTCTTAGTCTTCCTAACTCTCCCCTTCTTGCCACCGCTGGGTTTTACTAAATCTCTCCCCTTGTAGAAAGAACCCAACTTCATGGGTTGGTCTAACTGGGGTGTATTTAAACTATGAGGTACATCGCCCCACTGTTGTATTACAATAGTTGAGTTGTAATCGTTATAAATTACGGATAGTACGCACTCATGAAGCGCATTGGTTTAGCTCTTCATTACTCACGTCTCAATAACTTAGTAGCCAAACTCTACGTAGTACCCCCATTGTACGTAACAGTATATACATACACAATGAAGAGAGTGGGGCAGTTGTACGACGTGGTGGGCAACGTGAGAAATCCCTACGGTTTGGTAAAGCCAGTGTCAAGAGACGACTCTATAATTGGACAGGAGTTATATGTGAAAAAATGACGCGTGTGAAAATATGACGCGCCGCCCTCTGCTGGAAGTTGAGAATTTCCAGTGTCCCATCTGTGGAGAGAGTGACGTAGTGGTGGATTACGAAAGGGGACAGATAGTGTGTAGAAACTGCGGCGTGGTGTTGAGAGAAAACGTAGCTGACTTGGGGCCCGAGTGGAGAAAGCCAGAGGCCTCTAGAGCTTACTCCGGTCCCCTGGGTAGTTCGCTAGGCAACGTAGAGCGGGGTATTGTCAAAATGACTGACAGACTTAAGGCTATTTCAATGCGGAAGTTCTCCCGGCACATCTCTACACCCATAGAGCGTGTTGAGACAAGTTTGAGGCAGTTTCTCGAAGCCGCTAGAGTTAAGCTAAATATTCCAAAACCTCTAATAGACGACACGGTTATGATTTACAAAAAGTTGTACTCTGCTGGATATAGATCTACACGCCCCGAGGCTTTTGCGGCGGTGTTGTTGTACTCTTTGAAAAATAGCCACACGCCCACGGTATCTGCTAAAAAACTCGCCGGAGAACTGGGGTTGAGTAAACACTTGGTAGATTCTGAATACATGAAGGTGTTATCCACCGCGCAAGACCTCGGCATGAAAATCCCACGTATAGATCCCAAGTTTTACATCCCAAAGATTGTTTCCAGTCTTGGAGTCAGGGATGAGAAGTCTGCAAAAATTCAGAAAATTGCGTTAGACATTTTGCGATACATATCCTCCATCCCGAAAGTTAGAAACGGCAGAAAACCACAAATTCTCGCGGCAGTTGCGGTGTATTACGCATGTTACATAGCCGGCGTTGAAGTTACTCAAAAAGATGTGGCTCGTGCCGCCGAGTCGACAGAGGGTCCCGTGAGAGAACTCTTGAGAGATTTGGAAAAGTCGCTGCACATTGAGATCACTGTGTAGAAACTTTTTAAAGCGGGGTAAACAAGTCACCATGCGCGTGATTTACAGCGCTGTGGATTTGGAGATACCCAACGGCGTTAAAGTAGACATAGAGAAAACTGACGTGTTTAGCTATGTAGTTAGAGTAAGGGGACCCCTCGGCGAGGTGGTGAGAGAGTTTAGAAACACCCCAGTGGCGATGTCTGTAGAGGGGGGGAGGGTAGTGTTTGAAGTATTCAACGCGCGGAAGAGAGAGTACGCCATGTTGAACACTTACAAGAGTCTCTTTAGAAATATGTTTCTCGGCGTCGCGAGGGGGTGGCGCTACAAGCTGAAAGTCATATATACACACTTCCCCATGTTAGTCAAAGTGCAAGGTGGGCAGTTAGTGATAGAGAACTTCCTCGGGAGGAAGTCAAAAATAGTGCTAGACATACCGCGTGGAGTGAAAGTAGAGGTCAAAGGCAAGGAAGACATAGTGGTGGAGGGGGTAGACAGAGACTTAGTTAGTCAATTCGCGGCAGCTGTGCAAGCGGCTACTGAGTTGAGAGGCGACGAGAGACCGTCTCCCCACGGCCGCGAGGGTGGTTTGGGAGTGGTGGACGGGATATACGTGGCTGGTTACGAACACATTAAATAACTCCCACGAAAATTCCCAGGGGGATGAGTAAACCCACAGCCAAATTCATGTTAAACCCAAGCGAGATGTTACGCAGTCCAACTACGGCAGAGGTGACTTCCAACGCCGCGCCCACCGCCGTAATTACGAATCCCAGTGAGTTGAGTCCATGGTGTACATAGTTAGCTAAGTACAGCGCCGCGGAAGTGGCGAGGAGCAACATCGCCGCTGCGTCTGCCGCACGTGTTCCAAAACACGCCGCCACGCTCCCCAAGCGCTGGGACTTGTCGAAATTCACGTCGGCTTTGGAGTACATGATGTCAAACCCGGCGACCCACAGTGCCGCTGCGGCTACCAAGAGCCAGGGAACTCGCGCCGCCGCCAGGTCGTCTGGCCACATGGCGATCGCAGCGCCGAGTGGCACTAACGCATAGACTAAGCCAAGGTGGAGGTGCGGGAGGCAGTGTATTCTCTTGGCGTAGGGGTAACTCACAATTGCCGCTAGGTAAGGCAGCGCAAGTAGCGTAGGCCACTTGCCCAGAGCAAACGCGGAGGCTATGAAAACCACGGCGCCGATTCCAAACACTGCGTATGCCTCTCTAAAGCTGACTCTACTGGAGACTAGCATTCTCCCCCGAGTCCTGGGGTTGAGTCTGTCTATGGGGTAATCTGCTATGTTGTTCCACGCCATGCCTGCCGTTCTGAGGCCGAACACAGCTAAGCCGATAAACACCGCCCTCCACCAGTCCAACTCGCCGGCTAGCAGAGCCGCAGCGTAAGCCATTGGCAATGTGAAGACTGTGTGTTCAACTCTAATAAATCTCAAGAGCCGCAACGCCGTAGCTCCAACCACTTCCGGATCGAAAGACATGAGGGCAAATTTTCACGTTTTTATATAGGAAGTTTCAAAACGCCGTGGATGACTACAGCCGCATCTTGTGGAGGAAGTTCAAAGAGTTTTCTAGAGGAGAGAAGAGGTGCTGTAGTGTAAGTTACCCAGCGGGTTACCCAGTGGTTGATTACTCGCAGCTCGAGAAAGCCGTTATGGGTTGCAAAGTGGCGTTTGTGATGTTTTTTGGGAGAAATTGTCCGTATTGTTCGGCTTTTGACCCGATATTTAGGCAAGTTGGCGAGAGGTATGGCGATTTGGCTAATTTCGTAAAAGCAGATGTGGAGATATTCTTCCAGATAGCTGCGTCTCTAGACGTCATGGGCACTCCGACAACTGTGGCGTTTATTGAAGGACAACCCATAGATGCAATGTATGGATTCAGGCCCATGCCTCAATTTATAAAATTCGTGGAGAGTACTCTCTCGAAAGCAGGTTGTAGAGCAGAATAGTTTTTAAAAAATCCATATCGCAATACATGGCTAGAATCGTTGTGATCGGTGGGGGAGCGGCTGGCGCGTCAGCCGCGGCGAGAGCGCGTCGTTTAGACCCAACTGCAGAAATTATCTTAATCGAACGGGGCTCTCTAATAACACATGCACCTTGTGGAATGCCCTACGCCATAGCTGGCATCGCCAAGGGAGAGTTAGCCACCTACAGCCCGGAGAAGTTCGAGAAAGAGAGAAACATCAAGGTTTACACTAACTCCACTGTGACGCATGTAGATGTGGATAAAAAATACGTAACTGTCGAGAGGGGGGGACGTATTGAGAAAATTCAGTGGGATAAGCTAGTGATAGCCACAGGCGCCAAGCCAATCGTGCCTAAAATGCCAGGCGTAGATTTGAAAGGCGTATTGACAATGAGACACCCTGACCAAGTGGCTGAGTTGAGGAGCCACTTGGAGAAAGCGAAGACAGTAGCCATCGTGGGCGGTGGATACATTGGGATAGAGATGTCTGAAGCGTTGTTGGAGATGGGGAAGAAGGTGTACATGTTTGAGAAATTTGCCCACCCCCTGCCGGCGGCTTTAGATCCCGACGTGGCTGCGATAGTGGCGGAGGAGATGATTAAGAGAGGCGTGGAGTTGCATCTGGGGGAGAGAGTGGTGGAGTTCAGGGGCTCTAGTCATGTGAATGCAGTAGTGACAGAGAAGGGGGAGTATCCAGTAGATGAAGTCATTCTGGCTGTGGGTGTCGAGCCAAACGTAGAGCTCGCGGTCAGCGCTGGGGTTAAGTTGGGCGAGACTGGTGCTGTTTATGTAAATGAGTACATGGAGACTTCCGTGCCGGACGTCTACGCAGCTGGCGACGCTGTTGAGAAAGTACACAAGATAACGGGTAGACGTGTGTGGATACCTCTAGCACCCACTGCAAACAAAGAGGGTCAAGTGGCAGGTGGAAACGCCGCTAGGGGGCGGGTTATGAAATTTCCCGGCGTGGTTGGGACTGCAGTAACTAAATTTTACGACATGTACATAGCTAGGACTGGCTTGGGGGAAGTAGAAGCCACTCGGTTGGGTTACAGAGTGCAAAGCGCGTTGATAAAAGCTAGGACTAAGGCGCATTACATGCCGGGCGGCGGCGTAGTGCACGTGAAACTGGTGGCCGAAGAGAGCAGTGGGAGGATTCTAGGTGCGCAAGTAGTGGGCTGGGGGCAGATAGTGAGTGCTTATGTAGACATAGCCGCTTTGGCCATACAGTCTGGCTATACAATTTCTGACGTGTTCTTCTCGGACATAGGCTACATGCCAGACACGGCGCCAGTCTGGCATCCTCTGATTGTCGCGGCACGTGTGTTGAGCAGGGGGCATCTGTGACGTGGATTGTCGTAGAGGAGTATTATAATTATGAAAAGTAGACTTATCTATGGGTGACTTCTCTACCATATGATTACAGTTATTGGAAGCGGGAGGGTGGGAACGGCGGCTGCAGTCATGATGGGATTGTTTAAATTAGACAAGAGAATTTTACTCATAGACGTCGTCAAGGGGTTGCCCCAGGGAGAGGCGTTAGATATGAATCACATGAGTTCAATTCTCGGTCTCGACGTGGAGTTCGAAGGCAGTAATGAATATAGAGACATGGCGGGGAGCGATTTGGTAATCGTCACAGCCGGGCTGCCCAGAAAACCTGGCATGACGCGGGAGCAATTGGTAGAGGCCAACGCGAAAATTGTCCACGAGATAGGTAGAGAAATTAGAAAACACGCTCCAGACGCCGTGGTGATCCTCACTACAAATCCACTAGACGCAATGACTTATGTCATGTGGAAATCTACAGGTTTTCAGAGAGAGCGTGTAGTGGGATTCAGCGGCGTTTTAGACGCAGGCCGTTTGGCGTATTACATTGCTAAAAGACTCTCGGTATCCCCGGCGTCTATTATCCCAATCGTGTTGGGACAACACGGCGAGAGCATGTTCCCAGTGCCCCACAAGAGTTATCTACATGGCGTGTCGATATCTAAACTACTCTCCGAAGAACAAATTGGGGAGGTAGTGGAGGAGACCATAAAAGCTGGGGCTAGAATTACGGAGCTGAGGGGCTTTTCCTCCAATTGGGGGCCCGGCGCTGGCTTGGCCATCATGGCGGAAGCTGTAAAACGCGACAGCCGGAGGAGTTACATCGCCTCTGTAGTGTTGAATGGGGAGTATGGAGTTGTGGACGTGCCTATAGAAGTGCCAGTTATTCTCGGCAGAAGTGGCGTAGTGAAAGTGTTAGAAATAGATCTATCGCCAGAGGAGAGGGAGAAATTTATGCAGAGCGTGGAGGCCGTTAGGAAATTGATTTCGTCAGTGCCGCCTAGCTACCTAACGTAATGCCACTCCTAGAAATCGAGGGGCGCGAAGGCAAATTAATAGTTGAGAATGACCCAGACACTGGACACATATATGCCTTGGTTCCATGCGGAAAAGTAACTCCACACGCTTTGAGAGAGTTGAGAGACCAAACTCTAGACTACTGGAGATATGTAGAGGGGAGGGGTCTCGTGTTGGATTTGACTATTTGGAGTGAGGAATCGGGTGTTACGCTTGACGATGTGAGAAACAAAGTCGAGAAGTATAGAGAGGTAGATAGAATATTTGAAATAATTAAGACACAACAAGTAGAAGTTAGAAAAAAGAAAACAAAAAAGAAGAAACGGAGTAAGAAAAGGGGGAAGAAGAGGAAATAGTTTAATAAATACATCTCGATTTTGTGCCATGTCTTTTGGCGGTCTGTACGGAGAAGTGCCACACATCGAAGTAGACGACGAAACTAGAGACATAATTAGAGAAATGTTGTCGCAAATGGAGAAGCCCGTAGAGATTAATTTCTTCAGTAGCGGTAGTTGTGGCAATAGAGAAACCAATTGGTGTGTACCCACTGAGGAGTTGATTGACTTACTGACTCAACTAGCGCCCAGTGGGAAACTCAAGGTCAATAAATACACTCTGGAGAGAGACGTCCAGATGTTTAAGAAGTTTGGAGTAGAGCCAGACAGAGTGCCGGTTGTGTATTTCGGCGATGGGTTTATACAATACTTAGGCGCTCCAATGGGGGAAGAGGTGCGTGCGTTTATTGAAACCGTGGTGAGGTTGAGCACGGGGAAAACCGGCTTGAGACAGAAGACGAGAACGGAGCTTGGCAACATTGCCAAAAGCGCCTCTAGACGTGTGTTTGTCTATACAGTCGTTACCCCCAGCTGTCCCTACTGTCCCTACGCAGCGCTTTTGGCTAACATGTTTGCGTACGAGAGTGGGGGTAAGGTAGTTTCGATAGTGGTAGAGGCGTATGAAAATCCAGACATTGCAGACATGTATGGAGTGACTGGAGTACCCGCCGTGATTTTGCAAGCAGAAGGCACTGCGATGGGTGAAATGGAGTTCGTCGGCGTTCCGCCGGAGCACGAGTTGCTAGAGCGAGTTAAGAACTACATGAGTCACTCTTGATGAAGATAAGGGTAGCTACCACTAACTTACATAAGTTAGAAGAAATTTCTCACATCCTCTCTCCTTTTGGCATTGAGGTAGAGAAGTTAGAGGCGGAGAAGACGGAAGTTCAGCACGAAGACGTGGCGGTTATTGCTAGAAAAGCAGCCGAGTCTCTCTGTCGGCACTATGGCGATTTTACAGTGGTGGAAGACACTGGGTTGTACATAGACGCGTTGAGTGGTTTTCCAGGTCCATACGCCGAGTATGTGTATAGAACTATCGGCATCGAGGGTGTGCTCAAGCTACTCTCCGGCGTGGAGGATAGGAGAGCTACGTTCACGTGCGCCGCCGCCATATGCATAAGCGGCGTTGTTAAAGTATTTACTGGTAGCTCTAGGGGTGTGATTGCGGAGAGGCCTAGAGGCACTGGCGGCTTTGGCTACGACCCCATATTCATACCGGAGGGCTACACGTCGACGTTTGCAGAGTTGGGCGTGGAGAAGAACAAAATTTCGCATAGAGCCAGGGCGTTTACGGCGTTGGGTGTTTGGCTCTCTAAAGAATTTAAATATTGACGTATTTGTCCATGTGGATATGTTTAGGAGACCGGTAGCTGACTTTCTCACGAGAGACGTAGTTACAGTAACCGAGAGGGAGAAAGTGATAAATGCCATGAAGATAATGATTAGTCTCGACTTCAGGAGGTTGCCCATTATGAGAGGTGAGAGGTTAGTGGGGATTGTCACGATGCTAGACATACTTGACGCGATGTATTCCTGGATTAGCAACAAAGATGTGGAGGGCTCTCTATATAGCGATATATATATGAAAAGCGTTATGGAGGTCGGCACTAGGAGTGTGATCACCGCGCGGCCAGAAACTCCAATCGGCGAAATCATATCGCTCTTTTTGAAACGTAACTTTGGCTCCATGCCTATAGTCGACGAGAACGGGAAGTTAGTGGGGATTTTCACAGAGTGGGACGTATTGAAAGTTGCCTCCATGTTAGACTTTCCACATAGAGTACGCGACGTGATGACGCGGATTGTCTACGTACTTACGCCATATTCAACCGTCATGGATGCATTAGAGGGTACAACACTTTACAAATTTAGAAGGTACCCCATTGTGGATGAAACAGGTCGTGTGGTGGCTATGTTACACGCAAAAGACGTATTGAGATACTTTGCTGAAGATGAGACTATAGAGCGGATTAGACACGGCGCAGTAGAAGAAGTGATAAACAACTACGCCATAAACATTGCCAAATCTCCCATATTCGTTACAAAACTAAGCGACCCAGTGACGGAAGTCATCAGAAAGATGCTTGAATATGACGTGGGTGGAGTTCCAGTAATCAACGACGAGGGTACGTCAGTAGTTGGGATGGTTACAGAAAAGACGTTAATGCTCTTATTTGAAGGCTCTCTTTAGCATTAAGATTGTTAATACAGCCGTGGCTCCAAGCAACGCGGCGTGAACTCCAGCCAAGACGGCAACTATCTGTGTGGGCATAGTTACCACGGGCGATAGTTCTGACTTACACTCTACGCTTAGGGCGTTGACTCTATAAATTGCGTAATTAGACTCTCCCCCCTCTGGCTTCACTTCTCTCTTGAGGTTGTCTCTACAGACAACTCTAGCTTGTGGGTCTTTCACCGCTACAACTACAATCTCAGTGCCCTTGGGGCACCCAATCCAGAACTCTGGTTTGTTTGGTACTCTGATAATTTGACAATTTGTATCCATGTAGTCAACTAAATAGACTGTATACGTATTGTTAGATATTGACGTAGCTCCTTTTGGGACATCTACTGTTTTGTTCCCTATCTCTAATTTACCGTCGTGTAGCTTTGCCGTGAAATTTCCAGAGGGCCCCACAACTGTAACCGTGTAGCCTAGAACTAACATAGAGAGGGCTAGTAACACAATGAAGCTCTTCACACTCCACCAAATCAATTATTTAATAAAGGTTTACTCTTGTGGTTTTCCACTCGTTACACCCGGCGATTGTGGAGGCGTTGAGAGAGAGAGGTATAGCGGAACCCACTGAGCCTCAGAGAGTTGCAATTCCAGAAGTCTTAGCTGGCCACAACGTCCTCATTATCGCGCCGACGGGCAGCGGGAAGACCGAAGCCGCAATTTTGCCAATTCTCTCCATGATGTTGAATAACAACGTGGGGAGGGGTATTTTCACTCTCTACATAACTCCCTTAAGAGCTCTCAACAGAGACCTCCTAGAGAGAATCAGGTGGTGGGGTGAGAGAGTTGGGTACAAAGTCGACGTCCGACATGGCGACACGGATAGAGTTGACAGACAGCGGCAGAGCAAATCGCCGCCTCACATTTTAATCACCACGCCAGAAATGCTGCAAGCTATCATGACTGGGAAGAACTTACTGCAGCACCTAAGAGAGTTGAGGTGGGTCGTGGTGGACGAGGTGCACGAATTGGCGGAAGACAAGAGAGGTGTCCAACTGAGTCTCGCTCTCGAGAGATTGCGATACCACGTGGGGCGTGACTTTCAAATTGTGGGTCTCTCCGCTACAGTGGGGAGCCCCGTAGAAGTGGCGAAGTTTCTAGTGGGGAAAGACAGACCGTTTAAAGTGATTTATACAAACTTCTCTAGAAACATTGAGCTAAGCGTAGTTAGACCCACACCAACAGAGGAAGACCGCAAGTTGGCTGAGTCTTCCGGCTTCTTCCCCGACGTCGTCGCTAGACTTAGGTTGATAAAGAATTTGATTGAGCAGAATAAGAGTACTTTGGTGTTTGTAAACACCAGAAGCATGGCGGAGCTCTTGGGTTTTCGCTTGTCTTCTCTCTACGGCGACATCCCAACGGCGGTGCATCACTCCTCTCTGTCTAAAGTCGCGCGGATATCTGTAGAGGAACGACTGAAGAGGGGCGCGCTGAAGGCTGTGGTGGCTACTTCAAGCTTAGAGTTGGGCATCGACATTGGACACATAGACCTGGTGATTCAATACGGTTCGCCACATCAAGTAGTTAGACTTCTCCAGCGAGTGGGGAGGAGTGGCCATAGACTCACCGCCACGCCCAGAGGCGTCATCATTGGCGAAGACATCAACGACGTTTTGGAGTCCATAGTGGTGGCGAGGAGAGCCAAGTCCAGCCTCGTGGAGCCTACGCAAATTCCGCGGAATCCATACGACGTGTTGGTTAACCAAATCGTTGCTTTTCTCATATTGAAACCCCGATGGAGTTTGACTGAGTTACACCAAGTCTTGTCTAGGGCGTATTCTTACGATTTGTCTATTGACGAACTTCGCAGAGTGGTGAAATTCATGGAAAACCTCTACCCACGGTTGGCTCTGTACTACGAAGACAACGACGTGGTGGTGAAACCCCGCGGCCGGGGGTTTTATCGATATTTCTACAACACTCTGTCGATGATCCCCGACGACAAGCAATACGCGGTGGTGAACGAAAAGACAGACGAGTTAGTGGGCACACTTGACGAGTCTTTCGTAGCGGAGTACGGAGTGACTGGAGTGAAGTTCATTCTGAGGGGGAGACCCTGGCTCATCACAAAAGTGGAGGATGGAGCTATAAAGGTGGTGGAGGTGGCGGACCCCAGCGGCGCCGTGCCTAGTTGGGTGGGAGAAGAAATCCCAGTGCCTTTCGAAATTGCTCAAGAAGTAGCGGCGTTGAGGAGCGTCATGCGTCAAATGGACGTCGCTTCTGTGGCTAGAGAGTTCGGGATCCCCGAGGAGACCGCTCGCTTTGTGGTAGAGGAGTTGCGGAAGCACGAGGGTCCGCTGCCCACTCACGACACTATTGTAGTCGAGCGGTTGAGAGACGTGGTGATTATCCACGCTGCGTTTGGCACTCTGTTGAATAAAACTCTTGGCAGACTCATTGGGGAGACGTTGATCAAGAGACTTGAAAAGCCGGTGGGTGTTCAGCAAGACCCCTACGGCATAGTTATCCAATCTTCCGAGAAGTTGTCCGCGAGCGATGTCTGCCAATTGTTGAGAGACTTGGCGCAGTTAGACGAGAGGGGAGTAGTTGAGTTAGTGAAATCGGCGTTGGTGAAGTCGGGTTCATTCAAGCGGCGCATTCTGCATGTGGCCAAGAGAATGGGCGCCGTGGATAAGAGAGCAGATGTGTACAGCGTAAGTATGTCGAAACTTGTGGAGGCTTTCAGCGGGACGCCGGTGTTTGACGAAGCTTTGAGAGAGACGCTGGAGAGAGACTTAGACATAGACAACTTAGGCAGAGTTCTGCAGGGTTTGAAAAACGGCGAGATACGTATGGTGTGTATAGAGACCTCCACATACCTAGGCGAGGTGCTTTACGAAAAGTTGTCTCACAGACTGGAGGTAATACCGCCGGAGAGACTGAAGAGACTCGTGCTAGACAGCACTAAGGCTAGACTCCTCAACTACCCGCTGGTTCTCTACTGTCTAGACTGTGGGTGGCACAGCCTCGTGAGAGTCGGCGAGGTGTCTGAGATAAAGTGCGACAACTGCGGTGGTGTAAACGTGGGCGTTGTGAGGAAGCTAAAGACAGACAACATTGAGAGAGAGATAAGGCGTGGTTTAGAAGAGGCGAAAAAGACGGCGGAGGTTTTGAGTAAATTCAAGTGGATGGGGTTGTACGCTCTGGCGTCGAAATTACCCACTGAGAAAGTGGCGGAGGTCCTCTCTAGGGGCTTCACAGACTTGAACAAATTAACTGAGGCGATACAGGAAGCTGAGAGAGAATACCTAAAGGAAAAACTTCTCGAGTAACTCCATGTATCTGTGGTGTAAGTCAACCCGGCCGAATTGCTCGAGGTCTCTCCTCACGTACTCTCTCGCTTTTTCTCTATTCATGGGGGTCACAACTCCATTTCTATATATAGAGAGAGGCGACACGTCTCTGTCTACAACTCCATAGAGGTGAGACAGGGGGCCCACGTACTTACCTCCAAACACTGAAGTCCCTATGGCTGTCTTGACGAATTCTCCAAAGACAACTCCGAGTTTTCTGTAAACACCGCGGCTGTATGTGGGTTTGACGAGACCCAGAGTGTTCTTTAAGTTAGACACGTTAGTCCCGGCCCCTAGGTTTACAAACGGCGCTATGTAGGAGTCGCCCACGTACCCACTGTGTTGTTTCCGGACGTAGGCGTCTAAAATGGCGTTTTTAACTTCGTCTCGCGCCTTGGTGCTGTGGTATAGAACTGTCCCGGGCCTGACGTATGTGAAGGGCAACACTTCGGAACTGGGCCCCACGACTGCAGGTCCCTCTATGTAAGTATATTCACGTATCTTCCCCCTACAGTAGACATCCCCCCTCATGTGTCCCCTCACATCTCCCCCGGCGAGCTCCACGCCGAGTTGTTTCAATTTATCCAGAGCTAACTTCATGAACTCTACGTTTTTCTCAATCAAATCGGCGACGGTGGTTAGAGGCTCTGCGCCACTTACACACGTGCGGCCGGCGAGTAGGTGGGGAACACACCCCACGTGTACTTTAGGCACGTCGTTTGGTGGGGGACTCTTCACTTCATATCTACATCCCTCTAGAATTAGTGGGATGTCTAACTCTTCCTCTACATATATCACCACTTTCCCCCGGTCGCAGTACGCCAAAGCGGTTAATTCCACTAGCCTAAACCCCCCAACAATGAGGTAAGGCGCGGGGGTAGCGAGAGGTGGGGGCAAACTCCCAACTAGAGCAACTTCCACAATTATAACTATTTAAAAATTGAAAATTGTGATTGGAGAAATAGTGAAGCGGTTAATCGGCGTAGAGGACTCTCCCAAATGGCTCGAGCGTGAAGTGTATAAGAAAATAGAGGAGGGACTAGCTGTAGTTGACGCAGTGAATTACCTAGCGCCTTGGCTATGGAAGATATACAAATCGAACGTAATTCGGCACAAACCGGGGCGCTCTAGCGTTAGGAAAGCGTCACATTTCCTCGTGGCTGAGTTTCTAGAGCAGTTGGGTTACGAGGTGACGTTTGTACAACTCTTTGGCACAACGCTGCCGGCAGCTAAATCAAGCCGAGGTGACGTGCCGGTGCTGCCGCTGTTTGACACAAAACGCAAGTCTCTGTACCTAGCTGCCAAAGCCAAGAAGTTGGGGATTGTAACAGTCACTACGGAAAGACTAGAGGGAGTCACGGCTGAGGTGATTAAATTAGACAAATCGCCCTATTACTATCTATTTGTGCCAAATTTGAAGAAGTACATAGAAACAGCTCCGCCTATAGCTGCCGAGGTGGACAAGAAAAATCTAGACCTCTACTACTACTGGCGTTACTTCAGACAGAGGGGATACCTAGTTCTTGTTGAGAAAGAAATAGGCGGCGTGGAAGTGGACATCCTCGCCGTGGGACTTGGTAAATATGCAGTAGTGAGAGAGGGCAATAGGAGAGTTACGAGACTTAAAAAATTAGTAGACGCAGTCTACTTAGTCTGAGCAGTTTTCCTCTGTCCAACTTTCTCAATTTGCTTCTCTAAGAGAGACAAGTGGAAATTCAATTCCTCTATGGCGAATTTCTTCGCCATCTCCCTGCCGTATTTTATGAGGTTGTCTACGTCTCTTATCTTCCCCCTATTTACCTTCTCTTGTAGTGTGTAGACAACACATTCCACTAGCTTTTCTCTAAACTCGAGACTCTTCGCTGTATTTTTCTCTCTCTCTGCTAGTAGTATTAACTTCTCCCACTTGTCACAACCCATGGCGTGCCGCAATTCTAAACTTAAATACTTTATTCAAGAATAGACAACTGCGTTCTCAATTTTGTGAGTTTCAAATATTCATCTTCCAACCCCATTTTTTTCGCAGTTTTCAACGCCTTCACAACTCTCTTACTCAACTTCACGGCGATTTCTGGATTTCTAGGCACAATGCCCGCTCTCACTTTCTTTATGTAATCCTCAACGTCTCTAATTACGGCAATCACTTCTTCTACAGCCAACTCCAATTCTTCGTCGTCTATGTTTCTAGACTTCTGGACATTTACGTTAAGCACAATGGGCTCTATGAAAATTCTCTCTTTAGGCCTCTCTATGTTATACTTACCGAGTAAATAGCCAGCTATTAGATAACGCACTAATTCCGAAACGCCGTTGAGTTCTTCTCTTTTAGTAAGCTCTTCGAGAACTTTCTTCACTTTCTTGTGCACACGCACTGAGACAATTGTTCCATCTCTATCTGGAGCTCTAAACAAATCGCTGTAGGTTAAGTCAAATTCCCTAACGGCCCCCGTGGTGTTTGTCTCTGGAGTGTTTCTCATGTAAACAATCTCTGGTGAGTTATATACTCCAACATCTATTTTCAACTATGACACTTTAACATTGTTGTATTTATAACAAAGTTAATTGATGGCTGTGTTGATAGCGGTGGTGGTGTTGGCGCTTGTGACGCTTGCAGCTCTTGGACTCGCCAGAGAATACTTCTTCTGGAGAAGTAGAGAGGACAACTCGCCGCAGACATGTCGCAAGATCTCCGTAATAATCCCAATGCGTGGAATCCACCAGTGGACAGTGGAGAATTTGAAGTCTATAACGTCTCAAACAACAAACGCAGAAGTTGACTACATATTCGTCGTAGACACGCCGGAGGATCCCGCCTATGGCGTCGCACAGAAATTCGGCAGAGTTATACTCAGCAAAGGCCCCGGTAAGAACATAGCTCTAGCCACAGCGCTAGAGAGAGTAGACGGCGATTGTGTAGTGGTGGCTGACGACGACATCAAGCCCGGTAGTCAATGGCTCCACAACCTCACATCGCCCTTGGCAAAATACGACGCGGTGACTAGCTACAGGTGGTACGTCGGGAGTGAGTTGTGTCACAGAGTCAAACTCTCTCTGAGTAATTTGGCATTTCCAGCTATGTTGGACGAGAGGAGTAGGTTCGTCTGGGGTGGCTCCACGGCGTTTAGAAGAGAGTTAATTAGTGAATTAATCCAGCGGCTCCCCAAATACGTAAGTGACGACTACGTAATTTACTCAGTTTTGAAAGAGAGAGGCGGCCGCATATGGTTTGCAAAAAGCGCGATAGTCCCAACGCCAGATTCTAAATGCGCCGTGCTAGACGCATTGCGCTGGGGGATACGGCAAATTTTGATGGTTAAGTGGCACGCGCCGATTGGCTGGCGCGTTGGACTTTTCATCTACACCACAAACTTCGTTCTCTCTATCGTCTTCCCAATAGTCGGCGTGGTTGCGAGCAATCCAGAGCTACTCCTGGGGCTCCTCCTACATCCCATAAACTTAGCCAAAGACGTGGTGAGAGCTCGCGGAGTTGGGCGTCACGCAGAGATATCTATAAGTCTTAGAGACGTGGTATCCACGTGGGCAGTGGGGACTTTGGCAATTCCGCTGGCTATATGGACATCTATATTTGTGAAATGTGTCGATTGGAGGGGTAGGAGGATATGCCGCTAGCGGAGATCGTCTGGAATATCTTCAAGACTATCTTTTACCTAACTGCGTCGTTTTTCACTCCAAGCATGGGGGAGGTCGGGGGGAGGGCTATGGCTGCGTTGCTTTTGGTGACTTTCTTCTTTTTGTCTGGAGTTTTCAGGAGAAGTAGAAGAGTGGCGGGGTTGCTTTTGGCGGTCTCTATAGCGTTAGTGGCGTTGAGTGTAGTTATTAATGATTATTTTTTACCGTGGGGCGGATAGCTGTAGTAGATAGAGACTCCTGCCAGCCGAAGAAATGTGGATGGGAGTGTATAAAGTACTGCCCAGTGAACCGCAGTGGCAAAGTGGTGTGGATAGATGAGCAGTCGAAAAAAGCCGCAATTTCGGAAGTTCTGTGTATCGGTTGTGGGATATGTGTACATAAATGTCCATTTCAAGCCATCACTATCGTAAACTTGCCGGACGAGTTGGAGAGAGACTGTGTACACAAATATGGCGTTAGTGGTTTTAGATTATACAGACTGCCGATTATAAAGAAGGGGAAAGTGATAGGCATTCTAGGTCGCAATGCTCTGGGGAAAACAACAATGGCGAGAATACTCTCTGGCGAGCTAACGCCGAATTTGTGTAGAGGCGAGGCGACGCGGGAGGAGGTAGTTAAACAATTCAGAGGCACAGAGCTACATGCGTACTTCACAGAGTTGTACAGCGGGAGACTCAAGACTGTGCACAAGATACAATACATAGAATTGATCCCCATGTATCTAAAGGGGCCTCTCTCTGAGGTAGTGGAAAAAGCCGGCGTGGACAAACGATATCTAGAGAAATTCGGCCTCCACAAATTGCTAGATAGGAGAGTAGAGGAGTTATCCGGGGGGGAGCTACAGAAGTTGGCGATTGCCGCAGCTCTGTCGAAAGAGGCGCATGTCTACATATTCGACGAGCCGGCTACACATTTAGACATAGTAGAGAGAGTGAGGGTGGCTGACGCCATTAGAGAGCGAGCTGTAGATAAGTACGTAGTGGTTGTGGAACACGACCTCACAGTTTTGGATTTTCTGGCGGATAACGTAGTCGTGATATATGGAAAACCCGGCGCGTACGGCGTGGTTTCTCACCCAGCGGGCGCTAGGGAGGCAATCAACGAATACCTATCTGGATACATATCCTCTGAAAACATGAAAATACGCGATAGAGCAATCAAATTCGAAGTTAGACCGCCAGAGCGGAGAATTGGCAAAAAACAGCCAGTTGTAGAGTGGAGTGATCTACTCGTCGACTTGGGGAGCTTTAAGCTTGAGATGGCGTCTTCTCACATATCCATGGGGGAAGTGGTGGGCGTCATCGGCCCCAACGGCATTGGCAAGACTACATTTCTCAAAGTCTTGGTGGGGGAGCTCAAACCCACGTCGGGCTCAGTGAGCGTCGTGGCTAAAGTGAGTTACAAACCTCAATACATTAGAGACATTGCGGTGAGGAACTCAGACACGCCGATCCGCCTCTGGTTGGCTCAGCAAGTTGGCGACTACGCCGACAACCCCATATGGCCGGAGTTAGACAGTGGCTTTAACCTAACGCCGCTGATGGACAGAAATTTGGGAGAGTTGTCCGGCGGCGAGCTGCAGAGAGTTGTGGTGGCAGCGGCGTTGTTGAGAAAGGCTGACTTGTACATAATGGACGAACCAATGGCGTATTTAGACATAGAACAACGCATTGCCGTGGCTAGAGTCATCCGCAGGATAATTGAGGAGAGCGAAACCGCGATGTTGGTAGTGGAGCACGACATCTCTATGGTGGATTACATGTCGAACGCAATCATGCCGTTCGTGGGCGAGCCTGGAGTGAGGGGCACTTCGCCAGGCGTCGTGGACATGAGGACTGGGATGAACACTTTCCTCAAGTGGGCAGACGCCTCTTTCAGAAGAGACGTGAAGTCGGCTAGACCTAGGTTGAACAAACCCAACTCGGCGCTGGATAGAGAACAGAAAGAAAAAGGCGAGCTCTACTACGCCTAGAGAGTTAGTTTGTACACGTTGTAGAGGTAGTCCGGTCTGTATCTAGAGAGATCTAGCTGGCTGAGGTGATTGTCGTCAGTGGCTACCGTGACGAATTCTCCCCCATGGCGCTGCGTTTCGCATATTGCACTCTCTATGGCTTCGCCGAGGTACTCCGGCGTTGACCAGAGGTAGTCTATGTTGAAATTCCACCGGTTTAGATACACCACGTACTTCACATCTCTCCCACTCGTCAACACGGCGTGGTCTGGAATTGGTTGTGGATGTCCCTCCACACGGTCGGCGTAGACACCCATGGCGCAGGGCCGCGACGTTGTGTATATGTACAAAGCGCCACGGTGGTTGTACAACCCAGCGTCTACCGAGTTGGGCGTTATCAAAATCTTCACCCCACGCAGCGGAGTCAAGAAGTCTAACTTCTTCACTTGCTTGAGTATCGCTATGAATACCTCCTCTAGTCTCGGCTTTTCAGAAGACCAACGAGCTTTCAGAACGCAACCATCCACCACTCTGTAGAGTGGAAATATCTCCACCAGCGGCTTGGCCCAGAAGAGTTTAAGCCGCCCCAATTGTTTATACCACGCTAGAAACCCCTCCAGTGTGAAGGGGGGTATACAAGTCATTAGGCAAATAGCGAGATGCGCCTCGTCACTAACTTCTCCAGATCTGACAATACCGAGAGTAACTCTCCGTAGTTTTTACTAGCGATGAGCGAGAGTAACGTGTTTAATTTGTCAAAGACAGCTGCGTCTATCTGCTCAAGCTCTCTCCTAGACTTGGGCCTCCCCTCGGTGGATTTGACTCTCACGGCTATCATATTCACCGCCTTGAGAGCTCTGCCGAGCTCCTCCACGCTGTGTGCATCCAACATGTGTTTACGTATCTCAGCCTCTATCTCCTTCAAACCTTTGTAAATCATTTGACGTATTTTCGGCTCGTCGTCAATGTTTTTGTACCCTGGAAATACAAAAATGCGGCGAGCCATTGAATTAACGGTCGATGTGGTTTAAATATCTTAAACTCTAGAGGTCCGTGGGGTGGATAGACCACTTTGACTACTACGGCCCCATCTACGACTTTAGACTACTAGAAGAACCCAAGTTCTTAACTACCGCAATAGTGACTGTACAATCTGAAGAGGGGTTCCAACACGCCGTTAGCGGCTGGGCTAAGTTCGGAAATCCCACAGTGGTGGAGGCTGTGTACGCTTACGTAACGCAAGTGAAGAGAGGCGTGTTAGACAAGGGGGCGCTTGTCCAGAAGCTCCTACCGCTCTTCCCCAAGTTAGAGGAGTGGGACGTGTTGGCACTCCAGCGAGTTTTAAAACTAGCGCTGGGAGTCACCACATGCGACTTGGGAGTGGCCGTGTTGACACACATCCCAGTTGGCGACGCTCCACCGCCGGCGCTGCCGTTGACAACTATTTTCCAACTCCAACGCGCCAACTCCACAATATACATCGCTAGAAACAACGCCGGGACGCGAGTCTACGACTTGGAAACCATGTGCGTAATTCCCATGTCGAGCAGAGGCCCCCCGCACCCCCTCTACAGAGCGTACGTAGAGGGTTATCAAATCAGCACCGAGACGCCCGGAGAAAGAGACTTGTGCGTCGTCCACAGACGTTTAAAGACGCGGTGTGTCCCGTTTTATTGACTTAGCTACATACATGTAGACACTCCCCAGACCCCTCTCTCTAAACGCCAAGAGGACAGCGTGTCTCTCTATGACTTTTCTAATTTCCGAATTTTTAGGTTGAGATTTCATAATGTTGTATATCGCTCTATACTCGCCGTATGCGCCCGCCACTAAACACGTCAATATTGGCACGACGTATTTCGTGTAGAGCGTCAACAACCACCTGGCGAGCTCGCCATCTGGCTTGCCTATGGAAACCACCACGTGGTAATCCGCCACTCTGCTAAACTCAGCCACCACTCTCTCTAAATCACTAGCGGCATGTAGAGAATAACCGGCGGCAACCACGTCAAAACTTCCCCCCCTAAACGGCATGTGTTCAAAAACACCCACTACTTTCTCGTCAGCCACATTGTTGATTTTCAACATTTCTATGGCGAAGTCGAGAGCGACTACGTACTTAACTCCATTGAAGTGTCTAGCCATATTCCCCGGGCCAGCTCCAGCGTCTAGTATCTTCAAATGCCGCTTTCTACTGTTGAAAAGCCCGACGGCCTCCCGCCTCCACTTGTCTACGTTACCCAAGGTAATCACTAAGTTAGCTCTCTCATATCTACCCGCGATTTTCTCATAGACTTGGCGTAAGTCACTCATAAAAATAGTATAGAAACCAAGCGACAAAGGCGAGACCCGCCACCCACAGCCAGAGCCAATTTCTCCCCATGCGCAAGAGCCACAAGTAAAGCCCAGCCACTCCGTGGATGACGGCAGTTGTCACAGTGATCGCCATCGCGGTGCCCAGATGTAACTTGACGCAGGTGCCGTATGTGAAAATTCCAAAAGTGGCTCTCTCAACCACCTCCGGCTTGGCTAGGCAGAGTCCCGAAACCGCCGCGAGAAACCCAAAGACAATCAACATGACGGAGGTGACGCCCAAAATGAAGACATTTATAGAAACCCACACAGTAATACGTGTTGAGGAGAAGTATTTTAAATTTCCTCCTCGCCACGCCCCTCGGCAGGTTTCTGGCTGGAGTTATCTCAACCATAGCGGCGTTTACAGTAATATACCTAGACAACAGTGTAGACGTGCCACGCCTCAAGAAAGACACAGCGGTGAGACTTCCCCACCCCAGGCTGAGAGGCCGCGTGTCAGTAGAGGAGGCGTTGGCTAACAGGAGGTCTGTCAGAGAGTACGTCGACGAACCACTAACACTAGAGGAGGTGAGCCAACTGCTGTGGGCTGCCTACGGCATTTCGGAAGTGACACATGGACTGAGGACAGCCCCCAGCGCCGGCGCGCAGTACCCCCTAGAGGTCTACATAGCGGTGAGAGAGGGGGGTGTCAAAACTATAGACGGCTTTCTGCCAGCCGGCGTATATTACTACGACCCCCACAGCCACACGTTACACGTTGTGAGGCGGGGCGACGTGTCTAGCGAATTGTACCACGCAGCGCTGGAGCAACAGTGGGTTCTCGAGGCGCCAGTCTCCATAGTGTTCACAGCTGTCTACAGCCGGACGGTGAGAGTGTACGGAGAGAGGGGGAGAGTGAGATACGTACCCATGGACTTGGGTCACGCGGCGCAGAACGTATACCTCCAAGCCACCGCGCTGGGACTCGGCACCGTGGCCGTAGGTGCGTTTTACGACGAAGACGTGAGGAAAATTCTAGAACTGCCAGAGAGAGAAACTCCAATCTACATAATGCCAGTGGGACGTCCGGCAGTCCGCTACGAACTTACGGAGAGAGAACTGGCGCAGTACATAGAGAAAAAGAGGTCAAAACTGTCTAACTAACTCCAGGTACGCCCTAGCCACGTTCACCACTTGCCTCACCTCCACGTACTCATCCGGCGCGTGAGCCACCTCAATGGGGCCGGGGCCGTAAGTCACAGCCGGTATACCAACCCTCGTGAAAAACCTGGCGTCTAACCCACCGACGCAAACAGTACGCCTCGGACTCCTCCCCAGCGTCTTCTCCACTGCTCTAGACAAACTCTCCACAAGCGGATGCCCGGGCTCAACAAGCGCCGCCTCCGAGACGTTAGTAACTTTAACCTCAACTCTATGTGGCACTTCGCTAGCGACCTTCTTGACAAACTCCACAAACTCCTCTCGAACTCTCTCCAAATCCTCCTCTGGAATCACCCGCCTGTCAACTGAAAACGCGAAGTAACCAGGCACTACGTTAGTCTTCACAGACCCCCTCACCTCCCCGCCGATTGTGACAGTGGGGCTAGCGCCCCTCGGATCGTCGTACTCATATTTACTCACACGCCTAGACACAATTTCGACATACTCCCGGAGTCTATATGCGACGTACGCAGCCCCCTCGAAAGCGTTGAGACCGCGCCACGGAGTAGAGCCGTGCGCCTGTCTGCCGAAAACCTCCACCAAAAACCAAACCAACCCCCTGTGCCCAATCCATATGTTGTCCTCCCCGGAGCCCTCGGCGATGACCACCCACGGAGCTTTAACTCTGCCGGACTTCACTAAATAACCAGCGCCAGTCTCCCCACCGATTTCCTCATCTGGGACAAGAGAAACTTCGAAATTCTTAAGCCCGCGCTTCGCGGCGATCATAATAGCCGCAAGCCCCCCCTTCATATCCACAGCCCCCCTGCCGTAGAGCCTACCGTCTCTATACACCGGCTCGAAAGGCTTCGTCACTTTCCAACTCTCCAAAGGACCCGGCGGCACTACGTCGTAATGTCCGTTGAAATGCACTCTAGGCTCCCCCAGCCTCGCCAACAAAATTAACCGAGGGTAATCCGCACACTCCGGACATCGCTCAGCGACATCCCGTTTGGGCACTTCCAAAACTTCAGTATCCAACCCCAAAGATTTGAAATACCGCTCAGCAAACTCCACAAACTCCACATACCCCACGCCAGGCGGATTCACAGTAGGCATAGAAACGAGCTTACTCAACAACGAAACAACCTCAGACTCCACGAAATTAAAAAAGCCATATTAAAAATACACAAAACTCTAAGCCCACAACTCAATATCACAACAATATTACACAAAAACTTTTTTTATAAAAAAAAGAGTAAACATGGTAAGGTGGATAAGTGGGATTGCTTACGCCGTGTTGATTGCGCTAATTTAGCTGACGATAGCGTCAGCGATAACTATAGCGATTATGGTGGCTGCTTTCTACAGTTCAGCGGCGGCTAACTTCGTCAAAACCTACATACTCAACTCACACCTCTGGACGCCGACACTCGCCACACTCACTGCAGCCGCGGTGCCACTATCCATCTTCACAATCAAAACACTAGAAAAAAGAGGAATCCCAAAAAGAAAAATACTACTGTATGGAGTTGTAGCAGTAATAATTGCCGTTTTTGCTTTAGCTATGGCAACGTGTACGTACTGTGGATTTATAATGTGTCACGACAGCGGAATGGCTTCATGCAGTTTTTCTATTGGTGAAGGCGGCAGATGTGTTTGTAGGTAACTCCAGAACATTTTCCTCTCTGAACTTCGGCGTTGTTTCAGTGATGTAATGCGTTTGTGAGAAACGCCGGCTTGGCTGGCTTTTCGTCATGCGGTTTTGTGTTTTAAAATGGGTCTTTTGGGCATGTGTGTGCGTTGTGGTGTTGTCTCGGGGGGATCCGGTCTCTCGTACTGCGTTGGGTTTAGTCTCGCCGGCGTTGATTGAGAGAAGTGGGGTGGAGATTGGGTGGTTTGGCGATTTTCCGATGGTGGTTTTCGATGGGGAGCCTACTGAGTTCGACAGAGAGGACGTTTTGTCGTCTTTGGGAGATTGCGCGGTTTTTATATCTAGACACGAAATGGCCAACCCAAGGCCTCTCTTCGCTGTCCACACGCCAGGTTCGTGGCCTGACGTCTCTGTTGCGAACCCTAGTCTCGTCTCTGAGTTGTATCGCCAGTTGTGTAAGTCTGTCTATGGGGATTTTGAATGCGTTATTGAAGCTACTCACCACCTCCCCAACACGTCTAGAGTGTCTGCGGTTTTTCTAGAGGTGGGGAGCGGCGAGAGTCAGTGGAGAGATAGGAAAGCTGTCTCCACTTTGTTGTCAGTTTTGGAGTTGGTGTTGGCTAGGCGGAGGGGGGCGGAGAACGCAACTATCGCCATCGGCGATTTGCACTACGCCACGGTGGCTGACATGGTGGCTAGCGGCGCGATTGACGTGGGGCACGTCGTGCCTAAATATGTGGAGATCACGCTGGATGTTGTGAAAAACGCCTATTTGAAACACGCCACTCCGGTGAAGAGAGCTGTAGTGTTCCGGAAAAACGTCAAAAACCCCCATAGAAACCAAATTGTGGAGTTCCTCAGAGAGAGAGGTGTAGAAGTGGCGTTGAAAGGTTGAACATGGCGCTCGAGACACTGCGGCAGGCGCGTGGCTTGTAGACCCATAGTCTTCGACCCCCTGGAGTGGATTTACGTCATGAAGTTAGTCCAGTCGCTCCTGCCGGAGTTGTCTTACGAGAGAGACGCCGCTGCGTCTCAAACGGCGGCTGAACTCGGCGGGGTGAGTATCGACGTTTTGAGAGATTTAGACTGGGGCTCCCCCGTGGTGTACATGCCGCCATTTTCAAAACTGGCGGACGGCACTGTGGTTGTAGCTGTGGAGGGCTACACTGCGAGGAAGCTAGAGAGGCGGGGGGTTTCGGTGGACGTGGTGGTGGGTGACATGGACTTCCAGCCGGAGGGTTTTCGACTGGCTAGACACGCAGTGGTTCACATGCATGGAGATAACTATTGGAAAATCCCCAGGGGGGAGTGGATATACACCGTCCAGACTTGGCCCGTGGGTTGTAGTTATAACATATCTGGCTTCACTGACGGAGATAGAGCTCTCTACCTAGCGCACTACATGGGGTCTAGAGAAGTGATTGTGTCTGGCTTTTATCCCCACGTCGTGTTGAAGAGAGACGACGAGATAAAACGGAAAAAGTTGAAAGTGGCTTCGCACCTCTTGGAGAGGTTGAAATCCCGTATGGGGATCAAATTGTTGTGACCCCCGCCGTCACTCGCCGAATTTTTCAGAAGTCCCCAAGTAGCTAGCTAACGTGGGCATTATGTCTATCCCCCTCACTCTGCCCAGAGCTCCCCTCCAACAAGTGAGTTCAGAGAATTTAGCCACGTCGTCTTGCACCACGTCGGGGCCGTACAACAAGAGCGGCACGGGTTCGCCTGTGTGTTCTCTGACTAACACCGGCGTGGCGTGGTCGGAAGTGACCACCACGTAGTGGTCTAGGAGTTTGTCCAAGTGGCTTGAGAGAGTTTTGTCAAATCTCTCGATCACAGACACCTTCCCCGCGAAGTCGCTGTCGTGGCTAGTGCTGTCTGTGCCTTTGACGTGTAGAAAGACCAATTGGTAGCTAGACATGAGTTCTACAGCTCGCCTCACCGCTTCGTCAAAAACGTCGTCTTTCGTGCCGACGAGACCCGGCGCTGTGTGAGTCTCAATGCCCACCGCCCGCGCCACGCCTCTGATGAGCGCCACGCCAGCGATAGCCGCCGCCTTGACTCCGTACTTCTCTCTGATTGGCTCAATTTTGGGCATGTATCCCCCACCTCTCAACAATATGGCGTTTATGGGGGGTCTTCCCTCTCGCTGCCTCGCTTTGTTTATCTCGAGTTCTCTAGCTAACTCTCTAAATCTCTCAGTGAGCCAGTTGACCACCTCCGCGGTCTTCGCCGCTTCTCTGCTGTCGTCTAGTGGAGTTGATTTCAACAGTGGGGCGCCCACTTTGTGTGGGTCAGTGTCGCCGACTCTGTGACTCACGGCCCCCCGGAGCACCAACACGCCCCTGTGCTCCACTGTAGATCTGTAGAAAACTTCAACTCCAAACTTCTCCGCCTCTCTCCCAATTCTGTACATCAACTCCTCCACTGCTCTCGCCTCGTCTGGCGAGATGTACCGCCCAGCTCTCCTATCTATCACAACCCCACCTTCGTCTACTGTGGCTAAGTTAGTCCTAAACGCCACATCTCCCGGCTTCAGCTCTACGTCTGCCCCCAGTGCTTCAAATGCGCCTCGGCCAGTGTAATATCTATAGGGGTCGTAGCCGAATAGCGAAAGGTGGGCAGTGTCAGAGCCCGGTCTGACACCTGGCGAGATTGGGTCCATAATTCCGCAGGAGCCTAGCGAAGTTAAGTAGTCTATGGCTGGCTTAAACGCCGTGTGGAATGCGGTTTTTCCCCCCACTGGTCTGTCGCCGCCTCCGTCGAACAAAATCCAGAGGACGCTAGGCATGTGTCTCTCTCTCCACCCAACTCAAATAGTCTCTATTGCCCCCCACGATGGGTAGAGCGATTATCTCGGGGACTCGGTAGGGGTGGACCGATTTCACTTCTTCAATGAGTCTCTCCAACTTGTCTACCGTAGTTTTCACAATCAACAACGTTTCTTCCGCCTCTTCTATCTTTCCCTCCCACCAGTAGGCTGAGGAGACGGGCGTGGCGTTTATACACGCCGCTAGTCTCTTCTGCAGTATGTGTTTGGCGATTTTCTCTGTGGAGTCTCTGGGGGTTGTTATTAACACTGTTATGTACATGTAGAGATGTATCTATGTATATAAATACGTACCGCGAGTTGTGTATGACGTATGAAGTTAGCGTTAGGCTGATAGATAGCCTACTGCCGGAGGGTAGGGCGAGGAGAGTTTGGGAGTTGCTAACCACCGACGTAGAGACTCAAGCATATCTAAAGATGGCTAACATATTCGCCGTACAGCGGCTTAGATACAACGACCATGGGCCTGTTCACTCCAAAATCGTGGCGGGGAGCGCACTCGCCGTACTCAAAATACTTCTGGACAAGGGGTTCAGACCCAACGTTGTGACTGACGGCGTTGGCGATTTGGAAGACGCCATGGTCGTCACGCTCATGAGTGCATATCTACACGACATTGGCAACTCTATTCACAGGACTCACCACCCAATGTACTCGACGATGATTGTGGACAAGCTAGCGTACAAAATACTTTACAAGATATATGGCGAGAGAGAAGCAATGTACATGCTCAAGCAGGAGGTGCTACACGCCGTTTTTTGCCATGACGAGGAGTACCTCTGCCTCACTTTGGAGGCCGCTTGTTCAAAAATCGCCGACGGCACTGACATGTCTAGCGGGCGCGCTAGGTATCCATACAGAGTTGGGAAGAACGATATTCATGCGTTAAGCGCCATGTCTATAGAGAAAGTAGAGCTCGCCAGCGGCGACGTGAAGCCGCTTGTGGTAAATGTGCACATGTCTAACGAGACTGGGATATTTCAAGTAGACACAATCCTCGGGCGGAAGATCGCCACGTCGGGACTTGCGCCTTACGTGGAGGTGAGGGCTTTAGTAAAAGGCAAACTCTTTGCAGCTAGAACTTTCGAAACAACACACGTGATTAAAGTTTGACAAATTTAGAAACACGCTCCAAATCGCCTCTAATTACTTCAATCAATAACTTTATTGATCTACACTTTTCGCCAGTTTCAAGTATGGGAATTATTTTTACATATACTTCGAACTCACCCTCTCTCACTGCGGCGTCTAGTTTAGACAAAGCTGTTTTTATCTGTTGTAATTCTCCACTTTCTAAAGGACTCGACAGGAGGACAACTCCAATCTGTCTCGCGGTGCCTTTGACTATTATTGCGTAATTCTCTCCACGACGCGCGAAATCTAAGTGTTCCGGCAGTAGGGCGATGTCTAATTTCTCAAAGAGTTCTCTCAAATATGTCTTGGACGTTTGGACTAGTTTGTCTCTACACGTCTCTAACTTCTCTGGGGAGATACATCTAAAGTCGCAATCTCCACACTTTGGACTCACCATGCGGAGGAGCTCTGCGGTGTATTTCAATTCGTCAAACCTAACGCTCTTCCCATACGCCGTCAAAACCGCCGCTACGGCTTTTTCAACTTCTGCACAATTCATCTTTTCCAAAATTTCTCTCAAGACGCAATTTTTCAAAATTAACTTATATAGCTTACTCTTGACCTCCTCTAACTTCCCCTCTGACAAGAGTTTCCCAATTTCAATAGCTTGCTGCGTGAATCTCTCGGAGGACCTCAGCCCCAGAGAGCTCAAAGTGGGGGTTATCGTGCGAGCTAAACTCTTGGCTAGGTTGTTCTCTTCGAGAAATTCCGAAATTACCTCACTCACGCTAGCTGCCTTTACGTAAGCTTTCTTCAACAAAGCCAAAAGGCGGTCTGGGGGTATCCTAATGTACCAAGAGTGGTATTCACATTCCTTCTCTAACTCTCCCCTTAATTTTTCACAAAACTTCTCTAAATCTTCATAGGTAGATATGTACTCCTCTCTGCCGCCGAACGTGACTACAACCACGAAATCTGACATTCAGTAGTTAAAAACGTGGGGTACATATTATAAAAACTCTCCAACTCCAGATGTGGAGGTTGTAGAAATTTTGAGAAAGAGAGACGTCGAGAGGGTGGTGGGAATGCTTAGAGAGATACATAGACAAAAGACGCACGCCCTGGCTCGCTCGGCTCTGGGAGAATCTGCAAAACTCCATGCACATCACATTGCGTTACTCTCCATCGCCATGCCCGAAGTGGAGGTTGTGGAAGACAGCATCACGGGCGTGGACTACCGGTTAGCCAAATTGTTTAGAGAGAGTGTGGAGAAATGCGTCGGACTCCCCGCCGGCGGTGATGACTTCTATAGCTCCGTAGTGCGCGAGTTGAATTCTCTAGTGGATTTCCTCTGTAGTTCTCTAAACGTGGCGAACAGTAGATAGATTATCACACCCATGACCAACGCAGTTACGTATAGATGCAGCTCCCCCAGTCTAACCAACAACGCGATTGACACGTAGATAGCTAGCGAGAACGTGGACATAATCACGGCGACGCTGACGTATCTGGCTTCTCTAAACTTGCCTAGAGCTATGAGTAAATCTCGATATATCTCGCTGGAGTATCGATATAGGAAGTAAATCGTCGGCAGTATTACGGCTATGGAAAACAAGCCGAGGTACGCGATGGAAAACGACAACACTAACACTAAGATAGCTATCTTAGCCGCGGTAGTGAAGGCGTGTGTAACTACGTGGTAGAGTTTTTCATACACTGCGATTTTTGGCAGTTCTCTAACGCGTCTCGCCACGTAGTTCTCAATGTCAGTTCTATACCTCCACATATACGGTGCGAGAAATAGCGAAAATACCGGCGATAGCGCTAACGCAGTCGCCAGCTCGATATCTAGGTAAGACGCCGCGTGGGCAATTATTGGAATTGAGAGAGACAACTCCGACACGTGTGCGGCGGAGAGCGCCACGCCCGTGGAGAGCTTCGGCTGGCCGGTAGTCAACAAACTGCCGAAGAACACCGCCACTGCTCTAATCGCAATAGCAAAGAAGGAGATGGCTACCCCGAGAGTCATATATAGCGGGTTGAATGCCAAAGCGGGGAGCGAGAGCCCCACTGCCAACATGTATAGATAAATCACGAAGCCAGACACGGCGGCTGCCTCTTTCTCGTGCACTTTGTGCACGTCAGATCTGGAAAACAAATACCCCGCGACGAAGGCGCCTATGAATGGCGACGCGATTTGGAAGTATTGAACTACCGAAACGAAACCAAACGCAGTGGCGAGAGCAAAAGGCAGCGCGTACTCACGTCCAATGATATAGCGATATATGTAGCTAAACACGGCAAACGCAACTAAACCCATGGCGACTAGAATTGTGAGAATCACTGGCAGACTCTCTACGGTGACGTTACCCAGTAAGAGGCTGAGCGATATGAACAACACGGCGTCTTCGAGAGTAGTGAGAGATATGGCTGTACCTCTGGCGTGCGGCGGTAGAGTCTGCGAAAGCCTCAGCGTCAATAAACTCGACGAGCTCAACATCATCACAGCCACTATCAACGCCTCGGCAACTGTGAACCCAACTAATCTAAATAGAACTATAGACATCCCCACTATTAGCGATGCTTCGAGAAACACCGCAAAGAAAGAAACGGGCGCCAACCCCGCCGAGCCCGTCTGTCGCCCTACTTCGAACGCCACTAGCGACAGAAGTATCTGTAGATATGTGTAAGACAAGTTGACTCCAAGAAGTTTCCCAATTATGAAGCCAGAGATGAAGAAACCGAGGAAGGGCGGCAGCTCCAGCGAGTCTAGTACATAGGCGAGAAACACGCCGAGGATTAACGACGCTGCAACCGCAGCTAACTCCACTATTCTACAGTGTAGTAAAGCCGCTTCTTCCCCCTCCCCCTGTTTTCCACTTTCAAAACTTTGACGTTACCAATTTCGCTAGTGTTTCTCACGTGCGGCCCCCCGTCGGCTTGTATGTCAATTCCAGTAATTTCCACGATTCTCAACTGGGGCAGGTTGGGTGGCGTTCTCTCAGCCAGCTTGACGACGCCGGGAATTTTCAAAGCCTCCTCTCTGGGGAGCCAGTACACTTTGACTTCTACGCCTCTCTTCGCAATTTCGTTCACCTCCGCCACTGCCTCTTCAAAAACTCTCCTCACGGTGGTCATGTCTCCCTCTATATTGAAGTCGTCGTGTGCGTACTCATGCGTAATTACGCCACCCGTAATCAAAGCGTTATATCTATTGTACATAACTGCCGACAAGATGTGAGCCGCCGTATGTAACCGCATTTTTATATATCTCTTCTCCCAATCTATCTCTCCCCTAACTACGTCACCAACGCCAAATCTCGGAGTTCTGTCTAAGACGTGCACTACCTCCTCCCCCCTCCGCGTGGCCACTGCCGAATATTTCTCCACTCCAGTTATGAAACCCACATCTCCCTCCACACCCCCACTGCCGTCGTGGAATGCGGTTTGGTCTAACACAACTTCGTTGTTAGACACCGACACTACGGCGGCTTCAAACTCCCTCATGTAAGAATCTGTCTGATACAAAAGCCTAGTCGGCATAGTGTTGAAATTACTCAGCTATATAACTTTACTACGGGTGCGACACTGTGAAGTAGAAGCCGTATCTCTCCATTTCCTCCCCCAACGCGTCTATGTCCAAAGCGCCAGGCACCTCCACTACGAAGACAAGTCTCACGTAATTCGGTCTCTGTTCCGGGTCGTAACGCTCGTGGTACACCTCCAGTATGTTTATGTTGTGGGAAGCCAAGAGAGACGACGCCTTTGCCAAAGTCCCCGGTCTGTCGGGCACTTCGCCTATGAGTTTCAAAACTCGCTTCTGTCTAGCGAGAGCTTTCATTAAAACTCTCATCAATATGGGGGCGTCTATGTTACCCCCAGAGACAATCACCGCGGCTTTTCTACCCCTGAGGGGGATTTTGCCAGAGATAACAGCAGCCGCCGCCGCCGCGCCGGCGCCTTCGGCAATAACTCTAGCTCTCTCCAAGAGGAGGAATATGGCGTCTACTATTTCGTTGTCATCCACTAACACAACCTCGTCGACGTATTCACTTATGATTTTGAACGTTATATCCCCCGGCCGCTTTATAGCTATGCCGTCAGCTATAGTGTCTACTCGTTCAATCACGACGGGCTTTCCCTCGCGGAGAGATAAATACACCGAGGGAGCTCCACTGGCTTGCACGCCGACAACTTTCACCGACGGCTTCATTTTCTTCACGGCGTACGCAATGCCAGAGATCAACCCCCCGCCGCCTATGGGTACAACTACCGTATCTACATCTGGCACATCTTCCAGTATCTCTACTCCCAACGTGGCTTGGCCAGAAATCACGTAGTAATCGTCATATGCGTGAAGGAATTTGGCGCCGCTGTGCACAAGCTCCATTGCCTTTTTCTCAGCCTCGTAGTAACTCTCGCCGTGTAACACCACTGCCGCTCCGTAGTCTTGCGTCTTTTTCACCTTAAGCCAGGGGGTGTTCTCCGGCATCGCCACCGTGGCTCTCACGCCGTGTAACTGCGCCGCGTAGGCCACACCCTGGGCGTGGTTTCCCGAAGAAGCCGTCACGAATTCTCGAAATCCCTCTCTTACGTACTTATGTATGGCGAAGTAAGCGCCTCTAATTTTGAAACTACCCGTCTTCTGCAGAGCTTCTAGCTTTAGGAAAACTTCGCCTCCAGACAGTCTGGAGAGAGATTCAGACCTCAAGAGGGGCGTTCTGTGTATCTTTCCCTCTGTCTGTCTCTCTCTGATGACTGTCAGTGCCTCATCTAGTAGAATCATATCTCTCCCTCAGCGCCATAGACAACCGCCTTATTCCCTCGTGTATCTGCTCAAACGTGGGATACGTGAAGTTGAGCCTCATGGCGTTCTTCACTGACTGGTCTACAAAAAAGCCGTGTCCCGGGATGAATGCCACTTTGTACTGAGTAACTGCGTACTTCAACAATTCTTTAGTATCTATCTCAGACGGAGCCGTGACCCATATGAACATGCCGCCGGAGGGTCTAGTCCATTCAATGCCGGGGGGCATGTAAGTCTCTAGAGCTGCCAACATTGCATCACGCTTCCGCTTGTATAAATCTCTCACATGTGGCAAATTCTTAAGTACGATATTCCTACGGAGTCCCTCGAGGAATACGTATTGGGCAAAATTAGAGGTGTTCAAGTTTAGCGATTGTTTAGCTAAGTTAAACCACTTTATGACGTCTTCGTTTGCAATTGCCCAACCCAAGCGGAGGCCGGGGGCAAAGATTTTAGAGGCGGTGGAGAGATATATCACTCTATTTGTCTTGTCAAGAGCTTTAAGCGGCGTGACGTTTATAGATTCAAACAAGAAATACGAATAGGGGTCGTCCTCCACAGCCACCAAGTCGTATCTCTCCACTAACTCGAGGAGGTATTTCCTTCTGTCTTGTGACATAGTAACACCGCTGGGGTTCTGCGCCGTGGGTATTGTGTAGATAAACTTTATCTTTGCCCCCTCTGTCGTGAGTCGCTTTATCTTCTCTTCCAGAATCTCCACAATCATGCCATTTTCGTCAATGGGTACCCCTATCAACCTCGGCTGATAGACGCGCCAAGCTTGCAGCGCGGCTATGTAAGTGGGGTTTTCTGTAATTATCACGTCGCCTGGGTTGATGAAAACCCTCCCCAACAACTCCAAAGCTTCTTGACTGCCGACTGTGATTATTACGTTTTCCGGATTAGCCACTATGCCGCTGTGTGCGCTAAATTTCGCAATCTCCTGCCGTAGCTCAATTATCCCCTCTGTGGGGCCGTACTGTAGCGCTTTGTGTGGATACGCCTCAAGCACGTGTTCAACAACTTTCTTCATGTCTTCTATGGGAAACGTAGAGGGGTCTGGCAGTCCGCCACCGAAAGAAATTACGTCCGCCGTTGCCCACTTCAGTAATTCTCTCACTTCGCTAGCTGAAATGAATTGAGCACGTGTGGCGAGAAGTCTAGATATATCCATGTAATGCTTAAGTAAAACACTATATAAGTTTATTTATATATATTCTATTGTGAGAAACACTCTCTACACATACGTCCAAGCCCCCACCTCGTGCTGCACACATCGCAGACAAGTCGACCGCAACGTATGCAAGTGGAGATCGAGAAGTTGACTCCACACAATCTACACAACGTTGAAAAACACGCCGCGCACATGTCGCCCCTCCAGTCGTGCTTACAGACAAACCGCCCACACTTTAGACACTTATATTCAGCTTCTTCAAATCCACAAATTTGACATTCCATTAAAGAACTTCGGCGAGTAGTTTGGGAACTTCAAACGGCGTCTCGGCCACCGGCACTCCAGCCTCTCTGAAAGCCCTAATTTTACCTCCCGCATCTCCAGATCCCAACATCACGATCGCTCCGGCGTGACCCATACGCTTACCCGGCGGAGCGGTGCGGCCAGCTACGTACGCCACGATTGGCTTCCCTATGGCACCCTCGGCGTATAGCTTCGCGAGTCTCTCCTCGGCGTCGCCCCCCACTTCGCCAATTACCACAATTGCATCCACGTCTGGGTCTTGAGCCACTCTAAGCGTGGCTTCCATCAAGTCGAGCCCAACCACTGGGTCACCGCCAACGCCAATGGCTACGTTTATGCCAAATCCCCGTTTGACTAATTGGAACGAAATTTCGTATGTCAAAGTGCCGGACCGGCTAACTACAGCGATTCTGCCAGGCGTTTGATATACGCTGTTTGGCATAATGCCTATCTTCGTCCTAATCGGCGGCGCCACCACGCCGGGGCAGTTCGGCCCAATCACAGTAACGCCACGCGACTTGGCGTAGTTTACAGCTCTAAGCATGTCATGTACTGGTATATGTTCCGTGATGACCACCGCCAGTTCTACGCCGGCATCTACAGCCTCCAACAGAGCGTCTACTGCGAACTTGGCTGGGACGAAAATCGCAGTGGCGTTTACGCCGTGTTTTCTGACGGCCTCCTCAACTGTGTCATATACGGGGACGCCATGTACAGTGACGCCGCCCTTGCCGGGAGTCACCCCAGCGACTACTTTAGTGCCGTACTCCAACATCCGCTGGAGGTGGAAAGAGCCCTCCCGCCCTGTGGCGCCCTGGACTACAACTTTGGTATTTGGATTTATCAACGTCATAGCGCCAACTCCACAGCTTTTTTGGCAGCTTCCTCCGCCTCCTCGAAGAGAGGTACACCTATCTCAGCCAAAATTTTTCTCCCCAACTCTTCGTTTGTGCCTTTTATCCTCACTACAATGGGTTTCCCACCCCCCGCCAGAGCTTCTCTTATGCCTTGTGCCACTTCGTCAGCTCTCGTAATTCCGCCGAAGATATTTACAAATATAACTCTCACACGGGGGTGGTTCAACAAGACTTTCACTGCTTCCCTCACCACTTCTCTACTGGCGCCGCCGCCTATGTCGAGGAAATTCGCCGGCCTCCCACCGAAGTGATACACCAAGTCCATAGTAGACATAGTCAACCCAGCGCCGTTGCCAATTATGCCAATGTCGCCGTCTAACTCCACGTAGTGAAAACCCACTTTCCTTGCCCAACTTTCAAACTCCGTCACGTCGCGGGGGTCTTCCTCAAGCGCTTTCGCCAAGTCGCTGTGTTTAAACAAAGCGTTGTCGTCTACTATAGCTCTGGCGTCTAGCGGGATGACATCCCCATCTTTAGTAACCGCCAGTGGGTTGGACTCCACCAACTCGGCGTCGTAGTCAACCATTATTTTATACATGGCGCTCACCACAGAAGCCACTTGTCGCCACTGGGGCGCGTCCGGCCGGAAGCCCAGCCACGAGGCAATACTACGTATGTGGTACTCTCTGACACCCACAAAGGGGTCGACGTATATCTTTTTTATCTTCTCTGGATTCGCTTTGGCGATTTCCTCTATATCCACGCCGCCGGTTGGAGACGCCAGAAATAAATATCTACGGGTAGCTCTGTCGATAATTAACGAGAGATACATCTCTCTCTCCACTTCTATGTACTTAGTTACGTACAGCTTTTTCACAGTCAACCCCTTGATCTCCATCCCAAACATTTTTCTAGAGAGTTCCAGAGCCTCCTCTGGAGTGTTAGCCACTTTAACTCCGCCAGCCTTCCCCCTGCCGGCCACTACCACTTGAGCTTTCAAAACCACTGGCGTACCTATCTCTCTAGCCGCGTTGTATACCTCCTCAGGCGTCCGCGCCACTATGCCGGGGGGAATCTTAACGCCGTATTTAGAAAACAATTCTTTAGTTTCGTACTCATGCAGCTTCATGACAAGTATTTACTGTTGATTTATAAGTAAATACACGCCGGGCTCTCTAGCTGCCGCAATGGCGTCTTTCCTATGTCTAAACACCCCCACCACCTTCCCCTCTCTAATCAACACCCAACCTCTCTCGCCACCCGCCGCCCTCGCCCACCGGCGAAGTTCTTCTTCAATCATATGACTAAGCGCTCTTCTTCAAAACACCTATTGCGCCTCAATGCGCCGCTGCCCACAGCTACACCGCCGTAGAGCTCCGCTTTTCCGCGGCCTAGCGCCAGACTCGCTGCGATTCTCCCCACGGCGTCTGCCTTCATGATCCCAGAGCCGGAAGTCCCAGCAGCCACGTAGAGACCCTCCGCCAATCTATCCACAATGGGTTGGTAATCGATGACGTTCTCGTCGTAGTGACCAGCCCAAGCGCTTTGTGGAACTCTGTTCTCGAAAGCCGGCACATACTTCGAAAGCACTGGATAAATACCAAACCGCCAGAGAGACTCCTCAGCCTCCGCCCGCTCTTCAAACCCGTAAGGCCTCCTGTCCGACATGCCGATCCAAAAAGTCCCCTCGCCCGGCTCCGGCCTTAGATATATCCCCCTCGGCAGTATGATCACCGGCGACCACTGAGAGTCCGACAGCCCCATCTCCAACAGCGTTCTCAACTCTCCGTCAGCTCTCACTACGAAAACCTGCCGCTTGCGCGGTCTGATGGGGAGTCCGAAACCCATGCGGCCAGCCAGAGTCTCAGTCCATGCGCCCGTGGCTAAGATTACGTTTTTCGCTTCTATAGGTCCAGCTGTTGTCTCCACACCCACAGCCCTAACCTCTTGCCACGGGAACGGCTCTCCCGGTATCTCCAACGGCCGCTTTGGAGCGAATAACACGGTTTCCACCCGCGTGTTGTACATAACCTCGCCCCCCGCGCCAACGTACATTTCATAATAGTATCTCACGAGTTTCTCTGGATCCATTATGCCCGCGTCTTTTACCAAAAGAGCAAAAGAAACGTTAGGCAACCCCATTTCTCTAGCCTCCTCATCTGTGGCTAAGTCGAATTTGATAGATTTGTCGAGTTGTCTATACATCTCGACAGATATGCCCATCTGGCGCAACTCCGACGCTGTTTGTGTAAACAGTTGACTAGCCTCCTCCGGCACGAGAAAGAGATATCCAACCCACTTCATCCCCAGATCTACCCCACTCAGTTGGACATCTCGGTAAAACTGAACGCTGGTTTTTGCCAAAATTCTGTTAGCCCAAGAAGTGAAAATTGTCCTAAAGGCAGCGGCAGATTTGGCAGTGTCCCCCATGCCGACACTTGGGTTTTGGTCAATTACCAACACCCGCGCGTTGGGAGAAAACCGCTTGAGGTGATAAGCCGTAGACATGCCGACAACGCCGGCGCCCACTACTACATAGTCATACATATGTCTGTTATCTCTATTAATATTTCAACGTTATTGGCTACAGATCCCCCTAATGAGTATGGTGGTGGGGTGGACTCCGTATTTATTTAAAACTTTCACAAACTCCTCCCCCTCTATGTCTATAACTCTCTCCGTGTTTATACAAACCACGTTGAGGTGTGGCGTTACGTTGTCGTAGTAAGTTCTTCCGTTGTGTTCAAACGACGTCACTAACCCAACTTCCTCCAATAGCTCAAGTATTGAATATACAGTGCTAGCGCTGATAGAGGGCATTACTTGCTTAACTTCGTTGAGAATGTCGTTAAACGTTGGGTGTGACCTCTCGGCTAGCTTTTCCAAAACTATCTTCACAACTTCTATCCTCTGTGGAGTTATTCTGTATCCGCTTTCCCTCAAGACATTAGTGACGTGCTCAAGGTTCACTTACCTAAATTCGTGTTCTAAATAAAAATTTATTGGTGTATAAATAAAAACCTCCACAAAATTTGTTTTATGAAATTCGAAGTGATAGACGTCCCCATCCCGCCGGGGACAAACGTAATAATTGGACAAAGCCACTTTATAAAGACTGTGGAGGATTTGTACGAAGTTTTAATTACATCAGCCCCCGGCGTTAAGTTCGGCGTTGCTTTCTGCGAGGCATCTGGCAAGAGACTTATTAGACACGAGGGGAACGACGGCGAGTTGAGAAACCTAGCCATAGACACATGTAGAAAGATCGCAGCTGGACATGTGTTCGTCATATATCTGAAAGACGCCTGGCCCATAAACGTCCTCAACGCCATAAAAAACGTGCACGAGGTTGTGAGGATTTTCGCAGCCACGGCGAACCCCCTCAAGGTGATAGTCGTAGAAGTGGAGCCCGAGAGGAGGGGCGTCGTGGGGGTGGCAGACGGACATTCGCCACTGGGGGTAGAGACAGACGCAGATAGAGAAGAGAGGAAGAAATTCCTGAGGGATATAGTGAGGTACAAACTTTGAACGTAATAACTCTCCTCTTTTTCACTGCCAATGGAATAGTCATAGTAACCATACCGCCGTACCTCCGCGACCTCGGCGTAGTCAGCGAGACTGTGATTGGCACAGTGATCTCCACGGCGTTTCTAGTGTCAATAGTTGTGAGACCAGTTGGCGGTTACGTTGGGGACAAAATTGGCTATGTGTGGACAATGAGACTGGGGTTGGCTTCTGCAGCCGCCGCGCAGTTAGCGTACCTCGGTGGAGACGTTAGGTGGGTGCAAGTGGGGAGGGTTCTCCACGGGTTTGCAATAGCCACGTTCCTACCGGCGTCTATAGCTGCGTCTGTAGTCAACGGAATCAAATCCATGGCGTCGAGATCTCTAGCGGTGGGAATCGGCAGCGCGGTGGGGCCGTTGGTGGGTTCGCTAGCTTACGACGTGGGTGGCGCTAGATTCGCCATAACCGTGGCGTTTGTGTTACACAGTCTTAACTTACTACTCGCTCTCAAGACGCCTACTGTAGAAGTGGCGAAGAGCGGGGGGGAGGGGGGCGGAGTAGAGCGGCGGGTCTATTTATTCATGGCGCTGTTGTCGATTTACTCCACTACATACATGAGTCTCTCTACCTTCATCCCAGTGCGTCTCAGAGACACAAACATGCCTCTGGCTTACTGGGGTCTCTTCTCTTCTATCGCAGCTTTTGTGAGTTTACTGCCTAGGGTTGTACTCGCCAGAGGTCAGATGGCGGCTAGTAGAACTGCGGGAGAGGCGGCCACGGCCATGGCCATGGTGGGTCTTATGTGCGCCACGCTTGCAGACGGCCCGCTGGAGTTTGCCGCAGCTGGCGCCATATATGGCGTTGGACAAGGCGCAGTGGTGGTGACGTACCAAATCTTCGCGTTGGCTGGCAGCAGGAGGGCTGGACTAGCCAGCGCGGTGTACACCATGGGTTGGGACGTGGGGTCTATAGTGGGTCCACTAACCGTCGGGCGGTTAGTGGAAGAGTACGGCTACCACGTCTTGTACTATATACCGCTTTTGTTAGTCGTAAATCTAATCGCTCTCACGCGCGTTAAGTTATGGACTTCTACCAAGCCGTAGTCAGAGATCGGGGGAGGGAAATCATAAACACATGGATAGAGGAGGCGGAGAAGCCCGACATATGTTGTGACGTGGGGGAGGTACTCAGCGCCAAGTTGGCGGAGGCATTGAGGAAAGTGGGTATCCACAGACTCTTCCGGTATCAATATGACGCCATCTCTAGTATAAAGTCTGGGAGAGACACAGTGATCGTGGCTGGCACCGGCATGGGGAAGACCGAGGCGTTTCTAGCACCGATTTTGGAGTCCTCGCTGGAGTCTAGCGACTCGGCTTTGATTCTATACCCAACAAAAGCGCTAGCTAGAGATCAATATGTGCGAATCCGCAAACTCGCCGACGCTTTGGGAGTTAGAACTATGGTTTACGACGGAGATACGCCCCAGCGAGAGAGACGTCTGTTGTACAACACACCGCCGGAGATCGTCGTATCGAATCCCGACATGGTCAACCAAGCGTTGATACATGTGGCTAAATTTAGGGAGGTGTTGAAGAGAACAAAGTACCTAGTCTTAGACGACTTTCACGTATATAGCGGAGTGTTCGGTTCACACATGTACTACCTCGTGAGGAGGATGAAGAGATTTGCCAAACTCACTTTCGTAGCCACCAGCGCTACGGTGGGCAACCCATATGAGTTTTCTCAATCTCTCTTTGGCAGGGGGGCTAACGTAGTGTTGGGTCCTCTGGGTAGGCGGGGGAAAGTAATACACATGTTAGTAAAGCCTAAGTTTAGACCGAAGTGGGCTGAAGCTGCTCGACTCGCCTCACTCTGCATAGAGCATGGCTTTAAATGTTTGGTATTTACAGACAGCCATAGATTTAGCGAGATGATATACCGGGCGTTGTATAGCTACAGAAACCGCGCAGCTGTCCACAGGGGTGGGCTAAGCGCGGAGCATAGGAAATCTGTAGAGCAAGCATTCAAAAGGGGAGATATAGACGTAGTTATAGCGACGCCAACGCTAGAACTTGGCATAGACATAGGAGATGTAGATGTAGCTGTGTTGGCCTCGATACCGCCGTCGTTCAACAGATACCTACAGCGAGTGGGTAGAGTGGGGCGCAGAGGGCAAGTGGGCTACGTCGTACAAATACTGGGAGATGACCCCATTTCTCAATACTACGCCAACTACCCTGGCGAGTTCTTCACGAGAAGTCCAGAGCCCATAGGGCTCGAAATCGAAAACGAAGAAGTGACGTCGTTACACCTACTGGCTGCGGCGGCGGAGTCGCCGTTGAGAATCTCCGAGCTAACTCCATTCGAGAGGTCAATCGCCGCAAAGCTAGTGGGAGAGAGCTTAATTGAGAGAAGCGGCTTTCTCAAAATTACCCCAATTGGGAGGGCACAGCTCGAGTTGTTAAACATGAGGGGCACTCCACACGTGGTGAAAATAAAGAGTGGGGACAGAGTAATTGGTCACAGAGAACTCCCCATGGCTCTGTCTGAGTTGCATCCAGGCGCCGTGTATATGCACGGCGGAGAGACCTACAGATCTAAATCGCTAGATCTAGAGAAAAAAATAGCTATAGTAGAGCGTGAGGAGTTGGGACACTTAGTCACATACCCCCTCCAATATATGGATCCACAGCTGGTGAGCGTAGAGGAAGAGGGCGCCGTAGACGGCGTTTATTACCAATTCGGCAAATTGAAAATCACCATAACCACACACGGATATGTCGTGCGTCAATTCGCCACAAACGAGATGGTCGGCAAGCACGAGATCGACCCACTTCAATACACCTTTATGACTAAGGGCGTGGTGATGTATCTACCGCCAATCCGCTTCAGTCCCAACGACCGCGAAGATTGGGAAGCTAGAGCAAAGGGTTACCACGCCACGGAACATGTCTTGATAGCGGCCACCGAAATTGCAATAGGCGCCTCTAAGACAGACTTAGGTGGCGTAAGTTACCCAGATGGCGTCGTGGTGATTTACGATTCGCACATCGGCGGAAACGGGACGTCGCGGCTCATGTTGAGAAATTTCAGGAGGGTTTCAGAAGTGGCGTTGAAGATAGTTAAGAGCTGCAACTGCGTCGACGGCTGTCCGAAATGCGTCTACTCGCCGTACTGTGGCAATAACAACGAAATGTTGTCCAGGAGAAACGCGGTGAGGATACTTGAACATTTGAAAAAGAGCAAGGCGCCGAGAGTTGGAGAATTCCCCACGGGAAGGGGATTTGCCTAACCGACCCACACTTCGTCATCTATCTGTTCTCTCCCCCTGCCGGGCTTCACGTCGCGGACTTTATGAGTAAATCTCAAGTCTTTGGCAGCCGCCATCGCGCGTTCCGGCACGTACAGCTCCACGTCCAACGCCGCGGCGAGACTCAAACCCCTCTTGTTTTTATAACGCCAAACTGCGCTGTTTATCTTCTTAACTACTTCAAAAAGTTGGAAGTCGCCACCCCAACTGGGGTCCTCCAGTCTCTCCTCATGTATCGATCTCCCGTAGACAACGCGCCAGATCTTATCTGTCACAAATGGCATAATTGGCGCCAATAATTTTAGACAATATTTCCACACAGTATAGAGAGTCCACAGAGCCGACTTTTGCTCTGCTTCTGTGAATTCCCCACCTCTGTTGTACGCCCTAGATTTTGTGAGTTCTATGTAGTGATCTGCGAAGTCATGCCATATGAAGTTGTATAACAAATGAGCCGGTTCGTACACGTCGAATTCGCTATATGCCGAAATGACTTGCGTAGCCACGTGGTGCAGTTTAGCCAACAGCGCCGAGTCTACGGGAGTTAACTCCGGCTTCTCCAGCGGCTCTTGGAAAGCAGTGACGTACCTAGAGATATTCCACACCTTAGTCACGAATTCCTTCCCCTCTTTAATCACATTCTCGTTATAACGGTAGTCAGTCCCCAACCTCCCAGCGGCGGCGGCCCAGAACCTCACCGCGTCGGCGCCGTATTTCTCCACTGGCAGCAGCGGATCTACCACGTTGCCCTTAGACTTGTGCATGGCCTCCCCCCTCTCGTCGAGACCCATGCCATTTATCCTCACATATCTAAACGGCACGTCGCCAAAGAGGAGATACGCCCTCAGCAGTGAGTAATAGAGCCAAGTCCGAATTATGTCGTAACCCTGGGGACGCATGATGGAGTGTGGATACACTTTGGGGAACGCCTCGCCGGAGGCGTATATCCAAGATATAGACGAGTCAAACCACGTGTCGAAAACACGCGTGTCGCCCTCCAGTTTGCCATCTCTACAAACCTCCGCCACTTCCCGCGGCGGGTTGTCTCGCCACGGTATGTAGTACTCACCTCCACGTGGCACAATGGGCACGCGTTCGCCGCTGGGTTTTATACACCACCACAGCGGCACCTCTGTGGCGTAATAACGACGTCTCGAGAGAGGCCAATCCAACTCTAGCGATTTTATCCAATCTACCAAAACTTGTCTATACTCCGGGGGTTTGAACTCCATTCTCTCGGCTAACTTAATCAACTCTTGCTTAAACTCCACTTGCTTCACGAAAAGCTCTCTAGTGACTATGATCTCCAGAGGTGTCTTACAACGCCAACAGACGGGGACACTGTGGGCAATTTTCTCCTGCTTAACGAGCAACCCAACTTCCTTCAAGTCTTTTATGACTTGTACGCGGGCCTCCTCCACCGTAAGTCCACTATATCTGCCGACGTTTATTCTGCCGCTGGTGTCTAGAATTATTCTAATGGGGAGCTTAAGCTCGTTCACAATGGCGAGATCTCTGGCATCTCCGAAAGTGGATATCATGACTAAACCAGTGCCGTATTGGGGGTTAGCTGCTTTATGAGGCAGTATGGGAACCACTTGCCCCTCCGGCGGGACTATTGCATGTAATCCCTCCAACTTCTTGTAACGTCCGTCGTCTGGGTTGAAAATTACAGCCACCGTCGCCGGCAGCAGCTCCGGCCTCGTGGTGGCTATCACTATGTCTTCGCCAGTTTCACTTACTTTGAACTTTATGTAGTTTAAGTACGTCTCTCCCTCTTTGTGTTCAATCTCGGGCTCCGCCAGTGCGGTGCGGCAACGGGGACACCAGGGGGTGGGTCTCTCGGCCTCATATATCAAACCCTCATTCCACAACTTGACAAATGTCTCTTGAGTCATCTTCCTATACCTCGGGCTGTCTGTGCCGTCGCGCCAGTAGTCAAAAGAGAGTCCCCACCGCCTCAACGTAGCTACGAACTCCCCCTCATATCGGTCGAGTTCTTCTCTACAGAGATTTATGAACTGCTCCCGTGGAATTTCGTGAGCTACGATGTTGTATTTCTTCTCAACTTGCACTTCTATGGGGAGCCCATTTCTATCTAGGTAGAACGGAAAGACCACATCGACGCTGCGCATTCTGTAGAATCTCGCAATCATGTCGAAATGGGCGTAAGACGCAGTCTGGCCGATGTGCGGCCGGTTGCTAGAGAGATATGGAGGTGGAGTGTCTATAACTAACGTAGGTCTGTCGCTCAGCTTCGTGACGAATTGATTTTCTCTCTTCCACAACTCTATCAATTCTTCTTCCCAAGCGATTTCCCACCTGGTGGGCAGTGTAGAGGTCACGTAGTTATCAACTTCTTAAAATTATTGTGTTGCTGTTAAAGATTTAAATATTCAACATCATGCCCCCATGCTTAGTCGTGAGATTTACCTCGTAGTTAGTGGTGACGGTCTTAAAGTGGGGGAGTTCTTGATTGAGTTAAATTTCGACCAACCTGGGATATTATCCACGTTGTCTAACATATTTGCAGAACACGACGTCAACATTATAAACATAGCCATCGACAGCCAGCGGCAACATTTACACTTCGTCGTGGATCTGTCTCAAATCTCGGAAGAACAAGTTAGAGACATGTCTAAACAGTTGGGCATGTTTGCCTTCGTTAGGAGAGTTAAGTACAGAATTTCTAAAGGCGCAGTCTTCGTCCCACGGTGGATAATACACGTAATTGACAACGTCCCGGGCGTCGTCATCGAGAAGACCTTATTCGGCCTACAACTGTCCAAGTTGATAGATGAATTGTCAGAGAAAGACGCCGAAATCGTAAGAGAACTAGCCAAATCTATAGACCTCACCACGCTTGAGGAAGTTCTGTACATACCGCAATTGAGGGGATTCGTCACTGTGGAGGACGTCGCCGTTAGAGAGGGGAGAGTTGTAGCTAAGTTCTGTAACCTCGCACATCCCCACGTCGTGAGATACATTGAAAATTACGTAGCTAAACTGGGGTTTCGCCCCAGAGTTTTCGAAGAGGGGAATTGCGTCAAGCTAGAGATTTAAAACTCCCGCTTTTTGTAACAGATCGCATACTCTACAGACTGGCTTTGCCGAGATGTTTCCACAGTATCTACAGCGGTTTGCCCCCCCAGCTTGCGTTGACTTAAGTTGTTCTGCAAGCCTCCGGCCGAAGGAAACTAGGCTATACTTTACGGTGGGCATTTCTCTCTCCAACTCGGCAAGTATGAACTTCAGGCGGTATCTCGGGTTTGTAGATACATAGGGACACTCCAGTTCCATAAGTGGAATGCCGTGGTAGTAAGCGTACACCGCAATTTCTTCCTCACGAATGTGTTTAAGTGGCTTTATCCGCGGTATGAGGTCCTTCTCCTCGGCGTCTTCATACACGCCGTACCACCTAAACCTAGACAAGTTACCCATCAACACGTTCAACATCACCGTCTGCGCCTCATCGTCTAAGTTGTGCGCCGTTGCAATCTTGGTCCAACCCCTCTTTTTACCGATGAGGTTCATCGCACGCCGTCTCAAAACTCCGTCTATTGTACACATGTGGACTTTGTGCCCCCTGGCGGCAAGTCTTTCGGAAATCTCCATGGCGGTGAAGCCAAAGATGTCTCTGAAGTGATACACGTTGTACTCTATGCCGAACTTCGCGGCTACTTCCCCCACGTAATTACTCTTGGCCATGCGGTAGAAACAACTGTAGGGATGACCCTCGTTTATTGTGAACGCCTCCAGTTTCGCTCCCCTGAACTTCGTCCTCAGTTTGGCTAAGATGTGGAGGAGAGCTAGACTGTCCTTTCCGCCGGAGACCGCCACGGCGACGAAATCGCCGGGGGTTATCATACGCTCCTCTCTAACTGTCTGCAGTACTTTCCTCTCTACTGAATCAAACAGACAGCGCAGGCAGAGCTTCTCTCCGCTAGTTTGGCGATAGAATTGCGCCCCCCTCTTTCTGCATCGGTCGCAGAGTTGAGTCACTTCTCTATGTGTGGCACAGTTCCATGTTTCCTCTCTGCCTTGTCCATCTCCAGAGTGTAAGTATCCAGCGAGGTGCGGAATATGTAAAACACAACGCCGCAGTTCTCACAGCGGGCAATCATCACTGTGTTCTCCTGTCCCCTATGGCGATACGTATATGGCGCCGGGGCCGGCTTCCACTCTGGAAGTCCACACCGTGGGCAGACAATCACAACGTCCCCCCCGTCTCTAGTATTAAAACTTTCCCCGAGGCGGCGCGTACCCAGTGACCCACAGCCAGTTGTATCTGCCCGCCAGCACCATCAGCGAGGGCACCACAAAGGGTCTTATCACGAAGGCGTCTATCAACGCGGCTAGAGCCACTGTGAAACCAACTTGCTGGAGGACTGTAGTTTGCGATATTGACAACGTGGAGAAAGCCACCGCCAAGATTATGGCTGCCCCCGTAATCACCGGACCGGTGGTCACGATGGCCTTCTTTATTGCCTCTCTTTCCGAAAGTCCCCCCTCCATCTCCTCTCTGATTCTAGTGACAATGAATATGTCGTAATCTGTGCCAATCGCCATGAGAAATGCAAACAACACTATGGGAGTGAGCCAATAGATAGACTGCATCGCCACTTCTTGAAAGATTAACACACCCAAGGCGAAGCTCCACGCCGTAGACATCAACACTGTGGTGACTAGCCTCAGAGGCATCACGAGACTCCTCAACAGTATGGCGAGTATCACAATAACTGCGGCTATTACTACATACATTTGAAAATTCCAAAATTTCACATATATCTCGTTGAACACTATGTTCTTCCACGCGGCGGAGCCGCCGATGAGGAAGTATCCATACTCCGCGCGGAGTTTGTCTAACTCTTCATATATCTCCAACAACTCGTCAGCCGTCTCCTCTAGAGATAGTCTTATAGTGACTACTTGCCACTTCCCTATCTTCTCTACAGTGTGATTCACATAGTGCGGAAGTGTCTCTATAGCTCTCAACAACTCCGGGTTGAAGTCACTCTCGGACGCTAGGTAAGTATTTGAAAGAGACGCCACGCTGGGGAAGTGCGTCACCGCCACCTCCAGCGCTTTCTTGTGTTGAGTCTCCGGCATAGCGGCGATGGGGTTTGCGGTGATATGAAGCGTGGTGACTACAAACGCCAGCGACAGTAGAGTAACCGCCGTGGAGATCGCAGTTATTAGTTTCGGTCTCCTCAGCGCTATTTCTACAGCTCTCTCCATGACTTTCGACCTACCCGTATGTATCGACGTAATCCGCCTAGGCCAGAACAACTTGTCGCCAAGTACGTACAACACGGCGGGAAACACAAAGAAAATCGTAGCGGCGATGAAAGCCACCGCAATCAAGTACCCAAACCCCACAGACTGCATTAGAGGCAGTGTGGAGAGCGCAAAAGACCCGAGCGCCACAGCCACCACAGCGGCGCTAGCGGCGATAGCTCTACTGGCGTATCTACGCACCACAGCCACAGCCTCGCGTTTGTTTCTGCCGCTGGCTCGCTCCTCGGCGTAGCGGCTAACCATCAACAACATGTAGTCTACCCCAATGGCGAACACCACCGGCGCAGCCATGTACACCGTCATATAGTAAATCTTTTGAAATTCGTGAATTACATAGATGAACCCAAGCGCCGAGAGGTACGTCAACCCCACCGCCGAGAGTATAACGACGGGAGCAGTCAACGCACCCATTATGTACAGAAGTACCACAAACAGAGCTGCCGCCGTGGCTTTGTCTATCTTACTCACGTCCTCCACCACTATCTCTTGGAAGTTGTGCAACAAGCTCGAAGACGATATGGGGACCCCCAGTTCGGTAGGGATTTTGTCAGTGGGTGCAATAGACAACGCGTATTTGTCTTCATATATAAAACCAGCCGCTACTGTATACACCGTCGGCGGTGGATACATCTGCGTTAAGTTCTTCACTACGGCGTCTCTAAACCAATTCACAACTCTCTCCACGTCGCCGCCGCAAATTAAGTACGGTAGATATGGCCTAAAGAGAGGCGGAACTTCGCCCAGGGTAGACAAGTAGACATACTGCCGGACCCCAACGACGTTTACCTCTCTAGCCAATTGGAGCGCGGTCTCGTTGACGACTGACGCCAAGATCGCCTCAGCCACTGACTCCACGGCGCTTTCGCTACTCCAATTTCTCCAACTCACCCCGGCGAGATAGCGAGAGACATTGCCGTATGCCACATCCGCCGCCAGCCTAACCGCGTCGTCCACATCGTGAGAGTCCAGAAGCCGTCTGTAGACCTCTAGAAACTTCTCCGTGTCGCTGTCTACTGCGACTCCGGCGGCGGCAACGCCGTAGGTGGCAAAGAGGAGTCTCCTAGCGGTTTCTCTAGCCTCTCTATAGGCATTCTCCAACTTTTGCAATCTGTCACACGCCTCTCGCGTCCCGTTGGATATCCGCACGGCGCCCTCTCTGAACTTAGAGACAGACTCATTTAGCACCTCGCCGATTTTGCTCCAGTAGACCTCCAGCGCTCTGTCCAGTACACTCCACGGCGTGGTGGCGTTGTATAGCTCGGACAACCGCCTCGCCTTCTCCTCCAGACTCGGCCCGAAAATGACCACCGTCACGGCCTCTGGACCTCTGTCGCTTTTCTTCTCCAAGATAGATCTCACCACCATGGGCTCCACGTCTGACGGCATTAGTTTAACCTCGTCGTATACCAACGTTTCGAAAACTAAAGGAGCGTGTAGAGCTAAGTATGCGTACACAACTAACACAGCGAGAGCGACGAAAATCGACAACCGCACACCTTGAAATTTGTTTATGGATATAAACATTGGATTAGGTACAGAATATGTCTCACGTGTTTACAATTGCCGCTGGCGATTTTAGAGCGAGATTTGTACGGTATTTGTTAACTGCTCTAGTCATCGCCGTAGGTGTGGCGTTGTTAGTGGCGTTGACGGCAGTGAGCGACGCCACGAGAGACTACGTAGAGCAAACGCTGTACAGAGTGTATCCGGCAGACATAATGATGTACTCCGACTCTATAAACATACCGCAGTATTTTGTAGACGTATTGCAGAAAAACGCCGTTGTAGAATCTGCAGAAGGCATTATCATGTACACCGGCACATACGGCGGAGTACATGTGTCGATCGTGGGAGTTCCACTAGCGGCTATGGGGTATTTCGCGATAGAGCTCGACGAAGGTAGATTACCAGCGGCGGGGGGTGAAGCGGTTGTGGAGGAATCACTTGGATTAAAGCCCGGCGACGTGATTAAGATTAAGATGTACTCCGGCATTTCTGGGTCTGAGAAAATTATGGAAGTGAGAGTAGTGGGGACAATGCGCAGTTTCATGAGGGGATTCGTGGGGGCGTTCAGATTGAATCTAGTAGTGGTGCCGCTAGATTGGCTTCAACGGCAGTTAGACGTGGGGCCCTTCGTCAACGCGATTCTCATAACTCTGAAAGACAAGCAACAAGTGAGTTCATTCCACGCCATGTTGAAAGAACAATATAGAGATGCGCAAGTCTACACCCAGACGTCTCTGCTAAATACAGTTTCGCAAGTCTTCAACGCCCTAAATACAGTGTTCGCAGTCATCAGTGCCGCCGCGTTGGTAACCGCAGCTATAACAACTCTTGCAGTGATGTCTATAACTACAAACGAGAGAATGAGAGAATTCGGTTTGCTCAAAGCAATGGGAATTTCTTCACGTGACATACTCACCTCAGTGCTGCTGGAGGTAACCACAGTGGCCGGCGTGGCTGCCGTGGTTGGCATGATTGTGGGATACGCCGGGGCTAACGTGGTGAAAGACATGCTGATAAAGATGGGGATAAATTTCTATGTGCCTATTTCCTTTAAGCCGCACTATGCGGCCCTCAGTTTTTCGGTGTCGTTACTCGTGGCGCTGGTGGGCGCAATGTGGCCACTACTCAAAATCGCTAAGTTGAGACCGCTCGAGATAATGAGGCTATGACCACTCGGCTTGTATTTTTGTTGTTTTTTGTGTATCTAGCCGCTGCGTCTACAGTAGTAGTGACGCACAACATAAAACCCACCGGCGAAATTACTGTAGTTGCCAAAGTCAGAGAGATATACCTCAACAACAACCCAACTCCGCTAAACATCTCCGGCGTCTTGGTGCCCCCCTACTCTGCTGTTGTGCACGAAGAGACAGTTACCAACATATATCCCCCCTTTCTTAAGGTAGAGCCAAGTTTGACTTATCTAAATGGCAAGTTTCACAACGGCGTGCTGCACGCCAGCAATGACACGCTAGTGTTACTACGGCTCGAGATACGTTCTCTCCTCCCCACTCCTACGCCGGTGATGATATCTGTGTCTACAGATGACAAAGTAGCAGTCATATATGAAAAGAGGCCCTCGGTGTCACAAATGCTCGGCGCCACTGTGTACTACTGGACAATTGTAGTGGAGAATTACACGGAATTCGCCCTCACTTTTAGAATTAAACAATTTGGAAGCTTCGGAGCGGTGAGACTACCCACAGTCTCTCTAACTTCCATACTAGACATAAACCAAACTATTTCCATCATTAGAGACCGGCAAAAGACTGTAGATACGTCAATAAAACAATTGAAGAACTTCACTAACTTAGTTTCGCTGTATTCAGATATTGTATACTCACAAATTCAGAATTTGACTCAGTTAATCCAGATATTTAACTTAGCTGGCGCGGCGTTGATTCAAGGAGCCGGAGCTATAAACACATCTACATACGCCTTAGAAGCTCTACGACTTCAAATTTCGGCACTTGGAGATGCAGTTCGTGGGATAGCCACCACGATTAACCAAAGTAGGTTACTTGTGGAATATCAATACGTGGCGCTAGTCACGGCGGCGAATGCGTTAGAGACGCAATCCGCCGCGTTAGTTTCATACAACTCAGCCGTTGGCCAGACTGTAGAAGGTCTCGAGGGCACTCGGCGTGGGTTAGAGTCAATTAGGTGGGGTCTCTATAACCAACGCCAGATTATCCTCAACGGTATTAATGCGTTAGAGATGGCGAAGTTGGAAATTTCAAAAATCCAGACAAACGCCACTGACCTCCAGCAGGCGGCGATAAGAGCTTTAGACACTGCTCTAACTCAGTTATACATGGCGCGGGATTCGATAGACGCAACTATCGGCATGGTAGATGACGCAATTTCCATAGTGGATTCTACTACGTCCACTCTAGAAGCCGTAGGGCGGAGTTTAAGCGAATTAGCCCCACTATTAAACTCCACCGCCGCATCCACACGTAAAAACGCCACCTATATCCTACAGTCTATGCCGGAGATCTTGCTCAATGTATCTAACAATTTGTTAGACGTATCTAGAAACTTACACAAAGTCTCAACTGACGTAGTTAAATACAGCGACCCATTGTACAACGCCTCGAGGATTCTGCTAGAGGTCGGTAATAGACTTGTACAATCTGCTAAAGAGCTAGAGGACTTTAGAAAAAGTCAACTGGAAATCTTGCCAAAGTTAGGCTTTCTCCAATCGTCTCTACATAACTATAGTGATTTTATAACTAGAGAAAAAGAGAGATTAGAGCTAGAAAAAAAGTCGTTGGAGCAATATCGCTCTGCCATAAACGCCACAGCCATAGAGCTACAGTACCACATAGAACTACCGATAGCCATGAGAAACATCACAATCAACCCACCACCAATTACCTCAACTCTAGAACCCAAAAGACAAGCAATAGACTCCACTTGGACCGTAGTTTTGCTAACAATCATAGCAGTCGGCGCTTTGTTGATAAGACGAATACTCTAATCCCAGCCCACGGCGACAACTGAGATACGCCATAATCACCATCTAGCGCTTAGAGGCGGCAGACGGAGAGAGGTGAAAAACCAACATTCCCGAGAGGTTAACATCAATATTGCTTGAAACGCAATACCGTGTGGGTTTCCCCTATTGCGTTTAGGTGTGGGTTTTGAGGAATTTTTGTCTACTCCAACCGGTCAGCGGTATTCCAGTGATTTTAGTCCACGTCTTGGGGTCCATTTTGAAGGATTGCTCTACCTTTTCTCTATGGCCAACCACGTTGTATGTGCAGAATGGGAAGACGCGCCCGTCTGGAGTGGCGTAGTGTATGTCGCAGCGTTGGACGCGCTCTATGTCGTAGTTCATAGTGTCCATGAAGTGCATTATGCCCAGGCCAACTACGTTGAAGAAGAAGCGCCCTAGAGAGTCGTAGTCTTTCTTCACCAACACATCGTACAGCAATTCTTTTACTCGCTTGTGTTTCACAGCCTTCAAGAGCTTCAGCGCCTTGAGCTTCGCGGCGTGTCTATACACGCCCCCCTTTGCCGCGGTTCTGTAGACGTCCCAAGCGCCCCTCTCGAAGGCGTCCACGTCTACAAGCTTGGTGATGGGGTAGAGTCTACCCTCATCTTCGTCGTAGTAAATGAAAGTGGCGGCGCCGCACATGGGGTTCATGCTGAAGAGAGGCTTTGGAGACTCTGTGAGAGCTTCAACCATCTTGGCCATGGCCACGGGCCAGTTGGTGGGTCTCCAGTCCCACCTGTTGATAACGCCGTTTGTCTGTTTCTCGATTTCTATAATTGTGTCAGGTATGGTGATCCGGTACTTCCTGAGCTCCTCTTTGCTGTATAACCTCGCTCTGCCGGAGAAACTGACTGGCTGTATGTTAACCCACCTCACCACGTCTCGGTTCCGGACGGCGAAATCTATAATCTTGCCTAAATCTCTATCGTTGTAGTTCTTGGCTAACGTAACCACCAGCACAATGGATCTGTGGCCCAACTTCCTGGCGTTTTCTATTACTCTCTCTTTAGTCAACCTATAAGCTTTGGGGTGGTAGAGGCGGTGTCTCCACACGCCTTCGTTCCCCTCGTCGATTGTGTCAAACTGTAGATAAAGCGTAGAGACGCCGGCGTCTAACAACGCTTTGTAATACTCAATGTCGTTTGCGAGTCTAACGCCGTTTGTGTTCACCTCCACGTGTGTAAAGCCGAGTTTTTTCGCAATTCTAACCACCTCTGGCAAGTCGTCTCTCAATGTGGGCTCGCCTCCAGACAGTTGGATTGCGTTGGGGGGCCAGGGCTTTTGAGCTCTCAAAGTCCTCAACATGTACTCAATTTGCTCTATGGTGGGTTCATAGACGTGCCCAGAGGCACCGGCGGTGGCGAAACACACGGGACACGCCATGTTGCATCTGTTAGTCACGTCTATGATCGCCAACACGGTGTTGGACTTGTGGACTGGACACAAGCCACAGCCAGAGGGGCAAGACCCCATGTCTCTGTAGAACTCCAAGTCGGTGTAGGGATTCGCCAGACCCTTGGCGATGTACTCTGGTCTATCCCACTGTAAGAAGTAGTAATACATCTCCGCGTTGCCCCAGTACAAATCCTCAAACGTGCCGTGTTCTGGACAAGTCTTCTTGAGCCATATAGCTCCGTTCTCTTCATAAACTACAGAGGGAATTCTCTTGACGCATACGGGACACACAGAGAGAGAGGGTTTGATTACTCTAGCCTCTTCGGGCAAGTCGTACTTACGCTTCAATTGCATCTGAAGCTTTTCGTTTGTCAAAACTTCTCTATATCTATCTGGGAGGTTATATCGAGACAAATCCACAACTCTCAAGGGCTTAACCACCTCCACCGCTCTACTCATGTCACTCGCTGTCTATACTTTTTTAAATTTTTTAACGTTTTTAACGGAATTAGGTATGATGCAGAACATATCCACTGCACTTGGGATAGGGAAGAGAGAGTTAGACATCTACCTAACGCTAGTGGAGAGGGGAGACTTGACTGCTAGAGACATTTCAGAAGTGCTCAAAGTGCCATATACAAAAGTGTATCTCTACCTCTCTAAGCTTGAGAAGTTGGGGATAGTCACGCCTGTAGAGAAGACGCGGCCGCAGAGGTACAGAGCGATGGCACCCATGGAGGTTTACAGAAAGTTAGTCGCCACGGTGTCTGAAAGTCTCAGACAGATAAAGCCGTTTTTCGACAGTCTGCAGCTCATTTACGAGAGTAACGTACAGATCACGTCGACGTTCTTGACGTTAGTCAAGGGAGTGGAGAAGATAAATCAATTAGTAGAAGAAGTGATAAAGTCAGCCGATGGAGAGGTGTACATGGCCATCCCCTTCAGAGAACTTTTGACATACCGCCTGCTAGCCACAGTGGTCGAGGAGTCTAGGCGGGTGGAGATAAAGATGATTGTAAAAGAGAATCTCCTACCGCTTGAGCTCCCCCCCAGAGTGGAAGTGAAGACAATTGGCGAAATGTTCGGCGGCGGTGCCATCGGGAGCGCCGCAGTGATTTTTGTAAAGTACGGAGGCGAAATTTCCGGCATACACTCCAACGACAGGTACCTAATAGAGATTGCACGAACATACTTCATCCACTTGTGGCAAAAGGTTTAAACCACCACGTTGTAAATATCGTGACGACTAGAAATGGGGCCTCCGATTGGTGAAGAAAGTCTGGAGCGCTGACTGTCAAGAAATTTCTGAAGACTCTCTCTTCGAGATGGTGAACAGTTTGGCTGGTAGACTCTCTCTCAACATGTCTATAAACTCTCTAGACTGCGACGCCAGAAACAGTTGGTATCGCTCAGCTAAGTTCTTCACCATGTTCACAAACGCACTCTTCACTTCTCTATCCACATACGGCAGAGGCTCGTCGAAAATCAAAAACGCCAACTTAGTGGCGGCCATCATCCTCAACGCTAGAGCCAGCGCGACGGCTAGCGAAAGCCTCTGCCCATCGCTGAGTTTAGAAATTCCAAACTTCTCCCCAGTTGGAGATATGGCGTAGAATTGGTAATGTCCACTCTTCTGCTCCAAGTCTACACTCACGTTAGTTATATCGCCGTATCTATATATGTCTAGAAAAATCTCGCCGAATAGTCGCTCTGTCGCCCGCACTAGTCTAGACCTAGCGCCGACTTTAACTAATTCAAGCTTAGACTTTATCAACTGGAACTTTTCATATGTATACATCACGTTCTCCAGTGTCTTTCTCAAACTCTCGGGGCTGCCCCCCACTTCCCTAACCACGTTCTCTAGAGTAGCCAACTCTCTGTACAAGTCAGTAATTCGCTTTGATACTTTCTCCAAATTCTCCAGAGCGCTGCGCCACTGCATGTCTACAGTCACCACGTCGCTGGAGATGCCCGCCTTCTTCAGTTCAATCTCTAACTCTCTATACCTACGCTGGAGTTCCCTCAGCCTCAACGCCCTCCTGTATTTAGACACAGCCTCAGAAATTTGTCTCTTGTCTACTCTCTCTAGAATTTCTCTAAGTCTACTCTTCTTTCTCTCTAACTGTCTCAACGCCTTCTCCGCTTGGAGTATTTTCTTCACCACTTCCCCCCTCTCTGCCTTCAGTTGCTCCACTCTGCCCCTAGCCGAGAGATATGCAGCCACGTCATTCTGGAGTGCCTCCATCTCCTCTGCGATGTTTTCCACACTACGCACCTCCTCTCTGAGAGTCTCCACCTCGGCTATTACCTTGCCGAATTTTTCGCCTAACTCCCTCAAGTGGTGAGACAATTGCTCCATGTCCAGAGAGCCACCGCAAATGGGACATTTGTCACTCCCAGACTCCGCCAAATACGTCAATACAGTTTTCAAAGAAGTAGAGAAAGCCACTTCTCTCTCGACTTCTTGGAGTCTCTTCTTGAGTTCAGATGCTCTAAGCCGAGCCGCAGCTGCCGATGGATATAACTTCTGCAGTTCTCTAAATCTCGAGTAAGACTTCTCCAATTTCTTCAACACATTCTCTAAGTCCGCAATTTCGCTATCTAACTTGTTTAATTTGTCTGAATAATGTTTATACATCCTCTCCATCTCCAGCTCTTGTAATTCTAGATCGCCGGCGAGTTTTTCAATTGCGTCATACACCTCAACCATGGCTATAGAGACAGTGTCCAAATCACTGGAGTTAAGTCGCTCTAATAGAGATGGGTCGAAAAAGTGTTCAAACTCCTCCACCACGCTCTTCAGGGAGTTCTTTACCTTACCTAAATCTGAATCTACATAATCCGCCCCAGCCAACTCTAGCTCAATCTTCACTCTGTAGTACTCCAACAACACGGCTTCGTACTCTCTAATTTTGTCAATGTGAGAAATCCGCCGTTTTGCCAACTCTTCCAGATCTCTAGACAGTTGGCTCTCTCTCTCCTTTAGTTCCGAAATCTCCCGCGAGAGAGACTCCAGCCTCGAGACCAACCCCTCATAGCTGTCGTACTTCCTAATTATATCTCTGTACTTCTCATAATTGGCAAGTCTACTCCTCAAGTCCTCTGCGTGACTCAACAATTGCTTCATCACTGGCGTCAAGACTCGGCTAATCACATTGTCTATGACGTCAATGCCGAACAGTCTATCTACAGAGAGTGTCCTCTTGTGCGAAGTGCCGTATATAAAGCCCTCCAACGTCCTGTGAGATATGTAGACCAACCTGTCGTAAATGTCTTCATCCACCTCCAGTAGTTGGAGTAGCGTCTCCTCTGCTTCTCTCTTCTTGTACTCCACTCCACCAACAGTCACAACTAGTCTCTCCGTACCTCTCTTGTTTAACTGCCTCTCTATCTTCAAGACGTCACTCCCGCTTGACAATTGGAGAGCCACACGCATCTCGTGAGCCTCGGAGTTTATCAAATCCACCACTTTCGCTACTTTCTCTCTCACCTCTAGCTGCTTCCCAAACAACGCGTACTCTATAGCGTAGAGGAGAGACGTCTTGCCGGCTCCCACTCTCCCCCAGAGGAGATTCACTCGGTCGAATACAACTTCGTGCCGCCCTCTGTACGACCTGAAGTTTTCTAACTCAATTCTATCAATTTTCCACATTTATCCCAAACTCTCTCAAGTACTCCACAACTACAGCCCTAGCCGCAGTTGCGCCACCTTGTCTATACGCCGTGATTAACTTCTCTACAAATTTCTGTAAGTCACTTTGACCAAAAACCTTACGCACTTCTTCAATAATTATGTCCATATGCCGCGTTGTGCACACTTTTATTAACTCTTCGAACGGAGTATTCTAACCCACTCGTTGTCTAAGATACCCCCCCGTTGTCTATCTCCGTCTTCTCTCCCACTCTCTCCGCCGCCTCTCGCCTCCAGTTTGCTTCTTTCAATTTTTTGATCTATGTACACCCGTAGTTTTTCGTATAGAGTATTCTCTATTTTCTTTAACTCTAAACTTATTTGTTCATGTAATTTTTTCATTTCTGTCTCTATGTATTTAGCAATATCGCTCTTCACAGATTCCAACGTGCCTAGGTTGAGTTCCGTGGTGTAACGAGGTTTTGCGTAAATTTTTACTTCAACCGCCTTATCTACCTCCGCCTTGTCTACTTTTGTGGGGTCCACCACCACAAGCCCAACGCCGCTGGTTTTGAAATACCGCGAGTCCACGTGTGGTAGAGCTTCTGGAAACACAACTAAATACGTCTTAGCGGCGTTTTGACTCAACAAGACACCCACCGCTTTGTATAACTCACCTTCTTCATAAATTTCGGAAAAGTAGAAGCCAACCACCACTTTGTTTAACCCCTCTTCAAACCACGCCGCGTTGCCCTCTGTCTTCAAATACCGCATTCCCAATACTTCAGTAAAGTACCTCACTGTAAGTAATTGAACAAAATCCACATCTCTATCTACTTCTATTTATTTCTTTAGGAAATACCAACCTTCTCTAGTGGCGTCTGACCACTCTAGCGAGAGAGGCAACGCATAGCCATATATGACGGCCCCGCGCCACACGGAATACTGCGGCTCTGACACTAGTTTTACGCTAGAGGACAGTGTGGGGTTTTTCTCTTCCAGCGCTAGTTTTGTGCGCGTTACGCTGTCTACAGCCACTTCCTCCAACCCCGGTGGGACGCGCCAGCTGAACGCCCCGCCGCTTAGGATTATCTGAGAAGATACTCTATCTTGTATCTCCACAGAGACGTTTCTCAACGAAGTTATTATGGCGGTGGCTATGTCCATATCGCCATACAGCGTCACGTCGCCAATCACTGCGTTTTCTATACGCAACCGCGTTTGTTCTATATAGCTCTTAATCTCTTCGTGGTTTGGGTCGAAGACAATCTCCCCTATCAAAAACCGCGTCCATGCATATTCTTTGGGAAACTCCACTTCAACTACTGGCGACAGTCGGACTTTCGTCACGAATTTGTCTGGGTTTGACTTCGCCACGCGTACAGACTCTCTTAGGTTTTTGGGGACGAGACCCACTGCTCTCTTAACCACTTCCACGGCGTACTCCTCTCTCGCGATGTCGCTGTAGCCCATGTCTTTCAAAATTTCTCTAGTTATGGCGTTTGACTCGGCGCCCCCCCTATTCAACGCCACCAACCCCTCTCTAATCAACGCAAAACTTATCGGCGCCACCTGTATATTTCCATGTCCCCCCTCTACAATTACGCAATTCACTGCGTTTTCTGCAATAGCCACAGCCAGCGGCTGCGGCAATATAGTCACGGCGTAGATTTTCAACTCTTCAGACAACTCGGAAAATATGTCAAATATAGATCTATACATGTAATCCGGAGCTAGAGCTGAGAGCGCCACTGAAGTAATCCAACCAGCGAAGTCTGGAGCTGTGGGGAATTGGAATACATATCTAACTATTTCTCTCAATACTCTCCACGCGTCTTCGTCATCTTTCCTAGCAATGCCGTCTTTAAGTGGATACTTCAAATTCCTCTGGACGTCTCTCACGCTAGATAGATACTTCTTGACATCTTCATCTCCCACTACGAGCCCCCGCGCGAGCACTTCGCGCGGTATTCTCATCTTTACAGATTCGGGCAAGTCTCGCAAGAAGAGTCCCCTAGTCTGGACAATCTTTGGCGTGTTTAGAGTGATGGGGCCATACTTCACATAGCTAGTTCCAAAATCTATGGCAAATGTGTATTTGAGTCTATAACTATCGCCTAATTGTGGAGTCATCGTGTCTATCTCTCTGGTTTTAATAAAATCTCGCCACCTCTCACTGAGATCAAGACCACGTCGCCCACGTCTATTTCGCCAAAAGACTCAACCTCATCGTCTGTAAGCCAGAGAGTTACTCTAGGCACAGCCACCTTCCCCCCACCAAAGGGGAGAGATCTCACGATCTGAGACACGAGAGGCATCACTTCTCTCACGATCTGAGCCATTTGCTCGTCTTGAGTAGAGAAGGCAGCCACAGGCCCCGGCAGTTCTCGTTCTTCAATTACATCTATCTTGATGTACCTCACGCCCGTTGCGTCGTATACCAACTGTTTACTAACCACGACACCTCTTATGGATGTCATGTGATTAATTCGTAATAAATTTATATATAGCCCTCGTTGTGGGGGCATGGCTCAAGAATTTCCAGAAGATTGGGAGTACTCAGGTGGAGAGCTAGAGAAGACGTTGAAAGTGAGAGCCACATGCCCCTACTGCAAACACAAGTTTGAAGTAGAAATCGGCGAGAGTTGGTACAACATTGGCTTCTCGATTAATTGTCCAAAGTGCGGCAAGTCGTTTCCAATCAACGCTTACGGCGAAATTATTGGAACAGTTGGATGATTCTAATAATACCAAGCCCCACTTTTTAATTAAGAGGAATCTCTTAACATGGAACCAATAAAGAGAATTGAAGAGGGGCTTAAAGACCTTTACGACACAAACGTAGGTAAGATAGAGAGAAACCCCGACGTCGATATATATGACATGGGTGACAACATTGTCATATACATCGACATGCCCGGCGTGAAGAAAGAAAACATAAAAGTGAGGATGTACGACAAGTCGATAGAAGTAATGGCACAAAACCAGCAAGAGGGAACGCCGGGGAAACCAATAAGGCGAGAGAGAATTTCGAATTTCTCCATATCGAGAAAGATAGAATTACCATTCAGACTGAGAGTAGATACCGCACGCGCAGTGTACAAAGACGGAGTGTTGCAGATAATAGTGGGAAAAGCTGGTGAATTCGGCGCTGCAGAGTTGAAAATAGATTAGCCAGTCTCTGGCGGCGGTAATGAGATAGTTAATAACTTTGCGTGTTCTTCAGTTATCGCCACATCTCCCAATTTCTCGAGTTTTATGCCGTCTTCAAATTTAACTCTGTGAAATATGAGCTTTCTATTTGGTAGATCTGCTGTGAAGAGTTTAACCTCCTTCAACGACGCCAAATACCTCCTCACTTCTTCACTCAGTTGTGTAAGTTGTTTCGTAGCGAGCCACACTCTTACGTGTATCACCATCGCTCCCCTATACCCACTCTTTGCCAACGCTTGTAGAGTCTTTTCAGTAATTTGTGTCACATGGCTAAGTTTCTGTTCGCCGCCGTAAGATATATACACCGCATCTGGGTTGTACTCCACGACTCTCCGCCCCATTTCCTCCACTTTTCCATCTTCATAAACAAAGACGGCGGCTGCGCCCTCTCGGTAGTTGTTTCTAGCTACATAGGATGTGACTAACGCGGCGGCCAAAGCGCTGCACACTCTATCTGGATACGTTATAACCGCTACTTTTCGATAACCCTCTAGGAGTTTCTGTCCGACTAAGTAACCAGTGAGCGACCTTAAGTATATCTCTTGTTCTAGAGACGCTCTACTCGCCATTTCCATGGAGAAATTTCGATTTCTATTTTTAAAGACGAGCCCAAGAGAATCCCAACAGTAACACTTCGCCGGTTTTTGTGACGGTAGCTAGAGTGAAAGTTTTCTTAACGCTGTGGCTTAGCCTACCGCCTCTAGTTATGTCCGTGGCTGATATTCCCCTATTCGGTTCTAGAAAAACCACCACCATAGGCGCGTGGTCTATGCCAGGTCCCTTTTCGTACACAGAGAAAAGCGCTCCGAACTTCAACCCACTCTTCACTACGTATCCCAAATCTCTGAAATACCTATAGATTTGGTAAATCTCGTCGAAGTTCTTTATCTTCTCTCTCCCCAATTTTTTCAATTCCTCTAGCGAAACGTTGCCGCTTGTCTCGTCTACTACCGTTAATTTTCCCTTTTCAACTAAGTACACTGCTTCGTACAACGCCAAGATCAGTGGCGTGTTGATTTTCTCCACTTCTTCTCTCTTCACTTTGTCATACCCCAAAAACCGTCCGTAGAACTCGGTTTTGTACAACTTGCGGGCGTGTTCTACGTTTTCTATAACTACCGCGAGCCCCCTCAAAATTCCCCTCATTTCTTTTTTATAGTGACGACAGTGTTCTCGGCAATGCCGATAGCTCTAGCACTCTCCTCTGACATGTATATCTCGTTGGACGTCAAACCATCGTCGACGGAGACTTTGAAAACTCGCCGCTTTTCATGCGAAGACCCGCCGGGAGCCACCACTTCCACTTCTTGTGGGTTATCCAACGCTGTGTATAACTCTCTGGAGATCTTGACCACATCTCCCTCTAGGTTTCTATCTATCTTTACCTTAACTCTGCGTTCTCCCCTCTTGGCTTCTCTCTTCTCCCCCTGCGGAGTGAGGAAGGGGGGAATTAACAACTTTTTTCCCCTCTCTATCTCTCTTCCCTCTCCCATACATTTTTATTATTGTCTAGTTAAAAATCTACTGGGCGGCACTTTATTTTAGATTCAATCTCGCCAAAAGTGTAATTCGCCCTAGCCATGTGGATGAATTTCTCCACTTCCCCCAACTCCACTCTCACCTGTCTCCGACTGTCGCGATCTCTAACTGTCACTGTGTTATCCACAGGCGTTTTTTCGTCGATTGTTATGGCTAGAGGAGTCCCCACTTCGTCGCATGAAGCGTATCTACTGCCTATAGTCCCCTCGTCGTCGTAAATTACGTAAAAACCAGCGGCCATGAGCCGCCGCGCCAACTGTCTGCCGATCTTTACGTACACCTCCTTCTTCACTATGGGCAATACACATGCAGATATGGGAGCAACATCCGCCGGTAGGCGTAGGTATACACGGCCACTCTCTTCCACCACGGCAGATTCTAACGTGACGTATAGAATTCTGTCGATACCGAAAGAGGGCTCAACTACGTGAGGGATAAACTTCTCCAAGTCTGTCTTCCACTTTTCGGTCTTTATGAAAACCATGTCTCGCGATACGACGAAATCCCCAACTTGTATCTCTCCCCCTCCCCTCTTGAACACTTCCAAAATTTTCTCTTCATTTTCTTTGATTGTCTTGATGACTTCGCCCACTCTATCGCCGTATTTAGCTCTAATGGCGGCGGGGTTTGGGTAGAGCCTCGCCACCTCCACCTCCCTAGGCTCCGGCAGCCGTCTTTCTAGATACATTTCTCTACCGCTGGATTTGCTATGTCCCCCCAAGTCGTAGTCAGTACGGTAGGCGTGTCCAGAGACTTCAATCCACCCAAACCTCTCTGTGTAAACCATTTGGTCGTATGATTTAGCTGAATAATGCGCCCGCTCGTGTGGGAGTTTACCTAAAAATTTCTGTCGATCTATCGAAACGCCTAGTTCTTTTAGGAATTTAGTAGCTAACGCCATGAAAAACGCCATCCACTCGTTGGCGTAACCCTCTTCCACTGTTTGTCTAACTGTGAGATAAATGGGGTCTAACACGCCTTTAGCTACATATGTCTCGGGCACTATGGGAATTTCCAAATTCTCTACTTCCGGCAGAAATGGACACGTGGGGTTCTGGGGGTCAAAGAACAATTCTATTTCCATTTGGCTGAATTCTCTCAATCTAACTAACCCTCCGCGTGGAGAAATCTCATTTCTAGCCACTCTCCCAATTTGTGCAACTCCAAAGGGGTGTCTCCTCCCCATGTATTCAGCTAGTCTTGGAAACGCTACGAAAATTCCTTGAGCTGTCTCGGGACGTAGATAGCCGGCATTTTCGCTATATGGCCCAATTACAGTTCTAAACAATAAGTTAAAAGACTCCACCTGGCTTAAATTACCTCCACACGCGGGGCACGTTATTTTATTGTCGTTAATTAACTTCTCGAGTTCTCTCCCCGAGAGTCCCTCTGTCGAGATCTTAATTCCGCGTTTTCCCAACTCTTCTTCAACTAAATGATCCGCTCTGTATTTTCTCCCGCATTTTGCACACGTCACGAGGTAGTCTGTGAAATGGTCTAAGTGTCCAGACGCTTTGAAAACAACTTCGGGCATTACAATTGGCGTCTCTACTTCTACAATAAGGTCTTGGTATGGCATAATGAAGATCTTGCGCCACTTCTCCACTATGTTCTGTTTGAGTCGCACTGCGAGTGGGCCGTAGTCGTAGAAACCACCAACGCCGCCGTAGATCTCAGAAGAGGGCCAATAAATCTGTCTCTTTTTCACAATCTCCTCCAAGATCTCCCAACGCCGCACATCGAAATTTATAAGTATATTTAAAATTTGACGCGAACCCCCGTTGAGCTGTGGGTGGCTTCGCCACACGGCGTCTCTGTGGATGGTAGTGGGTGCCGTAGTGTTGTTTTTTGGCAGAGCGTGAGAGTTGACGCCATCCACGCCGAGGTGAACGCTCTCTCTATAGCGTCTGCAGTGCGGTGTTGCAATTTCTTGTGGAGATCATTGCAGTGGTCCTTCATGTGCCTCACGATTTTTCAAAACTGCAAAAGACGCCGTGGTAGTCGGCGCGCTGTTCGTCTCTCGGTGGTTGTTAGGGAGACTCATCGATGGTGGTTTTTGTGTACGTAGGGGGAGTCTTTGGTTCACAAGTTGAGTTATGGCGGGGACTTAGACATTAAAATAGTGTTGAGGAGATTAAAGAAGTGAAGTGTAGAGTGAAAATATTCGGTGCACCCATGGAAGACACTGTTAGCTTCAGGCCGGGCACTCGCTTCGCTCCGCAGAAAGTGCGGAGCGTCTTGCCCCACTTGGAGTACACTACGGCGTTTGGCGAAGCGGCTGTGGTGCACTGCGACATGGGCGACGTGGAATTGCTTCAAGGCATGCCGGAGGAGAATCTAAATAGAATTAAGATGTTTATTGAGAAAACTACGCCCCCATTCATAATGATCGGCGGTGAGCACACTGTGACGCTTGCAGCTCTGGAGGTGTTGAAACCTAACACCTACATACATATAGATGCTCATTTTGATTTACGTAACGAATGGCCGCCTGGTCAGCGTCTCTCCCACGCCACATTTGCTAGGAGAGCTCACGAGAAGCTTGATTTTTATGCAATATTTATAGGAGTCCGGGCGTTTGACAGAGAAGAGTATCTATATGCCAGAGAGTCTGGTTTTTATGTTGTGGGAAGTGACTTCACCAGGAGGGAGATCGCAGACGCGGTGTCTACAGTCTCTGGATCTGTCTACTTGAGCATTGACGTTGATGTGTTAGACCCTGCAGAAGCGCCAGGTGTGGGAACGCCGGAGGCTGGGGGGATAGACTACAGAACACTAGAGATGTTACTCATAGATCTCACGCTTACGCTAAAACCGAGAGCTTTAGACATAGTGGAGTTTTCGCCCCCCAACGACGTGTCTGACATAACTGCAGTAAAGGTGGCTAGGCTGTTATTTCACGCATCTACGGCGATTAGTCAGCCAGTATGCCTTTCTTCATAATCAGCCGCGAGCTGTGGCATCACTCATATGTTTATATTTATAGAAATATATGCGTTCTCTCTTTGTAGGTCGCTTCCAACCGCTGCACTGGGGACACGTGAAAGTAGTAGAGTGGCTCTTGTCACACTACGACGAGGTAGTCATAGCAATTGGGTCTGCCAACAAAGCATTTACGTTTGACAATCCATTTACGCCAGGCGAGAGGATAGAGATGTTTAGGAGACACTTCGGCCGCGAGAGTCGTTTGCTTTACTGCAGCGTCCCAGACACCTCGGGACAGTCCAGCATATGGGGGGCATATTTGCGCCATTGGTGTCCACAATTTCACGTACTTTATTCAAACAACCCCCATGTGGAAGTCGCCGCGTCGTTTTGGGGAATTGAAGTAAAGCGGCACCCCATCTACGGGAACTACTCGGGCACGGTGATTAGACAACTCATGGCGCTAGGCGACTCGAGTTGGAGAGAGTTCGTGCCCCCAGCTGTGGTTAGCTACATAGAGGAAATTGGAGGAGTAGAGAGAATGAAGGCGTTGAAGCTGCAGTAAAAACATATATACATAACTCAATGGCGAGTTGTGGAGGAGAGAAAACTCTACGTATGTATAAAGTGCGGAAGGACATTCTCGAGACCCGAAATGGAGATACTCCCCGGCATAAGATGTCCCTATTGTAACTTCAAGATAATTATGAAGGTGAGAAGTCCAGCAGTCAAGAGAATACCAGCATTGTGAAGCTAAATTTATAAACACAGCCATATCCCTCTCCAGGGCCCGTAGTCTAGCGGCATGATGCCCAGGGCCAAGCCCGCATATGCCTTACAAGGCGCCATCCGCAAAAGCCAGAGAACGCGGGTGGTCCCGGGTTCAAATCCCGGCGGGCCCACTAAAAAATTAACGCCAACCCAATAGATTTTTGATGCTGTCTACAATGTTAGATATGAAAGTGTCGGTGGCGTTGCGGAAACCCAGAATTTTGTCCACAGCTCCCTGTATTACTCCCGACACTGTGAGCGCGAAAGCGCTGATCAACGCCACTGAAATCACTATCAACAACACTTCTTCCACTAGTAGACTTCCCCTGTTCTTCATGCCTATATGTGAGTAGAAAAACAACTATAAGCCAGCCGTAGCCACCGCGCTCTCTATTGTGGATTCTGGAGCCACCACGTGCGGAATGCCGAATTTCTCCAATGCCCTAGCCGTCACGGGTCCAATAGCCACCACTTTCTTGTCTCTCAAATCCACCACCTCAGCCACCGCCTCTGCCACAGTGGCGCTGGTGATGACAACTGCAGTGGCTCTCGCTAGGAGCGCCACAGCTTGCTTTAGCTTATCTCTATCTATTAATACGTCGTATACCGACACTTCCACTACGTCTGGCAGTAGACTTCGCAACACGTCGTTACCTCGGTTGGATCTGAGCACTACAACTCTACCTGGCGCCAATTCTCTTAATAAACGTGCCACTCCGTAGCTAGAATACTCGCGAGGGACGGCACAATTGCCGACGGCTTCTGCAGTGGAGGGCCCCACGCAGATCACACACTTGAACCTCCCCCTCAACTGCCCCACGTCCACAGCTTGCGCCACTAGGGGACTCATGACGACTAAATAGTCGCCGTCTGGCACCGAAACGTTTCTACGTATCGCTGTAGTGCCTATAGTTACACACATGGCGCTTGGGGGACACTTGCCCTCCTTCAACCTAACTACCACGATGGACATGTTGCCAGAGTCTCAAACCGCGTTCTACCACTCTACCCACCACTATGACACTGGGGTTTGGGACTTCTCTCAACTTGTCTAGAGTCGTGGTGAAAAACTCCTCTCCCTCTAAGTAGGCAGATTTAATCACCGCCACGGGCGTGTCGGGCGGCATGCCGCCAGCCATCAGTTCTCTCGCCACCTCTCCGGCGGAGGATGCCCCCATGTAGACAACTATGGTGTCCACAGAAGTGGCTAATTTCTTGAAGTCTACTTGCCTCACGCCTTTCGTGGGGTCTTCTCTGCCAGTTACGAGCGCCACGGAGCTAGCGACGCCTCTGAGTACTGGAGGTATGTAGAACTTAGCCGGCGCCGCCAAGCCACTCGTTACGCCGGGGATCAGTTGACACTCCACCTCTCTAGACAGTAAGTATTCACACTCTTCGAAACCGCGTCCGAACACTAGCGGATCGCCGCCGTGTAGTCTCACCACAACGTTGTACATCTTTGCGTATTTATAGAGCATTTCGTTGATTTCCTCCTGTCTGGGCCCCAAGCCACCGGGCGATTTGCCGACTGGCACTAACAACGCTCTAGGATTTACATATGTCAATAATTTTTGCGAAACCAACCGGTCGTACAACACCACGTCTGCTTGACTTAACAACTTCAACCCACGCACTGTGATGAGTTCCGGGTCGCCCGGCCCGGCGCCGACGATGTAAACACTGCCCACAATTTAAAAATGTGATCGATATATAACTTCATGTTTTTCGAGAGAGCGAAAGCCGTATTCCCCGGCGGCGTGAATTCCCCAGCCCGCGCGTTGAAGCACCTCCCCGCGCCTCTTGTGGCTAAGTCTGCATCTGGCCCCTACTTACACACAGACCGCGGGAGATTAGTGGACTACTGTCTGGCGTTCGGCGCCGTCATATTGGGGCACAACCACCCAGCCGTCAGAGAGGCCGTGGCTAGACAATTGGAGAGGGGGTGGATTTATGCCCTCTTGACTGAGGAAGAGTTGGAGTTTGGAGAAGGGATAAAGAGACATACATCTATAGATAAATTGAGAATTGTAAACAGCGGCACTGAAGCCACTATGAATGCCGTGAGGCTAGCCCGCGGTTACACCAAGCGAGACGTAATTATAAAATTCGACGGAAATTTCCACGGCTCGCACGACTACGTCTTGATCAAAGCCGGCTCTGGAGCAGCCACTTGGGGCATCCCCACAAGCGCCGGCATTCCGCAGGAAGTGGCGAAATTGACGGCTGTGGCTCCCTACAACGACACAAATGCGTTTCTGAAAGTCGCTAGAGACTTAGGCGAGAGACTGGCGGCCGTCATTCTGGAGCCAATCGCCGCCAACTTCGGCCTCATACCGCCAGACGTGGAGTTTTTAAAAGCCGTAAGAGAAGAAACCAGCCGGTTGGGGGCGTTGTTGATTTTCGACGAGGTAGTCACTGGCTTTAGAGTTGGACTCGGAGGCGCACAGTCGCTGTATGGGATAAAGCCAGACTTAATTACTTTTGGAAAAGTCATCGGCGGTGGTTTTCCAATTGGCATTTTTGGCGGACGCGGCGAGATTATGGACATGGTTGCCCCCAGCGGACCTGTGTACAACGCCGGCACTTATAACGCGCATCCAGTCTCGATAGCTGCCGGGCTTGCCGTGTTGAGAGAGTTAGAGAAAGGCTATGTGTATACGTCGGCTGACCAAGCCGCCAGAAAGCTAGCCGAGGGGATAGGAGACATAGCGGAGAGAGCAGGCTTCGACGTAGTGGTGAAGCAAATCTCATCTATGTTCCAAATATATTTCAAGAGGGGAGATGTGAAGACTCCCCAAGACGTGAGAGAGAGCGACGAGAAGCTCTATCTAAAACTACACGAAAAATTGTTGAAATACGGGGTTTACCTAGCTCCATCGCAGTACGAAACGAACTTCACTTCAGCGTCGCATCCGGAGGTGGTGGAGGAGACGTTAGCTGCTTTCGAGAAAGCCTTTAGAGAATTATGAGAGAACTCATACAACGATTTCACAAAACACCTCTGATAGTGTTTTGGGAGAGCACCAAAGCTTGCCCCCTCGCTTGTAGACACTGCCGCGCAGACGCCATAACTAAACCACTTCCGGGAGAACTCACCACGGGAGAGGGCATGAGGTTGTTGGAGCAAGTGGCTTCTTTCGGCGATCCAAAACCGTTGTTGGTAATCACTGGCGGAGATCCACTCATGAGGCTTGACTTGTTTCAACTAGTGGACTACGCCAACAGTTTGGGAATTCCAGTGTCGCTAGCGCCGGCGGTTTCGAAAAACTTAAACGAAGAGACGTTGAGAGCTATAAGAGATTCAGGCGTGAGGTCCATATCTATAAGTCTCGACGGAGCCAGCCCAGAAACGCACGACGAGTTGAGGGGGGTGGTTGGCAGTTTCCGCGAGACTGTCTCAGCCATAAAGAAAGCGGTAGAGATAGGTCTCCCCACGCAAGTTAATACGGTGGTGTGGAAAAAATCCACGCCAGAACTGCCGGAGGTGGTGTACCTATTGAAAAACTTGGGTGTGAAAATTTGGGAAGTGTTTTTCTTGATTGTCACTGGCAGAGCCAGAGAGGAGTTGGACATTACGCCAATTGAGTACGAGGCAGTGGTGCAGTTTTTAGTAGACGTATCCAGATACGGCTTCCAAGTGAGAACTGTAGAAGCCCCCTTCTACAGGAGGGCAAAGTTAGAGAGGCAAGAGAGACAATTTGACCACCCACTCTACGCAACTCTCGTAGAGAGACTGAGGGAGAAGCTAGGGCCGCCACAGAGGGGGATAGATCCCACGATAATTCCCACTAGAGACGGCTTTGGCATAATTTTCGTGGCTTACGACGGTACTGTCTACCCAAGCGGCTTCCTCCCATATCCTCTTGGCAACGTGAAGAAGGGGAATTTAGTGGAGATATATAGAGAACATCCACTGTTGTTGAAGATGCGCAGTGGCGAGTTTGAGGGTAGATGTGGCGTGTGTAAATATAGAGACGTTTGCGGCGGTTCTCGAGCTAGAGCTTACGCCTATTTCAAAAACCCACTTGCCGAAGACCCAGCTTGCGTCTACAACCCCTAGAGGAGTTGACGCAAATCGTCTATATACCGACGCGCCTTGGTGCATCTCTTGTGTCTCACGATGCAAACTCCGTACGCCCCCGCCGCCTCAGCCATCTCCATGTCGTAATCTGAATCACCCACCACCACCATGTCTCTAGTAGATGTGTTGAGGTGTTTGGCAACCACGTAGAGGGGGTCTGGCGCCGGCTTTCCTCTCTCCACTTCGTCGCCGCCTAGAACTAAGTCTATATATCTAGATATGTCAAACTTTTCCACTATCGCTCTAGCCACGTTACCGCTGGAGGAGGTCACAATAGCTATAGGTCTCGATAAATACTTAACCACCTCGGCGTCTTTATACAACGTGACGAAGTTTATGTACTTCTCTAGAAATATTTCGTTTTTCAACGTCGCGAGTTCGGTTGCTCTCTCTGGCAATAGTCTCTTGGCGATTTCCACAGCTGGGAGACCCATGAGGATCTTTACATCGCCGATGTTTACATTTACGCCTAGCAAGTTCAACGCCTCTATCCACGCCGACACGTGAGCCTCTACAGAATCAACTAACGTCCCGTCTAGGTCAAATACGTACACAAAAAATTTGAATATGTTTTTAAGACTTATATGTGATTCTCATTTTCCACGGCTCTAGAGATTTGCAACACAACACACAAGCCATAGAGCTGGCTAAATCTCTCGGTGCTGGATATGCATTTATGGAGATAGAGCCCAAATTCAGAGGTGGGTTAGGCATACCCATGTTTGTCACTGACGGCTCGGACTATAGGAAAGCACTCGAAGTAGCCACGGTAAAAGCTCCCCCCCTACTCAAATGGCCCAACTTCGTAAATTATCTAAAGAGTTTAGCTGCAGAGCTCTACATATTCCACGGGCCTGACACCGGCGATGTGAGGAGTTTAGACATCCCAGTGGCTTTCCTCTATGGAGAACCAAACATAGAGGAGGTGAAATGTGTGACGAAAGCTGCGCCCGTAGTCCTCACCAGGGGGTACATATATAAAACAATCGAGGCGAAGTACACTTCTCGATGTAATGCGGTGCTGCTCCCACCTCTGGCAGAACAAGAACAATTCGTACAATACCTAAAGGCGACGTTGCCTAAAGTCATAGGTGGGGCCGCCGGGATTTGAACCCGGGCTCACGTGGGCCCAAGCCACGCTTTAGGGGCACAGCCTATCCTACCAGGCTAGACTACGGCCCCTCGGAATGTTTTTACAATATAAAATTTTTTAAAATTTATGAAAATACCGCTCTGGGTTGAGGCCTCTAGGCTGAGGGTCTTGATATTTGGAGGGGGGTCTGTGGGTACTAGGAGAGCTAAATTCTTCGCGTCTGCCGGAGCTAAAGTGAGAGTCGTAGCGCGTCAATTCACTAACGAACTTCTCAACCTCGGTGTGGAGACTGTGGAGGCTGACTTGTATAAATACGACCCCTCCGGCGATATTGAGTGGGCGGATTTAGTGGTTATATCTGTCAACGACCAGCAGTTAGCTCAGAAACTTTTCCAACTAGCCAGCTCTATGGGTAAGTTGGTGAATGACGCTACCGACGCCTCTCGCACGCACGTGGTCGTGCCGTACGAGAGAATGTTTTCAGGTCTGCGGATTGCGGTGACTAGCGAAGGAGCCGCGGGCACGCCAGCTAGACTATCTCTGGAGGTAATTGAGGAGTGTCTCAAGAACAGCTGGATACCGCATTTATATGTAGTGTATAGCGAACTCAAGAAAGAGGCGAAGGCGCATGTGTCTGACACCTCGGCGAGGCTGCAGTTTTACCAAAGCTTGTGGGAAGATCCCCAGTTCAGAGAGTACATCCAGAGGGGAGATGTCCAATTGGCCTTGGAGAGGGGGAGAGAAATTCTAAAGCTCTACAGATAACATGCGCTTCCCCCACGTTAGGCCAAGGAGGCTGAGGGCTGGCAAAGTCATCAGAGACGCAGTGGCTGAGACGTGGATTGACGCCAGAGACTTCATATATCCAGTGTTTGTCAAACCTAGGGGTGGCGTGGAGGAGATCTCCTCAATGCCTGGACAATTCCGCTGGCCGCTGGGGAGAGAGTTAATAAACCATCTGGAGGAGGCGCTTTCAGTTGGCGTAGACAAAGTCATTTTGTTCGGAGTGGTTCCAGACGACGTGAAAGACCCCCACGGCACGGCTGGTTACGACCCCAATGGAGTTGTGCCGCAAGCAATCAAGTTGATAAAAGACGCTTTCGGCGACAAGCTGTACGTATTTGCCGACGTATGTCTCTGTGAATACACTGACCATGGACATTGCGGAGTTGTGAAAAACAACCGCGTGGACAACGACAGTACGATAAAGCTGTACGCCAAGGAGGCAGTTACGTACGCAGACGCCGGTGTGGATTTCGTCGCTCCAAGCGGTATGATGGATGGGCAAGTGGCTGAGATTAGGAGAGCTCTAGACTCGCACGGCTTTCACGACGTCGGCATTATGGCATACAGCGCTAAATACGCCTCTGCATTTTACGGACCGTTTCGCGTGGCGGCGTCCTCTGCGCCGAAGTTCGGCGATAGGAGGAGTTACCAGATGGACCCCAGAAACGCCAGAGAAGCCGTGAGAGAGGTCATGTTAGACGTAGAGGAGGGCGCGGACATAGTTATGGTCAAGCCAGCTCTGGCGTATCTAGACGTGGTTAAGCTTGTGAAAGACAACGTGCCGTGGGTCCCTCTAGCCGCTTACAACGTCTCTGGGGAGTACTCCATGGTCAAGGCAGCAGCTGGCTACATAGACGTCAAAGTGGTTACGCTGGAGATTCTCACCTCCATCAAGAGAGCCGGCGCCGATTTGATACTGACATATCACGCTCTAGAGGCAGCCAAGTGGCTTAGAGATGGACTCCCCTTCTAAAAAATAAATATGGAAAAGCTACAGTCCATGGATCAACAATTTGTAGACATATTGATGGAGGTTCAGTACCGCTTTCCCCTTGTGGAGAGGCCTTTTCTAGAAATCGCAGAGAGGCTAGACACCACAGAGGGGAGAGTGATAGAGAGACTTAGAGAAGCGGCGCGGCTGGGTGTGTTGAAGAGAATCGGCGCCATATTGAATTACAAATCTAGGGGGATGGTCGCCGCTTTAGTGGCCATGGCGGTACCGGAAGACAAGATCGAAGACGTAGCTCGAGTCGTGAACGCAGATCCCCTCGTCAGTCACAACTTCCAGAGAGATTACCAACCGTACAACTTGTGGTATGTAACTAAGGCGAGCAGCAGAGAGGAACTCGAGCAGAAGGTAAAGAGCGTTGCAGATAGATTCGGCGTTGATTACATAATTCTCCACTCGTTAAAGTCTTACAAAGTAGACGTCCGCTTTGATTTACACCGCGGCATTTCTTGGACTAGAGGATATATAATGCCCGAGAACCCCCCACCCATAAGCTCTCTGAACATACCGCCGGCGTTCTTTGGAAGGATAAAATCCATACCGCTGGAGCCGGAGCCGTTCAAGTGGGTAGCTGAAGCGTTAGGCTCCTCCGTCCGTCAAGCCATTGAGAAGACTAGAGAATTGATAGAGTTGGGGGTCCTCCGCGATTTCCACGGCACGTTAGACGGCGAGGCGGTTGGTTTTAGAGAAAACGCAATGGTGGTCTTAGAGAAGCCGCGGTGTGAAGAGGTGGCTATGTTAAATATCTCGACGCATGTAGTTTTGAGAAACACTGTGCCTAACAAGTGGGAGTACCCCTGTTATTTCATGGTGCACGGCACAAGCCGCGGTGTGATACAGAGACACATAGACGGCGTAGGGCTAGACGAGTATAGAGTACTCTACAGCGTTAGAGACTTCCTCGGGGGGAGAGAAATGGCGAGGAGAGTAGAGAAAATTGCGGACTAGCTGCGTATTTTCAAAGCGGCTCGCCTGCCCACCTCCACCGGATCTACGCCATAGATTTTCACAATCTGCCTCCCCCCGCCGTCTACATATCCAGCGGTGAACTCTATCAAACCCCCCCTGTATGTGGCAAATCCCCCCACCGCCACGTGACAACCTGCACCCACTGCTTTCAAGAATTCACGTTCTGCAGTAGCCTCTATGGAGGTCTTGAAATCGCTGGCTTTCTTAATTAAGTCCAAAAGCCAACTGTCTTCTCTAACCACTGCAGCCACAATGCCCTGTCCAGGCGGTGGGGGGATGATTTCTGGTCTTATCGGCTTTACACTCAACGGCGGAGTGTCTCCATACAATCGGAGGAGTCCCGCCGCTGCCATCACCGCGGCGTCGTACTGCCCCGCCAGCACTTTCCTAATTCTAGTGTCTACATTTCCCCTAAGTGGTTCCACTCGCACGTCTGGCCTTACGAATTTTAGAAATTCAGCCCTCCTAACGCTAGAGGTCCCCACCACGGCGCCCTTAGGTAGCGTGTCTAGGCTGTACCCCACCACGCTGACTAACACATCGTGTGGCGGCGCGCGGGGAGAGTAGCCAGCAATCGCCAACCCACTCGACAACTCCGAGGGCAAGTCTTTGAGGCTGTGGATAGCCACGTCAGCTTCTCCACTCAACACAGCTGCGTTTACCTCTTTCTCAAAAATACCCTTCACGCCTATTTTGTAGAGTGGCACATCTTGAACCACATCACCCACTGTCTTGACTATCTTTATCTCAAACTGGAGCCCCGGCTCCACTTTTCTTAATTTCTCTAAGAATTCCTCAGTCTGTATTAAGCTTAGTTTGGATCCCCTAGTGGCTACAACTATCTTCATCTAAATAACTCGGGTATGGGGCACAGTGGATCGTCGCCAAACATATCGCCAGTGAGGTAATACGCCCTAGCTCTGTCGCCTCCCTTACAATAGCGGACATATGGACATCGAGGACACTTCTCCCCCCTGAGATACCTCTCTGTATTTATAAATACGTCTAACTTCTCCGGACTCAAAATCTCCCTAAGTCTATTCACTCTGACGTTCCCCAACTTCATGAAATCTACAAACTGACAGGGATACACATCGCCATTTGGGTATATGGACACAATTCGGCGGCCACAACCGCCGGTGGATTCTACAAACTCTAGAAACTTCACGTCGCCGCCCCCCACGGTTAGAGCTATATACACCCCATCATATGGCGCGAGCGTAGTCTCTACCTCAAGCCGACCTGCGTATTCTCTAACTTTCGAGAAGAGTACATCCATAAATTGTTTATATTGCTGTGGAGTGTACCACCAATCCTTGGCGAGCTTCCCCGCCCGGCCGGCTGCAGACAAGTGGTAAAACGTGACGCGCCTCACGCCGAGAGAAGCCGCAAAATCTATGTAACTCCCCACCTCGTGGATATTCTTCGCAGTGATTACGAACCTAAGCCCAACGTCCACGCCGGCTGCAATGGCGTTCTTTATCCCACTCAACGCCGCCAAGAAACTACCGGAGGCCCCCCTAAACGCGTCGTGAAAATCGCTATTTACAGAGTCTAAACTAACTCCCACATACACCACGTTCGCTTCTTTCAATTTTCTCGCCACCTCCGGCGTGATTAACGTGCCATTTGTGGACAAGACTGACTTAATGCCGCGGTCTCGGGCGTATTGGACAATTTCAAAAAAATCCCGCCTAACTAAAGGCTCCCCGCCGGTGAACAATATCAGAGGTACCCCCACTTCAGCCATTTGGTCAACTACATCCAACGCCTCGCTAGTGGTTAACTCTCCACTGTCCTCAACGCCGGCGTCGATATAACAATGGATACATTTCAAGTTACATCTCTTTGTGATATTCCAACTCACAATAGGCCTAAAAGGAGCGGAGAACCCACTGGGGTTTCCAACGCCAAACTTGCCCTTGACTCTAAACGACGTTGTGCCAACGCCAGTCACCATTACGCTTATGGGAATCACACATCACTGGCGTAATTTACATAAAAACTTTAAAGTGGCGGGCCCGGTGGGATTCGAACCCACGACCTACGGGTTAAAAGCCTCGACGGCACCGCCTCCGCCGCTCTAACCGGGCTGAGCTACGGGCCCAGCTATCTCTACCTAGAACTTTTTAAATTTTTTCAAAAACTGTTTAAAAGCAACTGCGTCTTCAAACATATAGACGTTGTTAAATAGGACGTATGTCACTCTATCTAGAGAGGCGTTAGCCAATTTCTCGAAATCTTCCACTGTATATCTATATCGATACATGACTTTTCCAAGTCCATGCAGTCTAAAGTAATATACGTCGCTGTCGAATGGGGGTGATTTGAGAGGGTCTACCACAATAACTACGCCGAGGTCTCTAACTCTCTCCAAAAGTTTCACGTCTAGAGTTCTACCTCTAGGCTCCCAAGCCACTCTGTACTTGCCTACGATGGTTGAGAAAAAGTCGTAAATTTCCAAACTAGGCTCGAGACTGGGTGGACTTTGGAAAATTAGAAAATCGGGCATTATTGGACTCACAGTTTCAACAAACCGCTCCCACAACTCAAAATTCTCTCTAGTTGGCTTCAAACCCCCATGTCTCTCCGTAGGTCTAAACCCCCGTGTCCGTCTGTAAGTGGGGCTGCCCGGCGGGTGTGTAATGCCTTGAAAAACTTTAACTGTAAAATGAAAGTCTGGAGCTTCCCCACGCAGCGCTGCCATCCTCTCTCTAGTGGGAAAGTTGTAGAAGGTTTCCTGCAGTTCTACTACGTCGAGAGATTCATAAATCAAACGCCTAGATTTAGGAAATCCACACGTACCGACGTACATACGGCATTTTCTTTCACAAAATTTATAACTCAATTACCTCTCTCTCTCTCTAATGGATGAAAAAATTGAAAACACCCTCAGAAAACTGCCGGTGGATTACAACAACGACGGCAATGAGATTGTAGTAAAGGTGGGCAAAGGCAAGAGACTCCCCGAGGCGAAGTTCAGAGAGACGATAAACGAATTGAAGAAGATGGGGTTTAAGTTCGACCCAGATACAAAGACTTGGAGAAAGAAGACTTAGGCTAGGGAAATTTTGTCTTCTAAATCTCGCGGGATGAGGAAGCCGGGCGAAGTGACGCGTCTGCCGGCTACAGTCACGCGTCTGTGGGTGATTAACTGCCTCGCGTGGTGAATCGACTTAGCCAACCCCATTCTGTACACTAACGTCTGTAGCCGCCGCTCTAGCACTACTCTCACATCCAGCGAAAGAATCTTATCAAGGGGGACGTTTGGGTCTTCGATAAAACCTAGCTTGTACAATCTCTCTCTAAACGAACTCTCTAGAGGCGCCCGCTCTTCTGCAGTCATTGAGAGTAGAGAACGGGCGCGTCTCGTAATCAACAACAAACGCGAGCGGGCGAGCCAGAGCTCTTTCTTATTCCGAAGCCCATATTCGCCCATCAGCTGGAGCTCCTCTTGCAGCAATTGCTTATTCCAAACTTTCTTTGGCTTCCCCGCCAGATATAGCTTTCTAGGTTTTCTCAACCCACCCATATTTACTTAGTGGCTTTCTTCTTCGTGACTCCAGCCGTAGCGCCGATGCGGCCCGTGGTGACAGTCCTCTGGCCCCGTACTTTAAGCCCGAGCGCATGCCGCACTCCCCGCCAACTCTTCAACTTTTTAACTAAATCGACGTCTTTCTTAGCCGCCAACACTAACTCTGAGCCTATTAAGTTGACGTCTCTCCCGGTCTCTGGGTCTTTACGCCTATTGACAAACCACGGAGGCGCAATTTCGTGGAGATTCCTCACGGCCCAGTCCAATTTGTTTATCTGACTGTCGGGAAGCAGCCCCAGAATTTCGTGCGGATCTATGCCGAGCTTTCGGCAGATTGCATACGCGGAAATTATGCCGATGCCTCTTATCTTTGCAAGAGAGTAAGCAACACTCTTGTTGCCGTCTAGGTCTGTGTCTCCAATTCTGACGATGGCTCTAACCTCTTGTGACACTGCTTTTGAAAAGCGTAATTTTTTAAATTTATTGCCGCCTTAGTCTTGGGTTTACGATAGGCTCAAGCGCGAAGAAGACTAACACAAAACCCACCGCGGTCAACACAATCAGGAAGCCAGGCGTCAAAATCCACCACCACGCGAAATTCTGGAGCGCGCCGTTGTCATACGCTTGTTGCAATATCTGCCCCCACGTGGGGATGGAGGGGTCGCCGAGCCCTAGGAAGCTTAGAGACGCCTCAGCCAAAATTGCCCCAGGCACGCTGAAGATCATTAATGCAAATGAGTATGGAAGTATCTGCGGCAGTATGTGACGCCTCATAATCCACCAACTGCTAGCCCCGGCGAGTCTCGCGGCTTCTACAAAAACGCTAGTTTTGACAGATAGCACCATAGACCGGATAATTATCGTAGTGCCGGCCCAACCGAAAGCGATCAACACAAGCACCACGTTAGACAACTTTGGACCTAGTATAAACACCAAGAGGATTAAGATGGGGAGCGTCGGCAAGTTTGCCAAAATATCTGCAAACCGCTGTATGCCCTCGTCTACTCTCCCACCGATGTAACCGCTGATTATCCCCAACGCTACGCCGATAATGGTGGCGAATATCGCCACAATGCCCCCAATCAAGAGAGCTACGGGAAATCCAAATAACAAACCTTCGGCGATGTCCCTCCCCAAATAGTCCGTACCCATCATGCCGTAGACGTTCCCCTGAATCACTAATCTGACGTGCGAAATTGTGTCATTTACCCCACCCGACATGACTAACTCGAAGACATAGACGCCATGTAGAGGTTCGAATGACTCAGCTGAACACGTACTGTTTCTTAAATTTCCAAAGATTATATGTGGCATTAGACCCCTATCTCTAACTTCAGTAGTAGTACACTGTCCCCCCCGTGCGTTTACAAAACTTGTAACCCTCCGCACCACCGCCGGGTCTGTAGTCAACACTAGAGTTCTGGGAGATTCTACAAAACGTCTATATGGCTCCCCCTCGCCGGGTCTCGGCGGCGGGATGGGGTCAAAATCTACAAGTGTGACAACTTGTCCATCAGGTCTCGTTACTACTACGGAAATTATGGGCACGTCTCTATAGAAAGTTAAATTGCTGTACTTCAATATAACGCCTTGTGGAAATGTATCGGCGTCGAAATAATAGTAGAATACCCAACGCTTGACGTCATCACCTGAAGGTATAGTCACATCTTCAACATAATGTTCGACCAGTTTGGTTTTTGTAAAGTAGTTGTACCACTTGGGGGGCGCTAGCTTTGGGTAGTCTTGCCAATAGAGAGGATTGGACCAGTATCGAATTCCGTAGTCTAGTGGAAAGGTAGCTACGACATATAAAGAAATAATTGCAAACAACATCAATATGGAAAGCCCAACAACCCCCGCTTTATTTTTCAACAACTCTCTAATCATACCTAATTCTGGGGTCTACAATGATGTACAGTATCTCTAGTATAAATCTAGCCACTACATACACTAGTGTAAATACATACACAAGCGCAAAGATGACGGGTTCGTCTGTGGCTAAAATTGCGTTATAGAACAACGTACCCAAACCGGGCCAGTTGAATACTCTTTCAGTTATTATGTAACCGCTAATAGACCCAGCGAGACTTAAAATCAACGACGTAAGTATCGGCGGTAGTGCCGGCCTCAGAATATATCGCTTTCGCACTAAGTCTTCTGGCAAACCTTTAGCTCTGGCAAAATTTACAAAATCCTCTTGGCTAATGTTCAACACAATGTTGCGAACGCCATATGCCCAACTGCCGAAGAAAGCTATAAACGAAGCTATCAGCGGCAGAGACAAATGCCATAAGAAGTCTAGAAAATACGCAAGCGGTTCTCTAGGAGGCGGAATAGACACCATACCACCTGGGGGAAATATCTGTATCCCCCATATGATTTTAGGACCATACGCCAACACAAGAATTAAGACAAGCCCAATAAACCACAGCGGTATAGCGTAGGAAATTGCAGACATCACAGACACGACTCTATCTATGCCACTACCCACTTTTGAACCAATGTAGAGACCAATCCAAATTCCAACAAGTGCAGAAATCAAGACGCCAGACGCAGTTAACACAATTGTGTTCGGTAATCTATCTAGTATTATGTCTGCGACATTTCTCGAACCCCAAGAAGACTGCAACACCCGTGACTCACCCAAGTCTAACAAGAATATACGTTGAATTATTTGCGGAATTCTAAAATACCAAGGCTGGTCTAGACCTAACATAGCCGCCATCGTCTTGTTAAACTCAGCAACAGCCACATCAATTTGTTCAATCGGAAGTCTCTGTTGAATCAACTCTTGTTTATAACCTCTAACAGACTCTACCAAAATAGCCTTCAACATTTTATCAGACAACCCACTAGCTCCCATAATTATAGCTAAGAAAAACAAGACACCTATCAAGACTGCAACCAGGGTTAAAAACTTAAAAAATAAAGTCTTAGCGAGAGATGCCATAAAAAAATATACTAGAATTAACTCTTACGTCTCCTAAGAACAATCGCCAATATTGCCAAAATCACTACTAATGCAATAATTGCCGCAATAGTCCCAACATCTACGCCCGGCGTGGGTGTTGGCGCCGGCGTTGGCGTTGGGGTTGGTGTTGGTGTTGGTGCCGGCATTACTGTTCTAAATGTTTCAGTTGCTATGGAGACTATGGGCACGTTTTCGCTGTATGTAAGTATCCATAACTTGTATACTCTGTTGGGGGCGAGTGTCTTAGTGACTTCTGAGGGCATTGTTAATGTAATTTTGGGTGTTTCTGTCGCGGATTCTTCAGATGTGTAGAGGAAGTCGCCGGTTGTTGGGTCAACTACCGCCCATCTGTAGAATATCTTGCCGGCGTCTTTGGGTGCCTCTAAGCTGATTGTGGCGGTGGCAGTCTGACCCACGGCCACGTCTGCTACCTGAATTGAAGCTATCGAAACCGGTATCGCTGTTCCGAAGTAGAAGTCGCCGGGTTTGAATGGATATGTTGGGTCTCTAAACGCTCTGAGTTCGATGTATTGAATTTCTGGATCTATGGCATATAGGTAAAACGGCCCGTTTGAGATAATTAAGTGTCCGTATGTCTCAAACCATTGGATTGCAGCTCTGTATCTCGCAAGCGCCTCCTCTCTTGTGAGATAAGTTCTGTCGCCAATTTTGAACCAAGATTCTGGATAGTAACCGGCGTCTTGTGCTGCTCTCAACACATCTACGGCGGCTTTCGCGTGGTCTCTCAATATTAAAGATAACCACGGCACTTTGTGCCTAGTTGCACCTGCTCTTGAAGCCGCGTGTGTTTTCCTTTCGTATACTAATTGGTCAACTGCGTATATCACTTCCCATGGCATTGACGCACCGATCACGCCGAATTCTGCAATGAAGTCTGGGTCGAAGTGCCAATAGTCCACATATACTTCAATAGCTGTAGAGTTCAACACGCGAATGCCTTTCACTAGAGACATGGAAGCATTTACATAAGACGCCACGCCTGGCTCTCTCTCAACTTTAGCCGGGTCGTTTGCTATATCCCAAGTGAAAGCCGTGGCGTATATCACATCAGCTAGCGTAAAAGTCTGGCCGTGATGCCACTTGGCGCCTACGAATTTAGCCAAATTCACAATTACTTTAGATTTAGCTTTCTCACCACCGGCGCTCACCCACGCCTTCTGTCTAGCGTCCCATCTATAGGCGTCTGGAGGTAACACAAAAGCGTCGTCTGGTCCTCTCGTCTCGACGGCATACGTCACTCTAAACGGTATGGGTTTACCAGTGAAGGGATGTCTCCACGTAGTGGGGTCGTATATTGCTCTCCACCAATCCACTGAGTAAACGTCTGTAAAACCTCCCCGCGGTACGGGGTTCCAAGCGCTGGATTCAGTCCAGACGTAAAGGTGGCCAACATATACGACGTCACGCCCGGGAACGTACCAATTTCTCATGTTAAACGCAACTGCTCTCAAACCGGCACCTAAGTCGCTTGTCACACCTCTTAAAGCGGGTGTGGTTAAATGGACGTCGAGTCTAGCATTTACGAATACTCTTATCGATTCTTGTAAACACATAAACGTCCCCTCTCTATATAGTTTTACATATTCCTGGAAAGACTTAAAATTGCCCTTGTATAATACGTCTGTTATTTCATCTATAGTTTTATTCTCGTAGTTATACCACCCCGTCTCGCCCCATCCCGGCATGTAGCCAAACCACGACGCACAGTATTGCGCTATACTGCTGGTATCCCACCTGTCTAACGCGCCCTTGCCCCACCCCTCGGTGTAGAAGTGCCACTGGAACTCCGCTGGGTTTGTGCCGTAGACAGTCTGTATCGCCGGCCCGAAGGGGACGTATTTCCTATCTACCGTAATGCCTAACTTCTCTAGAGCTGAGGCAAACGCGTCGCCTATGTCTTTACGTTCGTCTTCAATACGGATCAGCCCTATGACTGTGACGGGTTTGTCACCGCAGTACCACTTCCCGTCTGGGCCCTTAGTGGCGCCTAGTTTCGGCATTTCTCTCTCCACTATCGACTTAGCGTAGTCGGGATCATACCTTATGTTGAGTCGTGCCACTAGATCAGCAACTATGCTATATGTGGGGTCATGTGTAGAGAGCCACATGTACATCGGTATAGAGAAACCTTTGAAAATCTCGCCGGAGATATAATCTCTGTCCACTATGTATTGCATTGCTTGTCTTATGGCTTTATTTGAAAACGGGTTGAGACACGGCGGGTCGGCGGGCGCTGGGTTTAGTACAATGTCGTTGAAACCGGCAGCTGCAGTGTGTATAACTATCGCTGGGTCTCCCTTCAAACCAGCAGCGAGTGCAGACCTTATGCCAAATATATATGCGTCTATGTCGCCCGCTTTTATCGCGGCGCCGGCTTGGTCTATGCGTACAGATTTACCAATAATTTTGTCAACTGCGGGACCTGGGTTTGTGTGTGGTGGAGTGTACTGCGCCATTGCATATATCGCCAACAACACCAACGCTAGGAACATTAATTTGGCTTTCATATGAATAAGTCAATCTTCTATATTTAAAATTTCCCACTCTTAGAATTATGAAAAGTGTTAACCCGTAGAACAACATGACTATCCCGGCAATTAGTAGAGCTAGAGATATCAACACTAACGAGACGTCTAGACACATGTCTTCACATTGAGACTGCACGTAAGCTTGGTGGAGAGAAATGACGAGTGCAAGTGCCGTAGAGATAAAGCCAGCGGCAATTAACCATTTGACTCTTCTCACATGTATAACATTTCATATATATTTGGACCGGCCGGGATTCGAACCCGGGATCTCCCGCACGCCAAGCGGGCATCCTTCCGCTAGACTACCGGCCCCGTACGATGTATCTACGAGTTTTTAAGTTTTACAAGACGTTCACTACTTCAGAGAGAATGTAGAGCAACACGGCGCTGAATATCATACTCCTCCCGCTGTATTTACTAATGCCAGAGAAATAGAGAAGTGCGCCCAGGAGTCCCAGTATCACGGAGAGAGTCTTCGCTATAGAACTCACGAAAGTCTTCACAGACTCCTTTAAATTCTGTAGAAAATTCTCCAGAGATTTCATTAAGTTATTTGCCATGTCTGAGATTTTTGTAAATGGGTCTGTGACGTTTGTAGCAGCCGTGACGAACATGGCCAGCAGTAGAACGATCGCAATCTTCACAATTCTCAGAACTTATTTAAACACCTACGTGATTTCCAACTCTCTAGACCCCAGCGGCAGCTTAAGCCGCGTTTGCCCAGCCAGGGGGTTCTTTGGATGTACGCCGCGTTCTCCATACGCCACAGTGCCGTCGTCGTTGACGTACTCGTTGTGTCTAGCCATAACCATGGCGTGTCTGAACAACCTAGCGCCTATCTGCACGACGTCTTTAGTGCGGCCTAGACATATATGCACGGGGAGACTCACCATGGAGGCGATTTTCATAGCCGCCTCCAAACTACCAGCCACGTTCAAACCTCTCACGCTATAGCCAGCGGCCTTTAGCTGACTCAAATTAGCCTCAGACACGTCTAGCTCGTTTATGTTGACGAATGACACATAGGGCGCCAGTGCGTTTATCGCCTCGGCGATCTCCCGCTCAAACCCCGGCAGCGCAGGTACTTCAATACCCACCGTCTTCCCACTGGCCGCCAGAGCTTTTACATATCTCTCCCGCTCCAATGCCTGCCTCCTCGAGGTGAGGTGTATCCTAACTTCGTCTATCTCCCCAGCGGCTAGGACGCCAACCGCTCTATTGTTCAAATTAAGTATGTGACTGTAGACATGTATGTGGAACGCTCTGCCGAATTCTCTCTTCAACGCTTCGGCTAGAGAATTCACTCTCTCGGGCACCGTGGCGGGGTCTCCGCCAGTGATGGCGGCGCCTTCGGAGGCGTACAGCTTCACCACTTCCACAGCTTCCTCCACGCTCTGTACAAGCACGTCGTTGACATACATCACGTCTTTTCCAAACCTCTCTCTATCTACTGGACAGTAGTAACAACTCAATGGACAGAGACCAGTAATGAATATGACCGACTTGGCTCCAATTAAACACATGTCGCACCCCACCGCCGTCTGCCCCCTCGCAATGTTGTAATACATTGGAATCACGCGGAACTTTATTTATATATACTTCCCTAAAGTCATATGGCAGAAGAGGAAAAAAGAGTAGAGCGAGTCCAGTTAGAAGAACGGGGAGACAAGCGCGTGCTTGTGATTAGGTGGAATACAGGAAAGACGTCAGCCGGTCGGTTGTTCGGTAGATATGGAGCGGGAGGCAAGCCGGACTTCTTTAGACTTCTCTTCGGAGCCATAGCTGGCTCTCTCAGTGAAAAAATGCCCACAGGCAGCGAGGTGTTCGCCAGAATCAAAGACACAGACGCATTTAGACACAGCACTAGAGAGATATTTGAAAATATAAAAAAGTGGTTTTTTAACGAAGTAGCGCCCCGGTACCATCTTGACAAGGGAGATATCTTTATGTTAATTACAGAAATTGAGGTAGACATCGACAAAGGTGAAGTGACGTGGAGACCGGAAAAGACTGAGTTCTACTACTGGGTCAGAAGCGACAGATGCCGAGGGTGTGAAGAATTGGCTGAGGAAAATGCTAGACTTAGGAAAGAAGTTGAAACTCTACGCGCAGAGTTGGCGCAAGTGAGAGAGAAACTCTCCACACTCCTCAAGTAACTGCATTACCCATCCTCCTCACTCCCTCTTCAATCCTCTCAATAGTTTCAGTTACGAAAGACACTCTCACGGCAGATCGATACGTCTCGCTGAAGTAACTACCGGGCACTACCGCAACTCCGTATTTCTCCAGTAACATCTCGGCGAACGCTTCGCCGTTTTTAATGTAACTAGAGAGATCTACAAAAATAAACATAGCGCCCGCCGGCGGTACAAAACGCGCCTTTGGCAGATATTTCCTCAACGCGGCGACTGCGGCATCTCTCTTACGTCTATATATCTCCACCACCTCACTCACGTACCTCAGCCTAACTTCGGAATTGAGATACACCGCCACCATATATTGCGCAAAAGACGGCGGGCAGTACACCATCTCCTCGTTAACTAACTTTATCTTAGGCACCACGTCTGGGGGGCCGTAGACATATCCAAGCCTCCACCCAGGTATCGCCGGGTCTTTAGAAAAAGTATTGATAGAGATTGTGTGATCCGGGGCAAATCTATACATATACACGTGACTCCCCTCGTAGATTAAAGTCTTGTATGCTTCATCTGTAATAATCCAGAATCCGTAGTCTTGCGCCAAGTCAGCTATAGCTTTGGCAGTCTCTACCCTGAGTGTCCTCCCAGTGGGGTTGTCTGGAGAAACCACCACCAACGCTTTCGTCCTCCGGCTCACTGTTTCTTTCAACACCTCGATATCTGGGTGGAAGCCGGCGTCTAGCTCTGTGACTACAGTCTTAACCACAGCGCCAAAATAATCGAGAAGCGGTCTGTAGCCGAAGTATGTGGGGTCCATCAACACCACCTCGTCGCCAGGCTCCACTATGGTGGCTAACGTCGAGAACATGCCAGCTTGTCCACCGGCAGTCAACACGATTTGTTCAGGCGGTACGTCGAGCTGCCCCAGTTGTTTGAGATCTCGAGAAATCGCCTCTCTAGCTTCGTACACGCCTTGAGAGGGAGTGTAGGCGTAGAGATTCATGGAGTTCACTTTCAACGCTTCTCTCAACGCTTCTCGAACTTCCATGGGGGGTGGGACGCTGGGTTGTCCCGTAGAGAGCAGAATTACGTCTCTATTTTCTTTCTTCAATCTCTCTCGCATTTGATCTATCTTCCGCGTGGGTGACTCTCGAAACGCCGAAATTCTCTGGGAGAAACTACGCATTGTGTTTAGGCACTACATCGTATATATATGTTTACGTTTATGGTTTCTATAAGAGAGCTATATATTTCAGAGATGTCACATACGTATGGAGGTAGTATCTATCACAATTTCAGAAAGTGAACTAGAGAAATTAGTCAAAAGATGTGAAAATTACGGCTTTGACAATCTAAACGATTGTGTAAATATGGCGTTGGCTCGCCTCTTGTACATATACAAGGGATTATAGCAAGTCTTTGGGATGTATCTGATTCCTCCCAATTGTCCACAACAAAAACTTCACGCTGTTGAGATATTTTTTGTTCATCTTAGATAAATGGTGCGCTAGGCGGAGCTTGATGGGGTACCTCACGAACAATCGGCAGAGGTCTTCAATTTTCAAACTCTTTGGATACTCCACGTAAATCACCCAATCTGACTTGAGATACGTCCCGTAGTACCCGCCGACTTCCACCGGCTTTAGGTAAGAACCGCGGGGCCACCGACTCAAGACGCTGGCTGCCGTCGCCGACTCTCCCCAGAGTTTAGACATCTTTATGAAAACACTCCTCGCGCCGCCGTGGGGCATGTTAGGTCCATATCTAGCCTCAGCGGGTCCCTTTGACACTCCCACAATATGCCCCCCAGCTCTATAGGGCGTCAACGGTCCGTCGAGTAGAACTAACCCCTCTACTTCTTCGGCGAAGTTTATCTCGTTGAGTCTCGCATCTCTATGTGGATCTTCTACTCTCTTCACAACAACTCTCCGCCTGACTTCCCTACCGACAGCCACTAGCGACTGTATCAAAACGTTTGTGTTTCTAAATCTCTGGACTGCGTACCCAGAGTCCACCGCCGTGTAGTTGATGGGGGGACCACCACTGCATGGAGTCGCCAACTCTCCCAACTCTAAATACCCATCATTTACATATTCAAATTCGACAAATTTCAAAATTTCAGACAACAATTGGCGCATTAATAAATCTCTCCAACTAGCTTTTCAAAAATTTTCTCCAACTTTTCTCTAGACATTTCGCCCACGATATCTAACACATGTGTGGGCAATTTGTCTACCTCACCTCTGAGATACTTATTCAACGCGGCGAGCGTGGGGGAGTGTCTATACTTCCGCCTCTCTGAAATTACGAGTTCTTTCAATCTCTTGTACTCGTCGCCCTCTCTAGACCACTTGAGAACTTCAGAGATTTCACTCTCAATCTTGTCAATGTACAGCGAGAGTGGCTCTGCTCTTATGACTACCCTACCGTCGATCACTGCGGCCACGGGCTTCTTTGTGAACTTCCCAACGCCAATTGTGACTCCCCCCTCCACGGGAGCTATGGCTATTAGAGACTTCAACTCCCGGCCACCCAAAATCACCACATCGTAAAACTGCGGTGGTCCCCTGGCGTCAATCACCACATCTCCCTCCACCTCTTCACTTCCCCTACGTATGACCACTCTAAGTGACATATCTCTTCTCCACAAGTCCAACTCTGTACATTTTTTCTAAACTATCCTCCACCTCTCCCCGCGGTACGTCTATCTCTCTGGCTAACTTCTCTACGTCAATCAAGACCCCCCTCCCAACGCGAGCCACCGCCCACACCACTCTTGGAGACGCCCCGATTTTTGCAGACAGCGCTTCGACTGTCGCTTCCTCCATCCCTAGTTGTCTCGACCACTCGGACAACGTTTTCTTGACTTTCTGCGCCTCCACGTGTTTTTCGTACCTCTTCCCCAACTCCACTGCGTAGAGTTTCAAATCGGCTAGATACCCATCTAATGGAGGCTCCGGGAGCTCCAGCAGTAGAGATAAATCTCTCTCCACATCCACGGCGTCGTTGAGTTCTAGAGCCATGTGTCTTATCTCACCCCAGACCTTAGAGATGTCCTCTACTCTCTGTAGAATCCGTTCTTCTCTTTTCACAATGTCTTCGTTGATGTTCTCCACGAACTTCCGCCTTTGCGGCAATTTCTCTACTACTGTAGCCACTCTCTTCGCCAGTTTGTACTTCTCTTCTAACTCTTTCTCTGCTTCTCTCTTCACTTTTTCGTATAATTCTTCAAATTCAAGCAACTTCCGAGTTATCTCCCGTAGGATTTTTGCATAACTTGACTGATTGTGGAAAGCGATGTTCACTTGGGAGGTGTTTAGTTTCTTCTCTATTTTCAAAACTCCCAGAGGTGTTTCTTTCTCAACTACAACTCTACTCATGGCGTGTAGCTTAGCTAACAAGTCGTGGAGATGTTGTCTCGCCATGTCTTCTCTGAATTTGTACAACAACTCGCCGCGTGGGATTAACTTACCCCGTAGAGTCATGAGTTCTACCAAGTCGTCTTCTCGCATATCTCTCCAGAGAAATACAGGGAAGAGCGTCTTCACCAATGACTTTAACTCTTTTTCGTGTATTGGCTCCTCCACTGCTTGTAGCATTTCTTCAATTGCGAAATACGCCTTGAGTCCCTCTACTTCTTTCTCTTCGTCTAGAGCCTCCGCCGCCTTGAGGAGCGCCATTTGTTTCTTCTCCTTCCCCTTCCTCAACGCCAGTGTGTACTTCACAACGTTTTCTCTAGCTTTTTCTCTCCCCAGTCGCACTACATCTACAAACTCCGGCGTCTCCACGTCGCGTTTCAAGATTTTCTCCACGGCGTATTTCACGAGTGTGTGTCGGAGTTTTTCTATCTTGTCTGCGCCGTATGTCAACACTGTGGTGAACTCAGACGCCGACTCTCTGTAGTACCTCTTCCAGTATGCAGTTTGGAGAGGCGCCACGGCGTTTTGTATAGTTTCCGTAAGTAACACTCTGCTAGTTATGAACACAGCCACGTAATCTACTGCGTACTCGCCCAGTGCGCCCTGGGAGACAATTGCAGCCAGCTGGGCAGCCACTCGCTTCAATTCGTCGTCTCTATCGACGTGGAAAAATAGATACAACTCCCTCATGCCCATGTTGTTTAACCACACTCCATGCCCACAACAGACGCGTAGCTTTATGCCGGATATGCCCAGCGCTCTCTCTATCTCTTCCAGGAGGACTGGTGGGTTTTCCAATTTTTGTCCATATTCTCTCGCTAAAGCTTTAACGTTCTGCACTTCGTCTCCCAACACTCGTTTAGCTACTTCTTCCGAAATCACGTAACGTCTCCCCACCGCTGGAATGTCTAACGCTTCTTCAGCTATGAGGTAGAGATATAACCTGCCCCCCTCAACTAACGTGTAGTAGAGATACGGTTCGTACGAGACGTTTTTTGGGTCTCTCAAATCTAAATCTCTACCCCGCGCTGCGACGTAGTCTCTAACTACACTCATAGCGTTTTTGTCGTCATATGGAACTCTATAGAGATAAACTTCTCGCGATATGTAAGTTCTCTCTTCGTGCGGAGTGCCGGCGAAAGCCAACTCCAACACCCAATCCTCCACGTCTGGGTCTATCCCCTCCTCTCTCAACAAGTGAGCCAACCCCCCACCTGACTTCTTTATCTGCAGTAGTCTAGCCATGTATTTCATCAACGACCTCGGGGTGGTCTCTCCCTTTCTTCTAGCCAAGTGATACACAGCCGCTAGCTCGTGAAGCGTGAAGGGACTCAACGAGTCAAGTTCTCCAATCTCTATCTTGCGACGTCTCTCCTCTGGGGAATAAGCCGCAAGTCGCTGTCTCACTACTTCTACAAAATTCCAAAATGGAAATCTAGTGTCTATCACAATCTCTCTATACACTCTGCCAGTAGTTATGTCAAACACGTCGGGCACTACGTTTTTCAAAATTGTGTAGTACAACTGAGGCGTCAACGCAGCTATTATCAAAATTTTGGTGAATTTTCCACTTTTCAAAATGTGGCGGTACGACTTGGGTTCTAGGAGAGCTCTAATGTAAGTGGCGACTCGTTGAATCATCTTCATGAATTTCTCGTCGGTTAAAGCCCCCAATTTGTGAGCCATAGCTATGCGGGAAATTTCGTCAGCTTCGTCAATCAAAACCACCAGCGGTTTGTTGCTCTCCGCCAGTGCAAACTCCCACTCCAGCGACAACGCCGTGCGGACTACTTCGAAACCGTTTTCTCTAGCCATTTGTTCAATTTCGTCGAGGAGTTCGCTCTTGCCCCAGCCGTAGGGAGCTATCACTACAGTCAAGACGTTGTTTTCGCCTTCTTTCATTAAGCTCATGACTTCGGCGATTTCTCTCAATTCTCTCTCTAGACCTACGGCTTTGTGTAGTTTAACGATGTGAGTGACACCGCTGGGGCTGAAGGGATGGTCTACAAAGGCGTACACGTGTGGCATTGTATAGTTGTATATATGTACAACAGCCAAGAAATCACAACGTTAAATATATCAAACAAACCATTTCACAAATCAAGTGTTGAGGAGGTGTAAAGAACAAGATGTCCAATTTATTTACCAAATAGAGAAAGAGTCTTTCAAAGAAGACGACGTATATAGCGTGGAGCTTTTGAAGTTTTTGTGTTCTTTCTGTGGCGATTATTCCTACGTCTATCTCGCTGACGGAAAGCCCGTGGGGTACATAATTACATGTATAGAAAACCACTCTGCACATGTGATATCTATCGCAGTCGCGCCGCAGCATCGGAAGAGAGGAGTCGGGGCGGCTCTACTCTGCACTGCGTTGGAGTTGTTGTATAGAAAGAGAGTGGCGGAGGTATATCTAGAGGTGAGAGTTTCCAACTCCCCAGCGATTTCGTTCTATCGCTCGGCGGGTTTCGAAATTGCCGAGTTGGTGAAGAATTACTACAGCGACGGGGAAGACGGTTACAAATTCGTGTTGAGAGACGCAAATAGAGCTAGAGACTTCTGCAAGAGACGTTTAAATAATGTGTGAAATATGTGAACGTCTGCATCGCCAGCGGGGGCAAGGGGGGCACTGGCAAAACAACATTCGCCACAGTGTTGAGCTACGTTTGGAAAAATTACGGCGTCTCTGTCAGTTTATCCACACCACTGAGGCGCGCCGGCGGTGGGGTAAACGTCGTGGACTTTCCCACGTTCCAGACTACAGACGTGATTTATGTAGAGAGTCTCTTGAAGTGTCACGGCGTGATTTACGTAGTGGAGGAAGACGTGGAGTGCGTCAAGGCAGTGGATCAAATCCACGTAATTGCCAAGAGAGACGTGTGGGGAGTTGTGGTGAACAAAGTGTTTGCGAAACCCAGCAAGTTGTTCCAGAAACTCTACGGTAGGTTGGGCCCACTGTACGTTGTACATTTTGACGAGAAGTTAGCTATGCACAGAGCTGTCGGCATGTCGCCACATGAAGTGAGGTCGCGAGCTGTGTTGGAGATGGGTAGAGCGGCTGTGGACATTCTAAAGTTTAAATTTGGAAAATCAACGTGAGACGTGCGTGGTTTATTGTTCAAAAACCGCCGGCGGCGAGTTCTGCTGCTTGCCGACACACATGTGGGTTACGAAGTGGAGTTGAGGAAGAGCGGCGTTAATGTAGTTAGCCAGACGGAGAAGTTAACCACGGCGGTGTTGGAGCTAGTTGATTTCCACAACGCCACCTCTGTGGCCATACTGGGCGACGTGAAGCACGAGTTGCCAGTGCCAAGAGAGAGTGCGGAGGAGGTGAGGACGTTTCTCAAACGGTTGGCCAAGAGCGTGCCGGTGTTGTTGATTCCCGGAAATCACGACTCCATGCTTCACGAAATTGCGTCTGGCATCGACGGCGTTGAGGTGGGGCCCACCCGCGGCGTGTTTCTGGGGAGGACGCTGTTGACTCATGGACACGTGAAACCCAATAGGGAGGATTTAGAAGCGGCGGAGGCGTTAGTCATGGGGCACACACACCCAGCTGTTGTGGTGCGTGACGAGATTGGCTACGCGTCGAAAGAACCCGCAGTCTTGAAGATATACACGTCGCGGGTTAAGTTCTGCAAATCGCTCTATGGAGAGCCTTGTAGACGCCGCGATAGAGTTAAAATAATCGTGCTGCCGGCGGCTCATCCGTTGATAACTGGCGTTGAGGTGAGAGAAGTGCCGCAGCTAGCCAGAGAGGGCCGCACTCTTTTAAAGTACGTAGAGTGGACGCCAGACGACGTGGAGATATACCTAACCGACTTGACTTACATGGGGACGTTTTCAGACTTGGTGGCAATTTCGCCATGAGATGAGAACATCACGCTTCAGGCGCTGCCCGCACCGCACATCGATAGTGTCGAGATACACGTTTTTATCTTTTCCGCCCCGACACAATCCAACCAGCGTGCGCCTCAAAGGAGCCGGGTCTCAATTCACCCAACGTGGGTTTCCACTTACGTATGTGAACCTCTTCGATAGATATGTGCACTACTCCATGCCTCTTCAAAGCGGTTAGCGTCTTCTGCACATGTTCCACAGTAGTGGAGAAGACCGCCAACCTCCCGCCGCATTTCAACGCAGCCACTGCGTTCTCTATGGCGTTCCAAGGGTCTCCCATGTCTAACACCACGGCGTCTAAGCCAACTAACCCAAAACCGGAGGTGGCGACGTCTCTGAGCTGAATGTCTACATAAGACTCAAGCCCCACGCTCTTTATGTTTCTAACGGCAATTCTCAAGTGGTCTAGCCGCTTTTCAAAACTGTAAACCACACCCCAGGGCTTCACATACCACGCCAAGACTGCAGTTAGAAACCCAGAGCCGGTGCCAGCCTCCGCCACGCGGGAGCCGGAGCCTACAGCTAACGTCTTCACTATATATACGGCGTCTTTTGGACGTATCACTTGCGCCCTCACTTTGAATTTGTGGTCAATAACGTCGAAAATGGTGGCTGGCAACGCCGCTAGCCTCACGCCGATGGACGAAGTCACAGCCGAGCCGTGTGGCTTCCCGACTAACAAATCGGTGTCTACTTGTCCCCTAATAGTTTGAACCACGCCGGCGCCGGCTCTGACCACTGTCTCGAATCCAGAGTCGTCAATGAGCAGAGCCCAATCGCCTCTCTTAAACACGCTAGAATTTGACAATGTGCCACCTGGGGAAGTATTTAGTCACCAAGTCCATGTCTCTATCTCTACCATACGCAGCGGCTCTATAACTAGCCAGCAGCACGTCACCCTCTTCAAAGCCGGCCGTGGCGGCTGATATCGCGAGGGGAACCACTACGTCTACTATTTTGTAGAGAGATTCGCCACCCCTCGCCCTAACGGCGTGGCAGAGTTGATAAAGCTCTGGCAAGACGTCGTTTAAGATTTCGCATTTGGGCATGCCGCCCAACTTCACCCCAAGCGTGGAGTTGAGGCGCACCGTGTCGTCGTCTGACATCTTCAAAGCTAGAGTGGAGATCATCTCCGGCGTGATTACTCTAGCCAGATGCCGCCTCAAGAGACTGCGGGGTGGCAGAATTCGCGTACCTACTATAGCCATATATGCAAACTCAGCCGCCAAACTCCAGAGTAGCTGCCTAATTCTCTTGTCTAGAGTGTACATGGCTACATCTACACATTTATATATATAACCTACAGTAGCAAATGGGGCAGTAGACGTCTCACAACAGATTTAAACATGGAGTTTCTAAATGTCGGGCCCGTAGCTCAGCCCGGATAGACGAGCCCGGTCCAAAGCGGCGGCCTCCTAAGCCGTAGGTCGTGGGTTCAAATCCCACCGGGCCCGCCACGGTCGGCATAACGTCCAGACGCTCTGATGCGCGCCACTTCCAGCTCCACTTGTCTCCACATCGGCATCTCCTCTCTATACCCAACCCAGAAGAGTTCTCGCAACGCTTCCGACTTGTCGCCGTACATGTCCAACGTCCTCAGTAAGACGTTCACGTCTCTGGCAAACATGACGGCGGTTCTGCGGCTCCACCCCCTCTTGACGTCGCCGAGGCCAAAGTCAATGAAGTACAGCCTCCCACCGCGGTGGATTACGTTAGTAGGCGCCAAATCGCCGTGGATCAAGCCAGATTTGTGCATCTTACCCACTAGAGCCCCCACTTGCTGCAAGTGGTGATGTTGCCCGCGGTTTATCAACTCTCGTAGAGTCTCTCCCTCTATGTACTCCATGTATATCACGGCGTTTTGGGGGTCGAAGAAGTAGACGGCTGGGACGTCTATTCCAAGGCTGTGGCAGATGTACATGTTGCGCACTTCTGTGACGGTCCTCCTCCTCCTTATCTGGTAATCCAGCTGTGGGTCTCTATAACTCTTAGGTTTTCTCCACTTCACCACTGCCCTCAGCCCGAACCACTCTACTAAATACAACTCAGCCTCTGCACCTTTGGCAATGAGCACACATAAATATGGCACGAAATATATACGTGTGGCGGCTCTACAGACCAGACGCAGTTGCCGTTTGGGACAGTCCCCTAGTTAGAGAAAAGTTGAGTTGGTACCACGCAGTGATGCGTGACGTGGCTCCAGCTAAGTTTCACATAGCTGCACGGATAGAGGCACCGCGAGACTATCGAAAACTAGAGACAGAAGAGTTGTGGAAACTACACGACGAGCTAGCTGGAGTTTTCGACAACGAGTGGAGACGCCAAAAGACAGAGCCCGACACGTCGCTAGTTATGCGCCAAATTCCACAAGCTTCTCTACTTGACGTGAAGATAGAGCTGGCCGAGAGACAACTCAGGCGGTGTCTCCTCTGCGAGAGAAAATGCGGCGTGGATAGATTACACAATCGGGGGGCCTGCTTCCTCGATCACAAACCACACGTGGCTAGTTTCTTCCATCACCTCGGCGAGGAAGCGCCACTAGTGCCGTCTGGCACTATCTTCTTCTCTGGATGTAACTTTAGGTGTGTCTATTGTCAGAATTGGGATATTTCTCAATATCCAGAAGCCGGCGCCGAAACGAAACCAGAGGCGCTGGCCGCGATGCAAGTTAGACTTAGAGAAGAGGGAGCTCGCAACATCAACTGGGTGGGGGGCGAACCAACGCCAAACATACCCCACATTCTCAAGTCCATGTTGGAGTTAGCTAAGAGAGGTGTAAACGTGCCGCAGTTGTGGAATAGCAACATGTACCTCACGCCGGAGGGACTCAATTTGATCCTCCACGTGGTGGACATATGGCTCCCAGACTTCAAGTACGGCAGTGACAAATGTGCGTTGAGGTACTCAATTGCGCCGAGGTATATGGAGGTGGTTACACGCAATCTCTCCACTATCTGCCGGAGGGGGGAAGACGTGATAATCCGCCACTTAGTCCTCCCCGGCCATGTGGATTGTTGCACAAAACCCGTTTTGAAGTGGATTGCCGAAAACTGCAGCCGCGCGTTAGTAAACGTGATGGAGCAATACCGACCGGACTACCTAGTCCTCAAACTAGAGAAGTATAGAGAAATAAGGCGGAGAGTTTCCCAGAGAGAAATAGACGAGGCGTACAACTACGCCGACTCTCTCGGGCTTACTTGGAGAGAAGTCAGTCTATAGAGGCGGACCGCTCCGTCGTACTTCACTTCAACTCTGCCGGTGAGTATCAAAAACGCAGGTATGTAGGGACTCTCCTCAATACGTCTACGCGTCTGTAACTCTCTCAAGGCCTGGCGCCATTGTTCATGTAACGCAGATTGAGGCGCCATGCGGAGGGCTTTCTCCACTAGTTTCGTGGTGGTTTTCACACACTTGCCGGGGGGACAATCGTCGCCAGTGGCTACGGCTTTGACCATGTAGTAAATCAACGGAATTGTCAAACTGAGTCCGGCGACTGGGTCTCTAAACACAACTACAGATCTGTCTCTCCACCGCCTTGCAATTCTCCACATGAGTCTAGGCACTGTGTCCAAATCCCCCACGTCAAAGATGCCGCTGCGTATGATGCCGTCTGCCACGTCTTCTTCATCTCCCCCCTTCACTTGTAGCCTCCTCAGTTTGACAACGACGTCGAAATCAACTCCATCTCTCCCCCCGCCGAGAGTTCTGGAGCTCACAGACTCAATCGGTTTCCCCTCGAAAAACTTCTCCACACCCTCTAGTTTGTTGCATGTATAAACGGCGAGAGATGTTGAATATCCATGAGCCACGGCGCTAACCAACGGCGGGCCTGCTACCCAACACTCCCGTCTGCCGACGAATTTGTATATAGAAGTGTAGATGCGTGGGGCGTATTTAACCACCGCGCCGAAGTTGTCAATGGCCTCCAAGAGGGCTAGCTTGTTAAAGACAGGTCCGGAGGTTAAGATCGTCAATTTTACTCGCGGCGCCAGCGCCAATACGCCGAGGCCCCCCAGCGGCGAGGACATTGCGAAAACGTGTGTAGGTTGGAAGTTGTCTATACATTCTGTCAGCGAGGTGCAGAACACGTCCACCTCCACGTTCAAGTATTTAAATACTTCTCTTTGTCAAATACTGTCCATATACTGGACACCCAGTGCCGTTGTTTTGGCACAATTTCTCCAACTGCCCCCTACGTATTTTCCACTCCTCGACGGGCATTAACACACAACGCAGACCGTCGGCGGTTTGGCGATACATGAGACATCGCATAGTTGAGAGAAAGTAAGATAAAATAACGTTTTTCTGACACTGTGGTTTGTAGATTGGTAGAGCAGTATCTAGCAGAGAGAGGCATCCAGTGGAAGAGAAGTCTTGACATGGTTGAGTTCACAGTAGGCGCGCTGCACGTCGGCGTCTGGTGTCCAAGAGACGAATTTCCCTTTTTCAACAACGTAGACACCCTATGTCGAGTTTTGAAAATCGACGTGTTAGACGTCTTAATAGTTGTGTCTTACAGACCCTACGTCTTGATAGATTACGTAAGTTCACTACTGGAGAGGGCACGGCGTGACGTGAAACACGGCGTCAAGCTACTGGGCGCCAGCTCTATAGAGCTCGAGTCCGCGCTAGAAGAAGTGCTGGGGCGTGCCTTTGTGGAAAAACCACAGAAACTAAGCGCCGGGACACCCACTGGAGACTTGTGTCCACAGTGTGTCTCCCGGCATCTAGAAATCTACCGGAGGGAGAAATTCTACTCTAGAAAATACCGCAGTAGGGTAATAGAGAGCATATATGGATGTAACTGTGGATTTAGAGCTCGGAGAGTGGAGATACTAGACTAACGCTACGGCGCCGGCGTCTATCACCTGCACCACTTCCCTCAGGAGTGTCGGCAAATCGCTCTTAGCCACCTCAACAGCGAGAGTTGCCACAGCCGCCTCTCTGTGTCCACCACCCGAACCCAAACGTCTAGCTAGAGACCCCACGTCGAAATTCCTAGACCGCATCGCCAAGCGGACCTCCCCTCTCTTTCTAGACGCTACAATAGCCACGTCGCAACCCACGGAGACTAACACTGACGCCACTTCAGACTCGTAGGCGCCAACGTGCGACGTACACAACAAACCAAACTGCGATTTGTACACCTCCAGCCTCCGCAGTCCCTTCAACATGGCGACTGGATCTACTCTCCTCTCGGCGGCTTCAACCACATCCCCCACGGTCCCCCCAACTCTCTGCAAGAGTTTGGAGAGTCTAGACAACGTCTCCCAATCTGCCCGCTTCAACCGCCCCGTATCGTAGTAGATGCCCAATATGGCTAACTTCGCCAAGTCTGTAGACAACTCGACGCCGGCTTCGTCAGCTAACTCAAGCGCTACTTCTACACAACTGGGGCGGTTTTTCCAAATCCCCACAACTCCATCACCCACGTGGTGGTGGTCTACTCTGAAGTGGGGTTTCGACAATGGGGGAACTTGGCTCAGAGACGCCACGTCTACCAAGACGTACATATCGACGTCGTTAGGCACGTCGCTTTTACAGTTCCCAACAGGCGACCCCTCGGGGCAAGCTAAAATTGACTCAACGCCAAGCTTCTCCAACACTGCTTGAACTATCTTGCCACACGCCAAGGCGTCGAAATCAGCCCTGCGGTGTGTAACTACCGCAACTCTCTTCGCATCGCCCAGCAACTCTAGAAATCTAGTTAACATCCCAGCGCCTCTCTAGCGCTGGGCTTTACCCACCACCCTTGGCGGGTTCTTGTCCTCTGGCTCTACTCACTTCTCTATTTATCTCTCCACGTAGTTTCTCTATCTGTTCTCTCAACATGGATTCTTGACGTGCCAAAGTCTTCAACTGTAACTCGAGCAACTCTTTCCGGTCTTTCAACTCCTGCAGCGCTGGATCTCTCGCGATCTGCACTAAGAAATTTCCCACATTTTTATAAATCTTGGCGTCTTGAGGCAATTTCTCCATCTCTATCACTGCCTTCTCCACCTCTCTCAACTCAGCTTCGTACTGTTGTTTTCTCAAAATGACGGCTTGGAGTTGGGCTTGCGCTTGGTTGAACCTATTCACTAACTCCTGCAGAGAGGGCGGCACTTGCGCCATTGAGTCTCCACACGCGTCATTATATAAACATTATCCCTCAAGCATCTCTACAAACTCAACGAGATACAACGACCTAAAGACAGTGTGGAGGAGAGACCGCAGACTAGCCAAGTCTTGCGCTTCTGCCACCACTCTGTTACCCTGGACGTACAGACGCCCCCTCTTGAAGTTCACTTCTCTCTCTAGCGTCTTAAACACGTCGAGAGCTAACCCCTCGACCTCCACTGTGAATCTATACATAAATCACGTCTATCTTTAAGCTAGCGGCTCTCGGTCCCAAATCGCTCCCGAGAATATCCACGACATACCTCTCCTCACGCCTGATCAATATTATTGTGTCGAACTTACCCCTTACAGTCTCTAAGCTATATACAGTGGGGTATTGAAATACCTCCGTAAAGATATCGCTCAACTCGCCACCAGCCAAGTCCACAACTACAACGTTTTTCGCAGGTGGCCTCTTGACCACAGCCACCGCCCTATCTCTACGCCTCGTCATGCCGACGATCTTCAACACATAAGGCATCCAGCCGTGCGAGACGTCGTAAATCGACATGCGGCTCGGCATACCTCGCCAATCCCAAACAAAAATCACACGGCGAGCTCCACACGACTTAGCCTCCTCCAGTAACGTAGCTAGAGACTTCTTCCCCCTGGCGATTTTCCAACAATTCGGAAACGAATTCACTAAATCGTTTACCAATTCTAGAGTTACCTTACTGGGGTTACGGGAGGTCGTGATGACTACTTGGCAGTTTCTCTCCATTTAGCTTTCTCAATCTCCACCTCGCGCAACTCCTTCGGCATCACTGTCTTACCCATCACCGTCTGCGGTACCCAAGCGCCGCCGGCAAATGTGAATCCACACTTTGGACAGTGCCAAATGCCGAAAGCCAACCTCTCGAGACGCGTTAAAGATCTACAAGAGGGACATCTGTGTCTACTCCTCTGCTTACTTTCGATAATTGTAATCTTGCGCCGTATCCCCATCCCATATCTCGCGCCATATCTGCCAGCTGGACCAACAATTTTAGTGTGGCTATATGGCATAAATCGCTTTTTCTACTTGTTAAAAAACTTTACTCAAACAATGCAAAATCTGCTCCCTCCCCCTCTTAGACAACTCAAGCGCGGCTTCTAACTCTGTGCGACTAAACGCCCCAAGTGTCTTCTGTACGGCTACAATTTGATCTCTCGAGTACGTCAAGACTATCCTACCGTCTAGACTGAGTTCTTCTTCGAACTGCGGGTCGAGAAATAAGACGTTTCCAATTTTACCCACAGACACTGCAATCGGCACGCTCTCCACGTCTATCGCCATGGGTACTCTATTCTCTCTATCTAACTTCACGCCATTCTCACTCTTCACAACAGTGGGGAGTGTGGTGTTTTTCAACGCAGTCACTGCCGCGAGGTTTGCAGCATCTATCAAATTCCCATCGTCATTTATCACGTACAAATCTACCCAGAGTAGATAAACCTTCCCCCCCTCCACAGCCAACTTCTTGAAATCCACATAACTAGAGTGCCTAACGCCGCGATCCACCACCCTCGCCAACTCTATCGCGAATTCGTCTGGGGGACCCACTTCCGTATATGGCGAAGCGTGTGGGAGAACTTCGGCATTCACCACCAACACTCCCTCGTCCGGCGCGTCTGGAAAAGGCTGCCCCAAGCCGACTTTCACGCCAGCTACTACTTGCGTCTTTCCAAGACGCACTTCGCTAGAGCCGTCGGCAGTTTTTACCACGCCTAGTCTAACTTCGCAAGTCCTCAATTGGTCTAGCGACCTGCCGTCTAACCTGGCGTCTGCCGTTATCAATCGCTTGATTTGCTCCCTCCTGAGGTACGAAATGAAGCGCTTGCCGTAGGGAGATATGGAAGCCATTACCTCCCGTATATCTCTTCCGCTATAGACATATAACGATTTCTCAAAGCGTCGCGAGCTTTTTGATAGACGTAGTTAACTCCATTCACCGCCAGCGAGAGCGCCTCAAGAAACTTCTCTCTACTCCACGCCCCGTCTAGCTGTAGTAGTGTAAATTTCTGGAGGTTAGGCATGTATCCCACCGGCAAGTCACCCTCGCCGTATTGATCCTCAAGCCCCGTCAAATCCAAGACGACGGTTCCATTCACTATCCCCACAGAGACGCCGATTACCACATCTCGCATATACACACCGGCGTCGGCCAGCGCGAGAGACGCCGCAGTCAACGACGCCACTCTAGTAGAGCCGTCTGCTTGTAGGATTTCAACAAATACATCTATCCTAGACCTGGGGTACTGCTCCAACATCACTGCCGGCTCTAGCGCCTCTCGCAAGACTTTGCTAATTTCAATCTCACGTCTCGACGGCGTGGGGCTCTTCCTCTCGTCTTTTGTACTAAAGGGAGCCATGTGGTACCTCACACGCATGACGCCCCGGTCGGGCAGGGAGAGGTGCCGTGGATGCATTTCTCTAGGTCCATAAACGGCAGCCACCGCCGTGGTGTTTCCATAAGACACAACTGCCGAACCGTCTGCATTTGTCACAACGCCGACGGATATCTCTATTTCTCTCATCTGGTCGGGAGATCTGCCGTCTGCACGCACGCCGTTCTGGAGTAGTGGCACAGGCGGTTTCTTCATGAGAGATTACAGTCTGGCTCTCTTATAGTTTTCTATCTCAGCTTTCACTCTGTCTGTCAACTTCATCACGTGACTCTCCGCCTCTATCTTCTTTATCAACGACGCTAGAAAAACTTCGTCTCTCGCATCTTTACACTTCACCCAAATCCTCCCATTTTGCCCAACTACTATGTCACACCCAACCTCTAGCAATGTGTTCAACATACTGGCTTTCTTACCGATCACTCTAGGCACTTTCACTGGGGTTATCTCTACCACAATCCCCCTCTCCACTTTGCCTACTCTCTCTTCTCTCAACGTCAAAATGGCGGGAAATTCGTCCGTCATATCTACCTCTTTCACTTTCGCCACAATTACATCGCCAATGTTTAGAAACGCCGTGAGGGGAGTAGTTTCTAAATCTACTTGTCTCTGTAGCGCTTCGCTGATTGGCAAATACGCCGAGGTGAATGACTTTATATCTACCTCCCAACCAGTGGCCAAAACGTCAGTGACGTACCCCACGACGGTGTCTCCCCTCTTGGGTCTGTAAATCCCCTCCAACGGCACCACTACCACAGTGTCGTCTCTAAACTCCACCAACCCTACAGTGGAGCTTCTGTACTTATTGCCGTCTAGGTAGACTGCTCCCTCTACTTTGCTATCGCTAGTGGCGACGAGATCGCCGGGAAATACCAACTGCCTAGGAGTTACGTAATACATCAGTACACCACTTCTACAATTTTCACATCGGCGTCGCCGTGGGTCACATCGTTTACTCTAGCTATCAAAACGTCTTGCAGTCCGGCGGGTAGCTCCACGGTAGCTTCCCAAGAGCCGTCCGATCTGTATCTCTCGTTCACGACTTTAGCCATCTTCGTCACAAGTCCCCTAACTTTCTGGACGTATGTGGACTGTACGGAGAGCATAATTCTCGCAGTGGCCACTTTTATTGGGAGTATTTTTTGGAGATCTTTCAAAATGCCGTTTATTTGCTCCTCTACAGATTTGAAGGGGTCAATGGAGACTCTGGCTTGCTCCATGGCGTTTTCCACACGCTGGGGCGGCACCGGCGTCTTTGTACGTATGTCAATACAATTTCTAGTTATCCACTCGACGATTTGTCTCTTCTTGTCATCCACTAACTTCCTCCGCTGCTCGGCGGTTAGAGGTATCTCCCCCTCTCTAATTATCAACTCAGCTATCTTCCTCACGTCGGTAGTGCCGAAGGCCTTTTTCAACGCTTGTTCAGAAGCTCTCAACCCCTTCTTGGCGTCTTTGTACACCTCTTCATGTATGAGTACTTTGTCTATGCCAAGTTGCTTCCCCATCTTTAACTCTAACGCCGCGTCGGGGTCTACCAAGATTTCGAAATGTTCACCATGTTTGTCAACTCTCGCCACGGCGACTTTCTTAGTCATAACAATGGGTAGGTAAATGGTTTATATCTTTAAATAACTCTCTGACTCTTGTGCCAATGTATGTTTGACCAACTCCTCCACGGTGATGCCTAACTTCTTTTCAATTAGCTCATGTAGCGATTTGGACAACTTTTCTCTATCTATACCGGACACAATAGACAGATTGTAGGAAACTTCGTCAACATATTTGGCGAGCGAAGTGTATTTCTTTAACATCTCCATTTCTCGCTCTTTCCGCGACAGATACAACCTGAGTTTCTTAGCTGCATCTCTAATCCCCAGTTTTATCTCTTTCTCGATCTCAACTACTTCAGCAATCGCCTCCTTGCCAGCTGAAGCGTACGGCACTTTAGTAGAGCACAAATGTACAATAACCGCCAGCGGCGCTGGGAACTTGATTTTGTAATTCTGCCAATTGAACTCGTCCACTATCTTCCTAGCCACGTCGGCACCCTCGTCGTACAACAGCGGTATCTTGTTGGCATAACGCAACAATATTGGTTTGTCTGAAGGCGGTATTTCTCCACCCCAAGCCACAGCCACCTCCACCACGAAGGGGTGGCCGCCGTAAGACTCGGGCTTTCGAGACGTGGCGAAGACAACTTCAGCCCCCAAGATTGCTTTTGTTCCAATTTCCAACAACTCAGGTCCCACTGGCGAGAGCCAGTCGGAGCTGGGTCTCATCCACTTGTCGTATTGCCTCATTCTCTCCACTAACTTCGCCACCTCCTCTTGCGTCAAGGCGGTGACTTTTGTCTTTGGGTTAAAACCTGCCCACTCTAAAAACGCTCTCGCGATAGAATCCCCCACCCGATCGAAGTTCTCCACTAAGAACTCTAGGAGAGTCTTTCCCACGTTTTCCACAGCCATTTGTTTAAAAGTGTCTACGTCTATACTTCTGGGGTGGGGTAATCCCTCCTTAGGCGCTGGTGGGAGTTTAGTAGTGCGTCTCTTTAGCCAGAGTTCCATGTCGGGCCCTTTGAAAATTATTTCTGCATATGGCGCAATAATAGCTGTTCTCTTTAGATATTCTTCAATTCTCTTCTTGGCGTTGTGCCAATTGCCCTCTAGATATACTTTAATGGCAGTTCCGTGCCATTCGTATTTATTTGGATATTCTCTACTGTATAGAACTATCGGACTGTTGTTATTTGTGTCAATCATTATTTGGTACTCATAGATACTTTTCGACTTGACTTTGGCGGATCTCACAGCCACGGGTCTGTTGGTGGTGTTCTGTGCATAGAGAACCACCATCTTGAGACCTAAGCCAAAGACGCCGCGGTGTTGTTTGATCTTGTACTTACTACTATAGAACACTCTCCCAAAGACGTTCGGTATTTCGTTACCAGGTATCCCAATTCCATTGTCCTCGATATATACAGAGACCCAGCTCTTTGCCTCGTCCTCCACGGTAAGTTTGATATATATGGTGGGGAGTATGCCGTGAGTCTCTGTGGCGTCTAGAGAATTCTCCACAAGCTCTCTCACTGTTTGATAGAGTGCTCTCGCTGGATTTTGGAAACCGGCAAGTTCTCTATTTCGACGGAACCATTCAGCTACTGGCAGAGCTTCATAAGTATACATAGACCCACGCCGATGGTGGAGTTAAAAGTTTTCTATGCATTTTGCAATTTCCAACATTTTAGTCGCTACATCTATTGCATCTACGCCAAAGACGTAAGCGTTTGGCTCAATCCCCCTCCCACCACTGTCGTACACTACGTCGTACATCTCTCTGGAAAACGCCATAGACACGTTTTTCACTATCTCTTCCTCACTGTCGCTGGGTCCCACTCTAGCCACAGTCAGCTTGCGAGATGCGCAGTCCAGCGCTACATATGCTGCGTTAGCCACCGCCAACACTTGTGGATGTTTCTTATTCACTTCTTCCAGTAACCTAGCCAAAAACCGAGACGCGCCGGGCTTGGGGCTTTCTCTAGCTATCAATTCAGTTCCCTCAACATAAATCCGCCCCGGGAATCCCACAGCCCCCTCTGGACCGAGTTGCACTATATTCATGAGGACTTTGGGGACGAGTTTATGGCAATTTTTACATTTTTTCAAAACTTCCAGCGCCATATCTAATATTTTTGCAGTTCTCGTGGTGGCTATCTCCCTACAGATCTCGCAGCTCTGTAGTTCGCCATATTGCGATTTGTGTAGTGGACAGAGCTTGAGCGACGTGAGTAAAGCCAACGCGTAGCTATCTACATACCGCAACATTTCTACTGTGGACGTCTCTACCAAAGCCAAGGCGGAACGTATCAAACTCTGTAACTGCCGCCTATCTACCACTCTCAGTAGTTTCTCTTCATAAACTTCTCTCTTGGTCTTTATATACGTACTGACTGCCGGCTGCGAAACGCCTAGTATCTGCCCAATTCTACTCTGCGAATAACCGCGTTCTGCTAACTCGTGCGCCATGAGACCCTTCAGTGGGTTTGTGAATACCTCCACGAGGTACTCAAGGGGAAACACCACCATAACACTTTATTTAGAAAAAAGAGTTGTCCCCATGTATGTAGAACTAGCCACAGAGATGGGAAACACTGCTGTGAATTTGGCGAATTTAACTCTAGTCACTGGCGTGGGGAAATCGCTATTTCTAGAAATGTTGTACAAAACGATGAATGTAGGTGGGAAGATACCCAAGTTCGGCGGTAGGTGGAAATTACGTATACAAAATGGAGGTGTTTCTTACACAATTTCGCAAGACAAGCGGCGCGTTAGACAGAGCATAGTAGTGCGGGGGGAAGAAATTGTGTTTGAATATGTGCCGGGTAAATTCCACAAGTTGATAAAGCCGGTGAATCTATCAATTTCAAACGCCGATGTAATTATTCCCGAGGTAGAGGTACAGAGTCACGTATCTATAATTGCTAGCGAGGAGTTGGAGAAGTTAAACAATCTTCTGCGTGTAGCTAGGCGCAGTTTAGAATTTGACGTAAAGTTTTTAGGGCCCTATCTAGCTCCCAAGTCGTTAGTATCAGCCACCGCCAGCCCCACTATCGATAAATACGGGAGAAATTTGGCAATTGTCTTGGCTTATCTAGCGCTCTACCGACCAGCCGTATACGACACGCTGCGGAGTAGGATGAGAGAGTTGGGTTTCACACTGTCTGTGGGGTTGGCTAAACCTGGAAAATTAGGCGTGCTACTCCACATGAAAACTAAACGTCTCACTTTAGCTAAAGCCCCCTGTTCGGTGAAGAAGTTTCTAACTCTATCTACAGTGTTGGAACTCAAGCCAGACATTGTGTTAATAGACAACTTCGACTTCTGTCTCACGCGTAGAGTTGCAAAAGCCCTATCGACGCAGCTAAGCCAGTCGAATAGCATAGTCGTCGCAGAAATTCACAATCCCGACGTCATAGAGTGGCTAGACGTACCCAGTAAGACTGTGGTTGAAGTTTCTCTCTAAACTACGTCGATGAGTTTTTTCAATTCTCTAACGAACTTCAGTAATTCTCTCAACTCTTCTATTTCTCTCTCTGCCAACCGCTCGGCTTCTTGCAGAACCTCCAGCGAGGGGCCCCCCACTTCAAATTCGTACATTACGTAGTTTGCGATAGATCTAGCGCCTAAACTCTCAAGTTTGGTTGTGAAATCTCTTAATTCCCTCACGACGTCTTCTGGCAACCGCTCCATGTGGGTGTAACGTTAGCCAGATATATCTTTTCTTATGGAGTTTAGAAATTGAGTTATGTCTTTCACCACTAGAGACCTCGTGCGGAGCTCTACGTAAATCACGTCGTCGCTTTGAGAGATTTTCAAAACACCTCTGTAGGCATGTTGTTTATCAAATTTTACATAGAGTCTATTTCCCTCCACGCCCGAGAGGAGTAGGACGTACTCCACGTCGTCTAGTCTAGACACAATTGTCTTCAGCGCTTCTAACGCCTCCCAGTCGTGTAGTTTAACTTCTATTATTTGAATTGGGTTTCTATAGTGGCCATAGATGGAGCGCATTACGTACCCACCAGACACCACAGTCTTCAATGCTTGAAGTACTTTATCCACATCTTCTGTAGAGTGTACATACGTCCTGACGTAGAGGAGAGTTACTGGACAAGACACATATTCCTCTATTTCTCTAGATTTATGTACGTGCTGTCTATGGATAGAGTTGTGTTTAAATGCCGCATGGAATACAAGCCAAGTGGCCATGTAGTGTGCCAAGTGACGGGGGTAGAGCCCAATTGTCTAACTACTGTAGTTGAGAGACTGAGTTTGTCTAATTACGTAACAGTTAGAGAGGGTCCAACGCTCTATATATCTACAGAAATACACACAGTGGGTAAGACGATGGGAGAAGTTATAAAAGAAATCGCGACGGTGGCGCAGTTATGTCACTTCTTTAATTGAGCTAACAGAGTAGCCACCTCCTCAGTGGTCATCTTCTTCATTTTTTTCTCTTGTATTGTGGCGTATGAAATTTCGACGTTTGTACTGTCGGCGATTTCCACAGCCGAAGTCAATGCCTTCACAGCCAGTTGTAGACATTCCTCCGTAGACAAGTCTCGGCGGTAGTTTTTCTCTAGGTATTCAGTTATGGTGTTTGACTCCGCGCCGATGGCTGTGGCGTAGTAACCAATATAAACGCCGGAGGGGTCAGTCTGGAATAACCTCACGCCATGTCTATCCACACCAGCAATGAGCAGCGCTACGCCGAACGGTCTAGCGCCGCCGAATTGTGTATATTGTTGTTTCAAATTACACACTGCCCTCGTCAATAGTTCCAAATCTATCACCTCGTCGTATATAAACCTATGACTCAACGCTACGTTTCTGGCGTAGTCCACCAAAATCCTGGCGTCGGCCAAGAGACCAGACGGCGACACCGCGGCGTGTTCATCTACCAAGTATATCTTCTCCAAAGAAGTGGGGTCGAACAACGGCGAAATTTTCTTCTTCTCAGCCGCCAACACAACGGCGGTGTTGCACTTCACGCCAACAGTGGGCCACCCACGCTTCACTGCTTCGCCGGCGTACTCCACTTGGTAGATTTTCCCCTCTGGCGAGAATATGGTTATTGCTCTATCGTACCCCGCCATGGCTGGTGGGAACATAGAATTGACATGTCTATGCTTTATATACGTTGAAAAAGATATATCTACATTACTCCCGCCACTTGTGGACCGCAGAAAAATCCTCAGTAAGCTAGAAAACTGGGGCTCGAACTTAGCTAAGGCGATAGTGGAAAAGAAAGAGCCAGTTATGGAAATTCCAGCTCGCACACTCAGTAACACTCTTTGGGATAGCAAAGCGAGAATTCTCCGCCTAGGCGACGAGAAGATATACAGGAGATACCTAGACGTAAACGAAGCGCGTAGATTTATGCAGACAGTGTTGATGCTCCGCCTCATTGTAGAGGCTGTGCGAGAGGACGTGTACCCCACGATACGTGATTTATACTACAACGGGAAACACACGATTGTCTACAAAGACCCCCTAGGGGGGTCACACAGAGAAAACACTTGGGATGAACAATCAGAATCTAACACAGTCATTGAAGACATCGAAGTGGCCACTAGTGTGTTGAGAGAGGAGATGGGCGTCTCTGCGGACGTGAAGGGAAAAATTGTGGGGCCCATTGTGGTCAGGTCGGAGGGTTATGAGTTAGACGCCAGTAAGTTTGGAGAAACTGCCCTCAGCCTGCCCGTGAATGTAGATAACTTAGAGATAGTCAAAGTGGAGGCTGCCTACGTCTTGGTGGTGGAGAAAGACGCCATATTCCAACGTCTAGTCAGAGAGAAGTATTGGAGTCAGGAAAACGCCATTTTGGTCACTGCCAAGGGCATGCCGGACAGAGCCACCAGACGCTTCGTGAGGAGGTTGAACGAAGAGTTCAACCTACCGGTTTACGTGTTGACAGACGGCGACCCCTACGGTTGGTATATATATTCCGTGTATAAGTCCGGCTCTATAAAACTCAGTTATGAAAGCGAGCGGTTGGCCACGCCAAACGCCAAATTCCTCGGTTTGACTGCCACAGACATCGACGTATATAAAATATCGGATAATTACGTAATCGCCGCAAACGAAAAAGATGTGAAGAGAGCGCAAGAGTTACTACGGTATCAGTGGTTTCAGAAACCCGAGTGGACGCGGGAGGTGAATCTCTTTCTAAAGAAAAAGAAGAAAGTGGAGATTGAGGCGTTGTCTACGCATGGACTTAAGTTTCTCCACGAGTATCTCAGAGACAAGATCCGCGGCGGTAAGTTTATAGATTAGTAAATATCTATAATATATTTATATATGTTGTCTATTTAGTCTGTGAAAGGCGAGGTGAGGAGAGTTCAGTTGACCGGCGGCGCCACTCTCATCGTGAGTCTCCCCAAGGAGTGGGCTAAACGGATTTCACTAGCGCCAGGCGATGAAGTTATGGTAGTGGCGCAGCCGGACGACACTCTAGTAGTGATACCCAAGAAACTCGGCCAGAGAGCTGGCGTAGTGGCGGAGTTGACTATAGGCAAATATGTACCTGTGGAAGAGGTGGAGAAGTTGTTCATGGCTCTGTACATAGGCGGCGCTGAGACGATAATACTCAAGTTTTCCCCCAGCGCCATGGGACTCCGCCGACAAATTAAAGACTTCATACGGCGGAAGATTGTGGATATGGAAATCGTAGAGGAATCCAGCGACAAGTTAATTGTGCACATGATTTCCACCACTGACTTGGCCATTTCAGACATAGCTAGCAAAATGTTGAGACTTGTGAAGAACATGTTGACAGACTTGATCGCTGGCCTTAAGAAAGACGACGTGACTATTTTGAAAGACATAATTGACAGAGACGATGAGGTAGATCGACTCTATTGGCTTATAGAGAGGCAGCTCAAACGAGCCGCCATGTCTAGACACACAATGTTAGAGTTGAAGATTGACGACCCCCGCGACATAGTGGAGTACGTAATAATAGCTAAATCTATCGAGAGGATGGCTGATCACATATCTAGAATTGCCTACATAAATCAAGAAGAGAAGATAGACATAGACGCATTGCTCCCCACGTTTGAAGTAGTCTCCAATTTTTTGAATCAAGTAGAAAATCTACTAGTCGGCGAGACTGTGCCGGAGAAAATCGCCGAGTTGCAAGCCGCGGTGGTTGAATGGAGTCGGGAAATAAGGCGGAGGGAATACATGTCAGACCCAGCCACGTCGTTGGGGCGGGAGAGCGTGGTGAGGATTGGCGAATATGCGGGTGACGTTGTGGAGGCGCTGGGTAGAATTAGGCTTAAGGACAAGACAATTTCGATTTAACAATTTGCAGTGACGACGTAGATACTTTCGAAAAACATGTGGAGTTGTCTGAGCTCCACTATTCTACAGATCGCTCTCAAGGCTTCTAGCAAATAGTCCACTCGCCCTAGGGAACTGAACGTAATCACCGCGGTTTGTGGTCTGTTTGAAGAAATCCACCTGAGCACTTTCGACGCCAGACCCACGTCGTGTAAATCCACAGCAAGTGGCTCCTCCGGCGGGAGGTAGGGTAGGTTTGAAACTAACACGTCAGCTGTCTTCAAGGCGGCAGCTCCGTCGCCACATATCACGTCTATCGAACCGCAGTTTCTACATGCCTCCATGTCTATGTCGATGGCGATGGTGTGTCTACACCTCTCCGCCAGTTCTCTCGCCAAGATGCAACTGCCGGTGCCTACGTCGACGCAAATGTTTCCATGTACGTTCTTTAGGGCTTCTAGCGTTAGGTATGTATCTTCAGAGGGGGGATATGGCATGGACTATTGGCGATATGTAGAGCATCGCTGGGATTATGAAGAAGACGACTAACGTCCGGAGGAGTGACTTCTCGTATGAGTGACCAGTTTCGATTGAATATACAGTGGCGAATACTGTGGCGGTGAGTAATTGTGATATGAAGAGTAGTATCTCTAGAGATAGAAATATCTGCGTTATCTGCATTTGTCGAGCTATCTCAACCAACGTCATGTGTAGCGCTGGGTATATAGCCAATGGAGTCATGCCAATCACTGTCTTATATGGCGTAATTTTGGCTGTCTTGTACGCAATTCCCAAAACCAGCGCTATGGACACCATGGAGACGGCGAGCGCCACCGCCGTGGATAACGTCACGGTGCGGGGGAGGTTATAACCGACGTACGTCACGCCTAGATACACAAGTGGGGGGTTATGCATAGCTCCCATCACGAGAGCCAGCGTCCATGTGGTTAACAGAATTAAAGCAGTTATGTGTAAAACCGGCGAAAGGAGTAGCCACACCACGAAAGACCTCAACCCTATGACTGTGAGAAAACTCAACGTCTCTAGTGGCTCCATGGTTGAAATTATAGACGCCACTTTCTCACCCAACTTAGTGAGGTAGATTACAGTATCTTCTCTCTTCACTAACTCTAGAGATTCTAGTGCCGCCAACTCATAGAGAAGAGCGGAGGCAGACAGCCCCAATTTGTTACGTAGTTTGACAAACGTCAATGGCCCCTCTCTGTACAAGGTCAAGATTATGTCTCGCCTCTTGCCGACGGAGGCTTTGTAGACAATTTCCTCCACAGTGTTTATTTTTCCTCCATATATATTAAGTGGCGAAATTGTTAAAAACCCCCGTTGTAGTGAGTTTCATGGCCACAGAACAAACAATACTAATAGGCAAAAAACCAACTACAAACTACGTAATTGCCACAGTAATGGCGTTCAACGCCGGCGTGAAGAAGGTGGTACTGAAAGCCAGAGGTGCCGCCATTTCCAAGGCGGTATCCACCGCGGCAATGGTGAGAGACAGATTCCTACCTGGCAAAGTACAGATTAGAGACGTAAGAATAGTGAGCGACAGAGTGCAAGGGCAGGGTGGGAGAGAGAGGTCCGTAGCCGCTATCGAAATAGCCATCGAAATGGCTTAAATTTTTTCATAATTTGACTAATTTGAATGTCTTTACGTGACGCCGTAAGTCTCCTAGACGTCCAGTGGTTCTATCCCCCCTACGGCGAGTTTACAATCGCCAGAGTGTTGAAAAACACCGAGGGCGGAGTCACTCCGATATTTGCCAAAGTCGCCGAGGGCTTCACTGGGGTTGGGAATTTGCTAGACACTAGAAGTAAGTTGTTCAAATTTCTGGGTGTGTCTAGAGACGAGGAGGCGTATGCAAAACTCCAGCAAGCTCTGGAAAACCCACTAAATGTGGAAGTTGTCTCCACGTGGAGAGATCTATATAGAGAAGTTGAATCACTGCGCCAACTCCCCATGGTGCGTTACTATGAGAAAGAGGCGAGGCCGTACATAACTTCCGGCGTAGTCATAGCGCTTGGTGTAGATGGCGTTGTGAATGCTTCTATCCATAGGTTTTCTCCACTGGACGATAGGAGGGCGGTGGTGAGAATAGTGCCGCGTCACTTGTATCAAATATATAGAAAGTCCATGGAGGTGGAGAGAGAAGTGCCAGTGGTGTTTGTCTGGGGGGTACACCCGTTGGTGTTGTTGGCTGCTGCATCTTCGCCGCCGTATGGCGTGTCTGAAATCAACGTAGCGTCGCGCCTCATGGGGGGGTTAAAAGTCATGGCTCTAGACAATGGCGTTGTGGCTCCATTTCTAGCGTCTGTAGTAGTGGAGGGATTTCTCACTAGAGAACAAGCCGACGAGGGCCCCTTTGTAGACATTGTGGGAGTTTATGACCGGGTTAGAAAACAGCCAGTGGTTAGAGTGGAGAAGATATACGTCTTGAGAGAAGAGGCATACGTCCACTACTTACTACCCGCGGGGTTGGAGCACATGGTTTTGATGGGGTTTGAGAAAGAAGCTCGGATATGGAGAGCGGCGAGGGGCGTGACGCCTCGAATTAACAAAGTTAGACTCACTAGGGGGGGATTTGGGTGGATGGTGGCTGTGATTTCAATGGAGAAGTTAGTCGAGGGTGACGCGAAAAACGTACTCCTGGCTGCGTTTGCGGCGCATCCAAGTCTCAAGATCGCAATTGCAGTAGACAGCGACGTTGATCCAGACGACGCGGTGGCTGTGGAGTGGGCGTTAGCCACCAGACTCAGAGCTGACAGTGGAATCTTCGTCATTCCCTACGTTAGAGGCTCTACGTTGGACCCAGTGGCGTTGAACGCCGAGGGGCTCACGCACAAGGTGGGTATAGACGCCACTAGGCCGTTAGATCTAGACCCGGCGATTTTCGAAAGAGCTAAAATACCCACAGAGTGAGAGACGTGGACGTGTCTGAAGTGGTGCGCAAAATTGCAGACGCCGTCTCCGGGGGGGAGGTGGTGCCAGTAGAGACCGCCCACGTTTCTGGAGTTTCGTTTCTGACGGTGGGGAAACATGGCGTAGAGTTTTTAGAACACTTGGCTTCTCTCGGGTTGAAAGTTTCGGTATTCACAACGTCGAATCCGTCAGCTGTGGACGTCGGGGGGGTCTTGGGAGTTGGGGGTGAAGTGTTGGAAAATCAACTCAAAATCGACCGGGCGCTTAGGAAACTGGGGGTTAACACTACATATCTGTGTACGCCGTATGAGTTTGTCTTGACTAGGAGGAGGACTTTTCACGCTTGGGCTGAGTCCAGCGCCGTGGCGTATATCAACACTTTTAGAGATGCCTGGTCCGACAAGAATCCCGGTCCGCTTGCTTTGTTGAGTGCAATTGCTGGCTTTGTGCCGAAGACTCCACTCTACACGCTAGAGGGCAGGCGGCCAAGCCTAGTGATTGAAGTGGAGACAGGCGCAGTAGGACCGCTGGAGGCCGGTTTGATTGGCATGTTGGTTGGCGAGAAGTTTGGCTCCGGCGTGCCTTACTTCAGAGGTTTGAAGTTCCTCGGCGAGGAGAGTAGGAGAGAATTCGCCGCGGCTATCTCTACATACTCGTCAATTGTCTTCGCTGTGGTGGAGAGAGTTACGCCCGGTTGGCGGGAGTATTGGGAAATGGCGGAGGTGAGAGATAGACTTCGCATTGGCGAAGGCGATTTGTCAAACTTCTTGAGAGACATCGGTGAGCCTGACGCCGTATACATTGGGTGTCCCTTTGCAGATTTGGAGACAGTTTTATGGATTTACCGCGAGGTGTCTAAGAGGGGGCCTGCTAAGAAACCCATCTACGTCTCTACCTCACCAGCTGTATATAAATCACTGGCGGGTTTGGATCTCTCCCGTTATAACGTCCACCTATTCGCCGGTAGTTGTCTAGTTGTCTCTCCGTACGGTAGGAGGTTTAGAACTATAGCCACAGACTCTCTCAAAGCTATTTTCTACATTCCCAAACTACATGGCGTGAGAACAGTGCCGTGCAAGAGGGAGAGGTGTATAGATTTGGCATATGCTTAAGCCTGTGGTTAGGGGGTCTGGACGTGTGAGAGCTCAAGTGGCGAAATTCGAGAGGCCCATCTCTCTACTTGGCGATTTAGATCCGGAAAGCGGCAGTATTTTGGGAGTCGACGTAGTGGGCAAAGTAGTCCACGTGCCCCACGTGGTTGGCTCGACTGTGGGTCCCTACGTGCTGTGGAGAGCGGTGAAGGTGGGGAAAGCTCCGGCGGCGTTTGTAGCTCGCAAGCCAGACCTCATGTTGATAACGGCGTGTGTGCTAGCCGGCGTTCCGCTGTTTGAGGGAAACATTGACACAAACTGCGTGGAGATAGATCTCGGAAGTGGTGAATATGTCTCGTGTGGATAGGAAGATTTTGGCTTCTCTAGCATTCTACATGTTGGAGGAGCTGGCGGCGAGGAGAGGGGGGAGAGTCAAGCGTAAGTATTGGAAGTCTTTGAGAATGGTGGAGTTCTGGCTTGGGAAAGACACAGCTAAACTCATCTTAGACAAATTGTCAGAGGGGGGCTATATAAAGTTCGAAGATGATTACGTAGTCTTGCTGAGGGAGTTTAAACCCCGCCGCTCTCTTAACGCCATTTTGAGAGAGGTCTACAACCATTTGCAAAGAGGTTGAGAAAACTCTCTGGCACTTGGTGTATATTTTCGCCGTGTAGCACTGCCCGGCCCGCTAGCCACAGTAACGTGTCTAAATGCAAAGGCGGTATTCCAACGGCGCTCGCCACGGCGCTCCACAATTCTTGTACTTCTTCTGGCTTCTTCACGGCCACCTCCGGCGGTGTGTCCGTGAGGCCCGCACATCGCGTGAGGTGTGCCACTCTGTAGTCCACTGGGATTGGGACCTCCATGGGGGCTAGCCTGGACTCCCCCCTGCTGCACATGTAGGCGTAGTTCAGTATCTTAACTGCAAAAACCACAGTCTTCTGCCGCGGCGATGTGCCCAATCTCTCTGCAATCTCTAGCCACGTCTTCTTTAAATCTGTCAAGTCTGGGCTGTAGGAGCAGATTTTTTCCACACGTCTCAGTCTAGCTGAGAGGGAGAGTCTCAAGTAGGGACTGTCCCTCACGTATCTAGAGAAATCGACACAGATGTGAGACACGGGAGTGGTGAAGTAGCTGGCGAAGAAACTCCAGTGTTCCTCCCCCTTGCCCGCCAGTCTGTAGCTAACTAACGCATTCAACATAGACAACCGCGCCCCAATCTCCTCACCTTGGCTAGACACAACTCTACAAACTGAGAGATACTGGGGGTCTCTCTTCTCCAACGCTAGGATTGTGTCTACGCCCAACTCCCCGACGGCTTTAATTACTCTTCTTAACGACTCCATATTGGAGTGGGTTTTTCACTCCACATCTCGCCACGCAGAGACCCCAAGTCGCCATCGTCTCACAGCTGGGTACGGAGTACTCCTTCCGTCCGCCGGCTTGACCAGCAATGTGTTGCACTTGATACCGGGTTATTTTCTCGTTAAAATCCGGCGCGGTGCGGAACAAATCCACTATCTGATCTACATCCCACCCCCTCTTCACTAAATACGCCGCAATAGCAAAGCGAGCTGTGTGGGGCACCCCCTCCCCCGCTTTAAGAGCGTTCATGATTGCTGTCATACACGGCGGGTTTGAACCCCCACTGCTGCGTTTCTCTATTGGCGTATACCTCTCGGCCTTAAATTGAGACAAATCCACCACAGTGGCCACCTTGCCGACCGCCAGTTCACTCTCTTCAGCAATTTTCAACATTCTATGTCTATATGCCTCTTCCAGAATTCTCTCAAACTCATTTCTAGCCACGGCGACCCACCCCCTCACAACTGGCCGATTTATCATAGCCCAGTGTGGATCTTGGGGGGCGTACTTCAAGTACGCAGACCACCTCACCGCCATTGGGTAGAACAGGTTGATCAAACCAGGCGCGATCTCAGCTGTAGGTTTTGCCACAATCGACAAGTCGTATGCGATTTCAACTAGGCAACTTGGATTTTGCACACTTGGGATTCTCCTAAGTAAAAATCTGAAATATTTACTTTCAAAATCGGCGAATTTGCGCAGTATGTAAACGTTCTTAGTAGACGCGGCCATGTATAGAGCGAGTCTAGCCGCTGCGGCCTCTTCCTCGGGCTTATCTAGACACCGTTTGACTTTGGGAAATTGCCGAGCCAACGCCCTCTGTAGTCTGGCGACAGCTGCGTTGACAATAGTCTTGTCTTCAAGCGCCACGTCTAGAGTTAAACCCAAGCTAGCCAAGAACCGCGCCGACTTCTCCAGAAATGGGAAGTAACATGCAAATTCTCCACTTAACTCTCGACGGGAGGTACACATGTATACTTATCGTCATTTATTTAAATCAACTGTAGAGACTATAGATGTCTAACTTGGGTGATAGCTCTCTGTATCTACCTCCGGTGATTTTAGCTAGCCGTCTCAAGAAATCACTGGGTTCCGTCGCCACTAGGTGAAGTCTCTTGAACTTCCCCGCAAGTTCTACTGTCTTCTCCACGTCTGCCGTCCTCCCGTCTGAGATCACCACCACGTCTCTAGAGACGCCCCGTGCGTGTAACAATTCCAACGTGGAGGCTAGCTCCGTGCCGCCAGATGCGTATACATACTCCAAAATTTCCAACATCTCCCGCCAGTAGCGATGTGCGTAGTGAGGTGTCCACATGAAGTCTGCCTCTGTGTTGAAGAGCACTAGCGAGATAGACGACCGGAGGCGGGAAATTTGGCGTATATATCTAGCAATTGCCTCTTTTGCAATTTTCAACTTCGTCGCAGTGCCCACGTACTCTTTCATACTTCCAGACACGTCTAGAGCTACATATATGGGCTTGTTAGAAGTGTACACATATTCTCTTATGTATATATCTCTGTGAGATATGGGTTTCGAGAGCGCTTGCTTCCTTCTAATGCCGATAGCAGTTTTTATGAAATCCACGTCAGTGAGGGGGGCCGACGGGTAGTAATCTCTCACTGCCCTCACGGCTGTCTTCACGTCGAGATGTCCACCCCCATGGCCGTAAATCCACATCGCTCTATCTCCCAACACGTCTCTGGGCAGACTCAACCTCCGCACTACCTCCAACTTGACTCTGGGCGATGCATCTACCGGCACGTGTTTATTGACTAAGTGAGCCAACGTGGGCGATTTCTCAACCCCAACGCTACCCACGGCGGTTGGTTGCGCCGCCGCTGTGCGATCTTCAGTGCAGACGATGGCGTTTCTCACAATCTCTCTAGCGGTGGATACGTCTGTCTTGAGAAAGCCGGCGAGGTTTTGTGCAATTATCTCTAACACTTTGTCGTAGTTAACCGCTTCTAGACCACTACGTACGTACACGTCTAACATGGCATAGAGTAAACTACGTATGGACACTCCGCCTAGGCAGTGGTGTATGGCAGTCAAGATTTGGATGACGTCACTCATTCAGCGACTTGTCGAAAATTTTCTCCAATACGCCCCTGAGCTCCGGGTCTGCAGTGACGTTTATCAATAGATTTCTCTTTAGTTCTCTAATCCCCACGTCCCGCCGCTCTGCCCACGCGCGGGCCGCCGTGTCGGCGATGGCGAAACTCAGCGACCTAACAGACTGGGGATGGCCGGCTTTCTGCGCTTCCATGGCGAACTTGGCTACTATGTCCGCCAAACGCGTCGGTATCTCGACTTCCAAATCTCCAAGTAATTCTTTTGCCTTCCAAAGCAGTATAGAGCGCAGTAACTCTCTGTCTGGCATCTTCACTTCCACGAACTTAAACCTATCGGCGAGGGCTTCGGACAGTTCGTAAACGCCCTCGTACTCTCTCGGATTCGCCGTGCCGATTAGCAGAAAATCACTCCTGATCCTATACCCCCTGATGTACACGTAGTGTTCTTGTATAGCTTGCAGCAGAGCGGCTTGCGCGTAGGGATTCAATCTATTGATTTCGTCCATGACTAAAACGCCGCCGTGAGCCATGATTAAGGGACCCGGTATGTAAGACAAGGGATGTTCGAAACCAGCCTGCAGCACGACCGCTATGTCTATATCTCCCGTCAAATCTACTGCAGTCATGTGTGAGTGACACGCCACTTCTACATATGGCGGCTCTCGTAGAGCTAATATCTCCGCAATGGCTTCCGCCAGTGTGGTCTTTCCCAACCCCACTGTGCCCACTAGAGCCACCGGGCGCCCTATCATCATGCCACTCAACACGTCGAGAATCACTTCGTCCAACCCCCTCAACACCTCGCCAATTTTTGCTTTGATTTTGTCGACACCCAACTGTTTCACTCTCTGTCTCACTAACTTCGGCATGTCTACGGGCGCTCTCTGGAGTAGTTCAGAAAGACGCACGTACGTTACTGGGTTTGAGATAAAAAGTTGTTTTTAAAATCGGATTGATACTTCATCATGGCTATTCGCCACATGTCATCTGGCGATATCTACCGCATCGAAGGTCCAGCGAAAGTAGTAGTGAAGAGGGGACAGATATACGCCACCGGCGTTGTCTACCGCGAGGGGCAGAGTTTCACAGTCTTAAGAGCACGGAGGTTGGTTGTGAAAGCTCTAGACCACTCTGAGGTAGAGTTGGTGTTGGGCCCCGGCGCGTTGCTCGAGAGAATTACCCCCGGCGAGGAGGTAATCGACCAGTGGGAAAGCCAAATCTCGAGTCTAGACCCCAGGGGAATTGTGTTGATAATTGGCGTGATGGACGTGGGTAAGTCAACGGCGGCTGCTCTCATCGGCAACAAAGCTCTCGCACGTGGGTACAGAGTGGCGATTGTAGACGCAGACGTGGGGCAGAACGACTTGGGTCCCCCCACCACCATATCTCTAACTAGGTTGAACAGTTACGTGACACACTTGAGGCAACTGACTGCGGAGAAGAGCATTTTTCTCCAGTCCACTAGTTTAGAACGCATTTGGCGCAGGGCTGTGGAGCAGATAGACAGAGCAGTGCGCTACGCAGTAGAGAAGTGGGGAGTGGACACCGTTGTGGTGAACACAGACGGTTGGATTCTCGACGACGAGGCTGTGGAGTACAAGCGGAGGCTTATAGAAACTCTGAAGCCCTCTATCTTGTTGGCTATACAAGTGGAGAGAGAACTGGAGAGAATTCTAGAGGGACACAAAGCGATCGTGCTGCCGCCGCCGCCGCACGTGAGGGCTAAGTCTCGAGAAGACCGCAAAGTACATAGAGAGATGGGTTATGGACGTTATATATTTCCCCCAGTGGAGTTAGCTATTTCGCTAGAGAAAACGCCATTTTGCAACTTACCGTTGTTGAGCGGTGTGGAGATCTCCGACTCGGTGAGGCGGATGTTGGCTAAGACTCTGGGGCTTTACATCTCGCGGGCGTATCAAGCCGGCGATAGAGTGTACGCAGTTGTGAATGGAGACGTACTGCAGATTAAGAAAGTTGGGGGGTTCCAAGTGGTTTGTGTGCCAGCTGATTTCGAGAGGGGATTGCTAGTGGGGTTGGAGGATTGGGAGGGCTTTCTGGTGGGTCTCGGCGTTTTGCGGAAGATTTACTACGACAAGAAGAAGGTAATTGTAGCCACCTCAAGCGACGTGGAGAAGAGGTTGGGTGAAGTGAAGTGCATTAGAGTGGGGATCGTGCGGCTTGACGATAGTTTTATGGAAGTGGAGAGAGTGACGCAGTTACTCAAGTTAGAGACGTGAAAATTTTTATTACGCCACTTAGAGCGCAGTGTGGAGTTAGTTAAAAAAGCCAACCCCCACAGCCGGCAAAAACTCGGCAGAGATTTGATTGAGTGGTTTCACTGGCTTTTGAGAGAGGCCGAGTTGTACGACGTGAGGTACCCAGTGAAGGGTAGTTACGTCTGGCGTCCCTATGGCATGAAATTGAGACGAAAGGTAGAGGACTTGATACGGAAGATACACGACGAGACTGGTCATGAAGAGGTACTCTTCCCACTGTTCATACCGCAGGAGTTTTTCGCAAAGGAGTCTCAACACATAAGGGGGTTTGAGAAAGAGGTTTTCTGGGTGTCTAAAGGTGGCGAGGGTGGTGAGAGACTGATTTTGAGACCCACGTCAGAAACCGCCATCATGCCCATGGCTAAGTTGTGGATACAAGACTACAAAGACCTCCCCATGAAGTTGTATCAAATTGTGAACATCTTCAGAGCGGAGACAAAAACGACGCACCCCATGATCCGGCTTAGGGAAGTCAGTATGTTCAAAGAGGCGCACACTATCCACGTGGACAGAGAAGACGCCGAGAGACAAGTAAGGGAAGCGTTGGAGATATACAAGAAAGTCTTTGACGAGATGTGTCTAGCTTACATGGTAAACAGACGTCCCGACTGGGACAAGTTCGCCGGCGCTGAGTACACCATAGCTTTCGACACAGTGTTGCCCGACGGCAGAGCGCTGCAGATCGGCACCATACACTACTTAGGCACAAACTTCACTAGGGTGTTTGAAGTGACGTATTTAGACCAAGACGGCAGCAGGAAGTTGGCTCACACTACTTCATACGGCATTTCCGAGAGGAGCATCGCGGCGATGTTGATCTCCGCCGGCGACGACGGTGGAACTACACTACCGCCGAAGTTAGCGCCTATACAAGTGGTGGTGGTGCCGATTTACTACAATGCGGAAGAGAGGTCGACAGTTATGACTCTGGCGAGCCAAGTGGTGGACATGTTGAAAAACACCGTGCGAATCTATGTAGATGGGAGAGACGACAAGACGCCGGGTTGGAAATTTTACCACTGGGAGCTGAAGGGCGTGCCGATACGGATAGAGATAGGCAAGCGGGAGGTGGAGCAGAGGCAAGTGGTGTTAGTGAGGAGAGACACTTTGGCAAAATACGTGACGAGCGTCGAGAGAGTGGTGGAAGACGTAACTGCCCTCATGAGGCAAGTGGAGGAGAACTTGAGAAAGTTGAATTGGGAAAACTTAAGGAGTAGGATTGTCAAAGTGGAAGATGTAGAGTCCGCGAAAAGAGTCGTTAGAGAGGGGAAGGTGGCCGAGGTGCCTTGGAGTGGCGATCATGAGTGTGGATTGAAAATACAAGAGCTTGTGGGGGCAGACGCTCTTGGCGTACCTCTAGACGCCGGAGCCATCGGCGGTTTTGACTTGCGTGATCCAGTTTGTGGCGTTAGAGCAGAGATGTGGCTTAGGCTGGCGGAGAGATACTAAAGTTTATATAGTGGAAAGTTGTGTGTGGTGATGCCGAAGAAACGCAAAAATCGAGGTCGCAAGAAGGGAGATAAGGGCAGAGAGCCTTACGTTCACTGCGACAACTGTGGTAAAGTGACGCCGCGGTCTAAAGCTGTCAGAATGACTGTGCCCCACTCACCCATCCCACCCGACCTCGCTAGAGAGTTGGAGAAGCAGGGGGCCATAATATCCCGCTATCTCGTTACAAAAACCTACTGTATAAACTGCGCAGTGTTCTTTGGCATCATCAAGGTGAGGCCTAGAGAGGAGAGAAAGAAGAAAATTCCTCTCCAACAAGTGGCTTGAGTTTCTTAATCAAGAGCGACACTGTCTGTCCGTGGTCGATAGACTTAAAGACGTTAGTGAAGGGTAGATTTGACGTAGTTGTAGATTTCGTCATTGAGTCCACAAACGGCGGCGTTAGAGAAGTTTACGTCATGTTGTGCGACGGCACTACGCACTATGTAAACTCGCCAACTCCCCCCCGCGCGCGGGAGGCGGCGGAGTGGCTTCTCTCCACGCCAGTTTTCAAAACTAGTTTAGAAACTCTATTGAAGAAGTATAGACACGTGTATTACCTACATGAGGGGGGGATTGACGTGTCTAGAGTGAAGCTAGAGAGGGGTCTGTACGTCTTCGGCGACCACGACGGCTTGTCGCCTAGAGACGAGGAGGTTTTGTCCAAGAGAGCTGTGTGGATTTCTCTAGGGCGCACTCCATACATGTCTTGGCAAGCTGCGGTATACATGGCGTACTTATTGAGAAAGTTAGGCGTCTAGCTATGGTTTCTGAACGTCTTAGGAAATACGTGCAGTTAGAGAAGGTGGCCGCTCGCATCCCACTGACGGCAAATCAATTGACAATCCTCTCGGTAGTGGTGGCTTGGGTGGGTGTGCCTATGGTTTGGAGTGGATTTCCCCCTTGGTTGTTCATCTTGGCTTCGGCTGCGCTGGACGCAATAGATGGGGCAGTGGCGAGAGCTAGAGGAGCCGCGAGTAAAAGCGGCGCTTTTCTAGACTCGCTAGTGGATAGATATTCAGACGTGGCGTATTTGCTCTACTTCTGGCACCACGTGGATCACCTCCTCTTGTTTATAGCTGTACTCAACACGTTTGCCATTAGCTACACGCGGTGTAGGGGGGAAAGTCTGGGGGTGGCCGTGAGGGGCGTGGGGTTTATGGAGAGGGGTGAGAGAGTTTTCTTCCTCTTCGTGGCGAGTTTCTTCATGTCTATAATTGACGTCTTGTTGTTGCTCTACACGGCGTTGGTGACAACCGCAGCGGCATACCGCGGTTTTGTTGTCTATAGACAATTAAAGAATTTATAGTGCAATATCTATCGACCCGTGAGCGTAGTTGCAGTGATTTCAGGGAATAAAATTGTGAAGCGTGAAATAGTGGAAGGTGACGTGTTGGAGGTAGTTAAGCGAGTGGCCGTTGATCTCTTAGACCAGTGGGACCCCACTCGTTCGGATTTTGTAATTTTGCGAGATTTCCACACACATAAATACCCAGCGCCGATCTCCAGGGAATTGTTTGAAAAAATCAAGCGATACTCTCCCAAACGGGTGGGAGACGTGGTTGAGGTGGTTTTTCCAGTTTTTGAAATTATACATGAGGCTCTGTGGAGTGGGGGCGAGATGCAGATAGACACAGCCACGCTTATATTTCCACATGTAGACCAACAAACCACCGAACGTGTCTTGAGCGAAATTATGGAAAATTTGTCGCAGGAGTTAGAGTAGTTTAGAGACGCCCCACATCTCCTCGGTGGAGACTCCCATAGCCTCCAGAATCTGTTCGAGAGATGTGTTGATGTACTCTAGGTATTTCTTCACGTCTATCTCGTCTATCCTAGCCAGTTGTATGGGCTTCACGCCGATGGGGTCCACGGTTTTTATCAAAACTATGGCGTCTCCCCTACCGATGCGAATGCCGTAGCGCAATAACTGCTCCGCTGCTTTCACGTGTTGGGGTTTGTTCTTTGTATATTCATCTATGTTTTTATTTAACACAATCTTTATGCCGAGTTTGTCTAGCGACACTTTTTTCTCTTTGATTAAGACTTCGGCCTCTCTAACCATAGCCACCACGGCGTCTCTCACTTTGGCTATATCCCCGACGGACTCTATGTTTTTCAAGTTAGTCACTATGTTGTCCACTAACTCTCTCACAAGTGGGGGAGCGTTGCGCTTCTTAGCCACGATCCCCTTGACTATCACACTGCCATCTCTAGCTATGCCGAGGTAATTCTTCTTTCTCCCACTAAACATGACGAATTTGTAGATTTTGTCTAGCTCTATGTCTATTCCAACTTCCTCGGCATATTTAGTCAATTTCTCCAACTTCTCTTCAGTCACATTCCAGAGGAAGAGCGAGTCTGTGTCGCCATATAGCGGAATCAACCCCATCTCTATGGCTCTCAACAATGTGCTAGACATGACGTACCTAGCCAGAGCGGTGGTGAGTTCAGCCACTGGGGGGCAGTACAGTGGAAAAGTCTCGGCGCCGAGTACGCCATATGAAGCGTTTATGAAAACTTTCATAGCGCTCTGAACTACGTCGTAGAGCTGCCGCTCTGTGGGAGTTTGGGCTTTTTTAGCTAACTTTTTGTAGACATGCACTCTCAAGTCACGCAGCGCGCCCACCAGCGTGTTGATCATGCCAGGTTTGTCTTTACATACCTCGTGAGGAAGTTCGGCGATTGGTCTCTCCCCCCTGCCGCAGTTTACAGTTTCATATGAAAGATTCCACTTACTTATTATGGAGGGGTACAGCGATGCGAAGTCCAATACATATACGTCGAAAAATATGCCAGTCGGCGGGTCTAACACCACGGCGCCGGCGTATTTCTTGCCTTTTATCACCGCTTTAGTGTAGAGCTCTCCCCTCTCTCTAATTATGTCTTCTCTATTGGGAATCAACCACCCCCTCCGCCTATGTTCGTAGTACAACATGTTCCTAATCCACGCCGACACTTGCGACCTCGTGATGTCTTCTATGGGCATTTTCGCTATTCTAGCCAGCAGGAATATCAATTGCATGACTAACTCGCCGTTGTAGAGTGTTAAGTACAACGTAATGAGGGCGTCTCTGTAGTTATATTCAGCCAACTCCCAGTAGTCCATCTTGGATATGTTCTTCTGACTCTTCAACTTCCCCACTCCCAAAATGGCGTAGGCAATCCCGTCGAGCCCCCTCTCTCCCCTGTAGACCCCACCGAAGGCGTACGCTTCAATTGCTTTGATGGCGAAAAACTTGAACAAATCAATGTGGACACCTGGCGACACAGTCACGTAGTCTCTCTTGGGAGCTATGGGTATCTCCTCTCTAGACATGCCAAGTGCAAGTGCTCTGTTGTATAAATAGGGCAAGTCGAAGTTGTCTCCATTGAAAGTCACCACCACTGGATATTGGACAATGGTTTTGAACACTTCTCTCAAGAGGTCGTACTCGTCGTCGAAAAACAACATCTCATAATCGGGTTGGTATCTTGAATCTATCTCCATGTGGGGTCGGCGGAGTATCAAAACTCGCCTGAGCCCATCGCTTCCGACCAGCGCAACTGAGATTACCTCAAACTCCGCATCGCGTGGGTCAGGTATCTTGCCCTCGTGTGGCGTGTACACTTCAACGTCTATGGCTAATCTCTTGATGTGTGGGAGGGGAGCTTGGAAAAGTGGGATCCACCCCTCCGCCACTTTGGAATGCTCTGGCTTGAAGACGCTACTCAACGTAGACTTCACTTCTGGCGGTATGGAGATCTCCACGGGGGTGAGTCCACTCCCGTTTGACTTGTACCACATGCCGGGTATTATGTCTCTGTCGAAGAGATAACTGTGGTGGTACTTAATCCGGGACTCCCAACTGTTTTTCAACATATCTCTCAACGACTTTTTACCGCCGCCGATGGTAAGTGGGTCTTTCGCATATATCTTAGTCACTACTATCCTCTTGTCGTGTAAAGCGTCGTATTTCTCCTCTAGATCCATGTGGCTAAACCCTGGATGTTTCAACACCTCGGGATATTTCTCCACGATTTTCTCTGGCGTGGAGTCAGTGACGAGATACGGCTTGTGGTTAGTGTTGTCGTACCAGTAGTACACAACGTCCCCCACGGGGTCGTACAATTTAACTAACGCCCTTCCCTCGACCCCGTCGTAGACAATAGAGAGGACAATAGATGGGGGGATTGAGTTCGACACTACACCTCTAATTTTACTCTCTTCAATCGCTTCCCCCTCGTACTCATTTATCTCTTCAAACTCTTCAATCTCTTCCACAGTTTTATTTGTGTTAGAGTTAAAAAACCAACGTGATTACCAACGGTAAAACTTTATAAATTACTACTTCAATTCAAACTGTGGTAATATATGTATCGCCACATAAATCAGACAATAAGACGTCGGCAGCCACAGACTTAAAGCGGATTATCGTGACTGAGGTAATAAACGAAGCGATACAAGGCATTACAATTCTAGACGAGCGAGGTGTGCCGCTGATTCACCACCTGCCCAACACGTTGACGGCAAAAACCCTCCGCCAAGTCACTAACCTCATTGAGGTGGTTAACATAATTAAACAAAACCAAGACGACAACCTCGGCGATTTTAACTACGTCTTGATAAAATACGCCAACTATAAAGTCGCCATGATAGAATTGCCAAATAGAAAGGGATGGCTAATTTTCTTCATAAATCCCCTCTGGCATTTAGAAAACCTCATGCCGAGAATTAGACAATTTACACACAAAATAGTCCAAAACCTCACTTAGCCCGACCGAATTTCTTATGAGCAGACGCCAACTCGCCCCTAGCCAACGCCACCAACAAATTCAACTCTCCCGCCAACACCGCGCCAGCGACGATCTCCGCTAGCTTGAGGCTATTGACTCCGGGCGGATCGCCGGGGCCAGCCACGCCGAGGAGTTGCAATGCCTCCCTCTGTGTGGGCAACCCCGTGCCGCCCCCCACTGTGCCCACTTCTAAACTGGGTAGAAATATCGATATGTACAACCCCCCCTCCCTAACTTCGGTAGAGGTTATCCCCATGCTGGACTCCACCACTTGCGCGGCGTCTTGCCCAGTGGCGATGAACATTGCGGCAATGATGTTGGCAAAGTGTGCGTTGAAGCCGTAGGAGTGAGCCAACGCGGAGCCTAACAAATTTTTCCTAGTGTTAACCAAATCTACGTCTTCTGGAGTCACCTCTAGCTTTGCCAAAACTTCTCTCTTGACTAAAGCCTCCGCCGCCACAGTCTTGCCCCTACCCAGTATGTAGTTCACAGAGTTGGCTTTCTTATCTACACACATGTTGCCACTTAAGGCGATTAACTTCGCTCTGCCGAATTTCTCCTCTATGTACCTCGCCACGGCTTCAGACGCAATGGTGACCATGTTCATTCCCATGGCGTCTCCAGTGGAGAACACCATTCTGAGCCATATGTAATTACCCACCACAAAGGGTTGTATTTCCTTTAGTTTTCCAAACCGCGTCGTAGACTCTGCGGTTTTCTTCAATTCTTCGAAGTGTTGAGATGTCCACTGCGCCAACTCCACTGCGTCTGCAAGCGTCTCTGTGCGGAACACTGGAGCTCTCGCCATGCCGTCTTTCAACACTTTGACTCGGACGCCGCCGGATTCCGTGACTAGCTTCGCACCTCTGTTGACAGACGCCACTAGTGCCCCCTCCGTCGTGGCTAGAGGGACGTAGTAATAACCATTTGCATAATCGCCTTTTATCAAGAGAGGACCCGCCACGCCCAGTGGCACTTGCACCGCCCCAATGACGTTCTCGATGTTTCTCCCCACTACGGAGTTGAAATCTATGACGGTTTTGGCGACGTTCTCCAGCCTCACGCCGGTCTCTTCCTCCAAATACCGCCGCCTGGCTTCGGCGGCTTTGTTGGCGTCTGCGTACATTTTGTCAAATTCATGCAGTTTTACCATATGAAACATTTTAATAATTGGCATTAAAAAATTTCGATGAAAAACGTACACATAGCGGGTGGTGCGCTGCATGTTGTTGGTCGTCACTACGACAAGAACATTGACGACATGGCAGCTGTAGTTTTAGACAGAGCGCTGGCGGAGGCGGGGGTTGACATAGACGCACTCTACGTGGCGTCTTCTACCACAGAGTTGGCAAATAAACAACAACTCCTCGGCGTATACATACTTGAATCTTTGGGGTTGGACAAACTACCCACGTTCAGAGTAGAAAATGGAGACAACTCCGGCGCCGCTGCCATCGCTGCAGCTTATTACGCAATCAAATCCGGCGAACACCACTGCGTGGCTGTGGTTGGCGTCGACAAACCGCACGACCTGTTGAGTAACCAACAACAAGACGTCTACAGCACAGTTTTAGACGCGTATTTCGAGAAATATTTCGGCTTCACTCCCCTCTCTTACGCTGCTATGATGGCTAAGGCTTATATGAAGCGATATGAATACCGCTACGAAGACTTGGCAATGTGGCCCATCTTAATGCACGACCACGGTGTTTCAAATCCAAATGCATATTTCCGAAAGCGAGCTAAGTTAGAAGACGTGATGAACAGCGAACTCGTCAGCGAGCCGCTTAGGTTGTACGACGTGGGTCCACTAGTCGACGGAGCTGCGGCTGTTGTGTTGTGCAGCAGGGGGGGAGGCCCCCGCATTCTCTCTATAGCCACAGCCTCCAACACAACTCCGTTTGGCTTAAGGACTGACTATGTTCAGCTTTACAGTACCATGAACGCAGCTGAAGTGGCTTATAAGAAAGCTGGCATCACGCCGAGAGATGTAGCCACTGCGGAAGTCCACGACTCATTTTCTATATTTGGCGTGTTGGCGCTGGAGGGACTGGGGCTTGTGGAGAGAGGCGCAACGTTGAGGTTGTTGAAAAACGGCGACTTTCCGGTGAACTACAGCGGTGGTTTTAAAGCACGAGGCAACGTCATGGGTGCTACTGGCGTATATCAATTGTTGGAGGTGACGTGGCAGTTGGAGGGCCGCGGTTTCAAGAGAGTCGACGGGAACTACGGCGTGATTCACAGTATGGGTGGCGTGGATAGAATCTCAACAGTAATCGTGGTGGGTGTATGAATATATACCTACATCGAGGTTGAAGTATGAAACACGAATCTGTCCCAATCTACTGGCGCAACGTTCCCCAATACTATCGCTTGGTTGGAAAGCGATGTAAGAAGTGTTCAAAACTCTACTACCCGCCAGTGGTTAGATGTAGATGTGGCTCTAGAGAATTTGAAGACGTGGCGCTCCCCCACGAGGGGAAATTAGTGGAGTACACTGTGTTGTACCAAGTGGGCACCGACTTCCTCAAACAAAAACCATTGATAGTTGGACTTGTGGAGGTGGCAGACGGAGTGAGGATACCCAGCCAGATCGTGGACGTGCAGCCTGAAAAAGTGACGCTCGGCATGAGAGTAGAAGCTGTGTTTAGGAGAGTGTCTACCGACGGTAGACATGGGTTAGTCATGTATGGATGTAAATTCCGACCGGTAGACCTATGATTGGGGTAGTGAGTTGGGGCGCATACATTCCGAAGTATCGCATTAGGACAGAGGAGGTGGCTAGAGTCTGGGGCGACGATTCGCTGCGCATTGTAGATGTGTATTTGATAGATGAAAAGAGCGTGGAGGGATTAGACGAGGATGCAGTTACAATCGCCGTGGAGGCCTCCAGGAGAGCGCTGAAGAGGGGAGGGATTGACCCCAAACGCATAGGCGCCGTATACGTGGGGACTGAATCGAAGCCCTACGCAGTTAAGCCAATCTCTTCGGTGTTAGTGGAGGCTTTAGGCATGAGTAACAACGTCTACGCCGTGGATATGGAGTTTGCATGCAAAGCAGCCAGCGAGGGACTCATCGCGGCGGTTGGGCTTGTGGAAACTGGCCGCGTTGAATACGGCATGACCGTAGGCGCCGACACGTCTCAAGGCGAGCCTGGCGAACATTTGGAGTACTCAGCCAGCAGTGGTGGAGCTGCATTGGTGGTGGGTAGAGAGGGCGTGGTAGCTGAGATGGAGGCAGTATATTCATACGTCTCAGACACGCCGGACTTCTGGCGGAGAGATGGGTCTCCATATCCAATGCATGGCGAGGGTTTCACTGGAGAGCCGGCGTACTTCCGGCATGTGATAAATGCCGCTCGTGGAGTGATGGAGAACCACGGTTATAAACCGTCTGACTTCACTTATGCAGTTTTCCACCAACCCAATGGTCGTTTTCCAGTGCGCGCAGCCTCTACGTTGGGTATACCCATCGAAAGAGTCAAGCCGGGTATTGTGGTGACTCACATTGGCAATACATATAACGCCTCTGCTTTGCTTGGTTTTGCCAAGATACTCGACGTGGCGAAACCCGGCGACAGAGTGTTATTGGTGACTTTTGGCTCTGGAGCTGGTTCCAACGCTTTCGTTTTCAAAATTACAGATTTAATAACGGAAAGACAAGACAAAACAAACACAGTAGAGAGAATGTTACAGAACAAAATATATATAGATTACGCTAGATATCTAAAAATGCGTAAAATGGTCAAATTGTTTGAATAATACCTAAAGTAAATGTTACTGTGAAAAATAAAACTTGTCATCTTTACATGCCGAGGAGACAGACAGACAAGATTTACGAGAGGAAGGGGCAGGTGTTGGAGTTTCTAAAGTCACATGGAGAAATCACCACAAGCGAGTTGATACAACTCACTGGCTTAAGTCACTCGCAAGTGTTCTACATACTGAAGTTACTCGAGAGAGATAACTTGATCAAAGAAGTGAAACGAGGCAAGATAGCCTACTGGAGACTACAGAACACGCCTAATGCTGACTGAGTTGTACAGAAGCGGCAAGGTTAGAGAAGATACGTTGGGAGTTTTAGCTAAGTCCATAATATGTAGACAGACTGGTTGTCTAGCTACAGGTCCAGTGGTGACGTTCGCCGGCGCCACCATACAGCTAGTGGAGGCTCTCTCTATGCAAACCGCGCAGAAGCCACAGAAGCCGCAGAGACAGCCGCAACCACAGAAGCCACAGAGACAATTACCACCGTCTAGGATAGATGAGCAGAGAGAGAAAAAAGAAGACGTAAAGAGCGAAAGAGTTGAAGTAGACTGGAGCTTCGTCACGTCGCTCGTGGCAAAAGAGGCGCGGATAGACACGTCTAGGGCTGAACAAATTCTCTCCACGTGTTTTAACTACCTCTCGATTTACCCAAGCGTCGGTATCTTTAGATTCATAGAAGACGTGGCTAGAATGTCCAAAACCGAACCTAACGTCGTGAAGACCACCGTAGACATTTTGAGATCTCTGGACTTTATTGAAGTTAGGGAGGAGGGTGTGGTTAATTTGAAGAAAGTGGTGAAAAAAGTTGACTTGCCGCTCTAGTCTTTCTTGACGTAAACTTCCGACCTGTGTCCCTTGGCCACTAGCACCACATCGCCGCGGTCGCGTAGTGCTCTCAACACTTTAAACGCGGTAGATATCTTTATTCCGTACTTCACCGCAACTTCGTACGGTGTGATTACCTTCACGTTTTGTATATCTCTAGCGATGGTTTGGAACACTCTCTCGTCTAGCGTCTGTATTGTCCTCTTGGATGGAGCTTCCTCTTTCTTCACTTCTTTTTTCGCCTTCTGTGTCTGGCTTTTTTCCTTCTCTGCCTTCTTTGCCATCTGGCTTAACGTGGGTTTCTTCTTGCCACCCATCGCACTACCTATGGCGTGGTTTAAAATATTTTTCTGACAATTACTCTATTTCAAATCATGTATATTTAAATAGGGGTATATAAATATCCGTATGTCTAAAGGACCCTCATTCCGCATTGAGAATATCGTAGCTACCGTAAGTTTGGGAGTGGAGTTGGAGTTGGAGAAACTGGCAGAGCGCCTCACGATGGCTGAGTATAACCCCGACCAATTCCCCGGCTTGATTCTGCGATTAGCCAAGCCAAGAATTTCCGCTTTGATATTCCGCACTGGCAAAATGGTTTGCACCGGCGCTAAGAATGAGATTGACTTGAAAAACGCCGTGAGGGCGCTTGTCAAACTACTCAATGACCACGGAGCAGACGTGCCGTTGGATCCAGAGGTGCAGATACAAAACATTGTGGCGAGCGGTAATCTACCCGCAGAAGTGGATTTAGAGCAAGCAGTGTTGATGTTGGAGAACGCCATGTACGAACCCGAGCAATTCCCCGGACTCATATACCGCATGACGTCTCCGAGAGTGGTGTTGCTCATCTTTGGCTCTGGCAAAATCGTTTGCACTGGCGCTAAGTCAGAGCGGGATGTGGCTGAGGCTGTGGAGAAGTTGTACAACCAACTGAGAGAGCTGGGCGTGTTGTATGTAGAAGAGTCGGCGGGGAAGGAGGAGTGATACTCCTCTACACGGAGAAACTTGTCGATGTAAACCTCAACCAAGTGATTCCAACGTGTGAAACTTACGACGTGAGGATAATTCCGTTGGTGGGGGAAGACGTGAATTGTGTTAGGTCTGCAATCAATGGAGCTAACCACGGTGTGGTTTTGAAGAGCAACAGTAAGTTGTGGGTGACATTTGTGAGAGAACTGAAGCCAAGTCTAACAATTTACACGTGGGGAGTTGTGGTTAGGAATAGAAATTTCGTACCGATATACTCGGGCAGATATAGGGGATTCGGCGTTTATTACGTGAGAGACAGACGCGACCTCGAGCCGCTGGTGGGTAAACCAATATACGGCGTTTTGTTAAATGTGGAAAACTTCAACCCATACCTAGTGGAATCAATCGTGAAGACTCCCTGTTGTACAAACTGCAGCCTCGTAGAGAAGTTGATGTGTACATATAGAGAGGTGGAAATTCTATGAACGTAAAGCGTAAGGGCTCTGTAAAAGAGCGAGATCTCGCTAACTTCTTCTGGAAATACGGCTGCGCCGTTCTGCGCGGTTGTTCCTCGGGGGGTGGGATAAGGAAGCGTTACGTCCCCGACATTGTAGCCATATGTAGAGGTGCTGTGTTAGTGTTTGAAGTGAAGTACAGGTCGAAATATTCAGCCATATTTATCGAGGGGGAAAAGATAGAGAAACTTCAAAATTTCGCAAAACGAGCTGGCGGCAGAGCACACCTCTTAGTCAAATTTGGCAGAGGTAGTTGGAGAGTTCTAGACGTCACACGGCGAGTGGGGAGAGAGGACTATGAAAAGGGCATCGAGCTCGCAGTTTATCTACAGTCTATATTTTCAGCTGGTCTCGACAACTATTTTTAAATTGGCAAAATTCTCAAGCCGTGAGAGAGATCGAGAAAGTTGTAGAGTTGATCAAGAGTTCTGGCTTTGGCTCGGTTAAGTATATAAAATACAGCCATGTGCCCCCCTCGAGTTTTTACATCAAGATATTTCTACTGAAGCCGATAGATATGAAGATTCTTCTAGATGTAGCTAGAGAACTCGACAAATACTACACCATGAAGATATACGCCCCTCACGCACACGCCATAAGAATTGATTTGAAGAAGAAATAAATAGAGAAAACTTCACTCTGACATGGAGATAAAGTGGTTGGGACACGCTGCGTTTATGATAAAGACCTCCACTCACAAAATCCTCATCGACCCCTGGATTTCCAACCCCCTATCGCCAATCTCGCTACAAGATTTGGAAAAACCCACCCACATTTTGTTGACACACGACCACTTTGACCACATGGGTGAGGCTATAGACATTGCGAAAAACTCGAAAGCCCCCATTTTGGGCACTTACGAACTTACGCTGGAAGTGGCTGAAAAGGGAATTCCGGAGACGCAGACTATCCCAATGAACATCGGCGGCACAGTCAAACTGGGAGACGGCGTAGAGGTGTACATGACTCCCGCACTCCACACGGCGAATAGAGGCGCCCCGTCTGGTTTCGTCATCTCTACGCCAGAGGGGACGGTGTATCACGCCGGGGACACCGCTTTGTTTAGAGACATGGAACTCCTAAGTCAACTCTTCCAGCTAGACGTCGCTCTACTTCCCATCGGCAGCGTCTTCACTATGGGCCCCCGCGAGGCGGCTATAGCTACACAATTACTCCGGGCGGCTAGAGTAGTGCCAATGCATTACAACACGTTTCCACTAATTAGACAAGACCCCGAAGACTTCAAAACGCGGGTAGAGGCCACCTCCCCAAGTAGGGTATACGTAATGAAACCGGGAGACGTGTTAAAAATCTAAGTTTTTTAAAGGGATAAAGAAATGCGGTTATGGTTGAGAAATTTGACGTGATTATAGCTGGCGCCGGTACCGCCGGCGCATATGCCTCCTACCTCTTGTCTAAGGCTGGCTTTAGAGTGGCACTGTTGGAATCGAAAAGTGGTAGCGAACTGGGGGTGAAGACTTGTGGCGACGGGTTGGGTTTACACCATGTGGAACGTATGTCTCGTTACCTTACGCCAAATCCAAAAGTCTTCCAAAACGAGATAAGGGGGGTAGAGTTGATTAGCCCAGACGAGAGAACCACGTTGGTGATTAAGGGAGAGGGGTATGTATTAGATAGATTTGAGTGGGGAAAGTGGTTAATTGAAGAGGCCGTCAGAGCTGGGGTTTCTCTCTTCGAGGGACACACAGCCAACGGGCCGGTGCTTGAGGGCGGCAGAGTGGTCGGCGTGTTGGCTACTGACAGGAAGAGTGGCGCCAAGCGGGAGTTCAGAGCTCCATTGACGATTGACGCCACTGGCTCCCCGGCGGTGTTGAGAACAAAGTTGCCTGGTTGGCTCATTGCGGAACCACTCCACCCGGAGGACGTTTCGCATGCATATAGAGAAATCATTTACTCGGCGGAGCCAATAGAGCGGCCGCAGTACATAAAGATATATCTAGACATGTCCATCGCGCCGGGTGGTTATTGGTGGATTTTTCCAAGAAGCGACACTATGCTCAACGTGGGGCTGGGCGTGTGGGGAGTATTGAAACAAAACCCACGCGCTAATTACGAAAAATTCATCTTGCCGCGGTTTAAAGTGAGGGGAAAGTACCACATAGGTGGTGGTTTCATTCCCACTAGGAGACCTCTAAAGTCGTTAGTGGGCAACGGCATTTTGGCTCTGGGAGACGCCGCGGCTGCGGTAAATCCCATACATGGCGGCGGCGTTGGGCAAGCTCTCTTGACTGGGGAACTGTCCTCTAGAGTTATAACCACGGCGTTTGAGATGGGCGATTTTTCTGAAGACACTCTCTGGAGGTATAACGTTCTCTATATGCGGGAGTGGGGATATAGACAAGCGCAATTGGACGTGCTGCGGCTCATGTTACAGACTTTAGACAACGACGACTTGAATTTCGGTTTGTCTAGAAAGATATTGAATGAGGAGGAGATATACCACTTGGCCGCCAAGGGCGTAAACCTCTCGCTCGTGGACAAATTCAGAATTGCCCTCCAATTCATGGGGAGGCCTAGCTTGTTCAAGAAGTTGAGTGCTGCAATTCAATACGCTAGAGAAATTGGCGACATTTATCTCGCGTATCCAGAAGACAAGAGAGAACTTGATAAGTGGCATTGGAGAGTGGTGGAGAAATATAACGAATTTAGAGAAAAGATAGGTCTCGGCCCCCTGCCGTAATGGCTGAAGAGCTTTTGAGATATGTAAAACTTCTCTATCGCCGGGGGCATTTGACTCTCCTCTCTGGCAACGTGTCAGTGAGAGAGGGGGAGTTTATTCTCGTCACCCCCACGCGCAGACCAAAACCATTCCTCACGGTCGACGATTTGGTGTGGATTGACCTCGAGGGTAGAGTGACTCGCGGCTCTCTTAAACCCACCAGCGAGTGGAGGATGCACCTAGAGATATACAAACGGCGGAGGGACGTAAACGCCGTGGTTCACACACATGACGTCTTGCCGACAGTGCTCGCTGGCCGTATAGACTTGTCGGCTCTGTCGGAGGCAGAGGCATATCTCGGCGGGGGGATTGGAGTTGTGCCATATCTAAAGCCCGGTAGTGTGGAGTTGGCTAAAGCCACGGCGTCTGTAATGGAGTCGAGAGATGTGGTCATACTGGAGAGACATGGAGTTGTAGCTGTGGGTGGAGACTTGGCTGAGGCAGTGAATAGAGTAGAGGTGGTGTTAGACTTGGCGAAAGCCACGTTGTATAGAGAAGTTATAAACAAAGTTTTCCCAGACGTCCGTGAGTTGTCCCGACCGTAGATTGGTGGCTGATTTAGTTGCGTTATCCACAGTGGAGGGTCTTTCGATAACTGAAGCCGCCAGGAGGTTGTGTATGACTAGGCAGGGTCTGTACAAAGTAGTGAAGATGTTGAGGAGAGAGGGGTATTTACTCGAGGGGCCCACTATCAAACTCTCTCAAAAAGCTAGAGAGCAGTTGAGTCTCGCCCTCCAGGACTTGTTAAAATATTTTAAAATCACCTCCATAACTCTCGTGGGGTACGTCACTAGTGGTCTTGGAGAGGGTGCGTTTTATCTATCTCTAGAGGGATATAGAAGAGGGTTTGAGAAAAATCTCGGATTCTCACCGTACTTAGGCACGTTGAACATTAAGCTAGAGCCGGAGTCTATCTACCGGAGGCGGTATTTAGACGCACTGCCCGGCATATACATACCCGGCTTCTCAAATGGCTTTAGGACTTACGGTGGGGTTAAAGCTTTTAGAGCTCGAGTGGGGGACGTGGAGGCCGCCGTGATTATACCAGAGAGGACACACCACTCTATAGACGTGATTGAGGTAATTGCCCCAGTGAAGTTGAGAGAGGTTCTTAATTTGAAAGACGGCGACCGCTTGGATGTTGAGGTGTATTTATGAAGTTGTCTAGAGAAGTGGGCATTGTGGTGAGTGGAGCGACGGTGGGTTCCATCCCGGTGCAGATATACCGCGCTGCAGAGCGATATGCGCTTGAGGAGCAGTTAGTGGCGGTTGTTGACGGAGAAAACCCCACCGAGGTTTTAGTGGGGTTTCTCCGCAGAGTTACCAAACTAGAGCCGGTGGTGAGAGAGAGAGTGAGAACTCCCTACGTAGACAAGCCAGAGATGGTAGACCAAGGCATTTTGTTGCCCTACACTTCTGCGATTGTGAAGCCGTATGTGACACTTAAAGACGGCGCAATTCGCGAAGTACAACACGTAGCCACGCCGGGGTCTAGAGTGTATCTACTGGACTCTGAAGTTTTGAGATCTGTCTTTGGCGATAGTTATGCATACGTCGGTGTGCATAAACACTCTGGCTGGCCGCTGCCTCTAGATGTGAATTATGTATCGCACCACGTGGGTGTCTTCGGCTCTACTGGCATGGGGAAGTCGAGGTTAGTGAGGGCGTTAGTTAACGAGCTAGTGGCGTGGGGGTATAAGGTAGTTATCTTCGACCACACTGGTGTTGATTACTCTCCACATTACCAAACTGTGGTAAAGTCCTCGGAGGTGAAGATCCCACCGAACGTGTTGGCTTCGGTGTTGGCTAGAGTGAGTGGGCTCAATTGGCAGACTTACGGTGATTATTTAGAAATAGCCACGTTGACGTACAGCGATAGGTGGTCGAAGAAGTTTGTAGATCACCTCAAAACAACGATGCGGAGGCTCAACGCTAGAGAAACTACCATGGAGAAAGCGATGCTCTACATGAAGATGGTGGACGAGAAATTCTTCGAGGGGTTGAACGAGAGAGTGGTAACGCCTCGGGAGATTCTCGAAATGAACGCCACGCCTGTGGTGATTGACATGAGTTACGATATCGACATTTCTGTAAAGCAAGCGATCGTAGCTACTGTAATAGAAGCGGCGTGGGACAAAGTGAAAAACGAGAAAACGCCTATGAAGATAGTGTTTGTGGTGGACGAGGCGCAGAATTACGCTCCCCACCAGACGTGGGCACTTTCTAGAGATGCCATCGAAACTACCGTGAGGGAGGGGAGGAAGTGGGGGCTCTCGATGGTTTTGGCTAGCCAGAGGATAGTGGGTGACGTTGACCCCTCGATAAGGGCGAACTTAGGCACGATATTCTTCTCGAGACTCTCGGCGCCTACAGACGTCAGAGAGATATCTGCATATCTAGACTTGGCAGACGTGAACGAAAGCGTCTTGGCGCAACTTCAGCCGAGAGAGTTCTTCGTCTCGGGGTTGATGAATCCCTTTAGGAAACCGGTGCTCCTCAAAGTGAAGGAGGTATGATGGAAGAGGATTATTTGCTTGATTCTGATTTACTGATTGCTATACGTAGAGACATAGCGAGGCACTTAGACAAATTTGAGAAATTTAGAGATGTGTTGATTGAAGTGAAGCAACTGAGAGACAAGTTGGAGATAAAGAAATTAGGCGCAGACCACTTGGACACATACGCAGTGGATTCCTCCCACACGCAGCCTATAGAACTCATCGGTGGCGTTTTTTCATTAGTGACGTACGGCTACGTCGGCATTTCGGGAGGCGTACGAGACAGATTCATGTCTGGATCTATCTACTTCGACGACGGTGATGAGAGCGGAATTTCTAAACATGCAGCCCAACTTGAAAAGAAGTTAGCCACAAAACTACTGAAAGCAAAGAAGTTGGGCACGAAAAATTTCGACTTGTTGTTGCTAGACGGCGAAATTACTATACGTCCACTGTTTTTCGCCTCCGAGAAGAGATATGGAGAAGTGAACCAAGTGGTAGACCAAATGTTGAAGTGGGCATATATGTCCAAAACCACCGTGGCGTCTATAGCTAAGCGAGTTAGGTCTCGGTACCTCTCTACAGTGGCCGGCAGGTGGCTTGACGTCAATGACAAAATTGCCGCCTCTCTCATACTGCAGCCGGGGGAGTACTTCTCTCTAGGTAAACTACGCCAACTGCTGCCGGCGTGGGCTTTGGCGTACTACACCCGCGACGTGGATAGAGAGTTAGTGTTGAAGTGTCACAGAGATGGCGAGCAGCCGGCTGACGACACGACAAAACTACGTTGTGGAAAACTCAGAAAATTCGAGAGAGACTTCACGGAGTTTCTAAATTCTTCAAAGTATCTAAAGCTGTTGGGTGAGGTGGAGGTTGTTTTCTACAAACCGCCGGGGCATAGATCGGCAGTTCGCGTGGAGGTGCTGGACTTGGGTGAGTTGGGAGTCGAGAGAGTGGTGTCTCACTTGGCGTCTTCCACGTCGTCAGTGACTGGCTTACCGCAGATACTCGACGCGGTAGATCAATACGTCAGAGCTTCGCCAGAGTTGGCGGAGCAGTTGTTGACAATGTTGATGTCTAAAACCGCCAGCGACTTCACGCTCTTCATGTGGCCCACCAACCCGCAGAAGAGACTATTGGGTAGGTATTAGAGAAGGCGTGTTTCCGAAAGTCTCCACGTGGTATTCATCTACGTCTACTGGAAATATCCTAACGCCTAGAGGCCTCCGCTTTGCGGCAGCTATCGCCGCTAAGTCTTGTAGCAACCTCCGTATTGAGCTCCAGTCGTTCACTTTGACTGGCGCCATGTCTAAACCGGGGACACACACCGCTGTGTAACTCACCAATTTGTCTAAGTTCAACACTCCACTCCACACCAATTGTTTCAACTCTTCGTCTTCAGCCAGCGGCAGCATCACTTCGTTAAATCCAGTCTTTACAACGTTGGCGGTGGTTATGCTCTGGTTTATTCTATACACCGCGTCGTGTGTGCCCGCCGTGCCCACTCTAACGGCGAACAATCTCTCTATGGCTCTAGCCACGCTCTCGGTGCCCCACGGAGACAGCGACCCATCCACGCCTAGAAATCGCTCTCCCAGAGCCGCGGCGACCCGCCTCCCCAGATCCTCGCCGATTTTCAAAACGTGCGGTATGTCTTCAAGTCTCTGTATGTCGTTTGGGTACAGTAGGGAGACTGTGATTCCCCTCTCTGTAGTGACAGAGGCTGGGAAGTAGGGCGAGTTGTACACCAAGCCCCCCAGTAGTAGTGAGACGTAACGCGACAGTTGCTGCTCCCCCCTGGAGTATATACGCTTCAAGAACTGTAAGTACTCAACCACGTCGGTCAGCGTTCCGTACACGCCGTATTGAGAAACGTATTTGTACATGTCCTCCGCGGTGTAGTGCAAGTGGAGGATAGATATGTACCTAACTCCCGCGTCTCTCAACTTGGCGATAATTCTCTCAGCCAGCTGCCTCGGTGGGGGAGACACAGACACGCGGATAGTGATGGGATTCACTTCTCTAGCCACCTCCATAAATCTCTCTACGTCTAGACTATCCCAGTGAGTGTGTAGAGTTAAAGACCGCAGCTTCATCAGTAATACCAAGTAGTTAGGTGTAGATGCTCCGGTGGATATCGAGAGAGCGCATGCGCTTTGCAGACCTCTCTGAAGAGACACGCGCCACATTGAGGCTTCTCGCGGCTGCACGTCGATCTGCCAAACTTCCAGAGGTAGTCATCTAACTTGAAGGGGTGTATGTCCCCAAAGCGACTCACAATGCGCCAAGCCGTCTTCACCACTTCTCTCAACTTGATGTCTTCTTCGCGGCTTACCTCAACGCCGGAGGTTAAGAAATCGTAATCCACTTCCACAATCCCCAGTCTATACGCCACTCTAGAGAGGTGGTTATCCACAGCCACTTCTGCTCTGTCTACATCTCTAAACTCCACCAACCGCCTCCCGTGGAGGAACTTAGCCAACAGCATCACCTTCTTGCCCACTGGGTCTTCGTAAGCTCTGGCTTTAGCCAACGCCCGCTGCAGACTCTCCAAAGTGTCTGGCAACATCTTTTCAAACCCCCCACTAGCCACGGCCCTCCCGCCGAGATCTCTCAAGAGATACACTCTAGTGTAGAAATCCCACACTGTCTTGCCGCCGATTGTGAACAACGGCGCTGCGTCTTTCGGCGTTAGTTGCGCCAGTCTCTCGGCAGTGAAAAACCCACTGTCGTACAGAATTCTGCCAAGTCTATACAACGCGTCTGCTCCATGGTAGAAACGCCCCCCTATGTACCCCTCGAAAGACTCCCAAGGCGTTGAAGTTCTGTGGTCTATAGCCACCATTGCCGTGAAGTACGCCAGTTGGCTCTCTCTAGAGTCTCCCGGCGGGGGATAAAACTCGGGGTTTAGGTAGTCGTCTTGTCTCAACTCCATCTTCTTCAGGAGGGCAGCCACAGCTTCAGCCCTATCCACGTCTATGGCCGCCACGTATTAATTTACTTGTTAAAAATGTGTTGTGAAGACTTGCGTCGAGATTAGGGGCAGCATCTCAGTGGCGCACAACCCATCTTTTTCCCCCAACTGGGCTAGGGTACATGGACATGATTACGTGATTACAGTGGGGATATGTAGAGAGGGCTACAGCGATTTGGTGATAGACGCAGACGCCGCGTCGGAGAAGTTGAGAGAATTACTAACCGAGATGGACGGCAAGTATTTAGCTTCGCCTCTAGAGAGAAACCCACCCGGGGGGGCGTACGTAGTGCCATGTGGCTTGCCGGGCGTTAGTGGCGAATGTATAGCGAAACACATCGCCGACTTGGTGGGCGCCACGTGGGTGAGAGTGTGCGAAAGCGGCTTTGCAGCTCCCTGTTTCTACTTCGAAAAGACTTAAAAAAGAGATGTCGACATAGACATGAGGTTAATTGTCAAGTTTCTAGCCACACTTTACGACTTGACTGGAGTACTCAAGGCAGAAGTGGAGACCCCCGGGGAGACTACCGTTAGACAACTCATAGACGTGTTGGACGCCAAGTTTGCCGGCCTCAAGACAGAACTGCTAGACCAAGAGGGGAAGTTGAAGCCGATGTACAACGTTTTGGTGAATGGGAGAGCCATAGAGTGGCTATCTGGATTGGAGACTCGACTCAAAGACGGCGACGAGGTGGTTTTTATACCTCCAGCCGCCGGCGGCACGGGTCCCACATAGCGAAATCGCCACAGCCGTAAGACGCCACCGCCCTACAGAACACCAACAGGTGGTCGCCCAACTCCACCTCCCTATCGTATATACACTCCACTACCCGGCTGGCGTCGCCCAGCGCTTTACATGGCAGAAGTCTACAGTTAGTCACATTTCCCCACTTGGCTAACTTATCCTCCCCCGGCTGTCCGAAAATCTCCATCGCTCTCTCTCCGTTAGTCACTAAATTCAACGTATAAGTCTTGGCTTCACGTATCAAGTCTAGTGTTTTCCGACTCTTGTGCAGCGGCACGCCGACCAACGGCACGTCTCCCGGCACTACCGCCGGCCAGCCCACCACAGCGCCGTGGTTACCCACTACGAGGACTACAATGGGTGTGGGCAACGGCGATTTTTCACAAGAGTTGGTACCGCCCGTCTGCATAAACCCGCGCCCCCGCCCGGCGGGTGGCCCAGCAAGAGAAGACTATGCCCAGAGAGAAAGCCGCTGGATGTCTGTAGGCGTACTCGATGTGGACGTCGAGAGCTGTCACTCTCCCACCAACGCCGTGTGTGCCTATGCCGAGGGCGTTTATGGCTTTCAACAATCGGTCTTCCAACTCGGCGATCTCCCGCTCTGGATGTCTAGACCCCACTGGCCTCAAGACAGCCGCCTTCTTGGCTAGTCTGGCGGCTATGTCCACAGAGGGCCCGATGCCAATTCCAACTATCACTGGGGGGCAGGGCATGGGGCCTGCGTCTACTACAGTCTCCAGCACTAGCCGGGGCATTTCTCTCAAAGCCACGCCTGGGGGTAGAGTGAAGACGCGGCTGGGCAACTCAGTGCCGCCGCCCTTGGGTATGTAGTAAAACTCTAGATAGTCACCATCGAACAACTCAATGTCAAACCAGGGGGCAAACACGCCCGTGTTGTCTCCGGGGTTTCTCTCGTGGATGGGGTGTACGGTGTTTGGCCTAAGTGGAAGCTCTCGCGTCACTGTGCTGACGGCTCTAGTCAATATGTCGAAGATTCTACTCCTAATTGGAAAGCCGTCGCCCAGTTTCACGTAGAACGTGGGGAAGCCAGTGTCTTGACAGACAGCAGCTCTCTCTTCAACTGCCAGCTCTATGTTTTTCAAAATTGCGTCTAGTTGTATCTTGGCTGGTTCGCTCTCCTCAATTGACTTGGCGCGTTTTAGCGAAATTACGACGTCTGTAGTTGGAGATATGCTGGCGCGGGTAATTGCTTCCGTCGCGGCTTTGAAAACCACATCCTCAAGCATACATCCCACTGGAGATAACTTAATATAATTTCTTCTTTGTAGAGATGTGTTTTCGCTAAAGACACCCATCTCTAGTGAAGAAATTGCGCGGCTTCGGGTGGGAGACACGATATACATATCCGGCATGTTGGTGAGCGCTCGCGACGCTGCGCACATGAGACTGTTGGAGTCCGTCCCGCCGGTGGACCTCAGAGGTGGAGTTATATACCACGCCGGGCCTGTGGCCAAGAAAACGGAGGGTGGGTGGAGAATCATCAGTATGGGTCCCACCACCAGCGCCAGGATGGAGGCATTCGAAGCGGAAGTCATTGAGAAATATGGCGTTAAGTTAGTGGTGGGCAAGGGCGGGATGGGTAGGCGGACTGCGGAAGCTATGAAGAAACACGTGGCGGCTTACGCTGTGTTCACTGGCGGCGCTGGGGTGTTGGCAGCCAAGGCGGTCAAGAGAGTTATAGACGTGCATTGGTTGGATTTGGGAATTGCCGAAGCCATGTGGGTTTTGGAAGTGGAGAACTTCGGACCGTTGACGGTTATGATTGACTCCACGGGTAGGAATTACTACGAGGAGTTGAGAGAAGAGGCGCGTAGGAGGATTGGGGAGGTTTTGTAGTGTTTCACCTCCTCCACCCAAAGTTGCGACTGGCGATTGAGGAGTTGGGATATGGAGACCCCACGCCGGCTCAAACCGCCGCCATACCCAAAATCCTATCTGGGAGACACACACTGTTGGTAGCGCCCACTGGCTTTGGAAAGACGGAGGCGGCGTTGTTTCCAGTAATGTCTAGACTGATAGAGGGAGACAGAGCCGGCGTGGGGTGTCTCTACATTACGCCTCTCCGTTCTCTCAATAGAGATCTCTTGAGGCGTCTCTACACAATTGCCCAGCGGGTTGGTTTGACTATAGCAGTGAGACACGGCGATACTCCCGAAAGTGAGAGGAAGAAGCTTGCGCAGAGGCCCCCAGACATTTTGGTCACTACCCCGGAGACTCTCCAGATTTTGTTAGTGCAGAAATTCCGGCGTAATTTAGCGTCAGTCAAACACGTGATTGTGGACGAAGTGCACGAGTTGGCTGGTAGCAAACGTGGCGTTCAGCTGGCGCTCGGTCTCGAGAGGTTAGTGGAGTTGGCGGGGGAGTTTCAGAGAGTGGGTCTCTCCGCGACGGTGGGTAACGTAGAGCTAGTGGCTAAGTTCCTCGCTGGGGAGAGAAAAGTGGATGTGGTGGAGGTGTGGGGAGATAAGAAGCTCGAGATTGAGGTTGTCCTCCCAACGCCGACGGAGGAGGATTTTGTAGAGAGTGAGAAACTAGACGCCACGCCGGGGGCTGTGGCTAGAATTAAGAAAGTGGCGGAGTACATCGAGAGGGGGGGCAAGGTTTTGGTTTTTACAAATACTAGAGACGGCGCTGAGTTCCTCACCACTAGATTGAGACAACTCGGCGTGGAGGTGGGGGTGCACCACTCTTCGCTGTCTAGAGAACACAGAGTGTCTATCGAAGAGCATTTCAAGAGTGGAGAATTGAAAGCGGTGGTGGCTACCTCCAGCCTGGAGTTAGGCATTGACGTGGGGGACGTGGAGTTGGTAGTGCAGTATGGATCGCCGAGGCAAGTTTCAAAACTAGTGCAACGAATTGGCAGGAGTGGACACAAACTGGGGCTCACTTCTAGAGGTGTTGTTATTGCTTCAGATTTTGAAGATTTTCTAGAGTCTAGCGAAATTGTGGATAGAGCCGTCGCCAAGAGGCTCGAGAGAGATGTAGTGTACCACGAGAATGCTCTTGACGTACTTCTACACCAACTAATTGGCGCCGTGTTGGAGGCAAGGATAGACGGCAAAGAGATGAACTTCGATACTCTGTTGAAAATTTTCAAGAGAGCTCACCCATATCGAGATTTGACTGCAAGAGATTTGGAGATGGTGGTGAATTATGCAAATAATCACAAATTACTCTGGGGGTTGAGACCGAGGAGAGGATGCATTAGATATTATTTTGAAAACGTCTCCACTATCCCCGACGAGAAGAGCTACAGAGCGATAGACAAAACCACGGGGAGGGCGGTGGGAGAGTTAGACAGAGAGTTTGTCTACGCCATCGAGCCCGGGGTTAAGCTTATTCTCTCCGGCCGCGTTTGGACTTTTTCCAACAGAGAGGGAGACCGCGTCTTTCTCTATCCAGATTACGAAATTTCTGCAGCTCTGCCGGCTTGGGTGGGGGAAGAGATACCTGTATTGTACGAAGTGGCTAAAGCCACTTGCACGCGGCGTAGAGACATATTGACGAAGGCGCTGAGGGGCGAGTTAGACGTTGACCTAAACGGGGGTCTGTCGGAGGATTTAGTGCCGTCGCCCGACAGACTGCACATACACGTAGTTGGGGGTAAGTACATAGTGATTCACAGTTGCCTCGGCTCTAGGGGAAACGAAGCGTTGGGGCTTTACTTATCTCACGCTTTGTCTGGACACGTGGGGCCAGTGGGGTACAAGTCAGACCCCTACAGAGTCCTCCTGATAACTAGAGAATTCGCCCCAGTGAAGGCAGTAGTGGAGCTTCTGGAAAGAGAGGAAGATTTTGTCTACAGAACTCTACGAAACGCCGTGAGGAGTTCTAAAATGTTTCGCTATAGATTTCTACAAGTTGCTAGAAGAGTGGGGTTGATATCTAAAGACGCCGAGGACATCCCACACAGACTCGTGGAGGCATATCTCGACGACTTGCCCGGCGTAGAGGCACTGCGCGAGATTTTCATAGAGAAGTTAGATCTGCCCCCACTTTTCCAACTGTTGAACGGCGTTAGGAGTGGAGAAGTGGCGATAGTGATTCACAGACTAGCCAAACCCACAATCTTGGAGAGTCCAATTTTAGAGGAGGCTCTGAGAGTAGACTTCGCCTTTAGGGGACTCTCTAGAGAAGTGTTGGCTGACTTAGCCAGGAGGCGTATTTTGAATTACACAGCCACGTTGCTTTGTCTCAACTGTGGCTCGGTCTACACATCCCGCGCGGGGGCTCTGCCGGAGGAGCTTTCTTGTGGCAAATGTGGCATGAAGACTCTGGCAGTGGTGAAGAAGATAGACTTGACGAGAGCCAAGTTGGTCTTGGACAAATTCAAGCTGAGGCAGAAACTCACTTCTGAAGAGAGGAAAGTTGTGGAGAATCTCCAACAGAGCGCTTTAGTGGTGATGCAGTACGGCAAATTGGGCGTGTTGGCGCAATTGGCGCACGGCGTGGGGCCAAAAACTGCAGTTAAGATTCTCAACAGAGTGTTGGAGGGGGAAGATCTCTGGAGTGTGATTCTAGACGCCGAGAGACAATACGCAGCTACTAGGGCGTTTTGGGACTAATTCTACTCAGAAATTCTTCGTAGAGTCTCTTAGCCCGCTCAGCCACGGGTCCAGCGCCCTCTACCCCCACTTCGCTGACTCTCACCTTATCGCCTATGAGGACCACGTTGGCTTCCTCGACGTACTTAACCATGCCGGGGAACACTTTCTCTGCGTATTTTGCGAATTCTCTAAGGTCTATGTATTTCTCTACGCTGTCTAAGTGTACCACATAGCGAGACATTATGAAAGTCCTCATGTATTTCTCTCCAGATTTGTTCACTGCGTCTGTTAGCACTAGGTTTAATTGGGTATCTACGGCGTGTAGTATGCCTCGATAAACCTCGCCGTTGGACAAAGTTACTTGCACTTCTCTCCCAACTAGATTCACCAATTCGGCTAAAAATCGCTTGCTCGACTCCGCGAGGGTGGTAGCCATGGCGATTTTTCTGTTTAGATATATAAACTTATAGGAGTCCAATGTATACCTTATCGCCCACTTTGAGTGGTAGTTTTCGCTTTATGTCTAACTGCAATCCACCAATCGATATCCTAGTCACATCTTCGTCTACGTGATATACGAGACCCCACATGTACACTTTATACTTTCGATAGTTTTCGTCTTTCTCTTTAGTTAACACAAGGCGTATCGGCGTGTTTTTCTCTAACTTTATGCCGAGTTTCTCCAAGGGCAGTTCCAACGTGACATCCGCATCGCCCTTCAGCGTAATTACGTTAGGCATTTGGTTTGTGACGTCAACTACCGAAAGCTTAAACTCCATGGGGGCAGAGAGCCACTTCTTAATATTATTTTCGCTCAACTCCCCCTCAACAGAAAATTTTGTAAAGTACTACATTTAAATAAGTAAATTCACGACTACATGCGTTGTTCACATTGCCAATCTGAGAGAGTAATCTTGGTGTGGGGCGAGTACGTCTGTACAGACTGCGGTACAGTCTTGGGATACGAAATGTTGCCCCCCATCTCCAAAACAATCCCACTGACCAAAAGAGATGTGAAAATAAGGCTAGAATTCAGAGAAGAAACTCCAATAGTCGTGAAGAAGAGATACAGCGAATTGGTGTTGATGTACATTAGACAAATCTCGGAAAAATTAGGTGACGCCCAGCTTGAAAAAGACGCCACTAAACTATTCTACAACTTGGGGCGGAGGATTTGGCGGGGGAAAAACCCCAGAGTGGTAGCTGCGTCGCTGGTTTACCTAGCCGCCGAGAAGAGACAGAGATACTTACATAAAAACAGCGTTGCAGAAATTGTAAACATAAGTAAATTCACTGTGCGAGATACTGTCTCCAAACTGCGTAAGTATGTCACTGCTATATAAAATCCTAGATTGCGCCGCATGTCGCTATTCATGCAGAGAGAAAGACATATGTAACTTCGGAAGCGAGTTGGGCGAAGCGGTGAAGTTGATCTCTAGAATGTTCAAGAGATCTATAGACGACACGTTGACGTTTAGATATGAACTCTTCAAGAAAATAAATGAAAAAATTGCCTTGAGAGCTACCTTAGCCACGGTGGGACTCGCGGTGATTGCACCCTATGTCGAGAACGCCGCAGAAGATATCTTGTTAATCCCAGGCAGACCCATATACATAACTAGAGGCGGCGTCAAGATAAAGACACAACAATGGGCTGAGGCTTCCCACATCCACAGCCTCCTGCAGTTAGCTAACTTGAAGTATGTAGAAATCACTACGTCAAAACCATCCTTTAGATATGGACTCAGAATTGGAGACATCCGCCTGAGGATTTCTCTAGACATACCGCCAGTGGTGCCAACGCCACAAGCTTACATTAGGATACACGGGGGGAAAATCACAGTGAGACAATTACTGCGGGGGGGTTTTCTAAACGGGAGTCAACTCTCCACCATCTACAGAGCACTGACGGGGGGGCTACACATAGTGATCACCGGCCCGCCGGGCTCTGGGAAGACTACACTCCTGGCGGCGTTGGATGATCTAATCTCACCACACTTACAGCGAGTGTACATAGACGAAGCAGACGAGTTTGAAGAAGACCCAGAGAAAAACCAGATAAAGATTAGAAATAGCGACAAGACGAGGGAGGTTTACGCCTCTCTCAACAGAAACATAGACTTGGTCGTAATTGGCGAGTTGCAGTACGAAGAGCACTTCCACGCCTTTAAGACGGCGGTGGAGATCGGCGTCCAGACTTTGGCTACCATGCACTCAGCTAATGTAAACGACGCTGTTGATAGATTGGAGAGATACCTACCTCTGAGAAACATTCTAATTGTACAACTCCAGAAGTCCCCGAGGAGAGTGACGGAGTTATATGTTAAGTGACTACATACTCCACAAAATAGTGACGCTGTACGAAAAGACATACAACAGACTCGTCATTGCGTTGGCTTCCACAGCCATGGCGAGTGTCTTAACTAGCGGCGTGGCGCTCTTAACAATCCCAAACTTGAAGTATTTGTCTATAGCGCCCTTGGCGGTGGGTCTAGCCGCAGCGGAGAAGATAATGAGAAGTACAGAAATTAAAGTGAGGAAGCTACTAGAGGCGCCGGAGAGAGAAGTGGAGGTGGCGAACTACCTCACGCGATTGAAGGATTTATACATCGAGAGAGATTACTTAACGAGATATTCACAACAACCAAAAATAGAGGACCCCCTACTTAAGAAAGAAAAAAAACCCCTAGAGGCGTCCCGACGCTTCTTGAAGTCTAGATATACAGTGTTGAAGACTAGGAATAAGCTAGTAGTCACAGCCACGGCGCTGGCCGTGGCGCTGCCACATTTAATCATAGAAAAAGACGTGTTTATAGCTATGGCGGCGTTGGCTCTGGCGCTGTACGTAAAAAAACTCTAGTCAAACTCCTTCTCTCCCCCCTCCTTGCCCTCTTTCTTCTCTTCTTTCTCTAACTTAGAGGCGGCAATTATTTCGTCAATACGTAAAATCATGGAGGCGGCTTCTACAGCCACCTTCAACGCATTCAACTTCACGGAGAGTGGCTCTATGAGCCCAAGCGACATGGTGTCCACCACTTTGCCTTGGTAGACGTCCAGTCCGTACTTCACACCACCCTCGCTCTCGTGTTTGTGTGTGAGTTCTGTCAATATATCTATTGGGTCAAGTCCAGCGTTTTCAGCCAGCGCTTTGGGTATGCTCTCAAGCGCTCTGGCGAAAGCCTCTACTGCATATTGTTCTCTACCGCCTACCTTAGTGGCGTAAGCCCTCACGGCTTTTGCAGCCTCCACTTCCGCAGCACCGCCGGCCGGCAACACGTAGGGGTCTTCTACTACGTCTGCCACTACAGACAACGCATCGTCTAAGTTACGCTCAGCTTCGTCCACAAGCCGCTCGAAGCCACCTCTAACCAATATGGAGACAGCTTTCGGATTCTTACACTGCTCCACAAAGACCATCTTCTCATCGCCTACCCGCCGCTCTTCCACCAAGCCAGCGAATCCCAAATCGGCCTCGGACAAGTCTTCAATGTTAGTCACCAACCTACCGCCGGTGGCTCTCACTAATTTCTCAATATCGCTACGCTTCACCCGCCGCACAGCCAATATCCCCGCTTTTGCTAAATAATACTGCGCAATGTCGTCAATGCCCTTAGTGGTGAACAACGCCGTCACGCCGAGAGATTTCAACTTCTCTACGTAATTCTTCAATATCTTCTCTTCTTCTTCTAAAAACGCCCGCATTTGTGTCGGGTCGTTGATTCTAATCTCTGCATCTATCTCAAGTTTCTCTACCTCAAGCGGCGCGTCGAGGAGAGCTATCTTGGCGTTTATCACGCGCTTGGGCATCGCCGCGTGTACAACTTCTTTGTCAATCACAATGCCGTGCACAAGTTGAGTGTCTAACAACGACCCACCGTGTTTCTTGACAATTTGGATATTGTCAAGGTCTACGTACCACCTGCCGTTTCGGTCCTCTGCCACTTGCAGCACTGCTTGTGCAGCCAAATTTGCGAAATACTCTTTTACAGTTTCAGAAATCTTGCCCCCCATGGCGGTTGTCGCAATTTTGACCAACGTCTCCCTATCAGTGCGGTTTACTGGAATTGCAATCTTGCGCAAGTGGTCAGTAGCCACGTCCAACCCCTTCTTGAATCCAGACACTACCACTGTTGGGTGGATGTTTTTCTCTAGGAGCTTCTCGGCTTCCTCAAGCAACGCGCCGGCGAGTACAACGGCTGTGGTTGTGCCGTCTCCAGCCTCCTCTTCTTGCGATTTCGAAATCTCAACTAACAGTTTGGCTATGGGGTGTTGTACGTCCATCTCGTCGAGGATCGTAGCGCCGTCGTTAGTGATTGTGATGTCTCCAAGAGAGTCGATGAGCATTTTGTCCATCCCCTTGGGCCCCAACGTAGATTTCATAACTTCTGAAATTGCTCTAGCTATCATGATGTTGAGTCTAAGCGCTTCTCTGCCGAACGCTCTCTGTGTGCCTTCTTTCAACACGAGTACTGGCACGCCGCCTATTTGAGTTAACACAGCTTGACTCATGGATTTGACAAAATTCGTGTATATAAAAACTTTTCTATGTTAACTCAAGAGTATTAGCCAGCGACACTCCACCATCTTCAGTCACGTAGACAGTGTCTTCAAATTGGGCAACGAAACCCCCACTCTTCTCAATCAACACGCTGTAGCCGTAGAAAACTCCAGCGCGCACAGCCGCGTTGAACGCCGAAGCGTCCAGTTGGGGAAACCACCGGGGGGTAAACGGGAGAGTCCCCACTTCCGCCTTGACTACATCAATGACGTCTTGTAGAGGTTTATATCTCGTCTTCACAAGTCTAAATATAGTCACGTCTCTCCCATCCACCACGTACCCCCCGCCGTTTGTGACAAATGGCTCTATGGCGTACAAATCGCCAGGTGAAAACTGCTGCGAGGCAGATTTGTCTGGATAGTTAGGCACTACGTGCCCAGCGTGCAGGACGTAACGATCAATCTTGTGACCAGTCAAATTATATATGGGGTTAAATCCAAAGCTCTTCACAGTGTTCTCCACAACGGCGCCCACTTGCCACGCTCTCACTCCAGGCTTGACGGCGTTTATGGCTGCCTCAAGCGCCGACTTGGCGGCTTTCACCATACTCACAAACGCCGAACCGAGAGCTTTAGTGACAGCCGCATCCACTACGTAACCATCTAAGTGGGCACCTACGTCTATCTTCACCACGCCACTCTTTGGAATTGTCAACGAGTCACCCACTTTGGCTGTGTAGTGAGCACTAACGTCGTTTATGCCAATGTTGAGAGGGAAAGCTGGCTTGGCGCCGTTGGCTCTGATGTAAGACTCCACTTTTTCACAAATCTCCAAAATCGGCGCGCCGGGCTCCACCAAGTCGAGAGCGTATTTCAACGCTTTGTGAACTACGTGCCCAACGTTGCGAAGAACGTCGTACATGTCCACAGCTATGGGATAGTTTAAATTTCTAAAATTTTTTAAACACATCTCTAGAGTGGTCCATGGGAGCCTTGACTATAGTTGCGAAGTATATGATAGTGGCACAGATAGAAGTAAACGGAAGTGTAGACAAGTCAGACATAATAGGCGCACTCTTTTCACAAACTGAGGGACTCTTGGGGAAAGACATGGATCTCAGAGAGTTACAAATGATGGGGCGCATTGGGAGGATAGAAGTAGAAGTTTCTGAAAAAAACGGCAAGACAAAAGCCAAGATACTCATCCCCAGCAACCTCGACAGGTTTGAAACTGCGTTAGTGGCGGCGCTTATTGAGAGCATAGAGAGAGTGGGGCCCTACCTGGCGCAAGTGAAAGTACTCGAGATAAAAGATACGAGAGAGGAAAAGAGGAAAAAAATTATTGAAAAAGCAAAAGACTTAGTCAAATTGATAGAAGAAGAAATACTGCCAGACACTAGAGAAATAATTGAAAAACTAAAGGAAGACGTAGCCAAGGCGGAGGTGGTGGAGTACGGCCCCGACAAACTGCCAGCCGGCCCCGACGTGGATAAATCAGATTCAATAATTGTGGTGGAGGGACGTGCAGACGTGGTGAATTTAGTAAAACACGGCTACCGGAACGTCATAGCGCTGGAGGGCATCAGTAGGGGGATATCGCCGACGGTGGTAGATTTGAGCAAGAAGAAGTCCATTACTGTGTTTATAGATGGAGACAAAGGCGGAGAGATGGTGTTGAGAGAGTTGTTGAAAGTGGCGCATGTAGATTACATCGCCAGAGCGCCCCCCGGCAAGGAGGTGGAACAATTAACCGCTAAAGAAATTTCCAAATCACTTAGAAACAGAATAACACTAGAAGAGTGGTTAGCTCAACAGAAGAGCGAAAAACAAGAAGTCACGCCGCAGCAACAGCCGCAACAACAGCCGCAGCATCAGCTGCAGCAAACGCCAGCGGCGTCTGTAACTCAGATCCAAATCCCCATAGACATAGGTAAGAAAATTGAGGAGATGTTTGGCACTCTAGAGGCTGAGCTTTATGACAAAGACTGGAGTTTGATAAAGAAAATCGCCGTGCGGGAGCTGCCGGACGTTTTGTCTAGTGAAGAAAATTCAATATACGCCCTGATTATGGACGGCATTACAACTCAGCGGATTGTAGATCTGGCAGCTAAGAGGGGAGTCAAACTCATCATCACCGCGCGTGTGGGGCCTTTGACGAAAGTACCGGAGGACATGTCCATAATCCCCTTTGAGAAATTTAAATAAAGTCTAGTAGTGATTTTTCGCCAGTTTTGAAATCACTTTCTCTAACGCCAACCACCTGCCCAATTCTCACCGCCGCTGGGATGATTTGGTGATTTATGTAATAATCTACGTCTATCTCTCTCGCATTTACAAATATGTACGGCATGGCTCTGTTGGATACTTTCTCCCCGCCCTTCACAATCACGTAGCCAATGGTGACTCCCCTCCCCACTCTGTAGCCTCTCTGCTTTAGGATTAAGGCCGCGTGGAGGTGGGGAGGGCGAGATTTGTACTCGCCCAACTCTTTGTCTAGAGTTTTCCAGATGATTAAGTTGTCCACTTCAAAGTTATAACTTCTAAGTTTTTCAATTTCTCTCTTTACATAGGTAATTACATTCCGTTTCGCCTCCTGGACGTCGCGGGAGTGTAGAATTATCTCCAATACCTTCAACTGGATTTCTTTCGCAAGTTCACACCAATCGCCTCTCACTACTTCAAAACCGACGATGTCAACTCTGCCATCTTTCAAAAGACCGGCGTAGCGCTTCTTGGCTTCTGTGAAGAGTAGTTTTTTGTAGTCTTTGTCTATCTTCACCTCAATGCCGTACTTCTCCTCTACATACCGCATGAGTCTCTCGACGTCTCCACCACTCTTCACAAAGAGGCTGTCTGTATCGCCGTAGATCACGGAGATGTCGAGTTCTCTAGCTCTCTCGACTACATCTCTCATGATTGCTCTGCCGAAGGCGGTGACGGACTCAGCTACTTCTCTCTTGTACCACCGCGCGCCGACCCAACCTGTGTAGCCATATATGGCGTTGGCCATGATCTTCAACGCTTTCTGTCTCTCGTCGAGAATTCTATACTGTGGTGAAGTTACTGGATAACGCTTCATCTCTTCTCTGACTGCCTTCCTAAGTTCAATCAAAGTCTTCAAAACTGTCGGAAAGAAACCGGGGGGACTCGCCCTAAACTTATGCCCCACCTCCGGCGCTATGTGAATTTCTCCCAACCACCCATCCCCCTGGACGTATGTGTCTGGAGACAAGTTGTACCTAATCATTATGTTTGGATACATAGAAGTGAAGTCCAGCACCAACACGTCTGAGTACAACCCCGGCTTAGGCGTCAATACAATTGCGCCTTTGTACGGCTCGTACTCCCGCTCCACTCTATTGGGAGCCACTTCGCCAAAGCGATGGGCATACCGCAGCAGCATCCACTCTACTCTATTGCCAACGCTGGCGGCCGCCACTTGATCCAGCGGAAGTCCAGACACAGAAGACAACTCAATGAGAAACGGCAGCAGTCGCTCTCCAAGGCCATACGTCGACTTCACGTCGTCTAAGACGTACTGTCTCAATACCTCCCTCCGCTCCCTCCAGTATTCATATATCTTGTGCCCCGGAATTAAAACTCGCTCTCCCCGCTTCATCACGCCGAAATACTCCGCAACTCTATCGAGAGTCTTCACTTTAATTTCGGAAAACTCCTCCACGATGTTGTAGAGATCTACGTTCGCTCTGCCAATCACAGACCAGTGTCCATACACACCAGACTGCGGCTGGCCACCCAACCTATCCACCTTGAGAGACACCCCCACAGCCTTGGCTCTTTCAGTCAAATAAGGCCAGTCAAAACCGTTGTTGTTGTAGCCGACAATCACGTCGGGGTCGTACTCTCTGACGAAATTCGCGAAATTTCTCAAAACAGACTTGTCGTCTGTGCCGACTGCTTCAAACACCTCTTCGCCCCCATTGGAAGTCTTCACGGCAGCCATCACAACGGGATCTCTGGCGGGGTCCGGAGTCCCCCTCTCGTTGTATACTTCAATGTCGAAAGCCAACACTCTCAACTGCGGGGGGAAGCCACCGACTACCCCCAACCACTTCTCCACTTCGTACACAAGCGTCGAGCCCAGCTTCCCCACTTCCCTCACTTCAGCCAAATTCCAACTACAGGGCAAGACGCCGGCGTCAATCAAATACCGCATGTAGTACCTAATGTCAGCTTCATAAACGCCAACCACCCCCGGCATGGATGCAAACGTTTCTCTCAACGTCTTGACGTGCTCGGGTAATCTAGTCGACACCTTCAGAAACTGCCTCGGCTGACCGAAGAACTTCCTCTCGACGACTTCCACTTTCTCCACTTCTCTGGGTAATTTCCCCACACAATCGGCACACTCTACGTAGAAATATGGCTTAAACGATCGGTCGGTCACCGTTACTCTCTCTCCCCCCTCGCCAATGGCAAAGATTCGCACTTCTGCCACGCCGCCGACAACGCCGTAAGTGATGTCTAGTGGCCAGAGTTTAAACTCCACAAAAAACACATAAATAAACAATAAAAACGTCACGTGGAGAAGTGCCTAGAGAAACTACCCAGGAAAACTGGGACTGCACACAGTCACATAGTCGATTGGTTACTAGAGAAAATTAGACAATGAAACTATACATAACTCTCGCCGTAGTCACAGCGTCTTACACCATGGCCGTCACTGGGGCACAGTTAACAAACCCAACCGAAGCGTTGTGGAACGGCGTAATTGGCGCCATGATGTCACTAGCGCTCGTCCTCTCCACAGTGCCACTAGCCGGACCGCAACGGTATCAAACGGCTTTGAGAATATTAACCACCTCACTCCCCCCATAGACGTCCAACTATTGACACAACTCCTAACCGCGGCTTCTTGGGTCGTGAACTTGACGTTTACAATTGTGTTATTGCTGTACGTACTCCAAGTGAAGAGATATCACGTGAGGCGGATAATCAAGACGTTGTTGTTCTAAGCCCCGGCCGGGATTCGAACCCGGGACCTCCCGCTGTCTCGATCCATACAAGGCGTGCGCGGGGCTCCGCCCCAGGGCGCTCCGACCGGGCTGAGCTACCGGGGCGTCATACATTTTGTGAGATTTTAAAAATTTGACTATACTCTCTCTTCTCTAACGTACGGCTTGGCTAACCACTTTGGCGGTTGGTACCTGGCGCTTTTTGCCAAGAGTCTAGCAGTTGTCAACGCAATGATTGGAGCTATGTAGGGAATTGTGTGGAGTAAGTGGGGAGAGATGGCTAAGTAATGTTGAAGTGTGTAAGACAGCGAGACGAACGTTGAGGGTATGAGTGCAGCCCCCACTGCAAGTGTGGGTGTCCACAGCGACACCATTGCCGTGATTACTGCCAGAGAGCCCCACCCCATGGGGAGGGAGTCAGCCCAACTGCCGTAGTAGAATAGAATTATGTACCCGCCAGCCGCAGAGGCCAACACGCCCTCTACGACGCCGGCGAGTTTTCTAACTGTGTAGACGTCTACACCCATCAAATCCAGCGACGGGGGGTCGTCGCCGGAGGCTTTCACGGCTATGCCTAGCCTCGTCTTGAAGAAGAAGTGCACTAACAGAGCGATTGCGATTGCCAGAGCGTAAGCCTCAACGCCGTGAATTATGTACTTCTCTATGGGTTGTCCAATTTTCCCCTGCGCAATTTGTGACCCCACGCCGTACCCCACCATCGTGAAAGCGAGGCCGAGGAGGATTTGGTTGAGGGCAAAGTCGTTAGCCAGCGTGTAGTAAGCAAGGTTGTAAACCACGCCCACGACTATCGCCACTGGGAATCCCCAGGGGGGTCCCACCGCCGCGGCTACGGCGGCTGAGAGGTAAACCACACCCTCGAGACCGAGGTTCAACACGCCGGCTCTCTGGCCGACGATTGCACCCAACGTGGCTAGTAAAATTGGCACACCACTCTTCAACGCTTCAGAAGCGATTGTCTCTAGCGCCATACCACTCTGTATCTATACAAGACGTAACCCACCAACCCCCAAACCATGGCTGAACCCACCAACGCGTTTGCCACTAGAGCGGGCATGCCCACGGTCTTGAGGTTTATGCCCACTTCGTAGAGCCAAGCTATGTAGAGAGAGGCGGCTAGGACTCCGAGTGGGTTGAGTCCCCCCAGCCACGATGCGGAGATGCCAAACAGCCCAAAGCCAGTGTTTACTTGCTGTAGAGTCATGTATCTGCCGGCTTCTCTAGTCATGATCTCAAGCGCCCCACCCACGCCAGCTAGAGCTCCACTCAGCAAGAGAGCCAACGCAGTGTATAACTTTGGCGATTTTCCCGCGTATTTCACCACTTCTTCGCCAGAGGACAACAACCGTAGGTAAAGCCCAACTCTAGCTCTGTAGAGCGCCACTACGCCAACCGCAGCGAGTAGAGCAATCGCCAACGCGGCGTAAGTCTCCAAAAACGGCGCCTCCACGGAGACTATAAAACCCTTCTTTGTCAAATCTCTAAGGGGATTCTCTACAAAATATCGAGCTATATACACAGCGATGAAAAACGTGAGGAAAGTCGTGACGGCTTCGTTTACCCCCAGCCACACTCTCAACAACGCTGGCGTCGCGATCCAGCCAGTCGCCACGGCTGCCGAGAGCGCCAAGGCGGTAATTACGTCAGGCGCCGCAATTGCGGCCAAGGCCCCCATCACGGCCTGCCCCTCCTGGCCAATATTCCAAACGCCAGACCGGTAGGAAAACACCGACGCCAAACCCATGACACACACCGCGGCGAAAACTCTCAAAAACATTTGTAGATTTATGTTAGTGAAGACCCTCACCGCGTCTGCGCCGCCCGTCAGTGCATATACTGCGGCAAGCACAGTGGCGAGTGAACTCAAGAAGGCAACGACGTAATAAACAGACGCCGGCTTCGATCTCTGTATCAACCTCATGCCGCCATTGCCTCAGCTACTTGGTCAAAGTCATACGGCGGCGTGAAATGAGCCGTAATGCGTCCGCGAGACATCACGTATATCTTGTCCACTTTCTCAATTGCCTCTTCCACGTCTTGTAAACTCAACACAACGGCGCCGCATCTCTCTCTCACAATTTTGTAAAACTTCTCAGTGGTCTCCATGTCTAACCCCCGGGTGGGGTAGGAGGCCACCAACACAGTTGGCTTCTGCAGCAGAATTTCGCGAGCTAGTAGTAGTTTCTGTTGATTCCCCCCAGAGAGCGCCGCTGCTCTCTCGCGTACGTCCGGCACGTCGATGTCTAAGATTTCAATGACTTCTCTCAACTTCTCTCGACAGTTTGTTGTACACCTCACTTTGAAGTTGTCTAAAACACTGAGTTCTCTCGCGAGTGCTCTACTGCGATCTTCGGGGAGGTAAACAACGCCCCGTTTGAGAAATTCTACATATGGCTTTCCAGACATGTCAAACCCCTGGAGATATATCTTTCCCCCCCGCACTCTCTTGAAGCCGGAAAGCAACTCCATCAACTCGTCTTGCCCATTGCCAGCCACGCCCAGCACAGCCACAACTTCGCCACTGCGGACAGTCACCGAGCTGTCGAACACTCTTTCGCCAACTAGATTTTCTGCTCGGTACACAGTGTCTCCCGCGACTGTCTTCTCTCTCCTACTCCTCACTACCGCCGTTTGGAACATAGCTTCTAGGAGTTCTCTCTCGTCAAAAGGTTTTCGGAACTCTCCCACTTGCCTCCCCCGCCTGAGTACTGTGATTCTGTCCGCCACTCTCACCACCTCTCTGATTTTGTGTGTTACAAAAACCACAGCTTTCCCCATGTCGGCTAGTTTCCTCACTAGAGTGAGGAAGGCGTCTACCTCTCTGGGGCTGAGGAGAGCCGTGGGTTCGTCCATGAGGAGAATTTCACTATTTTTAGCTAACGCTTTCAACACTTCCACTCTCTGCCTCTCCCCCATAGTCAATTGTGTGACGGCTCTATCTAGAGGTATCTCAATCTCAAGCAACTCGCTGTATCTCTCCACCTCCCCCAATTTGACGCCAGCTAGCTCCAAATTCTCTCTCACAGTTAACGTAGGCACTAGAGCGAATTGTTGAGATATGAGCGAGATGCCGAGTTTGTTGGCGTGTCGTGGAGATTTTATCTCAGTCTTGACGCCGTTGATGAAAACATCCCCACTGTCTGGCAAATATACGCCGTAGAGAATAGATATCAATGTAGACTTCCCAGCGCCGTTCTCACCCAAGAGACCGTGCACTTCTCCACTCTTCACTTGGAAATTTACCCCATCTAGCGAGACTACGCCGGGAAAAACTTTCCTTACGTTTTTAACTTCGAGAATCATTAGGGGAGTTGTCCGTAGCCCTCCACGTACCAATCCATGTCGTACAACTGATCTTTACTCAATCTAAGCCTCTCCCCCACTCTCAACTCGCCTTTCATATCTCTCAGGGGGCCAGTGAAGGGGTCCCACACCCCCTCTATGACCTCCCGCCTCCTCTGCTCTACGCGAGTCCGCACGTCGGCCGGCACGGCGGGGTTTATGGGCATAACTATATCTGTGGGGTTTTCTCTGTGGCTGTAGTGTACATATGCCTGCTTCATGCTCCACCAGTAGTCTCTAGGCCTCTCCGGCGGCCACTCGGCCCATATAGACATGTCGCCAGACACCCACGCCAAGTACGCTCTGACCACCATCTCTACGTATAGAGGCCCCCAGTTGACTATTTGCCCAGTGAGATGCGCCATGGGTCCATACTGAGACATGTCTGAGTAGTGAGAGAAAGACCAAACCGGCCGGCCGCGCTTCTGGAAATCCTCAGCCACTTGCAACACCGCGGGGCTGTCTTCTGTAAACGCCAACACGTCCGCTTTGTTAGTCTCCACTAACGTGGTGGCTGCCTTCTTAGCGCCCTCTGGGTTGTACCAACTGCCCAACTCAATTACGTCCATGGTGACTCTGGGGTTGACTTCCCTAGCGCCGAGCAGAAAGGCGTTCATGTGTCTAATGACTTCCGGCAGCTTCGCAAACGCCGCGACGTAACCCAATTTGTTTGTCTTAGTCATCCTCCCCGCCACGATGCCGTTTAGGTAGTAAGCCTCGTAGAGATCTATGAAATACTCGGCGAAGTTTTTCAAACGCTTCCACTCATCTATGTCTTTGAAGTAGCCAGAGCAATGGGCGAAGAACTTGTCTGGAAACTCCGCCGCGGCTCTCTTTGTGCCATCCATAAAGCCGTAAGACGTGGTGAACACCATGTGCGCGCCCCCATCGATAGCTTTCTTTACATATGTGTATGTCTCTCCCTCAGGTACGCTCTCCACGTACTTAGTCTCGACAATACACCACTTCTTGGGGTCTGGGCAGAGAGATCGCTCTAGATACCTCCTACCCAAGTCGTGGGCGTGTGTCCAGCCATAATCGCCGATGGGTCCAACGTATAGGAAATGTATCCGCATTTTCGGGAGCCCAGTTGTCGTCTTCTCGGCGTCTGTCGGCGTGGTGGTTTTCTCCACCGCAGTTTTCGCACTTTGGAGAGCTAGATATGTAGTTCCAGACCCAACCACGGCGCCAGTTATGAAAGAAGCCACTGCTTTGAGCCAATCTCTCCTCGTCGCCATGACAATCACTTAAAATAGAAATATATACTCTTCACTTGTGAATAATGAGATTTAAACGTACACTTGAATCAGATACCCTAGGACCGGTCACATTTCACATGGGCATGACTCTCATCACGTTACATCATGTTCATATAAATAAAGGTGGAGGTATTCGATACGCCCTAATCCCCATCTTTCTGAGACCCCCCGCCAATCTCTCGGCGAATCCATAGACGGTGTAAACCAATTTGGGGGAGGACTCTAGAGCGAATTCAAGCAAACCTCCGTAATCACTGTGGTCGCTGAGGGGAATTCCGTAGACGCCATTTCCAGCCCCCCCAACGGCGTGCCAACCACTCACTTCGATTTTGAAGTAACCCGCTGGCGCATGTCTAACGCTCGGCACTATCAACACGCCGTCGCCCCCACCGCTGGAGATGCCCAGTGCTGAGTTGTATCTCGCTATGGATTTGTGGACGCCAGCCCGCGCCCCCAGCAGTTTTGTCACTTCCTGAGCCTTGCCCAGTGGATATGCGGCTATGGCCACTCCCCCCTCTCTAGAGACCCTCTCCGTCACCTCTAACAATTGGTTGTACACCTCAGCTCGGTTTGGAAAACGATAGGCCGGATCGCCGTAGGTGGCTTCCATCACTAACACATCTACTTTCCCCACGGGCTCCGCCGCCTCCGTCAATATAGACCCCACTGTATTGAAATCGCCAGTGAACAACGTCTGCACTCCATCTACCTCCACTAGATACATCACACTGCCTAAGATGTGTCCAGCCTCGAATACGGCTATTTGCACTCCGTCTAGCTCCAACACTCTCCCCGGCGCCACTTCTACACGCCTCGGCGGCATCCCGCCGAATTTGACCGCCAGCGCGGAGAAAGTCTCTCTAGTCGCCACCACGGTGTGTCTATACATCTGTCTAGACACGTGGTCGCTGTGGCCGTGAGTGACGAGAACGAAATCCACGTCCCCCACGGACCCCGTGGGGTCCACAACGAATTTAACTCTGTCACTCACTACATAAATGCCGCGGTTGTAGAAAATGTCCACGTATAACTATAGACAGTTTTTATAGATAGATCCCGAGCTAGACGTGACGAGCTGTCCCTTGGCGGATTTGTGAAGAGTTACGCCACAGGCCGACGCATGGAGAAAGCTCTCACACCCAACTTCCTAAGTCCCTCAGCCACTTCTCTACTCAACACACCGCCGTGGCAGTAAAAGACGTAAGTCTTGTCAAAACCGCACTTCTCCACAAACTCCACTACTCGATCTACTTCAACTCTCACGGCGTTTGGAAAATGCCACTTGCCATATGCCTCGGCGTCTCTGAGGTCTACCACCACGGCGTCTGGGGGCAGTTGTTCGATCTCAATGTCTAGAGGCGGCGAAAGTGAATCGATGTAGTTAGACAATTGACTCTTCCTCACCACGACTACAGAGCGAGCTACTTCTCTAACCACGTCCACTATAGCCAAATCGATCTTCTCCACTTCAGACACAGTGGCCCACTTACGCGGCCGTCTGCCAAAAATTGCGCAGTGCTCAGGGACGCGGGTGGAGAGTTGGTAAGTGCCTATACGCCTCGCTAGCGTCACTATTTCGTCTTTGTCCATGCCCACCAGTGGGCGCAGTATGGGCATGTCTATCCCCCTCTCCACCGCCGCCATAGCTTGCAGAGTCTGCGAAGACACTTGCCCCAGCGATTCGCCAGTCACCAACGCAGTTGCCTTGACAACCGCCGCGATTTCAACCCCAAGGAGGTAGAGCGCTCTCTTGAAAGCTATTCCCCACAATTCTTCACTCACATGTCGGCGTATTGCGCGAGCCACCGGACCACAGTCGGCAATCACCACTCTGGCGTTATAGCCATAAGACCAACTCAACAACTCTCTGACTACCTCTAGCGCCGACTTGGCGGTGGCCACGCCGCCGAGGTTGCAATACAAGACGTCTACGTGTGCCCCCCTCCTCATGGTTAGCCAAGCCGCCACTGGCGAATCCACCCCGCCGGACACAAGCGCGAGCGCCTTCCCCTCGGAGCCCAAGGGCAGTCCCCCAGGCCCCTCGAAGACTTCCGTGTATAGATACGCCCGGCCCCCCCTCACCTCTATGTACAACTCCACTTCTGGGTTTTCCAAATCCACCACTCCGCCGATCAATCTAGACCCCACAGCCGCCGCCACGTCTCTAGATGTGAAGGGGTGTTTCCCCACTCTGTGTACCCTCACGGCGAATTTCCGGCCAGACACGGCGCTAGACCACAAGCGAGCAGCTGCCTCTGCAAGTTCTTCCAAATCTCTGAAGTTAACGACGTGAGTTGGGCTGACGGATTTAACTCCAAAAACTCTAACTACTCTCTGCCTTAGACAATCTAAATCTCCACGTAGGTAAATACGTCCCGGTTCTTTCTCTATCTCCACCCCGCCGCACTCCCCCCCAGCTTCTCTAATGGCTTTGACTAGCAACCGCTCCATCTCTACCCGAGTCCAGCCGCGTTTTACAGTGAGTTCCCCAACTCTCACTAAGAGAATCACGCTATATGTATCCGTAGTCTTTGAAAAGTCTTTCCATCGAGAATTTCTCTCGGAATGTCTTGTACGCGTTGTAAGCCACTTGCCAGTACCGCCCGTCTACGTAAGCCTCCACGGCGGCTTTCACTTTCTCCAGAAACTCGCCGTATTCCTGCCTATCTATTTCTTCACTCTCTAGGGGGAGTAGTCTGTCTCTGTCTTCTCCAAAGAGCCACCCATTTACGCCGTCTTCCACCGCCTCCACCACAGCGCCGTCTCTAGAAGCCACCGACGGCACGCCGTTTATGCCGGCTTTCATGAAAGAAGTGCCGGAGGCTTCCCAACCGCTGAAAGGTGTGAAGAGCCAAATGTCAGAAGCCCAGATAATCCTCCTCATGGTCTCTACGTCTAAGTTGGGGAAGTAGTAGACGTTGCCGCCGGCCGCCTCTCTGAATTTGCGCATAGTCTCCACGCCGTAGTGATCTTCCACATGTGCACGGCCGCCGAGGATGTAAACCACGCCCCTATTCAAGTCCTGCATCAACTGGAGCGGAAAGTGCGGCCGTTTGTAGCGAGTAATACGGCGGGCCCAGGAGATCACCACGCCGTCTGTCTCTATGCCTAAAGCTCTCAACGCCTCTCTCTTTACCTCCATCCGCACTCTGCGGAATTCCTCCAAGTCGCCGATTTTATCCAGCCGTGGGTGAATCCACCGCGGTATCTCCACGGCGTTTGTCACTGGTTTTATCTTGTGGCAGTGGTGTGGAAACGTCCTACACGTCACCTTCACCATTTTTCTCGACACCACCACCCCCTCTCTAGACATGGCCAATCCCAACTCAGTCAACACCACTGGCTCCATTGCCATTTCGAAATCCCACTCATCTCTGAAGTACCTCTTTGGAAACGTTGGGTGACCCCAGGGGGCTGGCGTGTGAATCACCAGTCTGGCATTGGGGTGTCTATTGATTAACAACACCAACGCCGCGTACGCCTCTTGCAGATCTAAGTGAGTCACTCGGTCCCACCCCACGTACTTCTCTACATAATCCACCGCCGACTTGGCTAAAATCACGTACTTGTAAAACTTCTCCAACTCAGTCCGCTCGAGGTACAGTCTGCCGACAGTCTCCACAGCCCACTGCGGCGCCTCCACTTTGACAAAGACAACCGCGGCGTTTCCAACGGCGTATTTGTAGTAAGACACCGCCACCTCTCTCCCACCCACGACAATCCTCGACGTACCCACTTGAGTCAACTCTTCTAGAGTGTTCTGCTCGGCGTTTGGCTCGAGTTCGTCGCTGTAGTGAACATACCCACCTGGGTAGTGTAGAGTTATCACTGTGTACGGCAACCCCAACCTCGCCGCTGCGTAGAACTTGTCCCCCTCCAACACTCCAAGGCCACCCGCGTAGTTTTTATAACGCCCCACCGCAATTTCTGGAGTAATGGAAACAATCACGGCGGACCCACGCAATATAACTTTTACGTGTTAACTCTGGTTACATAACTCAACCCCAATTTCTCCAGAGTCTCCCTCGTGGGGACCCCCTCTCTGTCCCACCCCCTAATTTCGTAATAGTGGTCTAGCATTTTGTTGTAACTGTCGTAATCCAGATGTGCCCCCCTCAGCGGTCCACGTGTCAACGGACGTTTGAACCACTTCGCCGGCGGCATGTCCATTTGCCGACTCCACCAGCCGTATTCTCTAATCCAGAAAGCTCTAATCAAAGCGTAGATGCGGTCACCCACTAGGTTGAAGTAATCGGCGGTGGCGGACAGCCCGGTGGCGGCTTGGAAGAGTTTGACATACCAATCTAGCGACAATCCCACCTCCACCCAGGGGAAGCGGCAGCCCACAAACGTCTCGAACCAACCACCCCTAACGCGTTGGAGCTCCACCACCTTGGCGGCTTTCTCCCGGCTGTATCCAAAGCGGTCGGTTTTCACTTCCCAAGCTATTACCCACGCGTCTTTGTGATGCGCCCCAATGGGAGACGTGGCGTAAGAAAGCGCCATAGCCGGCGCTGCGTGACAATCGTACGCACTCACTTCAAGCCCCTTGACGTGGATGGCGAAGTCCTCTCCGCCAATTCTCTCGGCGACTCTCCTCACGCCGTCTGCAAGCACAGCGCCGACTCCCCGCCTGTGGGCAATGTCGCGAGTTAACTCAAGCGAAGTTTGGAAATCTCCCCACTCTAGATAGACCCCCAGCCGCTCCGCCAACCCCAACTCCGACGCCTCCATGACGTAACCAAGCACGTTGCCGAGAGAAATTGTGTCCATACCCATGGCGTCGGCTAATCTATTCAACTCACCCACTTTCTGCAAATCCCCAATGCCGAGGTTAGAGCCCAACATGGCGAGATTTTCGTAATCCACCTCCACAGTCCCCTCCACAGCCGGCACCCAGTGTCCACACGCCATGAAGCAGAGGGGGCAGCTCTTGAGGTCTGTCTCGAATTTCTCCACCGCGCCGCCGCCAATTTTGTCAAAGTATTCAAACTGACCCTCGGAGAAGTTGTACACTGGCAACACCCCAGCCTCCTGCGCCCACTCTATGGTGGCTGTGGTGCCCTGCCTCATCCAAAAACCATAGCTAGGGCTAGAGGTCCCCTCTCTCACGGCTTGGTTCGCCAGCTTTAGATACGTCTCTCTGTCGGCTATGGGTATCTCGCCCTTGCCCTTCACCACCACGGCCTTCAGCCTCTTGGACCCCATCACTGCCCCCATCCCCGGTCTGCCGCCCGAGCGGCCCCTCTGCGAGATGACTGTGGCGAATTTCACGAGATTCTCGCCGGCGGGTCCAATGACGAGCACGCCGGCGTCTCTGCCGTGTATGCGCTGTAGTTTGTCTTCAACTGCCCAAGTGTTGAGTCCCCACAAGTCGCCGGCGTCTAGAAACTCCACTTTATCTCCCTCTATGTATAAATACGTCGGTTTGTCGGCGCGGCCTTCGACAACTAAAGCGTCGTAACCAGCTTTTCTGAGATTGACCGCGGCCCAACTGCCGACATTTCCATCGCCATATCCGCCAGTCAGTGGGCTTTTGGCTGCCACTACCAGCTTGCCGAAGTTTGGACCGGGTAGGCCAGTCAACGGGCCTGTGGCGAAGACTAGCTTGCTATGTGGAGAGAGGGGGTCCACACCTCGCGGCAGCTCGTCCCAGAGGATCTTCACGGCGAGTCCCCTACCGCCGATGAAATCTCTAGCCACAGAGGGGTCTAACTCTTGAGCTACCGCTTTGCGTCTAGTTAAATTGACTTTGAGAATTCTGCCAGTCCAACCAACCATGACTCAAATATCTCTATTATTTATACACCACATCTATACCATGCATACCCAACTGTCAACTGACGTGGTGTTGTTTTTCGAAATTCACCAACCGAGGAGAGTGAGACCCGACTTGCACCGAGTGTTCCCCAGACTCCCCAGAGAAGACGAAATTTTCTACGACGAGTTGAACAACGCCATATTTACACGAGTTGTCGAGAAGTGTTACGCCAGAGCCACTGAGATAATCGCCGAGGCCTCCCGCGAGGTGCCTGTGAAAGTCACTTTCAGCATAAGCGGTTTGGCTTTGGAGCAATTCAAGAAACACGCGCCGGGAGTGTTAGAGACGCTTCGCCAATTGGCCTCCAGCGGCGTCGCTGAGTTCACCGCCCAGACTTACTACCACAGCTTGGCGTGGTTTATAGACAGAGACGAATTCAGAGAACAAGTGGAGCAACAAGTAGAGGCTGTAAAGGAGCTGTTGGGCTACAGGCCGTGGGCTGTGGAAAACACTGAATTCATCTACAACAACGACATTGCTTGTTTTCTACACTCCATGGGTTTCCGCACAATCCTCACCGAGGGTGTGGATTGGGTTTTGGGCTGGAGGTCCCCCAATTACGTCTATAGAGCGTACAACTGCGACGCCAGAGTGTTAGTGAGAAACTACCGACTGAGCGACGACGTGGGGTTTAGATTTGGCGACAGGCGGTGGGATCAGTGGCCGCTGACTGCAGACAAATACGCCGCTTGGCTAGAAGCCACGCCGGGAGACGTGATATTTATAGCTATGGATTACGAGACGTTCGGCGAGCACCACTGGCCCGAGTCTGGCATACACCACTTTCTAAAGTGGCTCTTTCGAGAGGTGGCTAAGAGACCGAGACTTCGACTCTCTACAGTGTCTGAAGCCGCTTGGAGACACCCGCCGAGAGACATCTACGACGTGCCGCCTTGGGCTTCCATAAGTTGGGCAGACGACAGAACTCTCTCAGCTTGGCTGGGCAACGAAATGCAGCGCAACGCCTTTGCTCTATTGACTTGGCTCTATCCATACGCCAAGGCGCTCGGTGGAGAAGCATTGAGACTGTGGCGGCTGCTCTCCACCAGCGACCATTTTTATTACCAAGCTACCAAAACTGGCCCAATGGGGGAAGTACATTCTTACTTCTCTCCCTACACCACGGCGTATAAAGCACACGACGTTTACATACATGCCTTAACGTCGCTAGTGATGTACATATCTAAGTCGTGGAGTAGAGAAGCCGCTTGGCGCTTGGTTTTCAACGACGAGAGGTGTTTCCACAGCGGTGGAGTTAGGATATGTTCACTAAAACAACTCGAGGAGATAGACGAGGAGTTCAAAAAGAGGCATAGGGAAGAACTTTCTCAATGGCTAAGTCTCTTCATGGCGCCGGCATGATTGCCCCCACGGCGGTGAGGAGTGTGTACATAATTACAATGGAGTTTGGGGGGTTGGTGGACGTGGGGGGGTTGGGGAAAGCGGTGAGGCAATACGCAGTGGGGCTGGCGGAGAGGGGGTATGGAGTGACTGTCTTCATGCCCACTCACGGGCGTCACCTTGACCCAAACCGAGGTTTTACACTACGTCCGCTGGATTTCTCCACATGTGGCGAGAGACGTGGGTTAGACGGAGCGGCCTACCCCTACTGCCTGGGGGCCGAGGCGACGGAAGTGAGCGGCGTGAGAATTGTGATGTTCAAGGGGCTTGACTACGCCACTGGTTCAGTTTTCGACAAGTGGGGTGTGTACGAAATGGTGGAGGAGAAAGCGGCGTTGCTCGCCAGGGGGGTTGTTGCATACGCCGAGAAGTTTGGACTCCCCGACCTCATACACGTCAACGACTGGCCCACGGTGCTGGCGGGTGTGGCTTTGAGAGACTTAGCAGAAAAGCGGGGGTTAGCCACGCCGCTGGTTTTCTCGATACACCTCTCTTGGGATTACTCCTTCCCTTGGCACTACGCCACGTGGGCTGGGTTAGAGGACGGACTTCACCCAGTGTGGCGCGTCTGTTGCCACCGCCGGGAGCTCCACAGCACTCTGTGGGATCAGTTAAGCGGCAACGTGGAGAAGTTCGGCGCGACTGTCGCCGATGTAGTCGCTACAGTTAGTTTTGGCTATCTAGAGGAGCTTTTGTCTAAACACGGCCAGTGGCTCCGAGACAAGAGTTGCGTAGTGTACAACTCGACAGACTGGTCTATAAACGACGTTGGGGATGTGGACGTATGGAGTCTCGTGGAGGAAGTGAAACGCCACGGCGTGGTTGGCGACATTCAGCGGGGTGGTGAGTTGTTTCTAGCGGTGGGTAGATTGACGTCACAGAAGGGGCTGGACATCGCGGTGAGAGCTCTAGACCACGCGCCGAGTGCTCGGTTGTTAGTCTTGGGTATCCCAGCCGGCGACTGGGGTTATGAACAGTATCTAAAGAATTTGGTAATGGAGAGGTGGGGGAGGGTGGCTCTCTCTACCGCTAGACTGAGCCAGAAGATGTTCAAAGCTCTGCACAAAGCGGCTGTGGCTCTAGTCATGCCCTCTAGGTGGGAGCCCTTCGGCATATCTGCAATTGAATCCATGGCTTTGGGCACGCCAGTTATCGCTACGCGAGTGGGTGGATTGCCGGAGGTAGTCGGCGGGGTGGGGTTGTTGGTAGAGCCGGAGGACCCGGTGGCTTTGGGTAGGGCAATGGAGGAGGTGGCCACTGGCGCACGTCGTTTGCCGCGTGGGGTGGAGCTGGCGGGGTATGTAGACAACAAATTCCGCATGTGGCATACGGTGGACATGCTGCTGGAGTGTTACGAGCGGGCTAGGCAATTTGCGTACTACAGAGCTGTGAGTTAAAATTTATTTAGCGGTGTAATGTTTATACGTGGTTAGAGTGGCAGTAATCCCAGTAGGCGGCGAGGCGGTACGTCTCAGGCCTTTGACTATAGAGACTTCTAAAGCCATGGTGAGGTTGCTCAATAGACCAATGGTAGAGTTGACTTTACTCTACCTAAGTCGCCAGGGGGTAGAGGAGTTTTACTTCGGCGTTAGGGGTTATTACAACTACCGCGACATCTATGACTACTTCCGGGAGGGGGGGTGGTTTTACCTTAAGTACGGCAGGAGGATTAGGATTAGGTACATGCCGCGGGTGGAGAGTAGGGGAAACGCCGAAGCTGTCTTCGCCACTTTGGATTACTACAACATAAGAGAACCCGTGTTAGTGGTGCAGGGGGACAACGTGTTTAATTTCGACATTGGAGAGGTGTATAACTTCCACAACGCCAAGAAGGCGTTCATCACCATCGCACTCAAAGAGGAGAAGGGTGACCTCAGCGAGTTTGGAGTAGCTGCCGTGGATGAAGACTTCAGAATTTTGAAGTTCGTAGAGAAGCCCAAGAGGCGGGAGGAGGCCCCCAGCGATTTGATAAACACCGGCGTCTATCTCCTCTCGCAAGACTTCGTCGAGTTTTTCAAGGGGGAGGTGGGGGAGAAGCTCTACAGAGAGGGCAAACTAGACTTCGGTAGCGACGTCATACCGGCGTTGATAGCTAGCGGTCTGCCGGTGTATGGATACCCCACTAAAGGCTTCTGGTTCGACGTGGGGACGCCAGAGCGTTATCTCAAGACGGTGCGGTACCTCTTGGCTAACCTCTCTTCTCACGAGTTGGAGGCAGACGAGATTGCCCCCGGCGTCTACGTACAGGGGGTGAGTAAACAATCGAGAATTTTGAAAGACAAGCTGTTGGGCAAGATTAGAGACAGTGTCATAAAGACAGAGGGGCACCTCTTGATAGGTCGCCATGTATACATAGGCAGCGACACTTATCTAAAGAACTCCGCCATTGACAACTATGTAGTTATAGAAGACAAAGCCGCAGTGGAGGACTCGGTAGTTATGGATAGGTCATACATCGGCAGGGGTGCGGTGGTGAGAAACTCCATCATCGGCCGCCACACGTACATAGGCGAGGGGGCCGTGGTGGAGAACTCCGTAGTGGCTGACGACGTGTACGTAGATAGAGACGCCTACCTAAACCGCGTGAAGGTGTGGCCACACAAACGGGTGGAGAGCGGCGTCAAGCTCGAGGGGTTTAACCTAATCTAACAACGGAGGTAGTTCAATACAGCCAACACAATAAACACCGCCTCCTCAGTGCGGACAGTCTCCACTCCCTGGTTAGTTATGAAGTTCACTAGGGGGCCGGGTTGGGGGAGCCCCTCAGATTTGAAAATCTCGTCAATGCCCCTCCGGGGACTTCCAAACACCACTAACGTATTTCCGCTCAGTTTAAGTCTCGAGTGGCATATGGACTCCCCCTCTCTGCCAGTCAATATGACTGAGCCAAACCCATTAGTCAATTCGCTAATGTGTCTCACCTCCACTCTAAAACCCCAATATGTGGGGGGCCGCCCTCTGTACACGGAAGCTCTGTACGTGTCGCTCCTGGCGGTGGGGGCTTCTATCTTGACTAACATCCGAGTTCCCCTGGGGTACGGTTTGGGTACTTTGGCGTATTTGCCCCCACCTATGTACAATATGGAGTAGTAACCGTCCCAAGTCTCCACTACTCCCTCTCGTATCTCGCCGATTTGCGGCTCCGGCGGCGTTGTGTGGCTTGGAATTTTCAACGGCGGTAGTAAGCCGGCTAACTTAAGCCGTTTGTCTAACTTGTACAACCTCTTTCTGAGGTAGGGGGGTGTGGTCAAGTACTCCAAGACAGTTTTGGCGAAGTCTATGTCTTCCCAAAGCGGCTGGCCGTAGTGGTAAATTACAAAAGTCTCGACTCTAAAAATCGCCGCCGCGCGGGCTAGGTAACCCAACTTCTTGACTTTAGAAACGTCGTCTGGAGTTTCTGAAAATATGTCGTGTGGGATGGCGATTGAAAACACTACTTTTTCTTCTTCTCTTCTTTCTTCTTCTCTTCCTTCTTCTTTTCTTCTTTCTTCTCTTCGCTTATGCCTAGTTTTTTGGCTTCCTCCTCGCTCGTCATGAAGAGTGTTGTCCTCTGCCTTCCACCCATGTGTGGGGGTGGGGAGGTGGTTAAATAGTTTACGGCTCCGGTTACTCTCCAAGTACTGACTTGATGCCTGGGTACATCTCTAACACTTGTTCTCTCATCAATATGGCGTAGTACTGCAGTCCAATTTCTACAAGCAGTATCAACCCCACGCCGCCGCCCCACACGCCGAGCACGTTACCCAACGCCGCGAAAGAGCCGGCAATTACGCCGCTGAGTATAGTCAGAGCGTTTATGGGGCGCTCCAAGATTTTGGCTAAGACTTTCTCACTCTGGCGGAACCCCGGCACGGATAGTTGAGACCGCGCGAATTGTCTCGCTTGGTCTTCGGCGCTTAAGCCAGCCAGCTGCACCCATATCCATGCGAATGCCGTCGCCAGCGCTATGTACAAGAACACATGCGCCAACAAGCCTGGGATGTCGAAGAAATACCTAGGGGGGAAGAATATCACGTGTACAACGGCGCCAATCGCTGGGTTTTGTGCAAAGGGGAGTAGCAACTGCCCTATCAACAAGAGAGAGTACGTGGTGAATATTATGGGCAACACAGAGACGTAGACAAATCTCAAAGGTATGGAGAAAGTAATGCCGCGGTATTGGCTAGACGTCACTGGAATATTCACCTTCATCATCTCTAGACGGAGTATTATGTAACCCAACAAGAGAGTGGCAAGCAGCCCGACGACGTCGGGCAGAAACTGCACGCCCCCCTCCTGCGTGTAGAACACTCTATTTACCAACGTCAAGAAGTTCACATTTACGCCTTTGAACAACTCGTAGAGAGCCACGCTTAGAGCTGGCACAAACCCAACTACGTGACTAACGCCGTCTGCGTCCACCACCACGTCCCAAGAGAAGAGGTTTAGAAATATTTGTCTAGCCACGCCGAGGAATATGATCAAGCTTATGGCGCTGCCGAGCCCCCAACCCTTGGACAACATGTCGTCTAGCAAGATGATTATCAACGTGGCTAGCAACAACTGAATCACTATCAAGAAACCCACAGCGGGCGTCACGGCGCCGAATTGACCACCCAACACATACGCCACAGCCTCCACAGCCGCCACCCCCAGAGCCCCCCACTTCAACAAGAGGGTAAACTTGAGGCGGTCCTCTCTCTTGTTCAAATCTAGATTGAGAATGCCGGAGAAAGCCAACACCTCCAGCAGTATTCCAGATATCACAATGGGGCCGATGCCCAAATGCGCCAGAGTGCCGTAAGCCATACCGAAGATTATAGACAAAAGCTGCTGCGCCGCCCCCCCGGCGGTCTGCTGAGTGTGCACTACGCCATAGAGCGGCGTGATGGTCATCAAGAGATAGACCGCAGCCACTACGCCAGTCCAGAACAACCGCCTAGAGAGGGGGAGGCGCCTCGCTGGGCGGGAAACCGTGGGGATTATTGTGAGAAAATTCATCTGAGGACAATCCGCACTTCGCCGCCGGCTGCCGCCACTTTTTCAACAGCTCTCTTACTGGCAGCTTGCGTGTATACAACCAGCGGAATGTCCACATTGCCAGAGGCTAGAAGCTTGTCATAACCAAAAGCCGTCAAGTCCACCACAACTCTACCCTCGCCATCTCTCTCCACTTTCGCTTCTTTCACTATCTCCATTAACTTACTCAAGTTAATTGGATTCCACTGTTTGGCATGTGGACGTTTGAAGCCATGCTTGCCGTAGAAAGGCCAGCCCGAGCCCCCCTCGCCGTATTTCATCACGTAACTCCACTTGTGTTTATGGTACCCCACAAACCCCTTGCCGCCGGAGCTTCCACTCTTCCTGTGCTGCCCCACTCTCCCCCAGCCGTGTACTCTACTACCTCGCCTATATTTGACAGAGGGTTTAAAACGCCTAACCATTAAGCCCAAACCCCCAAACACATTTAAACTTTTCTACCTTGGATATCCAAATTTCTTCAACGCCTCCGGCGTTTGGCGAACCAACGCCGCAGCCCCAATGGCCACCTCATCGTCGCCGAAAGAGGCAGTTTTGATCTCGGGCGGCCGTATCGCCAAATACTTCTCCAACCTACGCTCTAGCTCCGGCGCGATTATGTCCCAGTTGCTCAACGCAATCGAGCCGCCCACTATGAACACCTCTGGGTCGTACGCCGCGATGGCTGTAGCCACGCCGGCGGCTAAAGCGTCGAGCCACATGTCTATAAACTCCACTGCCTTTCTATCGTTCGCTCTGTACAGCCTAAACAATTCCGCCGGCTCTCTCCCGAAAGCCTTAGCCACATTGCCACCACCCACGTACGCCTCCAAGTGGCCCAACCCCCCACATCCACAGCGGCGTTGAGATTTGAAATCCACAACGGCGTGACCCAATTCGTGAGCATTGCCGTCTTTGCCTAACAAGAGAAAACCGTTTACCACAGCGCCGAACCCAACGCCGGTAGATATCGTCATGTACACAAGATTATCCCGGCGGTGTTTATACAAATACTCCCCCCACACGGCGGCGACGCAATCGTTAGCCACCACTACCGGTTTCCCAAACTTCTTAAGCGGCTCCACTAGTGGAAATTGGCGAGTTGGAGAATTGGGCGAGTTGACGACCCACCCCCTCGCCAAGTCCAACGGGCCGATAGACCCCACGCCAACCCCATCGAAAGTCCACCCGGTCAGCAGGCTAGAAATCTCGCCGAGGGGGTCTGCTCCAGTCCTAATTTTTGCCCTCTCCAAGACGTTCCCCCAGCCGTCTGTGAGAACTGCCCTAGTCCAAGTGGCTCCCACGTCTATACCTAGATACCTACCCATGTGATAGACAACTGTTAAAATTATGTGATGGACGTTGGACATTGCCCGTCGCTCTCGACGCGTGTAAAACGCTGGCAAACGTCGTCTAACTGGGGCGGCGGGATTGTTAGTCTATCGTGGGGGCTATGAGTTCGATTAACTCTCTTGGGCAGTCTTTCTCTATTATCTTCTCTGCCGCTTCGCCAACCGCCTTAGTCACAAGTCCCTGTCTGTGCAATAAGTGTAGTTGGTACAACGTTCTGCACTTTAGCGTGGTGTCTATGCCGAATTTCTCAGCCGCCGCTTTGAGTCTGGGGTCTGCCAAGTGGTACACGATTGAAGTTTTGTAGGGTATATAAAATACGTGTTTTGACTTGGCTATGTTAGAGCAATACCTCAACGCGTTGATTTATGTAATACCCGGCGTCCAGACTACGGTGGCGTTAGCCGCGTTTGCTTTCTTCATAGGCTTAACGCTGGGGTCTTTCTTGCTCTTAGTGAGGTTTTTTCTACCTCCCCCACTCCCCTGGCTAGCTACCGGCTATGTGGAGGTGTTTCGAGGGACGCCGCTGTTGGTGCAGATATTTATCGTCTACTTTGGCGTGGGGTCTTACCTCAAGACGTACGGCGTGAACATTGACCCCTTCACTGCTGGGGTAATCGCTTTGGGTCTAAACAGCGCTGCGTATCAAGCTGAGATATTCCGCTCGGCGATTCAAGCAATACCGTTGGAGCAGTACCACGCCGCCGAGGCGTACGCCTTTAGAAAGAGTCAGACTTTCCGCTACATAATCCTCCCGCAAGCTCTACGCACGGCGCTGCCGGCACTGATGAACGAACTAGTGCTCTTGGTGAAAGACTCCTCTCTAGTGGCAGTCATTGGGTTGTTTCCCCCGGACATATTTAGACGGGCAGATTATTACGCGGCGTCTAAATTCACCTACCTAGAGGCATACCTAGCCGCCGCCACGATTTATTTTGTGTTATGTTACGCCATGGTGGCAGTCAGCCGCGTGATTGAGCAGAAATACGCCATACCTGGATACCTACGGCGGGGGGCGATATGACGCTGGCGGTGAGGGGGTTGGAGGTGGCGTACGGCAGTCTAGAGGTGGTGAGGGGGGTGGACTTAGATGTGGAGAGAGGCGAGAAGGTTGTAATTATGGGACCCTCGGGCTCTGGAAAATCAACATTTCTCAAGTCTTTGATATGGTTAGTCAAACCGCGGCGGGGGTCTGTGATTATAGACGGCGTGGAGGTTAGAGAAGACACCATACTACAAGTCCGGCGCCGCGTAGGTTTCGTCTTCCAACACTACAACCTCTTCCCCCACATGAGAGTAGTGGACAACATAACTCTTCCATTGGTGAAAGTACACAAACTGTCCAAGGCCGAGGCTCTGTCTAGAGCTCGGGAGGCTCTGGAGTTAGTGGGTCTCTGGGACAAAGCGACGGCGTATCCACTACAACTCTCCGGCGGTCAACAACAACGGGTGGCTATAGCGAGAGCGTTAGCCATAAGACCGGCGGTGCTCATGCTCGACGAACCCACCTCAGCGCTAGATCCAGAGTTAGTGGAGGAGGTGTTAGACACTCTGAGAGAGGTGGCTAGAGGCGGCACCACTATGTTGATTGTGACACATGAGCTAGACTTCGCCAGAGACGTGGCTGACAGAGTTGTCTTCTTTGACGGGGGGAAAATTCTAGAGGAGGGGCCAACTCGCGACGTATTAGAAAACCCCAAGACAGAACGTCTCCGGCAGTTCTTGAAGAGAATTCATAAATACGGCAGTTAACCACTTCATGATAGCGTGTACTCGCGATTGTTACGACACTTGTATCTTCACGCCTGTGTATAGAGACGGCGAGTTGATTAGACTAAAACCTCTGGAGGGGCCCCCCACCTTTGGCTTTACTTGCGCCAGGGGGGCCGGAGACGTCAAGCGGTTGAAAGCCCCCAACCGAGTCAAGACTCCCCTACTCAGGGGAGAGAGGCAAGTGGTGGAGGTCAGTTGGGAGAGGGTTTTGAGAGAAGTGGCGGAGAGAATGGCGAGCGAGGAACCCCACAGAGTGCTTCACATAGATTACGACGGCAACCAGGGGCTGTTGACTTGGTACTACCCAGCTAGACTCTTCAACGCCATGGGAGCCGCCTCCACTGACTACTCCATATGCAGCTCCGAGGGGAGAGAAGCGATAAAACTACACTGGGGGCGGGCCTACGGCGCCATGCCGGAGGATTTCTCCAAGAGACCGGTGATCTTCTGGGCGATAGACGCCGCGGTGTCGTTCATCCACGGCTGGACGCTGGCGAAGAAGAGCGGCAATCGCTTGGCGGCGGTGGACGTCTGGATGAGCACCACCATGAAGAACGTAGACCTCCCCATATTGATCAAGCCAGCCACTGACGTGGTGCTGGCGCTTGGGGTGGCTAGGGAGATAATCCAGCGATACAACGTAGAGGGGGGGCGGGGGTTTAGAGAGTTTGTAAAACACGTGGAGAGATACACACCCACATACGTCTCGCGGGAGACCGGCGTCTCCCCCAGCCAGCTGGAGGAATTGGTGGAGTTCTACCTCGCCAAGCCACTCTCTGTAATTGGGATGGCACTCAGCCGCATAGAAAACGGCGGAGATGCGGCGAGGGCAATCTCACTACTCCACGCCCTCCTGGGAGACCCTGGGGGCTTCTTTTACTCAAATTCCGAAGCTTGGGGTATAGACTTCCGCTACTTGCGGGGGCTCCACATGGCGTCCCCCAGCCGAGTGGTGCCCATGGGGCTCGTGGGGTCCGCCATAGGGGACTTCCGCTTTGTTTACGTGTGGAACGCCAACCCCGTCTTGACGCTCCCGCAGGGTGACCGCATAGCGACAGCCGCCGCTAGGGGAGACATAACGCTAGTGGTACATACGCCGTTTATGGATGAGACTGCCCAAGCGGCGCACTTAGTGCTGCCGGCCCCCACCTACCTAGAGAAGGAGGACGTGGTGTATAGCTACTGGCACAATTACCTCATATACAACACCCCGGTGGCGAATCCACCCGCCGGCTCGAGGCCAGAGGTGTGGGTAGTGGCGAAACTCGCCGAAGTGTTGGGGTTAGATCACCCCCTCCTCAGGGAAGACCCCTGGGTGGCGGTGGAGGTGGCTTTGCGGAATACAGGCATTACGCTGAGCGAGTTGAAGGCGAGGCGCGTAGTGCCGCTGTCTAAACCCAACGTTGGGGTGGGGGAGGTGGAGTTCTACAGCACCGCCGCTCTGGAGAGGGGACTCCCACCTTTGCCTCAGTACAAACCGCCGGCGGGGCGCTTCGTCCTCACGTTTCCCCCATCGCCTCTATACACTAACTCTCAATTTAGAGAAGTGTACGGCGAACCCCCACCCAAAGTGAAAATGAACCCAGCCGACTACGTATCTCGCTGTGTGGTTCTCTACAACGAGTTTGGGCAAGTGGAGGTAGAGGCCGAGGCAGACCCCGACGTCCCCCCCGGGGTGGTTATATACGTCGGCGTCGGTAGAGACAAGTTGGGGCGCCCCATAAACGCCATAGTCAGGGGAGACCCGGGGCTCTACGGCGGCACGCCCAAGTTGTACACTACATACGTAGAGGTAGCGCCATGTTGATCGACAGCCACGTCCACTGTCACGAATTTCCGCCGGAGGAGCTTGAGGAGTACAGGCGGGAGTGGAGGTTAGTCTGCGTCTCGGACGACTTGAACTCCTCCATGGCCACCCTACGGTTGGAGGGTGTAGTGAAATGCGTCGGCGTCCACCCGTGGCAAGTGGAGAGGGCGGACCCCACAACGCTGAGTCAGATAGCGAACGTCGTAAATAGGGGGGACGTCACGTGCTTAGGCGAAGTTGGGTTAGACAGGAAGTTCACTCCACATAGTTACGACAAGCAGCTTGAGTACTTCAGGCGTTTTCTACAGTTAGCTAGAGAATTCGGCCTGGCGTTGAACGTCCACGCCGCCGGCGCTTGGTTGGAGGTAGTGGAAGAACTGCGGCGGGTAGATGTAGACAAGGCGTTGATACATTGGTACACTGGCCCTCTGTCGTTGTTGGAAGAGTTGAGAGATTTGGGGTTCTACATATCTATAAATCCGGCGGTGGTAATTCAGAAAAAACACCAAGAGGTAGCCAAGTCTGTAGATAGGCGGATTGTGGTTGTGGAGAGCGACGGCCCCTATCTCTATAGAGAAATGCGGCTAACGCCGGCGGCGATACATAAAACTATAGAGAAATTAGCAGAACTTTGGGAAATGCCGCAAGTGGAGGTGGCGGAAGTGGTCCGGAGAAACGCCGTGAGGTTATGGAAGCTTTGACAGACTTACTTTCGAAAGTGCGGGAGAAATCCACGGCGTTAGTGCCGAGACTCGAGGGGGTCTACACGGCCGTGGGGGATCTCCACGGCGATTTGAAAACACTAGAGTTAGTGCTTAAGGAGTGGCCACCCCCCTATCTCTTTCTGGGGGATTACGTGGATAGGGGTAGTTGGGGACTGGAGGTAATTACGCAAGTCTTCCAACTAACTGTCGAGGGTAAAGCCGTGGCGCTGAGGGGAAATCACGAATCGCCACTCATGAACATCGACGGGGGGTTCCTAGACGAGTTATGTAGGAAGGTGGCTAACTGCGGCGCTGTGTTTAGAGAATTTGAGAAAACCTACGCCCGCCTACCTCTAGCCGCGGTAGTCAACCAGCGAGTTGTAGCCATCCACGGGGGTGTGCCCCTTAGAGACGACATGACGCCGGCGGCGTTGAGCGATTTAGAGAAAGCAGAAGAACTCAGAATTCCAGAGGATCCGATAGCTTTCCAAGCGTTGTGGAACGATCCCTGTCTCTGTGACGACTATCAACCGAGCCCCCGCGGCTGGGGAGCGTGGCTGTTCGGCAGGAGAGTTACCCATGCGTTCCATAGACAACACAAAACGCAGATCTTGCTGAGGGGACACACATATCTACCGTCTGGCTGCGCAACCCATCACGACGGTGCGGTGGTCACAATCTTCACCTCCACGGTGGGTCCATACAGAAAGACAAAACCCAAAATCGCCCTGGTGAAAAGCGGCGTGGAAGTGGTAGACTTAACTACCAGAGAGTTTGTCAACTGCTCTAACACTCACCTCTAAGCCCCTTTGGCGGCGTCACGCCACGCTGTCCTTGGTACACGCCGCGGTATTCAGCAACGCCGGCAGTTTTGGCTAAGACTAAATGCAGAAAGCGCATGCCGCGCTTCAGCACTATGGTGTTTGGCGATTGATTTACTACCTCGATCGTTATATTCCCCTCAAAGCCCGCGTCTACAATCGTCGGCGGGATTACGAGACCGTATCTAGCCAGAGTAGAGCGGAGGTTTGCGAAACCCATGACGTCTCTGGGGAATTTGACATACTCCTCGGTGGTTAAAAGCACGAAATTCCTCGGCGGTATCACTACCTCTTCGGACTTAACCACCCGGAAGTACGGCTTTGCGTCCTCTAGCTCGCAGGGCTTCACCACAACCCCCTCGTAGGCATATATGGCGTACTCGCCGCCAATACGTAAATCCAACCCATTTTCTCTCACCACCTCCGGCAGATACGGCTTCACCGACAGCCTCCCCTCAGAAATCAACCGCTTCAATTCGTCGTTTGCCAAAATCATGGATAGATCTATACACAGTTAAAAAAAGCTAGAGGGAAAATAACGTAATACACGATACATATATACACGACAATATACACGATACACATATATATCGATACGCATTAGTCCATATGGATGCCGTGTATAACTTTCTCGACGCCGCGGCGGGGGAACTAACCCGCGTCACTGGGTTGGCGCATCCGGTGGCTCTGGGGTGGTTGTGGTTGATGGCCATAGCTTTCATAATTGCGCTAGTGGCGTCTATGCCGGTGTCGAGGCCCCTATCCAGCTGGCTGGGCGATTTCTTCGTGCGGTGGGGCCTCGCCGGCATTTTGGTGTGGTTTGTGATTAACAGTTTTTGGGCTTTGAAAGAATTGCTAAACATGAGGCTAGTGGTGCCCTTCACGCCGCTGGAGGGCTATCTGGAGTACGCCACGGTTTGGGGGGCCGTGTTGACTGGCTTAGCCACCTTCGCGTTTTTCGGCACTGCGCTAATTACGAGAGCTATATTCGACAAGGGAGAGTTGCCCAAGGGCGTAATATACTACAAACGGGAAATTTTCATCGCAACTTCTCAACCCGTGGGTGTGAAAGAAGCCGAGAGTGGGAAAGAAGCCGAAAGAGAACCCCTAGCCGGGGTGGATGTAAGCCAACAGAAGCAGCAAATCGCGGTCGTCAACCGGCGTCTGCAAGCCAGAAAGTAGTCTGACATCTACGTCGTTTACAGCTATATATATGTCGGGCTTCAGCCGCCCGTCTGGAGACATAATCCTGTCGTGCAGCTTCCGCGACAGTTTAGCTAAGTTCTCCAACACCTCGCCTACGGTCTTCCCCTCGACTTCGAGCTCAGTTCTGCCGCCAGCCAGCGGGATCAATACGCCGGCTAGTTTCACTCTAGCCATATGCTCTGCAGTAGGTACGGCCCGGTAACTCTCGGCTGGTCTGGAGAGAGAGTAGTGGTAAACCCCAGAGACTGCACCGAGTGGACGCCGTTGCGAGATTTCGTCAAGTCGATATATATAGACGTCGACAGGCGGTTGTGGCTTCTCTTAGACATACCTAGGGGGTATGTAACTACATATAAACTGTACGGGATGGCCATCGGCGCCACGCCGCGGCAAGTGGGGAGACTTCTAGCTACAAACAAACTCCCAGTGATCCTACCCTGCCACAGAGTGGTTATGTCAAACATGGAGTTGGGGGGCTACATCGCTGGGGTGAAAGTCAAACGTGATTTACTCGAGTACGAGGGGGCACTCTGCGGCGGGCGGCCTTGTAGAGTGTACATCCCTAGAGCCGTCGAGGAGGGGTAGGAGTTTGAAATTTAAATATAGAGTTAGCAAAATCCATGCCAGTCCGAGTGAAAATTGACCAGAGTAGGTGTGTAGTTGCACACTTCTGTCTCTTCTACGCCCCGGCGGTGTTTGTCACTGGCGACGGGGGGAAACCCACAGTGGCGAGGGAGTATGCCGAATCTCCCGACGTTGGAGTTGTGCCAGACGAGCTCTACAACCAAGTGCGGGAGGCTGAGTTGCATTGTCCATCTAAAGCTATCAAAGTGTACAGATGAGAGTTGTAGTTCTAGACGTCGATGGAGTCATAACGCCGTTTAGGTCAGCTTGGCAGCGGCTGCACGCTATTTTAGACACAGACGGCTCGCTGAACCGCGAGTTGTACCGCAAAGCGCTTATTGATTACTACGAGTGGGCTCTCTACGACACTTTGTTGTGGCACGGAGTGCCCAGTGCGTTTGTAAATGCATACCTCCGCCCCCGCCCCGGCTTCCATGCGTTGTGTAACGTGTTGAGAGAGTCTGGCGTGTATACTGTAGCCATCTCGGCGGGGGTGGGATACACGCGCCGTTTGTCTCACTGTTTCCACTTCTACATTGTGAATGACTTGATCTACAGAGACGGCGCTGTGGAGACTGTGGCTGTGGCGGTGAGCGATAGTAACAAAGACGTAGTGTTAGACAGAGTTCTCAATCTGTTGGGAGTCGGCTGGGGAGAAGTCATAGCCATCGGCGACGGCGAGGCAGACTTGCCGATGTTAAAGAAGGCGGGTTACTCCATTGCGTTTAACCCAGCCAGCGAGGAGATTGCCAGAGCCGCCAAGTCGGTGATTAGGTCAGACACACTCCACCCACTGGCTAAATATTTAAAGGCAATATTGAACAGTGATGAACACTTCCGACCGGGACAAGTGACAGAGCCGTCCCAGTCTGACCCGTGGAGCGCAAATTGATAAAAATCGGTGGGAGGTCTCTAGGCGTCATTATCCCCAGCGAATGGACGCGGCGTCATGGTTTAACCGCCGGGTCGCAAGTGAGGTTGCTGGCAGAAAACGACATGTTGATCATATCGCTAGTGGACAGACCCAAGGAGCGGGTTAAAGTTTCTGGCGACGACGTGGAGAAATTGACGCGAGATATCATTGCGTATTACGTAGAGGGGGTAGATGAATTGGAAGTAGACACGCGCCACTTCTCTACAGTGGTGACTAGGATAGAGTCAAAGTTGCCGGGGGTGGTGGCTATGGACACTGGCGGAGTTTTGAAATTGAAAATCGTCACTAAGAGAGACATAGACGTGGAGGAGGTAATCAACAGCATGTACACCACCGTAGACGTCATGTTTACACTATTTCTAAAGTTGTTGAGAGAGAGCGACAGAGAAATTGCCGCCGAGATACTGAGGCTGGATGACCAGTTAGACAGACTTTACTTTCTGGCGCTGCGTACTGTTAAGAAGAGTTTCGCGAGCTACATATACACCATCACGGCGAAGAATTTAGAACACGTGGGAGACGCCATAGACAGAGCCACCAGTTACTACCTACAGACGGAATCACGCTGTGGGGAAATACTAGACATATTCAACAAAGTTTATCAATATCTACAAGTCGCATTCGCCGCATTCCGCACCGGCGACCAGCGCCAAGCGCTACGGGCGTTGATAGAGCGGCCTAGACTAGAGCGGGAGGTGTTGAAGATACAGTGTCCACAAGCCACGGGGTTTGCACATGAAGCGGCCTCCATCGTGGGGTTTGCCGCAGACATAGCTGAAGCTGCCTACTCCAAAACAATAAAATGAAGATAATTGTGTCGCTGCCGTTTTATGGACCCCTTGGACTTCTCTACGCCATATTGGCAGCTGCCTTAGTGCCAATCTTCACGTTAACTTTCATAGACGTCCTCAAGACAGTTGGAGTTCCGCCAGCCGCCGCCATGGCGACCGCGGCGGCGATTTCGTTGATGAGCTTAGTCACGAGTCCCCTCAATTTAGTGATATACAGCATGAGACGCAGGACTTACGTGCATGCGATAGAGTACATAGTGGTTTTCGGAATTCCAATACCCCAGCCGAAGGTGGTAATGCGCGAGGAGAAGTCCTACCTAGCGATAAACGTGGGGGGAGCCATAGTGCCGACGGCGGTGGCTACTTACTTACTGCAATACACAGACGTGAAGATACTTCTCTCCATAGCGCTAGCGTCTGTCTTGACGTACTACAGCAGTCGAGTAGTGCCGGGGGTTGGGGTAGTGACGCCGGCGTTTGCCCCGCCACTCATAGCTCTGTTTTCCGCTCTGCTGTCCGGCGGGGGTCCCGTGGCTACTTACGTCACTGCGGTCTATGGGACGATCATCGGCGCCGACCTCCTCAATCTTGGCAAGATAATGAGGCAGATGCCGCCGTTGGCGTCCATAGGGGGGGCTGGGGTATTTGACGGGATTTACTTAAGTGGAGTGAGTGCTGTGGTGTTGTCGAGTTTGTTAGGCGATACGGCAGCGGCGGGGGGTGGGGGCACGTTGCCGTATCGCCATAGTCACATTTCTCTAGATTTAAATACATTTCTATTGATATAGATAAACAATATCTTATTGTTTAAATATGGAAATTTAGTTGAATAACATAAAGGGTTACTGAACTCCCCCTTTCTATACAAATAAATACTTTATAAAATATGTAAATTGAGTCATATAATTTCGCCAACGTGAGGATAGCCTTGTCTCAACCCCTTGCCGGCGTAGCGACTGAGGTCTCCACGGAGTAACTGAGCTAAATTCCACACGTGTTTCTTCACTCGGTCTATAGCTATCTCTCTCAACTCTCTCCCCACCCCCTCCTCTTCATGTACAGTGACGTCTAGCACCAAAACGCCGGTGGTTATCTGTAGTTGCATTAATCCAATGGAGGTGGCTAGGTAGCTGTATTTATCCACGGCGGTGGGCCCCACCCAACCCAACACCAACACAGCTCCACATCCCTCTCTCGCTAGCTTTGCGGCGGCCCAGACTGTGTTTTTGATGCCGGGCACAGTGAGGCGCTTCACCGCGGCGTCTGGCAGTAGATTGCGCAATTCTTCTAAAGCCACCGCGCCCATGTCTACTCTTGCAAAAGTGGTGTCCACGACACCGACGCAATCCATGTACTAAACTACAGATATATATTTAGGTTAGAGCATGTCTGTGAAGCGGTTTGGCGTGTCGCTGCCTAGAGAAGTGGCGGAGGCTCTGGACAAAATGGCGCACGACCTCGGCGTTACGAGAAGCGAAATTGTGACACACGCACTACAAGAATACATACAAGAAAAGACCGCACACCACAACTCGACTCATCAATGTATCGGCGTAGTTCTGGCGCTGTCAGACAGCGGGGTAGATCTGTCGGATTTACTACACCGAGACGTAGTGTTGACTTACAGCCACATGCATCTAGAGCAGACTTGCCTCACGGTGGCTGTAGTGAGGGGAGACGGCAGTCAGATAGCTCGCTACGTCCTCGAAATTTCTAGAAAGTCACATACCGTTAGATATGTCCCTCTATATTGAGATACCCGCGGAGTTCTTCAGAGAGGCGAGAGAAAAATGCCACCCCGACGTGGAGTGCCCCGCGTTGCTCTTCGGCAGAGGCAACGCGGTAGAAACTTGGCGGTGGGTAGAGAACAAAACCGCCAGCGCTACACAATTCGCCATAGACCCAGAAGAGATGTACCGCCACCTTAGAGAAGCTGAAGAGAGGGGACTACAACTACTAGCCATATTCCACACACACCCCGGCCCCCCAATCCCCAGCGCCGTAGACGTTAGACATATGAAACTCTGGCGGGTGGTGTGGGTAGTGACAGACGTCTACAGTTGGCAGTCCGCAGCTTGGATTTGGGACAACCGGCCGAAACCCGTCGAGATTAAACAACGGCGGCAACCCGAAGCCGACGACGCCCCGGCGTGACGACCGCCCCGGCGTCTCTCCCCCCAGCGCCCCGCAGAACGCGCCAGCTGTGGGTTAGGCGTGCTCCCTCCCGGACCTCCGCCGTTTCCCCACATGCCCAAGTCCCCCCAGCCCTACGGCCGGAGTAGCTTGGGGACTGGCGCCCCTGCGGACTGGGGCTCCTCGGTAAGCCGGGACGCACCGCCACGCGAAACGCCGCCCGGCTCCGGTTTCGGGTCCCCAGCCTAGGCCCGCATGTGCGGGGCGCGGCCGGCACGCCGCGCGACCCCCCGCCATGGCTTGGTACATGTGTAGATTTAAATTTTTAATTTCCAAGTGGGTAGGGCCCGTGGCTCAGCCCGGCAGAGCGGCGGCCTTCGGAGCCGTAGGTCGTGGGTTCAAATCCCACCGGGCCCGCCAGACAGCTAATCTATAACTAATATCGTAATAGATGTGGCTTCACTCCATTGGGCATATGGGAAAAACGCCTCTAGAAAATACGTGCCCACTTCTCCAAACATGTAGCTATACGAAACTTTAACCGATCCGCCGGCTTTCAAAACTCTCTCTTGAATCACTTGTATACACGGCCCCGTTGAGCCGTCGGGGCATAGTTCGATTTCCACACCCCGCGAACTGCGTAGATACATTCTGAAGTCTGGGCTACAGGGCGTTGGGGAGAAGTAGACAAAATCCGTCTCTGTGGGGTTCAGAACCACCGCGGCAATTCTCAACGTCTCACCTCTCTTGATGACTAACTTATCTACCTCCACGTAGAAAATTACCCCAGAGCGCCTCGACGCGAAATTATTCAAACTCTTCAACAGAGAAGCGAGATAGTGAAGTTCTCTAGGCAACTCTCCGTCTGTCCAATAATATGTCACTGCCCTACCCCCGTCATAAACTGTGAGGTTGTAAACGAAATAATCCGCTCCCCCCTGAGCCTCGAGTCTCAAGCCATTGGGATACGCAGCGAGGAGAATTTTCACTCTCCTCTTCAGTTCGTCACTTACTAGAGCCAGCGTTACGGAAGAACTCTCTCCATAGCCGCTAAAGACAGCACTCCCGTCTGAATGATACACATATCTCTCCACCTTGCCTAAAAACCCCCCCCGAAATTGTCAACTCAACCACTTTCGTCTCTTGAAGCTCCACCTCTCTTGTCTGACTCACTTGAAGAAAGACTGTTATCACTATTGCCACAACTAGCGCAATGAAGACGACAAACAAAAACTTCACAATCTCTCTACGCCGTATATATATGTTTATAACTGGCGTCGGCGGATTTCACGCTGTCTCTCTACTGCGATGTGTCGAACGACGTGGTTTTGCCCACGGCGCGCGCGTCTTCAGTGCTTCACGCGAGTGTGCTGCGACGTGTTGGTCGACAAGTTTTTAAAAGTGTGTAGAATTTCGGCGTGTCTTCATATCTAAAGAGGGAGTTTGGAGATAGATTTGTAGAAGACAAGTACGCAGCTGCGCTGTATGCTAGAGATGCGTTAATTTCGGGAGCTGCCGCTCGCATCCTCGGCGTGGTGTTCCCCATAGACGAGAGTGAAGTTGTGAAGTTAGTGAAGTGGGCTATAGAGACGAAAACTCCCCTCTTTCCCCAGGGGAGTGCCACAAGTCTCTCGGGCAACGCCGCCGCCACGGCGCCGGGTGTAGTGGTTAGTTTTGAAAAAATGACTAAGCTGGAGATACATCCCACAGACGCAATAGCCATAGCGCAGCCGGGCGTTAGGATTGAAGAAATGAATGCAGAATTGTCTAGATACGGTCTACTCTTCCCAGTAGACCCCGGCTCTGCCAAATCTGCTACAATAGGCGGCGCGATTGCAAACGGCGCTGGCGGCATGCGTGGAGTAAAATACGGCACAATTCGCGATTGGGTACTCGGGTTGAGAGTAGTCACCGGCAGGGGGGACCTCTTGAGACTGGGGTGTAGAACACACAAGTGTAGAAATGGATACGACCTCGTGAAGTTGTTTATAGGGAGCGAGGGTACGTTGGGTTTGATTACAGAAGCCACAGTCAAACTCGCCCCCACCCCGGCGTCTGTGATAGCCATATTGGCGTATTACGACGACATAGAGACGTTGGTGGAGGATGTGGCGGCGGTTAGAACTTCCGGCGTCTGGCCGCTTTTTGCGGAATTTGTAGACGCCCCCACGGCTGGGTTGATTGGGTTGGAGGAGAGAAACGCGTTGTTTCTAGGCGTTGACGTGGTCCAGGGCGCCGAGGAGTGGGTGTTGGAGAAACTATCCAAAATCAGGGGGGACATAGCGCAGACTGCACGCGGTTTCCAAAACGCCATGAAGTTGTTAGAACCCAGGCGGAAGTTGTTCTATGGCCAAATCGCCGCAGCTCGTAGAGATGGGGGGATTTTAGTAATTGAAGACGTGGCTGTACCCGTGTCTAAACTCCCCACGGCGGTCAAGAAATTGAAAGAAGCAGCCACACGCCGTGGATTACCTCTACTGCTAGGCGGACACGTCGGCGATGGTAATTTACACCCAGCCACTTGGCACAGAGGCGATTTTGACAGGGTGAAGAAATTTTTGGAAGACATGGCTGAGATAGTTCTAGAACTGGGGGGCACGATTTCTGCAGAACACGGCGTTGGGTTGTTGAAGAGAGAACTCCTAGCCAGAGAGGTGGGGGAGGGGGTGTTGAGATACATGGCTGAAGTTAAGAAGTTGTTTGACCCACACAACGTACTAAACCCGGGCAAAGTGTTGTGACTCTCTTTATTTTCGACAACCACGCACACGCCAACGAGGTGACTGGCTTGGGGGCTCTGGAGGTAGTTAAGCGCTTCAAGGCGGCGGGCGGCGGTGGGATAATCTTCGTCTCTCTCTTGACGTGGTCAATTGGCGGCGTGCCTGGAGACAGAGAGTGGGTTAGACGTCTCTATGACCACACTGTGAAAAACGCCAAGGTGGCGGTGGCGAGTGGCCTCGTCTCTGGGGCGGTGGTGGGTTTACATCCGGCGGAGTGTTTCCACCTCCTGCAGTCCGGCTGGGGGGTTAGAGAAGTGGAGGAATTCATGAATTGGGCTGTGGATCTGGCTGTTAGCTACGTCGAGGAGGGGAGTGCGGTGGGACTCGGCGAGTTTGGCCGTCCCCACTGGCCGGTGGACGTGGGGGTAGTGGAGCTCTGCGACCGAGTTGTGCATTACGCACTCCAGCGGGCTAGAGACGTAGACGCCGTGGTGCACCTCCACTTAGAGCGTGGGGGCGCCGCCACGGTAGATTCAGTGGTGAGATTGGTGAAGAAATCCGGCGTGAGGCCGGAGAGAGTAATAATGCACCACGTCGAGGGCGCGTATGCTGGCTACGCCAGCTCTGTGGGACTCACGCCGTCGGTGCCCGTGGGGCGCCGCGGCGAGTTGGAGTCCGCCCTCGAGTCCGGGTTGGGTTTCGTCGTAGAGAGTGACTACATAGACGACAAATCTAGACCGGGCGCTGTAATTCCGCCTTGGACACTAGCCGCCAAGGTAAAGAAGTACGTTGAGTCCGGAGTCTTTACAGAGAGAGATGTGTATAGAATCTGCGTGGAGAACGTGAAGCGGGCTTACGGCTGGCGGCTACCTCTTGAGAGCGTTTAGCACTTTCCCAAACGCCGCGGCGGTGTCCACTGCGTCTTGCTCAGTGAGGTTGGGCATCACTAACAACGTCACTACCCTCTCGGAGGCCCACTCGGCGTTGGGGAGCGGTTTGTACTCCACCCCCCTCTTGTAATAGGGGCAACTCCAGGGGCAGCCCAACCCGTGGCCCTCACGCCTCTGGAATAGAGGCGTTTTGTAGAGAGGCGTTGGGTAAGCCACAAAGACGTTGTGTATGCCCTCGGCTCTCAACGCCTCCACTACGTAATTTCTGGGCTTCCGCAATTTCTCTATAGACAGTAGTATCTGGACCAAGTGCCAACTGTGTCTCACGTGTGGCTTTGGCTTAGGCACGGTCAAAAAGTCGTCTAACTTCTCCAACTCTTCTAACAAAGTCTTTACGTAAGTCTCCCGCCGCTTTTGCATCTCGGGCAGCAGCCTCAGTTGGTGATACGCCAAGACTCCCTGTAGCTCAGTCATTCTATAGTTGTAACCCAACACTTCATAGCTGTATTTATCCACTTCCCCATGTGACCTGAGTAGTCTAACTCTCTCGCCGTATCCAGCTACGTCGGTAGCCACGGCGCCCCCCTCGCCGGAGGTTATGTTTTTCGTGGCGTATAGACTGAAAGCCGCCACGTGGCCGAAACTGCCGACACGCCTCCCCCGGAATTCAGCTCCCAGCGCTTGAGCTACGTCCTCCACGATCTTCACGCCGTGTCGATCAGCCAACTTGGCGAATTGATCCATGTCAGCCGGCATGCCGGCTAGGTGGACAACCACCACTGCTTTGGTCCTCTCTGTGAGTGTCTCCTCCACCGAGGCTGGGTCTAGGTTGAGTGTCTCTCTGTCAATGTCGGCGAAGATTGGGACTGCGTTTGCGTGCAACACGGCGGTGGCGCTTGCGGCAAACGTAAACGGCGTTGTCACTACCTCGTCCCCCGGACCAACGCCGATGGCTTTGAGAGCCACGTGTAGAGCTACAGTGCCATTCGAAACTGCGTAGGCATAACGCACTCCCAGCAAAGCGGCTAACTCTCTCTCGAACTCCCTAACCCACTTGCCGTGTTGAGCAGTCAAGACGCCGGATTTCAACACTTCCTCTATGTGCCGCATGACTTCCTCGCTGTACACCACCGGCCGAGCCACAATTGGATTCGCGCGGATTGGCTTCCCACCCTCAATCGCAAGCATAGACATAAAAAACTCAAATATATATACGCTAGAGGCGCCAGTTGCCGGGCGCCGTGAGTCTAAACACTCTCACGCCAGCCGGCGGTTTGCGGTCGCCCACTAGAACTACCGTGACGTTTTTGAAATGCCGCCCGGCGTTTTTAACCACCGCCGGGTGGAAGTGGTCGTCTTCGCAGTCTGTAACAATCTGCAGCGCGTAATTCCCCAACCCCCTGGAGTCAGCCTCCTCCACAGCTCTCTCCACAGCTTTCGTGATGTCCGTGCCCCCACTCGCCGTCACTCTCGTCAAGACTTCCACTAAATTATCTAAATTCTCCACGCTGTATGTGTCTGTGTCGAAGAAGCGCAGTATTGTATTCCTAACTCGCCTCAGGGTGGCTAGCGCATAGGCGGTTGCTAGCACTATCTTCTGCACACCGCCGACGGAGCTGTACATAGAGCCCGACTTGTCTACCAGCAGATACACCCCCCGCTCCCCAGCCGACACGTCTCTCTTTGCGGTTAGAGTGGCGGTGGCTAGACGCTGTAGGAAGAAATGGGGCGCCCCCGAGTACAGAAGTTTCGTAGACAACGTAACTCGCTTCAGTCTCTCCACAGAGCTGTGTACAAATTCCCAATCGCTACGCCCCGGCGACACGTTCCCCACTCCCCCAAACGCGCCCAGTTTTGTAGCTAGACGTATAGACTTAGCCAAAACCTCCGCTAGCCTCAACCTGGCGGGGTCAGAAGCCACAGACAGCGCTAGAGCAGCCGGGTCCCCCCGCCTCCCCTTACCCAACGCCTCGCCCAATTTTCTAAAGATGTGGTAGTACCTCTCCACGTCTGCGGGACTGCCGAACGTCTTGTACAACTGCCGCATTGCCTCAACCCAAGCCAACTGCCTCCCCCCACCCCACCACGCCCACCTCCGGCTGTCTAACGACTCTACATACTTCACAAACGCCCTCAGTAGTCTGACTGCCGCCTCTCTAGACCCCCTGTGGTTCAGTCGGGTGATGGGAGCTACGGTTTGGTAATATGGAGAATTGACGTAGTGAAGTAAAAACTTCCCCCAGACGTCGTTTGTAGACCTACCGCCGAAGATGGGGCGCCGGTAGTGAACGTAGTAAGACTCCACAGCCTCCTCCAGTCCCACATCCACGGCGGCGAGTCGCAAAACTTCACGCCCCCTAACTCTAGCTAGGTAATCGCCATAGTCAACATTTAACAAAAGACCCACGTGGGGAGTTAGAGAACTATCGCTCTATACACTAAATCCATCAAACCGGAGTATTTGACGTCTCTGCCATATTCTTTATTCAAATGCGGCAGTGTGTGATTCAATTGCGCTTTACATATCGCACACGCTCTCACTACGTGACCCGCCCCCACTTTCAACGCGTCTTGATACCAATTCTTGGCGTATTGTATCCTCAACGGCAGTAGTTCTTCTGTCAACAACCCGCCACCCCCACCGCAGCACCAACTCTTCTCCCGGTTGTTGGGACTATCTGCATACTTCTTCACCACGTGCCGTATTATGAAACGCGGTTCTTCAGTGAGGTCGCCGCCGCGTGCGTAATTGCAAGAGTCTTGAAACGTGTAGACAACATCGCCGTTAGCCTCCGGCTTTAGTTTCAACTTGCCGTTCTTAATGGCGTCTTTCACTAAATGGAATATGTGCATTGTCTTTATGCCACGTTTCTCCAACTCGGGGCCCGTGTAGTTCTTAAACGCACGCCAACCGTGGCCACACTCGCCGGCGATTACGTACTTAACGCCCAGCCTAGTGGCGGCGTTTACTAACATCTGGCCTATGTACTTCATGTGTCTCTCTGAGGCGAACAAGCCGAAGTTAGCTAACTCCGCCACTTCAGTAGAGAAGGCGTACTTAACCCCCATCAAATGGAGAAACAACATATAACCCTTCAACGTATCTATGTTTGTAAAGAAGTCTGCAGAGGGAGGTACCAAAAGCGCTTCTGGCCACTCGCCGGATTCTCTAGTCACCTCGCCGATTTGTTTATCTCCCTTGTATTTGTACATCTTACCCTGGTCACTGCGGTATATTAAGTACTCCACTTCCACTTTCTTCTCTTCTAGGATTTCGCTCGCCGCGAAAGTGATAGACTTAACCACAGCCAGCGGCTTCATGCCGAGGTTAGTGCCAGTGCGCTCCATGGCGTCGATGACTGTAGCTATGTAACGAGAGAAAATGCCAGCTTCGTACATCACATTTCTCACAGCTCTAGTCAAATCCGCTTGGTCAATGCCGAAGGGACAAGCGTAAGCGCACTTCCGGCACTCTAGACACTGGTAGTAGTAAGTGTATACCGTCTCCAACTGCTCCTCGTCCAGACGTTTGGCTCCCACCAAACCGCCCAGCAGCTTGCCGCTGAGACTCTCGGCTTTGAGCACAGACCTGACCAACTCGGCGCGGCCCACGGGGGAGTTGTAAATGTCTTTAGTAGACACGTACGTGGGGCAGTTGTCTAGACAAACGCCACAGTGTACACACACCTCCACAGCCATCTTGACGTTTCTGTTCTTCTCCACCTCCTCCTTTAGTCTCTTCTTCACGTGGAGGAGTGGGTCTTTGGGGAGCTCCAGCCCCACTCGGGCGTGGAGTGTCTTTATTGCATCTTCCTTCGCTTTGAAAGTTTTGAAATTGGAAGTGTCACCTAACTTAAATACAACCTCCCCATGACTCATAGACAAGAATGACTCTAGGTTAATAAGGATTATTATAGTACATCAAGTAATATACATATATATACCAAACGCACCACACTCGTGGTACCCCGCTTGGTGATGTCTTCCTTCAAGGGCATGTCTGGAAAGACTTTGATAACTCTCGCCGTTCTCTACGGGTTGCAGAAGAGGGGGTTTAAGACAGCGCCGTTTAAAGCCGGCCCAGACTACATCGACCCCACTTACCACAGAGCCGCCGCCGGCGTCCCCAGCCGCAATCTCGACGTGGTGTTGATGGGAGAAGACGGCGTGTTGAAGAGATTCGCCAAATACGCCAGAGGCGCAGACGTCGCCATAGTGGAAGGCGTCTTGGGGCTCTACGACTCTGTGGACGGGGTTTCGGAATTGGGCTCTACGGCTCAGTTGGCTAAACTACTGAAAGCGCCGGTGGTTCTAGTGCTAAACGGCGAGCGGATAAACCGCACTATGAGGGCAATAGTGCGGGGCTTGCGGCACTTCGATAGTGAGGTACAAATACCGGCGGTGATTTTGACAAACGTCACAGAGAGACAGAGAGAGAAGTTAGCCAAATCTCTACCTGAAGAGGGGGTGGAGGTAATTGGCGCCGTGCCACGCTCAAAAGCAGTGGAGGAAGCCTTCCGATATAGACACTTGGGGTTGGTGCCCACAGACGAGAGAGGGGACGTAGACACCGTGCTGAGGGTGGTGGAGAGCTACGTACTACCCCACATAGACATAGATCGATTGGTGGAGATTGCGAAAACCGCCGGCGAGTTGGACGTCTCCCCAGACGCCGAGGCGTCGGCCGGCGGCAGTTGTAGAGTAGGCATCGTGATGGACAACGCCTTCACATTCTACTACCCAGAGTTGATTGAGGAGGCCTCGCGAGTGGGGCAGCCGGTCTTCATAAGTGCGTTGAGAGACGGCAGTTTGCCTCAGCTAGACGCGTTGATAATCGGCGGGGGTTTCCCGGAGGTCTTCGCCGAGGGGTTAGAGAAGAACAAACCATTTAGAAAGTCCGTCTTTAACTACGTCGAGAGTGGGGGATTCCTCTACGCCGAGTGCGGTGGACTTATGTATCTGACGTCTACTATCGTGATTGACAGGTTTGAGTACCAAATGGTCGGCGCCATAGATGCAGTTACAGTCATGTTGAACAAGCCGGTGGGCAAGGGCTACGCGTGGGGCGTGGTGACGGGCGAGACGCCCATAGCCCCCAGGGGGGCCACAGTCAAGGGCCATGAATTTCACTACTCAAAGTTAATACTGCGGGAGGGGGTTCAGCTCTCCATAAAGCTAGATAGAGGTGTCGGCGTCGGTGGGGGGTGGGACGGCATTGTGAAGAAAAACATGCATGCGCAATATCTCCACATACATCCATACACATACAGCGTGTTGCGGCAGTTATGTCGATCTACGTAGTGGGCGCGGGGCCCGGAAACCCCAAGCTACTGACAGTGTGGGCGGTGGAGGTGTTGAGAGAGGTGGACGTGGTGGCACACGGCGATTTGGTGCCGGAGGAGGTGGTAGAGTTATACGCCCCAAACGCCAAGCGGGTGAAGATAGGCAGCAAGAGGAGCGAACACGACGCGGCGGTGGAGGCATTGATAGAGGAAGCCAAATCTGGAAAGAAAGTAGCAATATTGAAAAACGGCGACCCCACACTCTTCGGCCGGGGGATGCAGATCTGTAGAAAAGCCAAAGCGGCGGGAGTGCCGTGTTACATAATTCCCGGCGTCTCTGCCTTCACCGCGGCGGCCGCTCTCCACGAGGTAGAGTTGACAAATGGCGTGGACCTCAGACACGTGGCGCTGTTGGCATATCCACACGTAGACGCAGACACTGTGAAGTCCATCGCCGCAGACACGCTAGTGATATACATGATGGGCAGCCACTTTGCGCAATTGGGCGAAGTGTTGAGAGACTGTGTAGAGATATACCTCTGCCACGCCGTGAGTATGGGCGGCGGCTGCATCCCCACAAAACCCAGCCAGCTTTGGGAGTACACAAACTTGAGGCCAGCCATAGTTATCGCTAGGTGTGGGAAAAAAGAGGATTGACGGACTTAGCCAAGCCTGTGGGCTAAAGTCGGCGCCGCTGCGGCTAGTTTTAGATATGCCGAAGTCTTCACTACAAACACGTGTTGGACGCCGGCTTTTTCAGTAGATAGCACCACGCCCTTGGCGTTCTTTACGGCTTCCTCTACCTTCATCCCCCGGTACTTCTCGGGGAACGTCACTACGCCGGCTTTCGCCTTGAGGTACATAACTACGTCGCATAGGCATATCTTCTCCACAATCTGGTCGTACGTCAACATAAGAAAATGGTGATGTGAGTTAAAATACTTTGCGGGAAAAAGCGTTAGGTTGGGGGAGGTACGTACTCCTTCTCCTTCGCCGCCGCTTGTTTAATTTCGTCTATCTTTGCAAAAACTTTCTCGAAAGCCTCCCGGCCGACGCTGCCGGTGGACACCACTGCGTTGAACAACTCCCGCTTGAACGCCACCGGCAGATCCTCCAGAAAGCCGCGGGCGTCTACTCTAGCCGCTGGAAACTCCGCCAATATGCGGCGGGAGGTCTCTTCATCAACTTCTATTTCCAACACTCTAATATCGCCGCCGAACATAGACTTAAGCGTCGTGGCGAAGGGGAGGTTTTTAATCGCCTCGTACCTCTTCTCGTCTATTAACAAACCAATTTTGTACGTCATAACTCCACCTCCAGCTCTTGTTCTTTAATTTTTAGGTATCTATCAGTGACGTAGGGGTATCCATACACTTTCCACCATTTGACAATCACGTCATACACCTCCGGCCGCATGACTACCTTCGGCGGTCTGAGACCCTCTATAATTACCCCACGCAAAAACGACCCAGACACTCTCTCCGGCGGGTGGCCACAGAGAGGCGGCTCTTTATAATCGCCGTAAGCCATGCCGAGATATGTGTACTCGCCGCATTTTGGACAGTAGGCGAATTCGCCCAAGTTGACGGGCCGCACTTTGACTCCCTTGTCCACTTGATACGGCGGCGCTTCTATGCCGTAGCTGGGGAGTCCCCTAGTCCAGAGATACTGCGTGGCGTAGGGGTCGTAGTAATCGCCGGTAGCTGCGTGATCACGGCCGAACATGTGGTGAGTCACGCCCAGATTCTGCCTAATCACTGCGTGGAAGAGACTCTCCAGCGGGTTGCCGTAGCGCATGTCCCACAGAGTCATAGTCACTACGTGCCTATTGGCGTGGAAGTAACCGGCTTTATTCAACGCCTCATGTCCCTCCAGAATAGCCTCGTCCACGTAGTCGCCGGGTCTCTTCGCGCCAATTATGGCGTTGACGAAAACCGCGTCCGCCGGCCTCTCCGCGCCAGCGACGAACATAGCCCGCTTCATGAGCATTTCGTGACCAATGTGTGGCACGTTGCGAGTTTGGTGAGCCACCACGATCTTCCATCCCCTGGACTTGATGTACTCCCGGCTGACGTGAGGCGGCATCCAGAACCGGGCGTACGGCTCTTTGAACTTGGGCGGGTTCACTAACGTCAATTTCCCAGCCAGAGCCATGGGCCGCATCATGCGATACATGAGCCAACCTGGGTGCTTCTCGTCAAACCGCTTCTTTACAACTTCTCCGTTCCTCTCCGGCGTGCCGAAGACCGCGTCCGCCAGTTCTTTCCTATCGCCAAGTTTGTAAATCTCTTCGATATTCATTACCGCAAGCGGTTTGCCCTTCAACGTGAGCAAAACACTGTCCCCCTCCTTGAGGCCGAGGCTTTTTACAGTTTCTTCATCTATGTCGTATATGAGTGGGAATGGGAATAACCAACCTCGATACCTCCTCTCTCTTAAAATAGAATCAACGTCGTTTCGAGTCATAAAGCCCTCTATGGGACTCACAAATCCGTACGTAATCGTCATGATTTCTCTATAGGGATTCCTAATGGGGGCGCCGTCTGGTCCATAAGTCGGCTCAATCTCCACTTTAGTCAAACCAGCCGACATTGAAGCGGCTCTGTCTCTATCTTCAACTACGTTGTAGACAAGTCTCCCACCGTGTGGCTCTAGTGGAGCGTACATGGAGTATCGTTATTCTAAAATTTTCAACCTTATTGCCGCTAGATAGAAATACACTCTATATATACTCTATATGTGTACTTTCACAAATCCAGTTAACGCAAGCACAATAATTATCAAGATAATTACTGCCTTAACTAACATTATTGTTTCCCTCCGAGAGATAGACCACGAAATTACATACAACAATCCAAAGAGGGGCGCAATGGCGAATATGTAAACGCCTATCCGCGCCTGTGTGTGATCTTCTTTTATGGTACCATTGAATATCCCCCTGACTTTCTCCGCGAAGTCTTCGGGATGGGCTAAAGCTTCTGCCACTGTGATCGCCGCTATAGTGAATATACCTATCAAAGCAATCGTGAATACAATATCTGCATATCTGTGTTCTAAAGTCATATAACGCCGAGTTGTTGAAGTCCCCTAATTATTAGGTTTACGCTAGCGATAGCCATAACTGTGAGCACTGCAGTTCTTATGACGTGAGTCTTTACTCTCAGAGCCAACTTAGAACCTATCGTCGCTCCAATTAGAGGACCCAACATCACTGGAGCCAAAAGAGTGGGGGCAACTACCCCCTCGTTTACGTATATCCAGAATCCGGGCATGTCGCCAACTACAAACGAAGCCACTGAAGATCCCACAGAAACTTTCAACGGGAGACCCATCACGATGTGTAAAGTCGGCACGATAGCCCAGCCGCCGCCCACGCCGAACATGCCAGCTATGAAACCCACGCCGAAGAAACACAAGAAGCCATATCCCACATTTCTGGCGTGGTATTTCACTTCCTTCCCCAGAGCGGGGTCGTGAAATATGCCAAACAACCCCAATCGCCGCCCCCACTCGCTCCCGGACGATTTAGCTATTTCCCCCTCTTTACGTCTAAATTTCCACATGACATATATTACAAACATGATTAACAAACCTAGGGCAATTCTCACAATCGCTTCACCCACAACTCCAAACCACTTGACAATTCCCACTCCCAACACAGCTCCCACCGACGAGCCGACTGCGAGCGCTACACTGCCGAAAAGTACAATGTTGAGCTTAGTGGCACCCGCCTTGAGATAACGACGTCCGCCCACTACTGAATCAGTCATCGCCAAGGCGAGCCCGGCAGCCCTCACGAAATTTACGTCTAACCCAGTGAACGCCAACATCAACGGCGTGAAGAGGACGCCGCCGCCAACTCCAGCCATGACAGCCACAGTAGCGATACCTACCGTGAGTAGGAATAGGAGGGGGAGGAAAAAAAGTTCGACCATTTTACGGGAGTATGTGTATCAATGGCACAGTTCTTACAGACCACTGGCCAGTCTTGGGGTCCCGCCTGGCGTTGACGAAGACGTGCCAATTCGTTTCGTCTATATAGGGATAGTCGGCGTTGAAGTAGTACCCACGGCTCTCCTTCCTGTGTAGCATGGACACCGTCACGCCCTGCCCAACCAACAAGCGGTGGTAAACCTCCCAAACGCGCAGTAGCTCGTGGTAGCTGGCGGCCGCGGCGAAGCGGAAGTCCTCCTCCAACATCCTCAACAGCTCAACAGCTCTGTTCAACAAATACTCGTTAGTCACGTAGAACATCCCCCAGCCAGCTACGTACTCGTCCATAATCTTCTGCAGCCGCAGCAGCAGCTGGTGCCAGTTTAGGTAGTTGGGGTGAATCTCGTACCAATTAGTGTGAGGAGTCTCCGGCGTGGTTGTAAGCGGTTTGTTCATGTGGTACCACACTAACGGTCTGTACACAATTTCCTTATACCGCTCGATCGTGTCTGAACTCACTGTCGGTTTGTAATCCTTTGCTTGAGTCAAGACGTATCTCACGGCAGATTTACCAGCAATACGCCCCTCGGTGAAGCTGCCAGAGGAGAACTTGTGCCCACTGCCGCCGACTGTGTCGCCGGCGCCGAACAACCCCTCTACAGTCAACATGCGGTTGGGTCCCCACTTGTACTCCGGCGGCGCGATGTCGGCAGGTCCCGAAGCCCACATGGCGCCGGGAGAGGCGTGACTGGCTTGTATGTAAGGCTCGGTGGGCAGCAGCTCCGACGGCGTTTTCTCTGGGTGGATATTGTTGGCGGCCCAGTAGAAAGCTTGAGTGGGAGTCATGTCCAAATAGTCCTCGAAGAGGACGTGGAGAGACTCGTGGTCCGGCAGACGCTCTTGTGTTTGCATAATGTCTGGACCGCGGCCCTGCTTGAGGTTAGTCACAGTAACCCAAGTCCTTATGGGCGTGGGGGTGGGTTTAGCCCAAGCATAATCAAAGAATATCTTCGACAACTCCGCCTTTGCCTCATCCGGCAGAGGCTCCCACTGTTTGCCCTTGACGTCTGTAGACCTCATCTTTAACAACAGATAGGGGAACCCCACTGGTCCATATGCGTCTTTGAACCTCACCACAATGAGGCGGAACTCTAAGCTAGTGGCCTCCGCGCCGGCGAGTATCGGTATAGCCAACGCGCTGCCAGACGCCCAAGTGGGGTACCAAGTGCGGCCCATGCCCTCGCCCACGCTCCTGGGGCGGTACAACAGAGAAGTGCCACCGGCAGCCACAATTACCGCCTTAGCTTTGAAGACGTAGAAAGTGCCGTCTCTCACGTGGAAACCCACCACGCCGGCGATTCTGTTGGGCACCCGTTCGTCCATAAGCGGGTGTGTGACAGCCACCCTCTCATACACCTCGTCTGCGGATTTGTAACAAGCCTCGGCAATTATGGCTTTGTAAGACTCGCCGTGTATGGGGTGTTGCCAACGGCCGGTGCGCATGTACTTGCCAGTCTTGGGGTCGCGCCAAATGGGCAACCCCCACTCGTCGAATAGCTTGATGGTGGAGGTCATGTGTCTCGCAATGTCGTACACCAAGTCCTCTCTCACAATGCCAAGGAAGTCATTTCTGACGTAGTAGACGAAATCCTCCGGCTTGGGGTCGTCTGGGTCTGTGGTAAACACGCCGAGGTTACAAGCGGAGAGACCCATCCCCACAGCGCCGGATTTCTCTACCTTCGCCTTATCCACAAGCGTTACTTTGCACTTGCCACCGCACCAGTACTTAGCTTCAAACACAGCGCCGCAGCCAGCCATCCCACCGCCAACTACCAAAATGTCGGTTTCTACAATTTTAGTAGGTGGGTTAGGCAGCGACATATTACCTCCCACCTCCCGCAGTTTGTTTTAGTGGAGAACCCACAATTCTAACCAACTGCTTAGGCCGCGGCAGCTCTGGGAAGCCGAGGTACTCCGGCTTGTCCTCTAGAGCCAACAACTCACTCTCTAGGTCCGTCCTTGGGGGTATGTCTTTCGCGGACCTAGCCGAGCCCCATGGGGTTGTCCTAATGGGAGAGGCGAAGTCGTGTACAGTGCCGTCGCGGAAGACAATACGCCAGTAGATCATGTTTTTCTTTGTGTCTCTAATGACGCCAACTCTTGCGCCGAGGGGAGCGAAGTCACTATATGTCCTCACGTCCACTGCGTGTTCTGGACAGTACTTGACACAGTTTAGACACTCGGCACAGGAGACTGGGTCTGTGTTGTAGGCTCTCCTGACCTTCAGATTGTAGTGCATATTGTCGGCGGGACATATGTCAACACATTTGCCACAGCCTTTACATAGAGACGAATACACAAACGTGGGCATGCACCTTAACATGTGTACTTAAATATTGTTTATTAACTTGCCATGGGAATAATCTTATTAAGACTTCTAATGGAGTTGTGCCATGGCGGATTGTGTACCCACTGGCGTGGGGCATGTGTTAACTTGTAACACACCTCTCGGCACATATAATGCAGTACACAGCCCCGTCTCGTGGTTCGCGATAGATGTACTTGCAGTTGCTACAATTTTGTGGATACTATTTACATTTTACTACAAGGGAGTTAGGCAATTCAATGTATTACGCTATCCACAAATACAGACATTGATTAAATATCAAGATTGGGAGAGGAGACTTATAAAAGAGAAACAAGGCATAGGCGGAAAAGCCATACCACTCTTCTTTAAGGTGTTATTTTCAGACGTGTTAGCCATGAATATACTGAAGTGTGAACATGGCAAGTCATATGCCGAGGTTGTACACACTAGGACAAGCAAGAGGTGGGCGAAATTGTTGATGGTCTGGGGTTTTGTCTTTGCGGGGGCCTCTACCGCCTTGGCTTACTTCACGTTCCCGCACGACACCATAGTGCTGGACGTGACGCATCCAGCTCGCGTCTTGGGCATGATCAGCGGTGTTCTGTTGATAGTGGGTTCACTCATGTGGCTCAATGTGAGGAATAAAGAAGTGCAATACAAAGGCAGATGGGACCTCTTCGGCGCTGACTATCTACCTATAATTGTGTTACTGTTGGGAGTTTCGGGTTTTGCCCTCCAGGCGGCAATATGGGCGTGGGCATATTCGCCGAACGTCGTTACTGAGGCGTTTTTAGCATTTTCGACACACTTCCACGCAATTCCCATCGCTGCGTTTTTCTGGCTCTTCTTCTGGACTAAGGCAGATCACATAATCTATAGAATATTCTGGCGTATATACGAATATGCAGACAAAGACTTCGCCGGCCCCAACACCAGACTACCGCCCACAACGCTACACCCACTCAACAAGACCGGAAAAGAGATCCAACCAGGTTATTAACTTCACAATTTTTTCACATACATATATACACCAATATATATATAAATACACTTATCAATTTTTAGACATAATAAAAAGACAATAATTATTACATTAAATCTGTTAATATCTTTTAAAAAATGGAGAATGCATGAAATGTCATGTCTGCACCAAAGAACTTACCGCCGCCAGAGGTGTTACTCAAACGTTCGGAAGAAATTCTAGCCGAGCTAGAGCGCGGCCCATGGCCGAGTCACGTCACTGAACTCAAGAAGACTAACTACGCCACTAGAGTATACGGCGTGGGATTAGCGGCTAGAAAATCGCCATGGGGCCCCGCAGCTGTCAAAGTAGAGTACGTAACCACCGGCGTGTTGTCCAGGTGGGCTAGAGATTGGGTGCCCGGCGGCGGCAGCGAGTTACACTTCAGAGTATTCCACACACCCGGCAAATTCCTCAAGACAGACTGGCTAAGGCAAGTGACGAAAATATCTAAAGAACTTGGAGTGGGGCTGATTGAGCTAGTGGGACAAACCGGCGCGTTAGTCCTCAACCTCACCCCAGAGAAGGCGGAAGAGATGGTTGACGCTCTGCGGTCCATCGGCACAGACGTCGGCGGCAGCGGCGACGCCATAAGAGCGCTAAACGCCTGCGTGGGGCCGGCATTGTGTGAATACGCGCTCTACGACACACTCAAGTGGTACGCCGAGTTTTACAAAGACAAGAGAGTAAACGACGCCATAATTTCCCCGAGCTACCCATACAAATTCAAGATAAAAATGTCCGGCTGCCCCATGGATTGCGCCAGAGCCAACAGAGGCGACATAGGCTTCATTGGTGTTTGGGTTGGTGCTCCTGAGGTGGATTTGGAGTTGTTTAGGAAAAAAGTGGAATCCGGCGAGTTGGATCCGGAGAAGATTGTGGCTCGTTGTCCGAGTGGCGCCATCAGTTGGGACAAGGAGAAGAAAGAGTTGAAAATCGACGGGAGCCGCTGCAAGAAATCCATGGAATGCATCAGAACGGCATTCCCAGCAATAAAACCAGGTAGAGAAAGGAAAATAGCCGTAGTGGTAGGCGGACATGTCAAGGGTAGATTCGGCGGTAAGATGGGGAAGCCTCTGGCTGTGGTGAATTCGGTGGATGAAGCTATGGATTGGGTTATCAAAACTATAGAGAGTTGGATGGAACACATGGAGAAGGGTGTGGTGAAACACAAAGACAGAATTGGGGATTTCATTACGAAGATAGGTTATAAGAACTACTTGAAAGACGTCGTGAACGTGCCGGAGGTTGGCAAACCAACGCTGCATACCTCTCTGAGAGCCGGCGCGGTGCTCGACGAAGAGGAGAGAGCCATGTGGAGCAAGTGGGTGTCTGAAATTGTGGAAGAGTACAAATCCCGGCTATGAGCGAGGCCGAGAGGCTAAAGAAAAAACTGCCGGTGCCCTACACGGATTGGCTGCCGGAGGTTGTCAAGCGTAATTTAGGCAAGTGGGTTGACCGGAAGTACCACGGCTATGGCGTTATTGAACACATTTCTGAAACTGGCGACAGGATATTCACAGTGAAAGTGGGCACCCCGCCCAATTTCAGAGTCAGTACTGACACTCTGAGGAAATTTATAGACGTAGCCGATAGACTTGGCGTTGGGGGCATAAAGATGACGAGAAATGGCAATTTGGAGATTTTGACTGATTCTCTTGACAAGGCGTTGAAGATTAAGGAAGAGGTGGAGAGAATGGGCTTCCCGGTGGGCGGCTGGGGTCCCACACTTTGGTCGATAAATTCCTGTACTGCTTACCTCACGTGCACCACCGCCGTGTTGGACGCCCCCTCTATAACTAAAGTGTTGTATGACTATTTGAAGCCTTATTTTACTGGCGAAATTACGCTGCCGGCTAAACTCAGGATAAACGTCTCTGGCTGCCCTAGTGCATGTGGCGGGTTCACCACTGACATAAACTTAGTGGGGCACTATGGAGATGCCCCCACTTACGACCCAGATAAGATAAAGCTGTGTCTGCCTAAGTCTGCCAAAGCCATAGAAGCGGGGCACGTCCCGGAGGTAGCGGAGGTGTGTCCCACTAGAGCTATAAGAGTGTACGGCAAGCCGGACGGCTCTGTGGGTTTGGACATAATCCGCGAGAAGTGTATCGCATGTGGTAGGTGTAGAGATGTGTGTGACTGGATTGATTTCGACGAGTCTAAAGCCGGCGTAGCTGTGTTGGTGGGGGGTAAGGCTAGCAACACCGGCAGGGGACCCATGCCGTCTTACCAAGTCATCCCCTGGGTGCCAGCCATCCCGCCGGATTATGTGGAGATTGTGGCTGTGGTGAAGAAAATTATTGACGTGTGGCGGACTAACGCCAGTGAGGGGGAGAGAATTGGCGATTGGATCGGCAGAGTTGGCATGAAGAAATTCTACCAATTGATGAAAATTCCGGAGGGCAAGTGGAACAGAGCTGTGGAAAGCCAGGGAGAGTTTGGAGTTAGACAATTCCGAATTTAGACCGCTTTTGTTTTCAATGTTGTAGACTTAAATCAAAAATATACGTATGTTCAGCGCGTTTTTATATTCGGTAAACAGATGATGTCTGAAAGACATAAATATCTATTTTTGGATGTGTACATGTTGTATTGTCCACAACCTGAGCTTGAAGATAATGCCCGTTTAATTCTCTGTTTTGTCTCTGTCCACGGCCCCGTAACTATGTACAGAGTCGCTAGGGAACTCTCTCTCCATTTTTCATATGCCTATAGGAAAGCGAGTATGTTGGAGCACATGGGGCTTTTGAAGAAAGTGTCTGAGTCCCGCGCCAATCTGTACGACTCCACCATGCGGGGGCTTGTGTATAGCTACCTCATTGGTTGTTCTACAGAAGTAGTTTTGTACAAGATTGCCAAGTTTTTGGGTTTGACAAACTTCAGTCAGTTGGAGGTGGAGAGTTTTTTGAAGTTTTACTTTTCCATAGCCGACAGAGACGCGCCGCTGTCGAATCTCTCAGTCATGGTTTCCTACATACTAGAGCGGTGTGGGAAAACCCTCTGTAGAGACCGGCCCGAGATGCCGCTGGCTAGTAGAGTGATAGCGTATGGACTTATCCAAATGGTGCAGCGATATTTTGGAAACTCAATAATTCTAGTAGATAGAGACTACTTCGCAATTGTGAATGATAAAGAGGTGCTGGCGGCTCACTGTAGACTGTGCGGTAGAGACAAATACTGCACTTACGTCACGTGCGACACTTTGAGAAGTGTTATAGAAATCCGCCTCAGGAACTCTTAGCTCTTTTTACAAAAACCACGTCTGTGTCCTCCACGGCGACCTCTACTAACCTCAGTTGTGTAGCTTCCGTAAGTACCGAGCCGGGTTGGGGATCTACATGCACCACTTCGCCGAATTCGACGTGTTCCAAATACTCCAGAGCCACATGCCCCTCGTAGATTGGGAAGCCGGACAACTGCCGCCTGACTACAACCTCGCCGATGCCGAAGGGCACTTTCATCACTATCCGCCTCGCTTCTGTCGGTTTTATTTCACGTATTGAAAACTCGGCTTCTACGTCGAGGATGCCCCAGCCGTACTGTGGATACAACAAAAACGCCACTTCTCGCGACACACCCACGCAGGTTCCCCCCACTTTCTTGACTACTAAGCTGCGGCCCCCACTTGTGACTTCTAGATAGCCCTCTCCCTCTGTGAAAACTACCGGGCGGTAGTCTAGTATAGTTCCAGTTCTGCACATGCCCATGCGGACTGTCTCCATGTTCTTCATGTCGTTAATAAATTTTTTAACTTTGTCACTAGTCTACATGCGTGAGTTACAAATGGGGAGGTGTTAAAATGTGTGATTGGTGGGGACATGTCGATATTTCTCCCAAGTTTCTTTAGGAAGTTGAGGAAATACGTCAAGAAATATGGAAGACCTTGTAATGCAGAGCCCGAGGTATATCTTTGGGACGGTTTATACATATCTAAAGATTCAATATCCAACGGCGAATTTTGTCTTGAAGTGCCGGAGTTGGCGGAGGTTCTGAAAGCCACCGCGAAACCTGACTGTGTCCAACATGTCGATATGGAGAGAGTGCCGCTCCGCCCGCCGTATCTCGAGTATGTGGCTGAGAGAGACTACGCGCTGTTAACTTGCGTAGGTCCAGACGGCGTTTATCTAGTTGAAAACTCCGGGGGGGCAGTCAACTGTATATGTAAGACAGATATAGAGATGGAGGTGTTTCAAAAATCTGTAGAGATTCTCGAAAAGTGGCGTCAACTCTTGAGTTTATAGCCGTAGAGCTCCGTGGGTTTGTTCCAAAGCGTCGGCATGGCGAGGTAAGAAAATGGATGCATCATCTTGCCGAAGGGCACATATGCAATAAATAACATCGCCAAGATTGTGTGTAACTTAGTGACGCCGTCGGCCTGCGCCATATAGCCAACCGCCTCAGCCACCCGCCCCGCCAGTACGTTCTGAAGCCAGGGAGAGACTGTAGCCATGTAGTCGGGGCGTATGACTAAGGCCTGTATATTTCCAACGATTATTATAGCAGCCAACAGCCCCAAGGCGAACCAGTCGTCGAGAAAACTCAAACGCCTGACGTCCTCCCTAACCAACCTCCTGACTATGAGTAGGAGGATGCCCACCATTGCGGCTATCCCAGCGGTGCCACCGACGTAGAGAGCTATGGCTTTATGCATTTCTTTAGATATGCCAAATTGATACGGCGGCACAATCATGGCGAGGTGTCCAAAAAGCGCGATCCATATACCCCAGTGGAATAGGAAAGAGCCGACTAAAACTAGTCTGTCTGAAGTGGATAGAGTGTAGAGTAGGAAAATTCTCTTTAGAACCTCCGAAAGCCTACTGCCGAACCCCCAGGTGTATCCCATTACCGCCACTGAGTAAAGCCCAGTGGTGGAATTTGCAGAAATCCACTTACCAAATCTCCACAAAACCCCCACGACGAATAGAGCTAGAGATAGGTAGGGAAACACCCCGAAGATTATCGTATCTAACATGTCCCCCCCTGGGGAGTTGATAAAAAATCTTTATTACCAGTGGGTTGGAAATAAGTTAGACACAACCGGTGGGCTTGGGGGCGCCAGCTACTTTACAAGCGCCGTGCGCGGGACCGCCGGGGAATAGTTGGTAAATCTTTTCAAGCGAGAAGCCCGTCTCTTTTGTCAACATTTTGATGGGTGGACAGGAGCCGAATGTCTCCCAATACTCCCTCAAGTACCTTATGACTTTCCAGTGTTCTTCAGTGAGTTGTTGAATTCCCTCTAACTCTCTGGCGAGCCACTCGGCTACTTTCTCATCCCAATCGTCGGCGTTTTGGATGAAACAATCCTCGTCTAGCAATATCTTTTTGCCATCTACAGTGTACTCACCTGGGCACTTCGCAGTCATAGAGCATACTTTATTTCAATTATTAAATTTTATTCTCTCTTGAAAGTGTATAACAATTTAAATATCAAATCGAGCGGTGCCATGGCGGACAAGGTGGCGTTTTTAGCGACAATGCCCCCAGCCGACGGTCCTAGAATTTCCACAATGTTGGGCTACGCGCTCGCCGCCACCTCTATGGGATTCGAAGTTTTGATATTTTGGACTCTAGACGGGGCGCACACAGTCAAGAAGAAAGTATTTGAAAAACTTGACCCACAAATCAGAGAGCGGTTTAAACAATGCCAAGAGTCTGGCTGTAAGATGTGGCTCTGTTCCTCAGCCGCCGCCACGTTCAACATTAAGCCAGAGGAAGTGGTGGAGGGCGTAGAGATAATGGGAATAGCCAGTTTCTACGAATTCGCCTCAGAGGCGAAGATTACGTTGACTTGGTAACTACCTCAATTGCGTCTATAATTCTATATTTTTCATTCAAGTACTGGAGATATTCCTCTAAGCGGTTATTTAACAGTATGTAAGCCACCTTCCCCCAATTGAAGTATGTCTGGTCTTGAGATATGTTTATTTTGACAGCTACGAAACCTCGCGCCACGCCGTTTACACACTCCAGTGGATATATCGACATTGCGTATTTAGTAGACATGCCGGGCCAGGGAACGCCCTTCTCGTCTCCATACGCCGTAGTCGCATTCTCCACATCGCCGCAGTCCCCTACCTCCACCGCCACTCTCTTCCGCAAGTCGAGAAATCCCAACATTATCTTCTCTCCCTCCACTTCGGCAGCCATGAGGAACTGCAAATCTCTCACATAGCCAATGAAAGAAGCGCCAGAGGAGAGTAAGTACGGGATTTGGAAAGAAAAAATTGGGTTTTGCCTAGCAGCTCTATCGATGAATTCTTCAAACACCACGGATTACAGTGCGTCTCTCAGCCTCTTGGGCACTTCTCCCATGCCTCTGTAGTGTAGGAACGTCCTGGCGAACTCCGGCACTTGCTGGTAGTAGTTGAATATATCCTGCAACCCAGCCAACTCGATGAACTTAGCCCAGCCAACTCTGTCGATGAAATCCGCAAGCCTCTCGCCCGGGTTTGCGTGTTGTTTCCAAACCTCCACGATGTGCTTCACCACAGCCACTATTTCTTCATAACGCGGCGGGTTAGCCGGCAGCCACGGAATCAACACTCTAGCCAACCTAGCGCCGCCGCCGGTGTTAGACATCTTTCCACCCACCAATATCGCCACGCCGACGTCCTCCGGGTCGTAGTCAAACGCGTCGCAGTTTTCCTTACAGCGGGCGCAGTTTATACACTTCTCACCAATGAGAGTTAATTTTACTTTATCTCCCTCACGCCTCAGCGACAACGCGCCGGTGGGGCAGACTTGAACTAGAAATATCTGAGCCTCCTTGACTTTAGCCAACGCCTTGGGTGGGGGTAGACACATGCCAATCACGTCTTCTCTTATCCTGGGCGGCGCGCCCCACTGTCCCACGATAGCTATATCTATCGCCGTGCCTCCCGCACAGAGCGCCGGACATCCAGAAACAAACACTCTCAACTTGGCTGGGAGGCCTCCCTCGCTGAAATACGGCGCCAAGGCGTCGCCCAACGCTTTAGTTATAGACGGAGAATCCACCACGGCGGTGGTGCACGTGAGGTAAGCAGTGCACGAGTTTATTCCCCACAGAGCGCCTCCCCACCCGCCTACCGGGAAGCCCATTTTCTCCACCTCCTCCTTAATCTTCAACGCCTTATCAAGAGAGTCAGTCAAAATCTCCAAATTGCCCGCCATGGTGACTCTCACAGCGCCGATTCCCAACTTGTCAGCCACGTCTGCAAACTTCTCGAGAGTGTCGGCGCTAATGCGAGCGTTGGGTGGCATGCTCACTTTCACTGTGAATACCCTGTCGCCAGTTTCAGAAATGTGTTCAATAATACCATAGCCATGGTACTTCCGATCAACCCACTTGCCGTAATTTTTGAGAACTTTCTCTGGCAAGAATTTCTCCAGCTCCACTGGGAATACTTTCTGGAGCCTAGCTGCCTTGGGCGACGTCATGGTCTCCCCTTGAGTTTTTCTGCGAACATGAGAAATCTCTCTCTGACTTCCTTCGGCAAAACGGCGTAGGGCACTTCGTCTGGCTTTTTGCCAGTAAACGGCGCTCCCTCTAGCTTTATCCCAGCTTTTTCGATAAACTTATCCAAACCCGTTTGCATTATGTAATCTCCAAGTCTGTACTTAGGCTGCGCCTCGGCCTCCCAGGGCGCAATGACTTTGAACGTGAGATCCACGGCGTCTTTGATTTGGTCTGGGTTTAGGTAGCCAATGAACCAACCAAGCTTGGGACCGAACCTCCCCTTGACGTTGCCTCCCACCACTACGGCTACTTTTCTCTCTTTGCCTGGTTTTATTGCTGGGAATGCCGTTCTGATGCATTCCATGGATTTCTTGCAGCGGCTCCCGTCGATTTTCAACTCTTTCTTCTCCTTGTCCCAACTGATGGCGCCACTCGGACAACGAGCCACAATCTTCTCCACATCCAACTCACCAGACTCCACTTTTTTCCTAAACAACTCCAAATCCACCTCAGGAGCACCAACCCAAACACCAATGAACCCCACGTCTGCTCTATGCGACGCTCTAGCGCAATCCATGGGGCAGCCGGAGAATTTGGCTTTGAATTTGAATGGAAATAGTTGGTTAGAGAGCCATTCGTATATCTTGGGGTGTGTGTAGAATTTGTCTCTAGCTTCTAGAGTGTTGTAGAGCGCATATTCACACAACGCCGGGCCGATACACGCCGCCAGTTCTCTAACAGAATCGCCAGTTGCAGCCACGTCTGTGCCGATAGAGCGCAGAGCGTCTATCGCTTCGTTAGCTAACTCGGGCTTTATAGATATAATCATCTGCCCCTGCTGGCCGGCGAGTTCTATCAAACCTAAGCCATATTTATCGGCGATGTCTACCAACTGGCGCAATTTCTCCGTGCTGTAGAGATAGCCAGAGGGCTGCGTAACTCTGAAGTGTAGCTCAGAAATAGTGCCGTCTCTAGTACGTCTAGCAATGAAGCCAGTGTAGACGTACGGAATCCTCGCCGACCCCGCGGCCCACATTGTCTTCCTAGCCGCGAGACCCGCGGCGTACGCCTCGATGGGGGTACTTGGTCTTCTTCAACTCAGTGACGTGACTCGGCCAGGGCCCGCTCTCGTAGCGTTTGAGCAACTCCACGCCGGCCTTGGCGTAGTCTTACACTCTCTTGGGGGCTTGAGTCATGACAATGCCGCTGCCGCAGAAGGGGTCCAGCACTAGTTTATCCCTCAACTCGAACTCCCGCAGTACTCTGTCCACGAGCCAGAGGGGCGTGTAATACTCGCCGATTTTCCTCCGAGTCTCGGGCTCTACGAGCACTTCGTACAGTTGTCTGAACAAATCCTCCTCGCCGCCCAGCTCCCAATCGAGGAGAGAAGTCCTCTCCACTATATCCTCGGCGATTTGCCTTAAACTCTCCCGGCTTTCCTCATCTAATTCGTTAAACGCAATTTTCCACCAGTTGAGATACGGCAGAGTCGCCTCTAGCTCCACGCCTTTAAACGCCCCACTACATAAGTCAACGGGGTCGCCATTTTTCCCGAGCGCTTTGGCTAGACTAGCCAACGTGATCATGTGCATAAGCGTGTGTTTCACATACAGCGCCTCCACGTTAGGATCGCGATATAACGTTACAATCATAGTCTTATAAGCCTCAAACAAAGGCTTCACTACATCCATGTCTCTACATTTCGCAAACACTTTAGCCAACTTATCTTCAAGCTTCTTTACATTAACTGTAAATAACTTCTTGACGTTGTCTGGAGTCGGCGGAATTTTCCACTCGCCAACTTCCGCCACGATTTTCCTCAGAACCCCAACGGCATCTGTCACACCGCCGTTGTAAATCTCTTCGCCGTTCTCAACTTTAAAAATCCGCCATTGTCATAATTCGTGATGATGAAGTATTTCGCATTGGGGAGTTTCGGCAGGTAGACTTCTCTCGCCTTCTCCACAGCGCTATCGAATTCGCTCTCTCTCGTCTTGAACTCAAACACGATCTTGCCTCCGAAGATTGCGTCGACTCTGTGTTTCTCTCCTGGCGAGATCTTCACTTCATGAGACATCAACATCTCAATATTTTCATTGAAGAGAGGATTCAAAACATCAGACCTCTTCTTGACTTGTTCACGCACTATGTTGAAAATCAATCGATCTACTTGTGTCCTAATATCTTCATGCGTTCTCACGACCGAACCTATCAACACATTATTTTAAGTAATGTTGAAAACGACTTAAGCTATGCCAAACCTCCGCTTTAAACTGGAGCGGGCGGAAAACGCGTCGGCGTTACGGCTGTATTTCGAAATCTTGTTCTCCCCTTGGCTCTTCCCACCTCACTTCTACTAATCTACAGTGGAAGCCTTTGCATATCTCCTCTAGGAATTTCTCAACTCTTTCCCTATCCCCCTCTACGGCTACTTCCACGCGGCCGTCTGGCAGATTCTTGGCGTAACCCGCCAACGCCAATGCTTTCGCTCTAGCTCTAGCTGTCGGCCTAAAGCCCACCGCCTGTACTTCTCCCTCCACAATCGCCACGGCTCTCGCAACTTTCTCCACTACTTTCGACAAACCGCCCAACACCCTGTCCGAAGTCAATTTCTCCCTCAGTTTATTACTCGATATGTACTCAAAGACTCCCTCCGGCACCGCCAACCTCCCGGCCCCCCTGCCCACTACGTAACCTACTAAAACTGGATTACTCACTCTGGCCAATTCGTCCATCAATCGCTCCGCTAGTTTCTTGTGTACGAAAATGGCTATAGCGCCGTTTGTGCCAGCTGTGGCGTCTGGCATGACGTAATTGCCGGCGGCGAATTTAGACACCGCGGGCGACAACAGCGGCACGTTTGTGAGTTTGATGTCGACTCCAGCTCGCTCCGCCACTTCTTTAAATACAAAAATCCCCGGCCCCGACACGTCTATAGTTGCAGCTATGTGACTCTCCGGGTCGAAAGATTTGCCGAAATCGGGGAGGTGGTCGTATATCACTTTGGCTATCTCCACGTTTGGAGTCGCCATAAGCTCCAACACTCTCCTCTTCTCTCTCTCAAAATCTTCAATTGACATGACTTCTCTCTCGAACTTTTTGTACAAACTCTCGTCTGTATGTATAGCTACGTATGTAGTGAAGTACGCCAATTCGCCAAACGGCCTCGTTACAATAACTACAAAATCTTCGTCGAGTTTGTTGTAGAAAGTGGGTGGCTCTCTGTCTAGAGTTGCGTATGCAGTAGCGCCGATGAGGAGATAACCCCGCCGCGGCTGCGGCGTTTCTACATATTTGCCGAGGGCGGAGGCGTATTGCTTCACTCTACTCTCCAACGAGTTGTAATACTGCGGCGGCGCGTCGTACACCGGCGCAATGTGGAGGTTTTTGTACGCCCCCTTGGCGTAGAGGTCGTTCAGAGCGTTGTTGACGGCTATCGCGATCTGCAGCTGGGAGTCTAAATCTTCAGAGGGGTCAATCACTTGTATCGTGTCGTTGTTAGCCACTATGTAGCTATCGCTGCCCTCAGACTTGAGGAAATCGACCATGAAGAACTCCGCGCCCTTCTTCGTGCTGACTATGCTATGCCCCTTGCCGAGCCACACTTTATGTCCAGAAGACCCCAACGCTCTGTACAAATTCGCCACGTATTTAGCAAATGTCTCGGGGACGCCCGCCTTGCCCATGTAGATTTGCACCAAGACTATAGCCACGGTGGGAGCTAACTTCTCCAAATAACGCGAGTCGAGTTGTGGCTCCTCCACGTCTAGATACAGCCTAGACAACTCAGCTCGTTGTCCCAACATTATAGCTGCGTCTTCCCTCGGCGCTATGACTAAATTTAACTTCTTCAAATCATCTTTCAAAAGCTGCAGAGCTGGGTAGAGGACGTTGTAGAGATCTACCTTCACAGCGCAGCCCAACGAGAGCGACTCTATGGCGATGCCAGCCTCCCGATAGAGCTTAACCCTCTCCCTAAACCTCTCCATCTCTACACTACTGTTTTTTCTTTATAACTATTTTCCACACCCCCGGCTCCACCTCCTCCACAGACAACACTTGGTGCCCCTCCCGGCGAGCCACCGCCGGGACGTTCTCGCAGCTGGGCGGGTTGTCAGTAATTATTTCCAACAAAGCGCCGGGCGGCGCCTCCCTCAGCGCCCTCGCCGTGGCTAACTGCGGATAAGGACAGACATACCCCCTCAAATCCAACACTACGCTCTCCGCGCTATACATAAGCCAGTGGAGTTATTTATAGAAAAATTTTTCTAATTATGAAAATTTTGCTCTAAAAAACTACAACACTATCCACCCCTTCAAGGAATGTATACATGGAAGTCACTTCATCCACCAACTCCAGCTCCCCCACGTCGTACAACTTAGCTGCAGTTTCGCAAGCGTAAATCCTCAACCCCAGCGGCTTGGCGGCCTCCAACAAATCTGGCCAATGCACTTTAAACCTCTTCATCCTCTCCACGAGAGGTCCCCCCTCGATATTCCGTTTCGCAAACGCCAAAATCGCCTCTCCAGTGACGAAAACCACCACCTCAACCCCCCTAGCCAACTCAGTAGCAATATAAGTAGCGCCGACATAAAGCGAAGAGACATCACCCGACTTAAGAATCACGCCAACTCTCACACCTAAACATATACTCCATTTAAAAACTCTTTCTGATAAGGAACAATAAAAATAGATATTAACACACAAAACAATATATATCTATATATTTCTCTATATTTATTCTCAGTAATTGGGTCTCGGGACCGTCTCACACAGATTTCGTCGCCGGCACGGAGACTGTAGAGAACACGACAGTATCTCTAGACAACCTATCCGTGAAAGACGTCGTTAAAGTTGTCTACGGCACGTCACTTCTCTAGATTTAGAGAACAGAGTAGTGTACACAGACGTGGAGTTTGTTAAATACGATTATTTAGTTTTAGCCCCCGGCATAGATCTGGCGTGGTGGGAAGTAGAGAATTTGGACAAAGTTCCAAATTACCACGCTTGGTATCCATCGACATCTTTGGCGTTGAGAGAAAAAGCACTAGCGCTGCCGCGGGGTTCTAAAATAGTCTTCGGAGTGCCGCCAGCTCCTTACAAATGTCCCCAGCCCCGTATGAAGCTACTCTACTGATTGCAGAAATTGCAAAAGAAAGAGGCATTAAAGTAACTTTAGTTGACGCTAACACTGCGCCACAGCCGCCACCTAAGGCTAGAATCTTCAGAGAGTGGATTGATAAACAAGGCGTTGAATACGTGCCGAATCAGAGGATTGTTAGAATTGTTTTAGAAAAGAGAACTGTAGTGACTGACAAGGGCGAGAGTTTTGAATTCAATTTGTTGTCTATATTACCCAGGAATTTAGCTCCGGCGTTTGTGAGAAACGCTGGCTTAGGCGCAACGTTCATGTAAATAGACGTATCTAAATTCAGAAGTAAGAAATTCGACGACGTGTTCGGCATCGGTGACCACATAGCTGCCCCATACACAAAATCGATGTACGCAGCGATTACAGAAGCCCAGCGGCTTTCAGACATATTCGCCGATATGTTTGGGAAAAAGCCCGCCGAGATTAGGAAAGTAAATAACGTATGTTGGAGTTATGTAAACAAAAACGCGTTAACTAGAATTGAAGTGTGGTGGGACGACGAGGGTAAAACCATGGCCGGCTACCCCAAAGTGGAGGACCCCAAAGAGGAGTACAAACAACACAAATTCGCGTGGGTTAAATCAATGCTCGCCAGGTACTGGAGTTAATTTTTTTCAATAATCACACGCCGACGTTTAAGAGTGCCGCTGGGAGACGGCGTTATTTAACGTCGAGCCAGAGGTGGAGAGTGCGGTGGGGTGTTTCTGTGGCGTTTTTATAGAGGAGTAACTCGAGTTTAGTCCTACCACGCTGCGTGGGGGAGAATTGTAATTTGTAAAGCCACGTCTGGTTGTGCGCCAACGTGATTTCCGTGGCGTATATAGTCTCGTTACCCAGGAGGACCACTAGTCTGTAAGTCACCGTCTCGCATTGGTGGTTCCGCACGCCCACAATCACCTCCCCCACCTGCCCCACTTTCAACTCAGTGGGGTAACCAGCTGCCTTCCCCCCAGGTCCCAAGATGTAGAACTCTGTGAATTTCTCACACGGCGGATTCAACGCAACGTAGACAACAGCAGCGATCGCCAACACGAAAACAGCCACAGACAACGCGAGAGACAAATTCATGTCTCTCAATTGTAGACAATATAAATGTAAGAACCAACTCCCACAACTCAGAGGTCGGCCCAACCGCTGTCTCAACTCACACACGCCGCTGCCCGCCCAGCTTGGACAAACGCAATTCGCTCGACGATTGCACTGATGGCAGACGCTCGTCAACGCCCCTGGCGTTTGATAAAACGTTGTTAACAATATATATACTCCTGCGCTAGTCGACATGGTTTCGTTAATTAGACTATTCGTAGCTCTAGGAATAGCTGCGTTGATCTTTCCGTTCGTGATGGTAGCGTTGTGGATTTTGTTCGTCGAGGCGTATAGGGCCGGAGTGCCGTACGCCGATTTCTTTGTAGTCGTTGAGACTTACGACGGGGGTAAAATATCCAGAATATATGGCAAACCGACATTGTATATACCATCCGTCATAATCACGGCGTATTTGACGATGTTGATTTACAAACGGCTCAAAGCCCGGTTGTATCGCATGTCTGGCAGAGAGGCGAATTTAGTGATGGTGTTCTTGTTGTACTTCGCCGTGGCGAGTTTCCTACCGTTTGTTGTTCAGTTCTTTACACGACCTCAATGCACTATGGCTACGGCTACGCTCTTACACCCAATTCTCTTCCTCCCCGCCGTCGTTTTGGCTAAGTGGAAATTCGATAAACGCGCGCCGCTAGCTCTCTTGTTGTACCCGCCTATATATCTACTTACAGAAATCCCATTAGTTAAGGAAAACTTGAGAGAAGTAGAACAGCTCTACTACGACATGTTCCACGCCGTTGTTCAATGTTACAACTACGGCGTTTTGATCGCTTTTACAGTAGTTATCGTGCCGGTGGTGGAGGAAGTAATGTTCAGAGGGATTCTATTCGAAGTAATTAAGTCGAAATGGGGCGCGGCGCCGGCGTACTTAATCTCCTCCGCCGCCTTTGCCATTCTACATCCAGTGTTCAACCCAATAGTTGCGTTAGTCTACTTCACAGTAGCCATGGCGCTAGCTTTCGCATATCACAAACTCGGACTACCGGCAGCAATAGCGCTACACGTAGCCATAAACGCAGTCGCAACCGCAACGTACGCCACCGACGGCGGTTAGCGATTGGATCATCGGCGTTACAAAAACCCCACAAACGAGGGAGAAATTCGAATTCGCCGTTTTAATCCTTTATCTCATGCGCCTCGATCCATCTGCAAAGGGTTGCAATATGGCCATTGTAAACACGCCTTTGGCTGACTTGCGACACGATTTCTTCTTTTCGCTCGATTCCCGTCGTCCTAGCACGAGTGTCCCACGCCTGGCGGTGTGTCTAAAGCCACGCTCGCCGTTTGCGGCTCTGCCAACGCCGGCGTTGGGCTGACGAGGTTGTGAACATTTGGCGTGTTAGGGGGCACCCTCTAACACGGCGAAAAAACACGCCGTGGACACACGCCGGAGGCGAAACCGATATATAAAAATATACATTTGTGTGATCACGCTTTCGCTAACTGCGTTTCTCTCTCTCAACTTCCCCCTCCTCTCCTCGTCGAGCTCTCTCTTGATCTTCCTAGCTCTAATCAACGAAATTACGAAAAGCACGGCGAAAAGCGGGAGGAGCAGCATCAGCGATATCCTAATTTGGTTAACCAACGGCAGTTGTTCAAGTCCCCCAAAGACATATACGGCGACAGCCGTGAAGATCGTTAAGACAAACATCGCCCGCGCTAAATCTAGCGCTCTCTCATAATCTACAGACATCTTGACATCAATCAATTCGTCGATAAGTCTAGCAATCGTGTCTCTATCGACGTCGAGAGGTCCCTCTACAACCCAATCGCCCTTCCGATCGTCGTATTTGACGAAGACTATTTTATCACTTATGATAACGCCAGTGTGGTCTTTCGAAAGCGCTTTGATGTATTTCACAATTTGTTTCACCGCGTCGTTGAGCCTAGCCGGCGTGTCGAGACCGCCCGGCGCTTTGTATTCCACCACCACGCGGCCGTAGAGAGCGTCTGGTCTACCTATTACGCGTTTGCCACGCGTAATTGTGTACTCATAACGCGCTATGTCGGTCATCTTAAGCGGTTTCAAAACCTTCTCTTCAATACA
>CALJAK010000008.1 GCA_938027595.1 uncultured Thermoproteales archaeon
GTTGTAGTTTTATATTACTGTCATCTCGTGGCTGTGTTTGGCTCTAGGTCAATCGCATTGGCCTCCGGCGTTTTGGCGTTGGTGGCTTCGTTGGCTTTCGCTTTGGCTGTCACTAGGAGACTGCCGGCGGGGGATTTGGCGCTGCTTTCTGTGGTGAACAACGGCTTGGCGATCGCCGCGGCGCTCGCCGGGTTCGCCACTGTGTGGTACCCCCGCGTTTTGGCGAGGGAGCCGGAGAAATACGGCGAACTTCTGACTGTCGGTCTGTTGGTGGGCGGTGTGGGGGCTGCGGCGGGGTTGTGTTACGTGGTTCTCTTCTCTCCCTGGGTTTCCCCGAGCCCCCTGGCGTTGGTGTTGTACATCGCTATAGCTCTCGTGGGGGCGCTGCCGGCTGGGGCGTATCTCTCAGTCCATCGACAGCGGCTGGCCGCTGGGCTCAACTTAGCTTCCCAATTGACGAAAGCTGGGGGAGCTCTCGTCGTTAGGTCAACCCCCACCGCGGAGTCCGCCCTAGCCATCTCTCTCCTCACCTCTCTGCCCACCGCGCTGGCGGTTAGAGCCAGGCCGAAGTTCCGGCTGGAGGCCGTTTTACAACTGGCGCGGGGCGCCCCCTTCCAGGCGTTGGTTCTCCTCACTACGGCCGCCTGGTCTGCAGTAGTTTACGCCATCGCTGCCGCCGGCGGAGACACAGCGCTTTATTACAACATGTTGTTGTTCCAAATGTCTAAAGCGATTTACCCGGCTCTCGCCATCGTCCCCCTCATGTACGGCTCTATGCTCACAACCGGCGTGGAGAGGCGGGCGTTGATAGATGGGGCGATATACACAGCCGTCCTCCTGGCGGCTGGGGGCGTCATGCTCAACGCGCCTCAAGCCATAATGGCTCTCCTGAGGCCGCAGGAGTTGGACAACGCAGAGTTACACACCGCGATTAGGATAAACGCCATTTCGCTAGTGTCGTGGGGGCTGGCGCTACACGCCTGGACTACTCTCATGGCTGAGGAGAAAAAGACAATCATCACACCGAGAGATAAACCAGCTAAATCGCTGTATTTAGAACTAGCGGCATACCCAGCGTTCATCCCCGCCTATTACTACGCAGTGTTGCACTACGGCGTAGTGGGGCTAGCCGCAGCCGGAGCAACACAAGCACTATACACACTAGCGATTAGAGTGAAGTACTTGGAAATCAGGCGAAAGCTGCTCGCACAGTTATACCTCCCCACAGCCGTAGCGCTAGCAGCCACCGCGCTGCTCCCCCCGCTGCCCCACGCGTCGCAAATTCAAATACTCGACGCCCTCATAAACGCAGCGATACACACAGCGTACTACGCAACGCCGGCGTACATCGCTATAATAATTCTATCGCCCCCCTACAGAGAAATAATCAAGATAACGACAAGAAGAAAACGATAGCTAAAACTAAGAAGATAGCTGACGTAAGTGTCATAACACAGCTAATTTCGGGAATAAGAGCTCTCCATCCACGAGGTCGTATCAATGTTGATATATATTCTCTAAGAAGAAATATGAAAGCCCCAAGACAAAAGTAAAAAAGACGCAGAGAAACATTGTAATTAGAAATTGCCGAAATTATAATATTTGTACGCAAACTAATTACATGCATCTTTTCAGCTATCTGTCGCCATATCTCAACGAACTCTTTAACTGTATACATATAGTTACAATAACAATGATTAAACGCGACAAGGGCAAGGGTCGTAATAATGTACCCAAGCGCAATAATGAATATAATGGGCATGTTCAATATCGCTTGTCCATTGGCCGGGACGTTGTGTTGTTGAGTAAGTTGCGTAGTCGATCTAGTTATTATTCTCCTTATCTTATCTTTTCGTATAGATTGTCTAAATCCCTCTCTAGTGATAATTACATAGTTCTTAGTAACATCGACAACTTCCCCATCGATTATATTACCGTTGTCAAATTCAATGTATACAATTGGCTTATTACGATCTGTTAAATTGGGGAGTACTGGGTCTGGAGCGTCTCTTCTCCCTACTTCGTAAGTTATATGTACGATCGAGGCAAAGATAGACACGATAGAAAAAGATAGAAGGAATAATGTCGTAATTACAGGTACTTGAAAATATATGAATTGAGTTAACAGCAAAGCAAATGTAAAAACCACCATTGTCATTATGATGAATCCTATCTGTCTTATATCGACATTGACTGTTCGTATAAGACTGTCACTGATGATATTATAATACAAAAGGAATAATAACATTACTATAGGAAACCAATATACTACTATAGGAAACCGATATAATATAAGACCTTCTAAGATACTAAACAAAGCAAAGACGACTATAGCAGGTCCCGCAATAAAGTATAATACAAACATGAAACCCATACTAGCATACTCATGTCTTGCAGGCGGCTCAAATCTCCATTGATGAAAGTAGATTATCCCAAGAAATAATGCCAAGGCAGCAAAGAATGCGATCATTATTCCGCCTATTTGCGCTAAGCTTCCCAGTGTATCACGCAACGTGTCTACCCAGTTCGCATCATATCTACACTCCAATTCTGGTTTGCAGAATAATAGAAGTAAGAACATGATAATAAAAAAAGAATTAATGCGAATGTAAACCACAACGCGGAGTCCCGTCTTGTTGACTCCGCACTATTACTCACGTGTTATCTCTAGACGTGATATAAAACTGTTAAATATTGTGATATCTCTGTGTTGTATAACGTGAATAGGTTGACGTCTCTGGTTTGGGGTTGTCCGCTGCGTTGGTCGGTTGTGTTGTCGTGGGTTCTGAGTCGGCGTGTGGCCTTGAGCGAGTTCTTACCTTCGTAGTCGCGTTGTTTGTTTGACAGAGGCGCGGTGGGTTGGCCGTGAGTCCAGATCGCGTCTGTGTCTAACGCTGTGGCTTTATGCACTCGTCCTACGCCGGTGAGCAGTCTTTTTCTGTTTCCGGGTCTGCTCTGTAGTCCGATTTTGTGTGGGCCCAGGTTTTTGCCTATTCTGTGCTTTCAGAATTTCTGTTTAGTTGTCGTCCCGCCTTGGCTGACCGAAGCGTTCTGGTTCCACTGTGTATCACGTCTGTTTGTTACCGCCGACGGCGCAGTTGTGGGGACTGTTTTTCGTTGTCTCGTGATTTGCGGCTGGCGCGTCTCGTGGGTGTGTTGTTGGTGTGTGTCGTTGTGTTTTCGAGGGCGGGGGGTCTGTCTGTGGGGCTCTACGGCTCTTTGCGTTGTGAAGATGTCGCTGGGTTTGGCGATTTGGTTCATAGGTTGTTGTGTGGGGGGAGTGCGCGCCCGGCTTTTTGGCAATCTTGACGTGGGTGGTGTTTGCGTCCATGTCACCTCTACAACTCTTGGCGGCGTAGAGTCTCTCAATCGACGTGTGTGGACTGCGAGAGGCTGCGCTGGGGCTTACGGCGTCTGCCCACGTGGATATGTTAGGTAGTGGGGTCACAGCTTTGCGTGTTGTGCCCATCGCCCGCCGGCGCGGGGCTTTCGTAGTCCGCCGAGTGCGGGCTAGCGGTCGCCGGGGCGGCGGGTGGGTTGACTGGCGTAATGCTCTAGCCGCGGCTTGAGGATGTCGTGTATAGTGAATATCGCGAAGTGGGGGCTGTGCTTCTCGCGGCTCTCTTTGGCGGCGATTTCTTTTGGGGTGGGTCCTTGGGATTTGCCCTCCTCCCGCTTTTCCACTTTGAGCCGTGTTGATCTGAAGATACAAGTCGGGAGACGTCGCGTTGTCTAGGGGCGTCTCTGGTTGGGCGAACATGGCGTCTCCGGAGTTCTACATGTGCTGGCGCACGTGCCGCGACACATGAGCCGCTAAGCTCCGCCTTCCGTGGAGTGGGCTGCGGTAGGCAGCGAGTGACTGCCACAGTTTTCACAAAATCTCTACGCGTAATTTCCATAGAGAAAAGGCAATTTGTGGAAAAAAATATGCTACTATTAGAGTTGTACAAAAAATAGTTTGATTGTACAACTATGTGTAGCGAGTTTAGCCGATGGCTTTCAGTACGTCTCTCACTGACAGTACAGCGATTACTCTCCCGTCGTCGACTACGGGTAAGTGTCTGATGTTGTGTTTAACCATCAGTTCAGCGGCTTCCTTTAGCGTGGAGTCTTTCCTGACTGTAATTACGTCTGTCTTCATGTACTGCGCCACGGGTTTCGCCAAGTCGTCGCCCGTCGCCATGATTCTCATTACGTCTGTCTCGGATATTACGCCCACTAATTTCCCTCCCTCTACTACCGGTAGGAAGCCGATGTTGTTTTTAGCCATTATGTCTATTGCTTCTCTCAACGTTGTATTCGGCGTTATGGTTAATAATTCTTTGGGAGCGGCGTCGTATGCAGTGAAGCGTAGGGAGGCTTTCTTCTTCAACACGCCTCTCAACGCCAACGCTTCGTTTACTAACTCGCGGGCTTCTACTATGCCCACTGGCTTGCCGCCTTCGCATATGGGCACTGCTCTCACGTTGTATTTCTCTAAAACCACAAACACTTCGGTTACTGGTCTGTCTTTCTCTATGCAGGGTAGTCTCTCTGCGTATTTCTCTGCCGGCGTGTCTGGACTCGCGCCGGAGGCTATTGCCCTCAACGCGCTGCGTGTGCCGAAGATGCCCAAAACGCTGCCGGTGAGTACTGCGTATTTCAACCCGGCGGACGTTAGTTGTCTGGCTACTTCTCTAATGGGTGTGGTAGCTGGCAGAGTGATAGTCTTCTTTGCGAACTTCTCTGCGGCGAATTCTGCCCAAATCCTAACGCCCAGAGTTTCGGGTCCCTTCAGTAAGTACCAACTAGCCATTATCATGGGTACTACCGTGGCGTACATCAACGTGGATAGGTATATGTCGCGAGTGACGGAGTATATGGCGGTGATTACAAACGGCGTTAGTCCGCCGGTTACGCCGTAGCCGAGGTTGTAACTCAAAGCCACTGCCGACAGTCTAATTCTGGCTGGGAATAGTTCTAGTAAAAACGCCGACATTGCCCCGCTGTAGCCAATGCCGTTGAAGAGCGTCATGCTCCAGAACAATAACCACAACGCGGTCATGTCTTTGGTTGGCCCCACTTGGTCAATTAGCCAGAAGACTATGGGGAACCAGAGGGCGTTGCCGTATATGCCGAACAACAATACGGGTTTTCTGCCTATTTTGTCAGAAATGTAGCCAAACAAGGGGTATACCCACAGCGATGCGTATGTGGCGGTGGCGAGTAGTGCGCTTGCCGTAGCGGCGTCTACGTAACCCCGGAAGTTTGGACCTATGTAGAAAGTGTTGAATAATTGGTTTGTGTACCAGATGGGTCCGTGCGCGCCCACAACGCCGATCCAACCCATCAACACGAGTACTATGTATTTGCGGCTGAATACTTCTCTTACCGGCGCCGAAGTGACGCGACGCACTGCCTTAAGCATGGAGAAGACTGGAGTTTCTTTATACGCCAGGTACATTACCAACACAACTATGAAATCCGTCAAAGCGACGATTATGAAAGTATAGCGCCAGCCCCACTCGGCGAATGCTTGAGGCCCCACGATGCTAGATATTGCCCATATCAAAGCCCCCACACTCGCCATGGCCGCCGCGGGTGTCGTGAAGAGGAAGCCAGTGTAGAAACCGCGTCTGTGCTCCGGCACGAATTCGCCTAGGTATGTAATAGCTGCGCCGTAGCCCCCGCCGAGGGCGAGCCCTTGTATAATTCTCAACACGAAAACGCCGATGGAGGCTAATATCCCAATTTGGTCGTAGCCCGGCAGTAGGCCTATCCCCAGAGTGCTACCCATCATCATAGATATAGCCGCCATGAACGCAACTTTCCTACCGAATTGGTCGCCTATTTTGCCAAAGAGTATAGCGCCCAGAGGTCTGAAGAGGAAGCCCACTGCCAAAGCGGCGAAAGCCGCCAAGAGAGACGCAATGGGGTCAGCAGCTGGGAAGAAAACTCTCGCCAGTATGCCAGCCAACAGGGCGTAGGTGTAGAAATCCATCCACTCTAGAAACGCTCCAGACCACGAAACCGCCGATACGGACAATATCTGTCTAAAACTTACGTTACTCATGGCCCCTCACCTCGGCGCGTAGTTCTTCATACGCTTTCTTCGCCTCCTCGACGGAAGCCTCGTCTTCTAACGTAGTGACGTCGCCTAGGGGGGCGTTTGTGGCCACTGCTCTCAAGAGGCGGCGCATGATTTTGCCAGACCTAGTCTTCGGTAGCTTTGTGACGAAGAATATCTGCGCTGGCTCTGCCACTGGACCTATCGTGGCGCGGACGTGTGCCCTCAGCTCTTTCCTGAGTTCATCGCCTGGCTGATATCCCTGTTTCAAAGTCACAAACGCAATGGGCACCTCGCCCTTGATCGGATCTGGCACGCCCACCACGGCTGATTCAGCCACCGCCTTGTGGCTAATCAACGCCGATTCTAACTCGTAAGTGCCGAGGCGGTGTCCCGCCACTTTGATAACTTCATCCGCTCTGCCCAACACCCATATGTAACCGTCTTGGTCTTTTATGGCGTAATCCCCGGCGTAGAAGACGTTGGGGAATTTAGACCAGTACGTCTTGACGTAGCGCTCTGGGTCTCCCCAGATGGTGTGCATCATGCCGGGCCACGGCCTCTTTATCACTAAATACCCCTTGACGCCCGGCGGCGCCGGCGTGCCGTCTTCAGTAAACACGTCAACTTCGAAACCCGGCAGCGGGGGTCCGTTAGTGCCCGGTTTCATTGGCGCTAGGTAGAGGCCGGGGGCGTGGCTTATCACTATGCCGCCCGTCTCAGTCATCCACCAAGTGGAGGCTGAAGCTGTCTTCTCTCCCCCGAGGACGCGGTACATCCACCGCCACGCTTCTGGGTTTATGGGTTCTCCCACGGAGTGGATTATCCTAAGCGTAGAGAGGTCGTGTCTCCTCGGCCACTCTTCGCCGTATCTCATGAACATTCTAATAGCCGTGGGCGATGTGTAGAGTATAGTGACGCCGTACCGCTCCACGATAGACCACCACCTGTCTGGCTGTGGGTAGTCCGGAGCGCCTTCGTACATCACTTCTGTAGCTCCCACCATAAGTGGCCCCAACACAACGTAAGTGTGGCCCGTAACCCAACCAATGTCGGCGGTGCACCAGTATATGTCTTCGTCTCTAACGTCAAATACCCACTTCATAGTGGCGTACGCGTGTACAGCCCACCCGCCGGTGTCGTGCACTATGCCCTTAGGCTTGCCAGTAGTGCCGGAGGTGTACAAAATGAAAGAGGGGTGTTCACTCTCCACGGGCTCGGGCTCCACGTAGGCGTTGATCGGCACCCCCCGCATTGCTTTGTGCCACCAGTAATCCCGCCCTTCTGTCATCGGCGTGTCCTTAAGCCCCAGTCTGGAGTACACAATGACGTTTTCCACGGGGACTTTCTCCAGTGCCATGTCTACAATTTCCTTTAGCTTAACTACCCTGCCCCTCCTCCAGAAGCCGTCCGCCGTGACCACTATCTTTGCCCTGGCGTCGTTAATTCTATCCGCCAGCGCTTCTGCAGAGAAGCCGGAGAACACTACGCTAGTTATAGCGCCGATGCGCCACGCAGCTAGCATGACGATGGGCAGCTCGGGTATCATGGGTAGGTAGAGAGTAATCCTATCGCCCTTCTTCACGCCGAAGTTGCTCTTCAGCATGTAAGCAACGCGATTCACCTCGCGGTACAAGTCGTAGTAAGTCAACCTCCTCCTCTCCGTGGGGTTTCCATCTTCGTCCACCGGCTCCCCCTCCCACTCTATCGCTACTTTGTTCTTACGCCAAGTCTTGACGTGTCTATCCACCGCTAGGTAGGACAAGTTCAGCCTACCGCCGATGTACCACTTATAAAACGGCGGGTTTGAATCGTCTAACACTTTCTCAAACGGCTTAAACCACTCAATTTCTCTAGCCACGTTAGCCCAAAACGTTTCGAAATCTTGCAGCGTCTGGCGGTGGAACTTCGCGTAATCCACCGGCGAAATATAGCGATGTTGCCACTTTTCATTCATTACATAGGTGTCGAACGGCAGTTCTGTCTCTCTCTGCATAAGGCACTACAAAACTACTTTTATAAATATTTCTATAATTATAGATAATTATCAAGAGTGATTTTTCTATAATTTAATTTATGTTTAGGTTGACATTGCCCTCATGGTGTCGTTCAAAAGAGCAAACGCCGTCTCTAACCGCCCGGCTCCCTTTCCCTTCACTAGTATTGTGTTTACTTCTGTAGTTATCTCAACGGCGTTCATTGTGTAATCCACGTGGAGTGGGTCCTCTGGCGGTAATCTTGCGGGTTTGACGTACGCCCTTCCCCCCTCCAGAACCGCTATGTAGCGGGTGATGGGGCCCAGGGGGGTGACTGGTTGTCGTTCTACTTGACTCAAAGAGAGTGGGATGCCTAGGGTGTTTGCGATTATCACTAACTTAGCTGCCGGGTCTACCCCCTCTAAATCTAACGTGGGGTCGGGCTCTAGGATGCCTTTCTCTCTGGCTTCTTCCACCGCCGTGTTGAAGGAAACCCCATCTCTGTACACTCTCGTCAATATGTAGTTCGTGCTGCCGTTGAGTATGCCCCTCACTGTCTTTACCTCTTGTGGATGTAGCCCCCTTAGCAAATCCACTAGGGGAGTGCCCGCCATCACTGTGGCTTTGTAGTAGATGTTTCTATATTCGCCGAAGTTTAGAACAAGCGGCGCTTTGTTCGCAGTCACGATGGCTAATCCTCTCGCTTTTCTGTACACCGACGCCGCCGGCTCTCCGTTTTGGTAATTCGGCGGGGAGACATCCACCAAGACTCTGCAGCGGTCTAGCGCTTCGTCTATGTGGACAGGTCGCCCAACGCCGGCTTTAGAGACGGCGCCTCTCGCCGTGTTTAACAACGCGGCAATTTCGCTGGGGGTGAAGCCCTCTTCTTTCATTACTCCCCCTCCGCTGTCGAACACGGCGCAGAGTCTATAACTCGTCCTCTGGTACAACAACTGTGCGTATGTCCTCCCAACCCCGCCGAAGCCGAAGAGTAAAATCATGGCCACATCTTCGCCATCAATTCGGCTGTGAGTATTGAATTGCCGGCGGCGCCCCGTATGGTGTTGTGCCCCAGCGCCACAAACGCCAACCGCCTCGGCGCTAGCTTCCGCAGTCTGCCTACCACCACCGCCATACCGCCGCCGGCCCACCGGTCTAGCCGGGGCTGCGGTCTGTCGGGCTCTCTCCTCACCACTACGGGTCTCTCGGGGGCTGTGGGTAGTTTCAACTCTTGTGGGAGCCCCCTGAAATTCTCCAACGCCTCAGCTACGGACTCCAATTCGAAATCTCGCTCTGTCTCCACGTAGACAACTTCCGTGTGTCCATCTAACACCGGGACTCTAGTAGTAGTGGCGGAGATGTCTACGTCTCGCTTTAGAATTTTCCTAGTCTCCGCCACCACTTTCTCCTCCTCGCCCCTGATGTGGGGCACCAGGTTGTCTACTATCGCCATGGAGGGCACGCCGGAGTACCCAGCGCCGCTCACTGCTTGCATCGTGGTGACGTACAGTTTGGCTATCCCCCAGTGATCTAGTATGGGCTTCAACGGCAGGTTGAGTATGGTAGTGGTGCAGTTCGGTTTCTTCACCACGGCGCCTCTCCACCCCCTACGCCGCCTCTGCTCCTCCACTAGTCTCAAGTCTTCTGGATTTATCTCTGGCACCACCAGCGGCACGTCTGGGTCTAGCCTCATGTTGCTAGAGTTAGACACCACCGTCAGCCCCCTCGCCGCAAGCTCCGGCTCCACTCTGGAAGCCACTTCGCTGGGGAGCGCCGAGAAGACCACATCTACCTTGGGTACACTCTCCACGTCTAACTTCTCCACCTTTGCTTCAGCCAACTGCGGCGGTGGTGGACTTTCTAGAATCCAAACCGACGCCAGAGTTTTGCCGGCGCTTTTCTCAGACGCGGCGAGGCCCACTACCTCGAACCAGGGGTGTCTCGCCAGCGCCTCTACGTACCGCTGCCCCACTAAGCCAGTGGCGCCCAAGACGTAAGTTCTCAGTTTGTCCATGTCTCTAACTGGTGCCTTTTTTAAAGTAGGGCTTCACTATGTACTCATGTACCTGCGGCGGGGGTATGTCTAGCTTGGCTGAGTAGCGGCTGAGAGTTACGGCCCCCAGCTTGGTCAACTCCTCTACCGCTAGCCCCACTACGCAACTCCCACGGCCGCATTTCGTCACGATTTTGAAGGGGGGTGGTGGATGTATCGGGGCGATTAGCGTGCCTCTACTGTGGTAATTCCTCACCTCCACAGCCATGCCGCTCTCTAACGCTGGTGTGAAAGTCTTGGGGTGGAAGTTCTTCGCGCCGACGTTGGCGGCTTCTATGGCTTCATATATAGACATCATGGAGAGTAGGTATGCCTCTGGCACTTCTCTAGGGTCAGCCGTCATTACGCCGGGGGCGTCTGTCACCAGCGTCACTTTCCTAGCGCCCACCTCCCTGCCTATGTATGTGGCGGTGTAGTCACTGCCGCCCCGCCCCAGAGTGGTGAAGCGCCCCTCGCCGTCTCTGCCAATGAAGCCCGTCACTACCGCCACGCCGCCTCGAGTCATTTCGTCTCTGCCCTCCAGCCGGAGGGGTCTGGCGCTGCCGTAGGTGTTGTCTGTCACAATGGGCGCTATGTAGAGCCCGGCGTCGATAGACATTTTCCGCAGTACTGCGTGTAGCATCGTGGCGGACAGCCTCTCGCCGAAGGAGGCGAAGTGGTCTCTAACCCAGGGGCCCCTGGCCGACAGAGATGACTCCAACTCCTTCAAGAGGGGGACTACGCTGTTCTCTACCGAGAGTGCTCTAGCTATAGACAAGTGGCGGTGGTATATCTCCTCTAGCAGTAGGTAGCTGCGGGTGCGCTCTAGCTCTATCAACATGTCCGTGACGCCCTTCACTGCCGACACTACTACAATCACGTCGCCCATCCCGGCGACGAACTGCGCCGCTTTGAGAAAATCGCCCGGCGTCCTCAACAACGACCCGCCGATCTTTACCACTTTCATTTTTCCAACATGTGGACTAACTCTTCGCTGTTTCTAATTTCTCTAGTGGAGATCTCCACGGCGTCTGGGTCTTTCAACGCGTGTCCAGTGACTACCGCCACCACAGTGCCCGACAGATTTAGCTTCAGCAACGCAGCTATTGACGCAGCGCCCGCCGGCTCGGCGCCGATGCCGTCTCTCGCGGCTAGCAAACGCTGAGCTTTCAAAATCTCCCCGTCTGTCACTTGCGTGAAGAACCCGTCCGACTGCTGCACCGCCGCTACGGCTTTGCGCCAATTTATCGGTTTGCCTATCTTTATGGCGGTGGCTACTGTGTGGGGGTTGTCTAGGAAGAGGGGCTCTTCGAGGCCGAGTTGCCAAGCTTTGGCAATGGGGGCCGCCCCCTCTGCCTGCACCCCCACCATCTTGGGCAGCCTCCTGCAGAGCCCTAGTTGGTGGAGTTCTCTAAAGCCTTTCCAAATGGCTGAGATATTGCCGGCGTTGCCCACCGGCACCACTACGTAGTCTGGGCAGCCCAGTTCTTCAAATATTTCGAAAGCTATGGTTTTCTGCCCCTCGAGACGCCAGGGGTTGAAACTGTTGAGGGGGTAGGCGTATTTAGTGCCGTAAGTGAGGACGTACTCAAGCGCCCGGTCGAAAAAGCCGTCTATGGTCACGATCTCGGCGCCGTGGAGAGCTGCTTGCATGAGTTTGCCCCTAGCCACGTTGCCCCTGGGGAGCACTACGTAGCACGTCATCCCAGCCCGCGCCGCGTAGGCGGCTGCGGAGGCGGCTGTGTTGCCCGTGGAGGCCACTACCACTTTGTCGGCGCCGCTGTTTTTAGCCACCGTGATCCCCAGCGCCATCCCCCTGTCTTTGAAACTACCCGTGGGGTTTGCCCCCTCGAACTTTATGTATATCCCCCTGCCCAACTGCGACTCCACTAGCGGCGTGCCGCCCTCTCCCAGAGTGACTCCCTGCCTCACTGGCAGCATTGTGCCGTAGCGCCAGACTCCCCTGCCGGAGGGTGCCCAGTATATTGGTGAAATTATTTCGAGAAGCCCCCCGCACTTGGGACATCTATATAGTCTGAAGTTTGGCGTGTATACAGCGCCGCAATTTATGCAGCGCATTGAACTGTCCCCGAATCCATGGGGGGCACATCACTCAGATATATAAACATTGCGTAGGTTCTGCGAAAAGTTTATATATAGATTGGTTTTTGGCTATATGGAACAGGGGCCAGAGATGGGGCGATTTACATCGTCACAGACAACCCCACAATTTCTGAGAAATACATTGTAGACGCGCTTGCGGCTAGGGGCCGCAGTGCTTCCATCCTAAACGTCTCTGAAGCCGTAGTGCGCCAAATCCCCGGCTTGACGTTGTTGAGGACTAGGAATCCCTACTTGGCTATTGTCTACGGCTCCATGTCGGCGGTGGTTTTGAACCAACCGCACGCCATCTTGTCTGCCCTCAACCGCCTCTCTTGGATGCAGAAGTTCGGTCCGCCCTACGCCGTGGTGTCTAGCGACCACACTGTGGAGAAGGTGGAGTTGGAGAGGCCTTGGGTCACTATGACTGCGTGGCGTCTCGGTCTCGACGGCGTTGTGACTAGCGTCGAGGGGGCGAAGAGCGTGGTGGAGCACAGACTGTACATGAGGAACCCCCTGGCTAAAGTGTCTGTGTTAGTGCCCAAGCCGCGGGAGACTGTCTACGCCTTTGCCACTGTCAAAACTGCCGACGGGGTGGTGGGCGAGTTACTGCGGTATCTAGGTCTCCACTACGCCGGTGTGACTCTAGGCCGCTATGGGGGCGAGATGCGAGTGATTGACGTAGATCCCGTCCCCCCCTTGAGTAGAGAAGAGGCGGAGTTGGTAGTGGAGTTGTTGTGATGAGAGTCTGTATTGTGGGGGCTTCTGGATTCACCGGCGGCGAGTTGCTGCGCATTTTGCTGCAGCATCCACACGCCGAGGTTGTCTGCGCTACTTCTAGAAAATTCAAGGGGGAGTATGTATATAGAGTACACCCGAACTTGAGGGGCGTCACTCAGTTGAAGTTCGTGGAGCCCAACCTCGACGTGGTTCTCAAGGCGGACGTGGTTTTCCTCGCTCTGCCGCACGGCGAGTCTGTCAAGTGGGTGCCGCAGCTGCACCAGTCTGGGGTGGCTGTCTTTGACCTCAGCGCCGACTTCCGGCTGAAGGATCCAGAGGCGTACGTAGAGTGGTACAAGTGGCCACATCCCCATCCCTATCCAGACCTCTTGGCGAAAGCTGTCTATGGACAACCAGAGCTCCATAGAGAGGAGCTCGTGGGGGCTAAGCTAGTGGCGGTGCCTGGCTGTATGGCTACGGCTTCTATACTCATGTTGGCGCCGCTGGCTAAACACCTAGGCGGCGTGCCCCCAGTGATTGACGCCAAGATTGGCTCTAGTGGGGCCGGCGCCGAGGGGTCGGTGGTGGATTTACACAGCTACAGGACGTACGTGGTGAGGCCCTACGAGCCTGTCCACCACCGCCACATTGCCGAGATTGAGCAAGAGTTGTCTCGCCTCGCCGGCAGGCGGGTGTCTGTGGCTTTCACGCCGCACGCGGTGGATTTGGTGAGGGGCATCTTCGCCACTGGACATGTGTACCTAGACAAATTGCCCACCGAGGCGGAGATGTGGAGGTATTTCAAGTCCACCTTCGGCGACTCTAAGTTTGTCCGTATTGTGAAAGACAAGCTGGGGATGGCTAGGTACCCCAACGTCAAGTACGTGTTGGGGTCTAACTACGTAGATGTGGGGTTTGAGCTAGACGCCAGGTTGGGTAGAGTAGTGACTTTCTCAGCTATCGACAACTTAGTCCGGGGGGCCTCTGGGCAGGCGGTGCAGGCTTTCAACATCGCCATGGGGTTCCCCGAAGACGCTGGGCTTAGACACATCCCGCCGCTGCCCATATGATTGTGGTCAAGTTGGGGGGGTCTGTCTTCTGTAGAGACCCCCAGCGGGCTGCGGCTGGCTTGGCTGGCGTCCGCGACGCGGTGGTGGTTCACGGCGGTGGGTGTTATGTAAATCAATTACTGAAAGAGATGGGTGTGGAGCCCAGGTTTTTGACTCACCCCGGCGGTTTGGTGAGTCGCTACACAGACTGGGAGACGCTGAGGGCGTTCGTCATGGCTATGTCTTGGATTAACAAATACATCGTGGCGTATCTAAACGCCTCCGGCACCCCAGCTGTGGGTCTCACGGGCGCCGACGGCGCTGTGGTTAGAGCTAGACGCAAAGAGAGAGTGTTGGTGATAGACGAGCGGGGGCGCCAGCGGGTGGTAGACGGCGGATATGTGGGGCGCATTACGGAAGTGGATGTGAAAGCACTTTCCCCACCGCCGGTGAAGGTGGTGGCGCCAATCGCCATGTCCGACAGGGGGGAGTTGTTAAACGTCGATGGGGATCAGTTGGCTTTCGAAATTGCCGCCAGAGCTGGAGCCAAGTGGTTAGTGATATTGAGCGACGTGGATGGCTTGTTGATCGACGGGCGGGTGGTGCCGAGGTTGACGCCGGAGGAGGCTGAAGCTTTAGCCAAGTCGGAGGAGGTGAGGGGCGGCATGAAGCGGAAGCTTTTGATGGCGGCTGAGGCTGCCAGAGCCGGCGTGGAGGTGGTGATATACAACGGGCTTGTGGAAAACGCCGTGGAGGCTGCGTTGAGCGGCGCGGGGACTCACGTTAGAAAAGTTTAAATAACCCCCCATGGTTTAGCGTATGGCGGCGAAATTGATTGTCCAATGTGGCGTCTGCGGCACTGAGTTCGAACTGCCAGACGACGTGATGGATGGCGAAATTACGTCTTGCCCCACCTGCGGCGCTAGGTACATTGTGAGAGTGAGGGGGAACTCCGTGTCGCTGGAGGAATTCAAAGGCGACGTGGAGGACTATGGTCAGTAAGTCGGGGCGAGAGTAGTCCTGGCGTACTCCGGCGGTTTGGACACCACCGTCGCGGTTAAGTGGCTCACGGAGAGGGGTTACGAGGTTTACACAGTCACCGTAGACGTTGGGCAGGAGGAGGACTTTTCCGAAGTGGAGGAGAGGGCGTACAAAGCCGGCGCGGTGAAACATTTCTATATAGATGCCAAGCGTCAATTCGCCGAGGAGTATATAGCTCGCTCCATCTTCATGAACGGCATGTATGAGGGCAAGTACCCACTGGGCACCGCTTTGGCTAGACCACTCATAGTGGAGAAAGCGATTGAGGTGGCGAGGCGGGTGGGGGCCGAGGCGGTGGCTCACGGCTCTACTAGCAAAGGCAACGACCAAGTGCGTTTTGACGTGACTGCCAAAGCGCTGGCGCCGGACCTCGCCATAGTAACCCCAGCGAGAGTTTGGGGCATGTCTAGAGTTGAGGAGGTGGAGTACGCCAAATCTCGCGGGTTGCCCATTGGAGACGTCCACAAGAAGTACAGCATTGACGACAACCTCTGGTCGCGCTCTATCGAGGGGGGGCCGTTGGACGACCCCGCCGTGGAGCCTCCAGAAGACGCCTTTAGGTGGACTGTCTCGCCGGAGAGAGCTCCCGACAGCCCCACTTATCTAGAGATAGAGTTCGAGCGGGGGCTCCCCAAGTCAGTCAACGGGGAGAGGCTGCAGTTGGTTGAGTTAGTGACGTCGTTGAATCGCGTGGGTGGACTCAACGGCGTGGGGCGGATTGACCACATAGAGAACCGCTTGGTTGGCTTCAAGAGTAGGGAGGTGTACGAAGCGCCGGCGGCGGTGATTCTATACAACGCCCATGTGGATTTGGAGAAGTACGTCCTCACGCCGAGGGAGTTGCGGTTTAAACACCACGTCCTCGACCCCCAGTGGGCTGACTTGGTGTATGGAGGTCTCTACGTAGAGCCTCTTAGGGAAGCCATAGAGAAAGCCGCTTTGGAGATGGAGAAGTGGGTCACCGGCGTGGTGAGGCTGAAGTTGTACAAAGGCGGCGTTTGGGTAGTGGGGAGGGAGTCTCCCTACGGCGGCTACAGTAGAGAGTTGGCTGACTACGGGGGTGGTTGGTACCCCACAGACGCGGAAGCCCGCGGCTTCATTGAAATGTGGAGCCTGCACTCCATCACTGCGAGGCGGAGGCGCGGTCTATAAAGATTCCCTGGCGGTCTATAAAGGTTTTATATTGAATGTTTTTCTAGTGCGATGGGGCATCGAGTCTGTCCCAACTGCCGGAAGCCAGTGAGACCTGTGGAGTGTAGTAGGCGTAATCAATCTCGGCGTTACCTCTTGGTGACTTACTGCTGCCCCAAGTGTGGACAAGAGCTTCTCACAGAGCGGTTGGAGACATGAGTCTCTACCGGTCTTGGATTGGGGGCGGCGCGTTGGTGGGGTACATATCTAGCATAAACGACGACGTGGAGATACTCGAGGCGGTAGTGGAAGTGTTGAAGAGCCACGTGACTCACCTGGCCGAAGTGGGGGCCGTGCCGAGAGAAGCGGCGGAGGCCATAGCGAATGCGCTGGCTGAGGTAGACGCAAGCGTCTTGAGGCAGGAGTTTGAAGACGTCCACGAAGCTGTAGAGAAGTACGTAATAGACAAACTGGGCGAGGAGGTGGGGGGTTGGCTGGGGCTGTGGCGCTCTCGCAACGACCACGTGGCAGCCGCCGTGAGACTAACGGCGTTGAAGAAAGTGGAGAGTTTGAAGCGGGATTTAGCCACGCTGCGGTGTGTCTTGGCTAAGAGAGCTCTGGAGTACGCAAAATGCGCCATGCCTAGCTTCACGCACTTCCAACCGGCGCAGGTGGTCACTTTCGGGCACTACCTACTGGCGGTGGACGAGTTGGTGGCGGAGTTTCTCCACTCGCTGGCTGGAGTCGAGAAGTTGTTGAGCCGCTCTCCGCTGGGGGCGGGGCCGGCCGGCGGCGTCAAGACACCCATAGACAGGAGGCGCTTGGCGGAGCTGGCGGGGTTTAGTGAAGTAGTGGAAAACTCGCTGTACGCCTCCGGCGGTCGGTTTTTCGCTCTGGCACTGGCGTCGGCTGTAGTTTCTTTTCTAGTGGAACTCTCCAGGGCGGTCGACGATTTCGTTAGGTGGGGCAGCCCGCAGTTGGGTTATTTGAAAGCGCCAGACAGTCACGTGTCTACCAGTAGCATCATGCCGCACAAGAGGAACTTAGTCACTCTAGAAGTGGCTAGAGCTAGGTTTGTGGAAGCCGTGGGGCACTTAACCGCCATGTACGGCGTGGTGGCGAAAGTGGGGCTTGGCTACAGTCTAGACCTCCAGGAGGCCACTCGTCACTTGTGGGTAGTGTTGAAAACCGCTTCGGAGGGGGTGAGAGTGTTGGCGGACTTCGTGGGGGGGTTGGAGTTCGACTGCGCCAAGGCGAGGGGAGACGCCGAGAGGTATTTCACCACTTCTTCTGACACTGCCGAGGCCCTCTCACTGTCGGGGGTCCCCTTCCGCCTGGCGTATTTCCAATTGGCTAGAGAAATTAGGGAGGGCAGGGCGGCTCTACTGTCTGTAGATGAGGCCCTCAAGCGAATTACGTTGGGCTCGGCGAGCCCGGAGGAGGTGGAGGCCGCCGCGCGGAGGCGGCTCTGCAGTGAGCCACGGCTGTAGATTTATATACTGAACATATCGCCACCACGTGGGACTTTCCGTAGCGCTTAGAGACGTGGTGGTGCATTACGGGGGGTCTCCAATCCTCAAGAACATTTCTCTCTCCATAGAAGCTGGGGAGGGGTTGGTGGTGCTGGGCCCCTCTGGCTGTGGCAAATCAACTCTACTGCGAACCATCGCCGGGTTGGTCACCCCGGCGGGTGGCAGAGTCTACATCGGCGGTGTGGACGTGACTAACACGCCTCCAGACAAGCGGGGCGTGTCTATGGTGTTTCAAGACCTCGCGCTTTTTCCACACCTCGACGTTTTTGAAAACGTGGCGTTTGGACTCAGACTGCGGCGGCTTGCGGAGGCGGAAATCCGCCGGCGGGTAGTTGAGGCGCTGGAGTTAGTGCGGCTCGACTCACGTGTTTTCCTCCACCGGCGGGTTGGCCAGTTGTCTGGCGGACAGCAGCAGCGGGTGGCGCTGGCGAGAGCTCTAGTCGTAGAGCCGGAGGTCTTGCTACTCGACGAGCCCTTCAGCCACATTGACTTAGACATAAAGAACCAGCTGCTGGAGGAGTTGAAGATGCTGCACAACAGGCTGGGGTTCACTATGGTGTACGTCACTCACGACAGATTCGAAGCAGTGGAAGTGGGAGACAAGATCGCGTTAATGAGAGATGGGGAGATTGTCCAAGTGGGGAGACCCATGGAGATTTACCGCATGCCGAAGAATCGCTTCGTGGCTGAATTCTTCGGCGAGGCTAACGTCATCTCCGGCGAGGCGGTCGGGCTGGCGGGCGGCCACGTGGTGGTACGGCCAGAAGACGTAGTGTTGGGCGGCGACACCACTTACAGACTGAAGGGGACTGTGGTAGACATAACCTTCCTCTGGCACTATCTAAAGGTAGAGATCGAGTCAGGCGGTTACATATACAAGGCATATGTGGATTTAGACACTCCAATCTCTCTGGGGGACGTGGTGGAGTTTGGTTGGAGCGCTAGAGATATGTATGTAATAAATGATTAGGAAGATAGCTCTCTCCACCCTAGCGGCGGTAGTTCTATTGTTCTACCTACCCTTCGCTGCGTTTTTGCACTTCACCACCGGCGGCGAGCTGCGGCTCCCAACGGCGGGCGTGGTGGTTACCACGCTCCTCCTGGCGGTGGCCACGGCGGCGTTGGCTATAGCTCTGGCTTACCCAGCGGCGTATTACCTAGCCCGGCGGGGGTCGGAACTGGAGTTCGCCCTACTAGTGGCCCCCCTGTGGGTCGGGACGTTGCTGAAGGCGTACTCACTACTGGTGGTTTTCGTACTTGTGGAGAGGTATTTCGGTCTGTCTCTCTGGGGTACTCCAGCCGGCGTGTTAGTCGGCATGGTGTATGAGTACTTCCCCTACGCACTTCTCACTCTCTACGCCGCCGTGGAGAAATTAACCGAGGGGCCCATAAACGCCGCGCGGGTGCTGGGCGCTTCAAAAATGCAGACTTTCCTCCGGGTGGAGCTGCCCCTCACGACGCCGGGCGTAGTGGCTGCCTTCGTCTTGATATTTCTCTTCGCGTTGGGCGACGTAATCATGCCAGCCGTCTTGGGAGCTGGCAAAGTGTACACTTTCGGCAGCTACGTCTGGGACCTCTACTTCAAAGCGAGAGACATACTCAGCGGCGGCGTCATGTCCACCGCGTTGGCTGGTTTGTCTCTCTTAGCTACATACGTAGTGTTTAGGACAGTGAGGTACAGCTTATGACGCTGCGCGTCTACACTTGGCTCCTCATAGCTCTCTTCTACGCCCCCATCGGCGTTGTGGTAGCGCTCTCTTTCAACGACAGTAAACTACCCTACGTCTGGGGGGGCTTCACCGCCAGGTGGTACCAGGCGTTGGTGCAGTGGGAACAGGCGTGGGGCGCTCTACTCAATAGCTTCGCCATAGCCATAGCCGTGGCGCTGGTGGCCACAGCGCTGGGGCTCTTCATGGCTTACGCCTTGAGGAAAGTGACTCACTTAGCCATTTCGCAAGTGGCGGTAGTGATGCCGGAGGTGTCGGAAGCGCTTGCGTTCGCCGCGGCGCTGTGGTTAGTGTACACCTACACTGGAGTCAATCTCTTCGGCCCCGTGGGGGTCTTCCTAGCGCACTTGGCCTACGCCATACCCATGGCGCACGTGCTGCTGGCGCCCTACGTCACATACGTCAGCAGAACTGTAGTAGAGGCGGCTAGGATACTGGGGGCTTCTGAAGTGAAGGCAGTGGTTTACATAGTGACACCCATGTTAATGCCGGCTTTGACTGCGGCTTTTCTAATCGTCTTCGCCAACTCTTTCGATACATATATAAAAACCGCTTTCGCCACTGAGCCTGGCTTCGTCACTGCGCCTATCTTGTTATGGAACTACGCCGCCAGAGGCCGGGGAGACCCCACTCTCTATGCGTTAGCCACCGTGATGTTGATCCCCTCCATCGCCGCCGCCGTTATATACTTTAGAGCCATAAAGCGATATAGCTAACAAAACCCGCGCGGCTCTCCTCGGCGTGTCTACAACTACAAGCCTCTCCCCCAGTCTCCTCTCCACTGCCTTGACTTGCGGAGAGAAGCCGAGACTCACCGCCACAATTGGCTTCTTCCACTTCTCGAAAGCCGGCAGTATGTAGTCCACTACTCTCTCGCTGATGGCTGGGGGGTGTATAAACGCCGCCACCACAGCCGCGTCGACGTACCTAAGCCCCACTTCCAACGCCACCGCGAAGTGACTATCCTCCCCACTTCCCGTCAAGTCAATGGGGTTCCACACAGTGGACACCGGCGGCAGGCGGCGACGTAACTCCTCCTGCGCCTCTCGAGGCAGCTCGGGCACTCGCAGCCCCACTTCGTTCAGAGCGTCTACGATCTGCACCGCAAGTCCGCCAGACGGAGAGATGACCAGCACATCTCTCACGCGGCCGCTGTATGTCGCAAGCGCTTTCGCCACGTCGAAAAGCTCTACAATGTCGTGAGCCTCCACGGCGCCTGCTTGTCTAAAGAAACCCCGGTAGATTTCGTAACTGCCAGCCATGGCGGCGGTGTGAGACAACACAGCCCGCCCCGAGTCCACCCCGCGGCCGGCTTTGTACACCACCACCGGCTTGCCGAGGGTCCTCACCGCCTTTAAGAAACCGACGGCGTCTTCTCTGCGTCTAAACCCCTCTAGATACATGGCGAACGCCCTCACTTCCCCCAACCCAGCCAAATACTGCAGTATCTCCCACTCAGTGACGTCTAGCCTATTGCCGAAATTCACGGCGATACCCACGCCAATGCCCACGCCGGCGGCCCAATCCAAAGCGGCAGTCATAACCGCACCGCTTTGACTCAAAAGCGCAAGTGGACCGGGGGGAGGCCTCGCCAGCTTACTGCGCGGTAGGAACATGGTGTCTAACCCATTGTAGGCGTTGTATACACCGATGCAGTTCGGCCCCAGTATCCTCACGCCATGTCGCCTAGCCACCTCCGCCAACCGCCTCTCGAGGTCGTCTCTCCCCACCTCCGCAAAACCACCCGACACTACAATAGCCGCCTTGACTCCCAGCCTGCCGGCTTCTTCAATCACCTCCAGCACGGCGTGGGCAGGTATAGCCACCACTAACAAGTCTGGCGTTTTGGGCAGTTGGGAAACTCTGGCGTAGAACCGCACTTCCCTACCCCCCACTTCCGCTCTGTCGTATTTGGGGTTGACTGGGTACACCTCTCCCCCAAAGTTAGACAACTGCAGCAAGATCTGGCCACCCACCGACTGGGGGTTGGGGGAGGCGCCTACTACAGCCACCGACTTGGGGAAAAAGAACTCTCTCACTTCCCCAGTGCTTTGGCTATGTCTCCCGGGTTGTAGCCAACGATGGTAGTGAAAGTGCCGTTGGGATACACCACCACCACCATGGGGGTGCCCACGTTTTGTCCAACTAAGGCGGTGGCTAGCTGCCTAGCTGAGTTTGTGTCTAGTGGACACTCCTCCGCCGGCAGCTCGGCGGTTGCGTTTGCGTCGCCGCCGAGGAATTTTGTATATATCTCTCTAAGTTTGGGTATGAATTCACCCGGCGATTTTCTATAGAGACACCTCAACCGTTGGTGGTCTCTCAAAGCTTCTTGGTGCACTACCAAATCTACCAACACCAACTTGTGCCCCTCGAAGAGTGTGTAATTGTAGTGAAACAACATGGCGCAGTAGAGACACTGCAAGTCGAAAAACACCACCGCCGCTGGCCACCCCCCGCCGAAATTCATGCCGATTTTAGACGCCACACGCAACACGTCTAGCCCCCCACCCGGCGTGGCAGACACGTTTTTAGAAAGTTCGTCAATGACTTGCCGCACTTCTGGCGTTATGTCTTGCACTCTAGCCAAGACAAACGTCAAAGTGCCGGCTGTCTGCCCGCCGTAGGACACGCTAACTCTAAACTTGTAGACAGTCCCGTCGTCTAGGACTTGCTTCTCGTAGTTAAACACTGCGTTGAAACCCACCATGATTGGCATCGTGGTGGTGTTTGTGTATACAGTGGCCCGCCCGTAGGGCGTCTCCGCCGCCCCAGCTTTAGACCAGTGTTTTGGCGAAGTGGGCCCAGGCAAACCCTCCACTACCAACACAACCTCGTCGAAAGTCTTCACTGTGGGTATGTTGAGAGCTGTGGGGCTACACTGTCTGTCGGCCAGTGTGACTCTCTCGCCCGCGATAGTCACAGTCTGCGTGGAGTTTATGCATAGCTCCATCAGAGTGACGTAGTACGTGGCTCTCCGCACCTCGCCCTGGGGCCCCGTCGACAAGACGTTCACTAAATTCTCTCTTAGGTAGAGATACGTGGCGCTGTTGTCTATAGACGTGCCGTAGACAACGCCGTCTCTCAGCGGTATGTACATAGTGGAGAAAGTCTGGCCAGCTAGAGACGTGTCGTAGATGTACATCTTGGCCGCGGTTTGTTGCTCCGCTGGCTTAGTTGGCCACCAGAGCAACACCACCGCCGTTAGTATAACCACCACAACCACAGCTAAAGCGATCCCAATCGCCACGTTTCTATTCATGGGGGTGGATGTGTGACGTTTAAAAAAGTTTCAATAAATCTCTTATGGAAATAACGCCGTAGAGATCGCCGTTTTTCTCGAGCACAATTACGTGCCTCACGTTGTGTACTCTCATCTTCTCCGCGGCGTCTCTCACTGGTTGGTCTCTATACACGGCGATTAGGGGGTACGTGGTGGCCACTTTGTCTACAGTCACTGTGAGTGGGGCTTTCCCAGCTATAGTGCGCACTACGTCTCGCTCTGACAGCACGCCAATCGGCTTCTTGGGGTTGTCTGGATCCACCACGATAAGAACCCCAACGTCATGTCTAGCCATCTTCTCGATGGCTCTCTCCAACGTCTCGTTGGGAGTTGTAGTCAATGGAGGTGTGGACGCCAATTGTCCACAATCCATGTGTCTAACTACTCTCTATTTAAAGGTTTTTCAACGCGTTTTTTAGAGTGTCTGGATTCGCCGCGTTTATCTTCACAGTGGGTATTTGTTTTTCAATCGTGTCGTTTGTGCCGCCGATGAGAATCGCTCTGACTGCTCTGAAGGCCCTACGGGCTGTCTCTAAGACTTCGGAATTCACCATGTCGTCTTCCCCGTCTGAGATTATCACTAGTTTGTAATTCTGGAGCCCCATCTGCCGCGAGTCTCTGACGGCTGTAGATATCGCAGACGTTATGTCTGTCCCCCCCAGAGGCAGCACTTTGAGCAATTGCTTGATCACCTCTTTCACGTTGGTGACTGGGGGGTACACCATTTGGTCGAAGAATCTCATCACCACGCGGCGGCTTCTCTTCATCAACGCCACAGCCAACGCGGCGGCCCAAGTTATCTTCTGCGTCATATCCACGGCGATCCCGTCGTAGATCGTGTAAAACATAGAGCCAGACTTGTCTACTAGTAGGTATAGTTTTTCTCTCGTGTCGAGAGAAGTGTCGTATATAGAGAGAGATTTGGTAGCTAGCTTGTAGCTAAAGAGTTCTCTAGACTGTATGTAGATAGCTCGGCTGAAGTTGGTAACTCTCTGGAGGTCTGAAAACGTCCCCAGTCTAGAGACTCCAGATATTAACCCACGGCGTTCTCTATACTGCGGTTGATCCACCTCCGACGCTTGCGAAATCAACTCTACTAACGACTGTAGTATTTTAGCCAACCTAGCGCGGTAGGGGTCAATATCTACGTCAAATAACAACTCAGCCGCCTCCTTGCCCACGTCATTGCCTAGAGTCTTCGCCACGGTTTTTCTCAACTTTTCTATGTTCTTGACGCTCCCCATGTAAAACCTAATGAGACTGTTGATTTCGTGCCGCAGTTGTTGATTCTCTCTCAAGTCCTCTCCCCTCCCCCACTCCGCCACTCCTCTCTCTAGTCTAGTCAGTAAGCTATTGTACGCTCTCAATAACTTCACAGCCGCCGACCTAGACAAGAAGTAATTATAACGGCTAATTCTAGAAATTTCTTGATATATGTCCGAAGTGGTGTAAGTCTTTAGAAAATGTCTCCACAGAGAGTCTCCAGTCTCTTCTCTAAAGATGGGCGTTCTGTAGTGTATGTAAAACGCGTCGGCAATCACTTCGTTAGAGATTCTGTTTAGCCTAAGCGGTATCCCAAGCCGCTGGAAGTACTTCACGATTTCATACACTCTCAGCCTGGTAAGTTCGTCGCCGTAGTCTACGTTGAGGAGTGCGCCAGTCACAGTTGACTCTTCAACATCTCTAGCGTAGAGCGCAATTCCTCTAACTCAACGTAGAAGAAGCGGTATGTGACTGCGTCAGCTATTTCTCTCTCCAAAATGTTGTAAGCTTCTCTCAACCGCTCTCTGGCGATATTGACGGCGTTGTTGGCCACTAGGGCTTTGATTTCGTTCACTAAGTCGTACAGCGTGGACAAATTGCCAGGCATGTGTGTGGCGAGGAAAGACTCGTACTCCGCCAAGTCTTCTCTATCTCTCACTAGGTACTTGAGAGTTTTGAGTACCCCAGCCCTCAGCGTTGGGGAGTCCACGCTCGCCGGCTCTATGCCCGCTACCGTTAAGTACGCCATTACGTAGAGAGGTATCTTCACTCTAGTGCGGTTCGAGATTTCTATGTGGTCTAGGTAGGAAGCCACCACGGGCGCAATGTGTTTAACCAAGCCATCTATGTTTTCATAGACGTAGCTCTGTATGTATTCGTTCAACTTCTTCACGTCGTCCATAGACATGGCGGGAGTCAGTTGGTCATACCGCTGCCTCAGCCTCAAGCCGGTTTTTATCAACTCCTCCGTCTCGTCTGGCTGGGCGTATTTAGTGAATACCCGCAGGGGGAACCGGTCGTATAGTGCTTGGAGTTCCTCCTCGTCGGGAATGCGGTTAGTGGCGCCGAAGACAATCCAAGTCTTCACTGGTATTATGCTACCGCCGTCGTACACCACCCGTTCGTTTAGAATAGTCAACATAGTGTTCAAAATGGCGCTTGAGGCGTTGAAAATCTCGTCTAGTAGGGCGAGGTCGGCTTCCACTATGGAGTTGGCGTATATCCTCTTGACGTTTCCCCTGAGTAACTCCACCACGTCTATTGGGCCAATTACTTCCTCTATCTCAGTGAATTTAGTCAAGAGGCGGTAGAACCACTTGGCTTTCAGTAGTTTAGAGGTGGAAGACACTAACATAGTCTTGGCGGTGCCTGGGGGGCCTATCAGGATGAAGTTCTCTCTCGCCAAGACGGCGGTGAGACTTGCATCTATCTCGTCGGCGAATTTGTAGAATAGCGAATTCAACGTCCTCCGGACGGTAGCCACTTGATTGACGAGTTTATCCACGTGTAGATTTGGTTTTGACTTTAATAGTTTTACAACATCAAAACTTCTTACCTACTCTCTGTCTCTAGCACTATGCCCCAACTATATAAATTCAGTAGATAAAAATGGCGTGGATGAGTTTTTCGACTTGTTCATAGCTGAAGTTAGGAAAAAACTCCCCAAGTATTTAAAGAGTTGGGACAGTGAAGTTCAACAACTCACAGTGCCAAATCGACCGATAAAACCGAGGGGGGGACAGGCGAAAGCCGGCGGAGTCGACGGCGGGGTTGGCGTTGTTAACCTCGCCAACGGGCACCAAGTGTTGTTAGCCAGAGCGGCGGCTGTGGGGCCCAACTTCGTAGAGCGGGAGTTCGTAGTGGACGTAGCCACCGTCGACTCTAACTCGCTCAAGTGGACTTACTTAATTACGGTAGAGGCGCTGGCTGGCTACAGAGCAGTGACACGCAGCGGTGTGGATATCTTGTTCATGGACGGCTCTCTATACGCCAAGACTATGCGGTTGGTGCATAACCTCATTTTGACTAGAGAATTTCAGAATTTGTACTACGTCCCCGAGTTCGCCGCCGCTCTCCACGCTTTGGCAAAATTGATTGAAGTGGCGCAGGAGAGGGGCGTGAAGCTTGTGTTTGTGTCTAAAGACAACAACTTCAAGCTATTGAAAGAACACCTCCTCTTTGAGAAACTCTACGAGAGGCATAGAGACCCCCTCTTCCACAGGGGGACTTTGTGGCACTCCATACTTTGGATACGGAAGTTTAGAAAAGAGTTGTTGGAGTTTTACAAACGCCACAAGTGGGATTACCAAACTTCACAAACTCTCGAATTGGTGATAAGGCAGTCAGTTACAGACAGCCAATTGTTGAAGCGGTGGCTCCCCCCGGGTCACTACACCGTGCCGATGGTAGTGGGGGGCTGCGACGCCTATCTGAACTACAAAAACCTCAACTCAGTGGAGAAACTAGCGGCGGCTGCGGCGGACAGACTGGAAGACGCCTCTATCTTCCGCCTCCGCGAGAGTCGCCAGACGGTGGTGGAGGTGGTGAGAGACGCACTCCGGGGGTTGCCCAAGGTGTACTTCTTCTACGTGAAGTTGGGTGACGACAATCCACTGTTGGTGGAGATGCCGGCTGTGGGCACTAAGATGTTTGACAACACTCCCCTCAAGGCTTTCTATCCCTCAGCTGACGTAGACGACGTGACGTCGGCACTGCGGCAGTACTACAAAAATTCAATTCACTACAACACGTGGCTTTGGTACGCCCACTCTATCGCTTCGCTGAAGTCTAGCCAACTAAAGGAGTACTCTGTCTACATTAGCAAATTTCTAAACGGCGTGGGGGTGGCTAGGCGGGTGAAGATGTGGTCTGGGTTATGAGAGTGGGTTACGTAGTTGGGTCCTCCACGCCGCTTGAGTTCTTAGCTACGTTAGATCCGGACATTCCAGTGTCTATATATGAATATGTGGCTGTGGAACACACCGACGTCGATTTGACCCCCGTCAGGCTATTGGGGCAGGTGGTTAAACTCTACAGAGACCCCTACTCAGTGAAGCGAGACCTCCCGCTGTATAGCGTAATGTCCGACGTTTCTAACAACGTGATTGAAGTGGCTGTGGCTAGAGTGAAAATCTTGGGTTATTTAGACAACGGCGTGTTGAGACAACCGAAACTACCGCCGAAGATTGGAGCTACTGTGTACTTCGCAGACGACGGCGAAGTTGCCGAGTTGTTTAAAGTAAGTGAGGGACTCTGCGTCGGCAAGTCGGTCGCCAGGGGTGTGGACATATGTCTAAACCTCAACGGCATACAGAGACACATGGCCATAATTGCAGCCACTGGCAGCGGCAAGACTTGGCTCTCCGTCGTCTTGATTGAAGAATTGTTGAAGAAGGGGGGGAAGATAGTGGTGATTGACCCCCATGGGGAGTATACCCCCATTAGAGACAGCATCCACAGACTGGGGTCTTACCAAGCCAAGGTGGTGATTGTATCGAAGCGATACAGCGGCGACGTGATGTATAGAGTGGGAGTGTTAGATAGCGACGCTGAGGCTTTGGCAAACGCCGCCGGGGTTCCCCCCGGCGCCAAGAAGATTAGAGACGTCATACGCCTCAGTTGGCTCGTGGCTAGGAAGTTCCACAGAGCGACCGGCAAGCCGGTGGGTCTCAAGTTTATGTATACTCTATTGAAGAAAACCGCCGGGGGCAATTTGCAGAAGTTCCTCAAGCAACTGTCGCAGAAATATGGCGTGGATTTAGCGTCAGGCGAGACTTCTAGCGAGGAGTTGAGCGAGTTGGCTGGAGATAGATACACAATTTTCAGGTCTTTGATGTACATAAAGCGCTTGATGCGGCTGGGAGTCTTCGCCGCGAGGTCCACCAGCTTGGCGAAAGTGTTGGCTGACGTGTCTATAGTGAACCTAGCTGGAGTTAACGAAGAGATACAAGACTACATCGTGGCGAGGCTCCTCGACAGAATTTTCCAAGCTAGAGTGCGGGAAGTGAGGTCGCTGAAGGGGGAGAAACTGCCCTGGCCGTTGGTGGTAGTGGTGGAGGAGGCGCATAGATTTGCCCCACCCAAGACGCAGAGGCGCACTCGGTCTTACGAAGCGCTCGCCCGCGTTGCGTCTGAGGGGAGGAAATTCGGCGTGTTTCTAGTAGTGATAAGCCAGAGACCCAGCCGCGTGGATCAAGACATACTTAGCCAGTGCCAGAGCCAGATAATCATGCGGGTGATAAATCAAAAAGATCAAATAGCCATAAGAGACAGTAGCGAACTGCTGGCGCAAGAGTTTTTAGAAAACCTCCCAGGTCTCGACGTGGGGGAGGCGGTGGTGTTGGGGCCCGTAATTAACTTACCCACGGTGATCAAAGTGCGAGATAGAGTATTGGACTACGGCGGGTCGGACATAGACCTCGCAGAGGCGTGGCAAGCCGGCAGGCAGGTGGACTTAACCACCTTAGTATACACCAAGTGGCGCCAGTTTTTCAACTCAACGCCGCCGCCTAGCATTCCCCTATCGGCGTCTAAGTTGCGAGTAGTGGAGAAAAAACCGTCGACTAACGGCGTAGTGGAAGTAGTGTTGGCCGACGGGAGTGGACACGTGACGGTCACTATCGCCAACGACGGCGTGACGTGCAGCGCTTGCGGCGCAATGAAGCCCTGTCCCCACGTCTACAAAGCGCTGGAGGAAGTGATTAGAGCCAAGGTGGTGGTGGCATGAAAATTCTCCACTTGTCAGATGTACATTTGGGCAGAGCTCAATACCGCCTGCCGGAGCGTGAGGAGGATTACGCGAGGGCGTTTGAAGAGGCGCTGCGGTTGGGCAAATCTGCAGACGTGGTGTTGACTACTGGCGATTTGTTTGACTCCCGGCGGCCGCAGTGGAGGACAATCGTGCGGTTGGTTGAAGCTCTGGAGAGTCACGGGCTGGAGATGTACGTCATTGGGGGTAATCACGACTTTAGTTATGTGAGGCACAGGGGAGAGGGGTCGGCGTATTTGGCAGACACTGTGTTTGGACTGTTGGCGAAGTTGAAGTCTCTCCGGCTGCTCTGTTGGGACTCGGCGGACGTTGGGGGTGTCTATATCTATGGCGCATGCGCCACCCCCCGGGAGTACCTCGCCGAGTATCGGGAGAGGTTGAGGAAAATGCCGCAGGGCGCGGTTTTGGCTATACATCAAAACGTGGCGGGGTTGGAGTCTAGATATGCAGTTGAGGAGGATGAGTACACCATGCCCCCCGACGTCTATAGAGAACTTCCCTATTTACACATAGCCGCTGGCCATGTGCATGAACACTACGCTAGGCATCGAGTGGGGGCGTTGTGGGCTGGCTCTCTGGAGATTTGGGACGTTGGGGAGTTCGAGACTTGGGAATACGTCGGCGCTTGGCGTAAGACAAGCGAAATTGCGGCGAAGGGCGCCGTGTTGTTAGATGTAGCTGGGAGGGCGGTTTCGCACAAATCTATGCCAGTCAAGCCGGCTAGGCCCATGTATCGCCTCAGAGCGCACGTGAGAGATGGCAAGGAGCTTGAGGCGTCCGTGGAGGAGGCGGTTAGGTTGTTTGACAGAGCTGGCGCGGTGGTGGTGTTCGAGGTATTTGGCGAGGTGGAGAAGCGCCCGCGGCAGTTGGCTGAGCGTTTCTCCAGAGCGCTGTATGTAAATTTTGTAGATAAGACAGCCGCCAGGGAGTTGACGACTGCGGTGAGTGGCCCGGCGTGGGGGGAAGTGATGCGCCTCATGCGGGAGCAGTTGGGTGAACATGCGGAAGTGGTTTTGAGAGTTATGGACCTCGTGAGGGAGGGTCAGAGAGAGGCGGCGTTGAGAGTTATGTACAAAGCTCTATATGATTAGGCGGTTGGAGTTGAAGAATTTCAAAACTCACGGCCGTAGAGTAGTGGAGTTTCGAGAGGGTGTGAATTTCATCTATGGACCCAACGGCTCTGGCAAAACGTCAATCATGGAGGCGGTGGCTGTGGCGTTGTTTGGCTCGGGTTGGGTGCGTAGGTATGGCTCTACTTGGGGAGCGTACGTCAAGCGGGGAGAGACGTCGGGCGAGGTTAGGCTGGAGTTGGCTCACAGAGGCGAGACTGTGGTTGTGGTTAGGAAATTTTCAGTTAGGGGTGGGTCCGAGGCTTATCTAGAGATAGGCGGCAGGAGAGTGGCCACTGGCGACGAGGATGTCACTAGAGAGTTGGTGGCTAGGTTGGGCTTCTCGGTGGAGGAGTTTAGGCACTTGCTGTACGTCCGGCAGGGGGAGTTGAGAGCCATCATCCAGAAGCCTGAATACCTAGATAGAGTGCTCCGGCTCGACGAGTTTGACAAGACTATGGAGGTAGTTAGAGACGTCAAGAGAGAGTTGGAGAAAGCGAAGGCGCGGATGGGGGGGAGGTTGGAAGAGCTGGAGAGGCGGCTGGGGGAGTTGGTTAGGGCTGTGGAGGAGTTGAAGCGGCGGTTGGGGGAGGCCGAGAGGCGGTTGGCGGAGGTTGAGGTGGACGCCGCCAAGTATCTAGAGGTCGAGAGGCGATACAGAGAGGTGGAGGTGCGGCACGCTTCGGCTAGGGAAGAATTGGAGAACTTGGGGGAGAGGTATAGAGAACAAGTGGAGAGTTTGATACAGTTCGAGGAGGAGATTGAAAAAGCCAATAGAGAGCTTGAGGCCATACGGGCGGCTAAGCTAGAGCTCCAAACGCTGCCGCATGTGGGGGACGTGGAGGGGGAGTACTTCAACCTCAAGAGAGATGTGGAGGAGGCTGGCAAAATTCCGCCGGAGGTTAGGCAGTTTGACCCCAAGACGCTGGAGGTGGCTCGGTCTACGTACGTGGAGGCTGTGGAGAGGCGGGAGTCAGTGAAGTCTCGGCTAGATTTCTTGAGAGATGTGGTTAACGTAGTTCGCAAGTCCGGCGGTGGGAAGTGTCCAGTTTGTGGCGCTCCGCTGTCGCCAGACGCGATCCGGCACCGCGTGGAGGAAGTGAGCCAGTTGGAGAGCCAGTTGGAGTTGGCGTCGAGAGAGGTAGAGAGGTGGCGGAGGGAGTTGGAGAAGTTGGAGAGTTTGGAGAAACTACGCCAGAGGTATAGTCGTTATCTCTCTATAGACTTGGGGGAGGCGGTTAGGCGGTTGGCTGAGCTTGAAGCTCAGTACAGACAGAAGCGGGAGGTAGAGCAGAGGCGGGCGCACCTCACGGCGTTGGTGAGTCGAGAGTGGGAGGTAACCACGCGGCTGCGGCACTACGCCGAGAAGAAGAGCGAGATTGAGAAGAAGATTGCCGAGTTGGAGGAGAGAATGCGGCAAGTGGAGCGGGAGGCTAAAGCCGCGGCGTTGCGTTTAGCTGAATTGGAGCCTCTCTATAGACAACTCAAACCGCGGTATGAGGAGTATCTAAAAGCACAGACTCTCGTCGGCGAGTTGAAGAACATGTTGAGAGAGAGGGAGAGGGAGGGGGAGACACTCCGCGGCGAGGTGGAGAAGTTGAAGAGAGAAGTGGAGAGACTGGAGGGGGCCGTGGAGACCGCCGACAGGATTCACGACGTGTTGAAGAGAGTGAAACCACTAGCGCGGCAGATATTTCTAAATTTCATCAATAGAGAATTGGCGGCGGTCTTCCTAAAGTTGAGACACAAGCCAGACTTCAAGTTAGCTCGGTTGATTGAATCTGACGGCAGGTACACCGTAGAGGTGGACACCCCAGCCGGCTCCATCGACTTCCCACTACTTTCGCTAGGTGAGCAGAATTTAGTGGCACTCTCGCTGAGAGTGGCGTTGACTCAAGCTCTCCTCGGCTCGGCGCCGTTGCTCATGTTAGACGAGCCTACTGAACACTTAGACGAGAAACACAGGCGGGGTATTGTGGAGTTAGTGAGAGAACTCTCCGCCTCTGTGCCGATGGTGGTAGTCACCTCCCACTTGGGCGAGTTTGAGGAGGTGGCTGACTGGTCTGTGGATTTGCCCTACTGACGTTCCAACAGCCAGGCGGGGGTGGACAATATAGCCACGTACCCCCCAAACGCCTGGAGGAGAGTTTTGCTCTCCTCTACGCCTTTGGGCACTACTTCAGCCTTGACGCCCTTCTCCTCAGCTAACATAACGACTTCGAGCACTGCCTCCTCCCCCACTTCCTCAGCTACAACTACAGTCTGCGCCATTCCGCTTTTCAACGCCGCTATGGTTTTCTCTCTGCCGTATACTATGTATTCGCTCTTCTTAACGGCGTAGTACATCACTCTCTCCATGACCTCCTTGGCTTGGACGTATTCACTCTCTTTCAACTGCTCTTGGGCATTTTTAATCGCCTCCACTACCCCATATTCGTTTGCACAACACGCCGGCACCACCGCCAACACTTTGTCTCGGAGGCGGTAATCCAACCCACCCCCCTCTAAGAAATCTTCCTTAGTGGGGCCCGGCCCAGCCACAATAATCCCCTTGAGGGTGGGTATCTGCAGAAATATCTTGTTCACCTCCTCCGCCGTGATTTTGTAGAAAGTTTCAGCTAACTGCTCTGTCTGTCGCTTAAAGCGATTTGCCGACTGACCACCGGCGTGGTGTTTACCCGGCACAAAGAACTCCACTGTCTTCACAAGTTCCCACCGGTTGCCCCTCAAGAGGGCGATAGCCGCCTCGCCGCGTTCGATTACCACAATGCCGTACGTAACGCCGCTGTGTAGTTGGTCCTCCAGAATTTCGGTGTGGAACATCGAGTCGCAGATGTATTTAAAAGTGTGTATGGGCTGCGGCGGTATGGCTACGTAGTAAACCCACTCGAAATTACCCTGGCTAACCATGTGGAAACCGGCGAAAACAGCCATGCCGTTTTCCGGCGCTTTGGCTTCCCCCTTTAAGTTATTCACAATACGCTCTAGCGTGTCTTGCACGTGAGTTTTGGTAGTCTTGTCTTTTATGTTAGCGGCAGTTGCCCACTCAGAACGCAATAGACCCAACACGTCTGGCATTGGCCTGTTGGAGTTTATGTAGAGAGAGATGAGAGTAGTGGCGTAACCCCTGAATTTTTTCAACATATTTACAAATGCTCTCATCTCCACTGCCGACTTTAACTTATACACGCCGTTCGGCAATCTAACGCTCATACCACCGTTGGACTACTCATATTAATTTTTAACTGCGAAGCGCTATTTCGTAATGTATATATACTCAAGTTTTGGGAGGTACGTGTCTCTAGCCGCTAGGAGGAGAGTGAGGATTAGGCTCTACGGGACGAACCCCAGTGATTTAGATCAAGTGGCTAGAGAAATTGTTGACTTAGCCAAGAAGATGGGTGTGGAGGTGCGGGGGCCCGTGCCCCTACCCACGCGGCGGCTTACGGTGACTGTTAGACGTGCGCCCTCTGGCCAGGGTTACCACACTTATGACCACTGGGAGATGCGTATATCTAAACGCCTCATTGACGTCGAGGCTTCTGAGAGAGTGTTGAGGCGCCTAATGACTATTAGAGTTCCAGACACCGTTAAGATTGAGCTACAGTTGATTTAATGCAAATCTCTATCTATACATATGTGACTATTTTGGCTGCCGCTCTCTTGCTGTCGACAGTGGCGGCGCTACTCTTCGTGTTGTTGCGCTAGAGCGACGTAGACAAGTCTGTCTTGTGTATATCTCACTATTTTCTTTTCTCTCTCCAACACGTAGAGGTGCCACTGTAGCCTTCCCCAACTTATGCCAGTCATTTGCGCCAACTGCCCGACAGTCACGGAGTCAAATTTTTTAATTATCTCTAGGAGTTTCACTCTCTCTGGATGTGTGTAAGTGTTGGCAGATTTCGGTCTCGCCGTGTGTCGCTTTGTGTCCAATATTAAAAATCTTCCGTAGTGCTTATGCAGCGAGCCGCCTCTCTGACAGCTCTCCCCAACTCTTGGGGGGTGGGCGCCTCTATGCCGAAGAGTTGAGCCTCCAACCTCGCCGCTAGCCAATAAAGCCGCACTTTAGCCAACGCCAGCGTTTTATTCGCGGCGTCTACCGCCGCCTCTATGGATGTCTCTCCCCACGGGTGCTTCAGTGGTATGTCTAGCCTCTCCTCGCCGAGCATTTCGACAATTACGCCACCTCTGCCCATGGCGATTATGCCGCTGTGTTTGTGCCCAGTCTCTCTAGCGATTTGCACTAATTGACGGGCGGTTTTCAAATCGGCGGCGGCTACGTGGAGTATTGCCCCCCTCACCATGAGCCAGGCGTGCCGCAAACCCGCCGCGGCTGAAGCCACCTGCCGCGGAGACACTGGGTGGTGCCACTTAGCCACCGGGCGGAAGCCCCGCCCCTTGCTGTAGCTGGGCCACGGCACTTCGGCAAGCATAATGCGGCCGCTACAGCTAGACGTCGTGTAGAGCGACGGGTGGCTATTCAACAGTCTGAGTAGGGGCAGTATGTCGCCGTCTACCCGCCCCTGTGAGGCCTCTCGCTCTAGCCTATCTAGAAAAGTCTTCTTGCGGTTGTGGAATTCTCTCACAACTCTCTCAAGAGCCGCTCTAGCTCCCTCCGGTCTTTGTCGTCTACCGGCGGCAGTGGCTCTCTAGGCGGCCCCATGTCGATATTGTGCACAATCTGCGTAGCTAACTTGTAAAGCGTGGGCCACTTACCGCCGAGCTTGCCCACCAAGCCGCAGCCCCCCATAAACCGCCAGAGGGGCATCAACTTATTGTGTAGAGCGATGGCCTCCTGGATTTTTCCCCCTCTCACTAGTAGATATTGGTCTAGTGTGACGCGGCCGAGGAAGTTGGGACCCGCCAAGACGCCGCCGTGTGCCCCCATGAGGAGAGAGGGGACGAACAACATGTCCAACCCCTGCAGCACCGAGAGGCGGCGGCCTAGTAGATGTATGAGGTCTAGGTGGTATCTAAAGTCGCCGCTGCTGTCTTTCACCGCCACCACCTGGCTGTACTCCTGCGCCGCTAACTCAAACACCTCCACCGGCACGTTGTAGCCAGTAGCCAGCGGAATTGTGTAGAGTATCGTCGGCATGTCCACCTTGTCCAACACTCTCTTGTAGAAGGCGTACACGGCGGCCCAGTCGGGCTGGACGTAGTAAGGCGGCGTGACGAGCAACGCGTCTACCCCCACGTCTTTATACTTCTTAGCAATTTCGATTGTAGAAATGTGATCGCCAGTACCCGTGCCGCCCACCACCATTGCCTTGCCCCCAGCCACTTCCTTAGCCACCTCCATCACTTTCACCCGCTCTTCGACAGACAATTTAGTCACCTCCCCCGTAGACGATGTTGGGAAAACGCCGTGGTACCCCAGAGACACCACGTGGGAGAGGAGTTGTCTAAGCCCGTCGTAATTTATGCCGTCTTTAGCAAACGGCATTACTGTCGCCACAATCACACCCTCCATGACACTAGCTGCAAAGGTCCTTAATATAGTTTAAGGTATTAACCTCACGCCGGCGGAGGCGGCAGCGATAGCCAACGCCGTGAATAAAACGCTGCTGGCTAACACCCGCCTGCCCATTTTCCTAATGTCTGAAATTGTGGACACTTTGGCGTTATGTCTGTAGTTCTGTATCAACAGCCAGGTGGGTTCCACAAGCGCTATGAGGTATGGGGGGTGCGAAATTGAGATGTAACTAACCAGCGGCGTCCAGAAGAGGAGCGGCGCGCTGGGGTCCACGCTGCGGAACGCCAATCTGCTCTCCACGTATAGAGCAAAAGTGACGAAGTAAACTATGTAGAGACTGTAGAACAACATCTCGACGTGTGTGGGCGTCCCCAGGAGGTAGCGCATGGGCAACGCCAACGAGGAGTACAACGCCAAGCCAGCCACGTAGCCCACGGGGGTTCTGATCCGCCCCCCGGCTGCGATTGAAAAAACGACGGCGGTTAGAGTAATTAAGTACGCCAAGAGGGGGAGTGGCATGGCGGAGACGGCGGGTATGTACGGCAGCGCGTTTAGAATCAACAAGTAGTAGTTAAATCGGCGTTTGGAAGCTTCTTCAAACATTGGGCTGAAGGTGAATAGGTGGATTATGTAGGCTGCAATGGCTAGAAACACTCGCCAAAGCTCGCGTGGGGTAGGCCAAGGGCGAGAGCCGCCGCTAAGTTAATGGTTAAAACGCCCACTATAGTCCACTCCCGGGGCAAACGCATGTGATTTTTGTGTTTTGTATATATTAACGACGTTGATCCAACAACGCAGTTGTCAAAACGCCCACTGCAATCGCCGCCGTTAGTCCAGCCACTGTGATTAAAACTGAGTTGCCCTCAGCCATGGCCACCGCCGGCGGTAGAGCTAGAGCCAGCGCCATCGCCGTGCCGGCCGGCGGCGGCAAACCGCCATATGTCGCGAAAAGAGCCGCCAGCGAGCTCGTGGAGGAGAACAAGAGAGCTGCAGCTGCAGCGTCCGCGACGGAGGCAGCGGGTACGAACAACGACGCCGCTGTGGTAACTGTCGTGGAGATAAGCCCGACTACAATCAGTTTTGCTAGGTATATCTCTGTGTAACTACAGTAGTACGTCAAACCCTCCAACACGCCTCTGTCCCAATCTCTCACTATGTAGAAATAAGTGGCGAGTTGTGTAACCAAAAGCGCAATTAGATAAACGGAGAGCCGCCCGGCGTAAGACGCGAGCGCCCCCGCCGCGATTGCAGAAATCGAGATATACGCCAACTCTTCCACTCGCCTAGAGGCAGTTTTCAAATCTGCTTTAACTATTTCCCACATTTACCTCCTCTACTCTGAGCTCTCTGCCAATCCCGAGAGGCGCTGGGGAGGTAAGCAAGACGTCTCTCTGCTTCAACAAATCCGCCAACTCCCCCCTGGCCTCGTCGTCGAGTCCAGTGGTAGGCTCGTCAATGATCAAATTGGGGGGGTTCGGGAGGAGTGCTCTCGCTATATCCACACGGCGCCTCCAGCCGAAGCTAAGCGTTTTCACTGGTTTGTCTAACACTTTACACACGCCGAGGGGACAACTCTCTAACCTCCCGCCGGACAGTTTGGCGAAGAGTCGTAAGTTTTCTCTCACTGTGAGCTCCGGGTAGAGAGTGGGGTTGTGGAAGACAACGCCCAGCGTTTTCGCCGGCACTCGCGGCTTCGCGCCGTCTATATAAACAACGCCTCTCGTGGGTTCCAACACGCCGGCGATTATCTTGACGAGAGTAGTTTTGCCAGAGCCGTTCGGCCCCACTAACGTAACGACGCCACTTATGGACAAGTTAACTCCCCTGAGGATCCAAGTGGCTCCCAGCCTCTTCCAGACGTCTATTACCTCAATCACTTCGTGGGGGCGTAGTAAGCGGAGTGACAACCCTTCAGTATGGTGGTGACGTTTAGCCTCCTCGCCGCCGGGTCGTAGTAGCCCTCAAGCACTACTTCTCTATCGAATTGGAAGTTTGCCCCGGCCACTCTAACCACCTCCAAGTAGGGAACTACAGCTCTTATAGTGAAGCCGTCTCTGCCGGCTAGCAGGAGGTACAAACTGTCCCCCTCTACGCCGTAGTTGAGCAAAACGCCAGACACTCGCACTTTGCCGCCGGGGTGGTTTTTGAGGTCAGACACGTCCTTGGGAACGCCGGCGTAGAGAGACATCACTCCAGCGGTTATGAACAACGCCGCGAGCGCCAACGCGAGAACTAGCCTATTCATGTCGCCTCGCCACGACAGCCGCCGTTAAGAAATACAACGCAGCGTTTACATACGCGCTGTAGTGCCGCACTAACTCCACGCCGTCTTTACTCACTAAGATGTAGTGTTTAGGCAGCGTAGCCACGCCGTTTATTTCGACGGGTGTGAGAACGCTCTGGGGGGGTATGTTCAACACTCTGCCGTCCTCCAGCACTATGGAGTTGTTAGTGACGTCGATTACTCGCACTGGATTCTGCAGCCAGGGGTAGAGCATGGCCGAGACCACCACGGCTGCCGTTAGGTAGAGCCAGAGAGTTGGCTTGGGCGCCCTTGTGAAAATCAATACAGTGAAGAGAGCTACCACTAAGACAGTCCTAAGCCCCATGTACGCGCGGAGAGTCCCCCCGAAAGTAGCGCCTGGCTTGGGGTGGAAAGCTTCAACCAACACCGGCGCAAGTAGAGAAATCACTACCAACACATAACCGGCGATGAGGTACGATTGACTCAGTTTGACCGACCTGTCAGGATCTTCCACACCCCGCCTTATTGCTGGATACAGCGAGAAAACCACCGCCACGGTTAGTATGGACATCTGCCGGGGGTCTAAAGCCAGCGGAGTGCCCCAACTCTCGGCGGCCCATATAGTGCCGCTAATGAACGCGTACCAAGCCAAAGCTGCTGTGATGTATGCAGAGGAGTCCATGACTTTGACCGCCGACTGCCTCCGAATGCTCACAAGCGCTGAGGCGAACGCCAGAGACGCAGTGACGTACATAGCCACGCCCGCCGGCACATGTACGTATATATTGAGGTAAGCCGTGGGGGCCCCCAACTCAGCCGCCAGTGGGAACGGCCCCCAATTCACTAGATATATTGCAGACAGAACATCCAAAATAACAATAGCCAACACAACCAACTGCACATGCCAAGAGCTAGCTTAATTAATAAACCTTTAGGCGAAGTTAGCAACTTTCTTCAGAGCTTTCTTAAAGAGTTTATAGACGGCGGTTTTAGAAACGCCGTATTTGCGAGCTAGAGACGCCAAATTGTGCCCCCTGGACATTTGTATCAAAACGTCGCTTTGCCTAGGCGTTAGAAACACGTCGCGGTGTTCTAAAACCTCCACGCGGAGTATCTGAAGTCCACTCGCCGCGATTATCCTCCTCACGTTTTTCGTATTGCTAACTATGAGTTTGATTTTTCCACGTCCAACCGTGGGCGTCCCAACTACGTGTCCAACGGCGAGGAGTTTGTACAAGACGCAATTTTCGCATTTAGCCGACACAATCTCCACCCCCCGCGGCGTGTGGAGCAAGTGATACACTCTGCCGTTGTTTATTTTAAAACCGAGATGACCATCGGCGTCGGGAGGGACTAAATCACATGTGCGAGCGGAAATTTTCAAAAATTGCATAAAAACAATGGCGATGTGTGTTAAAAAATTATTTCTCATGTTTACATCAAGATTTTTAAATTCTGTGTGTTACAGTGTTCGTGAATCCCTATGTAATTTTGTTAAAGCCTAGAGTGATTTGGTTGTTGATACTATCCGCAGTCGCTGGGTACATATACTCGGCACCTTCTGTCAACCTACACACGCTCGCGGCGCTTTTAGTTGTGGCTTTCTTATCCACCGGCGGCTCTGCTGCGTTTAACCACTACTGGGAGAGGGATATAGATGCGTTGATGTCTCGGACGGCCGGCAGACCGCTCCCGCGGGGTTTGGTGAAGCCCAGCGCCGCTCTCGTCTTTTCTCTAGCGTTTTCAACACTGGGCGTGGCTCTGGCGTTCCTCTGGCTCAACCTCCTCGCCGCCGTGTTCGTGACGTTGGGGTGGGTTTTCTACTCTCTCGTCTACACAGTGTTGTTGAAGAGGCGCACTTGGCTCAACGTACTTGCGGGGGGCTTCGCGGGGAATTTCACATTTCTAGGGGGCTACGCCCTGGGCATGGGGACTGTGGATTTATTAGCCGTCTTGATATCTTTCGCGATATACCTCTGGATACCTTCCCACATATGGGCTCTGGCTTATAAGCATAGAGATGATTACATAAAAGCAAACGTCCCCATGTTGTCCACAGTTGTGTCTCCACACACTGCAGTGAGCATAATATCGCTAATGAATATCGCAAGTGCAATTTACGTCGTGGGGCTATACCTAGCTCTCTCTGGTTTAAACTACCCGTTTATACTCGTGGCGGCTGGAGCCGCAGCCGCGGTGTACACGAGCGTACTCGCGCTTGTGGAAAAAAACGACGTAGTTATGTGGAGAATGTACAAAGCATCCAGCCCCGTTTTAACTCTATTCCTACTGGCGTTAATCCTCGCCAAACTCTAGGGAGGTTTCAGCGGGATAGCTCTCTGTCTAGCCAATTTCCAAACGACGTAGATGACCATCGCCGTAGTTAACACGCCCGCCGCAGTCGGGGAATTGAGCAGCCTCAAGACGTACGCCGCGATAGCGATTGTGAACAACTCCAAGCCGTATTTGGGCATTTCTCTGTACATAACCGACGGTAGGAAATACGGCACGCACAACGCAGCCATCACAACAGCGAAAGCCATATACATAAAATGGTGGTGGAAAACCGCCAGCGCTGTGGACCACCTAAAGATAAACGCGCCGGCGCTGTATACGTCGTTTAACTTCGGCGGTGCCACAAGCGTAAGAACTACAGACGGGAGAATGAACGACCACAAAACGCCGTGTTTGAACAAAACGAAAGCAACGACGTACGCAAATGCGACGTATAGAGATGTGGCTAGAGAAAACCGTCTCTTAGCTCGAGAATTGTCTATGCGGTAGAGTAACGCGTATACAGACGCCAGGGGGAGGGAAGCCACTGCCTCCAAATGGCTTACAGACGTGGGGAGGAGGAGAACGCCGGCCATGTGTATTAAATTCGGAACTGTATTCCCCCTACCCAACCCCCTTAGATACAGCGATGTGTACAACAGAGAGAATGGGAGATACGCCAAATACCCAACCCAATGCGAGACGACAACGGCAGATGTGAAAAACGCAGTGAGTAGCCAAGTGAACAATCTCTTCGGCACGGCGTTTATGAACCCCGGCAGTTGGATATACATGACGGAGAAGTAAAAAGCCAAAAGCCCCGTAGTCATGAAGTACATGTGTAGATTGTAAACGTTGGACAACGCGCTGTATACACCCAAGAGGAAAAACACCGCAGATGTGTACAACGCAATGCGCGATGCTCTAATTACATCCACAACAGCTTTGAAAAATAGAAATTTGTCCGATTCCCCCACTCCAAGCCACACAAACCGAGTAGTTCTGTAGTTATAGCTCTATCGCAAACCCCCTCTTCACTCTCTCTTTGATTTTCTCCACTAAAGCGTCTGCGAAATCGCTAGGCGTTCCGTAGTGTCCATCTACTACGCGTAATTTCATCAAGTGATCTAAATGCGAATACATGTGGCAAGAAAAACAATCTCTACAATCATCTCCGAAATAAACACATCGCTTATCTACAATCGCCAACGGTCTTTTTAATATTTCCACCACTCTGTCTGAAGCTCTCGTAGCTAGATATACGCCGAATCCGTCAAACCCCCGTTTTCAAAACGCTGTTAACTTCCTATATAGAGTGGAAAACGGTATGTTTGTCAAGAAATTAGTTTGTCTCACGCCATACTTTATAAGCATACAGAATAAATCGAACTCCTCTCGAGAGAGGAAAAAATGGCGTGGGATAAATTTCACTCTCACGAAGATTTTGCAGCCGCCATTTTTAACATTTCCACCAACGCCGGCACTAACTCCGTGGCGTAATTCGGCTTCGTCTTATACCCCTCTAGTTGTGCAAACGTAGTGGGCGCTAGTTCTCTATCTCCCTCCGTCAAGTAACACGACTGACTTCCCCCCACCGTCAAAAAGGGGCCTCCTAGCTACCAGAGACGGAGATGTGGTAGAGCAAACACTCTCCGCCATTTCGCCGGGAATTTCACAAACCCACGCGGGGTAGCTGTTAAATGCTTTGCCTTGACTAATCTTAACGCCGTACAACACGGCGTCTGGGGGTTGTCACAGTGAAAGGTGATTGTGTAAAACTCCATGTTAATGTATGTGAATTTCTAGCGTAGATGAATCTGCGGCGAAGTGTATCTCCTCGCCGTCGTTTAGCTTCAGTTTGATTTTGATCGTGCCTTCCACAGTGCCGTATATCATGAGGTGGTACGTGAAGTGTTTGAAAGATAGAGAGCTGAAGGGCGACACGCACACCTCGTCTACGGGCACCATGGCGACTAACGTCCCGTTGACGATAGTCTTGTGTATTTCCAACACCGCTGTGCGCGGCTTCTCCAACTCGGCGTTGATTATGCATTTTGTAAACGGCGTTGGGTTTACGAAAGTGAAGAAAACCATGCCTACGTCTGGCGCCGTCATTACGTAAGTTGAGTCTTTCACGTAGGGTTTGGCTAGGGTTAAATACGCCAAGAGAACAACTGCAGTTATGGCTAGAGCTATGTACAACTTCATGTTTTGAAAAGCGCGTACGCCATAGTTACCAACGCCAGTAGGCCTAGGAAGTGGTCTATCGGTATGTCTGTATGCGGCAGGAGCCACGTGGCGTTTAGATACATCGACAGGGAGAGAGACAACTCTCTAGTTAAGAGTAAGACGAAAGCGATTAGGAGCCATAGAAATCGGGAACTCCTCACCCGCGCGTATCCAGAAATGGCTATGTACAACAACGCCGCTGCGATTATCACAGTAACTGTATGCAACAAGACGTGTCCTGGGGACAAACCAGCGGCGTGGTTGTGCCCCACTGCGAGAAACGCCACCGCCACTGGGATTAGGAAGAGGAGGAATCTCATAAATCCACTTTCCTCACGCCGTCGTAAATGGCGAGAGCCAACGCCGTTACCCACGCCGTGTAGACAGCGGCGAGAGTAGCGAAGAACCAACCCAACCCCATGTGTATTGCGAACTCCCCCAGCGGCCCCAGAGTGAGGAGGTGGCTGTCCACCATGGCTGTAGCTGTGAGAGCCACTAGTTTGATGGGGTTGGAGATTTGGAGAGCGAATATCGCTTCGCTGGGCAGCGGCGTGATGAGATTCACAAACGCCACCACCACGTCGTATACTAGAGCCAGCCCGACCCAAGCCACTACTGAGTAGAGAAAAGCGCTCTCTCTGCTTCTAGCGGCGAGACCTATGTACGTCCCCAACAGCGATGTCACAAACGCCACTGCGGCCGTTGCGAATGCGGCGGCTGGCACTTGTCTCAGAAGTAGATACGGCAACGCGGCGGTCAGCGAATAAACCAACGCCAACGTTAAGTTAGCCACAGTCCTAGCGGCGAAATACCTCGCCCTCCCCCAGCCGGAGACATACGCCTCAATCAACCCCTCTCTATCGCCCACAGTAGAAGCAATGGAGGTAGTTATGGCGATGAGAGAAGCCACTGCCGTTAGGAAATTCACGGCGGTTACCACAGCCGCAAACCCAGCGCCCAGCGACGCCAACGCCACCGAAGTCGCCCACCCTAGGGACAACATAGCTAAATAAGGCGACGTGTACCCATCCCGCTTGGCTGTGAAAACTAACAGCCTATAGATAGCCCACCACATACTGCACCTCACCACTTTTGGTGCAAAGCTCCCCCCCACAGGGCTCCACGTATAGAGCTCTAACGGCGTCCCAACCGGCGGTGGAGGAGACTCGGCCCCCCTCAATGTACATCAGCGTGGGTTTCAACACGAGAAACGGCGCCGGGTCGTGCGTAGCCACCACGAAAGGTCTGCCGGCCAGCGATTTCACTAACTCCAGTCTGTATTTAGTCTCTAGGTAAGACAGCGGTTCGTCCAACAGAATTACTCTGTCTACCGAAACAGCCACAGTCAAGAAGACTCTGGCAGCCATGCCGGAAGAGAGCTCCGCCCCCCTCTTGTCTAAGAAGTCCTCTACGCCGAACCGCGGTTTTATCGCCGTCTGGAAGACTTGCGAAAGGTGTTGTAAATACTCCCCCACGGAGGTAGTGGGGGGCAGCTTGGGAGCGGGGGGCACGTAGTAGAATCGACTGGATTCCGCCACAACGCCGTCTATCTTAACATACCCCCTACAGACGTACACGCCGGCCATGCAGCGGAGCGTAGTGGATTTGCCGCTGCCGTTGGGGCCTAGGAAAACAGCGCCGCCGCTCCACTTGGCTCTGAAGTCTAGAGCGAACGCGCCGAATCGTTTCTCTAGCGACGCCTCAATTTCCATAACGCCACGGGCGCAATTGCTAAAACCAAGAGCCAACTCGGCTGACGGTCGTCGGGTTTCGGGCTTGGGTCTGTCACTATGGGTCTCCCCGCTAGCGAATCTATCAAAACTCTCGCGGGAGACGGCGCTAGGAAAGCCAAATCTCCCTCCGTGGCTGTCATTAAGTCTGAAAATGCACTGGAGTAAACATACGGCGCTGCGGAGGCGTGTCCCCCCCAGACGTTGTTGAAAAACAAAACAGTAGCTGTGGTCTCGCCAACGCCGCGGTGCAGCGCAGTCACTACGTTATCTCTAATGACGTTGTTAATTAACCGGATCCCCCCGCCATCTCTACCCCAGAGCGTAATTCCGAAGTAATTCCTCTCCACTGTGCAGTTCTCCACATCCACCCTACCGCCCCCCCAATAGAGGATAAATATGCCGTGTACGTTGTCGCGAGAGAGACAGCTCTCCACCCGGCCCTCCACCTCGGCGAGGAGGAGTCCGTACCCCTCGGCCCACTGTCTGTTGTTCACCAACGCAGCGTTTCTCATGTGAACCGCCTTGGTGTACATCAAGGCGGCTCCCACGTAACTATCGCGGGCGTGAAGTCTCTCAATGTGAACCCCATTGTTGAACATCAAATGGAGGCCGTATCTACAGCCCCACGCCTCCACGTCGCTGAGCCGGACGTCTCTGGAGTACTCCACGTAGAGACAGTCGTGGAAGTAACTCAACGAGACACCCCGCGCTTCGACGCCGCTGGAGTTGAACACGTAAAGCCCCACGCCTCTCTTGAAGATGGGCAAATCTCCAAACCCCACGGCGCGCAGCCCCCTGATGGACACCCCCGTAGAGTTGAAGATCAACACGCCAGAGCTACAGCGCATTTCCAACCCTTCGATAGTCACGTTATTCCCCACGACGATTACACAACCGGCGGTGGGCTTCAGCCGATACGCCGTCATGGCAGTCGGCAGCTCTATAGTCACCACTCCGCCGTCTATTTTCGCGTTTTTCAACACCACGTCGCTGGCGTTGACGACGAGGCGGCTGGCCGCAACGCCTTCGTACAAACCCGGTTTGTCTATGACGAGGGGAGCGGCGAGGGTTTCAACAGTCAGAATACCAATTAGGAGGAGTAGACCACGCAGGTCCATAGTGGAATTTGTCCCTCACGCATTTATAGTTAACCACTCTCACCAACTGCCCGGAGATCTTCGGCGGGTTGTATAAAGTAACGCCCTCCAGCGTTTTAACTCTCCAAGAGCCAGACGTCTCGCCCCGCTTGTAACGCTCTACGTTTTCGGGAGCTACCGCCAACAAGCCAGTGCCCATAGCCGTAAATTCAGTAGTGACGAGGAGGCTGGCTCTCTCCACGTCTATCCACCTCCCCTCTACTCTATCCACGGCGCATGCCAACAAAACTTCGCCGCCTGCCGTCTCCACTTCCCTGTGCCAAGTGGCCAGACAGCCGATGTCGTCGAAGAAATACCACCTCTCCACGCCTCTAACTCTCGCTCTCATAACTGCAGCAGACGGCGGGTAGTCCACAACCATTTTACAAACGGGGCACTCCTCTCGTCCGTACACCAACGGCGGTTCTTCGCAACGCTCCCCACCTCTAAAGAGTATGGAAAACAAAAACGCCGCTCCAACCGCCACGCCGGCGGCCGTTAGAGCGGATAGAAAAAACTTCCTCCTTGTGTACACAACCCCAAGCCCCTCAACCCCCGTGACCGTGACCTCCGTGACCGTGACCTCCAGCGCCTCTACACCAATTAGGCCGCGGCATGCCTGTCTTTTGCATTACCTCTCTGTACAACTGGAGCATTTGGTCGAAGGTATACACAGTGGCGTTGTGTTTCTTAGCTTCGTCTAAGTTAGAAAAAGCGAAGACGCAATCGCCCATGGGAGTCTTCATGTTTTGCATAATTACATAGTAGGCTTTCCTGGCGTCTATGTACAACTCCACTCCACGTTTGTGAGCTCCGTAGTCTGGCACAAGCACTTGTCTAACTCCGCCCAAAACTTCTCTAAACTCATCTGCAGTGATGTTCAGTCTTCTCAACATGGGCCACATCTCCACTGGCCTGAGTTGCATTCTGAAAATACAACCAATGTCGTCCGTCACGCCAGTGACTCCCTTTTCGAAAACTACTCTCGCCGAGACACCCATGTGGACAGCCTCCTCTACGCGCATACCGCAGAATATACACCGTATTTCAAAAGTGCCGTTTTTAACTAACCGCTCCAACGTGCCCATAGGCTTCGGCGCAGTTTTCTCCACCGTCACAGTCTGCGTAACAGTCTCAATTTGCGTAACTGTCTTTACGGGAGCTGTGGCTGTGCCTACTAAATAACCAACTGCGCCGACTAAAATCGCCACAATGAGTGGGATTAACCACTGTTTCATACGCGGGAGATTGCGCAAGTTCTTATTGTTTATGGTACAAAACGGCGGTTTGTACACGGTCTTGTGTTCTAGAGTGCGCGTTGGTTTGAACAACGTTATTGCAAAAGTTATATATCTTTACTGTATTGCCAATTATGCTTCCAACAATGGCGAAAGTTGCTTTTGTCACATCGCTTTTGGTGAGTTTTACAGGCGGCTTGGCGGCTGGACTCGGCCACGGGTTTGATTTAGGCACCGAGTGGCCCGGGTCGCCGGGGGATTTAGTCGCCGCAGCGCTGCGGGGCAGCCTAGAGCCTGTGCACAGGTTTTTAACTGTAGCCGCCGGCGTTTTATACGCCTTAGTGTTCGCGTTGGTGTATAAGAAAAACAGAGCTAATGTCCACATTGCGGCGGCTGCTCTCATTTTCTTAACACTCACGGCTCTCACTGGCATAATTGTGCTTTTGACTCTAGGCGGCGAGGTGCCTAAGCCTCTGTCGTACACCATTTACCCCATCAACAACGGTCTGGCTCTAGCCACTACGTTAACTATGGCGTTGTTAGCCGCCAAACTGTCTCCAAACGTTGGAGGAAGCGACAAGCGGGCGATTCTATACAGGGGGGCCGCTTTTTGGGGCGCCGTGGCTTCCATATCTGGAGCTTACATATTGGGATATCACAAGATAGAACTTACTCCAATACAATACAGCCTAATACCAACCCCCTCGTTGGATCAAGCGGTTTGGATAATTCACCTCCTCTCCGCAGCTCTAGCAGTGGCGTTGGCAACAATTGCGTTGGCTTCAGCCAAGAGGCTCACCGCTTGGCACATCCTCTTAGCAACAGCTCTATTGATTCAACCAGCCACTGGAATTCTGATGTACTTCGGCGCTTCTGTAGACCCCTGGGCACCCGGACCTCAGTCGGGTTTCCACGCGGCATTCGCCCACTTGTTCGTAGTGAGTGCATTTGTGATATATATGAAGAATAAATGGACGTCGTTTACTTAACGCTCCTAGCGGCTGCAATTGCGCTCAACGCAGCGAGTGCGTTTTACAAACGCTTGTGGCTAGCTGGTTTTCTATCGTTGTCGACGCTAGTGGTTTACCACTACTTCTCTTTCTTCTCGGGGAATTTCCGACTGGCGTTGGTGTACATAAACGCCGCGGTGGGGCAGTCTGCGCTGGAGAGAGCCACAGCCGCCGTGGCTTCCATCCCGGGCGCCGTCTATTTAATTGCTCTACCCGCTTCAGCGCTGGGGGGGCGGGCGGGTCGTCTAGCGGCAGCGCTCCTCTTGACATACGTCGCGGTTGAACGTCCTTACGTCACGGTCGACGATGTAATTCCCGGCTACGTCCCGCAGTCTGGAATGGGGTTGAACCCACTTTTGAGGAGCATATGGGCCGTGCCGCATCCCCTCGCAGTTTTGTTAGGCTACGGGCTCTTCATAGCGGCCGTCAACGACAGACGGCTCTTCGTGTGGGGGTGGCTCTTCACTTCTCTAGGCCTCCTCCTCGGCGCTGTGTGGAGTTACCAAACTTTCGGTTGGTCTGGATACTGGGCTTGGGACCCCGTGGAGAACGCACTTCTGGCCGTGTGGTTAGTGGCCACCGCCGCCATGCATTTGGGAAACCGCGGGGGTAGGTTGGCCACCGTGGGGGCGGTGTTGGGCGCCGTGGGGTTGAACCAAGGCGGATACTCGGCGCTTCACAGTTTCGTGGGCAGCACGCCGGCGCCGCAAGTTATGTTAATCGCGTCTCTAGTTCTGTTGTCTTATGGCATGTACAAAGCTATAGACGGCGTGAGAGACGTGGGGTTGGCGATTTCGGCTTTGGGCATGGCGTCTCTGGGGGTAGTTATATACATGGCTGGAGTAGCTCCGGCGTTGTACTCCATAGCCACCTCCACGCCGATGCAACCCCCCGCTGGCGATTTCTTCACGGCGTATTTCCTCTACCCCATAGCTGCGGCTGTCCTCGCCGGCTTCTTCCTCGCTTCTATATACTACGGCGCTAGGCTGAAGACAGCCGTTTTGTTATTTGCAGCCATACTGGCGGCTTCCGTAGTTCTCTCGTGGTTTGTGAAACCGGCTTTCGAAAGCCCCGCCGCCACTAACTTCTTCATATACGCCACCGCCGCTGGAGCGCTCGCTGCGTCTTACTGGGTCGCCAGAAGTAAACACAGCTTGTTGCACAAAACAATCCACATAACTGCGTTTATGCTGCTGGTTTTGGTCGCAATCAGCGGGCCCTTCTCCTACGGCCAGAAGTACTACAAACTGTTAGCTGTAGACAACTTAGACGCGGTGTACTTCACGTTGTTGAATTGGCCTTACGCCCAGCGGATTTCGCTGGGGGGTTTAGAGACGTACGTAGACAACAGAATAGTCGAGATCCCCCCCACTGTTCAATTGATACATCCGCCTAACTACACCGCTTACGTGAAGAAATTCGGCGGTAAATTCGACTTAGGGGGACTCAACTACACTATTATAAAAGCGGGAGTGCCGTACGTCGTGGTGTGGAGCGGCGGGCGGGAGGTGGGCCGCGTGGGCGGCGTGCCGATAGTGGAAGTGGAGAAAAACGGCACGGCGGTAGTTTTCCCAGCGCCTTTGGATTTAGTAAACGCCCTCGCCAAAGAGCCGAAGTTAGTCGAGAAGTTCTTGAAGTGTCGTAACCAAAGCCGCCTCGTGCCCGGCGGCGTGATCACAACTGGCTTTCTCTACATAGACGGAGTTTCCGCTTCTTTTGCGACGCGTTACGACGCCTCCGGCTGGCTCAAGGGAGTGGGAGCCACAACGCTGGGGGTAGTGGACGTGTACAAACCGGCCGTTAGCCACAGCGCCATAGTGCTCCACCCCACCGCCGTGGGGGAAACAATGGAAACAATATGGGATTACGTCACTGCTAAATACGCCCTGTTGTTGCTCGAACAGTGCAACGCCCCGGCGGCTTATACAGTGTTGTCTACAGTCGGCGTGAGAAACCTCACCACCGCTGTGGAGTATCTACAACGAGAAAACGGCGTTTGGGTCGTGGCGTTTAAACCAACGCCAGCCATGCTGGAGTTGTGGATTACGTCAACAGTTTTATTATTACTGGTGACAATGGCGTGTAAAAAAATAAAAATTAAAAATTATAATTAAAAATTAAGAAATAAGAAAATAGATAAGGTTTTTATACACAGAAAAACTTCACCTACTCATGAAGTGGTTAACGTTGGCAATAATAGCTGGAGTTGTGGTAATTGCCGCGGTTACGGCCGTCGCTATTTTCGGGTTGGGCGCCCCAGCTACTAAGCCAACTACTCCAACTACGCCACCCACTACGCCACCCCCGACGACAGAAACACCGCCGCCGACGGCGACGGTGACTTATGACGAACAATTGGCTAAGAAGGGTCTTGAATACTTCAAGACGTTGGGTTGTACTGCTTGTCATACTATAAAGTCGTTGAAAGTGACAGGTGGCGCGGTGGGTCCGGACTTGAGCAAGACGCTGTTTGACATTAATTCACAATGGATCGGTAGGTACTACAAGGAGAAGGGCCTCACGAACCCCGCGGCCGACCCGCAGAAAGCTGCTGAGTTGTTGACTGCATATCTGAATGCTCCACCGCAATATTCAACTACTATGGCAGTGCAAGTACAAACATATAAGTCGCTCTATGGCGAGGATTGGGAGAAGGAATACGTGCCGGCGCTTGTGGAGTTGTTTAAAATGGCGGCGTCTAAATGACGGACGAAAAGAAGAGAGAAACCATCAAATTTTTCATTGGCGCATCTACAGCTTTGGGCATCGGCATGTTAGCCACTCCGCTAGTGGCTTCGCTAGTGGGTAACAGAGCTGCCATATTCGGCGAGGAGTCAACCTCCGGCGCTATACCAGTGGAGATTTGTAAATCTCCAGAAGCATGCCCTAGAGAGTTCGGCGTGTCGCTTGACGAGCTCAGAGGGGGGCCAGTGTTCAAACTCATCAAAGTCAACTCTATGGCTATCCCGGCGGTGTTTGGGTTAGTGAGAGCTACAGACGGCAGGGAGTACCCAACCGCCTATGTGGCTATATGTACACACTTCGGCTGCCCCCTCAACGTGTCTGGCGGTAAGTACCTCACTGGCTTCTTCTGCCCCTGCCACGGCAGCGTTTTCGCCATATGTAACAACCCAGCCGGCTGCGATCGTGGTAGGTTTCTAGAGATGTACGTCCAGGGCGGGCCCGCCGTCAGGTCGCTCAGATCTATAAAAGTAGAGGTGAAAGACGGCGTTGTGTATCCCTTGACTGCGTACATATGAAAATCTTCAGTAGACTCTGGGAGTTGTTTATTGAGCGTTTTCACCTCAAGGAGTTTCTAGAACACCCAGTCCCCCGCTACTCTAACATAAACCCCTTGTATTGGTTTGGCGACGTGGCGGCAGTTAGCTTCTTCCTCCTCGCTCTCACGGGCTTTTTCTTAGCTCTGTTTTACACCCCCGGCGTAAATGTAGTGACAATACCCGCCGCTTCGCTAGCCCCTTGGGATTTGTTACACCCACCCGCCGCCGAGGCGGTTAGAGCCACTGAGAGTTACATAAGCGCTTATAGAATTGCTTACCTCACGCCGTTTGGTTTCATACTACGACAGTTCCACCTCTGGGCCGCCTACATGATGATTATGGCTGTGTTAGTGCACTTCTTCGCCAAGTTTGTCCTCGGGTCTTACAAGAGGAGGGGAGGGGGGGCGCTCTGGCTGCTGGGAGTTTTGCTAGGCTTCCTCACTATTAACCAAGCTGTGTTGGGGTACATACTGCCTCTCCACCTCGACGGCATTTTGGCATTGATGATTGGCTTAAACCTATTCCGTTATTTCGACTACTTGGGCATACCGGTGGGAAACGCAGTGATTGCGCTCTTGGGCTCTAACTACCCCACTGACCAAGTGATTCGAGTCATATACGTCGCTCACATTTTGATCGTGCCGGCGGTCATACTGTTGTTGCTCGGGCTTAAGATACAGGGCATTCTCTACGGAGGCGTATCGCCGCCGCCTATCAAAAATGCAGAAGTCAGAGAGAGAATGGTGAAAGACGTAGAGCCGTTTTACCCACACAGATTCGCCCTGATGGTGGGGCAAGTGTTTCTACAGATTTCGCTACTCATGCTGCTAGTGGCTTTCTTCCCCCAACCGCTCCTCGAGCCCTGGGCGCCGGGCGAACTCGTGCCGGCGGGCGTGAGACCGCCTTGGCCAGTCATGTGGTATTACACATACGTCAAAATGATCGACCCCTTCATTTCCGTCGGGATGCCAATACTCATGTTGATATTCGCCCTGGTCGTCCCGCTGTTAGACAGGAGCAGGGGGATAACAGTGGGGGAGAGGTGGGTCTGGGTAATCATTGCGCTTGTCTACATGGCGATAATTGGCTACGGCTCGGTGTTGGGTTTCATAATCGACATTCCGAAACAAGTGACGCCCTTTACTCAAATAACTGTGCCGCCGGACAGTGCAGTTCCCTACGTCACTACGCCCAGCCCAGTGGGGTAGTATGGAGCCGTTGACGCCCTCTGTTCTGGCTTGGCTCACCGCCGCCATCGCCGCGCCCACAGTGGCGCTGGTCTACGTCTACAACGGCTTAGACAGGAAGTGGTCTGCAGTTGTGGGGTTCGTGGGAGTGGCGGCGTTGTTGGCTCTCTTTGCGTACACTGCAAACGTGATTATGGCTCTCTACGGCGCAATGCAGTTCCCCCCCGACATGCAGCTTGTGGAATTGGGAGTGGCCTACCAGCGAGTGGCTGCGGGGCAGCTGGCGGCGGTGTCTCTGATAGTTGGGCTCTTGGCAGTGGGTTACTACATGGAGATCTCCAGGAGGGGCCATGAATAGGGCAGCTCTACTCATAGCCATAGGCGTCGCGCTTGCTGTAGGCATGGTGTTGTTGAACTACGGGCTTACTTACGTACAGTGGGTGTACGACGCTTTTGCATACACACCGCGGGATCTGGCAGCTTTGAGAGAAGACCCCGTAGAGAGAGTTTGGATGCTCCAGAGCGCGGTGTGGACCGGCGTTTTTGCCTTATCTATAGTAGCTGTATTGGGTTATCTATATTACCTCTCTAAAGAGTAAATTTCCGTATTTTTTAAGATTCTAACTATGTACAAATTTTTTAAGATTCTGACTATGTACAAATATACATACACGTGGTTATTTACAGTTTTCTATTTGAATTTGATATGAGAAAGATTTTTATACAAGATAATTCTTGTTCTAGTATGGAGGCTAAGGGAGCTTTGGTTACAATGTTGCTCTATGCGGCGATTTTTGCAATGTTATGGTTTGCCGTATATGTAGTGACGTTAGGTAGAGGTTTAGTGGGATAGCCATGAGTCACGGAAGTGCGATACACAAAGAAGAGAAGGTCTGGGCCGCCGTAGTGGCTGCGATGGTTGCTGTATTTCTCGCTGCTTTGGCTTACGCGGCGTGGGTTACCGGTTTGCAAGTGCCTGGCAGCGATGTGGAGTTGGTAAACCCAAAAACTGTACTGCAAGAGCTAAAACCCGGCGTGAGAGAAGTGGCGCCTGGTAGGTATGAAGTTACTTTGGTAGGCAGAATGTTCAGCTGGATACCGGCGGAGATCACTCTAAAAGACCCAGTGGAGGTGAAGTTTAGGTTGACTTCAATTGACGTGATACACGGTTTCCAAATTGTAGGTACCAACGTAAACGTCATGGTGTTCCCAGGTTACGTGGCTGAGATCACTTGGAGAGTGCCACAGAACTACGAGGGGAGGTATTTAATGGTCTGTAACGAATACTGTGGCATTGGTCACCAGAACATGTATGGAGCTATAAATATAGTTCGTACTAAATAATTTTAAAGAATAGAAAGATTTATAAATTAAAATTCGTTTTTTATACATGCTTAGTCAAAAATTTCTAGTTGAAGACAAAGTGGCTAAGATTGCGCTTGCGTTCGCCGTGTTGTTGTTGTTGTTGGGCGGATTGTTTGGATTTCTACAAGTGTTGTCTAGAGCTCCCGGCATGCCGCAATTAGTGACTGCGGATTTGTACTACGCCGGATTGACGCTACACGGCGTGGCTTTGGCTGTGTTGTGGACTGCTTTCTTCATCGTAGCGCTGGCTGTGTTTGTGTTGACGAGAGAGTTGGGTCTCAACATGAACGGCCCGCTGTTGTTGGGTGGGGCTGTGTTGGCTATTTTGGGCAGTTTGATGGGAGCCGTGGCGATACTCACTGGGCAGGCCTCGGTGTTGTACACTTTCTATCCCCCTCTAAACGCCTCGCCGTTGTTTTTCATAGGCGTAGCGATTGTAGTGATTGGCACTTGGTTAATTAGCGCAGCTATTATCGAAGTGATTTTGAGGTGGAGGAGGCAGAACCCGGGCAAAGAGATTCCGCTCGCCGCCTACGGAGTGCTCACTACCATAATCATATGGCTCATGGCTACGCCGCCGGTGGCTTTGATAGTCCTCCTGTATTCCATACCCATGTCTCTATTCGGCGCTCCGGTTGACGTATTAGAGTGGAGGTTGTGGTTCTGGTATTTTGGACATCCGTTAGTTTACTTCTGGCTAGTGCCGACGATTACGATTTGGTACACGCTGCTGCCTAAAGTCCTCGGTACTGAAGTGTACAGCAAGACTATGGCTAAGGTGGTTTTCGTTCTCTTCATTCTCGCTTCGGTGCCGGTGGGTCTCCACCACCAATTTGTAGACCCCGGCGTGCATCCAGTGTACAAATACCTCCACACTGTGTTGACTTATATGGTGGCAGTGCCCTCTTTCCTCACCGCTTTCAATGTAATTGCCACTTTGGAGAAAGCTGGGCGGATGCGTGGAGGCAAAGGGTTGTTCGGTTGGGTGACTGCACTGCCCTGGGGCAAAGACCCGGTGTTTACTGGAATTACTTTCGCCATAATTCTATTCGGCATCGCCGGCTTCTCTGGCGTGGTGAATGCTTCGTTTAACATCAACTACATGGTGCACAACACTTCTTGGGTCGTGGGGCACTTACACCTCACCGTGGGTGGCGGAATCACTCTCACGTTTATAGCAACTACTTTCCTATTGATGCCGTTGTTGTTCGGGAGGGATTACATAGCTAAGAAACTACTCATCGCCATACCCACTCTGTGGTTTGTGGGTCAGTTGATCTTTTCATTTGCTTACCATCTATCAGGTATTTACGGCGTGCCGAGGCGTACTTTTCTGGGCGAAGCTCCCTACCTCCAGACGCCAGATGCGTTTACCTACGTAGCTCAATGGGCGCCGTTGATGCAAATAGGGGCAGTCGGCGGCGTGATTTTCGCCATCGCCGGCGCTTTGTTTGTATTGCTCACATTCGCTTCCATTGCGAAAGGCCCGAGAATACAACCGAGCGGGGGAGAGCTCAAGATATCGCCAGAAGTGGGACCCGCCACGTTTCTAGACAGAGTTGGACTAATTGTGCTCATCGCTCTAGTGATTATAGTAATCTCCTACTCACTGCCGGTGTTGGAGATATACGGCAGAGGACTCTCGCCAGCGCCTCCCTATTGGCCCAGCGGCGCCGCTGCGGGTTAAAAAACCTCAATGCGTTTTTTCCCCCTCCTCCTTTTTCTAGTTGTGGCGATCCCCCTCATAGTGGCTCTCGTCATGCAGTTTGGGAACACCACGGCGGAGGAACACTCCGGCATTTTCGAGAGAATAGTGCCAGTCTGCTACCCCCCGGGGCGGGAGCCGCCGGCGTATGACTTCCGGCTTGTGAATCAATACGGCAGGTGGGTGCAGCTCTCTGACTTGTGGAACGAGACTGTTTTGATGACTTTTACATATACATACTGCCCCGACGTGTGTCCCATGATGCATTACGTACTCAACAAATCTCTACCTCAGATAAAGCCCCACATCAAGTGGATACTCGACATATCTCTCGACCCGGAGAGAGACACGGTGGAGAGGATTTTTCACTATTCACGCGGCAATGGGTACAACTGGACGTTTCTCACTGGCTCGGCGTCTGAGTTGGAGGCAGTGTGGCAGAGTTACCGAGTAACTCGCTACGTCACGACACTCAATGGAAAGTTTTATATAGCTCACGACATGGTTTGGATAGTGGTGAGAGACGGCGTAATTCTCGGAGTTGTGAGAGGGCTCCCCGCCCCTGAGACGTTGGCGCATTACATAACGAAAATTGTCGAGAGACGATGTTAGAGTCCATAATCTCCGCCATAGCCCGCTGTCCAGGTCCCTACTTCCGTCAGTTGTCGAAAGAACTCTCCATGCCCATTGGGACGTTAGATTACTACATCACCCGCCTCCTCCGCGAGAGAGCTGTATACAAACTGGGCTCTAGACCACGTTATTTCCTCGGAAACACACCTCTTGAAGAAGCCATAGCCATATACATACTCAGGGAGGGGGCCAGAGGCGTTGCGGAATTTCCAGAAGTCAAATGCGGCAAGTCTCTATGCCCCACAATAAAGTCAAACATGGCCACGGCGTTAGACAAATACCCATGCTTGAGGAGAGACGTCGTGGAAAACTACATAATCCTCATGTCTCTAATATAAAACTACACCCACTAGAACGCTTTCGGTATATATTTCCCAATTGTTATTCCAAAAATCTTATAAACTGCTAGTAGAATTGGGGGGAGGAAATTCAAAGGGAGAGGTTAACGTAGTTAACTTATACATATGTATCTCCACAATGTTTTACCATGACGGTTAACTATTTTCTCTTCGGCGTGTTAATTCGCCAATTGATATCTATCGCAACCCTCTCTGTATTTCTCATATTTTCGCTCACTGCTCTGGGCTATTCAATAGCCACTACCAGACAAAACTTCCGCTCTAGGCGTTGGGTTTTTCCTATGGCTCTATGAATCCACACAATACTCGCCATAGTTATCTCCATGGGTACGTCGGCCGACGCCAGTTTCGCAATATATGTTCTAAACCCAGTGGAGTCTGCTAGATTTCTCAGTCTATACATAGTCGACCCCACGCTTTCTTTTATGAACCCAACTACAGCAATGGATTTAACTCTCTCGCTGGGTGGTTTAATTCTCTACGTGCCAATTGTAGTGTTGACTACGCCAATTGCAGTTTTATTGTTGATCCTGAGGTTCTTGAATTGTGCGTAACGCTTTAGTTAAGTATCTATAGGGACTTCCGCATCTCTCGAGACATTTTTCAAATTTTTCAAACCATGGGGCTATAAAACGGCGGTGGAACTCCCGCCGTATCCTCCCGTCGACGGCGGAACGAGACGGCGTTTCGAGAGATTGGATTTCTGCAGTTGTCAGATTGCCTGTCTATAAATTTGTGAAGAAATGGCGCATCGCCTTCCCGCTACATCCAGAATATAGAACTCTACCCATGGTGTTTTACATACCGCCGTTGAGCCCCGTGGTGACTACGTTAGAGAAGTACTACGGCGGCGTCACTGAAGACGTTTTGCCAAGAGTGAGTCAGGATACCCATACGATATTTAGCCAACATGTTCACGGCTGGCGACACCGCCGCGGTTGAAAACGCTTTGAAGAAACTCATTGCGGTGAGGCTCTACCAGCGGTCTAGGAATGTAGTCGGCGTAGAGGGGAAAACTGCGTTGGAAGAAGTGGGGCTCGCTGAGGGAGACGCCGAGGAAATGTACAGACTTCTCGCCATAGCTAAGTTAGAGGATAGATACGTCGTGTCTACAACACGCCGCATGGAACGACCGTATGTAAAGAGAGGCGTGGCGGGGTACCCATAACGCGGTTAACTATCCCCGGGTTAACGCTAGCGATTGCCATTGCGCTAACTGTGTTGGGCGTCGTCACTGCGCAAATCCCCACTGCTGTAGTGAAATACATAGAGGGGAATTTGCCCACGGACCCCACGTCTCCGCCTAACTGCAGTAGACGTAGCTCTGACGAGTCAGAGTTTGGTGTATCTACTACCCGCCGTTGTAGAAACTCGAACGTTGTCTGTGTCTGCAGTACACAACTACACACACATTGCGTTTAAACTATCGTGGAGCGATCCGACGCAAGACGTAGAAACGCCGGGCGGTCTCGACACGTTCCCCGACGCAGTGGCGATACAGTTCCCGGTATCGATGGCGCAATTGCCGTACATCTGTATGGGCACTGTGGACAACCCCGTCAACGTAATCTATTGGAAAGCCGGCAGCGGCGTGGAGAACTTAGTGGCTGGAGCTGGCTACGGGTTGTCTCCCCAACAGAGAGAAGCCCTGGGCTTACAAGCTACGCCAACTGCGACTTTGGAGCGTCTGCCCCCCGAGGCGCAGGTAGTGATTGCGTATAGCGCATACAAAGGCGGAAAGTGGGAAGTAATTATCGTGAGGCCCCTTGGGTCCACACACCCGTTAATGTCGTCGCTGGCGAGAGGCTTCAGCGCTGCGTTTGCCGTATGGGACGGCTCTAAGGGAGAGCGAGGAGGTTTGAAATCCACAAGCAGTTGGACACAATTCCAGTTAGAAATTCCGAGAGCTCCCCCGACGACCCCGCCCACTACGCCGCCGCCGACAGTCGAGACTGTTACGAGGATTGTGGAAACTACGCCGACGTGGGCGTGGGTTATCATTGGAGTACTTATCGCAATTATTGCGCTATTGGCTGGGTTGGCGGCTAGAGGGCGGCGTTGAAATTAATGTTTTTTCTCCTCCTTCTCTTCCTGGAGTTTTTATTCAACCGCACGCTTAACCGATTTTGGATTTTTGTACCTCACAACCCAGCGACTTACGTCACGTTTTTGACAATTCAGTGGGTTGGGGTAATACCCATGTTGGCCATATACATCGCTTCTTTTCTAATTGTCGGCAGTTGGGGTAGGCGGTATCTACCTCTGGGCGTGGCCATGGCTATTTTGACATCGTTAGATTTAACTTGGTACTACTTGGGGTGGAGAGTCAGACTGCTTTTCGCACTACCGCTTATCTCTAGCGTTGTTTTTAGAGATGCCTTAGTTTTCTCCGTGTATTATCTAATTGTGGGATTCGCCGATGTGTATCTCGGCGGCGTTGGCAAAATGTCGCCATATTTTGAATTAGCTTGGGCTTTGTTGCCTCTGGCGGGTGGTTGGAGGTTTAACAAATGGGCTGTGGCAACCGCCGTTGTGGTTTTTGCAATTGTGTCAGTTCCCCACATGGGGCTCGTGGTTAATCTCAGTCTGGGGCTTAAGTGGATATATTTACTCCCATTGGCGGTCTACTTGGCGTTGTCTTCGAAAAGCAAATACCCCCCTCTTCGCTCTTTTGGTAGAGCCGCAGTTGTCTATACATTATTTAGCTCTCGCAGTGGCGGCTGGGCGGCAGATTTCTAAATATATATAACAATCGGTAAATCTATGGAAGATTTACTCAATAAAGCTATAGATTACGGCTTGCGTCTCGGCGCTCAGTACGTAGAAGCCCGTTGGCAAATTGACGCGGGGCGGGTTGTCGGCTTGCGGAATGGGCAGTTTGAGTTTTCCCATGGCTATAAGTGGGGCGGCGTGGCTGTGCGAGTTATCGCCGGGGGTGGGTTGGGTTTCTCTGCGACTTCTAAGTTAGAGAACGTGATGGAGACTGTGGAGAGGGCGTATAAACTAGCCGCCGCTGGGGGTCGTTTTAGGAAACGCCCCGTGGCGCTCGACGGTGGGAAACCAGCGAAGTTGAAATACACAATTCCCGATTTCGTGGTGGAGCCTCTAGAGTTGTTGAGAGAGTTGGATTCCCACGTGGATGGGGGTGTGACTATGAGGCGGTTTGTGTCTTCTGTGTGGACTACGGAGAAGTTTATAATCACTAGCGACGGGGGGTATGTCTATAGCAAAATTCCGCGGGTTTACGTCTTTGCCTTGTTTATTAAACATGCCCCCGGCGGTAGTCTACAGAGAGATCTCTTCGCCGGCGGCGTTTCTCTGGAGGCTTTGAGAAACTTCGAGAAGACTGTAGAAGAGGAATCGAAAAAACTCTCCGTTCTACTGGAGAGAGCTAAGCCCATTGCGCCCGGCAGATACGACGTGGTGTTTTCGCCGGAGATGACTGGCATTTTAGTACATGAATCCGTGGGGCACCCCCTCGAGCTTGACAGAATCATGGGTAGGGAGGGGGCCGAAGCTGGGGAGTCTTACATAAAGCCGGGCGATCTCTACGTGAAGATAGGTAGCGATCTTGTGAACATAGTGGACGACCCCACTGTGTTTGACACTTACGGCTTTTATTTAGTAGATGACGAAGCCGTGGCGGCGCGTCCGAAACAATTGATCAAGGGGGGGTGGGTTGTGGAACACATTATGAATAGACAATACGCAGCGTTGATAAACAAACGCAGCAACGGCGGCGCTAGAGCTTCTGCATTCGACAGAGAACCCATCCCAAGGATGTCTAACACGTTCTTGACGCCCGGCGATTGGGACCCGGAGGAAATCGTTAGAGACACAAAGAGGGGCGTGTACATAGCTTCCTACACCGAGTGGAACATAGACGACGTGAGGTACTCAGGTCGATACGGCATATTTGAAGGTTATTTGATCGAAAACGGCGAATTGAAGCAGCCCATTAGGGGTTTTCTAGAAGTAGACACGCCGGAGTTGTGGAGTAACGTAGACGCCGTGGGCAAAGATTTCAAACTATACGTCGGCACGTGCGGCAAGGGGAACCCAATGCAGGGCGTGCCTGTAACTATGGGCGGCCCCACGTTTAGGAGCAAATCGCTGAGATTAACATGAAGTTGTCTAAAGTAGACGAGGCGGCGGTTGTGAACGTAAAACGAATTAACTACATGTTGAGATTCGCCAACGACGAAGTCACAGTGTTTAAGAATTGGGTAGAGGAAAACGCCCACATATACCTAACGCGGGGTAAGAGGACTGCCGCGGTGACTACGTCCGGGGGGTTAGATTTAGAAATGGTAGAGCGGGAGATAGAGAAGCTTTCAGAACTTCCAGAAGACCCACTCTACGTGCCCGTTGGGGGCCCGCCGTTGTTTAACTACATGGAGGAAGAGAAGAATTTCGAGAAGCTTGTGGATATTGTGAAAACAGCTATCGACGCCGCGGGGGCGAGAAGTGCAGGCGTAGCGCGGTTGGTTTACCAAGTGGTGAATTACGAAGACACAACTGGCAGAAGTGGACACTACGCCGTGAATAAAATGTACATGACTATGAGGTCGTTCGCCGGGGATTTGGCAGTTACATCCGCCATGGCTGGTAGAGATTTCGTAAATTCTAAACGCATTGGCGAAGTCAATTCGCAATTGTTGAATTTAGCCAGGGGGCTGCCGAAAAAGCGCGTGGAGCCGCGTAGAGCTACCGTAGTGTTATCTCCGCTTGTCGCCGGGCATTTAATGGGCGAGGTGGTTTCCCATTGGACAAACGCCATGGAGGTGATCTCGGGCAGTTCTCGCTACGCTGTGGAAGATCTAGGGAAAGAAGTGGCGTCTCCCCAGTTGTCTATAGTGGAGAAAACTTACGACCCAGCTTCATACGGCTATGTGCCTTTCGATTTCGAAGGCGTAACCCCAAGGCGCGTGGAGATATTCCAGAGGGGGGTATTGAGAGAATTCATACACAACCGCCGCACTGCGGCAAAATTCGGCGTGGAGTCCACTGGCCACGCGATAGACGGCTGGGTCAGACCAGCGCCGAGCCACGTAGAGATAGCCCCGGGAGACGCTCCCCACGACGTGGAGGCAGTCATGAGCGAAGCCAAATCCGGCTACTACATACACAACAATTGGTACACTAGATACCAAAACATCAAAACCGGCCAGTTCTCCACAGTGGGCAGAGACTTGGCTTTCGAAATCGTCGACGGAAAACCGGCGGCAGTGGTGAAATTCATTAGAATCGCCGACACGCTTGAAAATCTGTTGAGACACATATCGGCGTTGTCTAAAGCCGTGGAACAAGTGTATTGGTGGGACATGCCGACGCCGGCCACCGCCCCCTACGTAGTGATAGAGTCGGTGGGGATAACTACATAAAACTTTAAAAACATACAAACAAATCAATTCAGCGGCCGTAGCTCAGCGGGAGCGTGGCGCAACCCCGAAAGCGCCCGGCTGAAGACCGGGCGGTCCCGGGTTCAAGTCCCGGCGGCCGCATAATAACGTCTATATTACTCTCGTCGTTCATAACGCCCTTTTTTGGGACTGCGTTGAGCATAGCTCTGCCCCAGTTGGCTAGGGAATTCACTGCGTCGGCTGCAGCCGCTTTGGGGTTGTTAGTTGTTTCAAATGCGGCCATAGCTATTTCAGTCCTGCCGATGGGCCAATTAGCCGACGTGAGGGGACACAGCGGAGTGTATAGAACAGGTCTATTAATTGCTCTGGCTGGATTCACCGCCGCGGTTTTTGCGTCTTCTCTAATATGGCTTTACGCAGCTTTGGCAACCGCGGGCGTGGGACAAGCCATGATATTCGCCAGTAACAACGCCTTATTAGTCCAACTGACTCCGCCCAAACGGCGGGCGTCTGTAATTGGGTTGAACTCCGCCGCGGTGTACCTAGGCTTAGTCTCGGGCCCACTGGCAGGAGGCGTGTTGACGGAAGTGAATTGGAGGCTTGTATTTACGCCCGCCATTGCGATGTTGACTGCTTCTTACCTCCTCTCCCGAGGCGTAGAGACAAAAGGGACGGCGGGAGGCGTAGACGTCTTGGGGTCTCTACTGTGGGGCGTCACAGTAGTTGTCTTGATACTTGGAGTGAGAACGCCGGCGTTGATTACACTGGGATTAGTGACGTTGTGTCTAACGTTTTTAATAGAGGTGAAAAAACCGCAGCCGCTTGTAAACCCCTCGGCGTTTAGAAACCCTATCTTCACAGCGTCGGTAATAGCTTCGTTTCTCAATTATTTATCCACAGCTTCTCTAACCCCAGCGTTGAGTTTATTACTTCAAGAACTGTACTCAATGCCGTCTAAAATAGTCGGTTGGGTATTGTCCACACCGGCGTTAGCCATGGCTATACTGGCGCCAATTGCGGGGAGAGTTTGCGACAGAGTTCCCCCATTGTACGTAGCTTCGGGGGGCTCCGCCGTCTTAGCCGGGGGGCTTCTACTCTGTATATACAGCTTAGAATCCTTGCAGATTATCCCCCGCTGCTCTTGATAGGCGTTGGCTTCGCTTTTTTCATAGTCCCCAATACGACGTTGGTGTTGACTACTGCGCCTTCTAGAGGTTTCGGATCTGCCATAGTTGCCGAATCTAGAGTGTTGGGTCAATCTATGAGTAACGCATTAGCGGCGTATTTCCTATCGACAGGCGAGTTAACCTCAGGCGTGATTAACTTACTCTATACACTTGCGCTATTTGCAGCCATATCGATTTTCCTATCGGCCCTCCGCCTCATCCCATCAAACCCCAGTCGGGGACTTTGAAATCTTTACGTAGTGGATACTGCGGCTGGCCTGTCTTTTCGTCTATACAACAATCTGGGTCGAGGAGAAAACGTTTTCCCATGTGTGGATTCCCCTCAAACCATATTCCGAACATCTCGTGACATTCTCTCTCTTCGTAATCTGCCGAGGGGAATACGTCTGCAATTGAGTTGATTTTCGGGTTGTCTCTAGGTATTTCAGTCCTGACGTGGAGTAGTTGATTTTCTAACCCAGGCGTGAGGTAGGAGGCGAAGACGTACATGACTAGAAACTTCTTCTCCGTGGGGAAATCCATTGCGCTCAGCGAGAGGACGTGGTCGAACCCCAGAATTCTCGCCGTGGCTGCCACCTCCCGAATTTTCTCTGGCTTTACCATTACGCACAGATGGCCCTCTGGAGTAACGCCGTGGTCTATAAAAACGTCGCCGAGAGTCGCTTTGATTTTCTGGAGTAGTGCATGTTCGCCCTGCGGTGGGCACTTGGGTGGAGTCCTCGCAGTCATGCCGACTTGGCTGGCTGCTTGGGCTGGGGTAGGTATGGAGTTAGATCTACTTTCACTGGCTCTATCCCCGGCCCCGGCTTCCCCTTTATCTTGTTGTGTAACATAATGAACGCCCGCACCACGGCCTCCGGCGTTGGGGGACAGCCAGCTATATACACCTCCACTGGCACTACGGTGTCCACTTGCACCACGTGGTATGAATTCCAAAAGAGTCCCCCCCTCACGGCGCATGCCCCCATGGCGATTACGTACTTAGGCTCCGGCATTTGTTCATATACCTGCCTAAGCACTTTAGCCATCTTCCTCGTGATTGTGCCCTCCACTAACAATACGTTGCACTGTCTCATTGTGTGGAATGGGAGGACACCCCACCTCTCGGCGTCGAAACCAGGTCCAGCGGTGTGCGCCACCTCAACTCCACAACAACTCGTGACTAAGTGCACCGGCCAGAGACTCCACCTAACTCCCCAATTGAAGACTTTCTCTAGTTTGGCTTTCTTTAGTAAAAACTCTCTGAGAGCTTGAGACATATAGAGAGAGGAACTCCAGTTTATATACATTGCCCACGGCAAAATTTTTAAAGTTAGCACTGTAGAGATACGGCGGCGGTAGTCTAGCCTGGTTTAGGATGGCGGCCTTCCATGCTCCGAGGAGAGCCGTTGATCCCGGGTGGGTTAACCCCGGGAATTCGAATCCCGGCCGCCGCACCAATTATCTCTTCTCGAGCAATATGTCGAGAGATTTCCTCTCTAGCGAGCTGAGTGCTCGCCAAATAGCTACACAACCCGCCGCCTGGCTAGATTTACACTTCTCATACCTACCCACAGCCTCCTCGGCCTTTTTCTCATCCACAGGCTGTCTCCTCGCCAAGGCTCTCAACACGGCGAGCGTCTCGTTGACGCACTCCATCTGCGGCCCTTGCGTCGTCTCCACAGTGCCGTCTTTCCGGTGTGTAGACATGTACACTGTGCAAGTGCCGTCGTCGTATGATATCTCTAACTTCGTCGCTTGGCGCTCCCCCAAGGCGGGAGATATGTCGAAATTCGCCACGTGCCTCAAGAGCTTCATGCCGAGTGTTATAGACTTCCAATCTAACTGACTCACTAGCTTGTAAGCCACTTGCTTCAAGGCGAGAATCTCCTGGGCGGTGAGTTGATGTGGCTCTTTGGCGAGGAGTTCGTCAATTTTCTCAAGCTCCTCCTGCGTGACCGGCCCCGCCGCAGTGAGACTCTTCACCACAGCCACCTCGGCTGGAGTTATGAGACCCTTAGCCATCAGTATAGACGAGAGATATTCAAAGAGTACGTGATCTCTCTCACGTTTCCTTATGAGCTCTGCGTAGAGTGGGATGAGGTAAAGCTCTAGAGACTTCACAAGTTTGTACGTGAGTAAACCAAGCGCAATCACGCCCACCGCCAACGCAGCCACCACAATCGTCAAATCCACAAGTAACTTTGTTTGAAATATAAAAATGTGTTTCGTGAATTCCATGGCTTGGAACTTGGTAGTGGCCACCGGCTGGCGACAGGAGAGACTGTGCATAGAAGAACTATACAAAATTGGAGACGAAGTAGGGCTAAGAGTGGGAGAGGTGTGGTTCACTGGATTCGACGGGCTATTGACAGCCAGAGTCGAGGGAAACCCAGTAGAGTTTGTAAAACTACTAAAAGACATTGTGCAAAACAATTACTACATACCCCGCTACGTCCTCAGAGCTACGCCAATAATGACAGTGGTAAAGACAGACCTCGACGAGATACAGAAAGCGGCGGGGGAGTTGGCGCAGATGTACATACTTCCACAAGAAAGTTTCAAAATAGAGTTGAAAAAACGCGGCGTTAAATACGACAGAACAGCCATAATTGAGTACGTAGCCAAAGCAATAAACCGCAAAGTCGATTTGACAAAACCAGACAAAATACTCTGGATAGAGATGTTCCCCACAAAGACGGGACTATCTGTAATACTAGAAGAAGAAAACTTCTCTCTAATGAAGACAAGAACCCCCCCATCGTAACTCAAGAAAGCGGCAACTCCCACAACGCAATTCCCCATCCAACAGTCACAAAGCTCAACACAGCCGCCACTTCGTTCAGCCGCCACATCGCCCCGCAGCTCCGACCCCCCAGCCACACCCCCCACCGCGGTCCACGCCACGTGACAAACCCACACAAACCCAAGCAGCCAGCTGACGATAGCCAAAAACCCTCCGCTCCCACCGCGGCGGTAGAGGGGCCGTACTCAGACTCCGCCAAAGCGAAACTTCACCCAACCCACAACAACGCCACGACTACGCCGGCGCTGAGTCTCACACAATCTCCAGACCCTCAAGCACTAGAGTTTTCACAGTAAGCAATAACCACAATATAACTAGAGCCAGACACAATACACAAATCGCTCACCAGCCACGAGAGACACACAGAGTGAGATCTAAACCCACACAAGCCTACACCACAAAACCACGAACCCCACCCCAGCTCGGGCACCCCCGCCAGCAGACGTACCCCCACTCCTAGACGCGAAGTGTGTATATTCGTACACGTAACACGCACTATATTTAAATGTAGTAATTGTATGACATGCATTTTCTGATTTCACTGATAGTGTCGTATATATTTACTCTATTGGGATTGCTTTCGTTAGGGTCGTTCCTCAAACCTGATGCTATTACTGCAACACTTACATCTCGCTATGGCCACATAGCTTTGTTCATAATTAGTTTACAATACGCAATTGTGCTCAGATACAACCTACTCGTTTCTGTTGCAAAAGACATGTCTAGACGTTCCCACATCGCCTCTGTTGCAGCACTTGTATTCATCTTTATCTTTTTTTCATTTCTCTACTTTTTTTAGTTCTAGTATTCTGCCGGAAAGAGTTTTTGAACACGGAATGGAGTTTGATGATTTGCTACTCTCGTAGCTCTTAATTATCTCGTGTGTTCTAGTTATTTTACTTTCTTTATACGTACAAACGGATATTACATGTCGATTGTTGCTATTCTTACATTTGCATTTGATAAAATTGCATTTGACAATGGGGAATCATTCACTACACGTTAGTGTATTTAATTGCTGGTTGTGTGTTGTTACTGTTTGTGTATTTCAATCCCCGTTCGTTGATGAATAATTTCGCCAGGGGGACGTACGCCATGTTTGGTTTGACGTTGATTTCCATCGGTTTGATTCCGATATCGATACTTAGAACAGTGTTCATGACCTATTTAGCATTTCTATTTGACGTATATCTACAACGGAAAATACTGCAGCGTCAAGCGACAGAGAGCAAAAACGATGAGAACTCGACGTGAAACACGACAACAGGCGGAGGCTTCACGGAACGCGACGTCGGGATAGCGTTGGGCGTTGACGCATCCCAGCGGTTAAAATACCGCAATTCTCCCGCACATAGATAACATCTTCAACGGACCTATGGGTTTCTGGCCCGGTTTTATATCGCCCGGTAGATATGTACAGACGTATACGTCGTAATCCCGAGGCACTTCCGCACTTCTGCCCCCAGCTGCTAGAATTATAGCCATGTCTACGCCTTTGAATATTTCCAATATCTCGTTATTAAAATTCGGGGAAATTATCAATAGACACAGAGAGTACTTCTTGCTTACTTGTTCCTCTTCATCCAAAACTTCATCCATCCGCCTTCTAATTCCTCAATTTTTACAATTTCGTTTTTAGTAAACTTCGCCCACACTCTCAAGTCTTCTTTAGCACATACATCGTCGGTAATTATCTCTAAAATGCCGCCGATTGGCACTTCGGAGAGTTCTCTATTCACTACTACCGGTCCTAAACAATGCGATCCAGAAATTTTTACCGATTTATGTGGAGCGTCCACGGAATATTACAATAATTGAAATATGAATATTATTGCCAGGACGTCGGCGACAAATTTTTAACTTTCTACAAAACATACATACAGCGGCGGTAGCTCAGCCTGGTCAGAGCGCTCTGGGGCGGAGCCCCGCGTAGGGCTCATAACCGGGAAGTCCCGGGTTCAAATCCCGGCCGCCGCATTTTTCGCCACTTCTCTCAAATAATTCGCCAACTCTCTCTGGGGGATCGGGATGAGGCCCTCCCCCAAGTGGTTGTTGTAGTTGTGTCTCACTAAAATTTTGACATCGGCGAGTCGCCACGCCGGCAGGTCGTTTTCGCTATCGCCTAGATAAACCACGTAACTCACGCCAAGCAGCGCTTTCAACAACCTCACGGCATCTCCCTTATCTCGACTCGATGCGTAGACGTCCACAAAGGGATGTTGTTTATACCTCACCACTCTAAACCCCACGGATTCGGCTCGGGCGAGAAACTCCCTCAGCCCAGCCGGGGGGCTGCCTGCGTCGCGCCAATCCACCGTAATCCCCGCCAGTTTGCCAGAAGAAGTGAACTTTCTGTAAACCCGCCCCCCGATGGAAGACGCCAACTCCTCCAAACCCCCCCTGACGTCGTTTGCTTCAGCCACATAGCCGCCAGCCTTCACCTCAATGCCGTTGATACAACCGTAGCCATGCGCAAAGGGGATTCGCCTCTCCACAAATTCACAATCCTTAGTAGTGACGATAGCCAGCTTCACGTACTTCGCCAATTCTCTCAACGCGTCTAAAACTTCAACATCGGGCTCCCCGCCGTATACTAACTCGGGCGGCACCAAAGTACCGTCGTAATCTGTAAACAGACCCAACACAACACCAAAATACACCAGATATAAATACAACCGCGCGCCGCACAATTCCCCAAACGCCAACAAGAACGCCCATTACAACCACCGGACCCACCGCCATGATTGAAGCCATGTCATCGTTTATCTGTCTTCATGTCTCTTACGTTTCTTCCGGTCGAGCGCGCAGAAGAGTTCAAACAGTATGTATAAGAGCTCAGACAGAAAGCTAAACTTGCTAAACAAAATGGATAGTATGAGAAATCCGTCTTCACGAATCTTTTTACGACTCATATCTTTCTCACACTCACGTACGTATGAGCGCGCAAACGGAATGCTAAACACAGCGGATGGTATGAGGACAACTATGAAACTACCCCACAGCGAAAAACGTTTCCACATTTCTCCAAACTCGGGAACAATATGAAATACTGTATCATCTTTAGGCAAAAACACAAACATCCACAATAGAACCGTCAACAAAAGCGGCAATGTATATGTACCATCAATATACAGTTTCAATTTATCGTCGTTTATCTCTTTCTCTGTCAACGTAAGTAGATAGGAACAAATTACGGAGTATGCACCAACTACAACAATCGTGATAGCGATAATACTAGGCAGAATCCCGAGGAAATTCTCATAACTTTTAAGGAAACGTTCAAAATCGCCCCTTGGAAAACTAATAACAAATTCAATAACAACTGAAAATATAACTGCAAGTATAGCATACATAAGTCCATACGCATAATAACGAAAGAAATACCTAGAAAACGTATTGAAAAAACATAAATATTTAAATGTTTATCAGCATCTAATACACCCAAGAAAGTGATATGCAAGTGCTGACGCGATAGCACCTACAGAGACGAAGGCAACACTGAGTGCATACTTGTGAGCAGCCTCAGCAGTCCCAGCAATAATGCGAGCATGCAACCAAGCAGCAACCCCATAAGCAACCCCTGTACCGAATATTCCCCCAACGATAACTCCGCACGTTACAGCACGTTTGAGAACTCCAGTCGTTTCATAAGTGTAATGTCCAGCAATGAACCCAGCTACCGCCCAAGCAAGTAGACCGGCCACTACCACCACCCATACCGACATCGTAGCGCTTTGTATTGGCGAGTCTATTGATGTGCCCCTAACAGCCGCCATCTCCCTCTTTGGCGAGAGCAATTATATAGAGGCGGTGGGTGCTGTTTAGGTAGTAGAGCAATAGGAACTCTCCGCCTTTTATATAAGCGTTGGTGTAGTTAAGCCATGTGTTCGCGTCTATTTGTATGGAAATCCACTCGTCGAAATATATGTCCGCCTCTTCTCTATTCGCCGTTTTCTCCATGGCAAACATCAGATCGCCGTCGTGATATACATAAAGCCCGGTCTCGTTAGTCGCGACGTGTATGGGGCTGTTTTGAATCATTTCCCTAATCGATTGCGCAATGGTTAACATTTCCCTCACTTCATCGCCAGGTATGAGCGGTCTGTCGACAACGTGTATTCTTCTTTGGGTGATATATGCAGTGTGGAAAAGGTCGTATCTAGCTTGCGCCGAGATGGGTACGTCGAGTAGAGAAAACGTGGCGAACATTTTTGAGAAGTAGTTAGCTGCCCAAGCGCTGTCAATTGTCCAATCGCTGTCGTCCGCGCCGTATGCAATCGCAGCTAGTAACAATATGGCTAGCAGACCTACCCACTTTGGCTTCATGTAGTGAGTTTTTTCTTTAAAACTTTTACGCAGTATTAGGGTGGGAAAGCCCCGGCCGGGATTCGAACCCGGGACCTCCTCATTTGGCTTTCTTTACCAGTGAGGCGCTCCACCAGGCTGAGCTACCGGGGCTTTTCTACTTTTTCTCTGTTTTTTAAAGTTTTTAATTTGTGATATACGTCGGCCCACCCCTCGTTCAGGAGTTTTGTATATGCGTTGTCTAAATCTATACTTTCTGTAACTAGCGATATATACCGCGTAATCCATAGAGCTAGTTCTCTCTTCTCTTCTGTAGTTAGATGGCGCCATGTCTCTGTTGCAAACTCTACGGGGTTTAGCGGATAAGCGCCGCATATTACGTCGTTGTATTTCGGGATTTTGCCAATTGCGATGGCGGGTTTTGGCGTTTCTGCAGACCCCCTAGCGAAATGTCTATCCCACTCTTGTATGTCTATCTTTCCGTAGACTTTGGCTTTTATCACTAGAGCGGCTAACTTCACTGCCGTTTTTGTCTCTAACGCGCCGTAGCATCGCCAGTCTGCTTTTATTTCGTGTACGAGGTAGAGGAGGGGCTCTAGGTATTTCTCCAGAGGGCCTAAGTCCACGGGCTCTCTCTCGCACACTTGGGGGGGCAGGTGGAGCCAGAGTTTTTTAACTCTCTCCACAACTGCAGCTGCGAAGTCTACACACGCTTCTACTCCAGCTCTAGTGAGAGAGGTGACGGCTGCGAACATTTATTTGTGGGGCGAGGTCTGCGAAATCCGGATACACCCATACTTCTTCAGCTTCTGAGATGAAGAGGAGCGCTAGTGTTTTGTCCTCCACGTGGATTTGAATTCCGTTTTTGATTTCTTCTGGGTCTATCTCTGTGTATCTATCTATATGTATGGCGTTGTGTTTGATTGCTTCTCTGAGGCCCTCCCGCCCCCCGCCGAGGATCAGAACCCGGTTCTTCTTCACCCCTCAGCGCTGCGAGTCTTCTTCACTTAGTGGCGATGGCTGCGATTTCTATGAGGACGTCTTTCGGCAGCCTCGCCGCTTGTATAGTCACTCTAGCCGGCGGTTTGTCTCTGAAGTACTCTCCATACACTTCGTTGTATTGGGGGAAGAGGTTCAAGTCTGTCAAGAATACGAAACACATCACTACGTCGTTTAGAGTGTAGCCGGCGGCCTCTAGTATGGCTTTCACGTTTTCTAGAACTTGTCGAGTCTGTTCTCTAATGCCTCCTCTCACCACTTCCCCAGTCTTGGGGTCCACTGGTATCTGGCCGGAAATGAAGAGGAACCCCCCGGATTTGACTGCCTGCGAGTAGGGGCCAATGGGCGCCGGCGCTGACTCTGTGTACACCACCTCCCTCACGGAGGAGAGAGAGTTTTTATTTATATAGTTTGACGTGGGTATGGTCCCAACTTCTGTGAAAGTCCCCCAAGTGGCGGTGGTGGACAAAGTCTCTCTGCCGGCGGGGAGAAGCGCCGTTGTGGTTGTAGATATGCAAAACGATTTTGCCCACGAGCGGGGAAAGTTGTACAGCCCCACCGCCCGTGAAGTCATACCCAAGATCGCTGGGCTTTTAGAGAGAGCGAGAGCGCGGGGGGTTAGAGTGATTTATACGCAAGACACTCATTACGAAGACGACCCAGTGGAGTTCCCCATTTGGGGTCCACATGTGGTTAGAGGTAGTTGGGGGTGGGAGATTGTAGATGAGTTGAAACCGAAGAGAGGAGATGTGGTGATTGAGAAGATGAGATACGACGCTTTCTTCGGCACTCCGCTAGATCACGTCTTGCGTATGTACAACATCCAACACTTAGTGGTGACGGGGACTGTGGCTAACATATGCGTCCTCCACACGGTGGCTAGCGCCAGGCTTAGGCTTTACGACGTGATTGTGCCCATAGACGCCGTGGCTGCTTTGAATGAATTCGACTACGCGGCTGCACTGCGGCAGATGGATTTCCTCTATAGAGTGACTCTAACCAAGACGGAGGGCGTGGAGTTTGCGTGACGGGCGCTGGGTGGCGGTTTAGCAGAGCCTCCCCGCAATGATGTGACTGTACAACCCGCCTTGGTATATCACTCTCTTGAATATGATTTCGCCCCCCACTTGACTCTGGAACGTCTTGTGGCGTGGCGTGATAACTACATAAGTGGCGCAACCTCTGGCGAGAGCTCTCATGGCTTCCCCCAGCAGTCTGTAGAGCTTCCCCACTCTACTGGGTATTCTAAAGCCGTAGGGTGGGTTGAATATATATCTGTCGCAGATTGGACGTAGGACTTTCTGTATTTTTGTAGAGTCGAACCAGAGTAAGTCGACTTGGGGATACGCCGCTGTGTTTTTAGCTGCCCCCCTCACGTGACGTAGCGAAATGTCTATGCATAGGTATCGGGCGTTTGGCTGTAGCTCCGCTGCTTCTATCACCACAGTGCCGCCGCCGCAAGTCAAGTCGCACACCGTCTCGCCGGGTTTCGGCTTGGCTAAACGCGCCATGGCGTGCGCCACTATGGGGTTTAGGCTGGCGTAGTGTTCGTACATCCGCCACTTTCTACTCTTGAGACTCTTCTTCTCTACGGTGATCCAAACGGCGACTTGGTTCTCCACGACGTCTACGTTTATCTCTACGTCTGGGTCTACCAAAGCCACGGTGTAGCCCCCAGCCTTTAGCCACTTGCCCACTTCTCTCTCTACGTCTCGAGATGTGAAGTCATGTACGCCCACCCGCTCGGTGCGTATGGCGGCGGTTGTGTTTTTCGTGAGGTACTTGGCGGCTTGTTGAATTGCCTCTCGAGCTAAAGCCACCACTTCCTCTAGCGTCTCCGCGCGGCCGCCCCCCAGATATATGCCGAATTTCTCGGCGGTTTTCAAGCCGGACAGCTGGGCTGGCTCCACGTCTACCTCCGCCACAACTCTACCCGACATGTAACGTCCCTGGGCGCATCTCGTGGGGAGGTGCGTCAGTTCCTCTATTACGAAGTCCTCCAAGCCCGGCACTGTGGTGATTAAGTATTTCACTACCGTGGCGGAGTTTAAAGATATATACCTTGACAAAGTGTCTCTCGGTGGATAAATACGTGGCGGACAGCTCGGTGGTTTTGGACGGCTCGTTGAAAGAAGCCATCGTCTCCGGCAAGTTGAGAGGCACTCTCTTCCTCATGTCGGAGATGGTGGAGCACTTTGCTTCTCTAGCCCGCGTGGGCGACGGCGTTGGGTTGATCGCGATGGAGGAATTTAGAGACGTCTACAACACGGTAGAGAAGCTGGGCCTCTCGGACTTTCTAAAAATTGAAGTAGTGTCCGTGGGGAGGAGGATAGAGCCCGGCGAGTTGGATCTCCATGTTAGGAAATTCGCCAGAGACAACGGCTGCGTTTACGTCACTAGCGACAGTCTAGCTAGAGACGTCGCTTTGGCGCTGGGTTTGGAGGTGCTCTACTTGGGTAAGACTAGAGACGTCCTCGCCATAGAGAAATTCTTCCAGCGAGACGTCATGTCTATCCACTTAAAGGAGGGGCTCCCCCCCTTCGGCAAAGTGGGGAGGCCGGGGAGTTGGAAGTTTGTACAACTGTCGGCTGACCCCCTCACGCGGAAGCAGTTAGAGACCATCGTCAGAGAGCTAGTGGCGGAGGCCTCCCGCCCCGGCTCTGGGGGGAGGATTGAGATAAGGAGGCCGCACTCTCTCATTATACAGCACAGGGAGTATAGAGTGGTGGTTGTCTTCCCGCCGGTGTCTGAGCGGTTGGAAGTCACCGCGGTGAAGCCCATAGTGAAGAAGAAACTTGAGGACTACGGCTTGGATCCCCGGGTTGTGGAGCGGTTGGAGAAGAGCGCCGAGGGTATACTCATCGCCGGCCCGCCGGGGGCTGGGAAAACTACCTTCGCCCAGGCTTTGGCTGAGTTTTACCTCGGCAGAGGCAAGATTGTGAAAACCGTGGAGTCCCCCCGGGACATGTCTCTCAGTCCCCCAATAACGCAGTTGTCTAAAAACATAGCCACCTCCGAGGAGATACACGACCTCTTGCTCTTGACTAGGCCGGATTACACTATCTTCGACGAGATGCGCGACACGGCCGATTTCCAACTCTACGTAGACCTCAGATTAGCTGGCGTGGGGATGGCTGGCGTTGTGCACGCCACTTCGCCAATTGACGCAGTGCAGAGATTCATAAGGAGAGTAGAACTCGGCATGATACCATCGATCATAGACACCGTGGTGTTTATGAAAGACGGCGAGGTGAAGAAGATATATGCCCTCTCCATGGTGGTGAAAGTGCCGGCTGGCATGAGAGAGGAAGACCTCGCCCGCCCGGTCATACTAGTGAAAGACTTCCTAACGGGCGAGGTGGAGTACGAAATTTACGTCTTTGGCGAGGAGACTTTCGTAGTGCCAGTGAAACGCGAAGAGCGGCCGGTGGGTAGAAAGACGTACACAATGGTTATCTCTGCCCTCAAGCGCTACGTGCCGCCGAGTGAGATTAGGCTAGAGGAGCGAGACGGCGTTATTGTAGTGAAAGTGCCCGAAGAATACCTAGCTGTGGTGATGTCTAGAGGTGTCTCCAAGCTAGAAAAACTACGGCGGAAGTTGTCTATGGAATTCCGCATAGAGCCGAGGTAGTGCAAACCGCCGTAGCTAAATACTACGACGCGATTGCCCCCCACTACCGCTACAAGTATTTAACTACCGACTACTACCGGCGTCTCTACGTCAAGTTGGGGGCCGTGTTGGACAGATACATAAAGCCAGGCATGCGCGTCCTAGACGTGGGCGCCGGCGTTGGGTTCTGGACTCTCTACATGAAGTCTAGGGGGGCGCGGGTGGTGGCTCTAGACATATCTCAAAAGTCACTAGAGACGTGTAAATGCGGCGACAAAGTAGTTGCCGACGCCGGCCGTCTGCCGAGCCGCAGAGCTTTCGACGCAGTGACGGCTTTGGGTAGTGTCTACAATCACGCAGATTTAGAGGCGGCGGTGGCGGCCGCCGCTGGCGTTGTCAAACGTGGGGGGCTCCTCATCGCCGATGTGGACAACGCTCTCTGTCTAGACATGTTGTACGAATTTTTGATTTTCCAGGGGGTCTCTAAGTTGTTCAATGCGCTTAGGCGGGGAGTGGTGCGGGGGTCTTGGGAGTCTATAGACGGCGAGGTGCCTTTCAATTACTACACATATTTCTACGTAAAGTCTACTCTACATAGGCACGGGTTTAGGCCGGTGGCTTCCTTCCCCATATACCTCCTGCCCCCCCTCCCCACTAGGTTTCTACAGAAGAGGTTTAGACTGGGGTTTTTCGAAAAGTTTGACTTAGTTAAGTTTCTAACTCCCCTCGCCACCACAGTGGTGTACGTAGCCGCTAGAGTTTGACGAGGATTGTTTCGAAATCCTCCGGCACGTATACGTGTGGAGGTGGCTCCACCGCCGCGAGTCTGCGGTGTTTACTCTTGTCCACGTACCTAGCGCTGACGTGCGTCAATATCAACACCTCGGCTCTCAGAGCTCTGGCGGCTTCCAGAGCGTCCGCCACGGTGGAGTGCCCCTCTTCGTGGACTTTCTCCACATCTACGTCGTCGGCGAAGGTGGCTTCATGTATCAACACGTCTACTCTCTCCACGTCTCTCCACATTTGTGGACAGGGGGCAGTGTCGCCGGTGTACAACAGACGCCTCACGCGTCTGCCGCCCTCTGACACTTCTTCCGGCGTTATGACTCTCCCCCCAACCTCCACCGGCCGCCCCTTGATCAACTCTGTGAGTGCCCACTTAGGCAAGTCTCTCGCTTTGTCTATCAGTTTGTACCCCAAATCCCACTGGAAGAGCCACCCACATGAATCTACCGTGTGGCACACCTCTACGCATTTGATTTCCATGCGACCCGCGCTGGCGCTGTCCGCCACGGGCACCCCCAGCTTAGCCAAGACCTCGTGCATTGACTTGGGGGCTAAGATTTCTATCTTTCCCCCCAGGAATTTGTTAGTGATTACGAGCCCGGGGAGGCCCAGCAAGTGGTCTTCGTGGCTGTGTGTAATTGCCACTAGCTTTATGGAGGCGGGGGAAACGCCGAACTGCAGTAGTCTGTACTGACATCCCTCCCCGGCGTCTAGCAACACGCGGTTCCCGAGCCAATCCTCTAGATATATAGCCGGCAGCATTCTGTCTCCCCTCGGCACAGCTCCGCCGGTGCCTAAAAACGTCAACTTGAGTAGAGGCACAAACCTAGAGGGGGGGATATATTAACTTGTAGAGTTCTACAATTTCTCCGAGAGTAAGTTGGTAAACTCGCTTCTCGCCGTGCCCCAGCCCCAACCGCCGTAGTGTTTTCCTCCTCGCCGAGAAGAGCCAAGCGGTGAATTTCTGAAATTTGCCAAAGTCGTCTACGCAGGGGGGGTGGGGAGTGAGGCGTACTACTGCGGAATATACACGTGGCGGTGGCGCGAAAACGCGTGGTGGTAAATGGCGCAGAATTTCCACGTCGTAGTGACACTGCACAGCTACTGTGAGTCTCCCGTAGTTGGGTGACCCAGCTTCCGCGGTGAGTCTCTCAGCTACTTCTCTCTGGATAGTAACCACCGCCGGTAGTCTACGCGCTGCCAGCTTCAACAACAGTGGCGAGGTGATGGAGTACGGCACGTTAGACACGAAGTAATCCACGGCTGGCCACTCTACTTCAAGAGCGTCGCCCTCCAACACAATTACGTTTGGCGGCGCCGTGTTTTTCAACAACGCGGCGAGGCGTTTGTCTAACTCAATGGCGTATATCAACTTGGCGCGTCTCGCCAGCGGTATTGTTAGCGCCCCCAAGCCGGGCCCCACTTCCAACAGGCGGAGGTCTGGGGGTATTTGTTCCGCAATGTACTCCGCCACTTTTCTGTCACGTAAGAAATGCTGCCCCCACCGCCTCCTCACGGATTTATATATCTCTCTCTTTTTAATTTTGTGGATTACAAAGCGCTGGGGCTCAAGACTGGCCTCGAGATACACATCCAATTGAACACAAGCCGTAAGCTCTTCTGTCACTGCCCCCCAGTGTTGAGAGACGACGAGCCGCACTTCAGAATTGAGAGGAGACTCCACGTTTCGATAAGCGAGTTGGGAGCCGTAGACCCGGCGGTGGTTTGGGAAGTGCGCAAGAGGAGGCTGTATGTGTACGAGGGGTACCGCGACTCCACTTGCTTAGTGGAGATAGACGAAGAGCCCCCACATATGCCAGACGGGGAGGCTCTCGCCACTGCGGTCGCCGTCGCCAAGTTGTTCAACGCGAAGCTATTCGACGAGATGTACGTCATGAGGAAGATAGTTGTGGACGGTTCTAACGTCTCCGGTTTCCAGAGGACTCTGTTAGTGGCGTACGGGGGGCGGGCGAGGATTTTGGGTCGAGACATCGGCGTGGAGACCATCGCGTTGGAGGAAGACGCCGCTCGCAAAGTGGGCGAAGAGGGGAAGAGCGTGTTCTATAGGCTGGACAGGCTGGGGATTCCGCTAGTGGAGATAGCCACTGAACCCATGGCTTACAGCCCGCAGGAGGTGGGGGAGGTGGCGTGGATCATTGGCTACAGTGTCAAAGTCACGGGGCGCGCTAAGAGAGGCGTCGGCACTGTTAGGCAAGACGTGAACGTCTCCATTGCCGGGGGGGCCAAGACTGAAATAAAGGGAGTGCCCGACTTGTCGCTCGTGCCTAAGGTGATTGAGTACGAGGCGTTGAGACAAATCAACCTCTTGAAAATCGCCGAGGAGTTGAAAAAACGGGGCGTGACTAGGGTAGAGTTCTCCACAGCCGACGTCACGTCTGTATTTCAAAACACCAAGTCTAGAGTCGTCAAGAGAGTTCTCGACGCCGGGGGGTACGTGTTGGCTGTGGAGGCGCCCGGATTTCGGAAGCTGCTGGGGTTTGAAATACAGCCGGGGAGGAGGTTCGGCACTGAGTTGGCGGATTACGTGAGGGCTTGGACTGAGTTGGGGGGTTTGCTCCACAGCGACGAGTTGCCCAACTACGGCGTGACTGGCGAGGAGGTGAGTCAAGTCTCGGCGAGGGTGGGAGATAGTTTTGTCTTACTGACTGGCGTAGATTTGCGGGAGTTGGAGGAAGCTGCGCAGATTGTAGTCAACCGACTGAACCAAGCTCCGGTGGGGGTGCCCGAGGAGACTAGGGCGGCGAATCAAGACGGCACTACTAGATTCCTCAGGCCGAGGCCGGGCGCCGCTAGGATGTATCCAGAGACAGACCTCCCGCCGGTTAGGATTACGTTTGAAATTGTGAAGAGAGCTGAGGAGATTGCCTCTGTTAGCCTCGAGAGTAAGTTGACGCAACTGACGGAGTTGGGGTTGAGTAGAGATTTGGCGCTTCAGTTGGTGAAATCGCCGCATTTGGAGAAGTTTGAGGAGTACACGGCTAGGTTCAAGTCTGTGCCGCCCCCCCTCGTGGCCACTGTGTTGTTGAATATCGCTAAGGCTGTGGTTAGAGACGGCGTGGAGGTCACTGAGGAGAAGATTGTGTCTGTGCTTGAGGCTTTGGATTCCAAAATTATCACTAAAGAAGCTGTGGAGGAGGTGTTGAGAGCAATGCAGCCCGGCGAGAGTGCGGCTGATGCGGCTAGGAGGCTTGGGTTGGTTAGACTTCCGCCTGGAGAAGTGGAGAAAATTGTGTCAGAAGTGGTGAGAGAAGTGGGGGTGGGGAACGTCTTGAGAGAAGTAATGAGGCGGTACAGGGGGCGTGTGGACGTGGAAGATGTGAAGCGGGCTTTGTCTCAGTTACGTATTTAAGTGGGGTTTTTAATTGACGTAATGATATACATAGCTACAGACGTGTTGGGTTTCTTCGCCGTAGATGAGGGGGGGAGGTTGGTAGATAGAGAGTTGTACGAGAGGAAAGCCGAAGTGGTGGCTGCCAGATTGTTAGAGCTGGAGAAGTCTAACCCAGTTCCCGAGTTGTTGAAGTTAGTGGAGAGACTGAGGGGGAAAGTAGTTGTGGAAGACCCGGAGCTCGCCCGCAAGTTGGCAGCGAGTGGTTTAGAAGTGGTGGCTGAAAGCCCCTCTCCAGTTTTGGTGAAGTTCAGAGTGGAGTTTTCTAATTACTTGAGTCAACTGGGCATCTCGCGGGAGGAGTACGAAAAGTTTGTGTTTGAAACTGCCGACTTGATTACCCGACTTAAGCTGCGGCAGGCTGTTGAGAAACGCGATTTGTACATTGCGCAAGCCATCAGTACGCTTGACGATGTGGATAAAACGTTGAACTTACTGGCCTCCAGAATACGGGAGTGGTACGGCTTGCATTTTCCAGAGTTGGAGGAGTTGGCTAGAGACAATAGAGAGTATGTGAAGATTGTATTTCACATTGGACACCGCTCGCGAGTAGAGGTGGATAGCTTGAAGAAAATCTTGCCAGACATGCAGGAGGAGAGAGTGAAGAAGATTGTAGAGTCGGCGAAGAAGAGCATTGGCGCTGAGATGTCTCAGTGGGACTTGGACCAGATCAAGAGTTACGCAGAGACGTTTCTAATGCTAGACGCATATAGAGAAAACCTCTCTGTATACATTGACGAAGCTATGAAAGAAGTGGCGCCAAACATTAGAGAGTTAGTGGGACCCCTGTTGGGGGCTAGGTTGATAAAGCTAGCCGGCGGTCTCACGCGGTTGGCTTTCCTACCGGCGTCTACGATACAAGTGTTGGGAGCTGAAAAAGCGCTTTTCCGCGCGCTTCGCACTGGCGGAAAACCGCCGAAGCACGGCGTGATTTTCCAATATCCAGACATATTCAGATCGCCGAGGTGGCAACGGGGCAAGATAGCTAGAGCGCTAGCCGCCAAGTTGGCTATCGCAGCTAAGGCAGACGCTTTCACTGGAAATTTCATCGCGCCAAGGTTGAAAGAGGAACTCTTGAAGAGGATACAGGAGGTGAAGACTCTATACGCCAAGCCGCCCCCCAGGCAACCCACGCCGCCGCGTAGAGAGAGCAAGCCAGAGAAGAAACCGCAGCGGAAGCGGCGGTAAAGTTATATAATTAGGCAGTTAGAGTTGGATATGTCTATCGAGGTGGTTGAGGTAAAGCCACATGTACACTACGGCGTATATGTCGTGAAGTTTGAAGACGGGACTGAGAGGTTAGCCACAAAGAATTTGACCCCCGGCAAGCGGGTATACGGCGAGAGGTTGGTGAAGTGGGGTGGGGTGGAGTACAGAGAGTGGAATCCCTACAGGTCTAAGCTGGCTGCCGCGATTTCAAATGGCTTGAGGTTAGTGCCGATAAACGCCGGCACGCGGATGCTTTACTTGGGGGCCGCCTCCGGCACAACGCCGAGTCACATCAGCGACATTGTTGGAGAAAGTGGCGTCATATACTCCGTGGAGTTTTCCCCCCGCGTCTTTAGAGAATTCATGGAGAAGCTGGTAGACCAGGGCAGGAGAAACGTCGTGCCGGTGTTGGGAGACGCCAGATTTCCCTATCAATATGCACACTACGTGAGGGAAGTAGACGTGGTGTACATCGACGTGGCTCAACCAGCGCAGGCGAAAATTGTGGCTGACAACGCGGACTACTTCCTAAAGCCAGGTGGACACGTGATGTTAGTGATAAAAGCCATGAGTATAGACGTGACGGCTCCAGCCACCGAGACTTTTAAGCAGGAGGTGAACACTCTGCGGGAGAGGGGTTTTGAGATATTGGAAATTACGCACTTAGAGCCTTATGACACTGCTCACGCAATGGTGATAGCTAGGCGGTGAGGTATTGATGTACAAAGCCAGCCACCCGCATTCCAGAAGATAGAGCCTTTCCTATGAGTGATGGCCCCGTGACTACATCTCCCGCAGCAAACACGCCGCGTCTCGACGTCATCATTTTCTCATCTACCTTGACGCTGCCGTCTGGGTTGTACTCCACGCCGCTGCAGACGCCGGGTGGCGTGGGTTCTTCGCCAGCTGCAATTAACGCAGTGTCGAACTCTTCCTCAAACTCGCTGCCAGCCACCGGCTCGGGTCTGGGACGTCCAGATTTGTCTGGGGGTCCGAGGCGCATTTTTATAAATCTCACTCGCTCCAATCTGTCGGCGCCTAGGAAAGCCACTGGGTTTATCAATTCTCTAAATTCAATCCCCCTACTTAACAACTCACTCTCGATTATTTTCCTGCCGGCTGGCGCTTCGTTTATCGTTCGGCGGTATGCTACTGTCACTTTCTCGGCGCCTTGTAGTTTGGCCTCGATTGCGGCGTCTATCGCAGTCAGCCCCGCGCCTATCACTAACACTCTCCCGCCGGTGGGGTAGACGTATTTTCTCTCTAGGTAGCCAAATTGATTTGCGTAAATTCTGAAGAGGTAATCGAGCGCTTTGTAGACACCCGGCAAGTCTTCGCCAGGCAAGTTGAGAGATCGACTTTTCCAAGTGCCGGTGGTTATCACTACTGCGTCGAAATTTCTAGCTACTTCTTCGAAATCTACAAATTCTCTCACTAAGAGTGTGGCTTCGTGGTGGTGTGGCTTCTCTCTGCAGTACACAAAAGTAGATGTGTAAAACTTCGCACCGGCCGCCGCCAATTCTTTCACTCCCTCTCTCACTCCCTCTTTGGGTACTCTGAATTGAGGTATGCCGAACACCAACAACCCCCCGGGCTCCGGCAGAGCGTCGTATATGTGGACTTCGTGTCCGTTGCATAGCAAGACGCCAGCTGCGGCGAGTCCAGCTGGACCAGCCCCTATGATCGCTACTCTCTTCCCACTGGGTGGATTTTTAGTGTCCGGCCTACACCTAAGTAAAAACCGCATGTAGCTGTGGAATTAAGCTATATTAAAACATATCGATCTGCCGTATTTTGTAGCTAGGTACGTACATACGTAATCCGTCGTAATTCTCACAGCGTCGTTTATGGATAGGTGAGAAGTGTCTAAAACCAAGTTGAATATAGACAAGTCTCTCGTGTCTATGTTATACATAGCTAGATATCTCTTCCAATTTAACTCTTCTCTAGTCTCAATTTCCCTAAGCGCCTCCTCGTAGTTACGACCGTCGCGGAGAGCCACGCGCCTCGCTCTTATCTCTCTATCTGCTTTTAGAAAAACACAAACGTCGGCGTATGGTCTAGCGAGCCACGCGGCTAAATGCCCCTCTAACACTACGTTGCCTCTCTTCGCTCTCTCCACAGTGATAGAATCCACAGAGTGGTCAATTTCGGCGTTGGTTTCGGCATATTTATGAAACTGAATAAACTCCATGCCGTACTTCGCCGCTAGCTCTCTGAAGATTGCGCCGGACGAAACGAGAGGCACGCCCAACAGTCTAGCCACCTCCGCAGCCACTGTAGTCTTCCCGCCGCCTGGCTGTCCAGAAATTGCCACGACTACCATTTACGTATGGCGTATTTGATGGCTTTAGCCAAGACTCTATGTGAAAAAACTCCACCGTATGGTCTAGAAGAAGCTGTGAGGGGGAGTCCAGTGATTGGACATCGCTTCTCCTCTCGCTTTCTCTTTACATAGTGCGTTACAGTTCTCCCACCTGGAGTTCTCGTCTTTACTCGTTTTACAGACCTCGATCTGTGTCTAAGTCTAGGCATGTGGTTGTAGAAATCTTTAAAATATAAACACTTAAACAGAAAAAATTTATAAGTCTATGTATATGGCTGCACATGCCGTCTATAGTACTGTCTCCAAAACCCAGCGCGCTGCAGAAGCCACACTTGAACTTAGCTGTAGTTGGACACGTAGACAACGGCAAATCTACATTAGTAGGTCGCCTCCTCTATGAAACTGGTTATGTAGATGAGAAGATGTTTAAAGAGATTGAGGATATGGCTAAGAAAATGGGTAAAGAAGACTTCGCCTTCGCTTGGATTCTCGACAGATTCAAAGAAGAGCGCGAGCGTGGAGTCACAATCGAAGCTACTCACGTAGGTTTCGAAACGTCTAAACTCTTCGTAACGATTATCGATCTGCCGGGGCATAGAGACTTTGTGAAGAACATGATCGTCGGCGCTAGCCAAGGCGACGCCGCACTCTTCGTCATCTCCGCACGTCCAGGCGAGTTCGAAGCAGCCATCGGGCCGCAGGGTCAGGGTAGGGAGCACTTGTTCCTAGTGAGGACTTTGGGCATACAGCAGATCGTGGTGGCTGTGAACAAAATGGACGTAGTTAACTACGACCAGAAGAGGTACGAGCAGATAAAAGCCGAAGTGAGTAAATTACTCAAACTCCTCGGCTACGATCCGTCCAAGATATACTTCGTGCCAGTGAGCGCAGCGAAGGGCGACAACGTCAAGTCCAAGTCTCCAAACATGCCGTGGTACAACGGTCCAGTTTTGCTAGAAGTGATAGACACATTCCAACCACCCCCAAGACCTACTGACAAACCACTGAGAATGCCAATACAAGACGTGTTTTCTATTACCGGCGCCGGTACTGTGATCGTGGGGCGGGTTGAGACTGGCGTCCTCAAGGCGGGCGACAAAGTGGTAGTAATGCCAGCGGCAAAAACCGGCGACGTGAGGTCTATAGAAACTCACCACATGAAACTGGAGCAAGCCCAACCCGGCGACAACGTGGGCGTGAACATAAGGGGCGTGGGCAAAGAGGATGTCAAACGTGGCGACGTGTTGGGCAAAACTGACAACGTGCCCACTGTGGCGGAGGAGGTAGTGGCTCGTGTGGTGATATTGTGGCACCCCACTGCCATTGGGCCGGGTTACGCGCCGGTTATGCATATCCACACAGCCACAGTGCCTGTGCAGATTGTGGAGTTAGTCTCCAAGCTAGACCCCCGCACTGGTCAGGCGGTTGAGCAAAAGCCGCAGTTCATAAAACAGGGAGACGTAGCTATAGTGAAGATCAAGCCACTGAAGCCTGTAGTGGTGGAGAAGTTTAGTGAACTCCCGCCGCTCGGTCGGTTTGCGCTGCGGGACATGGGTAGGACTATTGCCGCTGGGCAAGTGTTGGAGGTAAAGCCGGCGGAGGTTAAACTCAAGTAAGTTCTTTTCTCAATTTAGGCGTCACACCACCGTGATTTGTCCACCTGTCCCCAACGGTAATCAACAGCGGCACTGGCGTGGCGACTCCAGTGACTAACGCCTCTGTCTCGTCTAGAGTTTTCAATTGCCTCACGTCTTCTAACTGCTCCGCCACCGCCTCTACGTACTTCAAGTCGTGGGGGTTAATCATCCGCTTGAACACTTGAGTCATTGTCTGCGACACTACGTCTTGGTCTAATTTGGCTGGTCGCTGCGACACGAGGCACAGACCTAGACCGAATTTTCTCCCCTCTCTGGCGAATTTGGCAACGTAGGGGCGACTCACGGCGTGACCCACAGACGGCGCGAAGTTATGCGCCTCCTCTAGCACAATGAAAGTGGCGATGTCCCGCCGGCTGGTGGCCACTCTGTACATTTGGTCAAACAACACCGCCAAGAAGATTTGTTGGTCCAAGAGGTCGAGTCCCGAGATGTCGAAGATGTGTATCTGCGGCGTAGTGAGGTATCTCTGGGGGTCTATCAAGCGGAGGGGTTCGCCGAGGTACATCTCGCCGTATCTAGTGATGAAAATCCGGCTGCTGTAGAACAGAGCTCTCAACCTCCCCTCGAGTCCTCTAATCGTCATCTCGCCGGCGTAAGCCGGTGGAGCGGCGTGTTTTCCAGAGTCAACCACCTCACCGATGAGTTCCTCCACGGAAGTTAACGGCTGCCGCTCGCCGTAGTCAGTGGCGCGTTGCCACCCCTCTTCAAGCACCCGCCTCTGCGCGTCGGTGAGTCCATACACGAACTCGAGTATTTTCTCTAACGTGCGTAGGGGCACACTTCTGGGGTTTACACCCACTCTGACGTAACTCCTGGCATGGCCATACCTCCGCCTAAAGGCGTTATCTATTGGAGTAGTGTCTACCTTCCCAACTACATACAAATTTACTTTTTCAGCCACCTCCACCCCCTCTCTACTCCTCGGCACCGACATGGCTGAGTATTCGCCATGTGGATCTATCACAACGATGGGTACGTCCAAGAGGGCTAACCTCTCGATCAGCACGCCGGCTAGCCAACTCTTGCCGGCGCCGGTGCTGGCTAAAATGGAGCAATGTTGTGTAATTAGACGGTCGGCGTTGACTCTGGCCGGAATGTTAGTCCCCCTTATCCACCCGATGGTTATGTACATTCCGTCTTCTGGCGGTGTGAAGAACTCCTCTAACTCACTCTCTGTCGCTCTGTAGACGTACCTCAGCGGCTTCACTGGCTTTTGTGGTTTGTATATACGTCTATCTCTACGGACGCCCAAAACCACCGCCTTGGCTACAGTGTAGTACAGAGCGTCTTCTATGCCGAGTGTGGTTTTTATCTCCTCCACTGTGGTTAACTCATCAAATTGCGCCAGTAGTCTTGGGTCAGACGCCACGTTTCTATATCTCACAGCTGTCACTCTAGACAACAACCGCCCCTCTTCTGTCTCCACCGCGACGAACGTACCGACGTCTATCTCCCACCCTCTGAAGAGTTTAAATATGAAGTAATGTATCGATGGCGACTTTATGACGACGCCTAGAGGCTCCACGAATTACTAAAGTAGTGCGTTATTATAGAGTTAAAATCTAATTATTTGCAGGGGGTCTAACTCTCTCGCTAAGTACTCGTAGTAATTCATCACTGGCGTCCGCACTCGGTCTAAGTCGTCAATGCCAATCCGTGGACATGCAGTGTTTATGACTAAATCAACTCCCAAGTCGTCTATGTACTCCGGCGTAATTTCGTCGAGAATTACCACAGGTTGATTCAACGCCTTCGCTTTCTCCAACTGTAGTTGTCCAGCTTTAGTGGAGACTAAAACCGCCACTTTTTTAGGCGTAGTCAAATGCGGCCTGGCTTTTAATTTCATCACTCGCGCGAAGTCGCTCTCTACGTCTCTCACCACCCCCCTGAAGGGGTCTACTTGATACACTCGCGCATTTGGCCAGAAAAACTTGAGGGTGAGTGGGTAAAAGACTCCGGTGGCCACCACGTAAGCTAATTCTGTGGGACTCTCGCCGACCCAACAACCAGTGATGGGTCTGTAGACTAGTGGATAACCAGTGCGGCGGCTTATCTCCTCGGCGATTTTCCTATAGGGCAGTGGGAAGAATATCTTTCCAAATTCTCTCGGCGTTGGCAGACTCGGGGGCGGTTTGTAGTACACTGGTATGAATAAAACCTCGACGCCTCTCACATACATGCGGTAGAGGTCTGTGTCTATCTTCTCCACTGGCGCCAAGTTCTTTCTCAAGAGATACCCCACGTTTGGGGGCACTTCGTGACCGAGGTGAAAAACTCGCCGGTAACCGTAATCTACCCTCACGTCGCAACTACCCCACACTGGTCTGCCGGAGACCGAAGCGCCGGTCTTCTCGGCTATGTGCATAGCCAGCCACTTGAAACCTGGTGGCGCTTCTATGATAGTGTCTCTGTCTGCCTCCCAAACAACTGGATGTACTTCAACATCCACTGTTTGGATTTAGGCAGCGTATAAAACATTTTCCAACATCTTTTTAATCTCGTCACGTTTAGAGTTGAGTTGTCTGTAGTATTCTCCAAACTCCGCTTTTATCTCGTCAATCAGCCTCTGAGGTGATGTTACACCGCTGGCGATGTTAGCTAGCGCTTTTTCTATGCGCCCCCGGACAGTCGGCTCGATGGCTTGGGGGGCGTAGCGGCTCAACACATCCACCAACGCCAACCCAAGCGGCGTTGGGGTTAGTTTGTTTTTTTCAAACTTGACGTAGCCCCTCTTGATGTTGGTGTATATGTGGTCTTGCATAGTGGCGTCTGTGCCAATGCCGTATTTCTTCATCAACGCCAACAACTCAGACTCAGTCATTGGGGGTGGGGGCTCTGTCTCCACTTCTACTACTTCACTCCGCAGGGGGCGAATTGAGTCGCCTACTCGCACTTTGGGCAGCGGTTTTTCTCTCTGCCTCTCCCATGGGTATATCTGCCAATATCCCTCCTCTACCGTTCTCTGCCCCTCTACCGCCATCTCTATGCCCAAATCCGCCACTATTTTCTGCTTCTCTACCACCGCCGGCGGGCTGAGTGTCGCTAAGAAGTGACGAACTACAAAGTCGTAGATGGGCCAGGCGTAGGTGGCGAGTTTTTTGAAGTGTTTCCAGATTTCCTCTCTCGACGAGCCACGTGTGGGGTATATCGGTGGATGCGCCCCGTCGTCTGAACTTCCCCTAGTGGGTTTGAATCCAGTCGACAACAAACGCTTGGCGTACTCGCCGTGGTGACCCCCCGCCAGTGTTCTCAACACCTCTCTGAGGTCGAGAGTTTTTGGATATATGGTGGTTTCAGTGCGGGGGTAGGAGATGTAACCAGCTCTGTAGAGTTCTTCAGCCACGTCGAGAGTTTTCTTGGCGTTGATGCGCAGCCACCTACTGACTCTCCGCTCTAACTCTACAGTGTCTAGAGGCTCCGGCGGCGATACTTGGCGTAGTTTGTATTCAGCCACCTTCACAACCCCCCGCCTCAACGCAGCTGCGGCGGCCTCCGCCTCGCTCCGAGCGTTAAACCTAGCTACCGAAGTGAGAGTCACTTCGGCGTCCCCCACCTCGGCCACAGTCTTCACTATGTAGTAAACCTCCGGTTTGAAAGCCCTACGTTCCAACTCCCGCGTGGTTATTATGTTCAACACTGGCGTCTGGCACGGTCCGTAGCTGAGTACTCTGCCTCTCAACAAGTGTCTAGCAGTAAGCGTGAAGAATCTCGTGAATACAGCGCCCAACGTGAGGTCTATCTGCATACGTGTAAACACTTTCTCTACATGTCTATAGTTAATCTCGCCGGGGTTTTGAAATGCAGTCACAATATCGCGTTGTGTAACTGCGTTGAATTTCACACGGCGGATTGCAGCTCTCTCGTTCACTTGCCTCACGACTAGAGCCGCCTCGTACGCAATGGCTTCCCCCTCTACGTCTGCATCTAGCGCTAGGTATACCTCCGTGGCGCTCTTCGCTAGTTCCCTAAGTGCATGTACGTAAGGCTCTGCGCCCTCCCTCACCACGAGGAGAGGTTGTCTATTGAACAACTCCCCGGGGGGTAGCCAAGTCCACACGTTTTCACGAGGCGAAAAGTCGAAATCCATGATGTGTCCACTTAAGCCAAGCGCCGCAGACTCGCGGTTCTTGAATTGGAAGAAGTAAACTGGCACTTTCCCCACCTTCTGCACTCTGTATCTACCCCCCAAGTATTTCGCCACGGCGTGCGCCACCGAGCGCTTCTCGGCAATTATCAAAATCACGATGAGATTCTAAAACATTTATATAATGTACAGAGATAGAGACATGGCCATAGACGACAGAGATGACAAGCCAGTGAAGAGACCGCCGCCACCTAGACCGCCACAGTCTACCCAACCACTCCCACCGCCGCAGCCTCTCCCATATCAACCACCCTATCCACCACCTCCGAGAACGCAGAGAGTCCCCACCCAGCCCCCAACGCAACCGCCTCTGCCGCCGCAACCTCCGCACGGACAACCGCTGCCGCAACCCGCGCCGTTTCCACAACCCGGTGGTCCACAACCAGCCACAGAACCGCCGCCTAGGAGAGTTTTGAAGACTGAAAAAGTGTCTTCTCTCCCACTTCAGGGCGTGGTGATTGCGCTTGTGGCTGCTCTCTTGGGCATCATTACTAGCATTATGTCTATTGTAAACGAGGCGTTGGCTTTCCCATTCCTAGCCACGGCCGTAGCGGCGACTAACATAGTGTTACTCATACTTTTGATATCTATCTGGAGACTGTCGAGAAAGTAGAAAATATTCAACTTCTCTCCTAACTTCTCCAACGTGGTTAACTAGGAGAGAGCCGGCGAGTACGTCTTTTAGACTCTCCCAAAGCTCCACCTCGACGTACCGCCTGTCGAGGAAAATCAAGACCCCCTCGTCTCTAGGGCTTCTGAAGAGTCGCCCCACTGCTTGTCTCACTTGCACTACTGCTCGATATTGATACACCGCTGACCACGCCTTATCTTTCAAACGTGGCTTCAACGTCTCTACTCGCCTCTCTAGGTAGGGAGATGGCTCTGGGTAGGGCACTCCCACTATGACGACGATAGACAAGAGGTTGACTCCATTCTTCACGTACTCGACGCCCTCTGCGTATCTACCGCCGGCGACGACTCCACCAAAGAATTTCTCTGGTAGATTTTCCAACTCTACTTCTCCATCTTCGTACCAATGGGGTATGGCGATTTTGAGATACTTCCTCACTCCTCTCATGACTTGGTACGATGGAAACACCGCCAACACGCCGCGTGGCGACATGTTGATAATTGTGGCTAGTCTCTCTGCAATTTTTAGATACATTTCCTCTCCCCTCTCTTGAAATCTCGTAGTTACCCCCATGTCTACGACTGAGAGGTAGTTTTCTCTCGGTATGTATTTGCTAAATGGTATATCCACCACGTCGTAGTGAGTGATTCCCAAGATTTCTGCGAATGAGTGCACTGGCAGAGTGCCACTGACGTAAACAACGCCGTGTGCACCCTCTAGCGCAGACGTTACGATCCGCTCTGGGTCAGTCGGCATAGCCACGAGACTGTCTGGCTCTATCTCTACATGTAACTTCCGCTCTCTAAGTTTACGGTTGAATTCTCTTATCGCTAGGAGTGGAGTGTAGGGGGTTTTCCCCTCTCGAGCTTTCCTCCTCGCGATTTCCCACAGAGCTTCCTCCAGCTGGAGAGGTGAGAGTATTTCTCTAATTTCTACATCGCTCCTCTTCTTCTTTATGAGATTCAAGAGGTCGTACAATCCCTTAGCTACTTCTTGAAATCCGTACCTCCTACATTCTCTATGTGCAGCTTTTATGTCGTCAATTGACACTTTTGCAGTGTGGATGTTGACCACCGCGTCGAGGAGTGCGTGTGACTCGTCTACAATTACCACCTTCTCTCTAGCGATTTTCTCTCCACCAAATATGTAGTAATATGTAGAGAGTACCAGTGGGGCTTTGGCAAATCTTTCTTTTGCATATTCATATGGACAAATATTACTTTGACACAGATCCCCGACTTGCTCCACATCTCGAGGGGGGTAGTATTTACACAACCCTCTCTTCTTTAGAAAATTACACTCAGCCAAGAACTCTAAGTAGTTCAGACGTTTTAACTCTCTATAGCAACACATGTCTTGCCTACTTTTGATGACTAAGTAATTCACGTCTAAACCCCGTTTTCTAATTCTCGCCAATTCTCTCAAGGGCGGCGTTAACTCATTGCGTGTTCTCACTACGTAATGCACGCGGCCGCCGTTTTCGGTTATGTACTGAACCACCGCCGCCATGACTGCGGCGGTTTTGCCCAAGCCAGTGGGTGCGTTTATCAATAGACGGCCGCCGTTTGTCAAAACGCGGTGAACCGCTTGGTACAACTCTCTCTGAAACGGCCTGAACTCTTCATATGGAAAAGTCACAGCAGTACATATAAGCATAAATAATATTTATATCTCTCGAATATGTTTTACATAGCTTCTCCAGAAGACATAATCGCCGGTAGAACTACCGACGTGTATTTCGTCCGCACGGTGGAGGTTTTGAAAACCGCCAACTTAGCCGAAACGAGAGTGCGGGCGGAGTTTCACGCCTCGACGCTGCCGTACAAGTGGGCGCTCTTCACTGGCTTGCGGGAAGTAATTGAAGTGTTGAAAGGCAGGAGAATAACGCTATATGCGCTGCCGGAGGGCACAGTCTTCTATGAAAACGACCCAGTGATAGTCATAGAGGGGCCATACGGAGAATTTGCGACATTAGAGACGGCAATTTTGGGAATTGTGAGACACTACTCTAGCATATCTACAAAGGCGGCTCGAGTGAAGAAGGCAGCTGGAGACAAGACATGTCTATACTTCGGAGCTCGAGCTCTCCACCCAGCCATACAGCCGATGGCTGACAGAGCGGCTTACATTGGCGGATGTGACGGCGTAGCTACCGTGATGGGGGCTCAGCTGCTGGGCATCAAGCCGTCGGGCACGATGCCTCACGCGTTGATGATTTTGTTCAGAGCCGCGGTGGGGGACCACACAGCTGCGTGGGTTTGGTTCGACAAATCCATGCCGCCGGATGTGCCGCGGGTGGCGTTGGTAGACACTTTCTACGACGAGCGAGAGGAGGCGTTGACTGCGGCTAAATTGCTGGGCGACAAACTACACGGAGTGAGGTTAGACACGCCGAGGAGTAGACGCGGCGACATGAAGAAAATCGTGGAAGAAGTGAGGTGGACGCTAGACATCCACGGATATAGAGACGTCAAGATTTTCGTAAGTGGCGGCGTGGATGAGGTCCAAATCTCGGCATTGAGAGATTTAGTTGACGGATTTGGCGTCGGCACGGCCATATCTTTCCCACCGTCGATAGACATAGCGATGGACATCGTAGAGGTGGAAGTGGGGGGGAGGTGGACGCCGATAACTAAGAGAGGTAAACTACCTGGATTTAAACAGTTGTATAGATGCGGCGGTCGTCACGTGACCGTCCCGTGGGGAGCGCCGCCGCCGTGTGGAGAACCGTTGTTAATCAAGTGGCTTGAAAACGGCGAGTTGTTAAGAGATCTACCAAACGATGGGGAGATACGGGAGTACGTACTGAAGCAGCTAAGTCAATTAGAATTGTGACACTGGCTTCAGTAGGAGGCTGTATGTGGCTTCGCCAGTGTAAACACTGCTGTAGAGCTTTATCAATCTCTTACCCAATAACTTCGCCACGGCGGGCCGCGCGGCTATGTATTTCGCCATTTGCAATATGAGTCGCGTTTTTTTCACCTCCTCTACGTACGGCTTCACCAACTGCGTATACACCGGCAACACTCGCCTCTCGCTTCCATAGACCTTAAGCCCCACGTATGTAGCCACAGCCGCCGCTGCGCCGGACGCAATTGCGTAATATATGCCCTCTCCCGTAGTGGCGTCCACGAGACCAGCCGCCTCGCCCGCCAGTAGTACGTTTCCCCTCCCCAAACTCCTCACGTGCCCCAGAGAAATTGGGTGTCCCCACATCTGGCCAACTCTATAGCCGGCGTCTTCTGCATATTTCCTGACGAAGTTTCTCAAATCGATCCACCTCCCCAAGCCGGCGCCCACGCCGACGTTAGCGCCGCCGTCTAGTGGAAAAATCCAAGCGTAACCCGGTTTCCCCACTTCTCTCAACACAGAGTCTATATCTACGACGCATGTGTCGGACGGTGGGCCTTCTGCAATAGTCATGTAAGCCATGGCGTGACTCTTGTAGTCTAAGCGATAAACGCCGATAGATTTAGCCACCGCGCTAGTGGCGCCGTCCGCGCCGAGGATTATTCTACCGCCGTACTCGCCCAGCCTGCCGACCACCACCCCGCTTTTTACAGTCAGTACTTGGTCTCTCACAAAATCGGCGCCGCTTTGTTTAAACAAGGCGTAGTCAAAGTGCGGTCTTCGAGTGACCAATATGGGTTCTTTCTCTAGAGTAAAGCGGTAGCCAGCAGCCCGCGTTTCTATAACTCTACACCCGCCGTACGTTGGGAACTCCAGCCCCAGTCTGTTCAACAGACGCCAAGTGCGGGGCGTGAGTCCCCCGCCGCATGGTTTTTCTCTAGGCGGCTGGAGTCTGTCTATCACTAGCGTCTTGAGCCCCAGCTTGGTGGCTACATACGCCGCGGTGGACCCAGCGGGCCCCGCTCCGACTATAACCAAGTCGTACACTAAGTTTTTAACATCGATGTTTTTAAGCATGTGGGACAGGCCCGATTGGTTTGAAGTGAAGTTCAAGTGCATAATGTGTGGCGTTTGTTGTGTCGGCACAGAAATGGAGTTATTGTTTGAAGACATAGAGCGGATTGTAGCCGCTGGGTATCCGCTTGAGTATTTTGCAGAAGAGAAAAGCGGCGTCTTGCGGTTGAAGAACGTAAGTGGACATTGCGCTTTTTACGACGTGGAGAGTCGAACTTGTAGAATTTACCAAATTAGACCAGTGGGGTGTAGGCTATATCCACTGACTTACAACGGTAGGGAGGTGGAAGTGGACAAGACGTGCCCCATGTGGGACACCGTGGCGAAGAGTGAAATTAAGAGACTTTCGCCGTACGTAATTAAATTTGTCCAAGACGTCCAATCTACCGGCGTGAGAATTAAGCTAATGAGACGATTTCGCTCCCCTTGACTAGCGGTATGCCCAACTCGCTCGCCCAAGCCATAGCTTCTCTTAGAGAAATGGCTTCTCTACTTTCCCCCAGGGCTTCAATTATGGCCAGCGCTGGGGGAACCCCAGCGGCCTTGGCCAGTATTAGCGACAGCTCTGTGTGTCCCCACCTCGCTCCAAGTCTGCCGCCCAGCACCGGCACGTGTCCCGGGGCGTAGAAATTTGCGACGAATTCTCCTCTAGCCTTTTCGGGATTTTCCAACGCAATGTTCACTACTCTCGCCAGTTCTCTGATCGTCAGAGCTTTGTCCACGTCGCGGACGCCGGTTTTAGTCTTCACGTGATTCACATAAGCGACAAAGGCGGGCTCGTCGCCGTATGGCGTTTTTGTAGACAAACCACGGCGTTTGTACAAATCGCTTAAGAACTCCAAGCCGAGAGTTTGAGTCACCTCCTGCGTAGTTACGAAACATAACAAACCACCTGCGTTTTTCCTAAGCCAGTGAACTACTTCAGTTGTCACTGCGTCTGCACGTATGACGAAATCCACCTCCGCCTCTCTATCCTCGCCGTCGTACAACATGACTAAATCACCTCTGCGTAAGTATTCGAGAGCTACTAGCACGGCCAATTCTCAATCCATAGTTATATACATTGTGTAAACTATTTTTTACAACGTACTGAGTAAGTCAACACCACTTCCTCGCCACATTCACACAACTTCATGGATTTCAATTGTAGTCGGTATGGCATTTCATCCACGTCGTTGTAACCCCCGCCTTCCGCTAGCGAGACGCCGCTTCCGAAGACATACGGCGTGATAGTCACAATGAGCTCGTCTACTAGACAATGGTGTAGAAATTGCCAATTTACCCTCCCGCCGCCCTCTACGAGAACTCTCCCAACGCCAATCTCGTGGAGAGTCTGCAAAACGTGGCGTGGGTCCACCTCGGCGTTGTTCACCACGTGGATCGCGACGCCTTTTGCGCGTAGTTCTTCTATCTTCTCAACCGGCGCTTTTGAAGTAGTGAACACAAGCGTAGGTGCAGATTTGTCAAACATTCTCAAATCTGTGGGGACCCGCAGCGCTCCGTCTATCAACACTCGCATTGGGTTGCGCCCCTCTACGTACCTCACTGTCAATCTAGGGTTGTCCACAATGGCGGTGTTTGCGCCTATAATTACGGCGTCTACGGAAGCCCGCAGTGCGTGAAGTCTACGGAGGTCGTGGGGGCAAGACAGGCGAGAGAAGCCAGTAGAGCTGGCTATTTTGCCATCTACGGTAGTAGCTACAGCTAGATACACATGTGGTTTCATTCTATCAAAACACCCACGGCGTTTTTAACTCTCAAGCGGTCTAGAGCTGCGGTGGCTTTGACAAAGGCAGCGTAGGGTTTTTGCGCAACTCCCACGCCCACTCTCAACTGTGCATCGAGGCCGTCCAACAATTGATAAATAGAGCCGGCGTTGGGTAAGTAAATCATGACGTTGTCTCCACCTAAGTAAAACGCCATGCAACCCACTTCGCTACATTTGGCGTTCAACACCTCCAACAGTGTCACGATTTGTGTATAGACGTAGTGGGGGCCGTTGTCTCTAGTCAACGCCGTGCTGTTAACCACGTCTACGTGAGCTACAGATGCGTCCTCCGCGCGGTTGGAGTTGTCTAAGCCACAGTTTTTATACGCTTGGTATGGAGTAGCGCCGGACCCCACGCAGTACTCCACCTCCACTGGCGAGACTTCCGCCAGCTTCTCCACAGCTCTCTTGATTTGTCTATCTCCCACGTTGTTAACTAGCGCTATAGCCACGTCGTAGCGGAAGTGATGCGGCAGCGCCCCCACTTTCGTGAAGACTGACCAGAGGCGGTGGTGTAGTTTGGCTTGGACTTTCTGTATGACTGCCTCTCTGTCTGGACCCAGAGTTTCAGTCCACTCGCGGTAGTTTTTTAAAAACATAACTGCAACTCTATGCACAGTGGTGGCTTTTCCACAATTTATAAAGTTGACTATTTGTAAACTCTAGTTTACCGACAGTTATATAACTACAGACACAGAGAGAGACATGACGTGCCTCCTGCCGGTGGGGTCGTACGAGCAACACGGCCCCCACCTGCCCCCCACTGTGGACACCGAAATTGCGCAGTACGTCGCCAGGAGGCTGGCAGAACGTATAAACGCAGTGGTTCTACCGCCAGTCAGTTACACATGTAGCCAAGAACATCGCCACTTCCCCAACACTCTGTACGTGAGCTGTAGCGCCTTTCTCCAATACCTCTGGGAATTGCTACAGACAGCTGTGGAGAAGTGTGGCAAGGTAATTGTGGTAGTGGGGCATGGGGGAGTTAGAGAAGCAGTAATTTTGGCGGTAAGCCAAGTCAACTACCTCAACGGACCCCGCGCCTTGGCGTTGTCTGTATGGGACTTCGTAAAAATCAGAGACCACGCCGGCACGGACGAGACTAGCGTTTACTTAGCTACCGGCGGTTCGCTCGCCGGAGAAATGCGTAAAATCTGCGAGGGGGATGTTTCTCTATTTGGAAAAATGCCGGTGGCTCACTTCTCCAAAAGCGGCGTGGTGGGGTGTCTCGAACCCGAGGGCGTTTCTGCAGAGAGAGGCCTCGCAATGTTGGAAAAAGCACTTGGGGAGATGTACAAAAAAGTGGGGGAGTTCCTCACTTCTGGCTGAGCGCCTCCGTCAGTCTCTCCACGGCGGTTACTAACTCCTTCAAGCCAGCTATCTGTATAGTCACCACAGTCCCCCCGCCGCAGTCTTTCTCCTCTCTCATTTGAGAAAGTATCTTCTCCAGCTCGTCTTCCTCTCTCTTGCGTTTTAGTATAGACATGACTAATGGAAGTTTGATAAACAACTATATAAGGAGGTGGGGTTTTCTCTCTGTGTCTGTCTACTTCTCGCCAGTTTTCAAACTACACAAAGCGCCGTATAGACATCCAGAAGCTCCAGACCGGCTAGACGCCTTCATGGAGGGAGTTAGAGACACCGGCGGCGAAGTGAGAGAGACAGCGTGGAGAGAAGACGTGTGGCAATTGATAGAACTGGCGCACGCCAGGGAATATGTACAATCCATGAGAGCGTTGTGCAAGAGGGAATTCGCCGAGATAGACGGCGATACATACATCTCCAGCGGCACGTGCGACGCGGCGGCGCTCGCAGTGTCAACTGCAGTGGCGGCTGTGGAGAAGAGAGAAACTGCAGCAATCGCCGCGAGGCCGCCGGGTCACCACGCCGGGCGCTTCGGCAGAGCGCTGACGGCGCCGAGTCAAGGCTTCTGTATATTCAACACAGCCGCAATTGCGGCGTTGTATTTAGGAGAGGGAGCGGTAGTTGTGGACATAGATGTACACCACGGCAACGGGACGCAAGAGGTGTTGTACGACCGGGACCTCCTCTACATATCTACACATCAACACCCAAACACTCTATACCCCGGCACTGGCTACCCCGACGAGGTTGGCGTTGGAAGAGGCGAGGGTTACAACGTCAACATTCCACTCCCGCCGATGTTAAGCGACGACGCCTATCGCGAAGTCGTGGACGAGGTAATTGTCCCAGTGCTGCGGCAGTACGGTCCGAAGTACATAATAGTCTCCCTTGGGTGGGACGCCCATAGAGAAGACCCACTGGCAAACATGAACCTAACTATCAACAGTTACCTCCACGCTTTTAGAGCGCTGCTGTCTCTCCAGAAGCCAGTGTTGTTTTTACTCGAGGGGGGTTACAATAGAGAAGTGTTAAAGAGGGGGGCCGCCGCGTTGATTCACGTACTCAACGGCAGAGAGCCACCTCTGGAGCGCCCCACTGTCACTAGTGAGGCAGTCTACCGCAAATTCAGAGAGGAGTTAGCTACAGTGAGAGAACACCTCTCTAAATATTGGAGGTTGTAACTTCGTCAAGTGCTTTTCTCAGCAGCGGACCCACTTTCACTTCTGCAAATTCGTTCAACACTGTGTCTGTACATATCACTCTATCTACACAACTGAGCACTTTGTCTCTGGCGTCTTTGACAAAGAGACAGTGAGTGATTAACGCATATACACGACTGGCGCCCAAAGTCTTTGCAGCTCTACACGCCTCTACGAGAGTGCCCCCAGTGGACACTATGTCGTCTACAATCGCCACCCGCATGCCGCGCAGCTCGACGTCGCTTTTCGGCGTTAGTACAACAACCCCCGTGTTTCTATCTCTAGACTTCACGAAATGTGTGTGGGGAACCCCCATTTGCGACCCCAAGATCTCCGCCCTATGTAGAGACCCCACGTCTGGACTCAACACGACGTCAGCACTCACCCTGGCGGCGAACTCTGCGGCTGGGTACAAGTTCTTTATCAGTACGCGCGGCGCGTATTCAGAAATGTAAGACTTGTGTAAATCCACAGTTATCACTGTATGTACAGAGAACGCGGAGAAGGTCTTCAACAACGTCTTGGAACTTATGGGCTCGCCCGGCCTGAACCTCCGGTCTTGCCGCGAGTAGGGGAGGTAGGGCAGTACGAGAATCACACGCCGCGCGCCCATGTCGTTTAACGCGTCTATGGCCAGAAGCAGTTTGATTAAGTTATCGTTGACGTTTGGAAATAGTCTAAGCACTAACGCCACCTCTCCCCCGACGTCCGGCAGCCTCACTAACACCTCGCCGTCGGGAAAAACTCTCTCCTCCACTTCACCCACAACGCCTAACTCAGACGATATGTCGAAGGCATTTGGGAAAGACAACACTCGCACCGAGGAGTCAAAACCGCAAGTTTTAAACATTACGCCCAATCCATGGCGCGCTTCAGCGACTCGGAAACGCCTCCAGCCTTCACTGCTACCGCAATCAACCGATTTGAGCTTCTGTCGTATTTCTCTCCCGAGAAATCGCCGTAGGTAGACTCCACCACAAACCCAGCGGTGGATAACATTAGTTGTAACTCTCCAATTCCGTAGAGAGTCAATTCTAGAGTTCTCTCGCCGAGGTACTGACCCCCGCGGTATATGTGTCTCACCTCTCTCACTCTAGATGCAATGGGGTTGTAATAAGCGGTGCTCAACACTCTGTAGGGACCCGCCGAGATCCACAAATTCCACACTTCTCCCAAAGCGGAGTAAATGTCATCAATCTTCGCCTTGTTTGTGACGTCAATTAAGAGCCGCCCCCCTCGCTTCACTACGCCAGAGAGCCAAGTCAACATCTCCAAATCGCCGTCCCAACCGAACATGCCCAGAGTTGAGTACATAATGTAAGCGCCGTGGAAAGCCCCCCTCCTAAACGGCAGATTCCTCACGTCAGCTTGCACCACGTCGCCATGTTTGGCAGCCATTTTGAGATAACTCAGATTTATATCTACCCCCACTACTGTGTCTCTCGGCATGTGAGCCATATGCCTACCGTGTCCACACGCCACGTCTAGAAACCTAGCTCCCCGCTCGATTCTTAACACACTCTGCACAAAAGCCGCCTCTCGCCTCGACGTCTCGTCGTCTCGATGGTGTTGTATGAAGTCTAGATAAATCTCGTCAAAAAACTCCAAGTACCACATAGAGCTCCTCCAAGCTACGCACCTCTCTCCCCACAGAGGCTTTCCTAAGTCTGTTCATGATGGCCAACCCAATCCCCCGCTCCTCCACCGCCGGCGCCAACCCAACGTCGACGCCTAGTCTATCTAACTCTCTCAAAACACCGTAGAGGTTCTTAGCTACTTGGTACAAATCTTCCCCAAGCGGCAGCGGGTGACCCACTGGGGGACAGTCGCCAATGCACAAAACAGCGGTTTTGACTCCCCTAGCTTCCAGAGCGGCAGCCGCCTTCCCCAAATCCACGTGAGAAACAACTAGCGGAGTCTCCGGTGCATAGTGCCTATACTTCATACCCGGCGCTAGAGCCACCTCCACCTCGGCGAGGCCGCGAGCCGCAGGCGGCACTGATACTGACCCAAAGATCTTCTCTAACTCCTCCACTGTGAAGGGTCCGGGCCTCAACAAGACCGGCGGGTGTTTTGTGACGTCTATAATTGTAGACTCCACGCCAAAAAACGTGGGCCCCCCGTCGATTATTAAATCCACTTCTCCAGCCAAGTCTTCAATTACGTGTTGAGCCGTGGTGGGACTGGGCCTACCGGCGCGATTTGCACTGGGACCCGCCATGGGAGCTTTTAACTTTCTAATGATTGCCAAGGGGATTGGGTGAGCGGGAGCTCTCACAGCCACTGTGTCCAACCCGGCGGTGATGCAGTTGGGCAAGACACCTCTGGATTTCATGACTACAGTAATGGGACCGGGCCATATGCGTCTAAGCACGTTTTCCAACTCCGGCGGCACGTGTCCCACGTCGTGAGCCATCTCTAGAGAATCTACATGCACAATCAACGGGTTGTCTAGGGGCCTCCTTTTGGCTTTGAATACCTTTAGGCAACCCACTGCGCTGTGGGCATGTGCGAAGAGTCCATAGACGGTCTCGGTGGGGGCGGCTACGGTGCCTCCGACAGACAAAACTGAGGCGGCTCTCTCTACAACTTCGGCGCTTGGGTTAATGGGGTCAGCCGTTAATACAACCACGTTACTTTTATAGATATAAACCTATTATATTTTGAAAATTATGGAAATTACGGTAGTTGGAGTTGGGAAGATGGGGTCGGCGTTTGCAAAACGTGTACATTCGCTTGGTTTCAAGACTTATTGGTGGAGCCGCAGTAAGAAAGAAGCCCCCGGCGTCGCCATAGAGAAGTTAAGCGACGCCAGGGGACTTGTAGTTATTTTTGTCTCTGACGACGCGGCGCTTTACGAAGTCACCGCCGACGTTGGTGGTGATTACATAGCGTTGGCTGGCACTTATTCCATAGACGCCGTGAGGCGCGTGATAGATATACTCACCGCAAGGGGGAAGAAAGCGTTTGCGATGCCAGTAGTGGGGAGCCCTAGACATGTGGAGAGTGGCGAAGCTATATACATAATCGGCGCTTCTGAGTCAGTTTATCAAACGCTGAGGCTCACTTTAGAAAAGTTTGGATTGTTGTATTACATCGGCGACAGTGTGAAAGCAGCGGCGTTGAAGTTAGCTTTCAATTCTCTCTTGATATCTACAGTGTCTGTACTTGGCGAGGCCTATTCATTAACAACGCGGTACGGGATACCGCCGCATCAATTCAAAGAGTTACTTAAGTTAACTGTGTTTAGAGAAATAGCCGAGCGATACATGGACAGACTAACCGGCGGAGGTAAACCCACTTTCACAATTAGGGACGCCGCGAAAGACGTGAGGTATGCCACAAACGCCGCCGGCGAGAGGCAAGTGGGTTACGCCGCCGTTAGTGGAGTGAGAATTCTCTACGAGTTGTTGACAGCCATGGGACATGGAGATGAAGATTACGCGAGAGCTGGAGTTCTAGAGACAAAGTGGCAATGACGGTAGAGACGACGTTGGTGATATTGATGGCGCTAGCGACGTTGTTGTTGTTTATGTATATGTTTTGGAGAGAGACTACGAGACCTAGAGAGAAACCAGCCGAGGTGTACACGGTGGTTAAGTGTGGAGACGGCGCAGAGAGGAAGAGGAGTTACCGAGAGGGTGACTACGTGGGGAAGTCTACAGACGATTGCGCCGGGGGGGTGGTGGTGAGTATATATAAAGAATATCATGCGGTATAAGTCGGCGGTTCCAATTGCAAAAGCTATAGAGAAAGGCGAGGGTAGAGTCACAATCAGAGGGTGGGTATATAGAAAACGTGTTTTGAAAGAAAAAACGTTCATAATCCTCCGGGACTCCACTGGCTTACTGCAGGTAGTGGCTCCCACCGGCGTTTTGGATCACTTACACATAGAGTCCGCCCTGGTGGTTACGGGCTTTTTAAAGAGAGAGTCGAGAGCTCCAGGCGGCGTGGAGTTGCACGTAGAGTCTGTAGATTGGACGTACGTCGGCGAACCCTACCCCATCAACGAAGATGCGGCTGCGGCGGACAGTGAACATCTCCTCGACTTGAGACATTTGTGGTTGAGGAGTAGGAAGATGCAAGCTATCTTGAAGATACGGCACACTGTATTCAAGGCGATACATGAGTACTTCGGGAAGAACGGTTTTTACGAAGTTAAGACTCCCATGTTTATAACTGCCGCGGTGGAGGGCGGCGCCACGTTGTTTCGAGTGGATTACTTCGGGCAGCCGGTTTACTTGACGCAGAGCTCGCAGTTTTATCTAGAGGCCGCCATATATAGCTTGGAGAAGGTATACGTAGTGGCGCCGAGCTTCAGAGCAGAACCCTCGCGAACCCGCCGGCATTTGACTGAGTTCTGGCACGCCGAGGCTGAATTGGCGTGGGCTCACATGGACGACGCAGTGAGAGTAGGCGAGGAGTTGATTAGCCACGTGGTGGAGAGAGTGTTGTCGGAGAGACTGGAAGAACTCAAGCTACTGGGGAGAAAGACTGAGATTCTCGAGGCCGCCAAGCCGCCCTTCTATAGAGTCACTTACGACGAAGCTATAGAAGAGCTACAGAAGAAGAAAATTTCTATAAATTGGGGAGACGACATTGGGGCGGATGAAGAGCGTTTGTTAACGAGAGAGTTAGAGAAGCCAATGGTGTTGCATAGATTTCCCGAAAAACTAAAGGCCTTCTACCACCGCAATGACCCAGAGAGGCCGGAGGTGACTTTGAGTTTCGACGTGTTGCTTCCGGAGGGCTATGGCGAAGTGATTGGTGGCGGCGAGAGAATTTGCGACGTGAGAGAACTCATAGACAAAATCTTGAAGTTTGGGTTGAAGCCGGAGGATTACCAGTGGTACATTGACTTAAGGCGCTTCGGCTCTGTCCCTCACGCCGGCTTCGGTTTGGGGATCGACAGATTAGTCATGTGGATCACTGGAGTAGATCACATAAGAGACGCGGTGCCCTTCCCCCGCGACGTGAGGCGAACAAAGCCTTAATAAGTTTCGTAAGTTTTCTTAGCTTGTTTCTGCTCTATGGAGAGGAGGAGTCTCCACACCTGCTGCTTCAACCTCTTCACTACTCCCCTCAGGGTGTGTTTACTAGAGATTAGAACTACATAGTGAACTATGCCGCTGTCTACGTATAGACTAGCTAAATACCTCCGCCCCATCATGTCTCTCAGCGCCATGTCAAAACGATACATCTCACTCAACCCAGCGATGGCGTTGTGTAAATCTCTCTCTATCTCCTCTGGAAGTACGCTTGTTTTCTCTCTGCTGTCTTCTGTCAAACCGGCAATCTTTAAGTCTAACATGACTACACCCCAATCGCGATTTACGTGGAATAAAGCTACCGATTTCACAACCCACACCAATTCCTCACTTAAAAAGTTATCTCATAACACTGGAGATTTCTTCGAAAATTACGTCAGTGGGGTCCTCTAGCTTCAACAAACCGCCGCGCGGCGTCTTAGCCAGTTGAGAAGCTGCAGACATGCAACTCTCCACATCGCTACATCTATAGAGCGGCGCTCCAACTCTCTGGAGAAATTCGTCTATGTAGTATCTGTGGGGGAAGTACGAGAGAGCCGGCACCCCCAGTAGTACAGACTCAGTAGCCATGGTAGAGCCGCCCGTCACGACGCCGGCAGAGAAGTAAGCTAACTGGAGGTGATCTACAGCTCTCGTCAAATTCATAACGCCATCCATCAACTGGTCGCCATAACGGGGGACGTTCACTACAGTAAATCCCCTCTCGACGAAGAATTTCACCAGCTCCATGCGCAATTGGTGCATGTTCCATCGATAATAAGCGGCGTGGCTCTCTTCAGGTCTAAACACCACGTACTCCCCCGGCGTTAGTCCCAACTTCTCCACTTCCTCTCTGCGGGGGATAAATCTAGACGTCCACATATATTCAAAAAGTCCGTTAAAAGTAACTAAACGACGTGGACAATACCGCCGCCACTCCTCCACCGGCACCGCCGCTGGGGTTATCAACACCTCCGCCAGGGGGAGTACTAATCTATTCACGTGGACGGCGTGTGGAGTGTCGTTGAGCACTACTAGCGGCTTACCCAAGCCGAAGATAACTCGCGCTGCGTCTGGCGAGGGGAAACCCACCGCCCCATCCACGGCGTCGCCTATCTTCGCCAATTCCCACTGACGCTCGAGCCCGCGGAGTAACTTCTCTCTCACGTCTAAGCCATAACTGCCAAAGCAAATGTGCGGCGCGCCGTAGGTGTTCAATACGTCGGCTAGGTGGAGATAGTCGCGGCAAGTTATGACTACCTCAATCCCCCGCCGCGCTCCCTCGAGATACAGCAGAGCGGCCAGTCTAGCTTGCTTAGGCGTGAGTGCGTCAAACAAAACTCTAGTCATGTATGTAGACAAACTCGCGGGGCCCCACTTTTTTCACAAAACCGTATCGCACAAACTGGACAATCCGCCCCACCTCCAGCTCTAGAAGCACCCGCTCACCCAAACCGACTTCTCTCTCTACCCTACCCAAACCCGCCGACTTATGGACGTGTATCTCCACTGGGTCAACTACCCACTGGATTATGGGCGCGTCTGCTCTCTTGGCGTCTTCAAGCGCAGTGCTGCGTAAATGCCCCCTAGCCACGTCGACTCGGACTTCCACGATCTCCACGTTGGCCAACTCCATGAGTCTCACTAGAGACCCAGCTTTGGCGTCTCTCCGCGAGATGTAGACCTCCACCACGCCGGGGCTCAAGCGGTATGTCCTCACCCCCCTCTCTCTGTGGGTGGGGTGGAGGGGAATTCTCGACTCCAACTGAACGTCGGTCTCAAACACTAGCTTGATTGGGTCTGGGACGTACATGTATCTGTCGGCAATTGGCTCGACGTGTTTACGGTTATGTGCATACAGATTAGCTAAAGCCACGGTGGAGTCTGAGGGCTTTATCCCCACGGACAAGATCAAATCCCACACAGCCTCCGGCAGTATGCCGCGGTTTCTCAACCCAGCCAAAGTGGGGAGAGTAACGTCGTCGTACCTCAGCCTGAGCGACTTCAACCGCGACTTGCTGAGAGTAGCCCCCTCGATCTTGAGTCTGCCGAAGTGCAGCGTGTGCGGCTGGCGCCAGCCGAAGTGTCTAAAGACGTAAGACTGCTTCACTGTGTTGACGCTGTGTTCTTGCGCTCTAAGCACGTGTGTGACTGCCATGAGGTGGTCGTCTATAGATACCGCGAAGTTGTACGTGGGCCACACCACGTACTTATCCCCCACGATGGGGTGCGGCGTTCTGGAGGTGTCTATAATGCGGAACGCCACCCAATCTCTCACGCTGGGGTCTGGGTGGGAGAGGTCTGTCTTTATGCGAACCACCGCCTCGCCCTCGCCGTATTTGCCCCCCAGCATCCCGTCCCAGAGCTCCAACGCCACCTCCGGGGGTTGACTACGGTGTGGACAACTGCGTCTCTCGTTGCGTAGTTTCCTCCACTCTTCCGGCTTGCAGAGGTCTACATATGCCTTACCCATTTCCAACAACTTAGCCGCGTGGTGGTAGTAAATCTCCATCCTGAGAGACTGGATGTACTCCTCGTCCCACTTTACGCCTAGCCACTTGAGGTCTTCACGTATGGCGTCATAGGCGTTTACCTCGCCGTCGACTAAAGGCCGCTTCGTCCTGGGGTCAGTGTCTTCAAAGCGGAGTATAAACCTGCCGCCGTATTTGAGTCGATATGCGTAGTTCAGTATAGCCGGCCTGGCGCTGCCTAAGTGCAGCACGAAGTCTGGGTTTGGAGCAAACCTAACCACCACGCCCCCCTCGGCCTCATGCAGTGGGGGGAGAGTCTCTATAGTGGGTTTCCTCTGCTCGGCTTGCTTCTCCTCCAGCAGCTCTGGCCACCTCTCTCTTAGGGCTTTCAGCTGCTCCTCCAGCGACATGGCGTTTACTCTAGCCACAGTAGACTCCACCACGCTCTTCACTTCTCTAGCTCTCTGCCGCAGCTCGGGCACTTCGGCCATAATTTTCGACATCACCGCCTTTGCGTCTGCCTTGCCCCCGTACTTCACTGCGTTAGCCAAGGCGTATTTATACGCAATCTCCTCAATCATTCAACACCCTGCTGACTTCCTCCAAGTCTTTGAGACTATCTATAGACCGCCAGAAGACGTCTCTAAACACCACAGCTCTCAAGCGCCGCTCTTCGGCTAGTTTTGGGAAGAGAGTCTCTTCAATGTTGCCCCTCTCTGGGAGTTCCTCTAAAATTTTCCGCCTTAGTACATACACGCCGGCGTTTATGTGGAAGTCCAACTGTGGCTTCTCTCTAAACCTAGTGATGTAGCTCGCTTGGTCAAATTCCACAATGCCGTAGGGACTGCGCAGTGGCACTAACGCAATAACTCCGTCGGCGCCGGACAGAGCTTCCACAAGTTTGTCCACCGGTAGATTTGTCAAGACGTCGCCGTTAGTCACCAGAAAGTAGTCATGGTTTATGAACACAGCTGCGTTCTTCACAGCGCCGCCGGTGCCCAAGGGCTCCTCCTCCACGCTGTAGAAAATCCGAACGCCGAATTTCCTCCCGTCGCCCAGCGTTTCGAATATCTTACTCCTCAAGTAACCAACGGCGAGTATGAAGTCCGTTATGCCAAACTGCCTCAACCACTCAATTTGCCTCACGATAATTGGCTTGCCGTTTATTGCGATAAGTGGTTTAGGCACTTCAGACGTCAGTGGAGCCAACCTCTTCCCAAAACCCCCCACCAAGATTATCGCTTGCATGAAGTCACTAGATTAAAGTATATAAAAATGATTTAATTGGTGACTATGATTATTCACACTTCACAACTTTGGAAAAATGAAGAAATTGAAAACATCTTAAAGAAGTACAGAGTAAAGCCAATAGCTATAAAAAGCGTCGTCAACTTCTACTGGCCTCCCCAACCCACTGGAGTCCCCATATCGATATTGAAACGATTCCCCCCCCCCCCGACATGTATGTAGTATTTAAAGATGGGAAAAACGTCATAATAGTGCCATGAAGCTGGAGAAAAAGAAAGTCTCCGAACTCCGGATAGACCCCCGCGTGTTGGAAATATATTGAAAAAACTGGGGCCAGACGAGGAGGTTTATGTAGAGTATGTGAACAATAGAGTTAGGATCATCTTATGATTGTGGTGTCCTCCAGAAATCTAGAGAAGTTTGTTTGGCAAGTTAGAGCACTACTACCCCACTTGGAAGCTACGCCGATGTTGCTAGCCCACCGCCACGTGGGCGACTATCTAATTGGGTTGGGTACTTTGGGTTATCTCTACGACGCCCTCAACACAGTACTAGAGATTGTGGTTGAGGGAGAGAAAATGGCTGGCGATCTGGGGCTTAGAGACTACAGTTTGGTGGTGGGTCCTGAGTCTAGCTACATCACTACAACTCCACTCCCAGAGGTAGTTCCACCGCTGCCGAAGTTGGAGGAAGCAACGCCTCTGTCGTTGAGAGATGTGAGACTAAACTCCATGGGTTGTCCAGAAGTGGTGCCGGGCATGGTTAGGTTCTGCGTGGGTGATGTGGAGTTTGCGTATTACTTGAAATGATCTTCCTCACTCTTTCGGAACTTGAAGACTTGCTGTCCGCCTTGGTGGAGTACGCGCAGAGATATCGAAATGGCTCACGGACTCTGGCAACGTTGGAAGAGAGGTGGGCGAAGTTTCAAGAGTTGGCGGCGGCTTTCGGCGTTGTCTTAAAGCCGGCTGAAGGTGTTGAATTCTACGCAGGTGGACCGCTGGCTGACAACAGTGAGTTACTGAAAAGACTAGACCAAGCGCTAACTACAGTGAGGAAATTGAAAGAGGTGTATAGTGATGTAAAAGTAATTGTGGAGTTAGAATTAGAAATAAAGAAAATCTCTATAAAGATTTAAATCCGTTATTACTGTTATACATGCCTTTAGTGAGGCGGAGAGAGTTTCCGCTTAGGGTTTCAGACATAATGGTGAAGACTGTGATCACCGTCGGCAAAGACGCTTCAGTTAGAGAAGTGGCGTCGAAAATGTATGAAGGCAAAGTGGGTAGTGTGGTTGTCGTGGATGAGGGGAAGCCCGTGGGGATCGTCACTGAGAGAGACATAGTGTAAGTCTGCGCCCGCCCCATGTCTCCAGACACGCCAGTGTGGATGGTGATGACTGAAAATCCAGTCACAGTGAGCGAAAACTCGACGTTGGTGGAAGTCTTGGACAAGATGCGTAATCTCAACGTGAGACACCTCCCCGTGGTGGACTCCTCCGGAAAACTAGTGGGAATTGTGTCTTTCAGAGACTTGATAGACGTGGTGGCTTTTCTAATGTCTCTCAAGTGAGACACCTCGTTATTTTGGAAAACCCGGGCTACACGCCGGCGCAGCGGGGAGAGTTACTGAAGATGCTCAGGGCGCTGCTGCCGGTGTTAAACGTGAGGATAGCCACTAGCCACGTGGAGGTGGATGTCTATGGAGAGCCCGAGAGCGCCAAGTTAGTTTTGGAAAAATTCTTCGGCCGGACGTTAGACGTGGTTGACATAACTTTTGAAAATGTAGAGAGTGGCGTAGATAGATATGTACAACTCTTTAACCAAGAGAGGTTTTGGGAGGCACACAACGCGTTGGAGACTCTCTGGCGGTCTAGCAGAAGCCCCACGCTACAGGGGTTGATACTGCTGGCCGCTGCGTATGTCAAACTGCAGGAGGGGAATTTGGACAAGTTTGAAACTCTACTTAGGGAAGCCGTCGAGTTGATTAGAGAAGACGTGGGGTGTGTGAAGAGTATCGAGATAAAGACGGCAGCTGCCAGAGCTCTGTTGGAAAAAAAGCCTTTTAAGATATGTCTCTAACTCTCTTCACCAAAGCCGGGAGGATCTCCTCCACTTTCCCCCTCAGTACGTAGTCGGCGTAGAGATCGTAATAAGTCTCACCGTCGTTTATAATCACTAACTTTGCCCCACTCTTCTTAGCCACTAGCGGTAGTTGGTTAGCTGGGTACACCGCTAGAGAAGTGCCCACAGCTAGAAAGACGTCAGCCACCTCTGCGAGAGACATGGCCTCTCGTAGAGCGTCTCTAGGCAGCGGCTCGCCGAAGAACACTACGTCTGGTTTTAGAACTGCGCCGCATCTGTCGCATTTGGGCGCCGCGCCGGCGTATTGCCTTATCGCCTCGCCCAACGGGCGCCTCCAGCCGCATTCGGTACATACGGCGTTACGTGACGCTCCGTGAAGTTCTATCACTTTCCCACTGCCGGCGGCTTGGTGTAACATGTCCACATTTTGCGTAATTACTGCGCAAAGTTTACCCATTCGCTCTAACTCCGCTAGTGCGTAATGCGCCGGGTTCGGCTTCACGTCAAACGTCGGCATCAAGTAGCGGATGAACAAATCCCACACTTCGTCTGGATTGCGGTGGAAATATTCAATTTCAAACTTTTCGGGGTCTACACGTCGCCAAACTCCATGCGGTCCTCTGAAGTCTGGAATTCCGCTGGCTGTGCTCACGCCGGCTCCAGTCAACGCCACGACGCACTTCGCCGTCGCTATCAACGAAGCTACTTCTTCAATTGAGAAATCCATCTCCATATGGACATTAGCCAGTAGAAATAGAAAAATCCAAGTGTCGCCATGGACAGAATTACGTAGAACGTAGCGCTGTGGGGTTTGCGTATGTAAACCCCCGAAGCGATTTGGAGGATGTAGAGATCTCTAGTGAATACTTCAATTAAGTAAACCCACGCCACTAACGCCACTATAGACAACAGAACGACCGCCACGGTTAACATGACTAAGCCAACTACGGCAGTGGGGATCTCCATGTTAGAGATCTCCGTGGCGGTTAGCTGGAAGTCGACTGCAATGTCGTTAATTGCTAAAAATAACGCCGTTGTGGCTATTGAGGCAACTACATACGTCACAATGGCAGCTCTATACTCGGCGCCTATCCACATGTTTTCAACTCTATCTCGATAGGCGTTTCTCAAGTAGAGGAGGTCGTTTTGGAATTTTGTCAAAATCAACCCTATAGTTATTACACAGAGTATTTGCGCCACCGCAGAGAGGGAGAGCGAGCCAACGAGAGCGGCGATTAGAGAAAATATATATAACGCAAGCGCTATGTATATGTACATGTGTCTATCACATTGAGTATTTAAAATGTATGACGACGATGAACCCCCCTGACGTGTGACGAAGTCGTTGCTCGCCGACGTTGAGCCATGCGCAAGACGACTCACAAGCCATGGGCAAGGGCGCTGCGTGTATGTCGGCATTAGTGATGTGCGACGTGGATCTAAACATATATATAGAGATACTTATCTATGAGACGTGAAGAGAGAGTGTGAGTTACTGGCGGCGTATCTCGTGGAACTTGTGACTGGAGCTCGGGGTAACGTAGTTAGTTTTGTAGTGGGGGACGTGTCTAAGTGGGCTGAGTTCAGAGTGAGACTCACCAAATCTATAGTGTTTAGAGTGGCTCACATGACTGAAGCGCTGTTGGCTGCTGGATATTTAGACAAAATGGGGAAGAAGTACATACTTAGACGTAATACGTCACTCTGGGAGATGGCCAAGTCTAGAGATATAGAGGGGATTTGTCGACTTGTCGAAAACGTAATTGTGCAGTCTAGAGCTTAAGTGATTTTTATAAATACCTCCATATAAACGGTTGATGAAGTTCGCGCTGGGTGTGTTGACAAATATCGCTGGTTTTCTACTACTGTTGCTGGGTTTTACAATTGTGGCTGTGGTTGTCTACGCGGCTAGTATCCTACTGTTATATCTAGCCACGCGCTCTGTCGAGAAACCGCCTTGCGAGAAAGTGAGAGAAGTCACCCCCGATGAGATAACCCCCGATGAGATAAAGAGGCGGCCAGCCTCCGCGCCGGAGTTATGAAGAGTGTGATTTTTTTCTCTGGCACAAAGGGGGGGACTGGGAAAACTACACTAGCGCTCAACTGCTCGGTTGTCCTCGCCTACAGTTGGCGAGAGGTTGCGCAGTACCCTGTGGTGTTTATAGATTTAACTCCCAAAGTGGGCACGGCTGGGTTGATTATCTATGGAAACTCGAAAGTGGGGTTGACGCTTTCGGATTACTTCGGCGGCAGAGTGACTGACCCACTGGCGGCGTTTTATTTGAGAAAGTGGAACACCGAGAGGGGGGCCTTCCAGCTGGTTTTCTCTCTATTGTCTCACGAGACGTCTATTTCGGCTAGGCACTTGGAGTATTTATTTCGACAGATTGAGACTCGGCTGAAGCCAAAACTCCTCTTTGTAGACATGCCCCCACTTTCTGCTTGGGTCCCCATAGAGAGGTTGGTGGATTACGTAGTGCCGGTGGTGACTCCAGACATTTCTGCGGTGGAGAGTACAAAACAATATCTCCACTTAATTGGGGGGAAGGCGCTGAGGCCCGTGCTAAATATGTATACGCCGGAGTACTCACTCAGCGTAATTCACTCAACGCCTTGGGAGGCGGTGGTGGAGAAAGCGCTGGGGGAGCGGCCTCACGTAATTCCATACGACAAGGCTATCGCGTCGGCTAGGCAAGTTTTGGAGATTGAAGTTTTGAAAATCCGGCCGGCGGAGTCGCCGGCGGTGAGAGCAATACTGGAATACTCTAAGTATTTATCTACTCTGGTGTAACGCACTTCTCCACCTTGTGTAGAATTAGTGGCATAGTCTTGAGATTCTTGGTGATGTACGCTCTACATGGGATGGCTTCGTGTAAGTCTCTCTTGACGTGTCTTCCCCCTCTGTCGATCAACACAGCGCCGTAACCCGCTAACAACGCGCCTAGGAAATCTTCGTAGAAATCGTCGCCTATGTGTAGATAGATGTCTGGCTCGACGCCGCCCAACAGCAACACTTTGGCAGCTTCGAAAATCTGAACCGCCGGCTTTACATAACCGACGTCGTCTGCGTAAAGTTGGAGGTCTACTAAATTCACCATGCCTAAGTTCGCCAGTAGCATCCTCGTAGCTCTAGAGCGCCACAACATGACGTTGGAAATTATGCCCACTCTATACCCCTCGCTCTTGGCTACCTTTATGGCTTCCACTGCGTCTTCTTCTAGAGACACCTCCAGTTTCCCAATGGCTTCGTCCACTGCGTCTTGGAGGCGATATACGTCTAAATACACGGCGACGCCTCTGTCTCTCAAGTGTTTCTGGATGTTTAGAAGTGTGTATATGGGGGGCACTACGGCTTGCCTCTCCCGCCTGGCTAACTTCATTTTGCGCCTCTCTTCATTTATGAGCGCTTGTATTGTGTGGTAGGGGACTCTGCCCCCCAGCTCTCTGTACATCACGTCGACAACAGTTTTTAAAGCTGGCTCTATAGGTATCAACGTGCCCCAGACGTCTACAGTGATTATCTTACTCACGGCAGTTTTGATATTCACCTTTAAATATATATACGGCGCGGAGGTGCAGATTGAAATAGGAGACGGCATAGTGGAACCCCACTACTTAAATGCGTATAGCTACACTAACCTCACGGTGAGAGCCAGTGAGGTGAAAGTGTTAGATGGCGCTTTGGTAGATTTCGTAGTGAAGGGCAATGGGAGTATATACCTAGGGCTGTTGCCTCAGAAAGACGTAGTGGTGATTAGAGCCGACAACCGCACTCTCCGCCTACCGGTAAAGCCAGTGTGTAGACTAAACATGTACGTTGTTAACATGTCTCAAACCATCTCCACGTCTGTAAACTCTACATGTGGCGCGGTGGCTCTGTACGCCAACAACACTAAACTCCCCAACGCCACGCATAAACCCAAGTACTCTGGCATTTATGTAGTAGTCGCCACTACGGGAGTTTTCTACAACAAGACGAGAGTGTTCGTCACGCCAAACGTAACCATCGCCGGCGCGGTGTTTGGGAGAGAGCTAGAGATAACTCTAGACCCCCCACCCCTCAGAGGTTTAGTTAGAGTTGGCTCTCTGACGCTCCCGGCGACGGAGAGAGTTAAAGTAGACACTTGGCTCTTGGGCGGTGGGAATCACACCATGGCGCTTACAGTAAGCGGCTTGACGTTAGTCCACAACTTCACTATAGCTAGAGCTACACCCAAAATAGAGATATCTACAAGGGGTGAATATACATATGGCGAGCTCATGGCGGTGGAAGTGAAGACGTACGTGGGGGACAGACTGTACTCCGCCGTGGTGAATCTACATATAAACAAATCTAGACTCGCCACGGTGAGAACACCCATATCTACGGCGCTGCCGCAGTTAGACGCCGGGAGGTATTTGATAGAGGCGGTGGCGTTGGGAGATAGAAACATCACGTCTACGTCTGCGGCGGTGTGGATTTTGGTGAAGCCCCAGCCAGTGGAGTTAGAGCTGAGACTCAACGGCACGTATACAAATCCCCACATTGTGAATTTTGGAAAAGTGATATATGTAGACGCGAAGCCAAAAGCGGCGTTGATACCAGTGGGTGCGGTGGAGGTGTATCTCAACGGAGTGCCGCACGGTTTTGTGATAGACACTCTCTCTCTGACCCCCGGCGTCTATAACCTCACCGCCTACTTCAAGCCATCGAAAAACTTCGCCCCGGCGACAGCTTCGGTCTTGATCTACGTAGTCCCCTCGGCGCCTGACATATCTATCGCGAGGAAGTTCGTCTCGACGTACGGCACTCCTCTAAACGTGACTTTCAGAGTTACGCTGTTCGGCAGACCCATCAACGCGGTGGCTACTATAGAAATCTCCGGTCGGCAGGGGGTTAGGACAAACGTAACCAACGGCGTGGGTGTCTACACGTTTAGAGACTTGCCGGCCGGCACTTACTTGGGCCACGTCGTGGTAGAGGGAGTTGGTTTGATACAGAGTCGGGAGTCTTTTACGATACATGTGGAGAGCGCTTCTGTATCTATCGACTTGTCTACTCCCTCTAGAGGCACATACGGCGAGGTTCTGCCCATATCTGTAACTATAAGTCCGCCAGTGGTTGGATTGTTGTCTATCGCCATCAACAGCACTTTGATCTACTCGGCGGCGGCTTCTAGATACAGTGGGCAGTGGTCTCCCCCCCGGGGTGGAGTGTATCAAGTAGTGGCTAAATTCGAAAGTCGAGACCCCAACTACGCCAGCGTAGAGACGGCGAGGTATATATACATCGATAGAGCTAAATGCGTCATAGACTACACGCTAGAGGGCGACACAGCGCCAGGGGGCTTAGTTTACGTATTGAGACAGTACAGAGTAAAACCCTCAACGAACTTACCCACTTACGTAGAGATAAACGGCAGTAGAACTGAGAGAGTCGTCAAATTCAACAAAACCGGCGTATACAACGTCACTGTGTACTTCCCGGGTGACGACAGTTTCTACCCCTGCGCCGCTGTTAGATTCTACACAGTTGTTAAAAACCCCACCGGTGTCCATATTGCGACAAATCGCCGTGTGAGCACTCTTGAATCTACAATCGCGTTAACTGTGGAAATCGACGCCGTGGGGCCCAAGGAGGGCAACTTGACGGTGTACAAGAAAAACAAGACGGTAAACATGACCTACGTAGAGACGTACCCCCTGACTTCGGCGCTCGGTTTGAAGTTCGAAACTCCCGGCGTGTATGAAATTGTGGTTTACTACAGTGGAAATCTCTACCAAGCTCCCAACATGTCTAATTCTGTCGTCGTCACGGTGGAGCCCAGCGTGTTGGGCATCCCCACCTTCCTCCTTGGGGTTTACTTAAGTTCCATAGTTATAGGCGCCGTGGTGGTGACGGTTGCGAAAAATATATTAAAGAGAGAGAGTTAGACGTGTTTTTCTACCCACCGGCTGTGATAGTCATCCCACTGGCCACCAGAGAGCAGCTGCAGCAAATGGTGACTTATGTAATCTCGCGGTTGAGGCAACTGGACGTCGCTGTTAAACACACCCACAGCGATGGAGCTATGTACCTACAGTGTAGAAACACTAGAGACGGACTTTTGGAGAGAGTAGATGTGTATCTAGCCAGCGGCGACTACGCCAACGTACTGCCCGCCCGTGAGGAGATTAGAGAAAACTACATAGAGCGCGTGGGGTATGTGCATTTGGTACAGGGGGTAGCTATCTTGTTTAGATATAAGGCAATTGGAGAACCCAAGTTGGAGGTTGTGGAAGTATATACCGCCGGCTCGGTCTATAGAAATATCGAAAATATCTTTAAATAATTTAGAAATGAGGGGAAATGTGAGTGTTACCGTAGATGATTTCCGTAAGATTGACTTGAGAATAGGTAAAGTGATAGAGGCCTCCCCAGTGGAGGGGTCACAGAAATTGTTAAAATTGATAGTTGACGCTGGAGTGGAGAAGCGGCAGATAGTTGCTGGAATTGCGGAACACTACCGGCCGGAGGAGCTCGTGGGTAAGTACATTGTGATAGTGGCTAACTTAAAGCCCAAGAAGATCATGGGGATAGAGAGTCAAGGCATGTTGTTGGCTACTTGTGGAAAGCCAGTGATTCTCACTTTGGACAAGCCGGAGGAGGGATATGTGGGGGAGCGAGTTTGTTAAATTACCCAGTCACATAGCCGTAATTCCCGACGGCAATAGGCGTTTTGCGAAGAAAGTTGGACTCGACTTATACAGTGCGTACAAGAGTGGCGTGAAGAAAATGAGGGAGTTTCTCACTTGGGTTCTGGAGTACAGAGACATTAGGTACGTCACGTTGTTTGCCCTCTCTACGGAAAATCTACAACGAGGTAAAGCAGAGTTGGAAGTATTGTTTAAAATCTTCGAAGAAGAATTTAGGAAGACGTTGGAAGACCCCCTCATACACGAGAACAGAGTGAGGATAAGGACTATTGGCGATAAATCGCTACTTCCCGCAAAGATTTTAGAGTTGGTGGAAGAAGCCGAAAATGTGACTAAAAACTATGGCAATTATCACCTTACGTTTGGATTGGGGTATGGGGGGAGGGGGGAGATTGTGAGGTGTATAAAGAGAGTGATATCGGGCGATGTGTCTCCTCCAGAGAACGAAAGTGATGTGTTCCGGTGTTTAGACACTAGAGAACTGCCACAGCCCGAGCCGGACGTTCTTCTGAGGACGGGGGGAGAGAAGAGACTTAGTAATTTCCTACTTTACCAAACTGCTTACACTGAGTTAGTTTTTTTAGACAAACTATGGCCAGAAATAGAGAGAGAAGACTTACTGTACGTAATTCAAGAGTATTCTCGCAGACAGAGGCGGTTTGGTAAGTGAGTTGGTTAGAGTTAACTGCTGTATTCTTTGCAGTATTTACTTCACACGTTATCCCCTTCATACCGCTGCCTGGTTACCTAGCTACAATTACGTACGTAGCTGTACATAGAACTCCAGTAGAATTAATCCTCGCGGCTCTCGCCACGGCTTTAGGCGCTGCGTTGGGTAAAATTGTGGTTTTTCTATACGGCTACGGCGTTGGTAAAATAGTTATGCGAAACGAGTTAGAATACGCCAAGAAGTTCTTCCGGAGGATATCTAAGTGGGGCATAGACGTGGCGGTGTTCATATTCGCCATATCGCCGTTGGCAGACGACGTTCTCTACATACCGCTGGGGGCCGCTGGGTATAGCATTAAACGTTTTTTCGCAGTAGTTCTCGCCGGGAAGCTTGTCCTTGCGTTAATTATCGTATTCGCTGCGGATTTAACAACAACTCTAGTGGAGGAATTCACGGGGTCCACTTGGCTCTCTATGGCTGTAATGGCTATAATCACTATATTAGCTACATTTCTAGTACTTAGGATAAAGTGGTCTAAAGTACTTGAAGCGTATGAAGCGGGCGGAATGCGCGAAGCCATCAAAGCCATGTTGAAATCTATAGGCATATAAACATAGAGATTTACACAATTGTGAAGTACGTAGTTGGCTCCGCTTGGCCGTATGTACAGACAGTGCCACATTTGGGAAACATGATAGGCTCTGTGTTGTCTGCAGATGTATACGCTAGATACCTAAGGCTGAGGGGACATGACGTAGTTTTCATCTCGGGCAGCGATATGCACGGCACGCCGATAGAAGTAGAAGCAATACAATTAGGCGTAAGTCCGCACGAATACGCCGAGAGAATGCACAAAATAGTCGCCGAGTTATTTAAACGTTGGGATATCTCTTTCGACCTCTATACTCACACCCATACAGACACACACGTGAAATTCGTCCAAGAATTCTATCGTAAAGTGTACGAAAACAACTACATATTCCACAAAGAAGAAGAAATCCCCTATTGTCCAAATGACGGAATATACCTACCGGACAGATTCGTCGTGGGCAAATGCCCCCACTGTGGATACGAAAGAGCTAGGGGGGATCAATGCGAAAATTGTGGCCGTTTGTTAGACCCGCGGCAGTTGGTAGAGCCTAAATGTGCAATATGCAACGGCGCTCCCATTTGGAGACTCACACGACATTGGTATCTAGATTTGAAAAAACTCGAGGACAAAGTGAGAGAATACGTAGAGAAGAACCCCCACCTCCCCCCCGCGGCGAGAGAAATGTCGCTGGCCATGTTGAGAGAGGGGTTGAAACCGCGGGCGGTCACAAGAGATAACAAATGGGGTATACCCGCTCCTTTCCCCGGCGCGGAGGACAAAACGATATACGTTTGGTTCGAAGCTGTGTTGGGCTACATCTCTGCAGTGATCGAATTGACTACATCTCGTGGCGATTCAGAAGGCTGGAAGAAGTACTGGACGGAACAAGATACGCGTATTGTGTTTTTCGTAGGCAAAGACAACGTGCCTTTCCACGTAGTGATTCTGCCGGCTTTGCTCATAGCTGCAGGCGGTTACACTATGCCTACTACAACTGCCTCTACAGAATTCCTCATGTATGAAGGCGATAAGTTCTCCAAGAGTAGACGGTGGGGTATTTGGATAGACGAAGCTCTACAACTCCTCCCCCCAGACTATTGGCGGTTTGTATTGATTTACATCCGGCCGGAGAACAGAGACGCAAATTTCACGTGGACGGCGGCTTTGGAGATAATAAACAAAGTGATGAACGACGACGTGGGGAATTACGTCAATAGGGTACTCACACTGGCGAAGAGACACGTAGGCGGGGTCCCCCCCGAGGGTTCCCCCACGGAGTTGGAGATAGATTTCTGGAGTAGAGTCTACAAATTGTTCAAAGACGCCGAGAGATACTACGACGCTATAGAGTTGAAAAACGCGCTACATGCCGTTGTGGAAATTGCCAGAGAAGGCAATAGATATCTCAACGCACGCGCGCCGTGGGATTTGTACAAGAGAAACGTAGAAGAAGCCAACGCAGTGTTGCACTACGCTTATAGATCGTTGAAGTTGTTAGCAGCTGGTCTAGCTCCAATAACGCCGCGAGTTGTAGAAAAACTGTGGAGCGCCATGGGTCAAACAACGCAACTCACTTGGGAAGAAGCGCAGCGACCGCCGACGCCCGGCGCTCCTCTGGGCGATGTGAAACCACTCTTTAGGAAAATCAGTGAAGAAGAAGCTAGAGAGTTACTACGCCGCTTGGAAGAAATTCGGGCGAAGAAATCCACAGCTAAATACCCCTGGGAACAAGTTATTCTATAGCGCCGTATAGATACACGGGGCTGGCTCCCACTAGCCTCACTTTCAGAAACTCCCCCAGCGGCCTCTCTCCCCTACTCACCACCACCTGTCTATAATCGCTAGCTCTCCCCACTACAAGTCCGTGGTCTACCTCCGTGAGTAACACTACGTCTCTCTCGCCCACTCTAACGCCGTTGCGGAGGTGTGCAATTCTCAACGCTAGTTGAGACAGTATTTTACTCCGCTTCTTCTTCTCGGCGTCTGGAACTTGGTTGTTCGCCACTGCGGCTTCTGTGAAAGGTCTTGGACTGAAGCGAGCTACATGTACTTTGTCAAATTGTAACTCTTCTACTAACTCTAGTGTAGCTTGGAAATCTTCTTCTCTCTCGCCGGGGAACCCCACGATTATGTCTGTGGCGATGAAGGCGTTGTGTCCCACAGTCCGTCTTATTTTAAACACTAGAGACTTATACTCGTCTGCCGTATACCGCCGCCCCATAGCTCTCAGTATCTTATCGCTGCCCGATTGGACTGGCAAGTGGAAAAAGCGGTAGACTCTGTGGTCGTTTTTCACAATGTCTACGATTTGATCTGCAAATTTTTCGAAAACCCAAGGCTCGGACATGCCGATTCTCACTCTGTACTCTCCCTCTACTTCTCTCAAGAGTCGTTCTAACAAACTGGGTAGTGTCCACCCGTTGTTCCACTTCATGTCGAAGCCGTAGGTAATTACGTCTTGGCCAGTGAGGTATATCTCTCTGGCCCCACGCTCTACGGCTTTTTTGACGTGTTTCAACACGTCGTCTGGACTTGCGCTCTTCACATAACCGGCGCCCCCCCTGGTGTATTTAGTGGCGCAGAAGGTGCAATTGCCTAGACATCCAACTTGGAGTGGTATTGTGAAGACCACACCCCCCACGTACTCCGGTAGTCTCTTCATCTCTCTCTCGGCGCCGCCCTCCACTTGCTCTGGGTAAACCAACGCCGCCTCCGGCGCTATGGACTTGATGGTGTATGGCCTTAGCTTGGCTAGGCAGCCAGCCACAATGAGGGGCTTGCCCGCGGCGGCTAATTGTTTAATTCGCGCTAGTTGGCGCACTTCTCCATCTTCTCTCACTGCACATGTGTAGATCAAAACTACGTCAGCTTCTCTCACGTCGGCGGCGGTCTCCATGCCGAGTCGTTGTCTCAACACCTCGGCGTCTGCCTTAGCTAACCAACAACCGTAAGTCTCCACGTAGCTCTTCACAACCATGTACAGAAGTCTACATTTAAGTCTGGTGGCTGGGGCAGAGTTTCTTGTCTACAACGAGGTAAGTCACTGTCTCATTTTCAAAATCTCGAATTTCTTCTAGCGTTAGTAGACAACCGCAGGCGGGTTTTATATATATACGTCTAACTACGCTGGTGATGTCTTCTCTTATCTTCTTTACTCTAATCTCGCCGCTCTCTATTGTGAATATGGAAATTTTGTCACGTTTCGTCAAGACGCCCCAGTTTTCAAGCACCGCAGCGCCCTCAGGCGGCTCCCCCTCGAAGATGAATACTTTACTACGTACAACTCTCTGCATATATAGATTTAACCATATATTTAAGTGTAAACAATTCGCCATGATTAGTCACATTGCCGATATAAAAATTGGCGATGGCTACCCACCCCGCGTGGTTGCTGTGTTGAATCTCTCCCCCGAGTCTTTCTACAAGGGGTCAGTAGCTGTAGACAACGCCTTGGATAAAGCACTCGACTTAGAGAAATACGCTGATGTTGTAGACGTCGGCGCCATGTCCACTGCGCCTTATATAGACAGTTGGATATCGCCAGAGAAAGAGTTGGAGAGACTAGCCGCAGTTCTGCCGGAGTTAGTGAAAAACCTCGAGAGACCCATATCTGTAGACACTTACCGACCGCATGTGGCTGAATATGCCCTCAAAACAGGCGCGGCGGCTGTAAACGACGTGACTGGTGGGAAGTTATATCCAGAAATGTGTAAAGTAGTTAGAGAATACGATGCGTCAGTCATATTAGTAGCTAGAGAGAGACAACCCACACAAGGCACGCCGATTGAGAGAGTGATAAATGCGCTTAGGGAATCTGTACAACATTTCGAAAACTGCGGCGTAGAGCCGCACAAAATCATCATAGACCCAGGCGTAGGCTTCCCCACGCTCCCACCCAGCGACGAGCCGTATGTAGTCAAAGGAGAATATAGACACGGCCACGAGAAGTGGCCGTGGTGGAAGTGGGACATGTACATACTCGCTAAGTTGGAAATGTTGAAGACTTTGAATAAACCAATTCTAGTGGGAGTCTCCAGGAAGTCTTTCCTCCGTAAAATTGTAAATGTCAAAAACCCAGAAGAAGTGTTACCCGCGTCGCTAGCTGCGGAGACAATAGCTGTACTACACGGCGCACATGCCATAAGAACACACAACCCCAGAGAGACTAGACAAGCGATAGAAATAGCCCACGCCGCTAGACACTTCTAAACTTGAGAACACACTGGAGCTACTCAGTTTGTCGCCGCCTAACGTCTGGGAGGCTTTTCCACTTGACTCACGAAGAGTTTGCTAAAGTTGGACATTGTTTGGATAGAGAAAAATTCATAAATTTAGTACTGTGTCGATAGTGGCGGGGGTGCCCGAGCTAGGTCAAAGGGGCAGGGTTCAGGTCCCTGTGGCGTAGGCCTGCGTGGGTTCAAATCCCACCCCCCGCACGTCGTTTTGTGTTAACAACTCTGCCGCGAAAGTTAGAGTTTCTTCTAATTTCTGTTCAATTGTTTATCTAGTTAGAACTTGTTTCTACTTGAAAGTATTAACAATGTTAACGCTTATAAATAGATAATATTCAGATACTGTGGGAGGGGGATCTAAATCCCGAAAGAAATACACCATAGCGATAACAACAGTGGCGATTTTGGCAATTGTATATCTACTTTGGTCAAGTGGGGGGAAATTCAGCGCGGAGACGGGGAGGGGGGAGGAAGCCCAAGCGAGAGACAGCGGGTCCGCAGCGAAGATAGACAAATTGACTATCGTAGTTAACCCAATACCTAGAGATAGAGTAGAGAGAGAAGCTAAAGAGTTGGAGGAGTTTCTAGAGTCGAGGCTTGGAGTAGATGTGGAGTTGTATTTTCCGCTTAACGTAGCGGCTATTGTCGAAGCTCTGCGGTTCGGTCACGCGCAAGTTGCGCTCGGGGTGGGCGCTCTGCCCGCTTCTTTAGCGCTTAGCCTCGCCGACGTGGAGCTACTGTTGGTAGAAGTGAGAGAAGTCATACTGAGCGATAGACTGACTGAAGCTCCCTACTATTATTCGCATTGGATTGTGCTTAAAGACTCGCCCTATGGAAAATTAACAGAGTTAAAGGGGAAGAGAGTTTGTTTCCCCAGCGAGCTCTCCACCTCTGGATACATATTTCCAATGTACAGAATGGTGCAACTCGGCTATTTGAAACCGCCGGTTGACCCAAAGCAGTTCTTCGGCGAAGTGGTATTCGGCGGTGGTTACGCACAGTGTTGGGAAGCTCTAAAGAAGGGACATGTAGATGTGACAATCATGGCGGGGGACGTGCCGGCTAAGTTATACTGGGAGGCTATGAACGGCAGTAGAGTTCTCGAGAGCCAAGGCCCCATACCCTCTCACGTAGTGCTCGTCTCTAAGAAGATACCTAGGGAATTCAGAGATAAGATAAAGTCAGCGTTGTTGGAGCTAAACGACAGGCGTGACTTAATGAGGAAGTTTGTGTCTGGAATTTTCGTACGGTTTGAAGAAAGGACCGCAGAGGAACACCTAGGGCTTTTGATGAAAGCGCTGGAGGAAACTGGACTGAGGGAGAAATACCTCAAATGAAGTTCCAACTCCAACATCCTGTTTTTTTGAGAAACGTGTCGTTTAACTACGGCAATGGATTGTTATTGCGCGACGTGAATCTCCTAGTTGACTACGGAGAAGCTGTGGCCATAATGGGCAGAAGTGGCGCTGGGAAAACCACTTTGCTTAAGATAATTTCCGGACTGTTGAAACCGACTGGGGGCTATGTGGAGGTGTTCGGATGTCCTATGTCTTTTGGTTGTGTTAAACACATCAGAAGAAGGATTGCTTATATACCGCAAAATTTGGCGTTGATAGAGAGCGAAACGGCTTTATACAACGTGCTACTGGCTAGAGCTCCCAACAAACCGTTGAGGTTCATAACGAGTCTGTGGAGCCGCAGCGATGTGGAAGAAGCACTGGGAGTTCTCAAAGCTGTCGGTTTGGGAGACAAAGCGAAGACGAAAGTGGAAAAACTCAGCGGCGGCGAGAAGCAGAGAGTCGCCATAGCCAGAGCGATTTTCCAAAGAGCAGACGTCTTGTTGGCGGACGAGCCGGTTTCCAGTCTGGACTTCGACACAGCCGAGGCGATAGTGGACATGTTAATCAGCCTTAAGTCCAAGGGGATTACAATCATCGCAGTGATGCACGACAGAGAGTTGGCTTTTAAGTATTTCGACAAGATATATGTGTTAGAGAACGGGGTTTTGAAATAATGAGAATTCTACTGTCGACGTTTATAACTCTATTAATCTTCTCTTATTTGTTAGATGTCGCAAATCCGCTGTTGTGGACCAAGCTGGGGACAAACGCTGCGTTGTTTTTGTCAGAGTTGAGAATAGAGTGGGGGGTTATGAACGACGCATTGTTTGCAGTTTACGAAACTCTCGTCATATCGCTTTTCGGAGTCTCCGGCGGAGTTCTACTGGCTTATTTACTAGCGCCGTTGGCGAGCCCCTTGATTATGCCCCCCGCGGCGGCAGCGGCGTTTAGAACGTTAGCGAATTTCGTGAGGTCTGTGCCGGCTGTAGTGTGGGCGATATTTTTCGTAATACTTGCGGGACCCGGCCCTAGAGCTGGCGCTCTCGCGTTAGTTATATACACCTCCATATACTTGATTAAGTTTTTCTACGAGACGTTGGAAGCAGTTGACAGAGAGCTTTACAACTCGCTGAAAGTGATGGGTCTCAGCGGTTTGCCGCTGGCGTTTGCGTTGTATACACACGCCAAGAGGCATATAGTTACTCAAATTTTGTTCATGTTGGAGTACAACGTGAGAACTGCCACAATTCTAGGGCTCGTGGGAGCCGGCGGCGTTGGGTATTACATAGCTCACTACTTGAGTCTGTTGAACTACTCAGCAGTAATGACGTTTGTAATTGCCACGCTGGCGTTGGTAATTACAATAGATTTAGTCAGTTACGCAGTTAGAAGAATTATATAGAGCGTTGATTAAGACGTAGTGTTAGCGCCGTTGGACAAAATCCAACCAGCGGCGTTGATACTTTCGATATTTGTCGGTTTGTTAATAGCTCAACAACTCCCGTGGGTTAGTCAACCCATGGCGTGGGTCGTTTCCGTGGGGGTTTTTGTAGTTATATACAGCGTGTTCATAAGCACGGAGGTGAGAGAAGTGATAAACGCATTCAAAAACGTGAAGCCCCTCCTGTTGGCGATATTTCTAAACTTTGCGCTAATCCCGCCCTACGTGTGGTTTCTGGGGTACGTCTTCCTGGCGAATTATCCAGACGTATGGGTGGGGCTCCTTCTCTACCTAATCCCACCCTGCATCGGATGGTACCTGGCGTTTACTAACTTAGCCGGGGGTAACGTCCCCCTCGGGGTGAGTTTGTTAGGTTGGAACGTCAGTTTGCAAATTGCACTGATGCCGATTTATCTATACGTCTTCGCCGGTAGTGTTATTTCCGTCGATCTTCTACAAATCTTAACTAGCGTCGGCATGTATTTAGTCCTCCCCTTCGCGTTGGGTTGGGTCACTAGAAGACTCATAGTGAGAGTTAGGGGAGTTGATTATTTCCAAAAATCTGTCAAACCCCAGTTGTCTGCCTTGAGGTTCGCCGCCGTGTCGCTAGTGATTATAGCGATGTTCGCCTCGCAGGGGGGCCGCTTGTTGGAGAACCCGTCGCTGTTGGCTCTAGTCATACCGCCTGCGCTCGTCTACTTCTTCTCCACATTCGCCCTCAGCCTCGCGCTGGGGCGGTTGTTCAAACTGCCATACAGCGACGTGGCTCTACTGTCTTTCACTACTACTGCCAAAAACTCCGAAGCGTCGCTCGCCATAGCAATCTCGGCGTTTCCCACAAATCCGTTAGTGGCCATGGTGGTGGCCATCGGGCCCGCAATAGAGCTGCCCATGTTGGTGTTGTTTCTGCAAATCCTTCTCTGGGTGAAGAATCGTTGGTAAGAGCTCGCGGCGTGGTTTATTTCTTCGCCCAAATCGCCTTTGGATCTACTCTGTAGAAAGCCCGACCGGCTCCATGTAGAGGTATGTTTACTTTTCTAAAATCGAAACCCCACTGGTCCGCAACGCCGGGGGCTAGTTTGAGAGTTAGAACTCGGAATATAAACAACGACACTTCGCCCACTTCCACTTCTCTAAACACTTCAACTTCATACACAGCCAGGGCGTCTGCCAACTGGGGCACTTCCACTCTCTCTGAGGGTTGTAGCCTCACGCCAAACGTCGACGCTTTGTCCACCTCCCGCCCGCTGACGCTGCCCAGTTTATAGACCAAATCCACAGCCTCTATGGGGGGCACGTTCACAGTGGCTTGGCTGAAGTGTTTTAGACATTGGTAAGTGTAGCTATCTCTGTCTATAGCCACTGCGATCGTGGGCGGCTCTTCAGACACTGGCGTGTTCCAAGAAGCCGGCATGAGATTTACCCTACCCCCTGGACACTTTGTGACAATCACCACCGTGGGGCGTGGGTGGAGAGCTCTGTAGAACTTCATTTCTGCACCACTAGCGCGTAGGTGGCGCTCTCTTCGGACTCCAGTATCTTGACGTCGTTCAGCGCCATCAAGCGTCTGAGCATCATGTAACAAATGTAGTCATCTGTCACAATTTTGAAAACCGCACCGTCGGGAGCCCCGGCGAGGATTGTAGCTACGTTCTTCAGAGGCTCTGGACACTGTTGTCCACTGAGGTCAATCACTTGCATACATTCGCCACGTCTCTCTTTTAAATATTTAAAGAAAAAACGGGGTTGGAGACATGGATGTAGCGTTTGAGACTAACTTACCTCCAGAGATTGTAAAGAAGGTTGTGGAGACTCTGAGGCAAGTTTATGACCCAGAGATCCCCATAAATGTGTACGACTTGGGGTTAGTGAGGAAAGTCATTTTGGAAAACGGCGTGGCTAAGGTAGTTATGACTCTCACGGCGGTGGGTTGCCCAGTAGCTGGCGTAGTGGCGCAAGAAGTGGGGTACGCAGTTCAATCAGCCATACATGTAGAAGACGTGGAGGTAGAGATAGATTTCGAAAAACCATGGGACCCCACGCAGATGACTCCCCAAGGTAGAGAATTATTCAAATCTATCTATGGATACGACATTGTGGAACAATACCTACAAGCATAACTCATTTTAACCTTCTAAATATGAGTCATGGAAGTTGTGTATAGACATCTCGAGGGTGTGCCGCTGACTTCTACATACGTGTTTGAAGTGGCTGGAGTTAAAGTGGCGGTGGATCCGGGCCCCGCCTCTCTACACACACCTCTCGATGTAGACGCCGTGTTGTGTACCCACTTACACCTAGACCACTGTGGCTCTGCGGGTTTCTACAACAGAGTCTACGCCCACGAGAGATATGTGAAGCATCTAGAGGACCCCACGGCTCTTTTCCAAGCCAGTAGAGCAGTCTTGGGCATATTTGCCGACAAGTTTGGCCAACCGCCGCCAGCTAGCGACGTGCGCCCCGTGTCAGACGGCATGAAGCTTTTCCAAGCGATAGAGGCTATATATACCCCAGGCCACGCCCCACACCACGTTATGTATCTCCATAGAGATGAAAAAATTCTATTCGTGGGAGACGGCGCCGGCGTTTACCTCCCGGAGTTGAAAGCCATAATTCCAACGACGCCGCCCGTGTTCAAGCTAGACCTCTACATGGCTTCACTAGAAAAAGTGAAGAAGCTAGACATATCCCAGTTGTGTTTCCCCCACTACAGCTGCACTAGAGACGTGGAGTTGCTAGACATCCACCTGCGGCAAGTGGAGACTTGGGTCGACGTCTTGCGTGAAGTGGAGACCGTGGAGGAGGGGCTTGAAAAACTCCGACGTAGTGACGAAAATGTGGCTAAAGTGTTGGAGTTGGGTGGGTTGTATCTAGAGTTTTACTTGAGGTTTAGCGTGTTAGGTTTTCTAGACTACATACGTCATGTTAGACTTTAGCTCTCTGGTAGAAAACGTAGCGCCGTCTGTAGTGGGGGTTTTGACTAGGCAGCTCGACTTGTACAACCCCGGCGTTGGGTCTGCGTTTTACATAGGGGACGGCTTCTTCGCCACGGCGCATCACGTGGTTGAAACCGCCGGAGAAGTGGCGCTAGTGACGCCCGAGGGGGAGGCCGCTGGGGGTCAAGTAGTCGCAGTAGACCCAGACCAAGACCTCGCGCTACTCCAGTCCGAGTTAGACGCCCGGCCGTTGGCTTTGGGCACCGTCCTCAAGCTGAAGGTGGGGGCTCCAGTGGTGGCTCTCGGCTATCCACTGGCGCTTCTGGACAAACCCACAGCCACCTTCGGCATTGTGAGCGCCGTGGGGAGGACTCTCCAGATAGGTGGTAGAACTTTCGAGTTTTTGATTCAGACAGATGCGGCGATTAATCCGGGTAATTCTGGCGGGCCTCTTGTAAACGCCAGGAGAGAGGCGGTGGGGGTTAACTCTTCCATAGTCGCCGGGGCTCAGGGCATTGGCTTCGCTGTGCCTATAGATTTCGTGAAGATAATGGCCGAGATGGTGAAGAAGTACGGGCGGTACGTCAAGCCAACTCTCGGAGTTTACGTAGTGGCTTTGAATAGAGCTCTAGCCTCTCTACACCACCTCCCAGAGAGGGGACTCCTGGTGGTTGAAGTGTATCCAGACTCGCCGGCGGAGGAGTTCGGCATAAGGCGGGGAGACGTCATTGTTAAGACAAACGACGTGGCTACCACAAACGTCTTTGAGTTGAGACTACAACTAGCTGAGTCGTTGGTCAAGGGGCGCCTTCCCCTTTTTGAGATATACCGCGGGGGGGAAATCCTCCACTTGCCGCGGTGAGCTCTGCCCTCGGCGGGGGAACGTGCCCACCGCCGTCACCGCTTTCGCTTCGCGCGGAACCCCGGCGGTAACCACGTCGCCGGGGCACGTATTTCTCCCCCTCTAACTCAAGCGCCAGCGTGATTTGCGCGTTACGCGCCGCGGCGCTATGCAACTCGCCTGCGTCGTGCGTGGACGCTTCTCTGCGTGGCGCTTTCTCTCATCGCCACGTGGTTGCGTGGACACGTTTATTAACTCTCTCCATTTGTCTCACGTGGAGGTGGGGCAGCTTTTGGAGAGTCTCCTGTCCATATACAGCCCCCCACATGGCGAGGGGGAGTTGGCTCGGTGGTTGTATAGATATTTGAGAGAGCGAACGCCGGACGTTTGGATAGACGACGTTGGTAACGTAATCGCCGTGAGGGGGTCCGGCGCGCCGGTAGTGTGGTTACACGCTCACATGGACACAGTGCCGGGCCCCCTGCCAGTGAAGCGAGAAGGCGACGTTTTGTGGGGCCGGGGGGCTGTAGACGACAAGGGGCCTTTAGCGGCGTATTTAAAGGCGTTTCTTGAAGCAAAACCCGCGGGCACTTTAGTACTAGCCCTCGTGACGGCTGAAGAAGACGACAGCGTAGGCACTGAGGCGTTGTTGAGGGGGGGTCCGCCGAGGCCTACGCACATATACGTCGGGGAGCCTACTAATTTACACGTGGCTTACGCCTACCGCGGCGGCGCTAAGGTGTACATAGAGTTAGACACCCGCGGTGGTCACGCCAGTTCTCCCATATATGGAAACGTAGTGGAACACATATACGCCATATATCAACAAGTGAAGAAGGTTCTAGACCACAGAGAGCAATACGACGCGTTTACCGTCACGCCTACTGTAGTCCAATGCGGCGATGTGCCGAACAAAATACCTACGAAATGCGTCATGGTGCTAGACGTAAGAATCCCCCCCAGTAGGAGTTGTGAAGATTTAATCAAAGCGCTGCCACGAGAAGCGCAAGTGAGGTCTTGCATAAACCCCGTGGAGGTGTCCCCCACGAATTCGGCAGCTAGAGCTTTGACGCGGGCGTTGCTCAAATTAGGCATCGAGCCGAAGTTGAGTAGGAAGTGGGGAACTGCCGACTTTAATCTATTGGTTGAGTTGACTAGAGACATCGTCGCTTTCGGTCCCGGAGACCCCAAATACGCCCATACAGAAGATGAGCACATATCTATTACAGACGTGGAGAAAGCGGCGAAAGTGCTTACGCTTGCAATTGGGGAAGTAAAGCCCAAAACCGCCGGCGGCTGATGTACGTAGCAGTGGCCTCTCGAAATCCCAATAAGGTCAGAGCTGTGGAAACGGCGTATATGACTTTCGGCATACCTGCCAAAGTGATAACTGTAGATAAGCCGAGCGTTATACCGCGTCAGCCCGTGGGGCTAACTGCCGTAGTCTCCGGCGCCATGTCGCGAGCTAAACATGCGACACAGTGGGGCGACCATGGAGTGGGGATTGAGGCTGGAGTTGTGGAAGTGGAGTCGAAACACCTCGACGTAACAATCGCAGCAATAGTAGACAAGAGTGGAGTCGTCACTCTGGGAATTGGGGCCGGTTTTCAAATACCCCCCATGTTTTTAGAGAAAGTGTTAAACGGCGTTGAACTCGGCGATGTAGCTGAAAAAGTGTTAAAAACGCCGGCGGTAGGCTACCGTCAGGGTCTTGTGGGCGTTTTGACGCGGGGGAGAGTGACTAGGTTTGACCTCAACTATATGGCTGTAACTATGGCGTTGATACCTAGACTCCCTTACAACAATGAATTATATGGTAGCGGGGCCCGGATTTGAACCGGGGACCTCGGGGTTATGAGCCCCGCGGCCTACCAGGCTGGCCTACCCCGCTC
>CALJAK010000009.1 GCA_938027595.1 uncultured Thermoproteales archaeon
CGCCGTGATTATCCTATCAACCCACTTGACTTTCACCTCCCTCATTCCCGGCTCCGTAGCCCTCAACCACTCCTCCGGCACCTCTCTGAAAGTACCAATCTCACTTCTGACCCTATACGGAGTACCCCCCTCCGTGACGCCTGCTACCTCCCTATAGAATTTGATTTTCATCTCGCCGGGTCTGGGCTCTCTGAAGACATCCATTGGCGTAATGCCCTCACCAAAGCCGCCGTACATGAATAGTTTCCGGTAGCCTGGAGGTACCTCCCACATCTCCAGCGGCGGAGATGCCTCCGCCACGTGTCCTATGGGGAGCCTGGCGTAGAGGTCAGGCTTAGCCTCACGCTCAATGCGGATTGGTGACGGTATTTTTTCAAGCGCCTTTTCCAGGCGGTATAGTAGTGGATTAACTAACTGCCCAGTTACCTCCGCCGTGTATGCCCCCTCGCGGAGTCCCTTTGCCACGATGCCCTTTAACTCGCCGTGCTTGAAAATGCCTAACGCCTTAAGCCCCCCCTCGCCATATTCGCCAATCACGTGGAATTGGTCTGGCACTTTCGCTTTCTTGCGTTCAGCCAGAATCACCACATCGCTGGGCTCCGCGGTTACTCTGAGCGATGTCACGACGGGTTGTTCAGCTTTCCCGAGCGCTTTTGCTACTTTGTGCGCTCCCTTGACGCCTAACTGAGCGGCGGGTTTCCAGAAGCCCACCACCTCGAGCCCAGTGGCGATTGCCGTGTCTAACCAATCCTTCCAGTCACGTGGCTTTGGACCCTCGTGCCCAGTCACAGCGCTAACTATGGCTTCTGAGGGAGTCCAAACCCTCGAGTAATACTCTCTCGGTTTTAGTTCAACATATTCGCCGAGCACTGGAATGCCTACGTGTATCCTGCCCTGCGTAAAGTAATCCCACGCGACACGGCCTGGCGTAGTCACAATTTGATGTAGCAAACCAACGGGGTCTAGCTTGATTCTATAGTAACCCACCTGCTCGCCACTTTTGCCGCCAAACGGAGACAAATATTCAACATTGCCTAACAACCCCACGGCAATGCCGCGGAGGACTGGGGGCAAATCGCTCGATTCGGTGCGGTACACCGGAATGTATATCTCGCCGCGCTCGAGCGAGCTCTTTATGTATCTACGCCAGTCAAACTCTCCCTTTCTCTCCAGGTCTTTTTGGAATTGTTCTCTTGTGAGTGGCATGTAGTAGTCTGGCGGCCTGTCCGGCGTGGGGGAGGTATAGCGCTCAAACTCCCACTTTGTCAATGGCGCGTGGTAATCCACGGGACGGCTAGTCTCGGTAGTGGTAGCTGCGGCAGTGGCAGTAGTAGTTGTGGGAGCTGCCGTGGTGGCAGTAGTAACCACCGCAGTAGCGGTCGTGGCGGCGGGATAGTCAAGCATACCGCTCTCCATCTCCGCCTCGGCAATACGCCTCGCCGTCGGGGTCGTGAACTCCGGCACCACGGCAGCTGTAGCTGGCGCTGTGCGAGTAGTTGTAGTAGCCACGGTGGTGGTAGTAGTGTAAGTGGCGTAGTCAAGCATGCCACTCTCCCTCTCCATCTCCGCCACTCTCTCCGCTGTGCGAGTGGTTGTTTTTTCCGAATCTTTCTTAATACTCTCATAGTAATCCCTGTCCCTCTCGTCGAGGTGATAATCGGAGGGACGCCTAACCGCATCCTCCTCTCTCTCTTTTTCTTCTACAGTGGGATAATGAACCCCCTCAACTACCTCAACAACAACTACTTTCTCGGGCTCTTTCCTTTCCTCTTTAAGTGCGAGCTCGCGTGGTGATAAGTAATATTCGCCGTCAATTAAGTGGTGGTACTGGGGTCTCATGTACAATATATAACATGGAAATATAAATCATGCCCAAATCTGCGGTATAAAAACTTTCATCCCCGGAGGTGTCTAATAGTAAATAGTAAATAACGGCCTCCCCGGAGAAAGGGAGGTGGGGGGAAAAAGTTAGAGAGATTTACACTCCCTCAGCGCGTCGTGCAAATTCCTTAACTCCGCTACACTATCTGCGATACAGACGTAATTATTAATCTCTACTATTTTATGTTTCAATTTCTCCGCCACGTCACGGAGTTGTTCAATTGCCTTATTCAAGTAATACACTCTTAATTCTTCATACACATCTCCGTGGGGGCTTTCAACGGGAGCTATTTCAGATATATGCATGGCGGCTATGTCTAGGTGTGCCAACAATAAGCGCACTCTACCAATCGCGTTGTATATTTGTTCTCTTTGCGCCTCTAACACATCCACACATCTTAGATGCATGGACGTATTAAAGTTTACTCGCGGAATTCGGTAAGGTATGCCATGTAGAGCTTGTGTAATAACGCGGGAAAGCCGTGATGCATCATAAACTCACGTGCGCGGCGCGTTGTTGTTGTTATGTATTGCAAACAACGTCCACAGCCAAAGAATACAGATTTAGCATCCTCAATAAGCTCCATCTCACGACCGCAGCGGTGGCATTTGTACGTCGTGAGAAATGTATCACCAACATTTTTTCCATCCATATGTCTTGTATAGATAGACATTTCAAACTTTACAACGCTTTGAGCATTCCGGGGCGCGGCTCATACACTCTGCCGCTCTGCATAAGAGCCGATAACACGGCTTTGACGTCCTCCTGCGGCACATTGTCAAACCGCTGATAGATGTCATTTTCTCGCACAATAATGTGCGTCTTAATGAAATTATACACCTCGGTAGCGAGCTCACTCAACTCGCTTCTGACGCCGGACTCAAACAACGTAGCGTCAAATGACTCAAGCGTGAACCCCTGCGATTGTAGTGCTCTCGTGAACAACGCAATGGCGGCGTCTACATCCTCCCTCACGACGGAGTCAGCTAACCTCAGTTTTGCATGTGCCTTAGCCAGGCGTAGAATTGTTTCTAACTGCCGCGCGGTCACGTAGTTGTTTTGTTTCCTAAGCTGAACGTAGAACTCGATGGCGTAGTTCATTACGTCGTTGTCTATTGTGACTTGAGTAGAGCGCGCATGGAGTATATACTTTCTAATTATACTATAGTTACTAGAATTGTTCTGGGAGGTGTGCTTCTGAACCACCGCTCTAGCCACGGCGCGGTCTTGCCCCTCATCCACCTCATCCCTAAGGACAAAGATAAGGTCAAACCGTGAGTACAAAGGCAGTGGGATGCTGAAGTTCTCAAAGAGAGAGCGGTTTGGTTTGTAACGTCCACCAATGGGATTCGCCGCGGCGAGGACGGCAGTGCGCGCGTTGAACTGAGCTTTGCCTGCCTTAGTGATAGTCACAGTCCCCCTTTCCATCGCCTCGAGTAACACCGGTATCTCTTTCACTTTGTCAAATTCGTCGATGGCTACAATACTGCCGTCAGCTACCACCATGACGCCTGGGTCAACCACGAATTCGCCGGAGAGTTCATCGCGTATAACGGCACCTCCCAAACCGGCACTCGAGCTGCCGTGGCTCACGGTGTAGAATGAACGTGGCATGATGTTCACGACTGCGTTTAACAACTGCGTCTTAGCCACGGCGGGGTCTCCCAATAGCAATATGTGAATCCTATCGCGTCTATGCGGCGTATCGCTTGTGTTAGTGCTAAGCATCTGCAGCGCTATCGCTTTCTTCACGATATCAAGCCCATGTATGCCGGGGGCTATGGCTTTGGGTATGTATTCTACGGAGTTGTTATTTACTATGTAATTAATTACGTCGTCGTCGATACGCTCAAAGTGCGCATCCTGCCTTTTAGCATATACGCCGAGAACGTAGTATTTGACGTACATTTGTTTGCGAACCTCGATACGCCTCTCGCGCACTATACCCACTACGTCCACGACGTCTCCCACATCTACTGTCTTTACATTCTCGCCAAAAAGGTGCAATTCTACGGAATCACGGCGTTCATCATATATGTCATGAAGTACGTACATCCTGTAAGCCACGGTGTGCTCCGGCTTGTGCTCTATAGCCATCCTACCACCGCACTTATCGCACCTAACGTTCTTTATCACGTCCGTAGCCATTGTGACATGTTGACATTGAGTACAGCGATAGAACCACAACAACGGCTTTGCTAGATAGTCAGTAGCGCGCGTAATGAGACCACGCAGTTTGACAAGTTTGTTCACAAACTGGGGGCTCTTAACGCGCCACACTGGATGTTCATACGGCGTGTCGTCAAGACGCACAAATCCATTCCCAATCACATCACGCACTACATCGCTAGCGCGTTTGAAAAAGTCGTCAGGACAATCGTGTATATACTCAACAACATGCGCATCCTCAGTAGCCTCGAGTAAATCATTAAGCGTAACCACTAAACTATCCTCTAGCACCTTTCCAAAGTTAGATTTGTTTATCAACACCACGTCAACTGCGCTTTGGACTACGTTCTTACAGTCTAAATCTAGGAATATCATAATCTATCCATATCAAAATTGACCCCGGGTACAAAGACAATTGTGTCTGCGTCAATGAAACCATACTCTATGACGCCGCGTTTCCTCAATTCCTCGAGCTCGGCGGGAGAAAACGCTTTAGTCTGAAGGCGTAGCGTGGCGCCGAGTTTTATGAAACTCTTAGCCATGACTACATCAATCTGTTTGAACGGCGGATAGAATTGCAATAGCCGTCCCTCACCAATGGCGTGCCTCAGCTCGCGGTAGAATTTCGCCTCTACATCTACACATCCATCTTTCTGAATTTCCTCAACTGCGAGCTCAATCAACATCGAGATGGGTATTCCATACTTTTCACTCAAGCTCTGGAGCGCGCTATACACGTCATCCTCAAGCGTGAGTGTGACTTTAACTTTCTTTTCTTTCTCTACCTTTCTTTCTATATCATGGACGTACTTACGCAATATCTCATTCAAGCGCTCGCTGCGTTTCTCCCCCAACGCCTCGATTGTTGTTTTCTTAATCGTGGTTGTTAGTACCTTCATGCGTTAATGTGTATGCGTATATTTAAACGTTATGTATATACATACTGTGATATGAGAGTTACATACGCCGTACAATGTATTACAATACATAGCGTTATGTACTAACGTCCATACGTATTGAAATACCTACGTCGTGTACTTACATACATATCCAAAGCGCGCCGTTACCAATTTCATGTATCTATGTACATGACCACCTCACTGAAACTAATATACCAATACACATCGGCGGAGACAAACGTAGAAAAGTGAATTGTTAAACATTACAATCTGTTTGGCAAATAGCCAAATCAATACATACGTTTTCAAAATTGAAAGTAATCGAGGAGGTGGGGGGACTCGAGTTTTTGACCCCCCACGCCGTGGGGTATCCTTGACATAGATTACTTTCAGTCCCATATTACGCTTTACAAACTTTAACTTTCATGTATTTGCATACAACGGCGTACACCGCTATCACAGTACGTTAATACATTCCACCACACGGCGGCACAAAGGATTAAAATACAGAGACAGAGAGAGACATGTTCACAGTAAGGTGTGACTCCTGTGGGTTTAAATTCTACGCCTCCAGACGTCCTAAAACCATTAAAAACGTAATAAACGCGTGGGGAGGTACATGCCCCAAATGTATGTCCCCCCTATCTCCCAAACCCATCAAAATATTTCTAAAAATAGAAAATGGAAAGAGGCAGGAGGTTTGGGGGGAGTTTTTAGTCTAGCCAATTCTCCGTAGGACCCCAAACTCGAGGTCTTCTGGGCTAAATTCCTTAACCTCCCCAAGCTGTGGATTGCGTGTCTTCAGCCTGGCTACTAGGGCTTCATCTCCCACCTCCATATAGATTGTAATTCTGTTTGCTGGAATTTCTACTCCGAGTATCTGTGATAGCAATTTGGCGGTGGCTTTATGCCCGATTGCACTCTCAAATCCCCACTCTGTCATGACCCAGTGACGCGCCTGCCACACCGGAATGCGTTGATACGTATACGTACCGGGGTTAGGGATTACTGCATTGTTTATGATGTACCTCTTATTCATGTCTATCTGTCTAAGATGGATAAATAAGATTATACACTATTGAACATCTCGAGGCATCCCAGGGCAGCGAATATTCTGTCTTTGCGTGGACAAATTAAGTCGTCGACTTTCATAGCTTACTGTATATGTTTCTCAAATACTTGAAAACATCAAGCGGTTCATCGCACGGCATGTTACAAATCTCGCGTGAAAAGAAAAACCGCCTCTGGCGGTTGTTGTATGTGCTGTAGACGCTGAGGATATGTAGAGTCACGTGTGCTAGGCGTGCACGCATGTCACTGTAGCTAACGTCAATCAATTTCAGAAAGTCCGGCGGCGTCATGCTGAATGTGTTGGAGTTGATGCGCTGCGAGCACAGAACGCAGCGTGTTGAATACAACAAATTACGCAGTATATCGCGGTGGACATACACTGCGATTAGTTTGTTAGCCCCCGCAGTGAGTCTCACATATCTGCACCGCCACGTCAATTCCTCAATCATGCCCCGAGTCAACTTTCTTGAACGCCGCAGCTCAGCTAGGTTCAACACCGGCGGCAGTTCAGAGCACGAGATTGGTACGGTGGTGGTTTGAGTTTGGATTTGATTTGTGTCCACGTGTCTAAGACGTATGGACATAACTAAATCTGGCTATGGCACAACAACTTTCTCAAGGTGTAGACGTTATAGCGTCTACATTCGTGTTGGATTGGTATGTAAAATACTGTGTATGTTTTATTTCTAAATGTTGTAGCGTTGGGAAACGTAATAAGCATAAGCTCGTGTAGTAAAGCTCTCCAGGTTGTTTCCCTACGGCATACGTACTCGAGAATTCTGTCAGTTTTCCCGAGGAATCCGCCGCGCCCCGCCAGTCTTTTGACTACACATTGTAGCTCCTCCCTAGCTCGCTCCAGCGCGCATTTCGAAATAATCGTGTTACCAACCAACACGAAACTGTCTTTCAGATACGTCCTAAGGACGTAATAAACACTATCACGTGGCACATTGAACCTCTGCGATATGTGGTGTATACTCATATACTCACATAAATTACTTTCCACCTCCCTCACCAACCATAAGTATTTAGACCGCCGCGGCATCACCGCGGGCACAACAATTTCCTAAGCGTTGTGGGGGTCACGTGGCTAGTGTTAGCTAGTGAGTTAAGTTTGATTGAATAAGACACTTTCCTGTGGCTTTTGCCCCTGTGCACTATTGCGTTTGGGAATGTTATAGAGATTAGAGCGCGTAAAGTGCGGCGGCAGCAATGTACGTACTTACCACATACGTATTCCACAATCGGGTCACTCCTGCCACAGAACCTGCCATTCCATGCGAACAACGTGACTACATATCGCAATTCCTCCATGGCTCGCTCCAGCGCGCACTTTGAGATAGTCACACCTCCCAACACGACAAAGTACTCGCTCAGATGTCTTTTCACAATCAAACGCGCTGATG
>CALJAK010000010.1 GCA_938027595.1 uncultured Thermoproteales archaeon
CGTAGCGTTGGGGGAGTCGTTTTATGTAGACAACGGCACAATTCACCTAGCCCTAGTAAACCCACGTAATTCTGCAATGGATGTAAAAATCTCCATCCGCTACGCCTCCTACGCCGTTTTGAAAGTGACCGGTGGTTTTTACGACGGTGGAAAGATAAGACTTGAACTATTCGCGATAGAGAGGGGGCAGAGATTCAACGGCGTGTTGAAAATCAACGGCACGAAGGTGCAGTTCCAAAACGGCGTGGGGGAGTACGAAATACCCGGCCCCCTCAAGCGCTACGTTTTGTATTACGACGGGGGTCGGCTCGATTTGAACTTCTCCAGCGTGGAGGTTAAGACGGAGCCGTCTGTGTTGTACTTAGGCGAGGGGGGGAGGGGGACGTTGGTTATATACGTCAACAACCCAAACCCAGTGGATGTAGCTTGTAGAGTGACAAACATCGGCGAGTTTGTCGCGCCCAGAGAAGCGCAGCGCATTTACTATCTCAATTTCTCCGCCGGGAGCGTGGAGGTGATTTGCGGCGACACGCGCGTAGAAGTGCCGGTCTATGGAGTTAGGTACAGATTGACTTACGACTTTGGCGAAAAACGCGGAGTTTTAACAGCGTATTTCGGCACGGAGGCTAGAGATTACCCAGTGGGGGAACTGCCGACGTCTATTGAGTTGAAATACGGCGGTTATACTGCGGCAACACTGCGTTTAGACCCGCCGAAGGTGTCGATCGACGTTGGGAAAATCTACGTAACTCCAACGCAAGTAGAGGCCGAGGTGAGGTTGTCGGTGTGTAGCGCCATCGGCGGCAGGTACATAATTACTGTAGAAAACAGAAAAGTAGAAGTGGAAACCGGCGGCGGATGCGGCTCCGCAGCCGTGAGGCTGCAAGCGCTAGCCAACGATGGCGTTTTGAAAATCCGCACATCTCTAGGCGATATATCTATAGAGATACCTCCGCCGCGCGTTGAAGTGAAGTTGCTCAAATGGGATATAACCAGAGAGGGGGAGAGTGCGGTGGTGGAAGTGTCTATAGACGCTGGGGGGTATGTGTACAACGTACTGGGGCGTGACGTAACCGGCGTGGATAAGTTTGAGCACGTCCTGACTCCCGTCGGCGGAGTGGTCACGTTGGACTACGGCTTTGGCAAATTTGTCATAGAGAGACCGAGAGTGAACATATCCACGCGTCCGGTTGTGGTTGAGTATGGAGTCCCGGCGAAGTTGGCGGTGGAGGTGAATACGCCGAGGGAACTGTATTTAGATGTAGATGTAGTCTCGTCGCTGGGCGGCAGAGCTCCCCTAACGCCCGGGGTCAGCTCCTACAGAGCTCTGTTGGAAATACCTCCGCACGTGGGGACTCACGATGTGGTTATCGAAGTGGGTCCCTACAACGTCACTACTAGAGTCGAGTGGTACGTGGTGGATTTGCGTCTGGAAGCCGCGAGTCTCGCGCCGGTGGGCAGCGCGGTGTTTCTCAACGTAAGCGGTCGTGTATACCCGCCGCGCAACGTGTCGGTTGTGTTGGAAGCGTCTCCCTGCGTAGAGGGCGTCCCCCCGTTGGTCTCCATAAACTCCACTATTCGCATAAAAGCCAACGGCAATTGTAACGCCACGATTACGGCTTACACAAACTCCAGCCGCGCCGTCGTGAACGTGACGTGGGTTCCTCTAGTTGTAGAATTCGCAGTGGGCGAATTGGGCAGGCTGAACGGACTCCCCGTCTTCGCCGTAAGCGATTTGCGAGCCTACGGGAGGCTGGGCAGTTTGAAACTACCGGCGGTGATAATAGGCGAGTTCGACAGACTGGGGATAGCGAACTACAGCGCAGTGGTGGAGTACATGGGCGTTTCGAACAGCTCCACGATTTTGGGATATGTCGTGCCGCGAGACAAATATCTAACCGCCGTTAGGCTCAACGAAACACTCCCAGAGGGAGCCAAGCCGTATTTCACATACCTTTTGTACAAAGCTGTGGCTTCCGGCAATTGGGACACAGTAGATGTAATCTTGGAAATGTACGAGAGAAAGACGCCCGCGTCTATCTTGGGGCGGTGGGTAATCGCTCTAGGCTTAACTTCTGGAAACGCGGAGGGGGCGGTGGCGTTAGCTACGGCGTTGGCGAAAACAGAGTGGTACGCCGGAATTTTCGTTTTGTTCTCTCTGCTTCTCTTGTTAAAGAAATTCAGCTGAAGTAAATAGTGGCTGTCAAAGCGCCGGAGATCTCCAGCCTCTCGCCTATGCGTACTTTAAAGCTGCGGCCGCGTCTGTCTCGCACTTCTACATATTCCCCATTCCAGAGGACTGACTGCGGGTAATCGCTGATGCTTTTGGCAAAGTAGTCTCTGAAGAGCCGATCGACGTAAGACTCCACGTCTTCATCAGACGCGGTGGGTTTCTCGCCGAATAAGAGGCGGGGTATCAGAGAGCGAGGCACTTCGCAATTGCGCGGGCTGCCGTCTATCAAAACGCGAGTGGGGTTGCCTTGTGCGTCTGTCTCTATTGACATTTGGTGGCCGGCCATCTCCATGTGGAAACGCCCGCCGCTGCTCCCAGCGTACCCGCTGAACCTCCCGACGTACGTGTTACCAAATGCTTTCAACTCTATGGTGCCCTCGGCCGACCTGCGCCCTTGCTCATACGTCAAAGTGCCGCTTATCCGCAGTAAATCAAGGGGAAGGTCAAACCCGCCGCATTTGACGGTCAACCGCTCAGGCCTCTGGTCATCGAAATCTATCTTAGAGACGTCTCTGATGGTTATCCGCGGGGGCACTAGCCTAGTGACGATCTCTAAGCCGTATTTACTGCCGTTTACTTCAATCCACAGCGTTACGCTTCCAGGCGCTTGTGTCGATATTGTGAAGTTCTTCCCCACAACTGCCCCGGGTTCTATTCGGTGTTCGACTACGCCGTCTGGCTCCGTCACCACCACGGAAACAGATCTCTTAGTGGCGTTTGTGCTAATTAAGTAACCCCACGCCACCTCCACGGCTCTCTCGTTGGAGTGGATATATACAGTGGCGGCTTCCCCAGCCCCCGGCCAATCTCTAGACAGCCGGGGGCTCCACACCACTAACTCCACTATGTAGCTGATTATCTTGACGTTTACTGTGTGTCTAACCGTAGCGTTTACGCTGCCTCCGAGTTTAAACTCTATTACGTAAACGCCGGATTTGTCGATCTTCGCGCTTTTAGTTACGTTTACCTCATCGCCTGGTTTCAACGCGATTTCTCTACCGTCGATTGTCAAAAGCGCAGAGGCGTTGCCCGTGTTTTTCACCCAGAGCCACGCTTTCGCCTCCTCGCCCGGCAGTGCCTCTATTTCTCTAACTCCGCCAACGCGCCATTGTAAATTAGGCGTGTGGTAAAACACTAACAACGGCGCTGAGACTGCGCCCAAGTCAATTTGGTATCTACCGGCGGCTTCGATGTGTACAGTCTTGTTTATCTTAACTGCTCTGCCGGGCGGTATCTCCACGCCGTTTATAACGCCTGTGTAATTACCCACGTTCTCCACCTCGATCTCTACAATGACGTCTGTGGGTAGTTTAGAGACGTTTATCTCCACTGCCTTAGCTACAAAGATGGGGACGAAGTAATACACTCTCACTTCTTTTGTGTATTCACGTCCATTTACGAAGATAGATAATTTAACCACGCCGCTGTTTCTCACCACAACACTACGGTTTATCACCACCTCCCGCCCCGGCTCTAGTCTATAGACTTCTCCCTCTACAATCGCTTCGCCAGCGGCGTTCCCCCTGTTTTTTACGTAAACGGAGTAATTCAACAACGTCGGGAGTCTCGTCGTGTTTAACATGTCTACCGCCCTCAACTCCACGTAGAACTCAGCCCGCGGCGTTTCTGTATACGTCGGCGGGGCGTCGGTAGGGGGGGCAGCCGGCGGTTGGGGCGTAATCTGCGGCCCGGGGGGCGTGGGAGTGGGCGTAGTAGTGGTTGTAACAACGGGCGTGGTTTGAGGAGTAGTCGTCGGCGCTGTCGGAGTCGTCGGCGTGGTCCCACTGGCGGTTGGCTGCGTGGTTATAGTCAGAGCGATGTATATAGCTACTAACACAACAGCAGTTGTGAAGTATAGGAGTTTCTTCATGCGTTACAGTTAACTCGTTTATATAACTTGTCGTCTTGTAGTGTAATAAGTCTTTGGACCGAAATCGTGGAGTTCTACCCCTATCGTTTTCAATTTTTCTCTAATGAAATCCGCCAATTGGTACTGTCTCTCTTGCCGTAGTTTAGACCTGACTTCCACCATGGTTTCTATGGCTTCTTTCAATTGTTTGGGTATCTCCCGCCTCTCTAACACGCCGAGTACGTCAGCCATCTCCACGTACTGCTTTAATATGACCAACGCTCTCTCTCTAGATATCTTCTCTATTTTGTGCAAGACAGTGGAGATTATGTACTTAGCTGCGTTGTACAACTGTTGCGCTGCCTCTTGCGTAGAGAGGTCGTCTTCCATAGCGTTGTGAAACGCCTCTACGTATTTCTCTACCCCAACTTCTTCTAAATCTCTCTCGCCCGCGTCCACGACCGCTTGGCTGAGCTCGTCGTAAGCTGTGTATATAGTCTTCACCATCTCGCCAGCTTGCTCCAGCGCTTCTTGGCTAAACTCCATGGGTTTTCTGTAATGACTGAGGGCGTAAGTCATTCTCAACGTCTCTCCGCCGTATTTCGCCAACGCCTCTCTGAGAGTGATTACGTTGCCCAGCGATTTGGACATTTTCTCTCCCCTCACTGTGAGATACCCCACGTGCATCCAGTACCTGGCGAAGTTGTCCAGCCCCAAGTAAGCCTTGGCGATTGCCACTTCGTTTTCGTGATGTGGAAATATGAGGTCTGCCCCCCCGCCGTGGAAATCGAAGGGAGCCCCCAAGTATTTGGTAGACATGACGACGCATTCCAAATGCCACCCCGGTCTGCCGGGGCACCAGGGCGAATTCCACCAGGGCTCTCCCGGAGTCCAACTCTTCCAGAGAGCGAAGTCTAGGGGGTTTTTCTTGCCGGGTTCCGGCTCCACTCGGGCGCCCGCCATCAGCTCTTCTATCTTCTGCCTAGATAAGAGTCCGTAGTTGGGCACTTTCCCCACTTGGAAGTATATGGAGCCGTCTGGCGCTGCGTAGGCGTAGCCCCTCTCCACCAGCGTAGAGATCCAAGTGGTCATCTCCTCCACGTGGTCTGTGACTCTTGGGTAGCTGTGGGCTGGCTTTAGGTAGAGTTGTGTCGAGAGTTGGAAAAACTCAGTTATGTATCTCTCTGGCACTTCTCTCCACCGCTTCTGCGCCTCTTGTCCAAACTCTTCTCTAGCTCTGGCGATGATTTTGTCATCTACGTCGGTGAAGTTTATCACTAGCTTGACTTGGTAACCCAACAACTCCAAGTACCGCCGGAATATGTCGAACACTACGTACACTCTGCCGTGTCCCACGTGTATGTGGTCGTAGGGAGTGACGCCGCATACGTAACCCCTGGCGAGTTTGGGGAGGTAGGTGGAGAATTCCTCCACTTGCCTAGTGGCGGTGTTGTATATACGCATGGCGAAGTTGGCGTTTAAGTATTTATATCTCTGTCTACGGGGTGTTGTGTCTTATTCTGAAATTGAAAATAGAGTGAAGTCTATGTTCCCCATTGACGTCAGTCGGGTGTCTTTCGAGGGGCCCAACCTCTGTATTTACATAAAGAAGCCAGTAGAGGAAGCGCTAGAGGCAGTGGGCGAGGTGGCTAGAGCTTTGAAGAAGCGGGTAGTGTTGAGAGTAGACCCAGCCAGCAGACTCAGCGTGGAGGCGGCTAAGCGAGTTATTAGAGAAATTGTGAGTGACGTGAGTGAAATCCGTTTTGAGGAAAGCGGCGATGTTTACATATATCTCGCCAAGCCCGCCAGAGAGCGGGAGTTGAAATCTATGGCTAGGGAGATTTTTCTAAAGACTGGCTGGAGGGCAGCCATAGAGAGTGGAGTGTCTAACAGCGGGCTGCCGTCGCATGAGATAAATGCAGTGAGGCAGATATTTCACGAGGCGTACAACCAACGCAAGTGGTTAATGGAGACTTTAGCTAGGCAAATACACCAAGAGCCGGTGGTGAGAGAGGGCGCTGTGTTCGTCACTTTTCTGGGGGGCGCCATGGAGGTGGGGAGGAGCGCTCTGCTTGTAAACACAACCGAAAGCCGCATCTTGCTAGACTGCGGTCTCAAACCCGGCCAGAACGACGAGGATTTCCCCCTCCTCGACCAATTGGATTTAGACAAGTTAGACGCGGTGGTTTTGACTCACGCCCACATGGACCACGTGGGGTGTATCCCCATGTTGTACAAATACGGCTACCGGGGGCCGGTGTACATGACTGACCCCACTAAGTACCAAATGTACATCCTCCTCTCGGACTACGTGGAGCTCAAAGAGCGGGAGGGGGCTGTGGCTAGTTTCTCCAAAGCGGAGGTGGAGGCGGCGGTGTATCACGCCATCACTCTAGATTACGAGGAGGTTACCGACATTTCGCCAGATGTCAAATTGACTTTCTACAACGCGGGGCATGAGATAGGCTCCGCCATGGCGCATTTACACATAGGCAACGGGAGGTACAACATACTCTACACTGGCGACTTTAAATACGGCAAGACTAGACTTCTGAACCGCGCCGTGAGTAAATTCAAACGGCTTGAAATGCTCATCATGGAGTCCACTTACGGCGGTAGAGACGATTTGCAACCCCCCAGAGTGGAGGCGGAGGGAGCTCTGGCGAGACACGTGACTGAGGCTGTGTCTAAGGGGGGCAAAGTGTTGATCCCTGCTTTCAGCACCGGCAGGGGGCAGGAGATACTCTATGTACTCAACAAAATGATGGAGGGGGGACTCGTGCCGAGAGTGCCCATTTACGTAGATGGCATGATTGTGGAAACTCTCAACGCCTATTTGACGTACCCCCACTATCTAAATCTGGAGGTGGCTGAGGAGATATACAACGGCGTGAATCCCTTCACTACCTCGGGCAGTGTGGTGATTGTGGACAGAGCGAGGAGGATTGAGGATAGGATTAACCAAGTGGCTAAGATAACTCAGAGCGACGAACCCGCCGTCATAATTGCTCCCCACGGCATGTTGAACGGGGGGCCCGTCTTGGATTACTTCGCCCAATTGGCGCACGACGAGAGGAACAAATTGATTTTTGTCTCTTACCAAGCAGACGGCACGTTGGGCAGGAGGATTCTCAACGGCGAGCGGGAGTTCGTGGTGAGGAGTCTCACAGCTGGCGAAGTGAAGATGGGTGTCAAAATGGACGTGGTGTCTATACCCGGCTTCTCGGGACATAGCGATAGGAGAGAGCTCATGCGCTACGTGGAGCATCTAGAGCCAAAACCGAGAAAAATTGTGTTAATCCACGGGGAGCCCTCTAAGTTAGTGAGTCTAGCCACCTCCATAGAGCTTAGGTACAAGATAACTACTCTAATCCCTAAGGTGGGTGAGAGAGTGAGAGCTCTCTAGCGGTAGAAGAGCAAACTGGCGTAACCCACAGTCTCGTCCATGTAACCACTTGTGTCGCCAGAGGTGGCGTGTCTCAAGAGAGACACCTCTCCATACCCCAACTCTCTGGCTGCGGTTATGAGTGTGGCCACGGGCCCCACGCCACACATGGATATGTTGAATTTCGACGCCACTTCGAAGAGACCCCCCTCGTCCAACTCTAGAATTCTACCTATAGCCATATCGTCTTTTTTCATAGTGACGTCGTGCGGTTCGTAGTGGTTAAAATCGCTGCTAGCCACTATGTATATCTTCCTGCCGTCTTCTCTCACCACTCTCGCCAGAGCTTTACCCAACTCTCTAGCCGCAGAGGGAGTCTGCCTCCACATGGCGATGGGGACGAAAGTGACGTCGCCGAAGTAGTACTGGATGAGGGGCAGCTGAACTTCTATAGAGTGCTCTCTAGAGAAGGCGTGGGGGTCTTCCTCAACGCCAAGTCTAGAAGCCAACCGCTGATCTACCTCAACCCGACCCAGCGGCGTTTCCCAAACGCCGGACTTCGCCACAGCCACCGGAGCGCCGACGCCATAGTGATTGGGCCCCACTACCACCACTACGTCTGGCTTGCCGTATCCAGCTAGAGCTGAGTAAAGCCAAGCCGCCACTGGCCCCGAGTAGATGTAACCCGCGTGCGGCGCCACGCCCCCGAGAGCGTCGGCGCCAAGTTTCGGTAGCTGCGGCACTTTGGGCCCCAGCTCATGTCTAATCGCCCATTCAATCTGCTGTAGCAACTCTTCTCTGTCTGACGGGTAAAAATACCCAGCTACCGCCGGCTTTCTGACTCGCATTAGACTAACCGCGTTTCAAAATCCTCCACCGGCGTGGGGAGGTCTTGGTCTAGCTTCAACTCGCCTCTCTCTCTGAGGACTTGCCTCGCCAATATCCAGAAGATCAAAGCGAGACTTTTCCTACCCTTGTTGTTGCATGGTATCATGAAATCTATGTATTGATGTGGAGTGTCTGTGTCCACTAGAGCCACCACTGGAATCCCCACTCTAGCCGCCTCCGACACTGCTTGCGCGTCTAGCTTGGGGTCCACTACGAACAACAAATCTACCTCTTGATAGTGGTTGAGGTTTGGATTTGTCAAAGTGCCAGGTATAAACCTGCCGGTCAGAGCTCTGCAGCCCACGTACTTACAAAACATTTGCACCGGCTTGAACCCATACGGTCTGGTGGTGTGTACTAAAACTCTATCTGGGTTGTACCTAGAGATGAACTTGGCGGCGATTTTCAAACGCTCGTCTATCTTCTTTATGTCGAATATCCTAAGCCCGTCGGGTCTCACGGCGAATACAAACCCCCTGTCCTCTAGGTATTTGTTAGATAGTCTAGTGCCCAACCTCACGCCCGCCGATAGGTATTTGTCTAGAGGCACTAAATACTCATACCTCTCGTCAGACACGAGAGTCCTCTCGCAGCTTTATATATACTTTACTCCCACTTCACCACAACGCTAATTTTAGTGTTACCCACGCGAATTAAACTCTTTTCGCCTATACTTTCTGCCTTTATCCGCCGCTCTCCACTCTCTGTGATTACATACGTCCCGTTGCTACTCCCCAAGTCCTCCACCACCACGCCGTTTGTGGTAGCTATCAACCTCAAGTGCCTCCGCGAAACTGTCCCGTCTGGAATCACAATGTTGTTTTCCACAGCTCTACCCACTGTGATCACTACGCCGGGTGAATTAATTCTATACACAAATTTCCTCCCCACCAACATGGCGACGTTGCTTTCCACAATCTCAATCACTACCTCTCCAGACGGCGTGCGGGTTAGTTTCTTTGTGGTAGCTTCAGGTTTGTAGGCGTTACAAACTTTGCAAACTACCACCTCGTCTCTGTTCTCGGCGCCGCATATGGGACACTTCCACGGCATGTCTAACTATACACTCTCTTTAAAAAATGTAATTAAATCTCCAGCGGTGGGTCTCTCCGCCGGGTTTAGACTCAACATTTTCAACAAGAAGTCGCCCAACCACCGCGGCACTTCTCTGTTGTACGCCGAGGGGTGCGGTATTTCGTGTCCACTCTCCACAAAAACGTTTGGATTTATCCCAGTGAGGATTTCATACATTACACACCCCAGTGAATATATGTCAGAAGCTAGGGTAGCTCGCCCCTTCTTGACTTCGGGCGCTGCGTAAGCCGGCGACATGTAACTACTACGCACATAACCACCCACCACTACTTTAGCTATTCCCATGTCGCCAATTTTCGCCACGCCGTTTTTGAACAATATGTTCTCTGGCTTTATGTCTAAGTGAACCACGCGGTGTTTATGTATGTCGTAAAGTCCAACAGCTAATTGTCTGAATATCTCCAAAGCCTCATGCGTGGACAACTTCTTCCTAACTCTCAACAAATCTCTCAAAGTGCCGCCGTCCATGTACTCCAAGAGGATGTAAGGTGGGTTTTTCATATACATGGCGAGATCTCTATAGGCGACGGCCGGTAGATACACTTCGAAAGCTCTCACTACGTGAGGCGATTTTATGCCGAGGTATCTATTCATCTCTTGTCCAAACGCCGCTAGGACGTTCTCGTCGCCAGCCAGGGGGACACCCGCGTCGTCGCTGTATCTCAAGACTTTGGCGGCGTATGTCTCTCTCCCGTGCTTCACAGCCAACACGTAGCTAAAACCCCCGGCGCCCAACAATTTAACCACTTTATACCTCCCACCCAGCCAGGAGTACAGCCAACCCAAGGGCGGCGTTTGAGACGTGTGCGTCAACCTCCTGTAAGTAGCGAAATACGCCAGAACCAACGCCGTGGGTGGTAGGTAGAAGAAGGCGTCGCCTGTCAGATATAAATACACACCATTCGCCGCCATTACTGCAATTATTACATAATGCGGTAGTTCACCCAGCGCGAGCGTTACCCCAGCCACCACAGACAGTGGGGTAGCTGTGGACGTCATGAAGACAGACGCCAACGCAGCGGGCCACGTGGCTCTCTTGACGTCTGGAATTCTTCGGTTGTATGGATATAGAACTATCGAGAGAGTTGTGAACACGCCGTCGACGATGTAGTATATATACGTGAATTTCTCTTCTAGATAGTAATCAATCATTACAAACATCTTGACGAGAGTCAACAAGATGAATAGAGCAATTAACGGCTTCCTGAATCTATCTAAAACTCCCCTCAGGAGGATTAGAGCTACCAACGCCGTGTTTATTAGAAATATGCCATCCATAGACATAGTCATCAAAACAGCGGAAGTCACAACCCAAGGGAGAGCTGCGTATAATCTATACGACGTGAATACAATTGACAAAAATACTCCAAACGCCAACAGAGTGATTGGCCACACGGAATAATCTGAGTGTTTTAAGTATACGTACATTATACGTAAACATATATATCACGAACGAATTTACATTGTGTTTGACCGCTTCGGCAGACCTTTTTTAAAAATGAGATATGTGATAAACGACGAATGTAACTACTTCTGTATATTTTGCCACTTCGAAGGTCAGAAGAGGCGTCAGGGCGTGACTCTCACCGCCGAGGATTACGACTTCGTCACCGGCGTATTTACAAAATTGGGTATTTCAGATTTCAAAATCACCGGCGGGGAACCTCTGCTCAGGAGTGATGTTGGCAAGATTGCAGAAAGTATTTCAAAGTGGGGTGGTTCTGTCTCTATAACTACAAATGGTTATTTACTGCGCAAGTGGTTACCTACGCTTAGGAAAGCTGGAGTTAGAAAAGTGAATATATCTCTACACACTCCAGACCCAGACAGATACGCAAAGATAACTGGCACCACTCCAGAAGTGTATAGAGAAGTAGTGGAGGGGTTGCGCACGAGTAAAACACTCGGCATAGACGTCAAGATAAACGTGGTGGTTCTCAAAGGCATAAACACCAACAGAGACACCGTGAGGAGATTCATAAATCTAGCTCTCGAAACACATGCCTCTCTACAATTCATAGAACTCATGCCAACGGGTTTGGGGCTGAACGCCTTCAGTCAATATTACGAACCCATTGAGTCCATAGTGGAAGTGATTAAAGAGTTTGGAGCCAAGCCAGCCAGCCTCAGGCGGGAGTTGCACCTCAGACCTATTTATACAGTGGCCGGCGTCGTTGTAGAACTCATAAAGAACTACAACAACCCCACTTTCTGCAGTGGCTGCACGACTATGAGACTCACAAGCGATGGCAAACTCAAGACTTGCATATATGCAGAGCCCTCGGTAGATCTAGCGCCCCACATAAAAAACAGAGATGTAGAAGGCGTAATACACACAATCAACGCAGCGCTACGCCAGAGAGAACCCAAATTCAAGTTTTACTCACCCTCGTAGTATGGGATCTCTTCCCCCCTCTCCACTTTCGTCTCTGTCAACAACTGGGCGAGTCTAGACTCCCAAACTTTCACCACTTTCTCTACTTCTGACTGCAATTCTTCATAGTACTTAACTAACAACTTACCCACTTCAGTGAGTTCGGTAGATCCCCTCTCTCTACCACCCCTCTTGGACTCCACTAGGGGGACGCCTAGAGCGTCCTCCAACTTCTTTATGTATGTCCATACAAATTTATATGAATATCCAACTTTTTTGGCAGCTGAAGCTATGGAGTTAGTCTCCTCTATAGCTTTGAGTATGTTGTAAACGCCGGGGCTGAGGATCTCCTGCCCGTCTTTATCCACCCAAATGCGGCTCTTTACCTTAACCACGTAAAATAACTATGATATTAAAATTTAGCCAATGTGCCCCACTTGCCTAAATATTCGCCTATCCTAATCAATTCGTTCAGTTTGGCCGTCCTCTCCCCGCCCATAATGCCGGCTTTCATGACCTCGCCCCCGAGACCCACTGCTATGTGGGGCAGAATTCTGTACTCAGTATCTCCAGATCTGTGAGAAACTACGGTGCGCATTCCGCATTCTCTAGCGGCCGCCACGGCTTGACTCGCTCTGAGCAGAGTGCCGATTTGGTCCGGCTTAATGATGACGCCGGTGGCTGCCTTCAGTTTGCCCCCCTGGCGTATTCTCTCTGGGTTTGTCACAAAGAGGTCGTCCCCCACGATTAGTCTATCTCTAAACCTCTCAGTCAACTCCGCGAAGGATTGGAAATCCTCCTCTTGGAAGGGGTCCTCGACGTAGATGAGGTCAAACTCCTCCACGAGCTTCGTCACGAACTCTAACTGCTCCCGTGGTTTTCTCTCTACTCCCTCGTTTCTGTAGATGTATCTCCCGCCGTCCCACATGGTAGACGCCGCCATGTCGACGCCGAGCCCCACTTCTACCCCCAGTTCTCTACCCACTTCTCTGGCTGTCTCTCTCAAAATCGTCAAAGCCGTGTGTGACGAAATGCGGGGAGTCCAAGCCCCCTCGTCGTTCTTGCCGCCAGTGAAGGCGTGGTCTACTTTCAATATGTACTTCAAAACTCTCTTGTGTATCTCTACGTTAGTCAACACCGCCGTAAACACGTCGGGGGGATTCAGCGGAATTGTCAAAAACTCTTGAATGTCTGGCCCCAACCCCCTGCTGTGTTTACCCCCACCAATCACGTTCCCAAGTGGCAGCGGTAGACGTCGGGCGTAGGCACCTCCTATGAAAGAAAACAACGGCACCCCCAGAGAGGCAGCCCCAGCTTCAGCCGACGCGAGAGATGTGGCTATAGCCACCGCGCCGCCTATTCGCTCAAAGCGGGGAGTGCCGTCTATCTCCTCCAATCTGCCGTCTATGGCGTATGGTTCAGTGACGTCAAGCCCCACTATCTCTGGAGCCACCAACTTCTCAAAAGCCGCGATTGCTGCGTCTATCCCACCCTCGGGGAAGTAAGCCACTTCGTGTGCTCCTCTAGAGGCCCCAGCTGGCGCTGCGGCTCTGAAGACTCCATCCTCTGTATACACATCCACTTCAATCGTGACGTCTCCCCTGCCCGTAAACACTTTCCTAACAGACACGTCGACAATTTCCATAACTAAACCGAAGGGGTATTTATAGAATTTTCTGCTGGACGCTGAAAACTCGTTTAAATCCCTCTCTCTCAGTGATGGAAATTACGTCGATGCCCTCGCCGGAGCCCGGGTCGTTCCGGATGGCGGCTCTAATGGCTTTCACAGCTAACTCCACGGCGTCTTCCAGCGGCATGTTTTCCACATATCCAGCTTCTAACACTCCCTTTGCGTATGGCGATCCGCTGCCGGTGGCGATGTACCTCTCTCTAGTGGTGGTGCCCAGCCAATCTACCATGTACAACACTGCACCCTCGCCCTCGTCGACGCCGCCGAAGATGGAGTGGATTAGGTATATGTACGGCCTGGAGTAGAACAAGAGGAGCGACACATAGTTCACTAACGCCCTTATGGGTATGGGTTTCCCACGTTCAATCCTATACTTCCTCGCCATTAACGTGAGGTGAGTCAAAACAGTCTGCAAATCAGCCACGCCCCCCGACATTGTGGCCGCCACGTGGTTGTCTATTTTCCAAAGTTTCTCCCCCCTCTTGTGCGCTATGTAATAACCAGCGGTGACTCGTTTGTCGGCGGCGAGAACTACGCCGTCTCTCGCCACAATCCCCACAGTAGTAGTCATGTATCTGCGGCTAGTTTGTTTTTTAAATCTTGAGCTCTACCTCAGTGACAAATTTTATCTTCTTCACGTCGAATTTGTTGGAGATTTCTGAAGCGTATTGAAGCAACACATTGCCTATGCGTTCGTACAACAACACCTCTGCCGGGAGTGTCACTGTAATCACACCACTCTCGAGAGATGTGCCTATCTTTTCTTCAGACACCTTAGGTAAATACAACTTCAACAACGCCGCTGCTTTTTCTTCATTTGTAATCAACTTCTTCACCACTCTCCCCCTAACTATAAACGTCTTGCCGGCTAGGGGGTGGTTGAAGTCAAGCACTACCCGCCCCCCCGATATGGACACTACTCTAGCTCTCTGACCCTCGTACTCCACTACGTCGTCTACTCGCGGCACTACGCCATGGCGGTGGAATTCTCTAATTGAGACTATCTTCACTTTGTTGGGGTCTCTAACGCCGTACGCTTTCTCTGGCGGCACTTCCACTTCGAACTCCTGCCCCTCGTCTATGGAGAGCAGCGCGTTCTCCACAGTCTCCCAGAGTGGGGTCTCGCCTAAAATCACCAAACGTGGGTTGTAGATCTCCTCGGGTCTGTATATCCCAGCCTCTCTAGCCACGCCCTCTAGCGTAGTCTCTACAACTTTACCGTCGTCTTTAGCCACTACGGTATATTCAAGGAGTATGTAATCGCCCTTAGCCAGAGGCATGGCTACGCGGTTTCAACCTTCTCCTGTGCCTTCTTTCTCTTTACCATTCTCGTTATGTAACCAGCCACTCTATTTCTCACAGATTTGCTGGGGATTTCAGCTAACTGAGACACCGCGGTTTTGTTATGTTGAAAATCCACTGTGAATTTGTCTGGGTAAATCTCCATGAGTTTATCTCCAAGCGACTTTATGTACTTAGGCCTCACTCTGCCCATAGCCCCCCGGCTTTAGACGTATTTAAAATTTATCTGAGTGCTGTCTCTCTTCACAAATCTGTCGAGGTGCATTTCTTCACATATCCCAAAAAATTTTATAAATAAATCTACTCCAGCGGTCGATGGGTAAGAGAATTCTCGTACAGCGCAGGGGTAGGGGAGGTTCGCAATTCAAATCGCCCAGTTGGATTAGAGACGGCCCCGTGCGGTACCCACTGGCGTCTGGCGTGGGGTATGTGGTGGATATAGTACACCAACCGGGTCTAAACGCCCCAGTGGCTAGAATTAAGTTGGAAAACGGCGTTGAGTTCTTCAACTACGCCGCGGAGGGGCTGTACGTTGGGCAGACAGTCGAAGTGGGCGAGGGGGCGGAAGTCAAGAATGGCAACATTCTACCGCTTGGCAAAATTCCAGAGGGAACCATGGTGTTCAACGTAGAGAAGCAGCTGGGGGACGGGGGGAAGTTCGCCAGATCCAGCGGCACGTATGCGTTAGTGGTGGGTCAGAAGCCGGGCAAGACAATCATAAAACTACCCAGCGGCCGCGTGGTGGAGGTAGACTCCAGGGGCAGAGCTACCGTGGGTATTGTAGCTGGTGGGGGTAGGGTAGAGAAGCCCTTTGTGAAAGCTGGCAAGAAGTACCACCGGGCTAGGACAAAGGGGTGGAAATACCCCACTGTCAGAGGCAAAGCCATGTCGCCATATGCCCACCCCCACGGCGGGGGGTCGCACCAGAAGGGTGGGACTCCAGTCCCCAAGACAGCGCCGCCTGGGCAGAAAGTGGGTTTCTACGGCTCCAAATGTACTGGCCGCGGTTGTGTGAGAGCTAGAGCGCAGAGACAGTGATAGACAAGCGGAAAGACGACCACATATACCTAGCGTTGTCTCAATTTTCTCAAGTTGGCTCGGCGCTTTTTGAGGAAGTGTTTCTCATACATAACGCCCTCCCGGAGATTGATTACTCGGAAGTGGACACCTCTGCGGAGTTTCTAGGCGTCAAAGTGTCAGCTCCCCTGGGCATTGGGGCCATGACTGGGGGCACCGAGTTGGCTGGGAGAATCAACGCCGAGCTTGCAAAAGCGGCGGAGAAGTTCAACATACCCATGTATGTCGGCTCTCAGAGAATTGCGCTAACCAAACCGGAAGTCAAGTGGACGTTTGAAGTAGTTAAACAGAACGCCCCCTCGGTCCCCAAAGTGGCGAATTTGGGGGCGCCACAACTCTCAGCTCTGCCGGAGGAAAAGCTAGTGGAGTGGGTTGTGGAAGCTGTGGAGATGGTGAATGCACATGCGGTGGCTATACATCTAAACCCCGCGCAGGAGGTGATTCAACCAGAGGGCGAGCCCAACTTCCGCAATATACTTGACAAAATTAGATTGGTCAAGAGAGCGCTTGGGAAGCCTCTCATAGTCAAAGAAGTGGGTAGCGGCATTTCTAGAGAAGTGGCGCTTCGATTGGCGTCTGTGGCTGACGCCATAGACGTGGGGGGCTTCGGCGGGACTTCTTTCATATCTATCGAGGGCGCTCGCGCTGCTAAATCCGGCTCTGAGATCCACAAGAGGCTTTCGGAGACTTTCAGAAATTGGGGTATACCCACCGCCGTCTCTATATGCGAAGTGAGGTCTGTATATGGGGGGTTTGTAGTGGCTTCTGGAGGCGTCAGGAGTGGACTAGATGGGGTGAAAGCCATGGTTTTGGGAGCTGACTTCTTCACCATGTCGCAACCTCTCTTGAAAGCGGCGTTGGAGAATAGACTAGAGGAGGAGGTAAAGTCCATAATTACAGAAGTCAAAACTGCGATGTTTTTACTGGGGGTTAGCCGCGTGTCTCAACTAGCCACAGTGCCCAGAGTCTACGGCTTTGGGTTGCGGAGTTGGATAGAGCAGAGGGGACTCACTTGTGGTGGTAGACATTTTAAAGTGTGAAGATATTTAACCATGTCTTGCCCCACTTGTGGATCTAGAGAGTTAGTACTTCTCCCAAGTGGCGATTTTCTCTGCAAATCTTGTGGCCATAAGTGGCCCCTGCCCCGCGTGGACTACAGCTGGGCTGAGGTCGAGATAAAGAAAGCTAAACTCTTGGAGCGAGTAGAGGCAAACGATTGTAGAGAACTAGTGGCCCAACTCTCCCGCGAGATGGATGTGGAAAGCGCTAAAAAGTTAGCTACAAAAATTCTCATGTTGAGAAAGGGGAAGTTAACGCAGAGTGAGTATAAATGTCTATAGTAGACATATCGCGGAAGCCAGATGTCTATAGATACGCCAGGGCGTCCGCCGAATTGGACGCAGTGCACTGCGGCGCCTCGGTGGCTCAGAGAGCCGCTGTGAATGCCTATAGATACCTACCGTTTCTACACCCATTGCCATTGACGGCGGCTGCTGGCTGCAGCGGGGGGAGGCTGTGGGTAGAGGGCGTTACGCAGTGGCAAACCGGCGTGGAGATGGATGTGTTGTTTGGAGTTCTCGCTGGCGCCGTGGCGTCGGGGGCTGCTGAAGTCAGGAAGTTGAGAGTGGAGACTAAGGTGAAGGGTGTGGTGACTGAGCTAAAGCCAGCGGTTCTTGGAGACGTCCCGCTGGCGAGAAAGACCGGCGTTGCTGCGGCTGCCCGCGGCGAGTTGAAAATGAAGAACAGCCAAGTGGTCAAGAGTCCTGTGGAGAAGGGGCACCCCATATACGCAGCGCAAGCAGCGGCGGCGTTGAGTGTGAAGAGGTTGTGCGAATTGACTGGCGGCAGGTGTCCACATGTGCAATATTTCAAGATTGACATCGATGTGGCGGACGTGGTGGTGGCCAGCGTGGAGGTTAGGGCTAGAGACTTATCTCCCACTGCAGAAGCGCTCTTTGCGGCTGGCGTTGCGTTGTTGACTATTTGGGACATGGTGAAGAAGTTCGAGAAGGAGGATGGGCAGTATCCCCACACAGAAATATCTATAAAGACGTGGGGTTTGTCTTGAGATGGAGAGAGAGTTGTTGGAGGTGGTCCTCCGCCACAACGTGTGGAGGAGGCGCGAGACGATAAACTTGATAGCTTCTGAAAACGTCATGTCGCCTCTAGCGGAACTCTTCTACTTAAACGACTTGGCCGGTAGGTATGCGGAGGGCGTGGTGGGTAATAGGTATTACCAAGGCACTAAGTACGTAGACATTTTGGAAGACGCTCTGGTTAGGGAGTTTGCTAAAGTTCTAGACGCCAAATTCGTTGACGTAAGACCCATCTCTGGCACTGTGGCTAACTTAGCCACTTACCTCGCTCTAGTGCCGGAGAGCGGCGTTGTTGCCTCGCTTCCGATCAAATACGGTGGGCACATTAGTCACAATAACGTGGGTGGTTTGAGAGCTCTCCGCATAAAAGCAGTGGAGATCCCATGGGACTTGGAAAACTTCAACGTCGACGTGGACAAGGCGAGGAGAGTGATTGAAGAGAGGAAACCTCACTTGATAATTTTGGGGGGCTCTCTCTACCTCTTCCCCCACCCAGTGAGAGAAATCTCGGAAGTGGCCAAATCCGTGGGGTCTTACTTGTTGCACGACACTGCCCACGTGTTGGGGTTGGTAGTCGGCGGTGTGTTTCCAAATCCCCTGCGGGAGGGTGCTCACGTGATTACTTCCTCTACGCACAAGACCTTTCCAGGTCCCCAGGGCGGGTTGATAGCGGGTGTTTTGGAAGACTCCAGCGAGATACAGAGAGCTGTCTTCCCCGGATTCACTTCCAACTACCACCTCCATAGATATGTATCTACTTACATAACTCTATCCGAGATGAAACTCTTCGGCGCTGAATATGCCTCCGCCGTTGTGAAAAACGCCCGAGCTCTGGGGGAGGGACTCGCCGAGGAGGGTCTCTCGCCTCTCGCGGAGAGACTGGGGTACACCGAGACGCACCAAGTGGCGTTAGACGTGTCGAAGTTTGGGGGCGGCGACAGAGTGGCGAGGATGCTGGAGGAAGCCAACATTGTGGTGAACAAAAACGCCCTCCCCTGGGACAAGAGTGTGTTGAAACCCAGCGGCGTTAGGCTGGGGACGCAGGAAGTGACTAGATTCGGCATGGGGCCCGGCGAGATGAGAGAAGTGGCTAGGTTTATAGCTAGAGTGGTCCGGGGGGAGGACCCAGCCGCGGTGAGGCGTGACGTAGTGGAGTTCCGAAAGTCTTTCCTGGAGATAAAGTACGGTTTCAAAATCACTCGAGAAATGGTGGACGAGGTTTTCAACTCTCTCTCGCTATATACATAATGTGCGCCCCCCGTCTACCAATATCAACGAGCCGCTGAGGTAACTAGATCTATCCGACGCCAAAAACGCGGCGATTTCTCCAATCTCCTCGGGTCTCGCCAATCTGCCGAGGGGTATCTCGAGCGCCATTTCTCTCAACACTTCCTCGACGGCGCGATTTTCTCTCCGCGCTCTGGCTTCAGCCACCTCTCGAACTCTCTCAGTATCTACATAACCCTGCATAATTCCGTTTACCAAAATGTTGTACCTGCCCAGTTGGTACGCCAAGGTCTTCACGAGCCCAGCTATGGAGATCCTAATTACGTTAGACAAAGTGAGCGTGGGTATCGGTTGCTTCAACGTTGAGGATGTTATATATATGAGGCGCCCACCCCCGTTATTTATCATGTGGGGCAAGACGTCTCTAGTGATCCACACTGCGCTCAACATCAACAATCTCACTCCGTAGTCCCAATCTTCTTCAGTTAACTCCAAGAAGGCGCCGGGTTTGGGGGGGCCGGTGTTGTAAACTAAAACGTCCACCCGCCCAAAGTTTTTGATAGCCTCCTCCACCACTCTCCTCACGTCTTCTCTCTTAGTCAAATCCGCCTCCACCGGCACCACTGTGACGTTGTTCAACTTCTTGGCTAGAGCCTCCAACCTCTCTCTACTCCTGGAGGCTATGACTAAGTTCGACCCCTCTCTTGCAAAAACTGTGGCGACTCCAGCGCCGATTCCCCTACTGGCGGCAGTTATTATAGACACTTTTCCCTTCAACAACACGTCTCTGGCTTACGTCACTTATTTAACTTTTATAAAGCCGTGTTGTCTACAAACGTCTCTAATCGGGCACTGACTGCATTTGAGGTCTCTGCAGTACTTAACGCCAATGTCGTACGCGCCCCGTTCGTACAAAACTGGGTCTTCGCTTATTTTAGCCACGTGGCGAATTAACCCCCTAACGCTCTCCAACCTCACCGTCACCTCGCGGTACTTCCCCTCTCTAAGTCCCCCCAAAACGCTTCTAGCCACTCTCGCCTTGAGTCTCTCGGCAGTTAGAGAATTGACGTCCTCGAAGGCGTTAGACCTAAGCGTTACGTAAGTGGTGTATATATCGCCATGCGGTATGTACTTCTTCACTTCGTTAGTGTAAGCTATCCGGGCGGCTATCGGTATATTGCTCTGGTGTATATACAACCGCAAGAGGAGTTTCACCCCCCTCCCCACTCTATTTCCCCCCTCGTTTCTGAAAATCAAAGTCCTAACCTCCTCTTCGAACTTAGACATCTTTCGTTGTTTCGCAACCCACTCATAGAGCGTTTTGTGTCTAGACGTAATTACGTTTAGAGATCTCAAGACGTTGGAAATTATCTCGTTGGCGGTTTCTCTGCCGAAGCCGGCGTTTTCTAAAACTTTACGCACTCTAGAGGCTGAGAAGAAATCTATCTCTCCATAGAGTTGAGACAATTTCGCCAATTCTTCATAGCTTAAAACTTTGTACTTATTTATAATAGATAATAAAATTGTATATATGACTAAAATATCTAGATTTTTTATATTTGACAAATTTTTAATTAATAAATCTACATCATTTCTATAAATTCTAGAGATGGATTTGACTTGTTCCACTAACATCTCGTAGTCGTGGGGTAGAGTCTCTAACACGCGGTCTCTGATCGAAGCGCCGTGTTGCACAATTCGCTTCCTAACTTCCACAATTGTTATAAGCCATAACTATATATGGATGAACTCATTTCTCTAGCGAGAGAGGCGTTGAAACGCGCGTATGCGCCGTATTCAAATTTCAAAGTGGCGGCTGTCGTGAAGACAAAAACTGGCGTATACACTGGAGTGAATGTGGAGAACGCTTCGTATGGACTCACGATGTGTGCCGAGAGAGTTGCAATATTTAAGGCCGTCTCTGAGGGTGATAGAGACGTAGAGACCGTGGTGGTGTACACAGATACAGAAGAACCCACGCCCCCCTGCGGAGCTTGTAGACAAGTAATAGCCGAGTTCAACAAAGACGCTACCATAGTCATGGCGTGTAGAGGCAAAGCCACCACCGCCAAGTTGAGTCAACTACTGCCCATGGCCTTCGCCGGCGAGAGACTGAGGAGTTAACTCTCTTCCTCGTCCCCCGGTAGTTTCATGAGCGAGACTCTCCTCTGCGGCGCCGGCGGGGTTTGCGTAAGTCTCTCTCTGTAGAACTCCACTAATTTGTCCACTATGGCTAAGATGGATTTGCTAGTTTCGTTTTCTCTCTGTAGAAACTCGTGGAGTTTTCCAGCGTCTAAATGTTGCGAAAACTCCGGGTCTATGGGGATTCCCCCCAAAAACGGCACGCCTGCAGCTTCTGCAATCTTCTCCCCGACACCCCTACCGAAGATGTAGTGCGTAGTGCCGCTGTCTGGACACTTGAAGCAACACATGTTCTCCACCACTCCCGCCACGCGTATGTTCAACCTCCTCGAGAAGTCTATAGACTTGAGTACAATCCGGCGGGAGATGTCGGTGGGGATGGTGACTATTATACTCCCGTCCAACCCACCCTGGAGACTCTGAGCTATGGTGAGGGGAGCGTCGCCCGTGCCTGGGGGGAGGTCCACTATCAACACGTCGAGGGGGCCCCACTCCACTTGTGAAATGAAATCTCTCAAAGCTTGATTGACGAGCGGCGCTCTCCATATGACTGCAGTGTCGTCGCTTGGCAGCGCGAAGTCTATAGACACCACTTCTATGCCCAAGGGTCCCGTCACTGGGGTTATCTTCCCACTCTTCTCGTCTGCGTACATCACGCTCTGCGTGAGGCCCAACATCTTGGGCACAGTCGGTCCATACACGTCGCCGTCTAGAATTCCCACTTTGTACCCCCGCATGGCTAAACCGACGGCTATTGAAGTAGTCACTAGCGACTTACCCACGCCGCCCTTGCCCGAGATGGTGACTAACTTCACTTTGACATGTCTGACGGACTCTGCGAGCGAGCCGGGGGCAGTTTGCCCCTTGATTGACACTTTGACCATGTGTAACAAACGTTTTAGATATTTAAAGTGTCAGAACCCAGATTTTTCATCCACATTTCAGCGATGACAGGCCCTCTCCACCGCCAAACAGAGCTCGTTGCTTTATATCTTTTTCCAGTTGTACCTCCTGAGGCGTTTGCTCCGGCCCCAGCCGCAGGAGGCGCAGTATTTCTTAGTTACGTTGTAAGAATGTCTACCGCAGCGGGGGCATCTAATGTGCGTCTTGCCCCTACCGTGTTTCCCCATTGACGGAGTCCCCTTCATGACACCGGCGAGATGAACAATACGTTTTCTCCTCTAACTATCAGAGTTCCCCTCTTGTGTATATTCCCGTCTATGATCTCCTCCGCGTCTTCCAGCAGTAGGTTTACATGTTGGTCGAAAGAGCGGAGTATTCCCCTAATTTCGTGACTGTCGCGTAGTTTTACCAACACTTGTTTTCCGATGGAGTCTTGTAGAGTTGCGCCTAGAGTTGCGAAACATTTTGACACGTCTGAAGCCATGGTCCTCTGTTGAGAGCTATATATAAAATTTCCATTGACTGACTTCGTCATGTCCGACATATTGATAGAGCAAGTCTTTAGAGATTTGCAGTCGAGGGGGTTCAAAATACTGGAGAGAGTTGGGGACAGACTCTACGTGGTGGAGAAGGGGGAGAAGTACCTGTTGTACACAATGGTGGAGGGTGTAGAGATAGACATAACTACTCTGTCTAGTTTTATAAACATGTCTGAGACTTTATCTATGCAGATAGTTCTCGCGTTGGTTAGCAACGATGGGACTGTCACTTATTACTTCATGCGTAGATTGAGACTACCCAGAAACCCGCGCCATGTTGAAGATTTTTGAACGTCTCGTGGAAGTCTCTAGAAGCCGCGGTTTGCGTTTTGTCATACACTTCGCTAAGTGCCGCGGGAAAGTAGCCATAGACAGAGAGCTAAAGGCGTTGGATGAGGAGGGCCGGCCGGCGTCGTGGCTCCGAGTTTTTCCAGGTGTGACGCCGCAGAACGTGTTGACTCAGTGTGTGGTGAAGAAAGTGGAAGTGTACAGTGGGGCCGAGCTTGTGGGGGAATTCAAGACTCTGGAGGAGGTTCTCCACTACTTACGGCTCTGACTTTGACGGCGTAGCCTCTCCCGAGTGTGAGTTCTCTAGCGCTGTAGATGAGCCTACCCACCGCCACTAACTCGCCGCTGGGGTTAACCACGGCGACTTCGCCGTTGGGTCTCGCTTCTGGCGTTATGTCAATTACATACTTCGCCGGGACGTTGCGCCCCCCTCTTATGTACTCCACCACTTCGCTAGAGATCACAACTCTTCTAGTCATGTAAACAGCGCCGTGGGCCGTTGGTAGTAAATAGCCGTCGTTGTTTCGCAAGACGAACGCCAGCTTTCCATCTATGTAAACATTTTTCATCCGCCCCCACTTGTTGTACTCCACCTCCAGCCGGCCGGTTATCTTCTCCACGGCGCCTCTGCCGTATAGATACGCCAGTAAATTCAACAACGCCCTCACGGGATAATTTTTATTAAATAAATTCATATGTGTCATGAATTGCGAGATATGTGGCCGCTCCATAGTGGGCGACCCCGTAGTGGTGGAGGTGGACAAGGCTGTTTTGTACGTCTGCAAAACTTGCGGCGCTAGTTTCGGCAAGAGAGTCGCTACGCCGCAGAGATCTCCAAAACCGCGGGTTCAAAATCCACGTCCCCCCCGGCGTGAGTTGGAAGTAGTGGAGAACTTCCACTTGATAATTAAGAGGGGTAGAGAGAATTTGGGTCTCTCTAGGGAGGCGTTGGCGGCTATGTTGGGCGTCAAGGAGACTGTACTTAGACGTATAGAATCTGGGCAGTTACAACCGGATTTGGCGTTGGCGAGGAGGATAGAGAAAGCGCTGGGGGTTAAAATTCTGGCTGAGGTTTCTGAAGAGGGCGTTGTGAAAGACGTCGGTGGGTTGAACAAGGGGCTGACGCTTGGAGATATCGCCGAGGTTAGAGATAGTGAAAAGTAGGGCAGTCTTGGCGTATGTAGGTCCCAAATCTCTAAACTTATCTCACAAACTGGAGGAGTTCACTTCCCTGGCGCAAGTGGCTGGTTTCGATGTAGTGGAGGTAGTGACTCAATTTGGGAAGCCGGACAGTAGGTTTTACCTAGGCGCTGGGAGAGCTGGAGAAGTGGCGAAGTTGGACTTCGACGTGTTTATTGCGTACCACAGCCTCACGCCGCTGCAAGTCTATAACTTAGAGAAGTTGTTTAAGAGAGAGGTGTTGGACAGAGTTCAAGTGATTCTCAAGATTTTTGAAAAGAGAGCCGGTAGCGTGGAGTCTAAACTACAGATAGAGCTAGCTCGGTTGAGGTACAACTTGCCCAAAGTCAAAGAGTACGTGAGGAGAGTGAAGATGGGCGAGCAGTTGGGTTTCATGGGCGCTGGGGAGTACGCAGTGGATGCGTACTACCGCCATGTGGTGAGGAGAATCTCTACGATAAAGAAGAAACTAGAGCAAGTGAGGAGGGGCAGAGCGATACACATAAAGAGGCGGAGAGAGTTGGGGCTCCCTGAGGTGGTGATCACGGGATACACTAGCGCTGGTAAAACTACGTTGTTCAATAGGTTAGTTAACGAGAAGAAGTTGGTTGACGGCATGCCTTTCGCTACTTTGGAGACTTACAGCAGAGGGATAGATTTGTGGGGCGTCAAGGCGATTTTGACAGACACCATTGGCTTCATAGACGACCTGCCCCCAGTCTTGATTGAGTCTTTCAACTCCACGCTTCAAGAAATCGTAGAAGCCGACATGGTGCTTCTGGTTATAGACGGGTCTGACCCCCCTGGGGAGATCGCGAGGAAAGTGGAGACTTCTGTAGAAACGTTAGGCGAGGTGGGTATCCACAGAGAGAGAGTTATCCCCGTGGTGAATAAAGTGGACAAGATGGGGCTGGGGCGCGTGGCGGCAGTGAGGGGGGTGGTGGAGAAGTATTTCACGTGGTTTGTGCCAGTGTCGGCGGCGTCTGGCTTCGGCATCGACGCTTTGAGAGTTGTCTTATTTCTGAAAATGCCCGGCTACAGAGTGCGCAGAGTGGAGGACCCACACGCGTTGGGTCTGCGGATTGGCGACGTGGTTTTTGTAGCAGAGCGAGTGTACTAAATTTATAAAGACGTAGATAAACGCTGTAGTGAGAGAAGTATATCTACACATTGTGGAGAAGTCTGTATCTTGGGAGTTCGACAGTGTTGAATACGGCAGACTCGCTAGGAAGATCGTGGAGATACTACACGAAAGGGGGGAGGACCTCACGGACGACAGAATCGCCATACTCCTAAACATCTCTACGGCAGAAACTAGGAGAATACTTCAACACTTAATGAAGTACAACTTGGTGGGGGTGAAGAAGAGAAATACGGAGGATTACCGGATTGAGTACACTTGGTACGTGAACGACGAAATTATTAACCAAGCTATAAAAAGTAGGTCGAGAGTAGTGCGGGAGAAGTTGTCTCTACTAATTGCGTCTCTAACTGAAGGCACGTATTACATCTGTCTCACTTGTTTCATGAGATATACTCTAGAGGAGGCTATGAATAGAGATGGCACTTGTCCAATATGTGGCAGCAAACTGACGTACGTGGAGAACGTGGATGAGATAAATAAATTAACTAATGTACTTCAAAAACTAGAGAACGTATGAAGATCGAATTCCACGTATTCAAGCCCGTTGAGAATTACGAAATTTTCGTCACTGGATTCGCCGGCATAGGGATAGTGGGTCACATAGCCACGAGATACCTAGCCAAAAACTGCGAAGTAGTCGGCGTTGTGAGATACCGCGGCGAGCCTCCGGTGGTGTCTATAGAATACGGTAGACTCTTGCTGCAGAACGAGATTTTTTCATGTGGCAGAGTAGTGGGGGTAGTGAATCACTTCGGCATCCACGGGGCTGTTATGTATGACTACACCAGAGCGCTGGCTCAGTGGGTTGTGGCTAACGACTTTAGAGCGGCTGCACTCTTCGGCGGTCTCGATGGGAGGTTGAAGAGGGGAGAAGACTTACTGCGCGTGGCGTACACCTCCGCCTACAGACGCCTCGGTCTCCCCACGAGCGGCGCCAAAGTTTTGGAGAGTGGTCTTCAGATAGTGGGACCATTGGCGTTGTTGACGTCGTTTTTCGAAACGTTAGAGTTCCCAGCTATAGTCATCTTGCCGTATGCAGACGTCAACAGACCCGCAGATCCCTACGCGGCGAGCGTAGCGCTTGACTTCTTCTCGAAGATTTTCGGCGTCTCTCTAGACGTGAGTGATTTGAGGCAGATCGCCGAGGAGTTGGAGAGAGAGTTTGAAGAAGTCCGCAGGCGGTTGGAGGAGAGCAAGCGGGAGGAGTCTAAGCTATATATCTAACGTCGTCGAGAGACTTCAACCTCTTGGCTTTGGGGATGGCGAAGTCCACTCCGTAGAGATACACCTCGTCGTATCTCTCTAGCCATTGGTGTGCGAAAGCCCTAGCCTCCTCGCTTTCTCCCTCTCCCTCGTTTTGAGACAGTGGATAAACCTCAGCCACCTCCTCTGGCACAATTCCAAACGTGGGGTCGTAGAACAACACGTGGATGTCGTTCTTCATCAGAGATTTTATGTAGCCGTATTCCCAAGACTGTGTGTAGGGTTTTGTCTCTACTCTAATCACCACCGCCCTCCTGGGGGTGTCTAGTTGAGTCATCCTAGCCCAGTGTCTACAAGGCTCCGGTCTGGAGCTGGCGGTGTCTCCGTAGAAGAACAACCCGTGGGGTGTGGGGTGCGTCTCTGGGTCGAAAGCCTCCAGTAGAGTCCGCCGCTTGTGGAGACTCTTTAGAAATCTGTAGAGACTGGGGTGCGCCCTGGCTTTTATCTCTAGATACTCCCACAGAGTGCCCTCGTGAATTCTCTGCTTTATCTCTAGGAGTTCCTCTCTTAAAATCGCCAAGTTGTGCTCGGCGATGTGGAGAATTCGCTCTTCTCGAGGCATTTCTCTAAGCTCCTCCACCGACATGTAACAAAGCCTCGTACTGCATGGGAGGTACTCAGTCTTTACGTCATCTAGGTGGAGAGTGCGGTCTCTCAACATAATCCGCCCGTCTCTGGCGTAAAGTATGTAAGAAGCGCTGTCGAACAAATCCACGCCGAGAGCAACCGCGAAGGGTAGTATTAGTGGATGACCAGCGCCGAAGAGGTGGACGGCAGCCTCTCTCTGTAGGTTAGACTTGACGGTGGCCACCATCTCCAGCACCAAGTCGAGTTTGTACTCCTCCAAGAGCGTCGTGGGGCTGCCGATTGCGTATATGTGAAAGTCGAGTTTTGACAACTCTCTAGTGGATTTGACGAGGAGGTCTCTGTACAACGCCCCCTGGATGGGAGCCACGACTAACATGTCTAACTTCTCTAGTAACTCAGCCGCTCTCTTAGCTCTCCTCAAAGTCTCTTCCACTTTCAACACCGCGCTGTGGTACGGCTCTTCGTAGTCAAACGGCAAGTCGAGAATTACGCCGATGTCGCTACCTATCTCCCACTGGTAGAGGAGTATCTCGTCTGGGTCCACATCGACAGTGCCGTATTTCAATATCTGGTAAGCCCCAGAGTCTGTCATCACCACGCTCCCCCACTTCAACAACTCCTTGACGTTGACCACTCTCCCCGCCAGTCTGTATATGAAGTACGAGTTAGTGATTACTTGCTTGAAGTACCTCCCCAACACTTCTGTAGACACATCTTGTCTCCGGACGTCTACAACTGGAAACAACGCTGGAGTCTCCACAACGCCACTCTTGGTGTGTAGCCTCCCCACTCTTCCGGCTAGGTCTTTCGCCAAAATTTCAAACATCTAAATCCACCACTTCGTATGTAGACACGACTTTCGTCTTCTCTGGAGAGAAATTGGGGCCGACGTAGGACAAATACTGCCGCAGTTGTATAAACCACTCGGGTTCTTCTACTGCATATCCCTTGTTGTATGCTCTAGCAACTAAATCAACTAATTGGAGTAGATTGGGGTGTATAACTCTCCTAGAGCCCGCGGGGATTACGTCTATAATTTCCTGAGGCAACTTCTTCACTAGTTCTTCTAAAGCGCGCAACCTCTTGAGAGATTTGTAGGTCTTTATTGTCGCTTCTCTAGGCGAAATTTTCAGTTTTAGTTTCACAGCGGCGGTGAGTAACCCCACCAAGCCTAGAACTACGGTGGGCATATTTGTCAAAATAGATATTAAAAAAGCCACTGTAGATATCAACATTGTGAAAATCACTAGAGCTTTCAAATCTCTTATGAAAATCCCCCCCAACGCCGCCACTGTTGCCAAAACTCCAGTTATTAACAAGTCTACCATATTGGCACTATTTCACATTTATCTAAAGCTATTAATTGATACTCACCCGGCTCCAGTCTTTTCAATTGACGTATGCATTGCTCTAGCAAATTAATTTTTTTCACTATAAACACATCTAGTTTTTTGTCTATTTCGAGTAGTGACTTCAACATTTCTATTTTGCGTTGTATAATCTCTACTAATTGTTCAGGTTTTACGTACGAGAGCATGCTCTCTATAGTAATTCCTCACTGCTTCTTCTACTTTTCCAGCTTCTAAAATTCCCCTCTCCGTTAGGACAGTGAGGAATTTCGCTCTTTCAATCACCTCATCGTAACCGCCGAGTTTGTGGAGCCAGTAAGATTTCTTCAAATCTACCTCTACGCCGTCTGTCTTGGGGTCGTACCAACCGACGTTTATTAATCCATACTCCTCGTCTTTTATCTTCATCTTCGTTGGTATTACGTAGGGATGTACTCTCAACCACACTACTTCAGTAATCGCCGTCACTCGCCTCCCAATTTCTAATTTCTTTACTGTAGTCACTACGTGAAATGCCGATATGTGTTCTGCAGAAACTCCAATAGTCTCGCCGATGAGACGCATGAAGACTTCGGTTATATCCTCGGCGTGGAAAGTGGTGCCGCCCCCGTGTCCAGTCAACACGCCCTGGATCAACTCGTGTATCTCCCGACCGCGGCTCTCGCCTATCACTACAATGTCTGGCCTGGCGCGGAGGAGGTATTTAACTAAGTCTATGAGGTATATCGCAGATTCAGACCCCGGCAGATTCTTCATGTAGTCATACATCGGCGATGTGTACAACATAATTACATTTTGATATGTGGGGGGTACTCTTATCTCTGGCGTCTCCTCAGCGATTGCTAGACGTTTGTGTGGCAGGAGGACTAACAACGCGTTTAACACTGTAGTTTTGCCAGCGCCAGTGCCGCCTATTACCATGATTGATTTGTGATGTTCAAAGAGATACCACAAATACGCCATGGCTAGCGGCGAGATTGTGCGCCTCTTTATGAGCTCAGTGGGAGATATGGGGAGTGGGGGTTGGACGCGTATAGATACATATGGCGAGTTTCTCGCCACTCTAGTAGACATGGCTGTGGCGAATCTCAAAAGCGCACCGTTTCTCAACTTAATGTATGTATCTTGAATTGGATATTGTTCGTTAAGCGGCCGGCCGGACTCTGCGTACACTCTGCCAACTATCTTAATTAAGTTCTCTCTATTCTTAGGCACAATGTTAGTCTCTATGTTGTAGCCATACTCTCTGTGGTCTACGTATATGGGTACGTCGACGCCGTTTATGTTTATGTTTTCCAACATTATGTCGTAGAGTAGTGGAGTTAAGTACGAGTAGTCAGCCGCCTCCAGCTGGACGTAGTACCTCACCGCGGCGCGTAGTTGTTTCGGCACTCCCACGTCGGCCATCGCCATCTCGACGAGTTTACCTAACTCTTCTCTAGTGACGTTTGGTCTTATTATTTGATGTGCGGTTAGATACTCCACAACTTTGTACACGTACTCACCCACTTTGTCTGAATAGGGGAATGCATACGACACGTTGTAACAATAACCATCTTCCGACTGGTATATCTGTATGCGGGCACCTTCTGATTTGTACTCTGTCAATACTGAACCGCTGCAAGTGTTTATAGTAAAGTCCAACATATTACAGTAATATTCCAGAAGCCATAGACGCCAAAAAGATCGCTATGTAGAGAAAACCCAAGTAGAGTAGACCCCCCCTAGTGGAGAAGCTGATTTTCGCAAAGAGGAAGTAATAACCTATGGACATAATGCCGAGCGATAAATAGAGTAACCCAGCCCCCACTCCGCCTAACTGTGCACCGCCGGAGATTTTAGCCATGGCTTCAGTAAGTTTAATCATGGAAGTGTTCACGAAAGCCACCATTGCAGCTCCGGCCAGCGCTAGAAAACGGGTAATGCTCAAAGTTTTCCCAATTTCAGACTTGTATTCAAACAGCTTCATTACAAAGTTCTGTAACTGATCTATTGTAGTGCGGGGCAGCGTGCCTAAGCGATATATGTCAAACAACATCCTAAGCACTACGGACATCACTGGCTGTAGTCCCCTCAATACCACATCTTCCAACTGACTGCTACCCACTCTCATAGCTTGTAATATAGCAAATGCTTTTTTGTTAAAAGGTCCGTAGTTTCCAAAAGTTATTGCGTTTTCCACTGCTCGATACACCGACGGTGCTCTCTTCAACTCGTCAAATACCGTGTAGACAAAGTCTGAAAACCCCCTCTCAAAAGCTTTAACGTTCTCTCTGTCGCGTGTAATTATCCAACCGGCGAGAGCTACGCCGAACGCCAAAATGGGGGCATATGTAGATGCTGGAGTGAAACCAACGACGATTAACAAAACCGCAGCGGCTATCGCGAAGACTAACGGCAAGATTTTGAAATCCATCTTCATGAGGGGGACGTTGACGGAAAGAGACATAACTACCCCAAGCACTGCGGGCATTAAACCGCCCATTATTATCAACATGGCTGGGTTCCCCCTCCCGATGATTACGGCAGTTACCGACAACATGGCCAAACCCACCACTAGCGAGGAAATCAACGAAGTGAGTCTATCCATCCGCCTATGCATTGACGACGTGAATTCCACAATGTCCATATCCATGTATAGCGATAGTTTAGACACCATATTTTCGCCAATTCTGAGCGCCGTGTAGAGAGAGTTGAATCTATATACGAGCTTCTGGGGGGCCAGTTTCTCTACGGCTCTCTTAATTGCGTCGAAGGGCTCCATTCCCAACATCTTCACGTTATTCCAAGCCGTGATCGCGAGCGTCCTTACGCCTGGTAGCTCTCTATATCGCGTCATGCGCTCCACCACTAAGCTTATGTTAGCGTTGGTGGCGAAAGCCATTTGCACAATTGCAGTGAGAAACACCATTTCGGTAGTTAAAAGCTCGCGTATAGAGCCAGCTCTCGTTAACACTATGAATTTTGGAAGTATGAACAAGAAAGCCCCCAGCCCCAAGAATAGGGGACCCAGCGGCATTGCGCCGATCAGCGTGAGAGATGTCCCGGCAGCCACCACGCCGAGCCCTAGCAGACTGAATAGTCTGGCGGTGTGTCTAAAGCGAAGTGGGTCTAAGTCAGTGCGGTCGACCCCCCGCAGTGCCACTTTAATAGTAGAGACACGCATGTATTTAGTTCTACATTATTATTTTTTGTTGTGTCTATAGGAGGCGCGCCATTATGTATGCATCTTCCCCATCGCTGTAGTACCTATCCACTCTGCCCACCACTCTGTAGCCTAGTTTTTCGTAGAGCGATATTGCCGGCGCGTTAGAGACGCGTACTTCTAGATAAACCTCGGAAGCTCCATAGTACTTCTTCATTGCGTCCATGGCTCTAGTCATCATGGCTGTAGCTATGCCCAACCGCCTAGCCTCCGGCAGAACGCCCACAGACACTATGTGTCCCTTCTTCACTGGGGTGACTCTAGAGAAGTGACTCCAGCCGTACTCCACGCGAGACATCACGTAGCCAACCACTTTCCCCCCCATCTCGGCTACTATAAACGCCTTTGGGTAGCGTTCTAAGTGTTCTAGAAAAAACCAAGTGGGGTAATTCTCGGGTAGCACTGCTCGATTTATGGCAATCACCTCTGGGAGGTCTTTGACAGTCGCCTCGCGTATTGTGTAACTTTTCCCGCCCTCTTGATGTTGGTCTACGAGAGTCATGCTAGGAAATAATTAGATATATAAGTGCCATCCTCAGCGGCACTCCCAACGCGGCTTGTTTGAAATATCTAGCATGTGGCGTGTAGTCAACTCTGTAGTCAATCTCGTCAACTCTAGGCAGGGGGTGCATCAAGATGAGATTCTTCTTTGCGTTTTTCAACGTCTCTTGCGTCACTCTATAACTACCCTTAACTCTCTCGTACTCCAGGGGGTCTATAAACCTCTCTTTCTGTATCCTCACTACGTACAAAACGTCAAGTGTGTGGATTACCTCTTCGAGGCTGGTGTGGAAACTGTACTTCACGCCCCTCGAGTGGATATAGTCTATAGTCTCCGTCCTAGGTCGCAAGAAGTCCGGCGACACTAAGCTAATCTCCACGTTGAAGTTTGTGAAGATTTCTAGGAGGCTATTGATTGTCCTCGCGTGTCTCAAGTCGCCCACTAACCCCACTCTCAAACCGTCCACTGTGCCGAACTCTCTCCAGATAGTGTACACGTCTAACATTGCTTGCGTGGGGTGGTTGAAACCGCCGTCGCCTCCGTTGATGACTGGACTCTCCGCTACTTCTGCGGCGAGTTTTGCAGCGCCCTCGTACTTGTGTCTCACTACAATGATGTCGGAATATGCGTCTAACATTCTCACTGCATCTGCCAAAGTCTCCCCCTTCTCCACGCTAGTGCCTTCGGGGCCCCAGAAACCCACCACGTCTCCCCCCAGTTTCTTCATCGCCACTTCGAAGCTAATGCGTGTTCTCGTAGAGGGTTCGAAAAACGCCGTGGCTAAGATCTTCCCCTTGAGGAAATTCACGCGAGACTTGGCGTATTTCTCCATGTATTTAGCCACTTCGAAGAGTTCTTCGAGTTCTTTTCTAGAAAAATCCCGGGCGGAAATTACGTCTCTCCCGCGCCACATGTGAGAAATTGTTTTTTATATTAATTAAAGTGGGGCGTGGTTCCACTCATAGTGGCGTTAGATACCGAATTGGCGAGAGCTGTAGAGACAGCCAGAGCTTTGGGAGGGGTCGTGGCTGGGTTTAAAGTGGGGTGGGATTTGGTGTTAGAGAGTGGAGTTTCTGTAGTGAGCGAGATCTCTAACTTCGGCAGAGTTTTGGTGGACTTGAAGATCGCCGACATTCCGACAATTTCTGGCAGAGTAGTGGAGAAACTCATAAAAAACGGCGCTTGTTGTGTGATTGTACACGGATTTCTATACCCCTCAACGCCGAGAGGTCCCCATATATACATACTGGCGAAAATGACGGTGGGCACGATGTACGACGAGGTTTGGGAGATTCTGTTAGAGCGGTTAGACGACGTGAGAGGCGTGGTGTTGCCCGGCAACCAACCCGACGTCATAGCTAGAGCGAGGCGGAAACTTGGCTGTAGATACAGAATAATTTCGCCGGGGATAGGGACGCAGGGGGGCAGCCCGGGCGACGCCATTAGAGCCGGAGCTGATTTCGAAATTGTTGGCCGATATATACTGGAGGACTTTACGAGAGTTGAAGAGTGGAGTGTACATAAGCCTAGTTGCTTCACGGAATTTTAATAAATACGTACGTCAATAGAGACATGTCTGTCTTCAAAGCTTACGACATACGTGGAGTGGTGGGTACCGAACTGACGGAAGACTTAGTGGAGGAGATTGGGTACGCCATCTCTCGCTTTTTCGAGAGCGAAGAGGTGATCGTGGGGATGGACGTGAGGACGCACTCGTTTAAAATAGCCGAAGCGCTATCCAGAGGCCTCTTAGTTGGCAACAACGTGATTTTCATAGGCACATCCACAACTCCAGTGACTCACTTCGCTTCTCACGCGTTAGACAAACCGGCCGTTATGATCACGGCGTCGCACAACCCGCCGGAGTACAACGGCATGAAGATTATGAAACGCGGCGGTGTCGATTTGGAGAGTCACGAAATTCAACAACTAGCCCGCATGTTGGAGAAGCCGCCTCTAGAGAAACGCGGTTTGATTTACGTAAAAGACGTTCTGTGGAGGTACATAGAGCGCCTCGGGGAGTTTAAGTTAGACATGTCCGTGGGGTTCGACCCAGCGAACGCCGCCGGCGTGGTGCTTAAGCCACTACTAGAGAGAGTCTTCAAGAGAGTTGTGGCTATAAACGACTTCCCCGACGGCCGCTTCCCCGCACATCTGCCAGACCCCGAGAAGGCGGAGAACTTGCGCCAATTGCAGAGTTTAGTTGTGGAAAACCGCCTAGACGTCGGCATAGCGTTAGACGGCGACTGCGACCGCGTGGGGTTAATCACGGCAGGGGGCCGCATATTTAGACCGGAGAAAATGGCGTATGCCTTAATCAATTACTATCTAAAACCTGGCGACGTGGTTGTGTTAGACGTCACCATGCCGCTGTATTTGGAGACCGTGGCGGAGGAAGTGGGGGTAAAGATCGTCAGACAGAGAGTGGGGCATAGTTTTCAAAAACCCACAGCCGCTAGACACAACGCAGTTTTCTGGGCTGAGTACAGTGGACACATTGGGTTTAGAGAAAATAATTACTTCGACGACGGGATGTACGCCGCTTTGAAAATTCTCTCCGTGCTGCCCGTCGGCTTGGACGAAGTGTTAGACAAATCTCCCCAAGTGTACGAAGAGCGTTTGGACATAAGAGCCGACGCTCCGAAGAGAGTTGTGGAGATGGCTAGAGAGAGGGCGGCGGGTCTCGAGTACCAAGAGTTAGACGGGCTAGACGTGAGGACGAGAGCCGGCCGTCTCTTGATCAGACCCAGCAACACAGAGCCCGTCGTGAGAGTCAAAATGGAGTCACACACCAAAGAGGGGCTGGCCGAGTTGAGGAAAATACTCAGCCAATTGATTCACTCGTAGAGCATTTGGGGCTTGCCGTAGAGGAAGTAAGACGGTTTTTGACTCAACGCCGCCGCTAGCATAATCGAGGCGTAAGGCACGCATAGAGACTCTCCACATGTAGTGCCGAAGGACAACTTTGGCGTCTTGAGGTGTCTCAATATGTCTACCTCCTCGTGCGTGATCTTCAGTTTGACTCTTCTATTCATTTCTCTCACCACCTCTAGAATTCTCCCCATCGACGTACCGTCGCAGGGGCAGATTACTACGTCTTCATCTACATCCATCTGCGGCCAGAAAGAAGCCCAGTGCGGCACGTCCACCACGTTGGGTTCTACATAGCGCCCGGTGCCGTCTGTGCCCTTCTCGAGTCTATTCCCCAAGTTGTAGAGCCAGTTGGCTTCTATGGATAATTTGCCTAGGAACTTCTCCATCTCGCTTTTGGTCTTCTCGGCGTCTTCCACGCCGTCTTTTGACGCAATGTAGAGAGCCAGTAACCTCCCCTGCTCTATAGTAATGTCGTCACTCAACGCTCCGTATAAATGACCAGTGGAGTATACATTGCTCCCCCCCACTGCCACATCTCTCTCTCCGAGAGTCAAGAGCTCGCCGTAGTTATTCCTCCTTGGCACTAGTGAGTTTAACTCAAAACTGTAGAACACTTTAAACCCTAGTCTGGCGACGGCTAAGGGGTTAACAATCCTCACTGTAGAGACTATAAGATCGACTTTCTTTCTGTGGATTTTTGCACCTCTTTCAGTTATCTCTTCGTAAACTAATTCGTCTTCATAACTCCTCAACCTCACCGCAGTGATTACCTCCAGCCTTGTCTTCACTCTCTCGTAGTACTTCGCGTCTCTTGCGTATGCAGAGTTGTCCATAACCACCACGTCGTTCCCAGCGTCTCTCAAAGCCAAAGCCGTCTTAAACCCCCACTCTGTGGTTCCCCAAACGACGATGTTCAAACCAGACGGCTTTTGGCTCAGTAACTCTTCTGCCGTCTTCTGGGGGGCTCTCGTGCTGTTTGGAAACGTAATCGGCACGTCGACGCCGCCGGTAGCTAACACTAAATGCTTATATTTAACTCGGTATCTCCCGTCCCCCTGGTATACATACATCCCATCGAAAAAGCCTGTGTGTAGATCTAGAACTCCCGCTTTGTTGACCACGTCTACAGCCGCCTCCGATGGAACGATGGCGCGATGTCCCCCAACTCTGCCCACGTACACAACTTTGGGGTTGTAGCCATACTTCTTCAACTCCAGCGCCGCGGCGAGTCCCCCGAGTCCGCTGCCCACAATCAAAACGTCTGCCTCTAACTCCCCCTCGCGTGTGGCTTTAGGTTCACATCGTATTGGAGATACACAACTCATGGCGTCGGTGGAGTCTAGGTATAAATCTGTAGCACCTTGAGCGCTGGCGATGTGTCAGCGCTTTGGACCTCAGTCACGCCTCCAGATTTGGCTCTCATCATTTATAACTGTGACGCATTCACTACGTGAAGTTGTGTATAAAGAGTTATCTCTCTGGAGGCTCCGCCGACTGCCTCAAGTCGCTTGGATTCCTCTCAGACGGGGAGCCCACTTCGAGAGGTTACGTGCTCTATAAAGCTCTGAAACACGGCGTTGACGTAGTGAGTTTAGCCAAATTTCTCCACTGGCGCGAGTTCGAGGAATTCATACGGTATGTGTTCTCGGAAGTTGGGTTTGGAGTAGTGTCTAACCTCAGAATGAACTGCGGCGGCGAGTTCGACGTAGTTGCTTGGAGCAGACGCATTGCGTTTGTGATTGAAGCCAAGAAGTGGAGGGGGGGCAACTTGAGGAAGGTAGCCACTTCGCATTTGGAAAAAGTGAGGAAGTGTTTACCTCAGTTATTTGCCTTTTCGCGCTGTGTAGCGCCGCTTGTAGTTAACTCTACCGGCGTCAACACTATCTCTAACGGAGTGCCTATTGTTTCTGTTGAGAAATTGGGGAGTTTCCTCACTTCTTTTCACTACTTCGAGGATCAAATTGCTGTATTTTGCCAGACATCCACCACAGACGTAGGTATATAGAGCTATCGACAACTCTGTCTTCAGCCTAACTATATTGTATCTACTCACGTTCCCCCCGCAGAAAAAACAACTAGTCACGTCTCTCCGTCTTTTCCATAGTGGTAGACAACTCCGCAAGGATCTTAGTCAACCTGGGTGGCGACATTATCTCCTCCAACATCGCGATGAGGATCGCCATTGAAAAAAGGGGGAGAGAGAGATATTTGGCGTAGTTACTAACCACCACCACGACGTCGTTTCCAGATATGAAGACGTAGGGGAGGGGCATCGCGTACATCACTGCTACGAAGGCAATGAAGATAACCAACAGCCTCCTCTTTATCTTCAACACGAGCTCTATGTATATAGATACAACCGTCAACGCGACTGCACCCCCCATCGCTAGAGGCCAGGGAATTTGTATATAATTCTCCACATAGCGCCCGGCGGTGATTTTGAAATTACCAACTTCTGCTGATGTAGTGGCGTACAGCGGAGTTGCGAAGGGCTCTACTACCATCAAGACGGCGAGAATCGCCGCGAGGAGCCACAACATGACTATGGCTTCGTGGAATATTTCAACTTGCCCAGAGCCCAATCTCTCAACACAGATCTGGCGGCCTCCTCCACGTTGACTTTTCCCCCCTTCGTAAGTCTACCTCTGGCCTTTCCAATCTCTTCAAGCGCGTTTTCCACACTGCAGTCAACTCCATATGCTTCTCTCAACGCCTTTGGGTTATATCTAACCACGCGTTTGAGTAACGCATAGGCGTACGGCACGGGGTCGGTGATTGTGTCTGGATCTACCAACCCCCTGATTACGTCCAGCTCCAGGTCGCCGGAGGGTGTTTTAACAACGCCGGGGGTGTCTATGACTTCTAGCCAAGTTTTCGCCTTGACTAACTGCTCTCCCCTAGTCCACCCTGGCTTTGGGCTCGTGGAAGCCACATGTCGCCCTCTCAAGTAATTTATTATAGTGGATTTGCCCACGTTGGGGTAACCCACCACCACTACTTTGGTTGGTATTCTAGGAGTTAAAGTGCGTATTGCCGCGAAGAGTCTAGTAGTGCCTAGTCTATACTTCGCGCTTATGTACACAACTTCGCGCCCCATCTGCCTAAAGTAATTTCTCCACATCTCTAAGTTTTCTCTCTCTGCCAAATCTGCCTTGTTTAAAACCACCAGAAGTTGTTTGCCAAGTTTCTCCGCCAATTTCTCCACCTCCCCCACTCTAGTGGCTTGGGGGTCTCTAGCGTCTAACACTTCTAACGTCACGTCTCCACTTTCCATAACTCTACGGACGAGTCTCCAAGTCTCTCTCACAGTAATCACACCGTAAATGTTTAAAAAATGTGATGCACATTTCCATATGTCGATCAAGCCACCACCCTCTAGGCTTGTGTTAATTCGCCTAAGGAGGCAGTTGGCGTTGTTCAATAGGATAAGGAAGACACTTGAGGACGCTAGAAACTCCACGGTGCAGAGGATAAGAGTGTTGGTGGCGGACTTGGAGAAATCCCGACGCGAAATAGCTGAGAGCTTTGACGAAATATCTCAAAACTTCAAAACGGCGGTAGCTAAATCGTGTATATGTAGAATAGAAGCCATCGCCGAACTTACGCCAAAAACTGTAAAAGTAGATCTCGTCAATAGAGAGACGCATGTTGGGTTAGCGGTTTCTAACTACGCCAGTTACCCCAACTACAGTCTGGCTTCCGAAGCGGCTGAGCTAGACGTGGCTTTGGCAAGAATGCGAGACATGATGAATAAACTTATAGAATTCGCCGAGAAGGAAACTCTATTCTTCGCACTGCTTAACAGAGTTAGGGAGTACCAACGGATGATAAACGCCATAGATTACGTAATTGTCCCACGCATTAAAGACCAGATGCAATTCATACGCCTGGCGCTAGACGAGGGAGAGAGAGAAGAGTTCATCCGTAGGAAGATAATCTCGTCACGTATATAAGAGAGAGATTTTTAGAAAGGTATGAAAGACTTGAGTTCATTTATTAGAGAGTTGGTAGAGAAGGAAATCGAGAGAGCTATGTCTAACATAAGAGAAGAGATGAAAGAAACCACTTCGCTGATTGATAGAAAGATAGAAGAACTACGTCAATATTTAAAAAACTTAGAATTTAGAATGGCATGAAGAAGGCATTGTTGATAACAATATTGCTACCAATGTTTGTAATGGCTCAGGCAGAAGTTGGCTATAAATACGTAGGTGCTGGCTTGGCGGTGGGGCTGGCTGGAGTTGGCGCGGGCATAGGGGTAGGCATAGCCGGCGCTGCGGCTATATCTGCATTTCTCGAAAAGCCACAAGAGAAAGTCTGGTACTTAATATTCATAGCTCTAGCCGAAGCCATAGCTATATATGGCTTAGTCATAAGCTTAATGTTGTTGTTAGTAGTCTAGAGTTTGGCTAGAGCTTCGAAAAACCTTCGCCTTTTTTCTAGAGTAACTCCCTCGGCTATCAGTGAGGCGGCTCTGACTATTGCCATGACTTCTGCTCGCATGTATTCCAAACGTGCAGCCAACGCGCCTAGGGAAAACTCGGTAAATCTCATAATGTATATATCTGCCAGTCTCCTCATATAGGCTGGATATATATTATCCATCGCAATCGCTATGTTCTCTAGAGTAGGCGCCGCGGCTACCGCATCTAGCAGAATTTTGCCCCACGGCGTGTATGTGGCGTTTTCTAAAAACCGCGCTGGTGGGTCTCTCACTGCGGATGACGTTATTGGAGTTGGTGTGCCAATAATTAACTCGTTGACTTCTTCGCCGATATCCCACAACCTAGCTCTTATGGCAATTAACGTGTTTACGTACTCTTTTACCTCTTCTATGAATTTGCTGTATGTCGCATCTCTCCTAGCCGTGGGGGTCTTGGAAAGATCTTCAATCCACTGCCTGTCGATAAAGATACTCAGTTTGTCTTCTCCATATTTAGCTGCAAGTTCAAAAGCTCTGTAAGCTAGGTGTTTGATTTGCTTTAACCTCTCTCCCACCTCCTCCACGTTTTTAGCGCCGAGTAGGCTGGCTATGACGTGACGCCGCCGTGTGAATTCCAAGGGTTTCCAGAAAATGAAATCTTCTGGATTTCTCCCAGACCTAATGGCGATAGAGAGGTTACGTATGTTTTCATATTCAAAAAACTTCAGAGAAGATATGGTTACTTCCTTCACTTCACTATCGCCGCTCATGTAGATAGACTTCACTCTCTCTAGGTATGTATCTATGAGCGCGTTGCGTAGTTCTACAATATTTTCTTTGGTGAGTTTTTCCAGAGTTACTCTGTATGTAGTTGTCTTTAAGATGTTTAGAAATTCTTCTAGAGTGTTTGCGTAAGCCAACGCCAAGAATTTGTCGCGGGGGAGTTCTTTAATTCTGAGTCCCCTAACTCTCGGGCCTAGATAAGGCCTCTTAGCCACTGGAATCATAAATTGATTAATTTTAACACTTGGCTAACTAATTCACTCTTCTTATTCTGATAATTCTCTTTAATTTTATCTATTTTCTTAGTTAAATCGTCATACATTTTATCTATTTCCTCTCTTGTATTTTTTATTATCTCTTCTCTATATTTTTCGAGTGTGTTGCTTATAATTCTCTCTATTTTTTCAGTTATCTCATCTCTGTGCTTGTTTAAAATTTGGTCTGCCTTGAGTAACACGTTAGTCTTTATCTCCTCGACGCTCTTCATTACGTCGTCTACTTCCTCTAGTTTTTTCAAAATCTCGTCAATTTTAAACATCTAGTGGAGGTACTCGTGTTTTTATAAAATTTACCGCGTTGAGTTGGAAATCGGCGCGCGGAATTGACATCATCTTCAGCCCGTCCCCAATTACCTCACGGCACTAAGCCATATTAACAATATTTATATAGAAATACGGCTTGATGTATATGTTTCTACAAATTGAGGAAATAATCTTCGGCGTGTTGCTTCTCTTTGCGTTATTAATTCTGTTGTCTATATTGGCGTCTGCAATCCGAATAATTCCAGAGTATCAAAGAGCAGTGAAATTTAGACTAGGTCGCGTAGTGGGGGTGGTCGGGCCAGGTTTAGTCTTCATAATACCAGTCATAGAAACTATAGTTACTTACGACTTGAGAGTAGAAGTGGTGGACGTACCTGCACAAAAGACTTTGACAAAAGACAACGTGGAGGTGACTGTAGACGCAGCGATATATCTCAGAGTGTTTGAACCACTGAAGACCGCCCTCACTGTGAGGAATCACGTGCCTGCGGTGGCTATCTACGCATCGTCGACTCTCCGCGACGTCATTGGCATGGTGGAGTTAGACACTCTACTGACGCATAGAGACGAAATTGCGAAGAAAATCGCCGCTGTCGTTGATGAACACGTAACCCCCTGGGGAGTCAAAGTGACCGCTGTGGCTATCAAAGATATAAAACTCCCAGACGTTTTGCTCAGAGCTATGGCTAGCCAAGCCGAGGCCGAAAGAGTGAGGCGGGCTAAGATAACTTTGGCGTCTGCAGAGTACGAAGCCAGCAAAATTTACCTAGACGCGGCTGAGAGATATTCTCAAAACCCCACCGCCGTCCAGCTTAGGATGATCGACGCGTTGATAGAAATCGCTAGAGAGCGCAATTTGATAATTGTGACGCCACCCACGTTTGAATACGTGGCGCTCCCGCTCGCAGTGAAAAAAGAGAGGGATGAAAAGTAGCTTGCTGGCGCTGCTGGCGGCAGTTCTGCTACAAGCATATGCAATACAAACTTTCTACGTTGTTGAGATAGATGGAGTTATTGGTCCCTACACTTTTTCTCAAATACAGAGAGTTATTTCGCTAGCTGAACAAAACAACGGCGCTGTAATTCTGTCGTTATATACCCCCGGCGGTTTGGCGGACGTCACTCTTCAAATTATGAAAGAAATTGGCAACTCGCCAGTGCCAGTTGTGGGTTTTGTATATCCAGATTATGGCTACGCTTGGTCTGCCGGCACTTATATCCTCATGTCTACACACATAGCGGCGATGGCGCCCCACACTGTTATTGGCTCTTGTCAACCCATCGCTGGCGGCGCTCCGATAAACGAGTCGAAGACTCTAAATGCTCTAATTGGATATCTCGAAACAGTATCCAAGTCATACGGCCGTAATGAAACATTTGCAAGACTCTGCATACAGCGCAATCTGAATCTAGATGCCGAAAGCGCGTTGAGATATAGAGTTATAGATCTGTTAGCTACAGACATAAATGACTTAATAGAGAAAATTGATGGACGTACGATCTTACTGCGGGGTCGGGCCGTTGAGTTGGTCGTAGAGGGGAGGAGAGTTGAGAAAGTGTCGCCTACCTTAGTTGAGAAGTTTCAAATGTGGATTAGTGACCCCCTAATTTCGACGATTTTGTCTACGTTGGCGTTTCTCCTCTTGCTGGTGGCGTTTTTTACTGGAAACCCAATTGCGGCTGTGGTGGCCATATTGATATTGACTATTTCCATATTTTCGATATTACCCACGGCGTGGATGGGGTTGATTCTCGTAATTCTCGGCGCGGTGTTGATTCTGGCTGAGGTTTTGACGGGGGGCGCGACTTACGGCGCGTTGGCTGTGGTGGGAGCTATCTTTTTGGGAGTGGGTTTCATATCGACATATCCCATCAACGTATTCAGTGGTGAATTGATATATATAAAGAACTGGTGGTTAATAATGACAGGTCTCTATATAAACATCGCCGTATTAGTAGGATTTCTAATATTCATGGTGTATAAAGTCATATCTATACATAGGAGAAAACCACCTTCTGAATTCTTGACAAATTTGAGAGGTGTCGAAGGTGTCGCTATAGACGACATCGGTCCAGACAAACTGGGTTTCGTAATTGTGTTTGGCGAATATTGGAAAGCCACGTCTAAAACCCCCATAGGGAGAGGTTGTAAAGTGCGCGTTGTGGAAATAGAAGGCGACATACTGGTAGTCGAGCTTGTCAAATGCTAAACGACGGATTTATATAGAGGTTAAGTTAGATATTTGTGTATATCTATATACTGTCTGGATACGGGATTTTCGCTACGTTAATTGGACTCGCAAGCGGTCAATTTGAGTTAGCTGCAGTGGGTTTAGTAGCATTGTTAGTGGGAAATTTACACTTAGCGGGGAGAATTCTTTTATATCTAAAGAGACGTAATTCTGTGACGAACTAAGGGTCTCCTGAAGTGGTGAAGAGATGCCCAAACCGATATTTTAAATAGAACCTATATATTAACGTGACAACTGCACTACATGTATCTCCAGTTAGAGTTGATCTTAGTCTTAGGCGTCTTGGTGGCTATCTTGGCAGTTATACTCATCTTCATAAGGAGACAACCACCCCCACCGCCGGAGGATACCGGCGCTAGATATACACACGGCGAGCGAGAAATCCTTAACAAACTTGAAGAAATGAGAGAAAGACTAGACAAGATGATCCCGCCGTATGGGAGAGTGGGTTACGTCCCCTCTTCTCTTGAAGAATTTAGAGAACTCCTCGGCTTTAGTTATGTTAAGCTTGGAGGCAGAGAGTTAGGCGAGAGGCCGCATTTCCTAGACATTTTTGAAAATTTAGATGTGGATTATCTCCAAGCATCTCATAAAGGCGTGTACATATACATAATGAGACGTGGCGGAAAGAAGTTAGTAGCTACGGGTAGTCAATATTTAGATTATTTGACTTTCCGCTTTCTAGCGGAGTTCCTCGACTACATCTAGCAACTTCGGCGGCTAAGTCGCGTTGATATACACTACCCATCGGCGCTGTCTCTCTAAATATCTGCGCTTCATATACATATATCTTGGTCTTGCCGTCGCGCCAACAATCGCCAGGTAACCACGCCTTTATACATGTGTTGGTGAGAAACTCCTCGGTGTCCCAACAGTGTTCCACAGCCACTTGCGGAAGGAGGAGCCCGCTATATGGCCCCCTCTTGACGAACAACCCGTGGCGACCTACTTGAATCTCTACGTCTTCTACCAGTGGGCTCAAGATAGACACTTCAAACACTACGCGAGGCAATTCATCTATTTGCATGGCTGGAAATCTGGGGTCCCGACAACACGCGGCTATTGCGCTGTGGATAACGGCGTGGAGAGTGTTGAGATAACCACCTAGGTAGCCTATACATCCACGGAGTTCGTACCTACCACCTTCTAGAGTTTCAATTGTGGTAAAGATTCCATAGTTGTCTCGTAGTAATTTCGCAGGTGGGTCTTTCGGGTAGTAAATCTTTCCATTCAAGAAGTGCTCTACTGCAGCTCTTGCAGTTTTCACTAGGTAAGTCCCCTCTTCTAGAGTGTATGGTTGAAACACGTTTAATTCTTTAAAAGAAATTTATAGATTACATCTATGCCTAACTGCTCCGTGTGTAATAAACAAATTAACTTTAAAAATGTGGCATATATAAATGGAGATGTGTTTATATGTAAAGACTGCTTTCCGCAGTATTACATAAAAAACTTGTGTAAAGTAGTCACGCGTAGATTAAGAGGCGAGAATCACGTAGCGTGTATCTTCTGCACGTTTAGGAGACAGTGCGACTTCCACATTTCTAAACGTCTTAAATCATTGACGACGCTTGACCAAAGCTAGGAAAAAACCCGGAGTGTGGTGTATATGTGGAAAGAACCTCCTACATTGGTCACATCCCCAACCTGGCGCCCCCATTTTCACGTCTATGGGTTCCACATCCACGTTTTTCAACACACTCTCGTTTTCTATATGTGTCAAAGTGCACGTGGAGTAAACTACATATTTAGATATCTTCAGCGCGGTCTTTAAAAATTGCCACTGGTACTTAGCGAGTGATTTTGCACTCTTAAGCGTCACATGGTGATATATCTTGGGCCGCACTCCAATGTCTGTACATGGGGGATCTACTAGCGCCACGTCTGTCTTCACACGTGGGAAATCTCTCTCTATATATCTACTGTCGTGTAAGACTACGTCAACCAAAGCGCCGAGCCCCATTCTGGAAATTTCGCTCTTTAGCTTGCCAATCTTTTCCCATGATCTATCTACCGCAATCACCGCAATGCCGTATTGTGCCAAGTGTGTCGTCTTGCCGCCCGGCGCTGCGTTTAAGTCGAGTGCTCTCTTCACGTCTAGTTTTCTAACTACATGTCCAACAACCATGGCGGGGAGACTCTGGCTGTAGAACAACCCCTCGCTGTACTCCGGCAGATTTCTAATCTTGGGGGTTTTGTACAGAGATTTCTCAACTGTTACGTATAGCCCAGTTCTGGTTTTCATGACTTCACTACTTTCAACCACCGCCGTGCCGAACGCCACTAAATGCCCCCGGTCTGACATTATGTTTACCTCTTCCCCCCTCTTTACGTAATCCGTCTTGACGACGCCCGGCGCGTACAAATCTGCACCCATCATCACGCTCTCTGCGGCTTTTTTGTCTACTATCACTACTTTTCTAGCTGTGGGTATCTTGAAGGGCCCCAATACGGGCATCCATATGGCTTCTTCTAAATGTTCATCTCTATATACAGATATGCCTCTTTCGCTTAGACGTTTCACTAACTCTCCTGGCGACGTCTTCGCCGTGTTGACTCTTAGATAATAACGCGGTGGTGGGGTAGTGAGAGCTTTGAACATCGCGTCTATCTCGCTGTCTGTGAGAAATTCTAGAAAATGTTTATATAAATCGTAATCGATTTCAATTCCGTAAAAATTCATTAACTTGTTAAAATTTTTTCAAGTATTTCTCTAGCTCTTGTGGGGTCTCTCTTGGCTATTTGCCAAAGTTCATCTTCAGCTCGCAAGACATAGCGATAAGTCTTGTATCTCTTTGTCTCCACCACTGTGGATAGAAAACGGTGTTTAGATAATTTCTGCAGTACTCGTGCACTTCTGAGAATTACGCTATGATTCGTGCCCAACCCGGCGAGTTTCGCCAGAGAGGTAGCTCTAATACTCACCACCTTCCCCTTTGCGTTTAGTAAGAGGATTATTAAGGCCTCTACGAGTTTCTTTTCTATAAATTCGAGACCCATCACTTACTCAATCTCTGTTATATATATTCATTATTCTAGGTATATTTCTATCCAGTGGCTGAATCGCTATTCCCCTCTCTGTGATTACTCCAGTTATGTATTTCGGCGGAGTGATGTCGAATACTGGATTGTATACAGACACATCTCGTATAGTTATGTAAATGTTTCCTTGTGTAGTTCTCACAGTACGCACTTCGTCGGGGTTTCTCTCTTCTATTTCCACCTCATTCGGTTTATTCTTTGAGTCTATAGTGCTAGTGGGCGCCACGACGTAGAAGGGAATTCCAAACTCGTGAGCCAAGACGGCTTCGTTTAGAGTGCCAATCTTGTTAAACACGTGACCGTCTAGAGTTATCCTATCGGCGCCCACCATCACGATATTTACCTTTTTCTTGTACATGACTAACCCCACGGCGGTGTCTGCAATTAACGTGGTGGGTATTTTGTTGTGGATGAGTTCATACACAGTGAGTCTGGCTCCCTGTTGCCACGGTCTAGTCTCTGGCGCTACTACCGAAATTTGTTTTCCCAACATATTCGCTATGTATATAGGAGCTGTAGCCGTTCCGAGACCCGTGCCCGTGGCTAAACCCCCAGCGTTGCATATAGTCAAAACCACATCGCCGTCTTCTAACAACTCGGCGCCGTATAGCCCCATTTTGATTTCGGCTTCTAACTCTTCTTCAAATATTTTCTTCGCTTCCTCCTCTAGTAGATGAGTTAACTCTCTCACTGAAGTCGTCTCTGTTGCGAGTTTCACAGCTTTGTCGTACATTCTCTCCAAAGCCCAGAAGAGATTGACTGCGGTTGGTCTAGTTTTCGCTAACGTTTCTTTTGCTCTCTTTAGAGCTTCCATCGCGGCGTTTATTGTGTAATGTTGTTTTTCTAACATGGCTATGACCATGCCGAATGCTGCTGTGATGCCAATCGCTGGAGCTCCACGGACTGCCATACTGCGTATTGCCTCAGCCACTTCATCTACAGTCTTCAACTCTATGTATCTAGTCTCAAACGGCAGAGCTCTCTGATCTAGCAAGACTAACTTGTCTCCTACCCATTGGATTGGTCTAATTGCTGGCTTGAATTTTTCTCTTATTTCTCTCGCATCCATGTTAATTCCGTGTTGTTTATTTACATAGCGACTGTAACAAACGTTTTAGCTTGACTACAGTGGTGAGAAATTCAAAATTCTTCGCCTCTCTAGGTAGTTTGTTGAATAAATTGTGGCAATCTAACTTTTGACATACACACTGCACGTCTGGACACTCTTCTACAGCTTTCGCCTCTTCTTCATGGAGGTTTGTATAGACATATAGTAACGTCGTTACAAATCTAGCGAGGGAGTTCGTAAACGTGGCGTACAAATCGTCTATAGAGAGAAAGATGTAGTCTGGGAGGAGCACCACCTCTACCCCCAGCTCTCTTGCCAACTCTCTCGCTCCCTCGTCTGCATATCCCCGCGCTATTACCAACGGTCTTGCCCCCACTAACTTGGCGTTGACGTAAGTTTGGCGTATTCCACTTATGTCCACCTTGCCGGCTTTGACTTCAATTGCGTAAGTCTCGCCTTTTCCGTCTAGCGCCAGAATGTCCACCTCCCCTATCTCCACGCCCTCTCTGTATATCTTGTAACGTATTGCTTTTGGAGTGAGACCCAGCGACGGTAGTAGATCTACCACGTACTTTTCAAACCTGGCCCCCATGGCTAAAAATATACATTATTTATGATACGTGAGGCGTTATCTAGTTTTGAGAGTTCTGCCCAAGAGAGAAAAGACTGTGGCTAGAGATTTATGTGACTGTATATATCACCACGATGAGGGGGTGAAGTGCGAAGTTTTGTCCGTCGGCAGAGTTCTCGTCTATACATACATAGAGGCGTTTGAGAGATGTCTCAGCTTGAGGTACTTTTCTAAACTTGTAAAAGATTTTCAATATTTCGACGAAGTGCAGTCAGAGCATCCCCAATGTAGCGGTTGTGTAATCGTGGAGGTTGGGGGTAAGTTTTTCGTGCGTTGGGTAAAATAAAACTTTTTGTATATATAGAGTAAGTGTAGTGTTTGTATATTGAAAGTATTTATAGCTGAGTTGTCTATAGTCACGTGATAATTACGAACGAAACGGTGTTTTCACCTAGTTACATCCCCCCCAAGCTACCACATAGAGAGACACAGTTGCAACAACTAGACGTGTTGTTGAGTGGGTGGCTCAAAAACCCCGGTCAGCACTATCCAAGAGTTACCATTGTCGGCAGACCGGGCACTGGCAAGACTGTCACCATAAAGAAACTTTGGGAACTCCACAAGTCGGAATCCAAAGCTTACTTTGTCTACATCAATGGGTTCATCTATAGAAATTTCACCACTATCATAGGCGAGATAGCTAAGTCGACAAATATCCCGTTCCCTAGGCGTGGGTTGAGTAAAGACGAACTCCTAGCGCTACTTATAGAGCACTTCCGCGAGAGAGATTTATACATCTTTCTAATACTTGACGATGCGTTTAACTTAACGCAAGAGATAATTTCTACATTCATACGACTCGGGCAAGAGGTTGACAAACTGGGGGCGTTCAGAATTGCTCTAGCCATAGTGGGACACAACGAAAACATACTCCACAGCCTAGATCAATCCACCCGCGGCATTATGGGTAAGTACATAGTTAGATTCAGCCCCTACACTAAGGATCAAATTTTTGAAATACTGTTGGATAGATCTAGAGAGGGTCTAGCCGACGGTTCCTACAGCGAGGACATACTAGAGATGATTTCAGACATCACCGGCGCTCAGAGTCCACACGAGACGCAAAAGGGCGACGCCAGGCTGGCAATAGACATCCTCTACCGCGCTGCTTATATAGCTCAACAAATGGGCAGGAGGAAAATAACGCCAGAAGACGTGAGGAAGTCCTCCAAGGAGGTTTTGTTTGGGATCTCAGAAGAGATATTGAGAGGTCTGTCGATACATGAGAAGTTGTTTCTACTTGCGATAGTTAGGTCGTTGAAAATATCTCGCACGGCGCACGTCTCCTTTGGCGACGTGGAGGAGTACTACAAGGTGGCGTGTGAAGAATTTGGCGAAAAGCCGAGAGTACACAGCCAGTTGTGGAGTTATCTAAACAATTTGAGAGATAAGGGCATTGTGGAGACTAGACAAAACAAGCGGGGCGAGGGCATCCGTGGACGCACTACGCTCATATCTATCGGCACGGAGCCCCTAGACACTCTAGAAGCAATAGTGACGAAGTTGATTAGAGAAGAGCTTAGATGATAGAAATTGCGTTAGGCGCTCCCCTACGCATTAGGATAGTTATGGCGTTGTTGCAATACGGCGAGATAAACGTCACAGAACTCGCCAACAGGCTTGAAGCTAATTACAAACAACTGACGTCTCACATACGGATACTTTCAGAATATGGAATTGTAGAAGAAAAACGCATAGGTAGAGCTCGCTTAGTGAAATTGCGGAAAAGCGACGTGGTGGTTTCTCTGGCGCAAGCCTTAGTGAACGCAGACAAATTACTTCGTCAGTAGATCTCTTATGTCTAATGTATTCACCCCAAGCGCCTTGCTCAATTTGTCTAAAACAATCTTCTCCTGTCCCATTTTCACAAGCGCCGAAAGTACATAGACAAGCTCTGTGTTAACTACAGACCGGGAGACGTGTAGACTTGTAGATAGATACCTAGCCAAGAGTTCTCTGCGCTTACGTACCTCCCTCAGCCTAGACATTGTTAAGAATCTCTGTGGAAATCCATATTTGATAAAGGGTGGGAGTCTGGGTTTATTTCTCACTTGCGAAACTCCGCCAGTGACCAACTCAAGCGCATATCTCAACAACTCCCACTCTTGCGTCTTCTTGACAACGCCAATGAACATGTCTGCTTTGCTCAAATTGTCGTAAGCCTCGGCCAACAACTCCAAGTCTTTATACACCGTGGGGATGGTCTCGAGAACCCACGTGAAGTACTGCTCCCAATCAAAAGAGGGGCTTGAGGAAACTTTGACAGCTTCACTAAACCAACGAGCTTTGTAAACTTTATCTAAAACTTTGAACATGGACATCTGTGGATTTCTCTCATCTCTTCTGATCTTGTCCAAAGTCAAGACTCTATCTCCAGTTAGATACATCTGTAAGTCGTTAATAGCTGCCCGCAAATCGCCCGCCGTGGATTTAGCTATGGCCGCTAGAGCTTCCTCCTCGCACTGCGCTCTCTCTGTTTTGCAAATTTTCATCAACACCGCCACCACTTCTTTTTCAGAAAGCTCTCTCAAATTCACCACGTGCGAAATTTCTCTAAGAGGTCTAAATTTTGAGTCGTATGGATTATTCGCAGTCATTACGACTGGAATTTTCGCAGTCTCTATAATTTCTATAACTGCCTCCAAACCGCCTGCGTCTTCTCTCGCGTGAAGTCCATCAACTTCGTCAAATAGAATCATTCTACCCACATATCCAAAGAGAGAAACCTCCCGAATGCCCCTCCCCACTGTTTGCTTTACCCTCTCTCCAGTCCTCACATCGCTGGCGTTCAACTCAATCAACTCGTAGTTGATTTCTCTAGCTAACGCATGCACCAAAGTAGTCTTACCAGTGCCAGGGGGGCCGGCCAAGAGGATCGCCTTAGCTTCAACACTCCTCTTCTTAGCCCACTTACTGCAGAACTCTCTCGGCGCTTTGAACTTGTGACATATCCACGAGGCTAGGACTTCTTTTGCCTCCTCTTGGTTGACTACCTCGTCGAAACTCTTGGGTCTATACTTCTCAACCCACAGCATTTCACTTCTTTTTCTTACTCTTCTTCCCAATCAACGCAACTTTAGTCAAGAAGTAAGTCATTTGAATTTCTTCATCCGACCCCTGAGTCAGTCTGTAGTCCACGTCTGCGAGTAACTCCGCGATTTCTGCCTTTGTCTGGTCGTCTAGAGACATTTTAACTAACTCTCTCTGTATTACTTTTATCAAATCTACGCCAGCTACGCCCTTGTTGTACATGATTTCTCTCAGTTTGTCACGCGATTTTAACAAATCGCCGTTCAGCGCTAAGTTGAGCATCTCCACGACGTCTGTGGGCTTGACCACCGCGGCGCTTGTAAACACCGCATCTACATCTATCACATTCTTCCCCTCGGCTCTGCTCTTAGCGGCGGACACTTGCAGTAGATTTATAGCTCTACGCATGTCGCCCTCAGAAATTTCGTAAATGGCGTCTAACGCATTGTCTCTTACTTCTATCTGCTCCCTCTTGGCGATTTGTCTAAGTCTCTGTGTCATCAAACTTTTCGGCATTGGAGAAAATCGAAATACGGCACATCTCGAGACGATTGGGTCTATTATGCGCGACACGTAGTTGGCTAGTAGTATGAATCTTGTGTTTTGTGCGTATATTTCCATTATTCTTCTTAGTGCTTGTTGTGCGTCTTGTGTCATGTTGTCTGCTTCGTCTAGTATGACTAGTTTGTATGGCGCTTTTCCCGTGGGGGCTGT
>CALJAK010000011.1 GCA_938027595.1 uncultured Thermoproteales archaeon
GGTATTTCTGGACAGCCGCAACACATCGCCGGCATTTTAGACAGTAGAGTAGTAGTAGCGATAAACAACGACCCAAACGCGCCGATATTCCAACACGCAGACTTCGGCATAGTGGACGACTTGTACAAAATCCTACCAATATTGATAAAGAAACTTAGAAAGTAGACACATAACATTTTAAACATCTACATAAACACATTTCAAAGCATATTCATTAGTTTTCAACAGTGGTTGATCAACACGAGCGTATTGTTGAGTTTGATGGTGAGTTTGGACTTCCGCCAGAGGGGGGGACTCTCCAGTTGTTAGATGCTGAGGAGGATTTTACATGCTATAAAGAGGTCGTAGAAGAGTTGGGCACTGAGAGTGTGGGTGGTGGCGCACGACGTGAGTAGACACAGCGCCGTGTTGAAGTTAGTGCTGCTGGGTGGTCTCTCCACGTACGGCGACATGGTGTAGAGATTAGCCGTGCCGGCAGTGGTGAGCCTCAGGGGCCTCTACAGAGCGGCGTGGAGGCGGCGTGTAACGCCGGAGTTTTGCTAGTGGCTAATGTGAGGGGCGCCGCTCTGTGGGGAGGATTTGTTAGAGTACTAATTGTAGTTTTATTTCTTCTTCTCTCGCGCCGTCTTGACTAATTACGACGAGGTCTATCCCCCCTCCCGACACTGGGTCTCTCTCAATTGCCGTCTTTATGGCCTCCACCGCCAGTTTTTTTGCATCTTCTAGCGTCATGTCTGGTTTGTATCTGTTGTCCAACAGCGCGATGGATATCTTGGCACCCGTGCCCAACGCGGCGTAGTTATCTTCCAACACACTCCCTAGGGGGTCTAACACGTAGAGGTGTGGCCCCTCCTCGTCGACGCCGCCTACCATCACCTCTGCGTAGAATGGCATAAATTTCCTACTGAACATAACTGCCGACAGCAGCGTAGCCATCGCCCGCACAGTTGGCTTTTTCCTAGTGTCTAACTCGTAGGCTTTGGCGTTTACCTTAAGTATTTTAGCCAAAGTCTGCATGTCTGCAATAATGCCGGCAGACGCCACCGCCAATCTGTCGTCAATTGTGAACACCTTCCTGCCGGAGGCGCTCAGCGTGTAGAAGCCGTAAGACACTCGCTTCTCAGCCGCGAGCACTACTCCACTGTCTGTCTTTATGCCCACCGCAGTGGCGCCGATTTGAACCTCGCCCATGTGTCTCCACATCTGTCTATTTATAAACGTGAATTGTGGAAATCGTGATTACGATAGACGGTTCGTACGGAGAGGGCGGTGGGCAGATCTTGAGGACAGCCATAGCGCTGTCTTCACTGACGGGCAAGCCGGTGGAGGTGGTGAACATAAGAGCCAAGAGACCAAACCCGGGTCTCCAACCGCAGCACTTGACTGGAGTGAAAGCCGCTGCTTTACTCACAAACGCCGAGGTGGTGGGCGCCGAGAGGGGCTCCACTCGACTGGTGTACCGACCTGGCGTTGTGAAATGTGGACAGTACACCATAGACGTGGGCACCGCCGGCAGTGTGTCGCTAGTCATCCAAACGCTAGCGCCTCTGTTGATCTACGCCCCTTGCCCCACTAAAGTGACAATTGTAGGCGGTACCGACGTCTCGTGGTCGCCGCCGGTGGATTACATGCGTTTTGTATTTGTGCCAGTCTTAAGGAAGTTCGGCGTCGATATGGAAATCACGTTGTTGAAGAGGGGGCACTACCCCAAGGGCGGGGGTCGGGTAGTGGTAGAGACGCGGCCCGTGGAGAGACTGAAGGCGGTGGAGGCCCCGGAGTTTGGACGCTTGGCGAGAGTGGGGGGAATTTCTCACTGTGTTAACCTCCCCCAGCACGTGGCTGAGAGACAAGCCAGAGCAGCTAGAGAAGCGCTGGGTCTCCCCGCCGAGATTGAAATCGAGAGAGGCGAGGGGTTGGGGCCCGGCAGCGGCGTTGTGCTGTGGGCAATTTCAGACTTGGACAACGTGGTGGGTGGAGACGCCCTGGGGGAGAGAGGCAAGCCAGCCGAGGCCGTGGGTCGCGAGGCGGCTGAGGAGCTGCTTGCGGTTTTGAAGAGCGGCGCTTCGCTAGATCCCCACATGGCTGACATGGCGGTTCTCTACATGGCGCTAGCCGACGGCGTCAGTCGCATGTCTACGCCGGAGGTTACTTCACACCTAGAGACAAACGTACACGTGGTGAAGAAATTTCTCCCTACCGACATAAAGCTGAGTCAACACGGCGGCAGGTGGGTCATGGAAGTGAGGGGAGTTGGATTTAGGCGATAACTCGCTCTAGCACTTCCCTAGTCCCGAGGCAGTTCAAGGTGGAGATGTAACCCACTGGGTTGAAGACTTTGGCTCTCTCTAACTCCCCCTCTGTGGCTATGTCTATCTTGTTCACTACAGCCACGACGGGCACGGCTAGGGTAGCAATTTCGTCAAATATCCGCTTCTGCATCTCCAGCTGGAAGCCGGAGTGGGGTGTGGGGTCTACTATGAACAACACAACTCGCGCTAGGTGTCTCAACGCCAGTATGGCTTGTCTCTCCATGGCGTTTCTCTCGCTCAACGGCCTGTCTAGGAGACCTGGAGTGTCCACCACTTGCAGTCTACCTCTGGCAGTCTCCGCATGCCCCACATGTATCTGCCTCGTGGTGAAGGGGTACTCCCCAACTTGGGGCTTCGCCGAGGAGACACAGCGGACGAAACTACTCTTTCCCACGTTGGGCGCGCCCGCCACTACTACAGTGAAGACATTGGGGTCCACGGCGGGGAGGCGTTTGAAAAACGCCGCCGCTCTCCTCAACTCCTCCAACTCAGGTCTCAAGTCGCGTATGAGGTCTATAACTCTCGCCTTGAACCTCCCCCTGGCGGCGGCCACCTCTCGCTTGTTTGAAGCAATCTTGACAGAGTGTATGGCTTCTCTGGCGATTGCCCTCACTGCTATGTGCGCCCTACCCACTTTAGCCGTCGCGTGTTTGTAGTTACTCACGCCGAGCACTACGTCGAGTAACTCCCGGTAGAACGGGTGGAGTTTATCTACGTAAGGCATCTGCACCGCGGTTTGTCGCAAAAGCGACGCGAGAGACTTGCCGGCGTTGGTGATTCTCTTCACCTCTAGCCGCTTCAGTCTGACGAGAGCGGGCTCCGCCGTGGAGCCCCTGGCTTCACACTTGCTGTATATAGCTAGGAATTTGGCTTCTAACTCCTCGGCGCTGTAGACGTGGGGTATACGCACAAATATACCTCCCCTATTAATAATATGTCTATCGCATTGTTGACAGACTTCGGCACTAGGGACTATTTTGTGGCTGTGATGAGGGGAGTCATAATGTCCATAAACCCGAGGGCGGTCGTGGTGGACATCACTCACGAAATACCACCCCAAGACGTGAACACAGCGGCGTTACTGCTGGAAATTGTACACAAGTGGTTTCCGCCGGGTACTATCTTCGTCGCCGTGGTGGACCCCGGCGTGGGCACCGAGAGAGCTCCGCTACTCATCAAGACTAGGAGGTATTTCTTCGTTGGCCCCGACAACGGCTTACTCTCGCCAGCGGCTGAAAAAGACGGCGTAGAGGCGGCGTATCACATCACCTACAGGCTGCCAAATCTCTCGAAGACTTTCCACGGCCGTGACGTCTTTGCGCCAACAGCCGCGTTGCTTTCGTTGGGCGTGCCCCCCTGGGCTCTCGGCTCGCCGACAGATCGGTGGATACGTTTGCAAATCCCCACGCCGGAGGTTGGCGATGTTGTAGTGACTCAAGTGATTTACGTCGATAGATTTGGCAACGTCTACACTTCTGTCAGACAACCAATTGCAGAAGTGGGGAGCGAGCTCTGCGTAGAGACACCCAGCGGACTCGTCAAAGCTAAATACGTAAACACATACGGCGAAGCGCCGCCCGGCGAGACTGTAATACTCATAAACAGCGAGGGGTATCTAGAGATAGCCATATCTATGGGAAACGCCGCCGCTACGCACAGACTCAAACCGGGGCAAGTGGTGAAGATTAGAAAATGTTAACGCAAGTGCACTCACAGAGACGGAAAACGCCGCTTGTGACAAACGCCCTCGGGGGGCGTTTCTCGAGTCGCGTTGGTGGCGAGTGACGTTGAATCACGTCGCTACATAAATTTTATCAATTGGATTCCTTGTGTCTCCGTGCCGAGGAAGAATTCTGAAAGAATGGTGATAATTTCCCTACACGTCCCTAAACAAATGCTCAATGACATTGAGGATTTAGTAAAGAAAGGTTTGTATCCACATAGAAGTGAAGTATTTAGAGAAGCGTTGAGACAATATCTCGCACGGTATTCAAACGGAGCTCAAAATATATAGTAGAGAATTCAATAGTGTGTGGTAGATAGAAGTCTGCTATATTTAGGCATAGCTCTCGCCTTGTTAAACGTGGAAGAGGTGTTTGCTAGAGAGATAGATTTAGACATTTCTAATTGTGACGTAAAGTCTCTAAGAGCTTCAGAATTGCGCGTAGATTACGACCCCGTCACTCGCAGCTTGCTGCCTAAGGCTCTTGCCCAATTTTACGAAGAGGCTGGTTTTGAAGCTCTTGAAGAGCCAGATAGTTTAGTCGCTATGTTTAGCTTCATGGCGCAACTCGCCAGGAGGAACGAGCCTGACGATTTGAAAATTCAACACAGGTTTTTGAAAGTCCACTTAATACCCACGCTTAAATACGCCGTGGAAGTGTGCAGTGGTTTAGAACCACTTCTGGAGATCGTGATGGAAGACGTTAATTACTTACGTCGCATTTTGATAAACCGTCTTTAACGATATATAGAGATGTATAATTAAATATCTTTAACTATATAAATCCATCAATTTGTATTTGTTTATTCTCTTGTAGATATGTTCATATCGAGAAATTCATCTATTGTGAATGTTGTTTCTTAGTTAGAATAATAAAGTTTATATAAATACAAATGGTTATAAATGCATGTCAATCCAAACGCCTACCGTCAGCCGTCGTGAAGTTATAAAAACGTTGGCTGTTTCTGTGGCTGCGTCTTCTTTGGCGTTTGTAAATGCAAAAGAGACGGCTCACAAGTGGGCTATGTACATCGACGTGTCTAAGTGTTACGGTTGTTACGCTTGCGTAGCTGCATGCGCCGCTGAGAATAACGTGCCGATTGGGTCTTTTAGGACGTGGGTAGAGAGACACGAATTAAGCGGCGGAGTTGCAATTTTTGTCCCCAAGCAATGTAATCACTGCGCCAACCCCTCTTGTGTTAAAGCGTGTCCCACCGGCGCTACTTACAGAAACGAAGACGGCCTTATACTCCTCAAGTCGGATTTGTGCATTGGCTGCGGCGCATGTATACAAGCGTGTCCATACGGAGCTAGATTCTTCAACCCAATAAAAGGCACTCCGGACAAATGTACTTTCTGTAACCACAGAATTTATATGGGTAAGTTACCCGCTTGTGTTGAGACGTGCCCCACTGGCGCGAGAGTATTTGGAGACCTCAACGACCCCAACTCTGTAATTTCTAAAATCTTAGCCCAGACGCCGGTGCAGAGACTCAAAGCCGGCACTGGCAACGAGCCGTTGATATTCTACAGAGACCTCCCACAGGTGGCGAACGCATGAGTTACCCACTCTTCCCACAGGGGTATTGGTACCCGAACAACTTCGCCGATCCTGTGTTATGGACGCCGCTGCCGTTTGTTTATGTGCTTATAATCTCCGGCCCCGCTTTGTTGTTCACTGTCTATATATCTTACCTCACGGGGAAACTTAGGGAATTATTATCTCTCAGATTGGTGGTAGGTCTCGCAATGTTTTTAGTAATTCTGCTAGGTCCTCTAGCAGACTCGAGAGCGCCTGACAACACCTGGAGAGCTTTTGCAAATTTGCGGCTTTTGCCCAGCGACGCCAATCCCGGCATCTCGTTTATGGCTATCCAAGGCATTTCCTTCTGGGCGCTGGGGGCAGTTGTGTCTATATTGTTCACATTGTTGTACTTCTCCTACCCGATGTACGTCAAATACACACAGACTAAGAACCCCCTCTATAGATTACTCTCCCTCGGCGTATCTAACGAAAAGAGTTACCACGCCTTGGAGAAAGTGCTTAAATTCTTGGCTTTCATTGGAATTTTTATAATGTTGTCGTGGCTTGCGTACCCCGCTACGCTTTTCATGCAGACGAGTAACTTCATATGGCAAAACACCATGACGCTCCCCCTAATGTTTGTAATTGAGAAATTTGTGGCGGATATGGCTGTTGTGATATTGATAGCTCTATTAGTGAGGTCTCTCTTGCCAAAACTCGAAGTGGAGTTTAAACCGATATTGGCAATTGTCGCTATAGCTTCAGCCGCGGCGATAGTGACTTTAGTTATACAAATGGGCATTTGGCTTGTGAGATTCGGCGGATCTCCCTACTACGCAGCTTTCACTCACCTCTATGGATTTCTCGGAGTAGTTCTAACTCTCTACTTCATATCGCTCATAACTTCAATCGCGTCTTTCCGCGCGTTGTCTCTAGCTGTGGTAGCCGCGGTGACTGGCCTCGTGGCGTATTTCCTCAACAAATGGACATTTATGATTAAAGCTCAAGAAATCGCAATGACGGGACTTGCGGCTATGGAAGTAGCGCTCCCTCTAAAAGTATACATGGAAATCATCGGCGTCTTCGCGCTCGGTCTGTTCTTGACTATGTTGCTCATCTCGTTGTTCCCCATTGATTTCGAACCCAAGAGAGAGGGGAGGGTATGAGCGCGAAAGTCAATAGAAGAACGTATATAAAAGGCGGTATAGCCATAGCGTCGTTAGCAGTATTCCTAAACGGTTATTGGGATATTATAGACAAAGTGATTAGGCCAAAGAGACAATTTTACGATTCAGATCCACAATTCGGCGATAACGTTAGATATGTCCACTCGACGTGTTTAGGTTGTAACGTCAGGTGTGGCATAAGAGCGCGAGTAGTGAAATACGGCGATGTTGAAGTGATAGAGAGAATTGAGGGAAATCCATACCACATTTACAACAGAGCTGTGTCTTTCGGAAAACAGACGCAGAGATACGACCCACTTCCCTACAACACGCCGGTTAAAGAAGCTGTGGAGAAGTGGAGCGGTATGTTGTGCGCCAGAGGCGCCGACGGCATACACTACGTCTACGACCCCTATAGAGTCTTAAAGCCTTTGAGGAGAGCTGGCCCGAGAGGCAGCGGCAAGTGGAAAGTCATCACTTGGGAGGAGTTGGTCAGATGCGTAACTGAGGGCTGCGAAATTCCAGAAACTGGCGAAAGACTGCCGGGTTTGAGAGATTTCTTCGCCTACGGCAAACTCAGAGAGGCGGGGTTTGAAGACCCCGTCAAAGTGTTGTCAGACATGAAGAAAGACGTAGATGGAATTATGGCGATTGCCAAAGCCAGAGACAAGACGTATGACGACCTCGTAAAAGCTATTGAAGACTTCAAAGCCAAGTGGAGTAAAACACTGGGCGAGAGGGGGCTTAAGTTAGAAGACGTGTTGATAGATCCGGATAGGCCAGATTTGGGCACTAGAGCCAATATGGTTATTTGGCTCAGGGGCAGGGGGCAAGACAACGCAGATGTGTTCTACAGGAGGTGGACTTTTGCGTTTGGTAGCGTGAACTGGGCGAGACACACTTCGGCGTGTCAATTGGGGTTCTACGCCGGTAATTACCTCTGGTCTGGTTTTTACGACATAAATCCAGAGCGCAGTGCTAAAGTTTTAATAGCCGCCGGCGTGGAGATGGGGAGAATACACCCAGGCGCTACCGGGCAGGGACTCATAATAGAGAAAGCCGCGGAAGGCGAGGCGAAGATTTATTGGGTTAATCCACACGCTCCGAGAACTAGAGCGAGGGGCAACATAGTTTGGGTGCCGGTAAAGCCCGGGGAAGACGGCGCGTTGGCTTTTGCGTTGATTAGGTGGTTGTTAGAAAACAAGCGGTACAACGAGGCGTTTCACTCTGCTCCGAACGCAGAGGCGGCGAGGAAGTTAGGTTATCCATACCACAGCAACGCCACGTGGCTTTTAATCGCTGAAGAGGGACACCCGAGGTTCGGAGAGTTTCTGAAAGCCAAAGACGTGGGGTTAGAGGACTCGGATAAATACGTCGTGCGGACGGGCGAGAAATTCGCCGTGTTTGACAAAGTAGACAAAGCAGAGCTTCTGTTCGAAGGCAGAGTGACTTTGACCACTGGGGAGACTGTCTTAGTCAAAACGCCGCTTAAGATGTTGCATGACGAGGCTTTCAGCCGTAGTTTTGAAGATTGGGTCGCTATAGCTAGTCCATACGAGAGGGGAACGCCGGAGTTTGATAATTACGTCGAAATTGTGAAATCCATGGCGAGAGATTTCGCAGAGGCCGCACCCATGGCTGCTACGTATATCCACAGAGGCGCCGGCATGCATCCCAACGGCGAGTATATAGTGTGGGCGTACAGAACTTTAGACATTTTGATTGGCAATTTCCACAGAAGAGGCGGTTTGTTGGGACGTCCCTCTCTCACTAGTTACAACTCATACCTCTACGACCTTAGAGATTCTGGATTCGGCGAACCGGTGAGGTGGGGTCCGCCGATTGATAGACATAAATACAGTTACGAAGACACTCTGGAGTATTGGCTGAGAGTGAAGAAAGCGATGAAAGAAGGCAAGAAAGGCGAAGAAGCTGTCAAAGCAGCTTTCCCAACGAAAAGACCGTGGTATCCGCTCACGCCTGAGGAGATATACACAGAAATTTTTGCCGGTATTGCCGAAAGTTATCCATATCCCGCGGGAGTTTTGATATTGTACTACGCGAATCCCGTTATTGCTACTAACTACGGGCTTAAATTCGTCGAAGTGCTTAAAGACACTAAGAAACTCCCGCTTTACATTGGCATAACTACTACAATAAACGAGAGCTATCTATATGCAGATTACATAGTGCCAGACACTACGTATTTAGAGACTGGAACTAGCGGAGTTCATTTCTTATACGGAGGCGGCCTTGGCTACGTCAGAGCTGAGGGCTGGCGTACTCCAGTCATAATGCCTCTAACGCAACAAATCGGCACGTGTCCCAACGGACATCCCAGATACGCCTCTATGTGGGAGTTCCTCATCGACGTGGGCAAAGCGTTGAAAATGCCCGGATTTGGCGACAGAGCGTTCCCCGGAGTTAGGGGTAGGAAATACGAGGGGCAGTGGTTCTCTATGCATTGCTTCTGGGAGTACATAATGAGAGTATACGCCAACGGCGCTGCACACGCGAAAGACTTAAAACTAATACCGGAGGAGATTCCAGAGGAGGAAGTGCAGTTCGTGGAGAGAAATTACCCCATTGCTCAGTTTAAAGACATACTGCCGCCAGACGAGTGGAAATACGCGGCGTACGTCTTAGCTAGAGGCGGCGTGTTTACTAGGTATGAAGATTCTTTCGACGCCGCTGGATGGTCGAAGAGGTCTGTGCCCGGAGACAGGATTTTAAAACTATGGCATGACAAACTAGCTAAAACTCGCAATAGTGTTACTGGAGAGAAATTCTACGGCGGGCCGAAATACTTCCCGCCGGCTACATACGCTCCGGTAGCTCCGGCGTTTGCGAAAGTTGACAAATGGCTTCTCGGAACGCCGTTGAGACAACTATACAGCGAGAGGGAGTGGCCGCTTACTTTAGTGTTCAGCAGTGGGCCTCTGTTTACAAAACACAGAAGTCAATTCTACTACTGGCTTAAACAAATAACGCCGGAGAACTTCGTTGTGTTGAATCCAAAAGATGCCGCTAAATTCGGCGTTGAGACCGGCGATGTGGTTAAATTAGAAACGCCCTGGGGTTACATAGAAGCGCCGGCGGTAGTGTCAACTGCAGTAGCGCCGGGCGTAGTGTATTTGCCGTACGCCATGGGTAGATGGGCAGACACAGTAGTAGCAAAGCCGAAGTACACAGGTTTTACGAAATTTGTAGAAGAGCTGCCAGACCGCATGGAAATACCTGAAGATGCAGTGAATCCAGTCAAATCGCTCCCAGACATAGTGAAAAAGATATTATTTACGAAAAGCCCGGCGGAGTACTACGAGAGGGGATTGGCGCCGGACAAATGGCGTTTCAACGGCGTAACGCCTAATTTAATAGAAGCGGCTGACCCCTCGTTGGGCAATTGGCCGTTGTTAACTTGGATAGGTGGGGGACAGGCGTATTTCGACACGCCAGCTCGCGTAGTTAAGACTGGAAAGAAACACAAGTTCGAAGTGCCCAACATCATTTGGTAAATCCCCATTTTTATATACCTATTTTTTATATATGGATTCATTCAATAGGGGAATTTGGGGGAGTCTAGCTGCTGGCGTACTCATTGTATTTGTCTTACTCACCGTGGGTTTTTACGAATTAACTCACCCGGCGGCTCTGGTTGGGATGTCTACACTTGTGGCGATAGCTGTCTATGTATATTTCAACTTCAGAGAGGCGCTTGGAGAAAAGTGGTTCAATCGGCTGGGGCCCCCCATAATTAGCCTAGCCGCCGTGGGGGTCATACTCCTCTGGCTCGGTCGGGCGGAGGGGGCAGTCGCAATCGCCGTGGCTTACTTCGGCGAGCCAGCCATGGGGTATTACATATACAAAAAGTTAAAGAACTACAGCGCCCCGTGGGCTTTAGCTTTTCTGACGTCTGCAGTTGTTTACGCATACACACTCCCACTAACAATGTGGAGCCTCTGGACAATCCCCCTAACGGCAGACGTAGTGAAAGTAATTACTCTCACCTACTTTGCCGTACGCTAGGGGCAGGTTTCACGTCGTTGTGAATTCGCGTCCGCGGCGTGGGACTGCGGGAGACGCCGGTTGTTACAGCGGCGGTGGTAAAATTAATCTATCAATTGTTTCATGTGGAAATAAAGCCTGTGGGGGAGGAGTCTATGGGTGTGAGGTCTATGTGTCTCCACGTCGAGACTAGAGACGTGCGGATACTTCTAGACGCCGGGGTCTCTCTGGCGCCTAGGAGGTTCGGCCTCCCGCCGCACGAGAGGGAGTTAGAGAGAGTTAGAGAAGTGAGGTCTCGCATGGTCAACCTCCCGGCGGATGTAGTGACTGTGAGTCACTACCACAGAGATCACTTCACGCCGTGGTACCCCAGTCTCTACATGGCTACGGAGAGCAATACTTACATAGAGATATATAGAGGTAGAAAAATTTTGGCGAAGCACCCCGCCGATTTGAATTGGTCGCAAAAACGCCGCCACTACGGTTTTGTTAAATCTCTCCAAACCGCTGGGGGCGAGTTAATATACGCCGACGGCGGCGAGTGGCGTTTTGGCTCTACCTTAGTGATGGCTTCTCAACCCCTCTGGCATGGGGCTGTTGGCTCTAAGACGGGGAGAGTAATTGGTTTTGCCGTAATCGACGGCGAGGAGAGACTCGTCTTTCTCCCAGACGTAGAGGGACCGCTCGAGCCGGAGCCGTTGCGTTTTGCCGAGTCTGTAAAACCCACTATAGTCATAGTTGGAGGCCCCGCCGTTTATTTAAACATGGAGATAGAGAAAGCCGTGGAGAATCTCAAATCGCTTATAGACATGTCTCCCCACACGTTAGTTCTCGCGCATCACCTCTTGAGAGATTTAGACTGGCGGCGGAGAGTGGCGGAAGTGTTGGAATACGGCGAGAGGAAAAGAGTTTACGTAACTACCTACGCAGGGCTGGCCGGCTTGCCCGAAGAACTGCTGGAGGCTAGGCGGAGGGAGTTATACAGATAGCGAGCCCCCGGCGGCGCTCTCGTGAGACTTCCGCATGCGACTTCTCAACACAATGTAGGACAAGGCGAAGATCAAAGCGAAAGACAAGGCGTAGAGAATTGGCGTCCAGCCTAGCTCTGTGGATGCGCGTGGTTCTGCGCGCTGCGCTGCCTCGAGTTGGGCGGCCACCTGCCGGTATTTCGACCTAGCTGCCTCTCTCCAAGCGTGGTAAATCTGGTCTCTGTACGTGGGGTCTTTGGCGAGTTTGTCGTTTATCTCAACGGCGTTTTGGTAAGTGAAAGTCTGGACTGAACCAGTGGCTGGGTCTGTGTAGTTCACCGGCGCGGCTAACGCAGCCCAGAGTTGGTTGAACTGCGCTTCTGTAATTCTGCCGTCTAAACGAGCTTTGGCTAACTTCGCCCACACCTCCGTCAACAAGTCTTGCAAATCCACTAGAGTAGCTTCGTAGTAGTAGACGAAAGAGTAATAGTAGGAGGCGCTCTTCTCAGGCGGCACTGCTAGAATTTTGGAATTCATTAACTTCTCCAAGTGTTTCTTCAAGAGAGACGCCTTCGTTTGATTCACGTCGGGCGAGTCCAACAACGCGGGGTTGCCGGGGAGTATATAGCGGTCCACAGTGTACTTGGCGATCTCTGTGAGGAAGAACTTAGCCAACGCCTCGGCTTTAGACCTATCGGCGCTTTTAGGTATAGCCACCGGGTCGTAGAGAATGTCAGTGCCGTCTTGCGGAATGCAGTAGTCCAACCCAGCGACAAAAGCGAAGTAATCCACCATGGGTCCGAAGAGCGCCTCCCCTCTCTTCACCATGTCTCTCACGGCGCCGCTGGAATCTACAAACCTAGCCAAAGCCGCCATCGCGGTGAGATATCTCCAACCTTCTTCCCAGCCATATATCTCAGTGACTAACTGCATCATGGCGGCTGTGGAGGTGGATTTAGAAGGTTTGGCGATCGCGAGGGGCTTCCTCCCAGTAGTTAGGTAGTACTGCGTCAGTTCGAGAGAAGCCATGTCTCTCCAGCTACACACCGGCTTCAAACCAACTAGAGACTCTGCGCTGTAGCCAATCACGTAACCCAACAAAGCGTAGACGACATAGTACACCTCCCCATCTGGCCCGTATCTCTTCAGAGGTATGTTCCCCACTCTGTCCGGCACTTCGGGCAGGGGGGGCATGGGGGCTAGATATCCATCTCTATAGAGAGATTCATACAACACGGGGGCCCCAGCCCAGAGGAAATCTACGCCACCTCTGTCGATCAACGCCTTCCACTGGAGGGGGTCGGCGGGGATTATCCTAATGTCTGGAAAATGCTCCCTCAGTTTGGGCAGCGCCACGTCTATAGACGCCGGGTCGGCTCGGGTTACCACAGTAGTGGAAAAAACCAGAGTCGCCAAGAGGAGGAGAATCCACACACTCCTCATGACAGTGGCTACGTAGTCTATAAAATTTTTTTCGGAATTGGACTAAACCCGCTCTAACACTACCGCAGCTCCTTGCCCACCGCCGACGCAGAGCGTGGCAACGCCGTAATCCACTCCGTCTAGCTGGAGCTGCCGCGCTAGCGTCCCCACGATCCTGGCGCCGGTGGCTCCCAGGGGGTGGCCGATGGCTATCGCGCCGCCTCTAGTGTTCACTGTCTCTGGGTCTATGCCTAACTCTCTTATGGCATAGAGCGTAACCACGGCGAAGGCTTCGTTGATTTCCCACCGTCCGATTTGTTTCGCCGTGAGGTTTGCTTTCTCTAGCGCTTTCCTAGAGGCGGGCACTGGCCCCATGCCCATGACGTCCGGCGGCACCCCGGCGAAGGTAACTGCTCTAATCTTCGCCATGGGTTGAAGTCCGTACTTCTTTACGGCTTCTCGCGACGCCAACATGACGTACGCAGCGCCTGAGTTGAGCGGCGAGGAGTTGCCAGCTGTAATGACGCCGTCTGGTTTAAACGCCGGCGGCAATTTGGCGAGAGTTTCTGGCGTGGTGTCTGGCCTCACTGATTGGTCTCGGTCTATTGTCTTCCCTCTGCTTGTCAAGGGAGTTATTTCGTCTTTGAAGTAGCCAGCGGCGTACGCCTCCGCCGCCCGCTTGTGACTTCTGTAAGACCAGAAATCCATCTCCTCTCTGGATATGGCTGAAATTTCTGCCAACTTCTCGGCGGTGAGTCCCATTATATATCCAACTTGGAGATTGTACAATTTGTACTCCTCGTCGGTTAGAAACTTGGGGTTTATCTCTATGTGTGGGTTTTGGTACATGGGGGTTTTAGACATTTTCTCCACGCCGCCGGCTATGGCGAGGTCAATCATGCCGGTTGCAATCTCGCCAGCCGCCATGGCGATGGCGGTGATTGACGATGCGCATTGTCTATCCACATGTACCGCTGGGATGGTGTAGGGGAGCCCGCCGGCGAACACTACGTGTCTACCGCCGTATAGCCACTGTTCACCCACGGGCAGAGCGGTGCCAGTTATCAACTCCTCCACGGCTCCCGGCTCTACGCCGGTTTTTTCGAGTAGAGACTTCACCGCGGCGGCTGCTATTTCTTCGGGTCTCAATTCCCAAAAGTCGTCTTTCTCTGGCTCTCTCCTACTGAAGCGCGTGAAGGCCGTTCTGGAGAAGCCCACAACGTAGACGTCCATTGCAACAACTACATAGCTATATATAACGTTTTATAGAAAAATTTTAAAAGACGCTAGCTACGTGTCTCAATGTCGCTGCCGCGTGCGTTTATAACTTCCGTAGTGGGGTCGTGGCCTAGGCCCAACTGGTTAATAGACGCCTTCGACAAGTTCGAAAGTGGACAAATGGACCGGCGGACTTTCGACCAGTATCTAGACGACGCGGTGAAGTTAGCCATACGCGACCAAGAGGAGGCGGGGCTCGACGTGGTTACAGACGGCGAGCAGAGGAGAACTTCTTTCGTGGCTTTCGTTGGGCAGAAAATCAAGGGCTTCAAGATCGTGAAAGCGGAGGAGTTGAACCCCAACGCCAGGGAGATCATGAAGAGACACAAAGCCCCACTCACCATCTGGAGACCTGTGGTGGCTGGGTACATTGAGGATAGTGTTTTGGCCGTGGACGAGCTGCGGTACGCCAAGCAAGTGTCAACTAAGCCAATCAAAGTGACGTTGCCGTCGCCGTATTTAGTCATGTGGGAGTCTTGGCACGCCAAAATTTCCTCCCCCTACTACCCCCGGCCTGAGGACGCGGCAGAGGCGTACGTAAAGGCATTGAGGCGGGAGATCGCCAGATTGATCGAGAGCGGTGCGGCTTTTATACAACTGGACGAGCCCATGTTGGGAGATTTGGTGGAGGCTGGGGGAGACGAGCCGGATAGATACAAGCGGGTGGCTTCGGAGCTCTATGGACAGAAATACAGAGGTTTGCGAGACGAGATACAACTAGCTGTAGATTTAGTAAACGAAGCCGTCCAGGGCTTCGGCACTTCGGTGCGGTTGGGTATGCATTTAGACAGGTGGCCCACTGACGAATCGCCGGTAGTGGGTTACGAAAGGTTAGCTCCTCACGTATTCGATATCAAAGTGCGGCAGTACGTAGTGGAGTATAAACATCCAAAGATGGGCAACCCCGAGGAGTTTGCGAAAATACTGCCGCCGGACAAGGAGATCGGTCTGGGGTCAATCGACGTGAGAGACCCCAAGAGAGTGGAGACTGTGGAGGAGGTAGTGACGCATGTGGAGCGGATAGTCAAATACGTAGACCCCACTCGCATATGGCTCAACCCAGACTGCGGCTTCGCTCCAGGCATGTATAGAGCGTTCCCCAGAACTGTGGCTATAGAAAAGTTGAGAGTAATGACTAAAGCAGCTGGGAAGTTGAGAGAGAAGTATTGGTGGGCGTAGAGCCCCTCTGGCGTTCTTTTTTCAAACACCTCGCCAGCCGAGGAGTTGAGTCCATATGTCTACCCAAGTGGTTTAGGTGCAAGTGGGACCCGCCGCAGTGTGTGACAGTAGAGTTGCTGCTGGGGCGGTGGCGTTTATGCAAATCGCCTGCCAGCGGCAGAACCATCGGCGTCTGGAGCGGAGTGCAGTTAGCCACAGCCGGCGTTGGGGTGGCGTGTAATTGGCGCCTCGCCAAGCGGTGTGTAGACCAATTCCAACACGACTACACGCCGCCGGACGTCCCCAAGTTCGTCGTGGATCTATCACTGTGGGGAGAACACACCGCTGGAGAGAAACACGAGTTGGCGGAGCAGATAATCATGGCGCTGTCGGCGGTGAGGTCACACTTTTGGGATGGGAATTTCTGGATTACACACGCGCCGGCGGAGCTCGTGGAGTTTCTCAACCGGTTGGTGCACAAGATGAACATAGCCAGAGAACTGCCGCCGGCGGCGTCGCCAGTAGTGTTAGACCCAGAAGGCGATTGCGTATTTACAGAAGAAGATTTGTCTCGACACGACGTTTTCATAGTGGGGGGGATTGTGGACAAAGAGCGGACTGCCAAGTCAGCCACGGCGAGGTTGGCTGAGCTCCTCGGCGTGGCTAAGCGGTGTAGGATTGAGTTGAGGGGGTCCACCGTGGGTGTGCCAGACAGGATAAACAAAATTGTGGAGATTCTAGTGAAAACCTTCGCTGGGGCGTCTCTAGAGTCGGCGATTTTGAGTAGCCAAGCCAAGAGAGATAGAGTATATAGACTCATGTGGGAGATACAGAAACGCGGGCGGAGGAGGGGGAACGCTCTGGAGATTTCTCGAGAGGCGTTGGCTGAAGTCAACTGGCTAGGCGCTTCTGAAGAAGAATTAAAACTAGCGCTTAAGAAAACTCGCGCAGTTGTAACTTGACGACTAGAGCTAACGTTATCAAGAGGTAGAGCAACAACGGCAAGTGCTCCAGCGCCAACTCCCCGAACCCCCCCGCTGGTGACCAAACCGTGCGGGAGACTCTCCCAGCGTTAAACGCCAACAACGCGGCGAGTAGTGGATATATTCGCCTAGCTCCCCTCCACAACAACACAGCTGCGGTTGTGTACGCCGCTGCTAGCATTAAGTTCTCTGCCACAAGTAGCGGGGGGAGCCCCACTAAATTTATCCCCACGTATCCAACTGCCAGGAGGAGTAACAAAACCGCCAGACCCCTAGTCATGTTTAAGCACTTTCTTCAAGACGTAGGGCAGTACTCCCCCATGTCTTATGTACTCCACCTCAGCCCACGTGTGTACAGCCAGCCGCCCCTTCACTTCCTCCACTGTGCCGTCTCGTCTCTTAATTCTCAAAAACACCTCCCCACCCGGCTTCAACCCCCCCGAGAGTCCCAGTATGTCTATAGTTTCGTCTCCCTTCAACTCGAGAGGCGTCGGAGTTTGTATTGGAATTATTCCAACCATGGCGAGGTTCGTCCTATGTATCCTCTCGAAACTTTCCGCAATCACAGCCCTCACCCCCAGCAACTTGGGGCCCTTAGCCGCCCAGTCTCTACTAGAGCCAGCCCCGTAGTTTTTGCCAGCCACAACCACCACCGGCACCCCCTCTCTCTTGTACATCTCAGCCACTTCATACACAGTGGCGACGATGCCCTCCGGCTGTTTAACTGCGTACCCCCCCTCTAGATTTCCAGCTTTATTTCTATAGCCTCTACTGCCGAAAGTGCCGCGCACCATCACTTGCCAATTGCCGCGGCGGGCGCCGAAAGTGTTGAACTCATGTGGCTTGACCCCCAGCGACGTCAAGTACCGCCCAGCCGGGCTGTCGACCGGTATTCCGCCAGCTGGCGATATGTGGTCAGTGGTGATGTTGTCCCCCAGCACCAACAACGGCCTAGCGTTCACGATGTCTCCCACATCTCCCCCGTTTGTGAACAATGGCGACGGCTGTATGTAAGTGTCGTTGGGGTCCCAGGGGTAGAGCAACCCAGTGGGGGCCTCCAGCTCGTCCCACAGCGGGTTCCGCCACTCCCTCCCCTCTAGCTCGCCCCACTCCTCCACCACGGCCTCCACTTCTCTCTGGCTGGGCCACAAGTCTGCTAGATAGACTGGACTCCCATCCGGCCGGAACGCCAACGGCTCGCTCTCTAAGTTCTTGTAGACAGTGCCGGCGATGGCGTATGCCACTACCAACGGCGGCGAGGTTATGTACGCAGCCCGCACGTCTGGATGTATCCTACCCTCGAAATTCCGGTTGCCAGACAAAACGGCGGTGGCTAAGATGTCTTGCTCTCTCACGGCTTTAGCCACTGGCTGCGGCAACGGGCCTGAGTTACCTATACAAGTGGCGCAGCCGAAAGCCACCACGTGAAAACCCAATTGGTCTAGATACTTCTGTAGTCCACTCTTTTCGAGCATCTCCGCCGCCGCCCGGGAGCCGGGGGTGAAGCTAGTCTTCACGTAAGGCGGTGGTTTCAAACCCAACTCCACCGCTCTCTTGGCCAGCAAGCCGGCCGCCGCTAGGAGGTACGGATTGCTAGTGTTAGTGCAGCTAGTCACCGCTGCGATAACCACATCGCCGTCGCCAAAAGACACGCGGACTCCATCTATCTCTATCTCCACTACTTTCCTCTGCCGCTTCTTTCTCTCGTTTAGAAAATCGGCGAAGCTCTTGGCCACCTCCCCCAACCTCCGCCGCTGCCAGGGTAACGTTGGTCCAGCCACTGCGTGATCCACAGTGGACAAATCTATCTCTACCACTTCGCTATATTCAGCGCTCTCCACGCCGCCGAAGACTCCCTGTAGTTTGTAATACGCTTCAACGAGCGCCACGCGGCTGGGCGGCCTCCCCGTAGCTCTCAAGTATTTCAACGTGTTCTCGTCTACTGGGAAAAGTGCCGTTGTGGAGCCGTACTCTGGCGCCATGTTGGCGATAGTTGCTCTATCCGGCGCAGACAACTCCCGCACACCCTCGCCGAAGAATTCCACAAAGGCGTCTACTACGTTCACTTTCCTCAACACCTCCGCCACAGCCAGCGCTACGTCTGTAGCCGTCACGCCGGGCTTCAACTTGCCGTATAGATAAACACCCACAACTCTCGGCGTGGGTATCGTGATGGGTTCTCCCAACATGACTGCCTCAGCCTCCACGCCGCCGACGCCCCACCCCAACACACCCAAACCATTCACCATGGTGGTGTGGCTGTCCATCCCCACCACAGTTTCGAAATACGCCAAGTCTCCCTCAGTCGCCACCACTTCCGTCAAGCGCTCTAAGTTTATTTGGTGTATAATGCCGACGCCCGGTGGGAACACCGTGAGGTTTTTGAAAGCCCCCTGCGCCCACTTTAGAAATCTATACCTCTCTCTATTTCTCGAGATCTCCATCTCCATGTTCTTCCAGAGCGCCTCCCGGGAGCCCCAGAAGTCCACATGCACCGAGTGGTCAATCACTAGAGCTACTGGTATCTTTGGATTCACCACCGCCGGATCTCCCCCGGCGTTGGCCACAATCTGGCGCATGGTGGCTAAGTCCACCACAGCCGGGACGCCGGTGTAATCTTGCATAATTACTCTAGAAATTTTTATAGCTATTTCTCCCCGAGGCGCCTTGGGGTTCCAGTTAGCTAACAACTCCAGTGCACTAGTGACGTCGCGGTTGTCTAGATTTCTAACTACGTTCTCCAACAGTATCCTAACTGAGTAGGGGAGTCTATCCACGTCGTAACCCTCTCTCTCCAATTCCTTCAGAGACACATATCGAAAGACCTCGCCCCCCACTGAAAATTGGCGAAACACGTCCAAACTCGTGTCATGTATATAACTTTTTATTGTAGTCAACTACTTGTTGTCTTATCGCCTTTGGCGATCCCGTGGCTAACACTATGGCTTTCTCTGTCTGGAAGAGTCTACCGCAGTATGGACATTGGTGAGTTTTGGCTTCTGACTTAACGCCGCTTGCCCGCCCACAGTGGGGACACACCACCGCGCTGTACTTCACTTGAGTATCTTCTCTAGTAGTCTTAAAGCTTTTCCCAGTTGGTATTGGAAACAACCGTAGCGCGCTAGTTTGAACACCACGCCACCTCTGGCGTCTGGGCCGTACTGAGCACCCGTAGCGAAGAGGAGTCCTCTGTACTTCACAATTAAGTATTTACCTCTCGGCGTGACTCTCCCCCATTGCTTCGCCGTGGATATGTACGTAGATACATAACCCAGTGGGGGAGCCATGGGGGCAATTGGCTCTAGACAGAGGTCCACTCGCTTAACTGCCACGTCTATAAAGCGAGCGACGGGGGGGTGAGACACCGGGGCGCAGATGGAGAGATCTGCCGGTAGTGTTGCGCCTCGCCAATTTATCAAGAGGAGACTCAGCGATGGGAAAGACGCTGGACAAGTCTCGGCTCCCCACTCCACTGCCACTCGCTGTAGGAATTGGGGGAGGTGACTCCCGACCCACTCGCCGATTGTGGTGGGTCGCTCCAAATCGAAGCGGTATTTGACTCGGCGCTGGAGAAGCCCCTGCACGTAGGAAACTCTAACCACGTGAATGTTTATAAATAAACCCTTTTCAAAACTTTATGCCGTATTATAGAGAAGAGGAGTGGGAAGAGGAAGAACTCTGGGAGGAGTTTGAAGAAGAGTGGGAAGAAGAAGAAGAGTGGTAATTTTTCAAAAACGTCCCCTTTTACCCCTTTTCATTTTTTAAAGAAGATTTGTTATATATACAAATAGGGTATTGTAATGTACACAGTTGTAGTCTAGGAATTGTTTGGGGTTAAGTTTTTAAATAGGGGGAATATGGAGAATTATGGCGGGGGGTGTGGGGGTGGTGGGTAGACACATATATGGAAATCTCTATGGATGCGACTCCACATTGCTAAACGACGAAGTGGTTTTGACTTCTATAGTGAGAGAAGCCGTGAGAGTGGCAAACGCCACGTTGATGTCTATAGGCGCGTATAGATTCTACCCAGGTGGTTTAACTATCTTTGCAATAGTGGCGGAGAGCCACATCTCGATACATACGTGGCCCGAGCACGGTTTTGCCACTGTAGATGTCTACACATGTGGCGACCACACTGACCCCAAAGCTGCTTTTGATTACATAGTGTCTAGACTAAAGCCGTACAGAGTGGAGATGTACTACGGCGATAGGTCAATGCGGGGAGAATAATTTTTAAACGTAAAGCAAAGTGGAGCCATGTCTATATTTAAACAAGCGTATCTCGAGTTGGCTCACTTCATTTTAAACGCCCTCGAGAAGTTAGACATGGCGCAGATAGAGCTCTTCATAAAGACAATCTTAGATATCCACCTGAGCAGCAAGAAGATTATTGTGGTGGGGGTGGGGAGGAGCGGCTTGGTGGGCAGAGCGTTCGCCATGCGTTTGAGACACTTGGGCGCCAGGTCTTTTGTGCTGGGCGAGACGATAACTCCGTCGGTGGAGGAGGGGGACCTCTTGGTAGCTATTTCGGGCAGTGGCACTACGCAGATAGTGATAGACGCGGCGGAGGCAGCCAAGAAGATGAATGCCAAAGTGTCTGCAATAACTTCGTACCCAGACTCGCCGCTGGGTAGACTGGCGGACGTGGTAGTTTACGTGCCGGGTAGGACGAAGTTAGCTAATTCTCACAACTACTTCGCCCGCCAGATATTGGGTCTCCACGAGCCGCTGTCGCCTTTAGGTACGTTGTTTGAAGACACGGCGATGGTGGTGCTGGACGCGGTTGTGGCGGAGTTAATGAAGAGGCTGGGGTTGGAGGAGAACGACCTTGCCAAACGCCACGCCAACATTGAGATGCCGTGATCAGTCTTGTCACCACCGCTCATCTTCGCCACACACCTGCCGTCATCAATGTACATATGGAGTTGGGGGTTTAAATGTACTACCTACATCCCAGGAAGGCACTCACCTCGCGCCAGACGGATGTGAGGTATGTAGAGACGTTGATGCGTCAACTCCTCGGCGGCGAGACGCCGGTGTTTGGCAAGGGAGACGAGCCTCTCCTCGCTCTGGCTGGGTTCTTCCCTGGAGATTGGCCCGCGGTGAATTTCTTAACGTTGTTAGTGTACATGTGGCGGCGGGGTTCGCTAGAGCTACCGCCGCTGGCGGCGGCGCCCGTGGTGGATAGAAACGCCGTTGGGGGGTCATCCGACGGCGGTGTATATTTCGATTTTCTACGTCTAGAGAGCGGGGTGGCTAGAGAAATCACCCGGTTTTACCACAAGGCGAAGCCAAACGCAGTAGTGGTGTTTCTAACTGGCGAGAAGTTTGAAGTGGCTGCCACTACAGACGTCGCGTCTCGAACTTTGTCAATTAAGAAAGTTGACCCACATCCCCACACGCCCGAGGGGGTGGCTACTCTGAAATACAGCCACGGCATCGTCGTCAAAATTCCGCCGTCGCCTAGAGAATTTCATCACTTCGCTGGAGAAGTGGCGTCGTTGTTTAAACAAGCCGCCGGTTTATCTAAACTCCAGAAGCCAAAGACGAGAGTAGAAGCTAGAGAGATATACCTCCTCCACGGGGGAGTCCCCGTAGACGGCGGCGTGGAGCTCGACAACGATGTCTACATCTACATATAGAGTTTTCGTGGGGATCACCGGCGCCTCCGGTGCGGTGTATGGAGTCAAAGTGTTGGAGCTTCTAAAGAGAGTGGGGGCGGAGGTGCACCTCTCCATTTCTAGAGTAGCTGAGAAAGTTATAGAGACTGAGACTAACTACGGCGTGTCTTACGTCAAGTCTCTGGCGGATTTTGTGTGGGACGAGAGAGATCTGGCGGCGCCCCCGGCTTCTGGAAGCTTCGGCATAGACGCAGTGGCTGTGGTGCCCTGCTCCACAAAGACGTTGGCAGCCATAGCGCGGGGTCTCTCTGTGAATCTCATCGCACGAGCGGCGGAAGTGGGTCTCAAAGAGAGGCGCCGGGTGGTGCTAGTGGTGAGAGAGAGCCCCCTGTCGCTTGTACACATAAAAAACATGGAGGCGGTTACTCTAGCCGGCGCCATAGTCATGCCGGCGTCCCCCGGCTTCTACACACGACCAGCGACGCTAGAGGAGTTGGTGACTACTTTCGCCGGCAGAGTGTTAGACGCCATGGGGATACGGCACGACTTGACGCCCAGGTGGCGGCGGTAGCGTCCAGCACGGCGGTCATACGGCTTTCACCACTTTCGAAAACACATCTATAAACCTCTGTCTCAAGTCTACCGACTCGTGCCTCCCAACTACGTTGGAGATTACGAGCACACAGCCCGTCTTGAAACTTCTCAACCACCCCAGCGCCATGGCTGTGGCGCACTCCATCTCCACAGCCGCCGCCCCCCTCTCCCGCCAGAACTCTACAAAACTCTGACTCTCGCCATAGAACGCGTCGCTAGACACCACGTACCCCACCGGCGCATTTAACGCTTCTGCAAGTCTCTCCGTGAGGTGTGGATCTGCGGCGAGTGGTGGGTGGTAGCTGGGGAAATATGCGTTGTACAAACCGCCGGCTGGCGCCGCCGCCGCTGCCGCCACCAACACGTCGCCCACCGCCATCTGGCCGAGAGAACCCGCCGTGCCGACTCTCACGAAAATCTCCATCCCCAGCGTTTTCAACTCTTCCAGCACTATGGCGATTGAAGGTCCACCAACGCCGTGGTTCACTACAGTGACTCTCCTCCCTTGGGAGGTGCCGGTGTAAGTCAAAAACCTGTCTTGGTTGACCAGCTTGGCGTCTTCCAGCAGCGAGGCGAACAACTGGACTCTCGCCGGGTCACCTGCGCCGATCACCAGCGGCGCTATGTCGCTCGGCGCGGCTCGAATGTGGTAAGGCATATTAATATCTATAGATAATTAATTATGTTAGAAACTCTATCGAAAGCTCTAGGGGTGTCTGGATTTGAGGAAGAGGTGAGACGTAAAGTCATAGAACTGGCGGGAGGGGGCGGAGTAGACCAATTCGGCAACGTCACTATAGACGGCAAGTCGAGAGTAGCTTTCGTGGCGCACATGGACGAAGTGGGGTTGTTAGTGACGTCGATAGAAGAAGACGGCAGACTGAAGTTTAGGAAAGTGGGGGGTGTAGACGACAAAATTCTGCCGGGCCTCGCCGTAGTGTTGTACGGCGACGGTTTTAGAGCGGAGGGCGTAATAGGCGTACCGCCGCCGCACTTCCAGCAACAGACGGCAGCCACTTGGCAAGATCTCTACATTGACGTGGGGGCCTCCAGCAGGCAAGAAGTGGAGGCGCTGGGAGTCGGCCCCATGACTCCAGCCGCCTTCGCCAAGAGATATGTAGACATGGGGCGATATGTTTCAGCCACGTCTCTAGACGACAGAGCCGGCTGCTGGGCGTTGTTGGAGGCGTACAAGCGGGGTGTTGAAGCTACCTACGTCTGGACTGTACAAGAAGAGTTAGGCCTCCTGGGCGCCCGGTCGTTGGCGAGGCGGTTGGAGGGCAAGTTAGTTGTAGTGGTAGACACAATGGCGTGTTGCCACCCCAACTACACTGGCTCCATAAAACCGGGGCAGGGGCCAGTCTTGCGCCTATTCGACAACTACGGCGCTTATACAAACAAACTAGCGAAGAGAGTGCTAGAGGTGGCGAAACGCGCCGGAATCCCCATCCAACTGGGGTCTGGGGGCGGCGGCACAGACGCAGCTGCGTTTCTAGCGGCGGGCGTGCCGGCCGTGGCTATCGGCATATTGACTAAATACTCCCACTCGCCAGTGGAGATGGTACACAAAGACGACTTGCGCCACACGGCTGAGCTGCTGTCGGCGCTTGGGGGAGAGCTCGCCTAGCGCCGGCTCCGCGGCGTGGTTCATCCGTGGTTTTCGTACTGCCTCCTCTTGGCTAAGTAGCTCTCTACGCTGTCTACAACTCTGGCGGGTACTCCAGCGACTACGACGCCCGGCGGGACGTCTCTAGTGACCACGGCGCCAGCCGCCACCACGGCGCCTTCCCCCACTTCAACTCCCGCCAATATGGTGGCGTTTGCGCCAATTACAGCTCTCCTCCTCACCACCACCGGCGCTAGTCTCTTGCTGGGTGGGTACTTGTCGTTTGTAATTACTGCGTTTGGTCCTATGAATACCTCTTCCTCAATCACGGTGCCGTTGGGTATGTAAACCATAGACTGTATCCACGCCCCCCTGCCGATTTTCACATCTCGCTCTATAGTGGTGTTTGTGCCTATCTTCACATCTTGACTTATCTTAGTGAATTCTCTCACTAACACGCCGTGGCCCAACTCCACCCCGTCGCCTATCTCTACGTTTTCGTAAATTACAGTCGCTCGCCTCACTATTGCCGAGTTGCCTAACTTCGCCCCGTCGCTCAACTCGTCTAAGTCTAACGACGCTTGTAGCACTTTCTGCCTAGTGGGATAACCCACGGTAGCTCCGTCTATGAAGCTACCTTGTCCAATTACTGTAGGTCCGTAGATCCGGGCGTCTGGAGATATATACCGGGCGTGTATTTTTGCTTTTGGAGATACATAACCCATGACAACCTTTATATATTGAGTATATATACTATGCCATGGAGAATTTTGAACAAATGTTAGTGGAGATTTTGACTGAGCTGAGGGAGCTTAGGCGAGATGTGGCTAAACTCCAGAGAGACCTCTCCGACATGTACAAAAAGCTGGCTGAGGTGAAAATTTCAGACACAGACGTGGCGGCGGCTGCGTTGAGAGAGGGGGTGGACAAGCTAAACGCCGCCGTGGACGCCGTCGTGGAGAACATAAGCCTAGTCAAATCTCTCTATGCCGAGGAGAAGATTAAACAAGACGAAGTTTGTCTAGCAGTTTTGGAGAAGTTAATGGCGGGTAGAAATGTTTAGACGTGAAGACAAGAAAGCAGAAGAGTGGCTAGAGAAATTGTTGACTGAGTTGTCTACCCTAACGACGCGTGTAGAGGAAGTACGCAACGGCGTAGTGTCTGAAGTTAAAGCCAACTCTCTGGAGTTAAAGAAGTCGGTGGAGGGACTCGCGGCTTTACTCAACAGAGTCTTCCGGGATTTAACAGACGGCGTTAATCAGTTAAATAAGTCAATTAGTCAATTAGACGGCGCTGTGGATAGACTGGGGAATGCTTCTCGATCTCTGGAGGCGCTCAACGCCTCCGCCAAGTCTGTGGCGGAGGCGGCTGGCCACCTGGCTGAATTGTTGAAGAAGTCCGAGGAAGTGTGGAACAAACTGGGGGATTTGGGGAGTCAAATCGACGCGGTCAAGACGCAGGGCGAGCAGATTAGAGTTGTAGCCTCCGCCATGTTGGAATTAGTGAAAGAATTCAGTGGAAAGATGCAGGAGTACGACAATAAATTGAGGCAATTGGCGTATAGAGAAGCTGAGATTCGCACTAGAGACGAGACACTGCGGAAGAGAGAGGGCGAGTTGGCGTTGATGTTTGAAAATGTAAAGCGATTTGGCGAATTGTCTGACGTGGCGAAATCCACGCTAGAGGAAACCAAGAGGTTGTTGCCTAGGCTGGCGGCTAGCCAAGAGGAGTTAGCCAGAAGAGAGAAAGAAGTGAGAGACGCCAGAGAGGAGTTGTTGAAGAGAGAGTTTGAGTTGAAGAAGTTGGAGCAAGAACTGGCGGTGAGGCAGAAACAATTAGCCGAGCGCGAGGAGCAACTCAAGAGCTTAGCCGAGCGAGCTTCTGAAGTGGAGAAACGCCTAGCCGAATTGGCTAAGAGAGAGGGGGAGCTGGCTGAATTACAGGCGGCGGTGGAGAAGAAGCAGAGAGAACTAGAGGAGCTGGCGGCTAAATACAAAGCTCTAGAAGAAGCCATAGCGAAGCGTGAAGAGGAGCTCAAGAGATTGGAAGAGGCGGTGCGGGCTAAGGAAGTGGAGCTCTTGGATAACTTGGGCAAATTCGCCAGGCGGTTGATAGAGGAGGAGGCTAAGTTAAACCAGTGGGAGAGGCGGCTTGTGGAGCAAGAGAGAGAAGTGTTGGCGTTCTACCGCAGTCTCTTGCTTAGAGAAGCTATGTTGACACAACTAAAGACGCAGTTGGAGGAGTGTAGAAAGCGGTTAGAAAAAGGGGAATAGAGCTTTTAGAATTCCGTAGCTCAACGCCACGGCTGCTATTGTGAATGTAATTATCAAGAGAAACCGTATTGCTCTGAGTTCAGCTCTCTCTCTGTCGTCTATTGCTATGTCTAGTGAGTCTGAGACGTCTTTCAAGGCAAATTTAAAGAGCACAATGGCGATTATTAAAAAGACTAAGTTCAACGCACCTGCGATTGTAGCCTCCGCTTTGATTAACATGAGACCCAACATCATGACGCCGATTAAGTACAACACGGCGTATAGACTCCACATCACAGGGGTAAACTTAGCTATGTATTAAACAGTTTTCACGACTGTCTATATAAAATGGCGACGTGTTAACTACGTGTTTGGATTTTTGTATTTAGTGATTAACGCAACACTTATAGCTATACCCATAGCCACCGTGCCGTTTCAATACACAACCCCCCTGTGGGGATGCGCCAATTTTTCCGCATATCTAGACCCACTGTTACCCTTGGGCATCGCTTCGGTGTATACAATATCCAGCGGAGCTCTCTCAATGCCACCGTTGAATCCCTACCCCACCCCCAAGTACGTCTCTGGCGTGGCGTGTGGCGACTTCCTCGCCATGAGGATAGACAAATGGAGGCAGTTAAACCCACTGACGCCTCTCTCGATAGAGAGAGAAGACTCTACATATCTACATTTGCCATATGAAATAAACACCACCGCCATTGTTAGAGTGAAGTCACTAACGCCGCCGAGCGTTAGGGGGGATTTTGTCTACAGAGTGAAGACTCACACCTCTAGAGATGTGTATATAGACGAATACGTCGTGTATGGATATGCACAAATCTCGGCATATGGATTGGCTAACGTGACTTACATAAGTTTAGACAGTCAAAAACCAGATTTCTACATCTACGTCCCCACCCCCGGCGTGGAGGTAGAGGGTTTGAGACAGTGGGAGCCGGACGTTAATTTCTGGATTTCTCCAAACCAAACCACGGGAGTGGGGCGCCCCAGAGTGATTGTGAAGCAAGTCGACGTGCTGGTGTTTGGCGAATGTGGCGGCACGGCGGTGGCGTTGAACCCACTAGAGAGACCAATCCAGTTATATGTAAAGCTAAACACTGGCGAGACTTACGTAGTTTCGCTGTACTACATGCCTAGAGAAATAACTACGTGGAGGTTTAGGGGGGCAGTGGCTAAGACAGCGGACGGGCTAGACCTACAGCCAGACCGCGTGTTCTCGGAAGACGTCTCCATCCACATGTGTGTAGTAGATGGAGTTTCTTACTACGTAGAAGTGGCTGGCTATAAATACCCGGCGCGGGTTAGAGGGGGATGGGTAGAGGCCTACACCGACTTGGTGATGCCTAGAATTTCTCTAGACGACCCGCGGTTCAACGTCACGGTGTCGCCAGCGGTGTTGAGAATTGGGGAGAACGTCACTCTGCAGATTTACTATGGGGGAGTCCAAATCGCAGAGATCAAGAAGAGGGCGGAGTCATCTATACGCGTCAACACCACGGCGTTTTTCCGTGAAGTGAAAGTAGTAGATCTACTGGGGGCCCCCCTGCCAAAATTCACGGCGTACGTCGGCGTTTTGAAATTCGAAGGCAGCGACGGCGTAGTTAGAGTAATACCGTTGAGAAACACCGTGACGATAGAAACACACGGCGTGAGATACATCGCCGCGCTAGACGACGAAGTTAGAGTACCCACTTTGGCTTGGGGTAGTTTCGTGAAGATAATTGCGGCTGCTGCGATAGTGGGGACAGCCGCGGCGCTTGGCTTGAGGAAGAGGCGGGAAGAGATAAAAAGTGAGGAAACTGTAGTAGTGTGATGATGGGATTCGTGTTGACTAGTGAGAAAGCCTTCGATCTCTGAAAATTTTTAAAGACAAAAAGAAGAGATGTCGATGTTAGCTCAGCAGTACGACCCCGTTTGGTCTTGGCTGGTGTTATTGCTATTCTGGTTTATCTTCGCGCTCTTCTTCCAAGAGTTCCAGATGTGGAGATATCTGGCGCAAATAGGTGGTTTCTTGAATTACCTAGGTCAATTGTTGAATACGGCGTCGTCTAACGTTTTGACTGCTTTGGACAAGATAAAGAGACGGGAGGTTCAGAGAGCTGAAGTGGAGTCCACCTTGAGGAAAATGGTGGATTTCGCAGTCATTGAACCAACGTCGCTAGACCCCGCGGGAATTGTGCCGAAGTATAAACACATTATAAACAACTACGTCTCTACATACGAGAGAGAGATTGGCAAAATTGTGGATGACGGCGTTTCTGTGAAGAACATGGCTACGGCGGTGGAGGCGTTGAGGTACATGAATTTCATTTACAAAGTGATTGACCACTATTACAAATTGGCTAGGAAGTACAAAGCTTACTACCTCGTGATTCAATTGACTATGTTACTTCCACTTTTGAAAGAATTGACTGACACCGTGGGGGAGGCTGTCAACGCTTTCATAAAGGGCGTGCCGATAGGCGACAGTGCAGGTCCGCAAGTGGCGTACAACATATTGTCGCGATGCAGCGGCGTCAAGTATTACCACGACGTGAAAGACACAGTCGTGGCGGAGTGCGAGCTCCAAGGCAGAAAACTACACGTCATAAAAGCGCTGGGTCCCGGCAGCACTGTGGGTAGACTAGACGAGGCGGTAGAGTACGTCTTTGGACAACTGAAATCTACCCCAAAGTACATCGTGACGATTGACGCCGCTCTGCGGCTTGAGGGTGAGAAAACTGGCGAAGTGGCCGAGGGCGTTGGCGTAGCTATTGGGGGCATTGGCGTGGAGAAGTTCAACATAGAGTCATACGCCACGAAGTACGGCACACCGCTTTACGCGTTTTTGATAAAAATGCGTCAGTCGGAGGCGTTGACTACCATGACGAAAGAAATTCACGACGGGGTGATCCACGCCACTAAGAGAGTGGAGGAGTTCGTGCTGACTCACATAAACCCCGGCGAGTCTGTCTTAATCATCGGCGTGGGTAACACAGTGGGGGTGGGACAGCCAGAGGCGGCGTAGATAAGTTTTAAAACTGCCAAGTTTAACAATACATGAGGCTCAAGTCGCCATTTTTGCGCATTGTACTCAACAACCACTATCTAGAGATTGAGTTTGAAAACGTGGCGATATTCGCCGAGTTTAAGAGGGGGCGTTTCACTGCGGAGATATATATCGACGACGTTGGGTATATATACGAAAAGAAGCGGTGGCAAGTGTACGACGTAGATGAAAAAACGCGGCAACTCACCGCCAGAGATGTAGAAATGATGAGGTCATTAGCTAAAAAACTTTCGACGTTACCCAACTACGTTGTTTTAAAGAAGTTGATAGATGCGTTAAATATATCACAAATACGTGAAGTGAACTCTTTTTAATCTGGGATATGTTAAGTGATATGCCGCGTAACAAAAACCAAGACAAGATGTTGCTCATCTCTGTACACATACCCAAAAAGATGTTGGAAGAACTCGACGACTTATTGCGGCGGGGGATTTTTCCAAACAGAAGCGAAGCGATAAGAGCCGCACTGCGAGACTTCCTATACAACAGAGAGTTATACAGACCCAAGCCAGATAGAAGAGAAGAAAAAGAAGAAGAAGAAGAGGAAGACTTCCCCGTCGTTAGGGGTAGGCATTAATGTTGCTGCCGCCGCCCCTCTACGAAATTGTAAAGAAGGCGCAAAACAAGCGACCTCTAGACGAGATTGCGGAGGAGTTGGGCACAAACGCCGAGAGTTTAATGCGGTACGTGGAGGAGGGTAGGGCGTTGGGAGTTCTACATGTGGAAAGAGAAGTGGTAGTTAGGTACGAACACACCGAAGAGGGGCGGCGGTGGGCAGCGGCGGGGTTGCCGGAGTATATGTTGTTGAGGAGAGCCATGTGCGAGGGGGGTCGCTGCGTCGTGCGTCTACAGCCCGGCAGCGAAGTGGCGCTGGCTAACTTGGCTAAGCTGGGTGTGAGGCCAAAAAGCGGCGTCATTGAGGTGGATGAAGATACATATTGGAAGTTGGTGAATGTGTTAGAAGAGAAGCAGGCCGCATTGTTGCATTTAGACAAGGCGCCGCCCCCCCTGGTGGAGGAGTTCCTCCGGCGGAAGTTAGTCAAGAAGGTGGAGATGACTGTCATATATCTAAAGGCGGCTGTCCCCCTGGAGGCGGTGGCGCCAGCTGAGGTGAAGACTGTCCTCACTTCTGAAGACATAAAAACCGGCCGGTGGCGTAGTTATTACCTAAAACCCTTTGACCCCACGGTGGAGCCGCCGGATTACCCAACGCCAGTTTTGCACTTCTTTAACGAGTTTCTTGACTACGTCAGGGAGGTGATGGTGGGGTTGGGTTTCGAAGAGGTGAGGGGGCCCATTGTGGAGTTGGAGTTTTGGAATTTCGACGCGCTTTTCCAAGCTCAAGACCACCCAGCTAGAGAGGTACACGACACTTTCTACCTCCAGTGGGATGGGCATGTGGAGGCGCCGCCCAAACATTTGTTAGAAGCCGTGGGTGAAGTGCATAGAGAGAAGTGGCGGTATGACTGGAGAGTGGAGAAAGCTCTGAAGTTAGTGTTGAGGACGCAGACCACAGCCACCACGGCGAGGGCACTCGCCGAGCGGGGCGAGGGGAATTACAAAGTTTTCACTATCGGTAGAGTCTTCAGGCCGGAGAAGCTAGACGCCAAACACTCCATGGAGTTTCACCAACTAGACGGCATTGTGGTGGGGAAAAACCTCACCTTTAAGCATTTGTTGGGGCAGTTGGAGGAGATTGCGAAGGCGCTGGGCATGTCTAACGTTAAGTTCAAACCGGCTTACTTCCCCTTCACTTCCCCCTCGGTGGAGGTTTACGCAGAGCACCCCACTTTGGGCTGGGTGGAGTTCGGCGGCGCCGGCGTGTTTAGGCCGGAAGTCACGGAGCCCCTTGGCGTTAGAGAGAGTCGAGTCTTGGCGTGGGGTTGGGGGTTGGACAGAGTGGCTATGATACTCCTCCAGATAGAAGACATACGCGACCTCTTCACTAGGGATTTGGCTAAGTTGAGAGAGTACCACGCCCGGTGGGTGAGGTCGGTGGCGTGAGGGCACTCTTCCCCGGGCGCTTCCAGCCGCCGCACTGGGGTCACATATACGCAGTGAGAGAGATATTGAGAGAAGTGGAGGAGGTAGTGGTCGTGGTGGGCTCGGCGCAGTTTAACTACATAGCTAAAGACCCCTTCACGGCGGGGGAGAGGATTTGGATGCTGCGTGAGGGGCTTAGAGAGGGCGGAGTAGATTTGTCTAGAGTTGTAATTGTGCCCGTGCCGAACGTAGAGAACAACTTCGAGTGGCTGGGGAGAGTGATTTCCTACACGCCGCCTTTTGACTTGGTCTACACTGGAAACTCCTACGTGGCGATGTTGTTCAGGCGGGCGGGGTATCAAGTGAAACAACTACAGTTATTCCAGAGAGAGGTCTACAACTCCACTAGACTGAGGGAACTCATGGCGAGGGGCGACTCTAGTTGGACTGAACTAACGCCGAGAGCCGTAGTCTCCATAATTAGAGAAATCGGCGGAGAAGAGAGGTTGAGAATTGCCTCTCTGGGAGAAGCGGAGCCGCACAAGTGGTGACGGCGCTCTACGGCTCGTATATAACTATCTTTATCTGGCGTTTTGACTTCTCCACTTTGGCGGCAGGTCGGAACGTCACTGTGTAACTCCCGTCGTCGTGTTGGACGTAACTCTCCACAGCCCACTTCTCGCCGCAGTCCGACAACAGTTCGGCGAAATCTTCAAAATAGTCATACGTCCCACAAGTGTAGCACATGTGGCCAGAAAAACGAGCCACCACCACCTCCGCCCCGGCCTCTATCACATCTACCGCAGCCTCTGCGCCAAACATCTTTCTGAATCGGTCAACCGCGCTCGACACGCACTCCACAATCACGCCCCGCGTTGAGTATATAAATTTTTCTTTATATATATTCAAATGGCTTTTCGAAAAAATATAATTAATTTGGTATATATTTCCAGATTTATATCTATTTAACATATTGAAAGACGATGTTTATATTCAATCCGTAACTCACTCTCGTGATTATGCGTTGGGGTTTAGCCGCGTTGGCTGTGGCTGTGTTGGCTGTGGCGTTGTACATAACTTTCGCAAACGTCGCGGGGGGTCAATGCCCCCGAGATGTGAAAATCTACGCCGCGCCCACGTTGGTGAGATTCACAAGAGACGCGTTGGTTAGAGTGGGGGTTTCCACAGACGGCTTGTTGTCCGTGGGGTCTGTAGAGGCTCTGCGGAGAATTCAACAGGGGGCAACGCCGGATGTTTTCGTCTCTGTGGATATAGAACTGGCGGAAAAGATGGGGAAGCCGCTGGATTTCCTCCCACTCGGACGTTTCAAGATTTCGGTGGTTTGTAGAGAGCGACTCAACTCGCCCCAAGAGTTAGCCACAGTAAAAACAGCTCTCTCAGACCCCAACAAAGCCCCCATTGGGTATAGAGAAGTGGCGTTGGCTTGGTTGTTGTATAGAGACGGCAAGGCGGATTTGTTAGACAAATACCGGAGGTTAGGCATTAGGTTTACACAAGGCGAGATTTACATACCCACGGCGCTGCCCGACACGGATTTAGTGACCGTGCAGCCGAATTTAGACGGCAGTTGGAGTGTTTTCGAAATCGGCGGTGTGGATTGTGTTTTTGTACACACGCCGTTTTTATTCGGCAGAGTGAAACTGCTCGAGGAAGTGAACTCCACTGAGTTGTGGACTGCGTACCGCGGGCGGTATAGAGACAGAGATGTATACGTCTATTTCTTCAAAAGCCCGTACGATTTCTTCAACGACCCGCCCCACGACGTGTATGTGAACTTGGTGGACCCCGCCGGGAGAATTGTGAATAGGTTCAAAGTGATACATTTCGAAGCGTTCGCCGCTGCGTTTACCGAGAGCGGCAGGTGTGTTCTAAACGTCATGCGGGAAATGGACAAGATGCACTACGGTTTGTATGACTAACGCCGCGATAGCCGGCGTCGCAATTGCGATAGTGATACTCCTCCTAGTGGCTCTACCCGCGGTTTATTTCGAACCGCCGCCTCCCGGCTTTTTGGAGAGCGTACTCCTCACGGCGGCGTTTGGGGGATTGGCTGCGGCAATTGCGCTAACTCCCGGCTTGGCGGCCGCCATGTTGGCTAGAAAGAGATGGAGCGCTCTGGCGCAAGTTTTGTACATACCGGCGGTAGTGCCGCCGACTTCTGTGGGAGTTTTGTTATTGGCTTCTTTCTACATCCCCAGGTCTCTCTGCATAGAGGGCGTGGAGTGGAGCTGCGGCGTTGCTGCGTTTGTGTCTGGACACGTGGTGAACAAACCGCTGGGTATACTAATCGCCATGACTATAATGGCTCTACCCTTGACTTTCTCCATATACGACGGCGCGTTGCGGGAGGAGCGGGCTGAAGTCTTCCTAAAGTCTTTGGGTTACTCCGGGCTGCGTCTATTGTTCGCAATGATGCGTTCGTTGAAGACTGCGACGGTGTCTGCGTTTGTCTTCGCTTGGGTTAGGAGTTTCGGGGAATTGGGAGTACTGTTGGTTTTCGCTTCGTACCCCCCCACGGCGTCGATATACATATACAACGTTTGGTTGATATACGGCGTGGGGCCCGCGGTGGGCGCTTCTCTGACGGTAGTGGCTGTGGTGTTTGCAGTGGCTTACGTAGTTAGGCGGTGGCTCTCGAGATAGAGAAGTTAGAACTCAAACGGGGGAGTTTCCACTTGCGAGTAGACAGACTGGAGGTCAACTCTATCGTGGTTGTGGTGGGCAGAAACGGCTCTGGAAAAACGACGTTGTTAGACGCAGTGGCTGGCGTGTATAGAGCAAGCGGCCGCGTGGTGGCTTGCGGGAGAGACGTCTCGAGTCTGCCGCAAGAGAAGCGGGGGTTGGCTTACATACAGTCGATACCCATCGAGCCGCCTGGCAGAGTGGATAAGTTTTTGAGAGACGTGGCTAAGCTACATGGCACTGAGAACCAAATCGGCGAGGTGGTAACTCAACTGGGGTTGGGACACATCCTCGCTAGAGCGAGCGGCTTCTCTACTGGCCAGAGGCAGTTGATTAACTTAGCCGCCGCATTGTTGACTAAGCCCTGTGCTTTCCTCATGGACGAGCCAACTTCGCACCTCGATTGGATAAACAAAAAGAAATTCCTAGATATAGTCAAGAGTTTGGAAAAACCCGTGCTCTACGTCACTCACGACCCCCTCGAAGCGATGTACATAGCTAACTCCATATGCGTAATGGACAACGGCCAGTTGAAGAAATGCATCCCCAACACGCCGGGTGGTTTAGAGATTTACAAACGGGCAGAGGAGTTACTCACGTAGACACGTCTATCTCTCAATTCAGTCACGTGCGTCTGCCAGCCGGCGAATTTCTCCACTACGTCGATCCACCTATCTACTTCTACGGCCACAGCCACAACGCCCTTCTTGGCGAAGTAACCCAACACCCCCGGCGTGTTTTTCAAAACTTCCGCCACCCAGCCGGGCAGGAAGCCCACTTCTTTAGAAAAACGACGCGCCACCGTTAGAAAACTCTCGAAAGTTGGCTCACTGGCGAAAGTCAACACTGCGTCTCTCCCCGCCCGCTCCAACGCGCCGGCTCTCTCTGTCAACATTTGGCTGGTGTTTTGTCTACCCAAATCTACTGTGATCAACACGGCTTTGGGACACCTCACTGAGAAAGCCTCCCCCACCCCCGGCGCGCCCGGTTTTGTCCTAACTACGAGACAACCGCCGGTGTAGATAGCCAACACGTCGCCCAAGCCAGTCAACCGCTTCACTTCCTCCACGTGGGCAGTTACATAGGCAGATTTGTCCAAACCCACAACCGCGATAGACCTCGCGATGTTCAACACTGCGGAAGCTGCGTATCCATAGCCAATGGGATACGGAGATGTGATTCGAACGCCGACGTCGCTCGCGATATGCACCCCGTTGTACAAAGTCGAAGATCCGACGAATTCCACGGCGGCTTCTTCTAACAGAAGACCTGCGCCGATAGAGCCAGTTGCGACGGGGTCGCGGCTGTAGCGAGGCAGCCAGAAGCCAGTGAGGTGGTGGGGTATTTTCAACACTTCTCCTCCAGCGCTTTCACTAAACTGTAGAGAGTTTTGTTGTACGGTGTGGGTATGCCTAGAGCTCTGCCGTATTTCACCACTGCCCCATTTATGAAATCTATTTCAGTCTTGACGCACCGCTTCACGTCGGAAGCCATGGAGGACAAGTTGCCCCCAGTGGCTTTAACAACTTCAAACAGCGCCCCCACTGGGTTCTCCAAGGCGACGCCCAAAGCTCTAGCCACCTCAGCCACTTCGGTCACCACCGCCACGGCTAATTCAGCGACGTCGTTGTTTTCTAGAATCACTTTGTTCTCTCTCTGCAGTATGGCTGTTATGGGGTTGACGGCGGCGTTGATAGCCAGCTTTAGCCACCTGTAGGGCTCTATGTCGTTGACTAACCTCACGGAGGCGCCGCCTCTTTGGATCAACTCGCCGAATTGTCGCACTTCTTTGGGTAGTATAATTTCCCCCACGCCTCTGAGTTCCGACCGGCACCCTTCTCTATATACGCCGTATGTAACTACGGCAGCTACTGCGTTTGGATACATTTCTCTAATTAATTCAAAACCCCCAACGCCGTTTTGAGCCACGACGGCGACGCCTCTCAAGTGCGGAACTGCGGAGAGACTTTGAGGCGCTTTCACAGCTACAATGGTGTAATCTACTTGCGGTATTTCAGACACTGGCGTAAACTCCAGCCTCCTACAGCCGGCGGTGCAGAAGTAAAACTCTTCGCAGTGTCTCCGCAATACGTATGGCTTAACGCCGGCGTTGTTTAGAAAATAGACAAAGAGAGACCCCACGGCCCCCATCCCCACCACGGCAAACACATATTTATCTCAAGAGATATATATATGAAACGCCGCGTTACTGATTTCAAAAAAGGCGGGGGGCCCTACGTGTGGATAACTGCATATGACTACCCCACTGCGCGTTTAGTAGACGAAGCGGGCGTAGACGGCATATTAGTTGGAGATTCTCTAGGCATGGTGATGTTGGGACTCCCGAACACGCTTGGGGTGACTTTGAGAGACATGGTTAGACACACCGAAGCCGTAGCTAGAGCTAAACCAAAAGCGTTAGTAGTGGCAGACATGCCGTTTATGACGTACGAAACTAGTCCCAAAGACGCTTTGAGAAACGCCGCCAAGTTGATCAAAGCTGGGGCAGACGCCGTGAAGTTAGAGGGAGGTTTAGAATACGCGCTGGTGGTGGAGAAATTAGTCAAAGCCGGCATCCCAGTGATGGGACACATCGGCTTAAACCCACAACGCGTGTTGGCAACAGGCGGGTTTAGAATGGCCGGGAAGACCGAAGAGCAGAAGAGGAAGTTGATTCAAGACGCCAAAGCGCTGCGAGACGCCGGGGCGTTCGCCATCGTGGTGGAGTTCGTGCCGCCGGAGGCGGCTGGGGAAGTCACGCAGTCTGTAGACGTGCCGACGATATGCATAGGCGCCGGCCCCCACTGCGATGGGCAGATACTGGTCCTACACGACGTGATTGGACTCACCGAGAGACCCCCAAGCTTCGCCAAGAAATACGGCGACGTTGCGGAAGCGATAAGAACCGCCGTGTCGCAATATGTGCGAGAAGTCAAAGCCGGCCAGTACCCCTGAGGGAGTTGGCTAGTTCTCCAAGCCTCGCGTTTATGTACTCCAAAACATCCGCCAACACCCGCCGGTTGTCGTAAGTCCTCAGAACCTCCGCCAACTGCGGCTTGCCTCTCAACGCGTTGACGTACTCCACTAACTTCGGCATGGCTCTAGTCACGTTATCCACAATGGTGATAGACGCCGATTGGGCAGTGCGGCTGAGGGGGTTGAGGTCGATGGCGATGACGGTTTTCCCCATTTTCCTAAGAGCCTCCGTCCTGTCACCGTCTTCCAGGGGGACCAGCACCACGTCGGCTTTGTATATCCCCTCACAACTCACCCGCCGCCGCTCGCTGTGGAGTTCTGGAATTGTGCAGCCGGCGTCCTCGCCGACGCCCAAGACTTCCCCCGCGCCATGTTTCTTCAACAAGTGGGCTATCTTCTCCTCACGCTCTCTACTCCGGTAGAACAAATTCACTTCAATCCTCGCCGGCACTGCCCTCGCCAACTGCACCACTTCGCCGGGGGTCAACGCAGCCACGTTGCCGTTGACGCTAATCACTGGCCACTTGGCCAAAAGCAACGCCGCCGCAGCTGCCTCGATAGCTCTCAAAGCGGGGGGCGCGGTGACTTCGCCTATCAAATAATCGAAACACTCCCCCCTCCCATGCGCAATGAGACCCTGCATGGCGACCACGCCCTCACCCACGCCCTCCACCACCTTCTCCCGCTCTAGTAGACTGCGGTATCTGGGGTGAGTTGGGGGAATCATGTAAAACACTGGCGGTATATATACAATCGGCCCGCCGGGATTTGAACCCGGGACCGCCCGATACAGGCCTGGGGGTTTTAGCGTGGAGCAGTGTCCCCCCAGGGGCTGTCTACAGCCGGGCGCTCTCGACCGCTGAGCTACGGGCCGCTGTTTCTAAACACGCCGAAGTTTATAAACTTTTCGCAGTTGGCTTAAATTTAGAGGATTGGAAAATCGCCAAGTCTAGATAAACCTCAGCCGAGTTGACTAGATAGTCCAACACTCTCATGGCGTGTAGAGCCTGTAGTTGTCTGTCGACCATTTGCATGAGTGTAAACCTCACAGACGGCGCCCTCCGTAGAAAATCAAAAAGTCCAGCCACCCCCCCGGACTCCACGGCTTTCCTCAAATCGCCAGACGCCTTAGCCAAAATGTGCCACACGTCGGCTCTGGCTCGCTCTCTCTGGAGTTCCACCACGTGGTCGACAGCTCTCTCCAGAAACCTAGCCAACTGCACGTAGAAAACACACCGCGGACACGGCCGCCTGGCGCAAAGCCTATTCACAGTCAACCTCAACTTGTCCACCTCGTCGTCTATAGCTTGGATAGTTTTCAAAGTCGTCATTCCCCCACCCAACCCCTCTAGAGCGTACACCAGAGCGTCCATCATTCTATCCAACACCTCCTCTCTCTTGAGATATTTATCCACATAGCGAATTACATACCTCCCCCCCTCCTCCTCAGCCACCTCCCCAAATACTCTCTCCACTGCTTTCTCCACCTCGTCACGCGACGCACGTATGTACAACTTGTCGAGCCCCGCGGCGTAACCCGCCACCACCGCCGCCACCACATCGCCACCGTTGACTTCAGCCACCCGCTCCCCCACCAAGTTGATACCCACGAAGTACTCCCCCCAATACATCTCTACAGATTCCGGAGAGACATCTCGAAACACAGCCTTCGGGAGATACACTAGATACGACCCACGAACGCGAATCACTTTCCTAAGACAAGAACTCATAGACATACTAAGCCACATATTTTTACTTTTCGTATGAAAAACAGGGGAAAAACTCCCCACACATCTCGATACACAACAAACAAATCATATTGACAAACCTAAAAAACAAACGTCAATTAAGCCACATGCCAAACCCAATTTCAAACCCAAAAATCCTAGCAATCATAGCAGTGGTAGTAATAGCTGCAGTGATAGCCGCATCCTTCGCACTAATGCAACCATCTGGACAACAAACAACACCCACAACACCTACGCCTCCGCCGCAGACTACGCCTTCGCCACAGCCCACCACACAGCCGCAGACTACCACACAGCCCACCACTCCTCAGCCGACTACTCCTCCGCCGCAGACTACTCCGCCGCCGACTTTTTCGAGGGGGTCTCTGACGGGTGGCGGCGCTACGTTTGTAGCTCCACAAATGTTCACTTGGTCTAGGAGAGTTTACGAGTTGTCTGGTGGTGCGTTTCAAGTCAATTACCAATCTATCGGCTCGGGCGCTGGAGCTGCGCAGTTTCTAGAAAAGAAGCTTGACTTCGGCGCATCTGACGTCCCCATGCCGAGAGAGAGATTTGAAAAAGTGTCTGGGCGTATGGTGCAATTTCCAGTTATCATCGGCTCAATTGTGATGGTGTATAACATACCCGAACTCTCGTATAAGAAAGTCGGCAAATATCTGAACCTCACTTCTGAAGTAATTTCTTTGATATACATGGGGGAGATAAAACAGTGGTGTGACGAGAGAATTCAGAAGTTGAATCCAGGCGTTAAACTCCCCTGTAGAGACATCGTCGCGGTGCACCGCAGCGACGGCTCTGGCACAACGGCTGCTTTCACGCTTTATTTAACTAGAGCGTACCAACCTTGGAACGAGACGGTGGGCTGGGGTTACACCGTGAGATGGCCTGCTGACGAGAAGGCAAAGGGCACTGGCGCCAAGGGCAACGAGGGCGTGGCTCAAGCAGTTCTCACCACTTCATACTCAATTGGTTACGTAGAATTTGCATATTGGGCTAAGAATAGAGATAAATACGACGCAGTGGGCGGCGTGGCGTATGTCAAAAACGACAACGACGGTAAGTATTACTTCCCCACTGAACAAAACGTCATGGCTGGCGCTGCGGCTGGGTTAGAGAGATACCGCCGGAAATACGGCAGTTACCCCACGCCCGACCAAGACTGGAACCCCGTCTCTATAGAGTTCTCCAACCCGCCGAGTGGCTACCCCATTATGGCATTTACGTACGTCTTCCTTTGGAAAGACTACGCCGCTGAGGGATACGCCGACGCATCCACGAGAGTCACGTTATTGAAACAATTCTTCAGGTGGGTTTTGACAGATGGACAGAAGAGTGAGAACGTAGTGGAGGGCTTTATCCCACTGCCTAGAGAATTAGCCGAGTTGGGACTCAGAGCGTTAGATTTTGTGAAGTCTTAAAATACCAATTCTTTTTCCACTATGTTTGGTTTAGTTCTATTATTCTCGGTGGTGGTTTACCTCCTGTCTATATTTCTCTTGATGGCTATAAAGTTCAAGTGGGGCATGCGTTTAGCTGGGTCTATCTCGCTTGTCGTAATTAGCGGTATGATGATTGTTTTTCTCTACGAGGCTTGGCCCGCTCTAGAGCAATACGGCTTTGGGCTTTTGACTACCGCCGGGTGGGACCCGCCTAGGGAAGAGTACGGACTCCTACCGGCGATTATCGGCACGTTAATTACGTCCGCTGTGGCTATAGCCATCGCGGTACCTCTAGCCATAAGCATTGCCGTAACGATAAACGAAATGTTGCCCCGCTCTTTGAGGACAATTTTCGCTTCTCTCGTAGATTTGATAGCTGCAATGCCCACTGTGATTTTCGGACTGTGGGGACTCTTCGTGTTGGGGCCCGCGTTGGCGGATTTCATAAACACGGCGGTGGGGGAGTACGTGGCGGCTCCACTCTCTCTCCTCACGGCGTCTATACTACTCGCGATTATGATTACGCCTTACGCAGCCGCTGTGATTAGAGAAGGCTACGCGCTTGTGCCTAAAGTAGTGGAGGAAGCTATATACTCCGTGGGCGCTACGAAGTTAGAAGCCGTATTTATCAAATTGAAATATGTAAAAAACTACATCTTCGGTGGGCTCTTCTTGGCGTTGGGTCGAGCCATGGGGGAGACTGTAGCCGTGGCTATGGTAATCGGCGGTAATTACTCCAGACTGCCGCAGAGTTTGTTAGAAAGTGGCATTACGCTATCGTCGCTTATAGCGCTCCAATTCCCCAACGCCGCGGCTTATGCATATATGATCCCCGTGTTGTTCACAGCTGCGTTGATGGTGGCAGTTTTGGGACTTGTGATAAACGGCGTGGCGATATATATCCTCTACAAAACGCAGATATGAGAAAGCAGCTAAACACAGTGGGGCTGGCGCTCTTCGCCGTGTTGGCTTTCCTAGCCGTACTGCCGTTGTTTCACATAATTATAGACGTCTATACGAAGGGGATCTCGGCAATTGTGGAGTTGGGCGGTTTGAGTTTTCTATTCGACATACCCCCCACGCCGTATGACAACAAAGGCGGCGTGGGGCCGCTCCTCGTGGGCACGCTCTACATGACTTTCCTAGGCGCAGTTTTAGGCGTATTGCTCGGTTTCCCCCTCGGCGTGTACATAGGCGAGTTTAGAAAAGAGTTTTTCGCCAATTTTAGCAGAGGCGGCGTTAACATATTAGTGGAATTCCCCACGATTACAGTGGGGTTGTTTGTATACGCTCTCTTTTCAATTTCGTTAGTAGACATAAACCCCATGCTGGAGGGAATTTCTAACGCGTTGGCGTCAGTCGCCGGCGGTTGGGTGAAACACTTCATTGGTGGGTTGAGCCAGTTTAACGCATACGCCGGCGCTTTAGCTCTAGCAATAATTATGATTCCATACGTGGCGTTGTTTACAGCTTCCGCGTACGCATCTATAGAACAAAACACGAGAGAGGCAGCGTATGCAATCGCGGGGAGGGAGTACAGAGCAGTTTTCATAGTGTTGAGGAAAGCAGTTAGTAGAGCTGTGTTAGCCGCAGTTTTGTTGGGCACGGCTAAAATCGCCGGCGAGACGGCGCCTCTGCTCTTCACTGCGTTTGGAAATGTGTACTACGCTCCGTTTACAGAAGCCACCGGCGCCATACCTCTGTGGATTTGGTACGCTGCGCAAACGCCTTACGAAGTGCAAATAGCTTCTGCATACGGCGCCGCTGCAGTTTTGTTGACAATTGTATTAGCCATATTCTTCGCGGCGAGGCTTAGGCAGTGACATATGAAACAACTTTATAACTATCCCACTGCAAGAGCAATATGATAGACATAAGAGGGTTGAGGCTGTGGTTTGGTAATTTGCAAGTACTCAACGGCGTTGAGTTGAAAATACCGAAAAACACAGTATTCGCCATGATGGGCCCCTCGGGCAGCGGCAAGTCTACAATCTTGAGAGTTATCAATAGGTTGATAGAGCTCTATCCAGAGGCCAAAGTAGAGGGGGAGGTATACCTAGACGGCAATGACATATTCAAAATGGACGTAGTGGAGTTGAGGCGGCGGGTGCAGATGGTTTTCCAGATACCGAACCCAATCCCAAACCTCTCCATATTTGAAAACGTGGCGTTGGGCCCGAAGCTCAACAAATTAGTTAAGTCAAAGGCTGAGTTGTTCCAATTAGTGAAAGAGTCTCTAGAAAAAGCGCAGCTTTGGGATGAAGTGAAAGACAGATTGAAAACGCCAGCTGGCAAACTATCCGGCGGCCAGCAGCAGAGACTCTGCATCGCGAGAGCGCTCGCGTTCAACCCAGAAGTCGTGCTCATGGACGAACCCACCGCCAACTTAGATCCGGAAAACACTGCAAAAGTAGAGGAGTTGATAGTGGACATGAAGAAAGAGAGGACTGTAGTGGTGGTTACGCACTATCCGCCGCAGGCGGCTAGGATTAGCGATTACGTAGCTTTCCTCTACAAAGGCACAATTGTGGAGTCTGGGGCCGTTAGAGAAGTTTTCACAAACCCACGGCATGAATTGACGGAGAAATACGTAACGGGCAAAGTGTATTGACATGAGGCGGTTGTTAGATTTGGCTGAAGAGAGAATTGTCCAGTTGCTGCGGGAGGCTAGAGAACACGCATCTACCTCGCTGTCGTTGTCTATAGAAGTGTACAAAAATGGGGCTAAGTCTGGAGAAATTAGGGCGTTGGCCTCTAGACTACACGACCTCCACAACGAAGTTACAGAACTCGTGATGGAGGCTGTGGCTAGGTTCAGCCCAGTGGCTTCAGACTTGAGATTCCTCCGGGGGGCACTCTTCGTCTCTTACGACCTTTACCGCGTGGCGAGATACGCCTACGACGTGGCTGTGGTAGTGGAAAAACTGGGCGGTGGATGTTGGTCGCGCCGGGTGGAGGAAGTGGGCGACGTGGTGAAGAAAATGGTAAACACGGCGGTGGATATGTTCCTCACGAGAGACATTTCTAACATCGACGAGTTGAACAAATTAGACGACGAAATTGTGGACAGGAATTACGAAGCGGCGTTGATGGACGTGTTGAGGGGGCCGGACAAATGTGGCGTGATTGAAACCATGGCGCTTAGACTCTTCGAGAGGGCGTCAGACCACGCGGTGTACATTGGGAATCATGCGTATTACTTAGTTACGGGACTCTTGCGTAGGCGTTAATTTGTCACACATAACGCCGCGCGTGTGGCATAGATACCTCGACAAATTCTCCACGAGTTTTTTCTCTCTGTAGGCAAGTAACCTCTTCAACACTTCTGACTTTACATATCTCCAGTCTCTGTAGATGGGTGTCTTCACTTTGACGCGTATGATTACGAAGTCTTTGTCACTCTGTTCAGTGAAATCCACAGCCACCACGTCGAAACCCTCTAACTCACTCAAAATTTCACTCTGTAAAGTGTTTATAGATATGGCAGACAGCGGTAACTCCACTCTCACTGTCACAACTTGAGTCTCACTCCACCGCGGCGTGTAATCCACAACGCCCGAATTCAACAAAACTATGTTGGGAACCCTCAGCTCGTAACCCGTATCCATCACGAGAGTTGAGTAGAATAAACCAATTTCCACCACTTTCCCCTTGTACCCAGGCGCTATGTAATCCGGCGAGAAGTACTTATATCCCGGGAGGAAAGTCCACTGGTAGGGTATTTGAGAAGTGACGATCCTCACAGTGTCGCCCACAGTGACGAAACGCGTGCCCAAGATCAACAAACCGGCGAACATATTACTCAACACAGGTTGGAGCGCCAAGCCCAACACGAGACCAGTCACTGTTCCACCCACCACCGCCAACTCTGCCCCAACTCTAGAAATCACCAAAGCGGCGAAGACCGCCACTAAGACACCTATTACTTTCACTAAATTCCCCACGCCGTACGCCCTAGCGCCGATAGTGGGGCGCAAGTGCGTAATCACGGCGTTGCCCACTAAATTCGCCAACGTGATTCCAACCACGGCGATTATAACCCCCCTCAGTAGATTTTCGTACTCACCCAAACCACCCCACTTCAACAACGCCAGGGAGATGTAGTAGATCAGTGCAGAGGCGACAATTACCGCGGCGACTTTGAGAATGGGGACTGTCTTCATTTGAGTTTTTTCTCCATCAACTTCTCCACCACGTCTGGGGTAGTTTTCGACAAGACAGACGCCAAGAGACGGCTGGCGTTAACCGCGTCTCTCACGTCTATCAACTCCACCGGCGAGTGGACGTAGCGAGTGGGGATTGATATAACGGCGGCTGGCACTCCCTCACGCCTAAACGCGATGGCAGTGGCGTCGGTAGTGCCGCCGTAGAGAACCTCCAGTTGGTGGGGTATGCCCTCCCCCTCTGCAATTTTCACAATGTGGTCTCTCAGTAGGGGATGTGCAATGAAGAGCCCTCCCCTACCGCCGTCCGCCACTTTAATCGCCGGCCCCCTGCCGAGCTTAGTCACATGCAGCCGCTCACTCACGCCGGGGACGTCGGCGGCTATAGTTACGTCTATGGCTATGGCGTAGTGCGGATTTATCCGCTCGGCAGTCACCATAGCCCCCCTGAGGCCCACCTCCTCTTGCACAGTGGCCACTGCGTATATGGTAGTCGGCACTTCGCGGAGTTGAGACATGGCGTATATCATAACTGCGAGCCCCACTCTGTCGTCGAAGGCTTTCCCAGTCACCAACCCACCGCCCAACTCTACAACTTCTCTATCCAAAACCGCCACGGACCCCACCGAAATTCCCATCTTCTCCACTTCCTCTCTACTGGAGGCACCTATGTCGATGAACAAATCTTTAATCTCCGGCGCTTCTCTCTCTTTGCCAACCGGCGTGACATGTGGCGGCGTGGAGCCGACGACCCCCCGCACCCAACCACCGTGCCGCGTCTTAACCCAAACCCGCTGCCCCACAAGCGTGACTTCACTCCACCCACCAATGGGTCTAAACCTGAGGAAACCCTCTTTCTCCACGTGGTCGACGACGAGCCCAATTTCGTCCATGTGCGCAGCTACCATAGCTCTGTAGTTAGTCTCGCCCCGCCGCACTGCAATTACGTTACCCCACCTATCTACATACACCTCATCCACGTGAGGCTCGAGTTCTCTAACTACCAACTCCCGCACCTCATCCTCAAAACCCGAGGGGCCCCGCGCCTCAGACAACCTCTTCAGTAGAGATAGGAACTCCATGTGGATATTGACCTATAAAAAATGATTACTTCCCCTTGAATTGGGGTTTTTTCTTCTGTAGAAATGAAGAAACGCCCTCAATCACGTCCTCTGTGCTGAACAACAACCCAAACTGCGCCGACTCTAACAAAGCGCCAACCCACTGCGGCGCCTCCAAGCCGTAGTTTATGGCATATTTAGCCATAGCCAACGCCACGGGCGGTTTTTCGAGCAGCCTCCCCACGAACGCCCTCAGCTCTTGCTCAAGCTTGTCCAGCGGGACGACTCTATTCACAAGCCCCAGCCGCTCTGCTTCTCTAGCGGGAATCCTATCGCCAGTGAAAATCAACTCCTTCGCCCTATCTCTGCCGACCAACCTAGCCAACCTCTGCGTGCCCCCAGCGCCCGGAATGAAGCCGAGGTTTATCTCTGGCTGACCCAACTCGGCGGTTTCTGCAGCTATCCGGAAGTCACAAGCCATAGCCAACTCCAGCCCCCCACCCAACGTGTAGCCGTTGAGTCCACAAACCACCGGCTTGTCTAGCGACTCCAACCTGTCAAACAACAACTGTAACTTTCTAGAAATTTTGAAGATAGACACCGGCGTGGCTCCCATGAAGGCAGTCACGTCGGCGCCCACGGAAAACGCCCGACCCACGCCGGTGATCACCACCGCCCTGACTTTTTCGTAATCCGCTTGCTCAACCTCGTCGAGGACAGACCACAATTCCTCCACCATTTTGGGATTTATGGCGTTCAACCGCTCTGGTCTGTTGAGGACTATCCAGACCACCCCCGGCTCGTACCTCACTACCAACGTCTCCAATTTCTTCTCCTCGGCTCTGTGGTAGCTGTAGAAACCCACGCCTGTTTTCTTGCCGAGCTTCCCACCGGCGACCATCTCCCGCAGTAGCGGGTCTGGTTGGTACTCCTCCACTCCCCACCCCTCCAGCGCTTTCACCACCACGTCTATGCCCAACTCGTCGGCGTACTCCAGAGGCCCCTTGGGCCAGTTGAGCCCAAGCCGCACCGCTTTGTCTATATCTTCTCTAGTAGCTATGCCCTCTCTCAGTAGATACGCAGCTTCGTTGATCGCTGGCGCTAGGAGAGTCGCCACGTCTACCCCCGAGGACTTCGGTATTTCGGGCCACTGGAATTTGCCCGGCGCTGGATATCTGTAGAAACCCTCGCCAGTCTTCACGCCCAACTTCTTCTCTCGACACTTCTCCACGAGGAGGGGACATGGACGTGTTTTGAAGCCACGTTGAGCCATAGCGCTGCCGACGTTGCAGAGTATGTCTAACCCAGTGTAATCCATCAACACAAAAGCACCCATGGGCAACCCAGCTTTGTACATCAAGGCTGAGTCTACCTCTTGCACTGTAGCCCCCCCAGAAGCCACCGTCCAGCATGCAGCTTCAGTCAACCTGGCGAAGATTCTATTCACGATAAATCCAGGCACGTCTCTATTCACTACCACAGTCTCCTTGCCCAACTTCTTGGCGTACTCTACCACTTTCCTCACCACCTCGTCGCTGGTGTGGACCCCCCTCACCACCTCCACGAGCGTCATCAACACTGGGGGGTTGAAGAAATGCATCCCCACCACGGCGCTCCTCCTCTCGGGTCTCACACCTTCGGCGATCTCCGTAATTGGCAGAGAGGAAGTGTTAGTAGCCAACACCGCCCCCGGCGGAGCGCAGCGATCCAACTCGGCAAATACTCTCTTCTTCACTTCCACATCCTCCACCACAGCCTCCACCGCCAACTCAATCCCCTCAGCCGCTTTACACACGTCACCAACTATCGTAGTTATCCTAGACAGAATTGCAGTGGGGTCCTCCCTCACTTGCCCCTTCTCCGCCAGTTTCTTAAGTGACCACTCTATGTTCTGCATTGCTCTCTTCAAGAAATCTTCAGCCACATCCACCAACGCCACTTGATAGCCAGCGATGGCGAAGAGCTCGGCAATTCCATGCCCCATAGTGCCAGCTCCAATCACCGCCACTTTAGCCATGGAAATTAAACCTGGCGTTATTATATGTTATATCTTCAAAAAAGAAAAAACTAACTTCTGGAGAAACGCCGGCACTGCCCTCGCGCCGGTTGTCAAAAGCTTGTTGTTTATGAAGGGTTTTGAAACTTGGTCTATTTCGGCAATTTCTCGCTCCGTCAGTGTGAATCTCTGCGATTCCACTACGTCTCTCGCTTGCGCTACGTTCTTCACACCCGGTATGGGGAACGCGCCCTTAGCCACATGCCACGCCAACACTACCACCGCGGGGGTAGTAGACCGCCTCTCTGCAATTTTCTTTATGCACTCCACCACCGCCCGACTTTGTGGAGTTGGTTTCACAACAGAGCCAATCCGGCGAGCTGGGTCGTTGTTCAATTTCTCTTTGACTGCGGCGCCCCTCGCCAAGGGACTCCAAGAAATTACCACAAACCCCAACCTCCTGCCGGCGTCTATGAGAGACTCTGCCCCCCTCTGTAGCGGATTGTACACCACCTGGTCGGACACTAACTCCCACTTTTTCGTGCAATACACCGCTTTGTTCATTAACTTCACGTCGAAGTTACTAACGCCGATTTCGTGCGTAAATCCGGCGTTTGCAGCTTTTTCCAACTCTCTCACGGCTCTGCAGAGGGGCACATATATGGGGGGCGGCCAGTGGAGTTGCAAGAGGTCAATACGCCCGAGCCTCCTCCGGCTGGCCTCGGCGCTTTTCAACACGCGCCCCCAGTGAAAACCCGCCACTTTAGTAGCTACGACGATTTCGGGTCTGTCTTTCACAAGCCGCCCCACGAACTCTTCGCTCTTCCCACCGCCGTATATCTCTGCAGTATCTACAAACCTCACGCCGTGGTCAAAGGCGTAGTTATACGCTTTTTCTAACTCTCTAAAATCTACAATCCAAGCCCTGCCGCCGGCTTGCCACGCCCCAACGCCCACCCGCCCGACATTTAAACTACCGATTTTCACGCTTCAATTCTTCAGCTCTCAACTCCCGCTTCAATATCTTGCCTATGGCGGATTTGGGTAGAGAGTCTCTGAACTCCACCAAGCGGGGTTGTTTATAGTGCGCCAACTTGTCGCTAGTCCACTTCAGAATTTCCTCGGCAGTAATTTTGTTCTTACACTCGTCTCTCAACACTATGAAAGCCTTCGGCACCTCGCCCACGTCCGGCCGGGGCACGCCAATTACGGCAGCCTCCTTCACACAGGGGTGTTGATACAACACCTCCTCCACCTCCCTACCGAACACCGAATACCCCTTGTACTTAATCACGTCTTTCTTCCTATCCACCACGTAGAAATACCCCTCGGCATCCATGTAACCCATGTCACCCGTCCTAAACCACCTGAGTCCGCACGCTTCGAAAAACACATCTTCCTCTGGCCCGCTGCGGTAGCCCTTGAAGACTTGAGGCCCAGAGATGACAATCTCGCCGATTTGCCCCGGTGGGAGGAATCTCGGCGCTTCTGCGTCGGCAATCGCCATGTATGTAGAGGGCACCGGCAGCCCAATAGAGCCAAATTTTGGCTTGGTGAAGAGTGGATTTACCGTAGCCACCACCGCAGTCTCTGTGAGTCCATAACCCTCTCTCAACACGGCGCCAGTCAACTCTTCGAATTTCTTAGCCACCTCCATCGGCAGCGGAGCGGCGCCAGATATGCAAATAGCCACAGACTTGAGATTGAACTGCCTCACTTTGGGGTGGTTGATTATCATGTTGTAAAGTGTGGGGACTCCATGCAGCGCATGCACGCCGTGTTTCTCAATGAGTTTCATAATTTGCTCAATGTCGGGCTTGGGGACGACCACCACAGTCGCGCCGTCGAATATGGCGTAGTGCATCACAGCCACCTGGCCATATATGTGGAACCAGGGGAGGACACCCATGAAAACCAATCTCTCTATCCCCCTCCTCCTCTTCAAGACGTCTACAATTGGCTTAATCTGCTGGAGGTTAGCCGATATGTTGCCGTGAGTTATCATAGCGCCTTTAGGCAACCCAGTGGTGCCGCCGGTGTACATCAAAGCCGCCAAATCCTCCGCCGGATTTATGGGAGCTCTGTAAGAAGTGGGGCTGTACCTCAACACGTCTCTATACGGCAGAACTCTACCACCATATTGAATTTTAGGCGGCTTCAACTTCATCTTGGCAAGTGGCTTCATCCAAAACGGCATGTACTCCGCCACCTCCACCACCACCACTCTCTCAAAGGGGACAACCTCAACGTTTTTGTACAATACGTCAGCTGCGAAAATCACCCTAGCGCCGGAGTCTTTAGCTTGGTGCTCAATCTCCCTCGGCGTGTACATGGGGTTGATGGGAGACGCCACAGCCCCCACTTTCAAAATACCGTAATACACAATAGCGAAAGCCGGCGTGTTGGGTAGATAAAGCGCAACCACATCCCCCTTACCCACACCCCACTCTCTCAAGGCGGCAGCCACGCGGTCGCTGTGGTCCCCCACAGTCTTGTACGTAATTTCCCGACCAAAGTATATATACGCCGGGACGCCCCCCGCTTGAGACACTTGCCTATCTAAATATTGATAGAGAGGCGCCAGCTTTATCTCCACCTCAGCCGGCACCCCCTCGTCATAATACGCAACCCACGGCTTTGTAACACAATCCATGAAAATATTTCGCCACACTATTTTAAAGTTGCCAGAGAGTCTCTGGTTTACCTCAATATATTTATAGCTGGGGAGAGTTTGTCTCATGGTGTTTCCCCTCGACTCTGTGGAGGATTTCTCTATCGCACTGACGCCGGAGCATGAAATGTTTAGAAAAACAGTGCGGACGTTTCTAGAGAGGGAGGTAGCGCCGAGAGTTATGGAAATAGAGGAAAGCGACGAGGTGCCCAGAGATTTGTTGAGAAAAATAGCCGAGCAGGGCTTCTTGGGTGTGGGTATCCCAGAGAAATACGGTGGGCAAGGCGGCGACCACCGCATGGCGGTTATAATGGGCGAGGAGTTCTGCAGAGTCTTACCCAGCCTCAGTGTGTACTTTGGGACAAACGAACTCTTCACCACGCCGATATTGCTCTACGGCACCGAGGAGCAGAAGCAGAGGTACATACCACCCATAGCGTCTGGAGAGAAGTTCGGCGCTTTCGCCGTAACTGAGCCATGCTGCGGCTCAGACGTGGCGGGTATACAGACGAGAGCGGAGAAATCCGGCGACAAGTGGGTAATAAACGGCAGGAAGGCATTCATAAGTAGCTCAGACGTAGCTGACTACTTCATAGTGCTGGCCAGGACGTACCCACCGCCAGATAGAAAACTCAGATATCTAGGCCTCACTTTCTTCGTCGTGGAGAGAGAAACGCCAGGCTTTAGAGTAGAGCAGTGTTACAACAAAATGGGTCTCCACGGCAACCACGCGTGCGAGCTGGTGCTCGAAGGCGTGGAGGTGCCCGACGAAAACCGCATAGGCGACGAGGGCATGGGTTTTCTATACGCCATGGAGACTTTCGACAGGACTAGAATCGGCGTGGCGGCTCAGGCGGTTGGCATGGCGCAGGGGGCGTTCGAAAAGGCGTTTCAATACGTCCACCAGAGGCAAGCCTTCGGCGTGCCGCTGGCGTACTTCCAAGCAGTGCAGTTCAGCCTAGTGGAGGCACTGGCGAAGATATTCACCGCGAGACTCCTCACATACCTAGCGGCGAAGTTAGCAGACGAAGAGAAGAAAGAATATACATTTGTAGCTTCACTAGCGAAGTTCTACGCCACAGAAGCGGCAGAGGAGGTGATTTCAGAAGCGATAAATCTCCACGGAGGCGTCGGAGTAATAGTAGAAACCGGCGTAGAGCGATTCCTCAGAGACGTCAAAATCACACAGATATACGAGGGAGCTAACAACATCCAGAAGCTAGTGGCGTACCGCCAGTTGGTGAGAATACTGAGAGAAAAGGGGCAGATACCCGAGGAGGTGGCTAAGTTACTCACTTAAATTACTTTGAGTGGGGTGGAGGCGCCGCAAGCTAGGCACTTCAAGAGGTAAATGCGTTCTCCCTTCTCTAGAGTTGTGTCTATGGAGTTACAGACTGGACACACTACGTAGAGTCTGATGTATCGCTCGTACACCGCCTCCACTACCTTGGGTGACTTCTCGCCGTGTAGTATAAACACGTCGCCGTCTATGGTGCCCGGCACCGCCAACTCCTTCTGGAAGAACTTAGCCATGAGGTATACGTCTCTGTTGAGCCGCTTTGCAATCTGGCCGAAGTTCTTTATAAAAGTCTTCCGCGGTTGGTTCTCCACCTCTACTCTAGGCAGCTCCGCCCTCCTCTGAGCCTTGGGGGTGACTAACCGATATGCCCTCTCCAACAGAGCCATGTACTCCTCGTCCACAGTGTGCAATCTCTCCATGTTAAAAGTCTTTTCCCCTCACTGTGCCCACTACGAACAGGGGGACTTCAAACTGACCCCCATAGTAGTAAAACAACAACACTTTCACCACCTCCCGGAGAAACAACATGAGGTCTCCCCTAGACACGCCGGCTCCCTCCGCCGCCTCACGCCACGGCTTAGCCTCCAGCACTTTGCTCACCAACGCCCTCACCGCCGCCTGCGGCAGTTTGGGCCTCCGAGAGCTATAGAAATACCTCACAGCCAACATGTAAATGGCGTCTGTCACATTTTCGTAAGTCATGGGTCCATAGGCGTAAGCCACCAACCTCTCGATCTGATTCGCCGACAGCGCCGGCGGGTTGTCTATCTCCCACCCCCAATCCCACAGTAACAACTCCGCCTCGGCTGGCGTCACGTCGGCGTAGGGCCCCATGAGAGAGTGGATAAGCCTCCGCCTGAACTCCACATTGGCGTATTTCACCAACTCTCTAGCCGCGTCACTCAGGGGTTTCACCAGCAACACGCTGTATTCGCCAGAGGTGGGGTTCCGCTCCGGGGAGAGATGTATAGGCACATAGCCGTTCTTAACCCAAAACTTGAGCAGCCTGTCGTAAAGCCCGAAACCCACACCTAACCAATCCACCCCAGCCGCGGCTGCCTCCTCCTCTAGCTTTCTCAACGCCAAACTCCCCAAACCCAAACTCTGCAGCTCCGGGTGTGTAGCTATGCGTACAATACGCCAACCCCTCAACTTGGCGAATTGTGGAATCCGCCAGTACTTGAGGAAGCGGTCTGGGATTATGTTGCCGGGTAGTTTCAACCCCCGGAGGGCTTGGTCTATGGACAAGTCGTCTAACTCCCCCTCGTGAGCCAACTCCACAGCTACCACAATCTTGCCGCTGGGCAGCGCCAGAGCTCTAGCGAAGTGATGCGGCGCGTCCAGCAACATGCCCAAGTCGTCGGGTTCGTTGCGGTAGTGCGCTTGTACATATATGCCGAAGAATTGCCTAAGCGCCTCCTCGCTCTGTAGACTATCCACGTAGACAACTCCCCCCTCCAACTCACTCTTGTCCACCCTAGCCGGCTCTGCGTCTAGTAGAAACACGTCAAACAGCCACTTCTCCACGGGGTCTCCACGGCCGTAGCGAATTGGCTCCTCCATCTCGTATCTATACACCTCGGTATCTCTAGAACTCTGGAGATATTTGAGAAACCTAAGCGAAAAACCCCTCCCGGCGCCTTCATAGCCATGTATCGTCGAGGCGAAAACCAACCGGTCGAATTTCCCATGCGCCGCGTAGAGCACAGGCAGCGGAACGGCGGCAGCTTCGTCAATAGCCACAATGTCCGCATGCTCCCGCTTGAGGAGCATGTAGGGAGTCACCACATCTATAAATATGCCGCTGGCTTTAATCGACTTAACTTCGCCCCCCTCCCTCTCCACAGCCGGTTTGTAACCCAACGCCTCGAGCCCCCTCACGGCGAACTCCACCAGAGTCTCCAAATTGCCGTACTCCATGGCGGCGGTGACTATCTGCACTTTAGACTTGGCTTTCCTCAACTTGTGCCCAACGCCGGCGAGTCCAAGACCCAAAGCGGCGCTCTTCCCCCTCCCCCTGTCGGCTGTCACAACCACCGCCACCTTACCCCTGGGCTTTTGGTACAAATGCTCAAAGAGCTTGAGCACCTCCACTTGGTCTTGCGTAGCGGCTAGGCGGTATATCTTGAGAGGCAACACCGCCTTCTCCGGCAACTCGAGCTCACCCCGCCGGTACACCTCCACTTCCCCAACGCCAGACTCCTTCAACAACACGCCGCTGTCCACGTCGTACACAACAATCCCCTCGTGGTTGTGGAGACTATTCCAAAACCTCTCCTTCAGCCCGTGGCGTAAATGCTGCGGTCCAAACTGAGGCACTAACAGAGTACTTTGGAACTTAGTGACGTACCGACGCCAAACCTCCAGCGGCGGTATGAGGAAGACGTAGAGCCCACCCCCCCTCACAACGCCGCCGAGGCGCCCCACGTCGTTAGGCTTCAAGTCGTTGACGAGGTCGAGAACTGCAAAGTCGTACGTAGCGCCGAGGAGTTTGGGAGTGTCTTTATAAGGCCTAAACTCCACCTCCACCGGCGGCTTCGCGTCGCGGAAGTAATTCATCCGCCTATTGGCATCTGCATACTCCGGTTGAAACATGTAAATCCCCCTCCCCCCACCACCGGCCTCCACAAATGCTCTCAAAACCCCCGCCGCCGCCTCCGCAAGCCTCCTCTCGTCTACACCCACTAGAGCCACTACCCTCCTGTGGTTCGCCAACCTAGCTCTCTTGACCTCCTCTCTTACAAAATCCACGACATCCGTGGGGGCTATATTAATCTACAAATTGCGGACTGCAGCCCGGCGCCACGCCGGACTCGCCAGCTCTCGCCAAGAGCTCCACCACCGCGGCGACCCCCCTAGCGCCCAACTCTCTAGTGTAGCTATTTACATACATATCTACAAACCTAGCCGTCTCCTCTAGAGTGAGACCCCTGGAGAACTTCTGGGCATACCGCAGCGCCTCCTCTCTATGACTATCGGCGTACTCAATAGACTTCCGCAGCGCCCGCTGCATCTCAACGGCGAACCCCACGCCCAGCGACTTCCTCACGACGTTTACCCCCAGCGGCGTCGGCAAACCAGTCTGATCTCTCCACCACTCACCCAAGTCAAGCACTTTGACAAGCCTCAACCTGCCGTAGGTGATCTGCCCCTCATGTATCAAAACGCCGCCGTCCACCACTCCAGCAGCCACGGCGTCCATAACCCGGTCGAAGGGAATCTCCACAGTCTTCACCCACGGCATCGCCAGCTTGAGGAGAAGCGCCGCCGTCGTATATCGACCAGGCACCGCCACCGTCCGGAGTTCCCCACCTCTAGACACCACCACCGGCCCGTACCCCTCGCCCACGGAAGCCCCCACTCTCATGACGTAGTACCGCCCACAGACGTGGGCGTACGCGTGCACACTCACCGCAGTGACGTCCAACAACTCCTCAAGAGCCAACTTATTCAAAGTCTCAATGTCCGCCAGGAATTCCACAAATTCGCCAGGCAGCCCCACGGCGCCTGAGGCAATCCCATAGAACATATACGCATCATCCGCGTCGGGAGAGTGAGCCAACTTAATCACGGAAGTGTTACGCCACCTATTTAAGTGTAATCAAAATCGCGGCGGTTATGAGCAAGTAGGCAACCACCGTATACACGCCGGGGATCTGCCCCAAGACCACCACACCCCACATGGCGGCAAGAACAGCCTCCATAGAAGCCACCACAGACGCCCTCGCCCCACTGACTTTCGACACAGCCGAAGCGAACAACCAGTATGGAATCACAGTGGCGAAAATCGCCAAATACACCCCAGCCAAGACAGCCTCCACCGTCGGCGCGCTATCCACCGCAGCCAACAGCGGCAACGTAGCAATGGGCGCATACGGCATAGCGCCCAGAGACGCCTCGGCGTCCCTCCCCCGCTTGCCGTACTGCCTAGCCACCGCGATGTATCCGCCGTAAAAGAGACCAGCGGCGAGACCAGCGGCAAAGCCAACTACCGAAATCTCGCCAGTGGCAGAAGCCACATACATAACAACCACCGCCGTCAGTATCAACCCCACACTGACAACCTCAAGCCCACTGGGCCTCTCCCCCAACGCGAAGAGCACCAACGTAGCCCAAAGAGGAGCCGTATAGAGCAAATAAGCAGCCGGACCCACCCCCGCATATATGGCGGCCGCTAGATACGCAGTACAGAGCCCACCCAACAGAAGCCCCGGCAAAACACCCCACCTAGACAAGCGGGCACCCACAGCCAACGCGAAAACCGCAGCTATAGACATCCTGATAAGCGCCATCCAGACGTAAGCGCCGCCGAAATGTGCAGCGAGCCCAATGGTAGACCAGAGAAAAGCCGCAGCAAAAATCATCAAATATGGACTCATTACCTGCTGGCGTCTATCCCTCTCCCCACTCTTCTCCCCACTCCTCTCCAACCGCCTCGCCCCACGTGTACATGTCTATCAACCCCATGGCGAGTAGCACGGGGAGGACCGGCTCCAGGGGGGCAAGGAGTTGCTGCGCCTCGCTTTCTCTACCCTCTCTCCTCAGCTGGGTAGCTCTCTCAATCCTGTCCCTAACCTCCTCCCGCCACTTAGCCAACGCACTCCACCCAGCCTCAGTAATGCCGTAAGCCTCCCTCCTTACGAAAAACCCCTTCTCCCGCCGCTCCACCCAGCCAAAAGCCAACAAAGCCGAGAGAGCGGCCTCCACCTCCTGCGGCTCCATATCTAACTCGCCAGCTATCTCGCCCACCGTCTTCACGCCAGTGGAGAGAGACTCCAACACTAAGTAATACTCTTGTTTCAACTCCATGATCACGATTTAATTATTACCTTATTAACATTGTGTGATGTACGCGGCTGTTGTCTGATAAGTGACGTAAATGGGAAGAGCTGAATAAATTTATATATGTCAAATTTCTATATAGCCATGCCGGGGATTATGTAGAAACACTAGACACCACACTACGAGACGGCACCCAAGGCGCCAACGTGTCATTCACGCTGCAAGACAAGATAAAAATCGCCCTCGCCCTAGACGAGCTGGGGGTGGATTACATCGAGGGGGGGTGGCCCTACTCCAACCCAAAAGACTACGAATTCTTCAAAGCCGTCAAGAACTACAGCTTCACCGCCAAACTGGCGGCTTTCGGCAGCACTAGACGCAAAGGCGTCAAGCCGCACGAAGACGAATCGCTAAACTCCATCGTGAAGGCCGACGTACCCACCGCCGTCATATTCGGCAAGAGTTGGACACTCCACGTGGAGAAGGTGCTGGAGACCACATGGGAGGAAAACCTAGCCATGATAACCGAAAGCGTGGAGTATTTGAGACAACACGGCATGGAAGTCATATACGACGCGGAACACTTCTACCAAGGCTACCGAGAAGACCCAGAGAAAGCACTGGAGTCCATAGAAGCCGCCTGGCGAGCCGGCGCCAGAGTGATAGTTCTAGCAGACACAAACGGCGGCACGCTGCCGCACGAAGTGTACGAAATAACCACAGAAGTAAAACGCCGATTCCCCAATATGCAACTAGGCGCACACATGCACAACGATTCGGGCTGCGCAGTGGCCAACACCGTAATGGCCGTGGCAGCTGGAGCTAGACACGTCCAGGGGACAATCAACGGAATCGGCGAGAGGACAGGCAACGCCGACCTCACGGCAGTACTACCAAACCTAGCCCTCAAGATGGGACACAAAGTGTTGAGAGGGAGAGAAATCGCCAAGTTGAGAGAAGTGTCCCAGTTAGTATACGAAGCGCTAGGCGTTCAGCCCAACCCCTACCAACCCTACGTAGGCCACTTCGCCTTCGCACACAAAGGCGGCGTCCACGCGGCGGCAGTGTTGAAAGTGCCAAAGGCGTACGAACACATAGAGCCACAGGCAGTAGGCAACAAACGGACATTCATAGTCTCTGAGGTAGCCGGCTCCGCCAGCCTAGCGCTAAAAGCAGCCGAAGAACTAGGCATATCACTAGACAAACGACAGGAGGCGGTCAGAAAAGCACTAGAAGAAATCAAACAACTAGAGCGAGCAGGCTACTCCTTCGACACGGCGCCAGCCTCCGCCGTGTTGATCCTATTGAAACACCTAGGACTCTACCAAGAGCGATTCAGACTCAGAGAATGGCGCGTTATGACAGGCCCCACAGCCACCTCATACGCAGTGGTGAAGGTAGCCATAGGCGACGAAGAAAAGCTAGAAGCCGGCGAAGGAGTAGGACCAGTCCACGCAGTAGACACCGCCCTGAGAAAAGTATTCACCTCCGCCTTCCCACAACTACTCGGCATACAACTAACAGACTACCGAGTAGTGCTACCCACCATCGTCAAAAGCACCGAAAGCATAGTAAGAGTAACAGTAGAATTCACCAACGGACAGAAACGGTGGAGAACAGTAGGCGTATCCAGCAACGTAGTAGAAGCCTCCATAAAAGCACTCGTAGACGCCTACGACTTCGCAATACAAACACACCACACAACCACAAACCAACCAAACAACCAACAACAATAAACACACCACCAAAACCTCCACACCATTCAATCCCCCCTCAAGATTCCGCCCCAGAGGCTAGAGAGGTACTAAGCGTAATATCGACGCCTTCAATCCTCTCTTTGAGATTCGGAGAAAGTAAAACAGTGGGAGGAGTAGGGGGAGTTTCCTTTCAATCCTCTCTTTGAGATTCGAAGTCTTCGCACAATGGGAATAATGTTGTGACGGTTGTTGTAGATCCCGGCGGGGGTTACGAGTGCGTCATGGGGTTTGCATGACGGTGTTAGTGGGTGTGTGGCGAATTTCGCGTCGTTGTAATTCGCATACAGCTGGGCGTTGACGCCGCTGGGTTATGCGCCCTCCGTCTTTCTGTTGTGGCGTTTCACAACTCTGCTAGTTCTACTTCCCTCGTCTCTGTGTTTAATAGGGCGGCGGTTTTCCTCTCGCTGGCGCATCCGCATGCTTCTCCGGGGTTTATGACTAAGACGCCGTTGTGTCTCTCCACGTGGGGTTTGTGTGTGTGTCCGTAGATCACTACGTCGAAGAGGCCGGATTTGGCCATGGCTTCTACCAATATGGGGGAGGTGCCGTGGTAGATGCCGATTTTTAACCCGTCTGCCTCCACGACGCCGGCTTCGCCTAGTATTTCCACTTCTGCCTTGGCGGATCTCAACGCGAAGAGGTACCTATCGCCGTCGTTGTTGCCGAAGACTGTCGCTATTCTCACGCCGGGGCCTACGGCGCGTCGGAGTTTGAGCATGCTGAAGGGGGAGGTCCAGTCGCCGGCGTGTATTACTAGCTCCACTCCGGCTTCTCTGAACTTCTTTCCGGCTGCCGCGATTGCTTTCCAATCGTCGTGTGTGTCTGAAATAATTCCGATTAGCACGTCCCCTCTTTAGCCTATATATAAAGACTTCGCCCGTGGGGAAATGTATATATTTCGCTCTCTAGGCGGGGGAGTGAATATCGTCGAGCGGGGCGAGTTCGCCGTGAGTAAGCCGCCCGGCGAAGTGTTGGCGTTGTTGAAGAAGCCCGAGGAGGTGGCTAAGTTGATACCTGGAGTTTCCAAAATTTCGAAATTGGGCGATGGATATGTGGCAGAGCTCCTCGTCAAGTTGGGCACACTCTCCGGCAAGTTGAACACCCGCTTTAGATATGTAGAGAGAGAAAACGGCGTAGTTATAGTGGGAAACGCCAGCGGCATGCAGACAACCGCAGACTTCAAACTCGACGTATTTCTATCGCCACTGGAGAGCGGCACTTTAGTAAAGTGGCTATTCGAAGGCACGGCCAGGGGGCTACTGTCGACATTAGCGCCGACGTTGGTAGTGGAGACCTTGAGAAAAGTCGCGCTAGAGACCGCCAGAAATCTGGAGAACTATCTACAAAAAATTTAAAAAAACCAAAGATATGTATACATGCCTAAAACACTTGACGTTAGGGGGAAGTTCTGTCCAGTGCCAGTGATGGAGACCGCCAAGGCAATAAACCAAGTGGAGGTGGGAGACTTTTTAGAAGTACTCGCCACAGACCCAGCGGCGGACCCAGACATAAGAGCGTGGGCAAAGAGAACTGGACACGAAGTAGTTAAGACAGAAAAAAACCCAGACGGCAGCGTCAAAATCGTAGTAAAGAGACTAAAATAACCCCCCCTTTTTCCCAGCACCCCACGTGAGTCACGAGCGGCAGCGAGCTGTGATATATCGCCCTGGCGTTTGAATCGCTTGGGGCTCGCCGCACGCCGGAACTCGCTAGGTGCAGCCACGCGCGGAGTGCGCCCGCGGGGGGCGCTCCGTCACTTCGGCTCTGTGATGTATCGCCTTTTTACCGCGCGTATTACTTTGGGTATGTCTATGGACATGGGGCATACTAGTCTGCAGTTGCCGGCGTGGGTGCAAGACATGGCGTGGGGCCCCGCCGCCTCGACGCCTCTGGTGATTGCTGTCCACATGACTCCCATGGGGCCGGTGTAGGGTGGCACTCCGAATTTGGGCCCCGCCGTTAGGTATATGGGGCAGTGCATGTGGCACCTGCCGCACCTCACGCAGAGGAGTGCTTCCCACAGCTCGGGGTCTCTCGCTGCGGCCCGCCTCCCGTTGTCCACTAGCACCATGTGGAATTCTCTCGGTCCCTGTGCTGGGGTTACTCTAACCATCTCCACGTCGGCGGTGGAGCTGGGTCCGGCGGAGAGGTTTATGTATGTGGGTGGGTAGAGCCCGGCGTATGCCGATTGCACTACCGCAGCCGTGAAGGCGTAGGTCAAGTTTGGCATCAATTTCTCCACCCCGTCGTACACTATGTGGACTCGTGGGAGGCTGGACACTAGTCTAATGTTGCCCTCGTTCTCTACAAGCACCACGGCGCCTGTGTCGGCGGCTATGGCGTTGGCGCCGGTGATGCCCACGTCCGCCTTGATTATCTTGCCTCTTAGGAATTCCCCAACGCGCCTGGCGATGTATGCGGCGTCTGGCTCCACGGCGATGTTTAACTTCTCTCTAACCACCTCGGCTGCCCGCTCTCTAGTCATGTGGACGGCGGGCGCCAGGAGGTGGCTGGGCTCCTCGCCGGATAGTTGTATCAAAAACTCGCCGAGGTCTGTCTCCCACACTTCGTTACCCCACTCCGCCAGCCTCCTCCGGAGGCCAGTCTCCACAGCCACGTTGTTCTTACTCAACACCACCAGCCGCCCACTCCCCACCACCTTAGCCACCACCTCCGCGGCCTCCTCCCCGTCTTGGGCGAGGTAGAACCTGCCCCCCAAGTCCCCCACCGCCCTCTCCACCTGCCCCAGGTAGAAGTCTAGGTTCTTCACCACCTCCTCTCTGGCTCTCCTCACTTCTCTAGCCAAATCCGCGAGGTAACTAAACCTGGAGAGGATTTGGTACGTCCTGGGGACTATGGCTAGCCTCGCTCTCTCTATGGCTTCACCCCAACTCATGTAGCAACTTCAACTTTTCGTAGATCGACGCCACTCTCTCCACGTCTATCGACAACTCCCTCCTGGGGGGCTCCTCGCCCTCCCGCAGTCTGCCGCCACGTATGTATATCAACCTATTGGCGATGGCCGTGACGTCGGGGTCGTGCGTAGCTATGAATATGGTGGTCCGCATGGTTTTGTTGACAGCCGCAATGAGGCTGAGCAACAGAGAGGCGTTGTCCACATCCACGTTCGAGGTGGGCTCGTCTAGAATCAACAGCGGCGGGTCGGCAGCCATAGCTCTAGCGAAAGCCACACGCTGCTGCATGCCGCCGGACAGTTGGCTGGGGTACAGCCCCCCCACGCCGCCGAGGCCAACCATCTCCAAGAGAAGCCTCGCCCTCATGTAAGCCAACTCCCTCCTGACGCCAAGCGCAACTAGCGGCAGCGCCACGTTCTGCTCCGCCGTGAGGTAAGGCACAAGGTTGAAAGTCTGGAAGAGGAAACCCACATTCCTAAGTCTAAACTTCTCCAACTCCCTCTCCCCCATGTGCGTTACGTCTCTATCGAGAATGTACACCTCGCCAGAGGTGGGTCTGTCTAACGTACTCACTATATTCAACAGCGTGGTTTTCCCAGAGCCCGAGGGACCCATCAAAACCACCACCTCCCCCCGCTCCACAGACAGCGAAACTCTGTCGAGAGCAACCACGTCGCCACCCTTCGTCTTATACACTTTCGTCACTTCTCTCAACACCGCGGCTTTCATTCCACCACCTCAGCCAAATCTAGTCCCCCCAGGTTGACTAGGCAAATTGGGCAAGCAACCACAATTTTGTCCGACAGGCGAGTCAACTTCGCCAACCTATCCAACGCCACCCGCTTGGCGAGGCTAGGCAACACCGCCTCCACGGGCCCCCCGCAGCAGCCGGACGTCTCCCTCCCCGTGACGTAGGGGTCCTCCACGGGGCGGCCCGGCGCCAGTATCTCCCTCAGTCTGTGGTACATGTCGAGGTGCCTACTGTAGAGACAAGAGTCGTGAATTACAAAATTCGAAATCTTCACACGGCTTACCTTCACTAACTCTAGGTAATTCACCACCCCCAAGTCAAACCCATCCACGTACTTGGGGTAAACCACAGAAAGCACATAGTGCGTATGTGGATCCACGGTGACCACCTCCCTCACCCCCGCCGCCTTAAGCCGGCGGTAGACCTCCCCAGCGTGCCTGGCGAACTCCTCCTCAAACCCCAACTCGTACAAGAGTGCCCCAGAGTAGGGCTCCTCCTCCAAAACGCCAACCTCCACACCACTCCTCTCCAGCAGTCTATATATGTTTTTGAGTATGGCCGACGCCCTCTCCTCCTCATCTCTCGACGGCTTCAACAGAAACCTCGCCAGGTACTTAGCCCCAGCGCTAGCCAGCCAAGCCGCGGCGCCCCCCTCCGCCGCGCGGGACTTCTCCAAGAGATCCACCGCCCGCTTGACGAGCGGCGCCAGTTGATACATGCAGGAGGTGTACAAAACCCGCTCCCCACGGGGGAGCCCCTCCCGCCACCTCCGGCAGACGCCGGGGTCCACCGGCAGAGGCAGGCCGTACTTCTCAAGGGAGTAAGTCACCAACTCTCTCAAAGTCTTCACCCACTGCCTAACGTCACTCATGCCTAACGTCAAGTAGATAGTTACGAAGCTTCACGTCCCCCACCTCTGATGTGAAAACCGCCTCCAAAACGGACTTCCTAACCTCCGGAGGCAGCGGCGCCAGCACCATGAGGAGGCGCCCCGAGTGTTGTAAATACACGGGCGACGTTAGTTTAACCCACAGCGCCTCCATAACCACATCCGCAAAAGACCTGTCGAACTTGGGCACCGAGTCAGCCACGGCCCTCTCCAACTCTCTACTCATGACTTGGAGTATTTCCTCCGCGACCGCGCGGGGGTCCCTCACGCCGGAGACGCGCTGGAGTACCTCTTTCACTCTGTCTACAAACCTCGCCAGAATCCTCTCGGCCGCCACTCTGTCTAGCTCTTCGTAAAATGCGGATGTCCACTCTCTATGTAGCTGCCAGAGTTTCTTAAACATGTCTATGGTGAATCGAGTGCCGGGCTCTACTCTAACTACCTCCACGGCGGGGACCACGCCCAGCTTAGTCTTGGCGGGCCCCCTCAAATATCCCCCCCTTGTGAAGACCGCGCCGTGGCGTAGTAGAGTCCACAGCCAAGTGACGAAAATTCGGTAGGTGGCCAAGTCGTTCATGAACCTCTGCCCCAACTCGTAGTCGTCAATCGCCGCCGCGAGGTTGCCGTTCAACAACTGAAAGCCGTAATTTGCAGCCATGTAAAACGCGTGCTGCACACGCTCCACGGTGATGTCTCCCCTCGGCGGTTCGTAGAGCGCGCTCCAGAGGTCGCCCCCCCAGGGGATGGAGAACAACTTCTCGGGGGTGTCCACGTCGCTCTCGTGGATAACCCACGGCGTGATTTCGCCCCTCTCGTTCAATAAACCAAGCCGCTGGAACGTCGCCCTCTCCTCTTCCGTGAGTCCACTATCTACAGCCGGCGTGCGTACCCCGTCCACCTCCACGTATTTGGTGGGGCGGTCTATGAGTTTCTGTAAGTCGGCCAAGTCAACTCTGAGGGGCTCGCTGCCGGCTTTTACGTAACTCTCCTCCGGCGTGGCGACCCAACTCTGTCTAAACAAATCGAACAACTTCCCCTCTACCCCTCCAGCTAGGATTTCCCCAAGAGTGACGCGCCCCACTGGACCCCTCGGCACAAATATGAGGCCAATCAACCGCTCTCTGAGTTTGTCAAGCCAGATGCCCCTCAAAGCTCTGGCGTTGTACCTATGCCTGCCGTAGGGGTCGTCGGGGCGGTACAACATGACCGCCGCCATGCCCCCCACGGGAGCTGCGTTCAGACGCCCCCAGCGGTCTAGACCAGCCATGAGACACATCAAAGCGTTGTACCTCTGGTAAGTCACCATAACGGGGTGAGCCATAGTGATGTCTTGGGGGTCGGGAAACACAACCTCATCTTTCCACATCTCGATAAGTGAAGCTAGGTAATCCCACCTCCCGTTGTTCACCTTCACAAGCCTCTCGCGCCAAATCCAGAAGATCACCGGCAGAAATCTACCGGCAGCCGCCTCTTCGTAAAGCATCGCAATCTTTATCTCCCCCCTAGCCAACCCCAACACGTCCTCAAGACGGCGGAGGATCTTCTCCACCACAAGCGCCTCGTCGGCAGTTTGGACCTTAGGAATGTAGAAGTAAACCCCCGACCCCGCAGCCTTGAGACTATCGTAGTTGTGAACTGCGTATATAACCACCGACGTTATGAAAGCCGGCACCGGCCTCCCGTCCACAGTCACGTCAAAATCCAACATGTGCAACCCCGGCGCTCTATGTATAACCGTAGGCCACCTCGACCTCTCCTTCTCCACCCGATAGACCTTCCCCCCCTCTAGATACGGATCGGGCACCCTACCCGCCAAGACGTCCCTAACCACAAGCCTAGCATCCCACACGGCAGCTCTAGAACGCCCAGACCCCCACGGCACAAACCACGCAGGAGAGGCATCCTCCTCATCCTCCATCATAGAAGACACATCCGCATTTATCTGACGTATGGCGCGAGACATGGGAAACCAAGGCCCAGTAATCTCAAGCCCCGGATTCAACAGGGGGTGGAGATCCCGCGGCGTCGGCACGCCCCAATTCAGCCCCCACCTAAGCGGCGTGTCTCGACCAAGAAAATTGTCAATAAGACCCTGCACAATCTCCCTAAAAGTCCGCACATTGCCATCGGCATCTACAAACACCTGATCCCACCTGGGGAAAGCCCCCTTCACTCTCACAGGCTCTCTCCTCTCAAGCCACTCCCGCCTGGCGGACACCACCCTATCCACCTCCGGACCAAACACACGCACCAACTCCTCAATAAGCCCCATCACGTTGACGATGCGGCCATTCACACGCACATCACCCAACAAATCCATGAAAATACATACACCATATAAAAAACTTGGTCGGCCTCTGCGTCAGACCTCTCGAGCAGTCTTCACACAATCCGCAGCGCCTAGCCACATCACAAAAACACCCCCACATCTCCCTAAATACGTTTCGTTAACAAAGTTAATTCGAAATACCGACTGCCTGAATCAAACTACGGCGAGAGAAATTAACGTTGTTAAAGCTTAAAAATATCAAACGAAAAGTAGACATGGTGACGGTGGCGTTGGTGTTCATCCACGTACTCACCGCCACCATATGGATCGGGGCACACGCGGCACACCCGGCGGGGCCCCTCAAAGCCGCACTGGCAAACAGAGACCCCAAGCCCACATTCGAAAAAAACTACGGACGGCTAGCCATGGCATCTCCAGCAGCCGCCACCGGGATACATACGGCTCTAGAGAGATACCCACCAGCAGAGTGGTTCAACATAGCCAACCCCAGCGGCGTGGTGGGGTTAAAAATCGCCAGACGCAATAGCCACGGCACTACACGCACGGACACGAGTAATCCCAGCCATGAGGAGAGGCGAGGCGGCGTTGAAGTCCATGGCCATACACGTCGCCGCAGTCACGGCACTCTCCATACTGTTCATAGCGCTAGGCGCCACGATTCGGACTGGCCGTGGGACACTAACTTATACCAAAGACCCCCCATATACACCTCGTAATCCATTGCCTTTGCGTACGCCACAGCTCTCTCCATTTTGACTCTCAACTCCTCACCACCGTGCGGGTTAGTGACACCAGCAGACTCCGGAGTCCAGTCATACAAAACCACAAGCCCCCTAGACACCCGCCTAGCCTCCCGCAAAGCCGCAGCCACATCTCTCACATGATGCAACACAGCCACAGAAACCACCGAGTCGAACTGCCCATCGCCGAAGGGCAACTCCTCCGCAGAAGCCATCACAACCCTCAACACACCCAACTCCACAAAACTGCGAAACGCGCGGCGCGCCGCCAACAACGCAGCCGGATCCACATCCACAGTATAGACCCTCTCAACCCCCCTCCTCAAGAGGTAAGCCACAGTCTCCCCAAACCCAGTACCCACATCCAACACCACACGCCCCAAGCCATATCTATCTAAATCACGAAAAATCTCCCCAAAACCCCCCACATGAGAAAATACGCACTAACTTATATCTAACACCCACACCTATCGAACCCCCACCAACAAAAACCACAACACCGACACCCACACCAACACCAAACCACCACAACCCCATACACCGTTGTTCCAAAATATCTTCCGTTAACGTAATTTTTAAATTTAATTTTACATTTGTCTATTTGACTCGCTTTCTTAAAGCGTTTATAAAACGTCGTGCAAACTCCTCTTTACGTTTGTCTAGTTAGCATCTGTAAAGCGATTGTTCACAAACGTAAAGAATTATCCAATTTATAAAACGTCGTGCAGCCTTAGCCAGAACGCAAACGCCGAAATCGAAACGCACGCAGTCGAGCACAAAAAGACAAAAAGCGCGCTTTTGAGGACTGAAAAAAACTCGTAAGAAAAATGAATTAATGAAACAACCCCTCACAAAAATCACCAAAACAAGCCCGAAAAATTTAAAAACTAGAGAAAACAAAAAACCAGAGACCCCAGAATCTCAAGAAGAGGATTGAAAGTCTATGCTAACAATTTTGTACTCATATCGCCTGGATTAGGGAATCTCAAGAAGAGGATTGAAAGGATGTTCCACATCTGGAACGTCCTCGGCGGCTCCCTCGGCGGGAATCTCAAGAAGAGGATTGAAAGGAAATGAAAGAGAATGTAGAAGATATTTGCTAACTAGGAATCTCAAGAAGAGGATTGAAAGCTACCAACTTACGTCGAGCAGGAAATCCTAAACCCCACCATGAATCTCAAGAAGAGGATTGAAAGGATGTAAGTCGGCGGCGTGATAATGTTGTTCAACCAAATCAGCACGAATCTCAAGAAGAGGATTGAAAGAGCTGCCTCGCAGTCACGTAATTGTTCTGCTTTCTGAGCGAATCTCAAGAAGAGGATTGAAAGTTGGGTTCTTAGTGCCGGGCAAAGGTGGTTTTGAGTTCGTTAGGAATCTCAAGAAGAGGATTGAAAGATAACAGTGCCGTTGGTGGGGGAGACAATTGAAGAATTTGAGGCAGATAGGAATCTCAAGAAGAGGATTGAAAGTACCTCGCCAGCGCCAACGCCGTTGACCCAGGCTTATTCAAGAATCTCAAGAAGAGGATTGAAAGTTAGAAGACGTCGAGCGGCCACAGCGGAAAGTCCTGCCGAATCTCAAGAAGAGGATTGAAAGTTTTTACATTACCCCTTACGATATATTCTTTTTCTTCCTTTTAATCTCAAGAAGAGGATTGAAAGCACAGAGTCCACTTTGGCATTAGTATAGTGTCGACAGCGTCAAGGAATCTCAAGAAGAGGATTGAAAGGCTAGCGTCCAGCGTCCATCGATAGAGCCACTACCTGCCAGGCCGGAATCTCAAGAAGAGGATTGAAAGTTGACATATACACATGACGCCCTTTACGTGGCGTAAATGGTGCAAGAATCTCAAGAAGAGGATTGAAAGGTACACTCGGTTCAAATTGAACAACCAAAGCCAGTCCATTTCGAATCTCAAGAAGAGGATTGAAAGTAGTTGGCGGCGCGTTAGTGGCTAAGTGCGCGCTTGAGATGGGAATCTCAAGAAGAGGATTGAAAGCTTAGATACATTACATGTTCAATCATAAGAACAACACGGCGAATCTCAAAGAGAGGATTGAAAGTTGATAAGATTAACGTAGTTCTCGATGCCCCACCTCCTAATGGAATCTCAAAGAGAGGATTGAAAGGTGCCATTCCCAGAGCCAGACGACACGAATTCATACGAATCTCAAAGAGAGGATTGAAAGTGTTTCATGGTAAACATGGACAGAACAAACAAAACCCAAACCCCAGAATCTCAAAGAGAGGATTGAAAGACGTGGACATATTTCCCACATAATACTATATCACTCTTTTTAACGTGTGGATAGATACATCTATGCCGAGGAGTTGCAAAAAAGACAAAAACAAAGAAAAAACAAATAAGTAAAACCACCTTTTATCCACCAACAACCCCCATTTCCAAAATCGCCGGAGACACGTCACTCCCATCGACGGCGGAGG
>CALJAK010000012.1 GCA_938027595.1 uncultured Thermoproteales archaeon
GTCGGTAGGTTGGTAGTGAAACTCTTGGGTAGAGAAGCTGGGAGGAAAGCCGTGGTGGTGGACGTAGTTGACTCGAATTATGTAGTTATCACTGGTCCTTTTGCGGGGGTAAGGCGGAGGCGTGTTAACATTAACCACATAGAGCCCATCGACAAGAAAATAGAGATAAGACGTGGGGCTTCCGACGAGGAAGTTCGTCAAGCTATCGAAGCCGCCGGCTTAGTGGAGTTCATGCGGGAGAGAGTAAAGCCGCAGGTGTTTGGAATTACCAAAAGTGAAGTGCAGTAGGGAGGTTTTTGTAAAATTTCAAGAGTCTACGAATCCCCAGTGGGGGAAGCCTCCGCGGGAGAGGAGTCCAGAGGAGGCCATAAAGTATTCCATAGTTATTGTCGACAAGCCCAGGGGGCCTAGTAGTCACGAGGTGGCTGCTTGGGTTAGGAAAATTCTGAATGTGGACAGAGCTGGCCACGCGGGGACGTTGGATCCCAAGGTGTCTGGAGTTCTGCCAGTGGCGGTGGCTGAGGGCACTAAGGCGTTGATGGCGCTTTCGCGGGCGGACAAGACTTACGTGGCGGTGGCTAAGTTTCACGGAGATGTAGACGTGGAGAAGTTGAGGGCGGTTCTGGGGGAGATGGAGGGTGTCATATATCAAAAACCGCCGCTGCGATCGGCGGTGAAGAGGCAGTTGAGGACGCGTCGGGTTTACTCTCTGGAGCTTCTGGAGGTTGAGGGGCGCTACGCCGTTTTGAAGATGCATGTGGAGGCTGGGACGTATGTGAGGAAGATAATTCACGACGTGGGGGAAATCCTCGGCGTTGGGGCAAACATGAGAGAGTTGAGGAGAGTCGCCGTGGCGTGTTTTACAGAAGACGAGGCGGTCACGCTGCAGGACTTGGCTGACGCCTACTTACTCTGGCGGAGGTATGGAGACGACGCTTACCTAAGGCGGGTGGTGCTGCCGGTGGAGGAGGTGGCTAGACATTTGGCTAAGATTTGGGTTAGAGACAGCGCGGTGGATGCTTTGTGTAACGGCGCTCCGCTGGCGGCGCCTGGAGTAGCTAAGTTTGAACACCCCTTCGCGAGGGGCGAGTTAGTGGCTCTCTTCACGTTGAAGGGCGAGTTGGTGGGGTTGGGCAGAGCGTTGGTAGACAGCAGCGAAGTCGGCAAGTTGGAGCGGGGGTTGGTGGCGCGGGTAGATAGAGTAATCATGCCGAGGGGGACGTATCCACCGATGTGGAGGCGGAGCGGCAAAAGTTTAAAATTCTAAAAAGTGAGAGAGTTGTGGGGCAACGTACTCCCATAAGGCGTCTCGTGATAGACGCCGCAATTCCCACTAAGGGCATTACGATTGTGGACGTGGCTAAAGAGCTCTACAAAGCCGAGGGAGTCAAAGCGGTGCGCGTGACTGTGGACGACGTAGATGTGGAGGTGTTGGGTCTCGCCATTGTGGTGGAGGGGGTGGACATAGCTTATGAAGACATTGAGGAAGCTCTGGAGAGAGTTGGCGGCGTGGTGCATTCAATAGACGAGGTAGTGGTGGGTGAATATACGCCGGAGGCTGGCGCAACTACGTGAGGTACTTAGTCCTCGGCGCCATAGATGGATTAATCACCGCCGGAACTATCTCGGCAGCTCTACTCTTCAGGGGGGGAAGGATGGAGCTGGAGTTAGCTCTCTCGATAGCTGTAATAGTGGCGACTATAAACGCTCTCACTGTTATGGTGGCTGAATTTTCGCAACAACTCCGGGAGGTTAGGGAGGTTTCTTACAAACTCTCTCTGCGTGAGGAGAGACTCCAGTGGACTCTCTTGCACACTCGGGCGGTTTACGCCTCGGCTAAGTCGGCTTTGTTGAACTTCATAGCGTCGTTGCTTGGGGCCTCCACGATTTTGTTAGCGGCGGTGTTTCATCCAGACGCCGTGATTCCAGCCGCCGTGGTCACTATTCTCGTGGCTAGTTTCGTGACGTCGCGTGAGTCTTTGGTAGAGTTCCTCCAGTTTGCGGCCATGGTGGCTCTGGCGGTGGCTGTGGGGGTAGCGGTGGGTTTGGCGTTTCCAATAATAACTTAAATAGTGTGTAGATAGATAAGTGGCTACGTTACCGGTAGAGTACTTGAGGACTGCCAGATTGTTTAGAGAGAAGTTGGGAGATGTAGAGATAATCTCTTTTGAGGTGCCTACACATAAATACTTCTCTAGAAACGAAGTGCCTTACTTAGCCACCGCGTTAGACGTAGACTTGAGGAAATTGGAGAACTTAATTTCAGACATGAGATACGGCAGGGTGGTGGTGGAGAAGCTCTGGGCGTACAGACTAGACTCCACGTTGCTGGAGAAGAGAGTGCTCCTACCGGACTTAATCAGTAACCAAGTGGGTGGCGAGGTGGAGGAGTACGAGGATTACAAATTGTTGAAGATAGACATCGCCTCGGTGAGGGAGTACGTTAGGGTGTATGTAAAGAAGCGGCAGAGCTACAGAGAGGTGACTATCTACAGAAAGCCGCCGCATCCGGCTTTAGTTAGATACATAGCGTATGTATAGACTGGCGGTGGTGGGCATCGGGGGTTGGGGAAAGAACCACTTGCGGGTAGCTGCCCAACTCGCCGGCGAGGGGCTGGTGGGGGAGGTGTACGCAGTGGACGTGGACTTGGGCAAGCTTAAGTGGGCTGAGAGAGTGTATAGAGCGACTCCCGTGCAGGGTGTGGAGAGAGCTGCCGACCTTGACGTAGATGCCGCCATCGTCGCCACACCCACGGCGCTGCATCTACAACATGCCGCCATCTTCTTGTCTAGAGGCATACCGACGTTGGTAGAGAAGCCCCCAGCCCCCACTCTAGAGGAGACTTACCGCTTGCTAGACGTGGCTGGCCGCACTTTGGTAACTACAGGCTTTTTATTGAGGTTCCACAGTGGGGTTAGGTACGTCAGAGAGAATTTGGGCAAGTTGGGGCGCGTCCTCACGATCTATGGGAAGAGGACTTCCAAGAGGCCTGTCAGACTCGGCGACGTGGGGGTAGTGAAAGACCTAGCCATACATGACGTGGATTTGGCGACGTACATAACTGGACTTAGGGCGGTGTCGATACGTGCCCACGGCGGTTCTACAGTGGGCGGTTTGGAGGATTACGTCCAGATATTTTCTCTATATGGCGACGTCTCTGCAGTGTACGAAGCCAATTGGCTAACTCCCTACAGATTTAGGAAATTCGAAGTGACGGGCGGCGGTGGGATATTCGCCATAGATTTCTCCACAGACGAGGTTTTTTACTACGGCGAGGAGGGGGCCCAGAGACCCAGGTTGGAAGTGGTGGAGCCTCTCTTGCTGCAAGATAGAGAGTTTCTAAAAGCGGCGTGGGGGGGCGGGGGGGACGTAGTGTCTAGAGAAGACATGGTGTACGCCATGAAGTTCTGCGAAGCGGCGTTGGCTTCGCTCAAGAGTGGGAGAGTGACCCACCTAGACGAGACGTAAACTTGTCAATTTACACATTGGCTTTTTTCGGAGAGAAATTGCCTTATGTATGAAACGCGGCGAGGAGTTGACTATAGACGAGGTGGAGGGGGCGGACTTCGGGGAGGACTTCCAAATTGCCGTGGTTAGAGTCAAGTCTGGCGACAATGTCTACATTGCAGGTCCGCCGGGCAGTGGGAAGACCACCATGCTTAGGAAGATAGGTCTCTACATGTCGAAATTGGGGGTGGGTAATCTCTACGTGAAGTTAGAGTGGGTGAAGTACGGGTGGGGGTTGGTGGAGTATGTGGAGAAGATTTACGGCAAACCCACCGACGGGAAGTTGGTTTTGTTAGACGACGGCGAGTTGATTTGGAACTACGGTGGGGCCTACCGAAATTTGTTGAGAGATTTGGGGAGTAGGCAAGTGGTGGCTGCCTTTAGAGATATATATCTAGAGGCCGTGAGGGAAATGTTCGGCGAGGGTGTAGTCATTTATCTAAATACTAAACACACCGAGCCCGTGGTGAAGATTCCGCTTGGGTTCAACTTCTTGGGTTTAACTAAGGAAATAACAGTGATATAGAGGCGAGGAGGTTGTTCACGCTGTGTAGCGCCACGGCTGTTAAATAACCCCCCTTTCTATAGGCGTGCGTCAAGAGAAGGCCCATGGCGAAGTACACGTGTAGCGCTTGCGGTATGCCGTGGACAACTGCAAAAGCCAGCGAGTTCGCTAAATATCCGCCAAGTACGCCTACCCTCTTCTCTAACTCTCCATAGAGAACAACTCGAAACAGCGCTTCCTCCACAAACGGCGCTAGAACAACTGCAGAAGTGAAGAGGTAAATTTCCCAATTTGGACACCCAGCGCTGAGTGTCTGTATCACCCGCCGCATGTACTCAACGTCGAAGGTGGGCCACGCCGTTTGGATAGCCCACAGCGCGGCGAAGCCAGCTAGAGACTTGGCGAAAACGCTTATTGAGAAGTACAGACGACGCCTGGCGTAGTAGACAATCGGCGTGAGTGTGAGGTAGGCGAGAGTTATCGACGCCGGTAGTTGGCAATGTGGAAGCCACAACATGGCTAACCCCATCGCGGTAAACATGACTGGCAGCGAGAGTGCTAGAACCGCCAGACGCATATATATATCTGTTATATACTTTATGGAAGTTGAAGTAGCGGCGGCTGCAGTTGGGGGGAGGAGGTTCTACATCGATTTGACTAACTGGAGCGCAGTGGAGAAGAGCTACAGACCGTTCTTGGCGAACTCCGGTTGGCCCCCCGGCTTGACTACCTCCACGCTGGATATCTCTAGCTACGTCAGAGAGTTGGAAGAGGCGTATAGAGAAGCCACCGCCGCACTGCGCGAGAAGTACAACAAAACCGCCAAGTCACTATGGAGAATGTGGCTTAGGCTGATAGCGCCGGTGCCAGTGGAAGTGGAGACCCCCACTTGGAGTTGGGAAGTGAAGACACATCTTGACGAAGTGCTGGGGGGAAAATTCGCCCCCCTCAGCGAAGTTAAGCATGGCGTAGTCGGCGTGGAAGTGAAAAACAGCGTTGTCCACGTGGGGGGCTCGCCGTCTGTGGGACACACTTACCTCTACCTAGCGGGGGCGTTGAAGAATCTTTAGCAACTCGGCGGCCGCCGCCTCCACCAACTCCTCTGCTTCTTCTCTCTTGAAAGCGCTGGCGTATATGTGTATTTGCAACACTGGAGCCCCCACCTCGGAACCCTTGGGGTGGCTCTTTACGTAAAGTCTGGGGTTCATTTTCATCACTTCTCTAATCGCCGGCGCCGCGTCGGCTTCCGGCACTCCCCTCACCTCCATCTCCCTCTCGGCGAAGTAAACGGGGGGACCCCTAGACGCCAACAGAGACTCCACCTGTTGGAAAACCGCCTCCATCTCCCGGGGGACTCCCGGTAGTAAAACCGCCAGTTTGTCTCCAAGCCGATACAGAACACCCGGCGCCGTGCCCACTGGGTTCGGCAGCGGCGTAGCGCCGGGGGGCATCATAGCCATCTTCACCCGCTCCGCGGTCAACGGTTGGCCAGCCGCTTCGTACTTCTCCCGCACGCTCTCTAACGCCACTTGATTCACTACCGCCTCGACGCCCAACGCTCTGGCGAAAGCCAAGTTAGTGACGTCGTCGGGAGTGGGGCCAAGCCCCCCGGTGGATATGACCACGTCTGCCTTCGCCATGGCTTCTCTGAAAGCCTCCGCGATTTCTACCTCCTCGTCTGGAATCGCCACAATTCTCCTCACGGCGTAGCCCAAGTAAGTCAACCGCTTAGCGAGCCAAGCGGCGTTTGTGTTGGTCACTCTGCCTATGAGCAGCTCGTTGCCTATAGACAAAATCCAAGCAGTGCCCTTCACGGAGTTGTCTACTTCTGTATTTTAATTTCTTCCCAAATCACCATCGCCACGCCGGTTAGCGTGGCGGCGATGCCCACGGCCAGCAGTGGGACTTCTAGGGGGCCCAACTGCGTCCAGCCGGTGGGCACCTCGCCGAGGATTAATGCGGCCAGCAGAGTGGCTCCCACTGGCTCGCCCAGAGTGCTGGCGGCTATCGTGACCGCTCGGTATCTGCCCAGGAGGTAGTTGAAGATTGTGTGTCCCAACATCATGGGCACTGAAGCTATCAATAGAAACATGGCGAAGGTGTACATGTCGTAGTGGATGAGGTTGACGCCGGCCGCCGCCCCCACCGCCAGAGCCGTGAGTGCAGCTGTCCCATAGGCGACCACCACGTAGCTCAGAGTACCCACGGCGGCTCTGGCTAGGCGGCCGAGAGTTAAGTAGCCGGCGAAAGACAACGCCCCCACGAGTGCTAAGAGGTTGCCCAGAAGCCCCCCGGGGGTCAGCGTCACAGTCACAGCGCCGGCGGTGGCTGTCAACACACCCACGGCAGTTTGTAAATTCACCCGCTCCCCCACGGCTCTGGAGAGAAACAACATGAATACCGGGTGTATGTTCACTAACGTCGTGCTGGCGGCTACGGTAGTTAAAAACAGCGAGGGGATCCAACTCAAGAAGTGGATAGCTAGCAACACGCCGGCCGCGGTCGACATGACCAGAGCGCTGCCGCTCGGCATTTTAAACGGTCTCAACGCCGCCGTGGAGAGGACTATGAGCGTAGAGATGGCCAGCCGCCAGAAAGTTATGGCTATGGGGTCGGCTGGGGTTAGTCTTATGAGAATCGCAGCGCTGGAGATAGCCAACACACCCACCGCAATGAGCCAAATCACGGGAAGCCCGAGGAGAATTTATATATACAGCTCCGACTATCTATGGATTTCCCAGACGTAGAACTCCCCTCTCACGACGGGCGTATGTTGTCGCCGGCTCGGGCGGCGAGAGCTGTAGTGTACTTCTTCCCAAAGGCCTTCACGCAGGGCTGCACTAGAGAGACAGTGAAGTTCAACCAAGAGTTGCAGAAATTCCGCGAGAGGGGGTATGAGGTTTTCGGCATTTCTACAGACAGCGTGGAGACTTTGAGGAAATTCGCCGAGAAGTACGGGGTGGGGTTCCCACTCCTCAGCGACAGGGGTGGGGCTCTAGCCGCGCGGTTGGGTATATTGAAGCGAACCGCCGAGAGAGTAACTTACATACTCCACAACGGCCGGGTGGTGAAAGTAATCAAGGGCTTGAAGCGGGCGGAGGATCACGTAGACGAAGCGCTGGCTTCCATATGAAGACTTACCACGTGAGGGGTCCCTGCCCAGAGCTCTCTACAGTGGTTATAAAAGCCTACGCCGAGGCGGGGGAGGGGGAAGTGGTAAAAATCGTGAGTCAATGGAGGTACGTGTTGAACGATTTGAAAAACGCCGCTGGCCAACTGGGGTTTGAAGTAGTTGAAGTGAGAGACCTCGGCAGCGAGGTGGAGGTTTTACTTAGAAAGTCAACACGAGGTCGGCCTCTTTCGCAAGCGCCAGGAAAGTAAGTGAGCCAGCTATCTCCACCCCCTCCAACGGTTGGATACCCAGCAGTCTAGCCACCGGCTCGTCGATGTAGACCTTGACTCCAGAAGCTAGACACTCTCTCGCCAATTCCTCAATCCGCCTCGCGCCGAGGCGCTTCAACTTCCACTTTATGTAAATTCCAGCTAGAGTGGGGAGGCCAATTAGCCTCAACTTGGGTCTCCGGCTGAATAAATAACCCCCCAGCCCCGTGGCGAAGAGGTGCACTTCGTAACCCATCGCTCTAGCTGTGAGTGCAACCACAAGCGCGTGGTACGCCCGGGAGAGGTCGTTGTCTGACAACATAACCACGGCTTTAGACATATAAACACCAAGTTAGGTTAATATAAGTGACGAGCCAATGCAGGCGGCGACGGGTGGCCGGTGACCTGCCGACTGACTCACGCACGTGAGGGACATTTCTCACTCACTGGACACACTCCACACTTGGGCTTCCTGGCGGTGCATATCTCTCTACCGAATTGTATCAACTTTAAGTGCACTTCTAGATACTTGTCGGGGGGCACTCTCTCCATGAACCACTTACTAACTGCCCCATATCCACCGTCGACTCCCCAACGTTTGGCAATCCTGGCGATGTGTGTATCCACGGGGAAGGTGGGGAGGCCTAAGTTAACCAAAACCACGTCGGCTGTCTTGGGCCCCACTCCCGGTAGAGATAACAGAAGTGCCCGCGCCCTCTCGACACCCATCTCCGCCAGTTTCTCTGGCGTTATCTCCAGCTCTAGAAACGACGCAGCTAGCGCCTTTAGGCGTTTGGCTCTAGCTCTCTGCATACCTGCCGTTTTGATGACTTCAGCCAAATCCCCCTCTGGCAGAGAAGCGAGGCGTTCTGGAGTCACGGCGGTTAGCCTCCTCTCGAGATTCTCGAAAGCCCTCATGGCGTTTTTGTCTGAAGTGTGTTGACTCAACACCACCGCCACTAGCAACTGGAACAAATCTCTACGCATCCACACAGTGGGAGCCGCAAATTGGCGTAGATCTAGCTTTATAGCTTTGTCAATAATATGCAAATCCATAACTAACGTAACTCTAGATTTTATAAATCTCCACGGGGTTAGATTTGTGGAAATGACAAAATTCTCTATCCGCAAGTCCACATTTGACAAATTTATAGAGAGACTTGGGATTGATAAAGAGGAAGTTCTGAAAACTCTAGACGTGGAGGTAGTCAAAGTTGGGTCTGGCTATAGGTATGTCATAGAGATGGAATCTTTCTTTTTCTTCGTCATGGAGAAGTTATACGCGGCGAGTCGGCCGCGGACTGTTAGCGATGAGGATTTCGAGATAGTTCTCAAAGAGTGGGTGAGCAAGCTGGCTGGGTTCAGCGGCTACGCGAACCTGGCCGAAGTGAGAGATGTAGTTGTGCAAGAGTTGGGTATGTCGCAGGAGGAGTTCTCCGAGAAGCTAGCTGCGTTAGTGCAGAGGAAGAGGGGGGAGTATTTATTGGTAGAGGGGGGAGATAGGAAAGTGTTAGTGGGTACTCGGAAGTACGGCTTGATAAAGAGAGTGAAGAAAATAGAAGCGTAATATTTGTGACATATCACAGTGAGTTAATTATGTAAATTCTCTATCTCACATGACGTGTCACATACCTAAATGGCCTGTGGCGGCTCCCACTGTCGCCTTGGGGGGAAAGACGTGGAGCGCGGCGGTGGAGACGTTGAAAAAATTAACTGACTCTTACCCATTGGCTCTACTCATAGGTAGAGCTGGCATGGGGAAGACGCAAGTGGCGCTGGAGGTGTGTAGAAGAGTAAATTGTATATACATAGACCTCACCGAGTTGGGAGAGAAAAACATGTCCACCGTGGCGGCGGTTGCAGCTTGGCGCATCATACGCCACAAGATCTCCACTCTTGAAAAATCCAAGAATAGACTTGTGGAAGTGTATAGAAAACACGGCTACGAGGGGGTACTCTCCATAGCTAGAGTAGACCCCCTGTGGACTCTACAGACAGCTTTAGCTCTATTAGAAAACAAACCGGTGATTATACTAGACGAGTTGATCCCCTCAGCCGAAGACCCCAATTTCTTTGAGTTGGCTTACATACTCCACAGAATTAGGAATATGAATCTCCAAAACGCGTCATTCATAGTCACAATGCTGCCGGACGTGTACGAAAAGATAGTGGAGAAAATCCCGCCTCTGGGCAACTTCTTCACATACATCACAGTACAATTGCCAGACGTAGTGCCAGAGGAAGAGTTGGCGGAGATAATAGCCACCTACTGCCCCGAAAAGATAGAGATAGCTCGCAAGATTTTAGCCGAGCGGCCAGACGCCACCATACGCGAGATACTCCTCGAGTTAAACAACACACCCACTCGTAAATACGTCGAGTTGTTGATAGATTAATGATAATTGAACAAATTCTAGAACGTTGGAGAGTACTCTGGGCGTTGGGGCACGCCCAGAGAGTGTTGGCTTGGGATTTGGAGACTTACATGCCCGAGGGGGGAGTGAAGGCCAGAGCTTTGGCGAGGGCTGAGTTGGCTCAGTTAGCTCAGAAACTCATGCTAGACGAGCAGTTCGTGAAGCTCGTGGAGAGAGCAGAGGAGGAGAGAGATTTGACAGACTTCGAGAGGGGCGTTGTGAGAGTAATCAAACGCGAGTTGAAGTTCTACCAGAGAGTGCCCCCGGAGGTTGTAAAAGAATTCGCCAAAGTCACTTCTGAGGCTTTCGCCGCGTGGAAAAACGCCAAAGAGAGAGCGAAGTTCGAATTATTCAAGCCGCATCTAGACAAAATCCTGCAGTTGGCTAGAACCGTGGCGGAGAAGTTGGGCTACGAGGAACACCCCTACGACGCTCTGCTGGACCTCCACGAAGAGGGGCTCACTTCTAGAGATGTAGATGCAGTGTTTTCAGTTTTGGAGCCCGGCATTAGGCGGCTTTTAGACAAACTAACCGACTGGCCCCGGAGTCATCCACTGGAGGAGGTGCCGTACGAGAGAGCAAGCGCCGAGGCGGCGGTGAGAGAAGTGCTGGAGTTGTTGGGTTACCCCAGAGACAGATTTAGGATAGATGTCTCTCCACATCCCTTCACTATTGGCATAGCTCAACCCTACGACGTGAGGATAACTGTGCGGTACAGGGGGGTTGACTTCAGAGAGCCTCTCTTCTCTGCGCTTCACGAATATGGACACGCTCTCTACGAGTTGAACATAGACGAAGCGCTGGCTTTCACGCCGGTGGGAGACGGAGTTTCGCTAGGCATACACGAGAGTCAGTCTCGGTTTGTGGAGAACGTAGTGGGGAGGAGTCGGGAGTTCGTCGAGAAGATATTTCCAATGTTGAGGCGTCACTTCACTTTTCTAGATAGATATACAGTGGACGATTTGTATCAATACTTCAACTTAGTGCGTCCCAGCCTCATAAGAACCGAAGCGGACGAAGTGACGTACAACTTGCACATACTACTGCGGTATAGACTAGAGAAACTCATGCTAGCCGGCGAGGTGGAGACTTCGCAATTGCCCGAGTTGTGGAGTCAAGAGATGGAGAGATTACTCGGCCTCAAACCCAAGAACGACGCGGAGGGTGTTCTGCAAGATATACACTGGGCGCATGGGTCCATTGGCTACTTCCCCACTTACACTCTCGGCAATGTGATTGCGGCCATGCTGTATTTCAAGCTAAACGTCAGAGAGGCTGTGGCGCGTGGGGAGTTTGGAAAGATAAGGGAGTTCCTCCGTGAGAAGATACACAAGTGGGGAGCTGTGTATCCACCCAAGGAGCTCTTGGTCAGAAACTTCGGCGAGGTGTATGACGGCAGTTATTTAATTCGGTATCTAGAAGAGAAGTTTTAACACTGTCCACAGAAGAGAGACGCCACGCGGCAGAGGTCCCAGTCACCTCGGTATTTCTCACTCTTAGCCATGGCGGTGCCCCAAGCTAACTCCAAGTCGCCCAACTCGACTAGAGGTAGTAGTTCTCCAATGGGTGGAGTTCTGTCGTGGATGAGGCCAGCTCTCCTGGCTAGTTGCACTACGTAATTGTTGAAACCCACCCGAGCTCTGTAGAACAAGTAATCCACGGCGTCGCATCGGTCTCTAAGCTTCACCACTCTCCCGTCGAAAGCGAGTGGTCTACCCAACTTGGCGGTGAGGCTCGCCGAGGCTTGGCTAGAGAGAACACTAACGATCTTGAACGTCCTCCCGCCGTATGGCTGCGTTTCTAGAAAAATTAAATTCACCTCGTCGCTGACTACGTACGCCAACTCGGCGCCGTGTTGCAAAGCCAACTCTCTGGCGCTCTCCACCAGCGCCGTGTGGACTACGCGACTCCTCGGCGCTGGGAAATCTCGCAGTCTCTTGCCAAACCCCACGCCGTCTAGCCTCACTGCAAACGGCGTAGACGCCGGTTCGCACACTGCTTCTCTCTCTCTGTATCTACCCTCAGCCGCTTTTGGGTTTTCTCTCAAAATGCGGTTGAGGACATCCATATATATACCTCTGGAGTTTTATTTGTGAAACTACGGTTTAGGAACGTAGTGGCTGGGGGCACCTTCGACACATTGCACTCTGGGCATGTCAAACTCCTCGCCACAGCCACGTTGATTGGCGACAGAATTTTGATAGGCGTCACAAGCGACGCCTTCGCCTCTACATATAAACAATACAAAGTGAAACCCTTCTCGATACGCCTCGCGAATTTGCGCCACCTCACCACTCTCATCGCGCCGGAGAAGAAAACGCAGTTTGTAGAGATAGACAACCCCCACGGCCCCGCTGTGGAGAAGCCAGCGCTAGACGCCATAGTGGTCAGCGTGGAGACCGCGCCGAGAGCACTCCAGATAAACGACGTGAGGATAGAGAGGGGGTTGAGACCCATGGAGGTGGTGGTCATATCTACAGTTAGAGACGGCTTTGGACACATCTTGTCCTCTACCTATCTAAAGAGAGTTATGGCTAGCGAGAGTTAAGAGAGTTAACTCTCTATATACATCAAACGCCGCCGTGCAGTCGTATAGACAGAGCGTGGGCCCTCCGAGGAGGTCAATGCGTCGATATTCGCCGCCGCGTCTCTTCAAGAAGTTGAAAACGTCTACGTAAACCACGTCAGAGTGAGAAAAGTCTCTAAACAAAACGAGGTAGTTATATCTAATTGACCAAGCGACGTGGGGGTCATCTACGTGAAAGTTGTCTAACTCCACAGAGGGCGTGGGGGGTTTGATCTTGGCGAGGCGCTTGGCTAACTCGGCGGCGTACAATACGTTCTCGAAACTAACTTCGGCGTCTAGCGGACTGTGGTAACGCTGCCAGAAGTCACGCAGAGAAGACACAGTAACCGACGGCAACCCCCACCGCTCGTAGTGCACACTATCGAAGTGAGGTTCTGGACTCTCCACGGGCCCCATGTGTCTCAACTGGTCGTGTAAGTAAGGCGGGGCGTACATCCTCGGCGTGCCTAAACCCACGGCGTCTATGTTAACCAGCAGATTGGGGCGCCAGCGGCTTAAGTAATTGAGAGACCCCCAAGCCCAGTAGAAAGACGGCACGTGAGGCGCCACGCCCTCTTCGGCAGTGAAGAGACCAAGCGCGATGGGGACGTCGTCTGCCACCAACTCGCTGAAGGTAGTCACAGCCGCCTCAACGCCGGCGCAGTTGTCGACGGCGCCTTTGAGCCAGTGGTCCCAGTGGGCGGACACCATGGGACTGTCGTCGAAAGTGTTAAACGCCACGAGACTGTAACTGAAAGTCACTCTAGAGGTGGTCTCGATCTCCAGCTTGACTCTCTCCCCCAGGTGTTTGCTTAAATCTCCAAAACTAGCCACGGGGAGGGGTGGGGGGGCGGAGTTCATGGAGTAACCCAAGTCTCCAGTAACGACAATGCGCCTGGGGGGGCCGCCAGTGAATACCACAGCCGCGGCGCCCCTCTCGGCGGCTTCTATCGCTAAGTATTTAGCGTCGTCTAGATCGCGGGGGAATTCAACTACTGCGATGTTGCTCTCCACGTCTTTCCCCCACTCTACTAACTTGCCCTCCACCACTGCCGGTTTTGTGTAAGGCATCGCCAGCCCCCCCACGACTCCACTTGGAGACTCTAGCCTAGTGGAGACGTCGCGCCAGTACAACACTTCCACTGGCGACAAGTGCATCCAGACGTAGGGCGTGTCTAAAACCGACGCTAGCCACTGTAGGAATTCTCTCTCTTCGGGAGACCCCGCCGTCAAGTCGCTATAGGAAACGCACTTGGAGTACACATGCGACACGGAATTTCGGCGCGTTGGATATAAAAGTATATAACTCCCAACGTTATCTATGTCGGTGGGATTTCGCTGAGTGGTGCTGTTTAGAACCCGGCCTGACAAGTGATGCAACCCACCTACCCCCTCGTCAACGTTTTGTGTAACTCGTCAAGTTTTCTGCCGACTTCTCTCAACAACTGAACTGCCTCCGGCGAGGTTTTCTTCTCTAAAATCTCCACCGCGCTCTTCAATTGTTTAACTACATCTATCAACGCGTCTATCTTCTGAAATCCCCTCTCTAAATTCGCCAACTCACTCTTGATTTCTTCTAACATTTTCAAATTTAGATATGTAGCTATCACCACCGCGTCTTGGGGGTCTGCCTTCTTTTTCTTCTAGACTTTCGCCAAAGCTTCGGAAGCCATAGCCGCCGTGATCTTCTCCATTCGCTTTATATAATCATCCATGTCGTTAAATTTCCATGTATATATATGTGATGAGGGGTTCGATGTGGGGAGTTGTGGCCGGGGAAGAGACGAGCTGATTACTTCACTAAACTCAACACTTCTCTCCAAACTTCCGGAGGCTCCCCCCTCGGCTTCTCGAACTTCCTCTCCACGTTTCTCACGCCGTCGAGGAGACTCGCCACGGCGGATTTGAACAACTTGGGAGAAGTGGGGCACTCCAGCGAGATGTAGAACCTCCTGCCCGACAGAAGCCTACCGAGTCGGTAGTAGAAGTAATCATCTACAAAGAAATAGCCACCCACGTCGTCTCTGTGTATGTCGAAACCTAGATGTAAAACCACCGGTTCTGTGTTTCCAAGCGCTCTAGAAGCCACTAGCCAGAAGCTGTGGTGCCCAGCGCCGGGTGGCATTGGAAACGCCACGGCTAAATCAGTGCGTTTCCTCACGTACCCCCTAGAGGGTCCCTCAGGCCCGCCGTATATGACGTACAGGGGGAACTTGCGCTCTAGATGTAACTCCCAAGTGCCCCGGGGGAAGTGTCTATCTATAGACACCACGGCGGCTTTCAACTCCATAGCCAAATGAACAACGGCGTTGAAACCGTGGCGCCCCACCGCTAAGTTGCCCCCGTTGTAAAACACCGCCCAGCGACTCTCCAACGCGGTGGCTGCCAAACTCCGCACCGTGGCGGCTCCCAACTCTCTCAGCGCTTGCGAAGCCCAGTCTCTCCCGCTGGCTAGCAACATATATATATGGATGTGTTTCCCTTATTAATGGAGGGGTTTACCAACTAGAGAAACAATTGTACAACCTACTAGCCGAGAGAGCGAAATACAACGTTCCCCCGTTGATCGACGGCGAGTTGGCTCCCATAATCGCCAGAGAAGTCAGCCGGAGACACAACCCCACGGTGGCTTACCTAGGGCCGGAGTACTCTTTCACTTGGGAGGCGGCCGTCAGTCTCGCGCCGCATGGCAAACACACGCCATGCAGATCGGTGACTGAAGTCTTCCAAATAGTGGAGAGTGGGGCAGCTGAGTTGGGAGTGGTGCCCTTCATAAACAGTCTCGAGGGTCCGGTGGGGGAAACAATCGACGCCGTCGTGACGCGAGACGTGAAGATAATCGCCATGGGAGAGTTGAAGATTACGCTCTGTCTAGCCAAGAGGGGCGTCCCCAGAGTAGTTTACACTCATCCACACGCCGCGGCGCAAGCTAGGAAAGCCCTAGCGGCGCTGGGGGCTGAGGTGGTGTACACCACTTCCACTTCGCAAGCTGTCAGAGAGTTTGAAAAATGTGTCGATTGCGCAGTTCTCGCCTCGCCGAGAGCGCTACAGCAATACGACAAGACATGTGGAGTGGAAGATTTAGAGAGCTTCACTAGATTCGCTCTGTTAGCTAGAGAGGGGGGCTACGGCGAGAGAGCGCTGCTGGCTTTCGCCGTGCCGAACGTAGCTGGGGCGTTGTACAAAGCTCTAGCGCCCATCGCCGAGAGGGGGATAAACATGACTTTGATATACTCTAGACCAACCCGCCTCTCTCCCTGGGACTACTTCTTCATAGTGGAGGTGCAACACAGCGAAGAGTTGCCCCACGCCTTGGGAGAGATGGCACTCCGCACCACTATGTTGAAAGTAGTGGGGAGATACAACGTCATGCAGCTCTAGCTTGCTCTATGATAGACGCCGCCAATTTCTCGCCAATGCTCGGCAGCTGGGCTAACTCTCTCACCGAGGCGTTGGCTATGTCTCTCAAAGTCTTATAGCCAGCGTTGTACAAAACTCTGGCGCGCACTCTCCCCACGCCCCTCAGAGAAGTGACTAACTCCAACAGTTCTTCTCTCACGCCGTGGACAACTCTGGCGGTCACCACCGCCAGTTCTCTACTGTGTTCACGCAACTTCAGCACCCCGGCGAGTTGAGCAGCGGCGTTGCCAAGCCACTGGAAGAGGTCAATGTACATTCTCAAATCTCCCGGAGGCACCTCGAACTCTTCATATATCTCATCCTCGTCCGCCTCCTCTATCCAAAGCGTCAACATGGTTACAGTCCTCGCCAACTCTTCAAAGTCTTCTCTCCACAATTCGCAATTCCCGACCCCCACTTCGCCCCCCCGCTGGTCGCAACCCCCGCCGCCCCACGCTTTACGCAACTCTTCCCCCACCCGCCGGCTGATTTTCCCCCGCCTCACTCTGGGGAAATCCTCGGCAGTTAGGACTAGGTAGAGATATGCCGAGGTGTTGGGTTTCGCTAGAGATTTCAAGAGACGTATGTACTCCGCGGCTGTCTCTGGGTCTAGATACAGACGAGACACGTGCCTCCCCAACTCTGTAATGTAGAGATTGTCGCCATCTCGCTCTAGAAACCCCCACTCAGCCAACTCCCCCACCACCTCCACCAGCCTAGACCTTAACAGCCTGAACCGAGATTGGAAATAACCCAACGTGTCTGAGAAAAACTCCACCAACTCATCTATCGACCCGGCGTAGTTGCCCCCCACGGCCCCCAACGCATGTGCCCTGAGGTTAGGTGGGGCGAACATGTGAGATTTGACGGGCTCCACCTCGCCGTTGATGTATTTAGCCACGAGGTACTTCGCCTCTCTCTCGCTGGAGGCCACCAACACCGCCTCACCGTATGGATCTAACCCGGGTCTCCCCGCCCGCCCAGCCATCTGCTTGTATTCAAGCACTGGAATGTCTCCCCTACCCAACAGTGGGTCGTAGCGTTTGTAGTCAGCCACCACAACCCGCCTAGCCGGCAAGTTGACCCCCGCCGCCAGTGTAGTGGTGGACACCACCACCTTCAACACGCCAGACCTAAAGCCCTCCTCTACCAAGCGCCTAACTTCTCGCTCGAGCCCAGCGTTGTGGAAAGCCACCCCCCTAGCCACCAACTCAGCTAACTCCCTCCCGAGAATTTTGCTAGAAGACGCTCTAGCCACCTCCCCCGCCAGCCAGTTGGCTCTATCCACGTCAATCAACGCCTCTGGGTAGTTAGCTATAGCTTTAGCTATGGATTTCGCCAACTGGACAGTGGAAGCGCGGCTTGCGACAAACACCAACGCCTGTCCCCCCTCCGCCACGGTGTCTAAAGCCAGAGCTACCCGCCCGTCGCTCTCGGCTTGAATTCGCTTGAGAGCGCCGTTTGCGTAGCGAATGACGCCCCCCTGGTACACTCCCTCCCTCAGCGGCACCGGTCGCCAAGTGGAGAGCACTAACTCGGCTTTGAGCCACTCTGCGATCTCCCGGGCGTTGCCTACCGTGGCGCTCAAGCCAATTATCTGCGTCTCTAGCTTCAACTGGCGGATTTTAGAAATGACAGACTCCAAGACGGCCCCCCTCTTGGAGTCGCCGATGTAGTGAATTTCGTCCACTACCAAGACACCCACTCCGTTGAGCCAACTGGGTCTGTGCCGGAGTATGCTGTCTAATTTTTCGTATGTGACAATCACCACGTCGTATTGATTGAGGCGCCTCTCGTCAGATTCAAACTCGCCAGTGGAAACGCCTACGTTGACCAGCTTGCCGTAGTGCTCGAAGTGTGTTTGTTTTTCATACGCGAGGGCCTTCAGTGGAACTGCGTAGAGAGCCATCTTGCCCTCTAGAGCTGCCTTAACCGCCGCGATTTCAGCCAACAGCGACTTGCCAGAGGCGGTGGTGGTGCACATGAGGACGTTTCTGCCGTCGAGAATGCCGGCTTTCACCGCCTCGACTTGGGGTGGGAAGAGTCTCTCCACGCCCCGCGCCCTCAAGAGGTTCAAGAGTCTCGCGTCTAGCGGGAGACTAGAGACCTCCACGGTAGAGATGCGTTATATAAATTACATAACTCTCTTCACGTAACCCGGCCTGGGGGTGTAGACTTCGCCGTTTCGGATGAGTAACTCAATCAATCTCTGGACTTCTCCACGTGGCACGCCCGCTTTCTCAGCCTCCGCCATGAGTGTCTCCACTTTCACGGGGCCCCTCTCCGCCTCCTCCAATTTCTTCAATAACTCCACTACTCTCACGTAGGCCTCCCTCCTGGAGGCCGGGACGCCAGTCATGACTGTGTCTATATCCACCGAGCCGGACTCTACGTCTATACCCACAGACTTGAGGAAAGCTAAGTAAAGTTTGATAGCTCTATCGGCGTCTTCGCCAGTGGCAATTGGCGAGAGCCGCATTTTAGCCTCGGCGATTGTTAGTCTAATCAACGCCTCCAACTGCCTGGCAGTTATGGCGACAGCGCTGCCGGGCCCCCGGTACCCACGCCGCATTTCTAAATAGAAAGCGCGGATCTTCTCCTTAGCCTCCTCGCTGAGGATTGGCTTTACGTGCCTCCTGGCGTAAGCCACGTACTTACGGAGGAAGTCTGGTCTCAACGTGTCGCTGAACGCCTCTGTGGATTTGCCGGCGTGGAGGTCTAGAATGTGTCCAGCCAACGCCGAGTCGAACTCTTCCCCAGGCTCGTCTCTAATTACAAAAATCAAATCAAAGCGACTCAGTAGAGAAACCGGCAAGTCGATATTCTCGGCTACGGTTCTGTTGGGCAGGTACCGACCGAAAGCGGGGTTGGCGGCCGCCAAGACGGCAGTACGCGCATTCAACGTAGCCACAATGCCAGCTTTACTTATCGACACAGTGTTCTGCTCCATAGCCTCGTGGAGAGCCACTCTGTCTTTGACGTCCATCTTGTCGATTTCATCTATGACAGCCACCCCCCTGTCGGCCAACACCAAAGCGCCGGCTTCGAGATAAAACTCGCCAGTGAGTTTGTCTCTCACCACAGCCGCCGTGAGCCCCGCCGCAGAGGAGCCCTTGCCAGTGGTGTACACAGCCCTCGGGGCAATCTTAGCCACAAACTTCAAAAGTTGCGACTTAGCCGTCCCCGGGTCACCCACTAGTAGAATGTTCACGTCCCCCCTAACTCTCACCCCGTCTGGGTAGACAATCTCCCTCCCACCGAATAGTAAACAAGCCACAGCCTCTTTCACTTCTCCATATCCATATATAGAGGGGGCAATAGAGCGGATGATCAACTCCCGGACGTCTGGCCTCCTGGAAATCTCCAAAATCTTCTCCTCGTCCCCCTTAGTTATCTCCTCCACGAGCTCTTTGTTAGTGGTCTCCACATGCACCCCATAGATGTATGAAGAAACCACGGGCGGCCTCCCCCGGCGCAATTCGCTAGCTGCCAACTCCACTACGCCAGTGAGAGACACAATGTCACCGGGCTTCACCGAGTCCACCAAGTCGTCAAGCAGCACAACCTCGGCGCTCCTCGGCATCTGCCCCGGAGGCAGATCTTCGGGTCTCTCCTGTAGTATCGCCTTCTGCCAATCTACGTACTGACTAGATTCAGACACCAACGCAAAACTCCTGGCTCCCCCACAACGGGGACACCGCGCCGGCGGCTCCACGTGGCGCTCTAGCTCTTGCACCAACTCCACCTCGTAACCACACTGCCCACAGCGATAGAGCGCCCTGTAGAGAAAGTGCTTCGGGGGGGTGAGTCTAGTGACGATGCCCTCCACCCGGATCAAGCGACTTATGTACTCAGACCGGAGCTTCCGCAGGGGGACCACCAGGGGGGACCCCCTCGGCCGGAGGTAAAACCGCCGCAATTCGCGAGCCACCTCGGGGTCTCTCTCCTCCACCACCTCACTCACCGCTCTGTCAGCCTCCGGCAGCACGGCCTTCGGCTTCTCCACCACTAAATCAGCCAGCGCCTTGTCAAACATCAAAATGTCGTGAAAATCTACCTCAAGCGACCGTTTCCGTTGTATAATTATGTTTATGAGTTCGTCAGAAATCTTCTCGCTAGATAAGATGAGTTCTCTAAACTTCTCGCGAACCGCGCCCAACTCAAGCATGTATATACATCGGCATTAGTTAAAAACAGTAACCCCGGCGGTTTTACCTCAACTCAACGGTTTTACGTATATACTGGCGTTGATCAACAACGCAGAGCAGCCCACTCGCGTCAAATCGAGCCCCCCGGCGTTTATACACCCCGGCGGCAGCGGGCTGCCGCTTTTGCAATCCACCGGCGTGAAACTACCGACTAGAGTTAACGCTTTTCCGTGGTTTAACGACCATTTAGTGACGTTGTAAACCCACACCACTGCAGAAGCGCGGGCCTCCCCCCTCCCCCTAACCCCAGCCGCAGTCACCTCGACGTAGAGAAATCCGTTTTCATTCCCCATACAGACGGAGGCGGCGGCTGAGTCAAAACCGAAAAAAGCCGAGGGGATGAACAACTTCTGCCTGACCGAAACCACGCCGGGCAGACTACCGCTGGAAACCACGTCTCTAACTTGCGACGCCACGTAGTCAGCCACGGCGTTTGCCAACAGCTTCACGTCTTCCTCAAGCACGCTCTGGGCGTACATATCTACCAAAACCGCCAGTATAGCCATCGCGGCGGCCACGGCGAAGAAGAGCACTATGGCAGAGATAGAGACAGCCCCCTCATCTCAACGCCAAGACGACCTCCTGCACTACTAAATATACGTCGCCACTCAAGTTCTCCACGCGTCCCCCAACGATGAGGCTATGGCAGTTTTTATACATCGCCGTAGATATTCTCCTCATTTCGTAAGTCAAATACCTATACCCCTCCAAGCGGACAGTGGCGTTCATCACATAGACGTAACTCTCCCCAGTCCCCCTCACTACGAAAACCCGGGGATACATGCGCACGTTCCCCGGCGGCGTGGAGTTCACAGCAATGAGAGTGTCCCCGGCATAGACACAAACCCCCCCTGAACCCCCCTATATTGTCTATAGACGTCCACTAAATACGTAGAGTTGTACCACACGTTAAACGCGCGCCACTTGAGGTTGTAATTGTTGACGCCACACCGCAGCGTTATGCCGTACGTGGCGTTCAAAACGCCAAACTTCCCATAGTAAAAGCTCGGCAGATTGAAGTACTTCCTAGAGCCAGACATGCCGAAGTCAGCCTCCATAGAGTCAGCCAACAACAGTACGAAATTCAAAGCGTTGCGGTACTCCAAAGGCGCCATGGAGGCATACAACGTGTTCACCACATACGGCAGCGCGGCGAATATCACCAAAAGCGCAATGACAGTCAACACCAGAACCTCAAGCGACGTCATGTGGTAGAAAACGGACCCCTACGGGCGTAATCCAAATAGTAATACGGCCTAGGCCACGTGAAGGGAATCACAGCGACGGAATAAGGCGCGGCGGATGAATAAACACGCGTAAACGCCGTCATGGGGCGGCCGCCCAACGCCGGAGCGCTGTTGGGATAAGACCTAAACCACCAAGGCGGATCGCCCACGGTCACAATTTGGTAGAGAGCCATAGCGGGCGAGAGAGATAACGTGTAGTTAAACCCATCGTCCTTCTGATACTCCCATATGTGCCTGTCATAACAGAACCCGTCGTAGTGCCACCAGTAGAGAGATACGTACCCACTCCGCCAAATACCCATCATTTTCCTATCCTCTCTACAATTCTGAAACCAATCCAGAGAGAACGACGTGCCGTTGTATAGAGCGACACTAGCGCCGGATCTTGTGGAAATGACTACAGTAAAGCCATCGGGGTATTCGGACAAGGTGGCCCGCTCTCTCACGTCAATCGCGTCGCTGCCGCGTTTAAAGAAATCGAAAAATGTCTCCGGCCTCTCGCTAGTTCCATCGCTACACACCGCCAGCAGTACGGCTCTGCCGGAGAGAGGGGTCGCCTCCAGCCGGAGCCACAGTCTCTTCCCATCTCTGTAAACTCTTACGGGTATCCACTGTCCCCCGATAAATGCGCGGACGTTGTTAGCGCGGTCGGGCGAGTCGTGAAGCATGACGTAGTAATACCGCCGAGAAGCGTTGCCGGGGAGGTACACCCGGACGAAGTTTGTACACGGCCGTTGAGTTATGGCGTTGTAGTAATCCCGCTGCCACCGCACGAGTTTGTCTCTTAGCCAGTTGTGCGTCTGGGGCGTGGCAAACGTGACGTTGACCGCAGAGCCGGGGGGCACTAGGAGGATTGTGCGGCGCTGCGTGCCGTAATCAACGTCGTATACGCCCACGTAGCGCGGGTCCGCGGGACTCACGTCGGCGATGGGTCTCTGCGTCCCGGTCCAGGGGAATACGAAAACCGCCGTGGCGTTTCCCTCGTTTATTATGTAGTAACTACGGCCGGTGGAGCTCAGGGCGTATATCTCCGGCCGCGTGTTGGACACGGCTGTCTTGACGCCGGATGTACTCACGAGAATAACGCTGTTTACCCAAGTGGGGGTTGTGAAATCGATTCTGTATTCAGCTCTATCCACGCCGCCGGCGAAGCCGTAGTACTTCACTAACTCCACGCTGCAGAGCTCAGAGGGGCACGTCTTGTTCACGTAGGTGGAGCCCAAGCTGTAGAACAACGTGAATTTGGCGGCTAGCGTAGCTCTAGGCACTGTTGAATTCACTTGAATTACATAACTGTACGTGGCTTGGTTGGGGCCTTGGGACACAGAGCGCGCTTCCAAGATGCTAGCGTTTAGCGATATGTTTCTAACTATCGACAGTTCCTCAACGCCCGACAGCCCCACGGAGCCCTTCAGCGTAATTTCTCCGCCCGCGCCGCTATTCCGCAGGGCTATTATGTCTACTCTATCCGGCTTGGCTGCCGGCGGTTGTTCGACAGGAGTTAAAACCACGGCGGGGGGCGGGTCCACGTGCGGCCTAATCCTCACGTATCTATACTGCGCGCTCTCAGTCCACGGGCTTGTGGTGCTAAATGGATTGTCCACAATGGCGCTGCCCAACACGACGTAAAATCTCCAATCGGTAGTGCCCCACGGCGGTTGGTTGTAGATCTTGCTACCCAAGAGGCGGACTGGCCTAGTCGTATTGTACAAATAAACTTCATACCTCGTCGAACTGGCGGTGAAAGACAACGAGAAGAAGTACCAGACGTCGCTCAGTTGAATTGTTCCAGCGTCGTCCCACGTCCTGCCGTTCCAAACGCCGACGCCACTACGCCAATAGCTCCACACCACGGCGGGAGATACGCCTTGTATAGCTACAAAATTAGCGCAAATGGGATGCGTAGACTGCGGATTTGACGCGCGGTGATATAGATCTAACCTCGCGGTCCTTATGCCTATGGAGATGGGCTTCACCGAAGTCTCCACTGCCACGCCCCTCCAGCCCTGGGGGATTTCCACGTATCTATAGACGTTGAAAGCCCAGTTTCTCGTACCGGCGCTGTATCTAGCCCACACAACGCCGTTGGGACCAACACCGTGGTTGATCACGCCGCCGGTCACTGGATTCGTGCGGCAGTTATCTCTCACTATGCTCCTACTCCAACCGGCGATGTCGCTCCCGCTCCAGTACAAACTAGTTCCATATCCAACGCCGCCGTGGTATGTAACGCTAGTTGCAAACGTGGCGCGTGGATCGTTGTTTATCCCAGAGCTCACTGGCACAAGCGTGCTTTGTGAGTTACACAACACGGGCAACACGCCGCCTATGTAATTCGGCGCGTACACCGCTAACAGCTCTATCGCTTTGCCTCTCTCTAGAATTCTAGCCCCAATTTCGCCCCTAGCCGGTATCCTCACGTGTAACAAACAGAGTGGGCACTTGGCGATTTCAGCCCACCAAGGCAGTTGTATAAGCGCTTTGCCGCACTCCCCCCGCTCTACTGCATCGTTGTTCACGAGGAATATGTAGAGACTTCTCTTTACGTCTACTTTTGCCAAACCGTCTAACAACTCCGCTAGAGCGGTGTTGTAATCTTCACCCACGGCGCCGGGCTCCGAGACATGCGCTCCGTATGTAACTACGTAATACCCGTCGTAATTTTCCGCGCTCCAAAATACCGTCAATCTGTATAGCTTCACGGCGCCCGGTATAGACAAGCGGTTGTTTCTGACGGAGTTTAAATTCCACACCTCGGACAACTGTACCGCTCTAGGGTATGGAGCGAGAGAGCCGTTGAACCCCCAGTGCCACACGCGGTATTCGAAATCCAACTGTGCCCCCAGCGGTAGGAAGTTTACCTTGGCCGAGACGAGCGTTTTGTTCACGTAACTCCCCACGGCGCGGTAGACCAGTTGGCGGTCCATGTAGAGCCCGGCTGTGAGTCCGCCGGTGGATGTATGCGAAGCTGACTTGAGCGCGGTCTGAAGCGCGTATGAATCCACCAAATCCACCACCTCGGGCCACGGCTTTGCGTATATGCCGTAGCCAGACCTAACAGCCGAGGCGTGTTGCCCCAGTTGAATAGCCAACTGCCCAGCCAAGACGGTAGTCAACGCAATTGCGACCAAGACGGCAGTTAAGAGAATCAACTGCCCCCTCACGGCCTCCCTAGAGAGAGCTCCAACCTCACGCGAGTGCCGTCGCTGAGAACCGCCGAAATTGCAGCCACCTCCACTCCGCCAGCGCCTCCGTAACCCCACGGCCTAGCCACAGACGCCAACCGCTGCCGCCATTCGGCACACGCCAAACAAGCGAGGGGTCTCACGTCGTCTAGATACACAGTGAAGTTGTAGAAATACCGTTGTGAAATCGCGGCGTCTAACATACTCTTCAAACTACCTCCGCTCCCGCAGATAGCCTCCTCCACAGTAGACATGAAGATGGGGTCTGCCGACAGTCTGAGGAGGACGAAGTAAGCGTTGGCGGCTACTTCTCTCTCAGAAGCTATGTACAACGGCGCTGGGGCAGCTAGAGAAAAACGTAGAAAACCAAGCCAATGACTAAAGCAGAGAGGCCGAGTTCCACAACCCACTTCACGGCTTTCTATAGACCACCACCTCCAGGAGGTAAGTGACTGACTGAGAGTCCACCACGCGAGTAGCCACCGCCGTCTGGAGCTTAGGCTCTATGGAAATCCACCTCTTCCAAGTGTTCAACTCAACAGCGCCGAGTGGGGGCACTGGCATCAACGGAACAACGACGAGCGATCTCAACCCCTGGCCGCTTGACTCTACCCACACCACGGCAAACAGCGCGTCGGCCGGCACATCTACCCAACACGCGGCGCATCTAGCGGTAGAAGTACATCCACCGCAGTGATCTACTTTAACAACTCCGGCCCCCCTCCCGGGGTTTAGAGTTATGTCGCTACCCAACTCTATGAATCCAGAGCCTGTATATATCGACAAATACCTCACGCCGAGTGCCGGCGTGTTGGAGTCGGCGCTGCATAGAGAGTCGTGGAGGAGCCAGAGTTGGCGACCTCGGAGGGGGAGGAACATGCCAAATGCCAGAGGTCTGTTAGTTAAATTAAAGCCGTATATGTCGAAAGCGCGTGGGTAATCCACTCTCTGGGCGTATACGACGACTCCGTCTGAATTCAACAAATTCGCCAACTGACTGTCTAACACATTCACTTGATATATAGAGCCGCTCTCGGCGAGGTTGTACTCTCTGGAATACAATCCACACACGTCGCCGCAGTAAATAACTGTAACCACCACCCGACCCCCGGCTGTGGACCTAACCCAAACTCCTGGGGGCACGTCTCTACACATGGGGTTGTCTCTTTGGATTTGAGTTTGTCCAATCTTCACGTTGGGGCATATAGTTAAGTTCACTAACGGCCGTATCCTAATGGAGATGTCGTACAAATCCCACTGATTTCCAAAGAAATTCTTCAAAATTGCGTTGTAGTCCACGGTAACAGCGCCCCCAGCCGGCGTCAACACGCCGAAGCTCACAATTGACGCTTTGTCAATCCCCGTCTCCTCCACAAACGCCTTCTGCTCGATGTCACACAAGCCCCCCGCTTGAGACGGCGTAGCCGACAGCGATAGCTTGCCGTCGTCTATCTGCGGTTGGTAGAGGGGACGGGGGGCCGACAGCGTTAAGTCTACAATGCTCCACACTGTCTTTTGACCACTTGCCGTCTTCACTGCAATGTCGCCTTGCGTGAGTACAATTCTGTCTAGCACTTGCTGCGCCAAATTCGTCAATTGCGGTTGTTGCGTAATGTTGTACGGGGGGCATGTTGTGGGAGGATGAGGAGAGAGAAGAGTACGAAAGCGAGAAATACGCCGGAGATTACCACTACTTCCACAAACTCCACGAAGATCACTGTATCGTTATTTATATTTTTGCTGTGTGTTTTTGATCACTATGTAGAGGTTGTAGTGGCGGCGGCGCTTCATGAAACCCAGGGAAACCACGCCTCCGCCCGCCGCGGTTAACAAATCTCCCACGCCGTAGGTGTAGTATAGCCTGACTGCTTTGCGTCCCCACGGCACTTCCCACAACCCCGGCGCCGCTTGGCGACCTCTGTCGGGGCGCCACACTGTAGCCACCGTCGTTTTGCCCACTCTCTTGGCTTCTCTCAAGGCTGAGGCAGCCGCTTCTCTGGGCATGTGGTGCAACACAGCCACTAGGTAAACTACGTCGAACGCTCCGTCTCTGAAGGGCAATAACGTGGCTTCGCACTCTAGAGAATCCCCGCCGGGCAGTAGGCGTTTGTCTAAATCGCAGTGCACCACGTAGGAGTGTTGTTGCTGTAAGTACAGAGGCTGCGCCCCTCTGCCCGACCCCACGTCTAGCGCTCTCTCGCCGAAGTTTCCCAAGTCGGCCACTGGCAGAGGCCGCGTTCTAGTAATTCCATACTCCTCCCCGATGGCTAAATACGCCTCTCTAGCTCGTTTAGCCCAATACACGTATTAAACTGAAAATGTTTATATCTCTGTGGAGAAGCCGCTTCGCTTCGTGCGAGCCGCCAGCGGAGTTCACGTAGTGGCAGTCATGACGCACCCCGCCCCCTGTCCGGGCAAATGCGTCTTCTGCCCCACCGCCGTAGATACCCCCAAGTCTTACTTGCCCGACAGCCCCGTCGTGCTTAGGGCTAGAAGAAGCGGCTACGACCCGTATCGCCAGACGGCGGGCAGGCTGTCGTTGTACATAGCCAGCGGGCACGCCCCGAGCAAGATAGAGGCCATAGTGATGGGGGGCACATTCACAGCGCTGCCGCGCGGCTATAGAGAGTGGTTCGTGGGGAATATATACAGAGCGTTAAACGACTACCCCCAGTGGGGGACGTCGGCGTTTGACATAGATTTAGAGTTTGAACAAATGCGTAACGAAGAAGCGCAAATGCGGTTAGTGGCTCTCGCGGTGGAGACTCGCCCGGATTACGTCGAGGGGGAGGTAGACCACTTGCTCAAATTGGGAGTCACTAGAGTAGAACTCGGCGTTCAGTCCATATACGACGACGTGTTGGAGAGGGTCGAGAGAGGACATAAAGCCGCCGAGGTGGTCAAAGCGACGCAGTTGTTGAAAGACGCTGGGTACAAGGTATGTTACCACCTCATGCCGGGTCTGCCCGGGTCGGACCCAGACAGAGATTTGGAGATGGTTAGAGAAGTCTTCAGAAATCCGGACTACATGCCCGACTGCGTTAAGATATATCCACTGTACGTAGTGCCCGGCACGAAGTTGTATTACGAGTGGAAAGCCGGGAGATACAAGTCGTACAACGACAGAGTTTGGCTGGATCTATTGGCAAAGATGTACGCAGAAGTGCCCCGCTGGGCGCGAGTAATGCGGCTCGGCAGAGACATACCGCTACACCACGTAGTAGACGGCCCCCGCTGGGGCAACATGAGACAAGTAGTCATGCAGCGCATGGAGGCATTGGGGTTGTCCTGTAGAGAAATCAGATGTAGAGAAGTGGGGATAAGACTAGTCAACAACAAACCCACAGGAGGGGGGGAAGTGTTTATAAAGAAGTTGACTTACGAAGCCTCAGGCGGCGTGGAGGTCTTCATAGAAGCTGTAAACGCCGAAGATACGCTATACGGCATAGCCAGGTTGAGAATACCCAACGCGCCCCACAAGCTCGACCGACGTACTGCCATCGTGAGAGAACTACACGTCTACGGACCGGCGGTGCCGATAGGAGAGAGAAACCAATGGTGGCAACACAAAGGCGTTGGCAAACGACTCATGGAAACGGCGGAAGAAACAGCTAAAGAATTCGGCGCAGTGGCTATAGCCGTAATCTCAGGCGTTGGAGCGAGGCGGTATTATCAACAATTGGGCTACTGGAGGCGCGGTCCCTACGTGTACAAAGAATTGTAAACCCACCGCCGGGCGTTATGTACAAAGCGCCTATGCCGCCCCTAGCCAGATGCACGAAGAAAACGTACGGCGAATATCCAAGAGTGAACCCAGAGAGAGAATATCTCGGCACAGCTCTTTGAAACTAACCACACAGCGCTGCTAGACAAGCTACGGAGTGGCGCTGATCTCTGAGGGGATTTCGCCGGGGAAAGCAAGTCGACGTACACTCAGCGAGCCACTAGCCAATAATCTTGATAACGTTGATTCGAAACAATTCCGAATTCTCCGGCGTTAGCAGAGGTTGTGGTGGCTGGCTCTTTCGCCGGTGTGAACGCCGATTGTTGGACGGTGTACGCACATAGTTGCTCTATACGGATACGTGATGGGGGAGAAAGCGGAAAAGAGCGTGGAAATCCTCAGAGAAGGCTTGAGTTGGCGCACTTGCGCATCCCGATAACGCGAAAGTGGGGGTTTGGGCGAGAGAGTTTTGTCTATAGTGGGTGTCGTGGGTCAACTGTCGTTATTCTATAGAGGTTTCCACTATTGCTCTCCTGCGACGCCTCCGTATGAACCACACTGCGAACACAGCGGCGGCTGCGCCGCCGGCGATTGCGACGAGAGGCATTGGGTCGAGGCTCCACACTGCTTCGAAAGTCGTGGGGGCGTTAGCTATCGGCATCGCTGGGTATGTGTAAACAACTCCGGCGATTATGTCCCGCCAGCCGGTGAAGACGTATCGCAGCGGAGGGGGGGTCCCACGCTTCGGTAGGCGTGGGGACCGCCGCTATTGCAGAACCGGCGTCTGCCCAAACCGCCGGCGGCGCTTGGCCATATCTAGTGACGAAAGTGGCTAGGTACTGCACTTTGGTTAGGTAGGTGATATTGAGCGGTTTGTCCACCTTCGCCCTCAGCGGGATCTCCACGGGTCCTGGGACTCCGTTTATAACCCACTGGCGCAACACAATGCGGACTCCAGCGCTTTCGCTAATGGGGGTGGGGATAGTGACAACAATCTCGCTATCTCTGTCTGCCCAAGTGGCGTTGGGCGGCTGCGCTACGTAAGCCGGCGGTTTGACCCACACTCTGTACTGCGTCCGGTACTTTGGGGTTAGAGTTATCGAGCGGCTTGCCACTCTCTCTATGGCTAAGGCGAATTCTTCTTCAGTGTATTCAAGTCCAGCCCAACCGGCTAATTTGAGCCTAGTGCCGTTTCTAAAGTCGTACACGTCGGGTGTTTGAAACACTACTCTACTCCCCAAATCTACCCAAGTGGAGGTGGAGCCATTCACCACTGCGGGCCACTTGGTGGACACTAACACTTGCGTTACGTAGAAACCCTGAGCCGAGATTGGGTAGTGAGATACCTTGGGCTCGCGGCCGCTGGCAATCGGAGCGCCGAATTGGTCGAACACCACCACCGTCTCTAGTCTCAACCTAGCCGCGTCGTTTATTTGTATAACCGGCGGTAGTATCACTGTGTGGATTGCAGAAATAGTCGTGGGTTTCTGTACATCAACCGAAATAGTGGGTATGGGCTCCACTATCCTCCCGTCTACCTGCCAATTCGCCAGTCTTAGAAAACCTCCGGCGTGTTCAACACGGGGATTTCGACTTGCGGCTCTGTGTAGAACACAGCCACGCCGCTAGCCCAATCCGGCCCCCGCACAAGCGGCGATTTGTAAACTCTATACTCCAACACGTAGCTTATCTTCAAAGGCTCAGCCAAATCGCCAGTGACGTAGAGAGAGGTTTTCCACCGGCTTACACCTAACGTCGCCGAGGTATTTATAACGCGGCTCTACATCCACACGACCCACTGGCACAACCAAACGCCGGGAGTCAGACACTTGATACACGTACTCAACTCCGCCGGATTTAACCACTACTTCCGCCGGCAGACACTGGCGAGGCGCATCTAAGGAGAGAGTAACTCTAGCCAGTCTGACAGAAGAAGTGGAGTCCCAAGTTTCGTAAACTAGAGCCCTCCCGTCGTGAGAGAGAGCTAAAGACGTCACTGGACGCCCCACAGAAATCCTAGCCGCTTCGACCACTCAGTCGCCATGTTCAACACAGAACCGCGGCAAGTGTACACTCTAGACAAGTCCCCCGCCAATTTGTAAACTTCGCCGCCGGCGGTGCCTAAATAAGCAGTCTTCCCGTCTCTACTGTAGACGGCCGCAGTGACGGGGGCTGGTAGTTTAAACCTCCTCGCCACCGCGCCGTTTCTCACCACAACCACACTGCCGTCTACACCCCCCACGATTACGTCTACGCAGTTAGTAGCCACAACAGAAGCGTTTAGAACTAGAGAAGTAGCCCAATGGGGGTAGCCATACGGCGTGTGTAAAGACGCCACAGCGCCTTTGTACACTCCGGCAATTATCACTGGAGGCAGCGGGAGAGTGAAATTGAGCACTACAGAAAGCCTCTTGGGGAGGACAACGCCGTATTGCCTAAGCGCGTTCAACACGTCGTCTGAAAGCTCTATGTTAGTAGGCGTGGTGATCTCAATGGGGACCTCCCGCCTCAAGATTTGGTAGACGTAAGGCCGGTTCACTAACGCAAAACAACCGCCGACTGCGTCGGAAGCGAGGGGGGGATACACAGCCTCCATAGAGTAGAGAACAGAGCCGTCTAACCCCCTCACTTCTACGCCGTTGGGAAACACCACGTAATAAACGTCGAGAGACTCCGTAGGCACAACGTAAGCAGAAGCGAAAACCGCCAACGACAACAAGACTAGAAACCACATAACGCCATACATGATTCGATATATAGATATCACTTACACTTAACAGACGACACGTCGGGCACAACTACGGGCATCACCGGATAACTACTCCCCCCGCCAGTCGCCACGTACAACACCGGCGAAGAGCCGGGGACGTACCGCTCGTGGAGAGACCCCCTAGCCTCAGCCAACTCGCCGACAGCCGCATACAGCTGGACCGACACAGACTTGCCGGAGGCAGAAACAACCAAAACGCCGTAAAAATCGTGAGGACCCCCGTTCTGTACACAAATCAAAAAATCCCCCCAGAATCTAAATACGCAGACACGGGGACAACTCTAGAAAACTCCCTAACGCCCGACGTAAAAGTGAGATAAAGCCAAACGCCTAACGCAAACGCCAAATTAGAAAACATAGAGAGGAAAAAAAGAAGTATAATAAACGTATTTTTTTAAAATTTTCGCACTATGTAATTAATTTTTCTATTGATGTTATGACTATGTCTTTTGCTCCTGCTTCTTTTAGTTTCATCACTAAGTCTGGCAGTGCGTCTTCTGGCACTACGCTGAACACTTCGTAACTGTCGCCTTTGGCTAGTTTCGTGACGCTCGGCGCTTCCATGGCGGGTAGAGCGGACAGCACGGCGTCTAGCTGGTGGCTGGGGACGTTTAGAAAGACCATTTTCCTCCCCTGGGCGGCGTAGTAACCCTGTATGAATGTGGCTAGTTTTTTCGTTAGTTGGTGGTTTAGGTAGTTGGGGTGTACCACTAAGCGGGCTGTGGTTTCCAACACTGTGGCTATTGGCGTTAGTCCGTGTATTTCTAGCGTAGTGCCGGTGGCTGTGACGTCTAGTATGGCGTCCGCTATGCCCAACTGTGGCAGTATCTCCACGGAGCCCGTGACTTTCACTACTCTCACTCTCTTCTCCGCCTCGGCGAAGTAATTGTACGCGATGTTGACGAATTTGGTGGCTACCCGCGCGCCGGGGGGGAGTTCTTCTATTCGCTTCACTCCGCTGGACTTCGGCACCGCCACTACCAAACTCCCGTGGCCGAATCCCAATTCGACTACTTCAGCCACGTCTGCGCCGGATTCCACAACGTAGTCGTGTCCAGTTACCCCCGCCCAAACTCGGCCAGACTCCACCAGGTGGGGTATGTCTTCTGGTCTCGCTTTGATTAAGTTCACTTCGCGCCACGTCGTTGGGATCACTAACGCCCTCTCGTCGGAGGCTAACGGCTTTATCCCCACGGCCTCCAATAGCCTCAAGGTGGGTTCCTGCAGCCTCCCCTTGGATGGAATCGCCAAGAGGTGTCTCATAGCGCTTTCAGCAGTCGCTCCATGTGGAGTCTCGGCGCTAGCGTGAATCTCAGACACGCCGGACAGTGCGGTTTGCCGCCTAGCGTTCTCACAGCTATGCCGGCTTGCCAAAGCCTCTTGGCGACTGCCTCGGCGTCTTCCAGTATGAGAGTGATGAAGTTCGTGGGGCCCACGTACTTGCGGTGTTTTATCTGGGGGGCCGCCCACTCTCTCACTTCGGTTGTTTCAACTACGGCTCTCTCCACGTACGGCCGCCCCACCTCTAGCGCTCTCTCTATCAACTTAGCCGAATGCGCCGATATGGGGTGTGGGAGAGACAACGTCCGGAGTAGTTTAGTGACTCTGGGCGACGCGGTTACGTAACCCACTCTAGCCCCCGCGAGGCCCCAAGCCTTGGCGAAAGTCCTCACTTCAGCCACGTTGCCATACTCGTGGAAAGTGGGTCGCCACATGCCGGCGTATTCGGCATATGCGGCGTCTAGTATCACGAGACCGTCGAATCTAGACACCAATTCCTCTACTTCTTTGACTAAATGCGCCGTGGGGTTGTTGGGAGAGCAGATGTAGACAGCCGAAGCGCGGGATTTAACCACGGCGTCGACGTCTAGCGAGAGGTCTGGCTCGTACGTCAACGTCAGGGGGGCGAGACCCACTTGTCTAGCTAGAATTCTCGCCATGCCGTAGGTGGGTTCCACGATGGCTAAGCCGCCGCCCATGTGTACCACCAGCGTCATGACCAACCGCAGTCCCTCGTCGGCGCCGGCTGTGATTGTAACTGTGTCTCTACCTAGCGAGTGGTACTCCTCTATTTTCCTAGCGAGTTGGAGGTTGTTGGGGTCGGTGTAGTACTTCAACTCTCTCTCACCCACCTCCGGCGCGATCTCGGCGTAGTACTGGGGCGGTAGGAAGAGATTTTCGTTGAAGTGCATACGCAGTATTTCAAACCCCACTTCCGGCTCGTCGTAGGAGAAGTCCAACTCCGGCAGACGCATGTGGATAGATTTAATAATTATATAAAACGTTCGGTGTGAGTTGGACGTCGGCGAGACCACTGGCGACTCCCCAAGCGGCTTGGGAAGTGGCTAGTGGACTTAACTACCGCCACATTGAAAACACCGTGGTGGCTGTGGCGCAAGACGTCGAAACTGGCGAAGTGTTGATGGTGGGGCACATGGATTTCACGGCGGTTGTTTTAACTCTAACTACGGGACTCGCCCACTATTACTCCACTTCTAGGAAGAGGATTTGGCTCAAGGGCGAGGCCAGTGGTCATTTCCAGATCGTGAAGGAGTTTAAGACAGATTGCGATGGAGACGCCGTTGTGTTGAAAGTGGCGCAAGTGGGGGCGGCTTGCCACACTGGCTCGCGTAGTTGTTTCTCCTCGCCGCGTTCAGTCAAGCTCTGGCGTGTTTGAAGAAATTTTGGATTAAACGGAGCCCCGCTTTCCCACTCCTCTCTGGGTGGAACTGTACTGCGAGTATGGGGCTTTTGTAGACCGCAGCTGCGTAATTACGCCCTAGCTTTACATAAGCCACGTGCGTCTCGTCGTGTGGATTCCACAAAACGCCGTAGCTGTGGAGATAGTAGTAATACCCCCCCTCCACTGTCCAGTGGTTGGAGTGTGTGTAACTCCAACCGATGTGGGGCACTTTCACAGCGTCGATTTTCTCCACAGTGCCTTTAAAAACGCCGAGTCCCCGCCCGCCGCCCTCTTCGCTGTTTTCAAAGAGCAATTGCATGCCTAGGCAAATGGCTAGAGTGGGTTTTTCTAACACTACTTCTCTAAATTCTTGCACCATGGCGTGGGCAGCTGAATACGTGCCGACCCCCGGCAGAATTAAAGCGTCTACTGCCTTCGCCTCTTCGGCTTTTTTCAAAACGACGGGCGTGGCGCCGGTTTTCCTAACGGCGTTTAACACACTGCCTATGTTACCAACGGTGTAATCCACCACGCCGATTAACATAACTCCAACGCTAGGGCTTCTCTAATCAATTTATCCACAGGCCACTTCTGGTAGTCGTAAGTGACGGCTTTGATTTTCCTAGCTTCTGCATAGGCCTCCCGTCTGGAGTAACCCTCTCTAATCAATTTATTCATGTGAAACTCCGTAAGTATATACGGCATGGCTTTCTCTAAATTCTCTCTTATCTTGTCTAAATTTATATACATCGTTTTCAACACTTTGGCGGTTGAAATCGCTATCTCGTCCAGGGCGAGGATGGCTTGAGGTATCCAAATACGCTCGTTGGCGGAGTTCGTGAGATCTCTCTCGTGCCAGAGAGCTACGTTTTCGTAAGCTACGTGAGTCAACGCTCTGACGTAGCGAGAGAGACTTACGATTCTCTCAGAAGTCGTGGGGTTGGCTTTGTGCGGCATTGCCGAAGAGCCGCCGCCTCGCTCTACCACCTCGCCTATTTCTGGTCTCGACAATTCTCTAACCTCCACGGCAAATCTCTCGAAAACAGACGCCAAAATCGCCAAAGCCGACGCCAAAGCTACGAAAGTCTCCCGAGGCGCCACTTGCGTAGATATTGGGTGGAAAGAAAGCCCCAGTCTCTCCGCCACTCTCTCCCTAACCGCCGGGCCTAACTGACCCCAAGCGGCCATTGTGCCAACGGCGCCGCCCAATTTAGCTCTGATAGTGTCTTCCGCAGTTTTCAAAAACCGACACGCCAAATGGAGTTCGTAGTAGTAATTGGCGAATTTGAAACCCAGCGTAATTGGCTCGGCCCACTGTCCGTGCGTCCTCCCCACCGCCTCCACTTGGGCGTATTTCTCCGCCAACTCCGCCAGTGTACGGCCGACTTCGTTTATCCTCCTCTTGAGAATTCCCAGCGCTCTCCTTATGGAGAGAGCCCACGCCGTGTCTATTATGTCGTTGGAAGTAGCGCCGTAGTGGACATAACGACATTTGCTCTTCTCCTCCAAGAGCGTGACTAAACTGAGTATGTCGTGCCCAATTTCTTTCTCCAATCGATACACTTCTTCGGCTGTGATCTCTACGGAGCTCACCGCTTGGCAACAACCCACATCGGCGATGCCCAATTCCTCTAGCGCACACACTAACGCTTTCTCTACCTCGAGGTAAGTTTGGATTATGGATTGTTGTGTGAAGAGCTGACGTATTTCATCACTGCCGTATCTCCAATCGAACGGGGAGGTCATACCCCCTTCTCTCTACGCATGTCAACCACGTGGTGGGGGGCGGGGCCCGTGCCCAATAGCGTAATTGGAGTTTTCAACTGGTTCTCTATTTCCTCTACCCATTTCCTAGCCTCTAGTGGCAAATCGCTCCATTTCTCCGCGCCGGCGGCTTCTTTGAACAACACGTCTATTTTAGTAATGGCTATTTGCGTCGGCGTGTTTAACAAAACTGCCCTCTTCGCTAGTTCTATCTGGAAGGGGGCAACTCTCCTCGGCCTACCCGTGACGGCCCCCCGCTCTGTCCAGCCTCTACGTTCGGCTTCTTCTGGCGTCAATTCGCCGGGAAGCGGACCGCCGCCCACTCTAGTGACGAAAGCTTTGAACACGAGAATGACGTGGTCCACGGCTTTGGGCCCTATCCCCACTTCGCTGAGGAGTCCACTGGCTGTAGTATCTCGGCTAGTGACGTAGGGATAGGTGCCGTGGTATAGACTGAGGAAAGTGCCCTGAGTGCCCTCCACGACTACGCCTCCGTCTCTGGACTGGTGTACTAAAGCCGGCACGTCTGCCAAATACGGCTTCAATATGTCGAAATCTCTCGCCAGTTTGAGGCGCCTCAACGCTCTGTCCACCATAGCCGCCCCCACGCCCTGCCCCGTGGAGCCCACAGTCTTCATGAGAAACTCGTCGCTTTTCTCAAACTCTACGTGTCTCTCTTCTATGACGCCGGTCTGGGGGTCTAGGAAAGTTCTGCCGGCGCCGTATTTCTCCGCCTCTGCGAGAAACAAATCTACTCTAATCAACGCCCCCGGCGCGACGGCCAGTTTGGTCTTTGGATTTACAAAACACGTGGGGATAGTTCGCAGTACGTGTGTTTCTCCAGCCACTGTGATTGTGTGCCCCGCGTTTGGAGCTCCCGTCCGGACGCAGAGAGTGGGGTCGTCGGCTGTGGCTAGATACGCGGCGATTTTCCCCTTGCCAGTGTCGCCGAAGAAGCCGTCTACTACCACTTGTATCATGGCTTTATCTAACTGGTTGTATATGTACTTTTTACAAGTAATCTTTTATAAACTGTAGTAATTTAGCCCAAGGTGGTTTCGCAATACCTATCGAGACTTAAAGTCTTGGACAAACACGTGGGTGACTACGACGTGGTGATTGTGGGGGCCGGCCCGGCTGGTCTCTTCGCGGCGTTGGAGTTGGTTAGGAGCGGGGGGTTGAAAATCGCCATTGTGGAGGGGGGCTACAGAGCTTCCCAGAGGCGATGTCCGCTGCAGACGCCGCTGGAGAAGTGTACTTTCTGCGTGCCGTGTCACATCATGTACGGCGTTGGGGGGGCCGGCACGCTCAGCTCGGGGTTGATTAACTTGAGGCCAGACGTGGGTGGGGACCTCCACGAGTTAACTGGCGACTGGGATAAAGCCATGGAGTTGATCAACTACGTGGATAAGACTTTCTTAGAGTTCGGAGCCCCCGGCCGCGTGTATGAACCGCAGATGGAACTCATAAACAAACTCTCCACTCTCGCGGCGAGAGTAAACGCTCGCATTGTGCCCATTAGACAACGCCACATGGGCACTGAGGGGGCTCGGCTTGTGGTAGACAACATCACAAAGTATCTAGAGGCGTCGGGCGTTGTGTTGATGTACGCCACTTGGGCTCATGAAGTAGAGAAGGGGGAAAACGGCACTTTCACTGTGAGGACCACGGGGGGTGTTCTCTACGCCAGAACTGTGATTCTAGCCGTCGGTAGGGGTGGCGCCGAGTGGTTAGTGAGTCAGTTGAGGAAGCTAGGCGCCGAGGTTGACTTCGGGCCGGTGGACATCGGCGTGAGAGTGGAGGTGCCTTATCAAGTCATGAAGCCTTTGACAGACGCCGTGCATGACCCCAAAGTGATTCTCTACACTTCTAAATACGACGATAGAGTGAGGACTTTCTGCACAAATCCGCGGGGGTTTGTGGTGAAGGAAGTGTATACAGACGGCTCGGTCGGCGTAAATGGCGAGACTTACCTAGAGAAGAAGAGTGAAAACACAAATTTCGCATTTCTCGTCACTCTGAGGTTGAGTGACCCCATGGAGGACACCATTGAGTACGGCAAGTCTATTGCCAAGTTAGCCACTAAGCTGGGCGGCGGCAAGCCGTTGATACAGCGGCTTTACGACTTGGAGCGGGGGCAGAGATCTACGTGGGAGCGGGTGAGGAGGTCTAGCATATCGCCCACTCTGAAAGACGTAACGCCGGGCGACATATCTCTAGCTCTACCCCACAGAGTAGTGGCGGACATCGTGGAGGGTTTGAAGAAGTTAGACGAATTGGCGCCCGGTGTGGCTAGCCCCCAGACGTTGATATATGCGCCTGAGATAAAGTACTACTCAGCCGCCCCCAAGGTAGACAAGAGACTCATGACCACAGTGCCGGGGCTCTTCGTGGCTGGAGACGGCGCTGGTTTGTCTCGCGGTATTAACGTAGCCGCCGCCACCGGCGTGCTCGCCGCCCGGGGCGTGTTGAGTTATCTATAGTCTATACAGCCTCCTCCTGGGGTCTGTGGGGTCCACGGTGGTTTGCACTACTCCGTTTTCTCTCAACTTGGCGAGTGCGTGTCTAGCGGTTCTCGGCTTCAAACCGCTCAGTCTAACTATCTCCTCCACAGTCAACGCTCCCCTCTCCTCTAGAAGTCTCTTGACTAACAGAGCGCTGGGGGGGAGAGACTTCTCGATGGGTTTTGCCGCCTTCCTAGCCGGCATGACTAACGTGGCGAAGGAGTCTACGTAAACTCTAGTGGGGGATTTGTACCTAACTCTCTCCACCCCGTCGCCGATGGCTACGAGCTCCTCTACGCTCTTTGCGTCTATTATCTCTATAGCCGAGTGTAGCGGCACCACGTGTGGGAGGCGCCTCAGCGCTGAGTTCACCGGCACTACTTCTAACACTTCTGCGTCTAGCCTAATTTTGGGCCCCCCGGCAGACATGGCGTAAGCAGTGGAACCCAGCGGCGTGGCGATCAACACGCCGTCGCCCATGTCGCTGTATAAATGATCGCCGTCTACATAAATGGCGTACTTCACGAAAACCCCCGGCGCGCTGGCTAACAGCGCAATTTCATTCACTGCATGTATCCTACCCAGAGCGTTTTCGGCAGTTAGCCTAGGCACTCTGACTTTGACACATTGGATGGTGGGGAGTGTTTTCACGTCCGCCGCCGCCAGCTTGGCGTCTACGCCGGGTGGAGCCACTCCCAGTACTGGTCTATCTTCTTCTCTCAACGCTTTCAATATGTCTCTATCTCTACCGTAGACCACCTTGACTGTGGCGCCCTTCTTGACAGAAATACCCACTTTCTCCAGTAGTTCTCTCACTTCCTCGCCGGCCTCCACCTCGGCAACGCACATGGTCTCTGCACAGAAATGTACTTATATACAGCCACTCCCCTTTCCCCGCGGCAAAATTTGTCAAATATATATTTTTTAATGTATACATGTCCACACGCGATGTTTGAAGAAGTGATAAAGTTGAAGAGAGAGAAAAACGCCGTGGTGTTGGCACACAACTACCAACGGCCGGAAGTGCAGGACGTAGCTGACTTCATAGGCGATTCTCTCAATCTTTCTCTAGCCGCCAGAAACACCCCCGCCAGGTTGGTAGTGTTCGCTGGGGTTTACTTCATGGCTGAGACTGCAGCTGTGCTTAACCCCCAGAAGAAAGTAGTGATTCCAGACTTGGGGGCTGGCTGTAGCTTGGCGTCTAGCGTCGACGTGGAGAAAGTAAAGAAGTGGAGAGAGAAGAACCCCAACGGCGTGGTGGTGTCTTACATAAACACATACGTAGACGTGAAGGCGTTGTCTGACTACGTCTGCACCTCGGCCAATTGTCTCAAAATTGTCGAATCTATCCCCAGAGACCGGCCAGTGTTGTTTCTGCCAGATAAATACCTAGGCATGTACATAGCGGCGAAGTTGGGGAGAGAGATAGAGATTTGGGACGGGGAGTGTCACGTACACGCCAAGTTGACTACCCCAGCCATATTAACTAAAGTCAAACTACATAGAGACGCCGAGGTGTTAGTCCACCCAGAGTGTGGCTGCGGCACCGCCTGCCTCCTGGAGTTCCCCAAGCTTGGGGTAGAGCCCAAGTTCTTGTCGACAGAGGGGATGGTGAATTACGTCAAGCGGTCTCCCTCCAAGCGCTTCATTGTAGCTACGGAGACTGGCATAATATACAGAATGGCGAGAGAAGCCCCCGGCAAGGACTACATCCCAGCCGCGGAAGACGCAGTTTGTGAATACATGAAGTTAACTACTTTGGAGAAAGTGTATCGATCTCTCAGAGATGAGATTTACGTAGTTTCCGTCCCGCGAGATTTAGCTGAGAGAGCCAGGTTAGCCATAGAGAGAATGTTCCAATTCACATGATTGAAGCGAGGCTCTTTGCGTACCAACTGCTAGAGGAATTGAGGCGAGACATCCCCCTGTTAGATTACTCCGCTCTGGCGCTGCCGGAGAGAGAAGTAGAGGCTTGCGTAGTTTTTAGAGAGAGTGGAGTGGCGGCTGGGGTGGCTGAAGTGGCGGAGTTGTTGAAGCTATTGGGTTTCAAGATAACGCTCCAGGCGCCAGACGGCGCTTATGTGGAGAGTGGGAGAGAAGTACTCTGCTTCGTGGGGTCAATCAGAGACGTGGTGAAAGTGGAGAGGACGGCGTTGAATGTAATTATGCACGCCTCGGGCGTGGCTACTTACGTGAGGAGATTAGTCGAGAGAGTGAAATCCATAAACCCCAAGTGTAGGATAGCCGCTACGAGGAAAACTCTGCCTTTCCTCCGCTATCTAGAGAAGAAGGCAGTTCTACTGGGCGGGGGGGACCCCCATAGACATTCTCTGTCAGACGCCGTTATGTACAAAGACAGTCACCTAGCGGCAGCGCCGCTGGAGGAGTTGGCAAAAGCCCCCACCCCCTTCACAGCCAAGAGAGAAGTGGAGGTGTCCACAGTTGAGGAGGTTGTGAAAGCCGCCGAGTTGGGGTTCGACGTTGTGATGTTAGACAACGCCACGCCGGAGGAGGTAGAGAGAGCCAGTAGACTACTCTCCGAGAGGGGGCTGCGGAGTAGAGTGACTCTAGAGGCCTCCGGCGGCGTCACTGAGGAGAATGTACACATGTACGCCCTTCACGTAGACGTGATTTCCATTGGGCGCATTACCCACAGCGCGCCGGCTTTAGACGTAGCGCTGGAAGTGAGAGAACCCAAAGCGAGAGTGGGTATCTTGGGCTACGGGAAGTTGGGGAGGGCGGTGGCTGAGTTAGTGACGAGAGACAGCGATATGGAGCTAACTGCCGTGTACGACGTCGATGTGGAGAAGTGCAGTGGGGCCAACTGCGTGAAGAACGTGGAGGAGTTGATTTCCCGGTCTCAATTCGTCGTGGAGACAGCCAGCGCCGAGGCGGTGATGCAGTACGGCTGTAGAATTCTCGAGGCGGGTAGACACTTGATCGCAGCCACTGTGGGCGCCGCGGCGCAGTTGAAGTGTAGAGGTGGAGGCATTCTCTTCCTCCCCAGCGGCGCCGTCGGTGGGTTAGACTTACTGACGGCCGTGGGGGGCAGAGTAGTGCACAGAGTAGTGAAGAGTGGAGATTTCCAAGCGGCGGGGAGGGCGGACGAGTTGTACTGGAGGTATCCACGGAATTTAAACGCGTCAGTGGCGCTGCAATTGGCGTCTGGCTCTGAGGTACAAGTGGCGTTCCAAGGCGGCGGCGAGCCGGGTGTGAATATACATGAGATTGAGGTGGAGCACCCCTGGGGCAGAGCTTGGATCCGGCTAGAGAACCGAGCTGTGGAGCAGAGTAGCTTAGTCGCCGCCCGCTCTATATACGCAACGTTGAAAAGCGCCGTGTCGCTACAGAGAGCGAGAGTGATAGTGGGCACATTCAAAGTCCTCTAGCCTCAAAATCCTCAGCGTCCAATCTCAGCTTCAGCCCAGTCGACGTCTATGTCCATTGGATATTTGCCAGTGAAACATCCGTAACATACCTCTCCAAGTATTTCTCTAAATTTCTCCAGGGGTAGATAGCGCAAACTATCTGCCTCTATGAGATGTCTCACCTCCTCTGTCTCTCTGCCGTATGCCGCTAACTCGCGCCTAGTTTGGAAGTCCATGCCAAAGAAACAAGGCCATTTGACTGGGGGCGAGGCTATTCTCACGTGTACCTCTCTGGCGCCCGCCTCTCTCAACATGCGCACTACAGTTCTTATGTTTGTACCTCTGATGAGTGAGTCGTCTACTAGAGCTACTCTCTCGCCGGCCATTTTGATAACTCTAAAAACTTCGCCGGGGCTCCTGGAGTGCGGCGGCGTTATGAATATCCTCCCGGCGAATCTACTCTTCACAACCACATCTACAAGCGGCTTTCCCAACTTCGCGGCGTAGGAGCTAGCTGCCACTCTGGCAGTCTCCGGGACGTACGTCACCACGTCCACATCGACGGTTTCCCCCTCTGCAAGACTCTCGCCCAGTCTCTTCCTCACTTCGTAAACTAATCTACCCCCCAACTCGCTGGCGTGGTGAGCGAAGTAGACGTACTCCAGAGCGCACAACTTCGCCTCGCCCGGCCCCACTCTCCAAGTGACGTACTTATCGCCGTACAACAGAGCGGTGCCTGGGGGGAGTTCGAAACCGCCGTCTAGAGCTACAGTTTCAGACGCCGCAGCGAAACCACCGTAGAAATGTCTCACAACCAGCGGCCTCACGCCTCTGGGGTCTCTCACTGCCAGCAGTCCTTGTGGAGTTAGTGCAATTAGAGATACTGCGCCTACTATTTTCGTAAAGAGGTTAGATACCCCACTCTCTATCCCATTTTCCCAAATTTCTCTAGCTAAAGCTTTCGCCAGAGCGTCTCCGTCGAACGTGGGTGACTCCACGCCGAGTCTCTTGTAATTCACCACAGTGCCGTTGAAAACCATGGCGATTTCCAAATCTCTATACTTGGCGTAAGTGGGTTGTAGCGAAACGCCATATGGCCCAGTCGTGCTGTAGCGAGTGTGCAACAGTGCCCCCACTGCGTCGTCCGGCGGGGGGCCTAGAAACACGCCGCTTTTGAAGTATGCGTAACCAACGCCCTCGTGCCCCCTGTGGAGCAACCACCGACTCATCTTCAAGACGAAGCTGGGAGCGTCTGTCCCCCACGCGCCCCCTATGCCACACATGGCTACAACGTCATCATTTTAGTCAACTCAGACACACTCCGCCGGTAGAGGATAGTGGAGCCACATTTGTACACCAACTCTTCCCCACCTGCGGTACCCACCTCCACGCCGGGTCCCTCTTCGCCGGTGGTTATCAACCTCCCGTTAGACTCACTGAAGAGGAGGAAATCAACGCGAGATGTTTGGGAATGCGCTTTACACACATCTATCTCAGCCCCCACTCCACTATTGACAGCTAATTTGGCAAACGCAACGGCGTAACCGCCGAGACCCACGTCGGTGGCTCCCCTTATCTTACCCCGCCACTTAGTCATTACGTTTAGCAATTCTCTCTCAACTCCGTAATCCACCGCTGGGGGAACTCCAGCCACTAAACCGAATACTCTATACAAATATTCACTTCCCCCCACTTCGTCTCTAGTCACACCCATTGTGTATATCTTATCCCCGTCGCTCCACACAGCTCTATTGACGTGAGACACGTCGTCAACTTTACCCAACACCACCACCACCACTGTGGGTTTAATCGGTTTCTGCCACTCGTTGTAGAGACTCACCTTGCCCCCCACCACCGGCACTTGCAAACTTCTAGCAGCCTCAGCGATGCCCAACACTGACTCTTTGAATTGCCAATACACCTCGGGTCTCGCTGGGCTCCCCACGTTTATCGAATCCACCGCCGCCAGCGGCCACCCCCCGGCAACCACTACGTTTCTATACGCCTTGACGAAGACGTTAGCTGCCCCCAGCCTTGGGTTGAGGTAACTATATCTAGGGTTGGCGTCTCCCTTAACCGCCACTCCCAAGTTACCCACGTGTAATTTCAACACCGCCGCGTCTCCCTCGCCGGGTTTGAGTACTGTCCTCACTCCAACGTCAAAATCGAATTTTCTATATATAGACTCTTTCTTAGCTACGTTGGGAGAAGACAAAACGAGATCTATCGCTTTCTCAAGCGGCGGTTGGGGGAGATGCGGCAACTCCGGCGGGTTGTAGCTAGCTTCGGCCCACTCTACTTCAGGCGCCGTTAGTGAAATCGGCAGATCTGCCACCGTCTCGCCTCTCCACAGTAACTTTAGTCTACCCCCCTCGACGAATTTACCCACTATTGAATACGTCACGTCGTATTTATCTAGAAGCTTCGCCAAACACTCCAAGTCGTCAGTTACAAACACTAACCTCTCTTGCGTCTCTCCAGTCAAAACCTCCACGGGCCCCATGTCTCTATCTGCCGTGTGTACTGCATCTAGGCGAAGTTCTAGACCTAAGTTGAACCACTCGGCGAGTTCTACAGCCGCAGTGGCTAACCCCCCTCCCCCAAGGTCTTTGATGTACTTGACGCAGTGTCTAGCTTCTTGCACTAAATCAATCAATCGCTTCCCCATTAGGGGGTCTGCCACTTGCACAGCGCCGAGGTCCTCTTCTCCACTCAGCGTTTTGCTAGCGAAAGCAGAGCCAGCCAACCCACTCCTGTCGGCGCCCGAGCCGACCACTATGAACAAATCTCCAGCTTTGACGCCTCCCTTGGGCACTTCCTCAGCTCTCACCAAGCCGACACATGTGGCGAGTACTATGGGCGTGTGTGTGAAGTCTGGGTCGAACCAAGTTTCTCCCCCCACTACCGGCACGCCCACTCTATTGCCGTAGTCAGAAATCCCCCTCACTACGTTTGTGGCGATCCACTCGGCGTGTGGATTGTCCAACTCGCCGAAGTGTAAATTGACTAAGAGACCTATTGGCTTGGCGCCCACGGTCAAGATATCTCTAATTATACCCCCAACGCCAGTAGCGGCGCCGTTGTAGGGATCTACAGCACTTGGGTGATTGTGCGACTCTATTTTGAAAGTTATGTAGAGACCTGGAGTTATTTCCACAAGCGGAGCGTCTGTGCCGGGGCCTCTCACAACCCACGGCGCTTTCGACGGCAATTGTTTAAGCCACCTCCTGGTGGATTTGTATGAACAGTGTTCTGACCAATGTGAATTGAGTAGCGCCAACTCTACTTCTGTGAGTTCTCTCCCCAAGACAGATTTAGCTATATTTATCTCGCTCTCTGTGAGCCCCACGTGTTGACTATTTCCTTTATATAAATTTAACCGAATGTTTAATAAACATAACGAAATTCACACGTAGCATTTTTCTAGATTAAGCAAACGTTTAAATTTACATACAACTCCCACCAACATGAGATATGTAGTGTATCTAAACGTTACTTACAAACCCACCATCAGAGAGCCAGAGGGGGAGACTATCACTAGAGAATTACTAAAACGCTTGGGGATTGACGTTGAGGCGCGAGCTGGAAAATGTCTACAATTGTATCTAGAGGCTGAAAACGACGGCGAGGCGGTTGAGAAAGCGTTGAAAATCGCTAGAGAAGCTCGACTGGGCAACCCAAACGTCCACACGTTTGAAGTAGTGAAAGTGGCGAAGCTGTGAAAATCGCCGTGTTGAAATTCCCGGGCACAAATGGAGAGTACGACGTAATTAAAGCTCTAGAGGCTGTGGATATGAGTGGAGAAGTAGTTTGGTACAAAGACTACGCCCCTGGTAAATACGACGCCGTGGTGGTGGCTGGCGGTTTTAGCTATGGCGATAGGCTTAGAGCTGGGGCAATCGCCGCCAAGACGAAAGCGACGTCACATTTAGCTGAAGACGTGGCGAGAGGCACGCCAGTGTTGGGCATATGTAACGGTTTCCAAATCTTGACAGAGGCTGAGCTCCTCCCGGGCGCGTTAGTCCCCAACGACCCGCCGGGGTTTGTGTGTAAGTGGATTAGAGTGAGAGTGGAGGACAACGACACTCCCTTCACTACGCTATACGAGAGGGGGCAAGTGATACGTCTACCGGTGGCTCACGCCGAAGGTCGATACATCCCCACGGCGCCTTATAGAGTTGTGTTTAGATATGTAGACAACCCCAACGGCTCTATAGACGACGTGGCTGGCGTGGCGCAAGCCAACGTGTTGGGCATGATGCCGCACCCCGAGAGAGCTGTAGATCCACACGTCTCTAGAGGCGGCACGGGCGGAGCGGCGCTCTGGCTCAGCCTAAGGCAGTGGCTCAAGAAATAACTAAACCATCTACTCTAACAACTCCCCCCGGTTTAACTTCTCCAATGTGAAAAGCTCTCAGTCCCAAATCCTCCGCGCGTTTGATTAAATCTAGGGGGGCGTCTGTGAAGAGAGCCATGCCTACCCCCATGTTGAAAACTCTGTACACCTCCCCCGGCGGCACTCCCCTCTTCATTATCTCGAAAACCCAACAGGGTTTTTCAACTAACTCGATTTCTGCCCCCAGAGGCCCCAAAACCCGTTTGAGTTTGGCGAAAGAACCGCCAGTGATGTGCGCAGCGGCTTTCGCCAATCCCTCTCTCATCAACGTCAAGACGGCAGTGTAGTCAGCCACTGGGTTTAGTAAGACTTCCGAAACTGAAGCACCGCAGAGAGATTCGTCCAGCTTGAACAATCTCCTCAATAGACTAAAGCCGTTGGCGTGTGGACCCGTGGAGGCTAACCCCACGATGTGATCTCCCACCGCCGGCGGTTTGGGAGACACTTCACGCACGGCTAGAATTGTACACACTACATCCACGCCGTTTACCACGTCTGGCATGAGCGCCGTTTCGCCACCCAACAATACAGCTCCCACTTTCTCCACAGCTTTAGCTACCCCCCTCAACACCTCGCTCCCCACTTCCTCAACGCCGGGGGAGAGAGCTATGTAATCTACCACAGCTAGAGTTTTAAAACCGTCGCACACTACGTCGTTTACGTTGACAAAAACGCAGTCCCAACCTGCGGTCTCCAACTTGCCGGCTTCTAGCAACCAGAGAGTTTTAGTCCCCACGCCGTCTACGTGTAGAGTCACCTCGACGTTGGATAAATTTATCCACCTCACGTATGACCCCACGGCGCCCCCTAACGCTTTCTCCGCCTCTCTATGTATCTGCCTCTGTTTCTCCAGATCTACCCCAGCGTCTCTATACCTCATGTCAACAATCTGGTAGTTGTAGTCAACTTAGCCACGCGGTAGGTGGTCTTTATCAAATTCTTCAACACCCAGGCTCTTGTGGCTAACCCCACTCCCCCCACGTTTGGCGTCATGTGAGAAGCTCTCTCAGCCACAGATTTCTCATCCACGTCGAAATACCACTTGCCCGAGGACACTTTACCCCCAACGCCGATCACCACAGCGCCTTCTTTCACCATGTCTCCCGTAAGTCGCCACGGATTGTCGGCGTAGAGCTCCGGCGGCCGCCCCACTGCAGATATCACAATGTCGGCCCACTTGACGTATCTAACTCTGTCTCTAGATAGAGCGTGCAACACAGACACTGTGGCGTCTAGCTGCATCAACATTATGGAGAGGGGCTTTCCCACTAACTCGCCCTTGCCCACCACCACTACGTCTCGCCCCCTCACCTCCACGCCGTATCTAGCCATGAGTTCTAAAATGCCGGCGGGGGTACATGGGAGTAAATCTCTCTGTAGGTCAAACGTAGTGACTAACTTCTTCTTGTTCTCCGGCGTGAGTCCATCTACGTCTTTCTCTGGCGCCAAGTTTTCGAAAAGTGCAACTTCGTCTACATACGGCGGGAGTGGTTTCTGTATCAAAACGCCAGTGACGTCATCTCTCTTATTCAACGTATTTATCACTCTCAACGCTTCAGAAGTCCTCCTCTCGGGGGGCGTTTGGTGCAATTCGTAAATCTCCACCTCGCCACCTATTTCTCTCACGTCTCTCGCCTTGAGAGAGACGTATTTCCTCTGCGTCTCTAACTCCACCGGGTCGTCGTTTAGCAACAACACAGCTAACTTAGGCGTGATGCCCAATTCCTCTAGACGTTTGACTTGTTCTCTAGCCCACTCTTTCGCTTCTCTATAAATGGCGTCCCCCCTCAACCAAACAACCATGGCGGCAATATCAAGTGGAGTGGTTTGTGACTCCACTCTCTCAATTGGTGTTCAATGTAGACTCTCTGGCGGTCGGCCCAAGCTCTACTCCACGCCCCGTCCACCCGCAGCGCGGCTGTAGTCACTTCCTCCTCCACCTCCACTAACTTCAATCTGCCCCCCTCCTCCACTACCTTGGGGACTTTCACTAACTCTCTCCTCAACTCGAGTAATCCGTCCGCCACCGCTTGTATCACTCTGGGGTAGAGTCTGTGTTCAAACATCAACACTCTGTCAGCTAGAATCTCTAGCTTCTCCTCTCTGCCGAGGGGCATGTTATATATGTCGCCGATGTATACAGGCCATTGATCCACAATGGGCCCCCCGTCGATTGACTCATCTACCACGTGTACTGTGGGACCCGTCACTTTAACGCCAGATTTATACACTTCCATGTGTACTCTCATGCCGTACATGCCCTTGCCCCCCGCGAAGGGCAACAGCGACGGGTGTATGTTCAACACTAGTCGGAATTTTGAAATAAATGCCCCACTCAATATGTAATCGTAACCCGCCAACGCCACTACCTCTACGCCGTGTTGATTGAGCACTTGCCACATGGCTTCCTCTCTCTCGCTCCGCGAGACGCCTCTGTGTTTCACGAAAACTGCCTCAACCCCCAGCTCCCCCGCCACGTTTTTCACTGGCGCATTTTCATCGCTGTATATCAACACAGCCGGCTCCACTCCCCTCAAGACGTCCAACTGTATGTGTTGCACAATCGCTCTGAAGTTAGTGCCTCTCCAAGACGCCAAAATCCCCAACTTCATAGAAAACAAGAGAGACAGACTCTCCTACCCACCGCTCTCTCGACTTCCTCCACAGTGAGGTGAGTCAAACTATCCACTTCCAGCGCCGCTGGGATTTTGTCGCCATCTAGAAAATTATATATCATGTGACTCTCTGGGGGAGTCTTCACGCCGTGTGGACACTTTCTCCTCAACGGCGGCGACGCTATAGATATGTGAACTTCTCTAGCCCCCGCCTTCCCCCTCAACAATTGCGAAATCTGTTTAATAGTCAACCCACTGATGAGACTGTCGTCTACTACCAAAACTCTCTTCCCCCTCACTACAGACTCCACTACGTTGGCTTTGAGTTGAATCACCGCCAGTCTCTCACGTATTTCGTCAAGTAGCGCACTCCTCCCCCTAGCGGTGGCCACAAACGCGGGGAAACACCACCGGCCAAGCCCCCTGGCTAGCCAAGAGGCGTAGTAAACGCCAGTTTCGGGCACGCCCACTACTATATCCACGTCGGCTTCTACTTTCTCAGCGAGCGCCGTGGCTAACCTAGACCTAACCTCAGCCACTTCCACTCCATCTATCTCGCTGTCCAACCTAGAGGCGTATATGTACTCCATGGCGCAGAGAGGGCCCAACGTCGAACCCCCGCTAGACTCAACGCCGTATTGCCACACTTTCAACAATTCCCCACCCCCCAAACTCCTCCTCACTTCTCCACCCAGCACCTCAATGGCGGAGGACTCAGTGGCGGCGATCAAGAAGTCAAAACCGTGAGCGCCTAGAGCCAAATGCCAGAAGTTAGGCGGTCTGTAGAGATAAACAACGCCGTCTCTAGTCAACGCTGTGTAGACAGTGTTCTGTGGCTTGTCGCCTATGGAAACCTCCTCAGGGCCGAATTTACACACCACGCCCCCCTCGGTCTCTACGCAACAATCCTCTACGTACACACACCCCACAGCCGCTTGTCCCACCGCCTTTCCACTCTCTGGCGACACGTCTATTTTCTCCACGCGACCCCCACGTAGTATGTATACAGAAGTCACGTCTCCCCTGTTAGACATGGCTTTAACGCCGTAGTGGAGGAGTGGATAGAGATCTGTCTCGCCGCCGAAGTTGAATATTGCGAAGAGCCCTGCCGACATTACTCCACGTAGGAAACCCCCCTGCCCGGCTCCCAGACTAGCCTAACTTTGTCTAACCCCCTCTGTCTCCTCCACATGTAGACTCCCCTCACCGTCTCGGCTTTCTGCCGCATTTTCTGTAGATATTGAGGCGAACCGATGTCTCGCCTGTAGAAAACTTCGCCTTTAACGGCGGAAGCACACCGCTCAGACTTGGCGTAAGCCTCCTCCGGCGTGGAGCCCCACGCCAACACTTCCACAGCTCTCGAACCTAGCGTTTCATAACCGCTGGGTGTCTCCACCACAGAGCCGAAGTATATGCGGCAATCTCTCGCCAAATCCCAATCAATCCAAAGTCTCTTTCCAATCTCTCTCCTCAGGGGGTACCCCACCGGCGCCACTGCCTTAACGACAGTGTACAAATTTTTGAATTTCCCCACGGCTTTGTGTAACTTCCCCTCAGCCGCCATGCGGAACAAAGCGTATACATCCCCCTCGTATAGAAACAAAGCGTTTAAAGCCTCGGGGTCGCCAAATCTACTGTAGTACTCAATCACTACCGGCCCCCTGGCGGTTAACATCATTTGACCACTCAAAACACCCACATATCTAACGCCAAATTCTCTCTCTACAGCTCGCACAGTGGCCTCCATGGCGGCCGCCGTCTCTTCCAATTCTTCTCTAGTGATGAAAGACAGGGGAGACACCGTGCCCATGCCGCCGCATTCGGGACCAGTCCCCAACTCGTAGGCGTGTGGATTGTCTTGCACCGGGGGGAAGGGGAAAGTGACTTGGCCGTCTGTGAGTGTCTGTAGAGTGTACTCCACGCCCCACACAGCTTCCTCCACCAACACCGCAGCTTCCACGTCGTTGTAACTCTGCATCTGTGTCTTTATCTCCTCGGCGCTTTTCAAAATCACTGAGTCTAAAGCTTCGTCTAGATATGTAACTTCTCCATAGACAACTCTAACGCCCTTCCCACCAGCTTGACGGATGGGTTTTATGGCTACGGAACCCAGCGCTTTTGCAAATCTATAAGCCTCCCCCACTTCTCTAAACACTCCATACATCAACCGCCCGGGTATTTTGTACTTCCACTGGAGGTATCTAGCTACGTCTTTCCGCATCTCCACTAGAGCTGCTCTCGACGGAGCGCCCAGCGTCAAGAAGCCTCTATCGCGCAGTGCGTCTGCCACTCCCACAAAGAGAGGCTCTTCTGGCCCAATCACCACTAGGTCTGGAGAAAACTCCTCAGCCGCTTGCAGTACTTTCTCTACTTCTGTAACTTTGGCGATTTTAAAAGAGCCACCTGTCTCTTTCACGTGTCTCAATATACCGGGGTTTGGGTGATTCATCACGGCGAATACTCTAACGCCACTGTCGGCTAGAGACCAAGCGATGGCGTGTTCTCTAGCTCCCTCGCCCACTACTAACACTCTATCCACGTAGTTAATTTGCACAGTTTAAAAATGTGCAAAACGTCTCTATGTAGCGTTCTCTATTTTTAAGTATTTAGTTAAATTTTTATACTAATTGACATATGTGGAGCTTCTCTACGAAGGCAAGGCAAAGAGATTGTACAAAACGAGTGGGGGTTACGTAATGGAGTTTAAAGACGAAGTGACAGCCGGCGACGGTGCCATGCGAGACGTAGCTCCAGGCAAGGGGGCACTGGCGGCTGAGACTTCTGCAGTTTTGTTTAAATATTTAGAGAAAAACGGCGTAGTTACACACTTCATAGATGTGTGGAGTTCCAACGCGTTGTTAGTAAAACCAGCCGTGGTGCTGCCGCTGGAAGTGATAGTGAGATTCAAAGCGTATGGGAGTTATTTAAAGAGAATGCCACTCCAGCCGTTAACTCCGTTTAGGAAACCAATTGTGGAATTTCACTTAAAAAACGACCAACTCCACGACCCCCTCTTGACAGAAGACGACGTGGTGGAGGGGGGATTAGCCACAGAGGGGGAGGTGACCGTTGTGAAGAGTCTAGCTCTAACCGCGGCGTCTCTACTCCGGGATTTGTATAGAGAAGTAGATTGCGACTTGATTGACGTAAAGCTAGAGTTTGGCCGCGTCGGCTCGGGGGTGGCGGTAGTAGACGAGATTTCGGGAGATGTCTTTAGACTTCTCTGCAGAGGCGTACACATGGACAAGGAGTACTACAGAAAAACCGGCGACGCCGCCGGTTTGGTTGAGAGATATAGACAACTACTGGAGATTACTAAACACGCCACAAAAACTTATAAAGCTGGAGTTGAAAGATAGCGGGGCCCGTAGCTCAGCCCGGATAGAGCGGCGGCCTTCTAAGCCGTAGGTCGTGGGTTCAAATCCCATCGGGCCCGCTCTGCAAAAATTCTATATATACATCGCTTTCAATGTATAAGTTACATAAAAGGTTTTTAAGTAGTTCAAAGAGTTTCTGTATGCTAGAAGCGGAGGGAGTGTGGCGTATTTTGAAAGGTAGTGGAGTTAAATACGTCAAATTCGTGATTGTAGATATCTACGGCTACCCCAGAGTGGATATCATGAACATAGACGAGGCTAGATATGCGTTTATAGACGGAGTGCCGTTTGACGGTTCTTCCATACCTGCCTACAGTGTGGTAAACAAAAGCGACTTAGTGGCGTATGTAGACCTCAACGCAGTGTATATAGAATCCTGGAATGGGGGGAAAACCGCCTTGGTGTTTACAAATGTGTACGATGGGGGGAAGCCATCTCCATTAGACCCCAGGAATTTCGCTAGAGAAGCCATGGAGAGAGTTAAATCTAGAAAACTCGACGCGTTAGTCGGCGTGGAGGTGGAATTTTTCCTCACGCAAGGCAACCCGCCGAGACCCGTAGACAGCCACAGATATTTCGATCACCAACTAGGCCCCGCGTCTGTGGTAGTGGAGGAAATTATGGAGCAAATGGTAGCCGCCGGCGTGGGGCACACCAAAATGCATCACGAAGTAGCGCCGGGGCAATTCGAAGTGAACATACCGGCTGGTAGTATATTGAAAACAGCAGATAACGTGTTAGTGTTTAAAATTATGGCTAGAGAAATCGCCAAAAAACATGGATTCACGCTTACGTTCATGCCAAAGCCCTTCTGGGGGGTCAACGGCTCTGGGGCGCATGTGCATTTAAGTTTCTGGAGAGATGGACGTAATCTCTTCGCCTCCAGGGGGGAGGTGGTGGAGGAGTTAAAACACGCAGTGGCTGGCGTGTTGCAACACGCCTTGCCCAACAGCGTGTGGGTAGCGCCGACGGTTAACAGTTACAAGAGGTTAGTTCCGCATTACGAAGCACCCACGAGGTTGACGTGGGGCATTGGGAACAGATCCACAATGATACGTATACCGAGTTACGGCGGTAAGATAAACCGGCTTGAATACCGCCACCCAGACCCCTCTATGAATCCCTACTTCGCCCTCTCTCTAGTTACGTTAGCTGGCTTAGTTGGGCTAGAGAGAAAACTCACGCCGCCGCCGCCCGTCGCAGAAGTGGCTTACGAGTTAGACAACGTGACTCAAACGCCAGCGAATCTCGGCAAAGCTATAGAGGTGGCGAGGCAAGGCAGTCTAGAAATCGGCAGTGAGTTGAGAGAAGTGTATCTATCTCTAAAAGAGAAAGAGTGGAACAATTACCTCAGGGAAGCCGGTAGTTGGGAAAATACTTGGAACAAAATTACCGATTGGGAATACGCCCACTATCTAGAAACTGTATAACTTCCCGTTGAGAGCTGCCTCCAGTCTCTTCTCTACGTCTTCCCAATTCACAACATTCCACCAATTGTCCACGTATGACCCCCTGTCGTTTTTGTATTGTAGATAATAGGCGTGTTCCCACACGTCTAGCGCTAGCAAGACTTGCCCATTGGCTGCGTGCATTAAGTTGTGTTTCTCTATTTGTAACACCACCAGCCGCCTCCCCAGCGGTTCGTATATCAACACAGCCCAGCCCACTCCCTCTACGTTTTTGGCGGCTGTGGAGAACTCCTCTTTGAACTTCTCGAAACTACCGAAGAATTTGTTCAACAAATCAGCCGTCTGCCCGCCTGGTTTGCCGCCGCCTCTGCCGGGGGGCGCCATGTTGGGCCAGAATATTGTGTGTAGTATGTGGCCATTTAAGTGGAAGGAGAGGTCTCTCAAAACTGCTCTCACGTCTATCTGAAGCTCGCCCCTCCTGTATTTCTCCAGCTTCTCCAACGCTGTGTTTGCTCCATTTACATAACTCTGGTGGTGTTTCTGGTGGTGTAACTTCATGATTTCCTCAGCTATGTACGGCTCCAGCGCGTTGTATGAGTATGGGAGTTGTGGCAGCGTGTACATAGCTAAATCTCGATATCTATTTATAACAACTACCACCCAGCGTAGATTTGTCAAACTCGCCGGCTGCCCCACTCCACTTGACCACCCCCCCGTCCATAACTACCACGTAATCGCAGCAGTCCACTACGTCTATTTGGTGGGAAGTTACTGCCACAATCCCCCCGGTCTCTCTCAACAGCCGAGCCACCTCTCCCCTCCAGTTGGGGTGCATGCCCTCAAGCAGTTCGTCCAACAGCGTTAAATCTGCCTCCGCAGCCAAAGCGGCGGCGATGATTAACCTCCTCTTCTGCCCCCCGCTTAGAGTATGCCACTTGCGCTTTAGAAACTCCAAAGCGCCGGCTAACTCTGCGTAGCGCTTTGCTTTCTCTACGTCTAAGTTGTTCACCGGCAGACTGGAGAACCTAGACCTCCCCGCTAGCACTACGTCTAAACCCCAAGCGTCCGGCGGTACGTAGAAATCGCCGATGTAAATCTTGGACTCCACGCCGAGATATTTCAACTCCCCGGCGTCTGGCTGCATTAACCCAGCCAATATTTTCATAAGCGTTGTTTTGCCAGCGCCGTTGTGACCAAAAATACACGTGAGGCCTCTCTCCAAACTCCCCACCGCCGACAGTTTGAAGTCCCCCAGTCTCTTCTCTATTCTAAACTCCACGCGCATATCGCCATAAGTAGTAAACAGCCACCGGCACTCCCACTAGAGACAACAGAGCCGTGATGGGCACGTCGCGAGGTAGCGCGAGTCTCATCAGCAGATCTGCCCCCAGCGCCAACATAACTCCCACAGCCACAGTGTGGGGCATGGCTCTGTCCAGCCTGTGACTGCCGGCGATCCACCGGCCGATGTGAGGCGCCGCCAAGCCTAGAAACCCCACTGGCCCCACTGAAGCAACTGCGAGAGCTGTCAACGCCGAAGCTATAGCCACCACCGCCAAATTGACTAACTTCACGTTCACTCCAAGCCCCGCCGCTGCTTCTTCGCCGTGGATATAAGCAGAAATCCATCTAGCCACAAACGCTGTAACTAAGGCGAGAATTGCGACAGACGCCGCCACTGCCCACCCCAGCCCTGGGGGGAAAGCGGCGAAAGACCCCTGGAGAGCTAAGTAGATATACCCCAATTCCTCCGGCGGCAGTGTCAACAAGAGGAAATTAATTGCAGCGCCAGCTGCGAAGCTTAAGAAAACTCCCAATAGTAGGACTACCAGCAGGGTGGCTCTACGCGCCACCCACAACAACAACAACGTAACGCCCAGCGCTCCGATCAGCGACCCCACGAAAAAACCCAAATATGGCAGTCCCACAAATCGCCACAACATGTACATGGCTAAGCTAGTCAACATGGCCGTAGTGGATATCCCCAAGACGTAGGGGTCTGCAAGCGGGTTTCTAAAGACAGTTTGCAACAGTAAACCCGTCAACGACAGCGCCACGCCAGTTGTCAAAGCGCCTAGAGCTCTGGGGAGGCGGACGTTTTCAATCACGTACATATCCCAACCGGCGGGTCCCCAAGCGAGGTGGGCGAAAAAGAGGAACGCAGCTAGGAAAAAAAGCCACATTACTTTAACTGTACGAATAGTTTGAACTCCCCCGGCGGTTGTACCTCTGGATGCATTATCCAAACGAGTTCTTCCAACAAACGCTCTGGATACACGTGAGACAATTGGTAAAACGCGGGGCTGTAGGCGTAAGTTCTGCCGGCAATTACTGGTTTCAACTCGGCGAGTCTCTTGTCTATCTTCACTAACTCTTCTAAACTCTGCACTCCGTAGCCCGACCAAATGAGCACATCCACGTCGTTTCTATGTTTCACAACTACCTCCATGTCTACTCTACTGTAGTTTGCATATGCATACCGCCCGCCGGCTAGTCTAATGAGTTCTCTCGCGGTGGCGCCCGCTGGGTACAAAACACCGCCGAATACAATGAACCAAGCTACTCTCGGCCTCTCCAAGTCAGCCGTCAGCGTAGTCAAACTGTTCCATTTGGCTTCTACTCTGTTGAATATCTCCACAGCTAACTCAGTCTTGTTGTAGAAGGCCGCTACGAATTTGATCCACTCGAACCTCCCCAGCGCCGTGGTTTCTTGAAACTCGTTAATTACGACGTAGGGGATTTTCAATTGTTTTAGTTTCTCTATCGTAGACTCTGTGCCGTAGGGACCGGGATAGAAATAGACGAAAACCACGTCGGGTTTTAACGCTAGTATTTTCTCAAAATTCGGCGACTCTGGGGGCCCCACGTCTGTTATAGTGCCGTTGTTTAACATGTCTTTAACTTCTGGCAAGTGCCAATCGTACACTCTCCCCCACATAATTCCCACCGCGGTTTTGAGGAGGTTTGCATCTCCGCTCTCCACATATAGCCTATAGAGCAAACCGACGTGCGTAGAGGACATGTACACCACTCTCCTCACTGGGTACTCCACTACCACGTCTGGTTTGTACTTCTGGACGTAGAACTCTCTAGCCGTTGCTCCCCTAGGCGTTAACAGAATCGTGCGCCCCATGGCGTCTCTCAACAAGTAATATCCCCCCTCTTGTCTCATGTTGAAAAATCTGGCGTAACGTATTTGCACTTCTCCCGAGGGAGCTAGCGCCATTTCTCTCAAGAGAGAAATTTCTTTCTCTAATTTAGTCAACTCCCTGGCGGTTTCTCCAAGTTTAGTCTCTAATCTAGACACAACCGTGTCGATAGACGTTATCTTATCGCTCAAATTCTGCTCGACTGTGGAGATTTTGGCACTTAGCGTGTTTAACATGCCTAGAGCTGTGTGGAGTTGCGCCGCCGTGTATGCCACTGCGGCTAACAGAATTGCGATAATTGCCAACGTAATCTTCTGGTTCATATTATGGAATTTTATCCCATATATAAAGCTTCTCTTGTTATCACCGCCTCCACCCACCTCACCGACGGGAACTCGCGGATGCCCCCACCGACAGCTCGCCAAATTTCGTCGTCTAACTCAGCGGGGTTCCCACCCTTGTTTAGATACTCCAACGTCGTCAAAACTCTGGCGGAGGGCTCGCGGCGGCTCCACAGATACCTAAAGTAATTGAGTCGATACTGCGGCGGCTCCCTCGGCTTCAACGCTTCTCTAACTACTTTTCTCGCCTCCGGGAGCCCCACGGCGGATTCCACCACGATCGACAAATAAGCCACGTCCCCCACTACGTCGAAATCTACATGGTAAGAGTAGGAAACTCCATAATCCCGCAGGAGGTGGAAGAGGATTGACTTAGTGCCATCAGCCAGGTGGAAACTGGCGGCTGCTAGATTTACAAAAGTCTCGGCTGAGTTCTCCACTGGCACTTGGACAGCGTAGGCGTAATACACGCCATCTACCTCTCTGTACTCCACTAGCGGAGAGACGCCGGTTGAGACCGAGGGTTTTTTCTTAACCGGCGCCGACCCCTCTAGTCGGCTGAAGAGCTCCACAACTCGCTTCACCGCCTCTTCGCCAAAGCCGCCGGAGAGCGCCACTATGGTGTTGTCTGGAGTAAACCACTTGTCTCTGTGACTCAATAATTGAGACATTTCCACCCCCTCTACCACATCTGGCAACCCACCTACGGGAGTGCCCCAGTCTGAATCTCCAAAGAGAGCCTTCACCGCCAGCTCCCCCACTCTCTCCGCGGGGTCCTCGCTGCTTTGTCTAAGTTCAGAAAGCACCACCGCTCTCTCCTTCTCTAGATTTTCAAACTTCCTATTGTTATAAATGCGGTAGGCCAACTCCACGGCCTCCCGGCTGGACTCCGCTAGAGATTGTATGACAACTACTAGAGCGTCTCTATACGTGAAGGCGTTGTTTTCGCCCCCCAACGCCTCCACAGCTGCATCCACGTCGAAGTTCGGCATGCGGAACAACATGTGTTCTAACAAGTGAGTGAGTCCCTTCTCTTCTTCATACAGTGACCCAACGCCCACTAAGAAAGCCACAGAAGCTAGACTATGCGGAAACCTGTCTAATGCAATTGTCAAACCGTTGTCTAGAGTAAAAATCATCTCGCGAACTTCCTGATGGCTGCCGGTATTTTATCCAGGAGGTCTGTAGCTGTCATGTGGAATCCCAATTCCCCAGCCGCCAACTCGCCGGCGATGCCGTTGACAAACGCCGCCACCGCCGCCGCCTCCAGGGGGTCGCTAGTTTTCGTCAAGAAAGCAGCCACTAACCCCGTCAACACGTCGCCAGTGCCGCCCACAGTCATAGCAGGCGTGCCTGTGGAATTCACTTTTGCCCTCCGCCCGTCGGAAATTACGTCATGTCTACCCTTTAGTAAAATTACTGCATTCAACCGAGCTGCCCAATCTCTCGCCAATTGAATCCTCGCCTCCAACTCGCGGGGTGGCTCCACGCCGGTTAGCGCTCTAAACTCGCCCCCATGCGGCGTAAACACAGTCAGTCCCTCCGCCCGGCGGCCAGACAACGCTTTGATGGCGTCTGCGTCTATCACTAGCGGCTTTGCTCCAGACAGTTGTGTGAATATCTCTCTCACAGCTTCTGGAGTTTCGCCCTCTGTCCCCAAGCCGGGGCCCATAGCCACCACGTCGAATTTCTTCGCCAACTCAACTATTTGACTCACGTGGTTTAGAGACAACCTCTCTCCCCTAAGCGGCACTGCGATAATTTCGGGACCTTGCGCCTTGGCTACGTAAGCGGCGGGCTCCGGCGCGGCGATCACTGCGACGTCTACTCCGCCACGCAGCGCGGCTTTGGCTACGTACACCGGCGCCCCGGAATACTCCAGCGACCCACCCACCACCAGAACTCTCCCATGGTCGCCCTTCTTGGAGTCTTCACGGCGGGAGAAGTTGAGGTATGCAAAATCGCCGGGGCCCACGATTGTTTCAGCTTCGGGCGGTATGCCGATTTGCTCCACTACCACCTCGCCCACGTACCTAGCGGCGTGGGGAGCCAGAAGCCCCCTCTTGGCTTTGTGGAAAGTCACCGTCAACGCCGCGCGGACTGCCTTATCTCTCACCTCGCCGGTGTCTGGATCGAGACCACTCGGCACGTCTACTGCCACTTTTGGCGCCGGCGCTAAGTTCATGAGTTCTATAGCTGTGGCGTGGGGTTCTCTCAAGACGCCTCTAATGCCCGTGCCCAACACGGCGTCTACTATCACCCCCGCCCACCCGAACCAATCTTGTAGAGCTAACAACTCTAGAGCTGTCTGACTCACTTCAATCTCCACTCCCCACAGTCTCTTCAAAGCGCGGTAATTCAACTGCGCTAACTCTTCTCTAGGCTCCCCCAGAGCGATGACTCTCACTCTCCTCCCGGCGGCGTGTATATGTCTAGCCGCCACGTAGCCATCGCCGCCGTTGTCTCCAGTGCCACATATAACCAACACGTTGGGAGTTTGGAATTTCAACACGTGTCTCGCCACGGCGGCGCCTGCGTTCTCCATTAGAGTCAACCTCGGCACGCCCAACCACTCGGCGTTTCTGTCTATTACATACATTTCGAGAGACGTCACGACTTCCACACCATTCAAAAATTGGGCATATTTAAGCGGGCCCGGCGGGATTTGAACCCACGACCTACGGCTCCGCAGGCCGCCGCTCTATCCGGGCTGAGCTACGGGCCCCCGCCAGTGACACATTTCGTATTTTAATGTTTATCGTCAGGGCAGTGGCTCTAGCTCCTCCAGCGTTTGGGGATTTATCCGTATCTTACCCACTTTCACCTCGTCGAAATCGTCCGTAGTGCAATACAGCGAGAGTTGTGGCTCGAATTTCTCCACTACTCCATATCCCACTAACTTGCCGCTTTTGTATAAAGCGGCGAAGAGATTTTTCAAATAACCCGGCGGCACTATAGACAAGTGGTTTTCTCTCTCTGGCTTCTCTACGTTTCTCTCGACGTATCTCCCCCAGGGGCATGTGAGACCCCTCTCCCACTTGCAGTGTGTCAATTTGTCGAGTTCTGTGGTGATTCTATGTCTCAGCGCTATCTTTCTATATAGATAATTCCTCCACTGTCGCCTCTCCTCAACGCTACGCATGGCGGCTCGGCTGGGTTTAGACACCACCACGCCGGGTAGGTACATCTCTCCCATGTTTACTACTCTCGCACCCACGGCGTCTGCAATCGCTTTGAGTAACTGAAGCCCCCTGCCGGAAGTCCAGCCGGGGGTGTTTATTACCAATGGAGGACTGACCTGTCTCACGCAGTAAGTCACGCCGGCTACAATCAAATCTTCAACGCCACGTGGAGAAGTAGAGCCAACGAAATACGCCCCCAGCGGCTCTAACTCAGATATGTGAACCACAGGCTCGGCGGCGCAGCCACACGACACGAAACCCGGCAGACCTATGTCCGATTGACCCACATCTGCGTCTATCACGCAGCCACCCACCGACATCTTTACGTTTAGTAAGTATGTGGAAAAACCACTTTTGCCAGAGTCTGGGGGACCCACCACAACCAACGCGCCCTCCAGCGGAATGTCCCAATCTCTCGGAATTGGAGAACCCGCCACTAACTCCACCGAACCTCCGCTGGTTTTAACTACGGCGGGGCCCTCGACGGGGTATTGTCTATATGGGGGAATTTTGAATCTTCTAAAAAACCCCCCGAAGACTCTACAACCCACTTCACACTCCACCTCGGCGGGGCCTTTCAACAAAACCGCGTGGTCAGGCGGTATTTGAATTGTAAACACACATATACAACGTGGATATATATGTGTCTCGTTTAGCTCTATTGATAGCTAGACGAATTGTTGTTATTCACAACGCCGGCGGCCGTGGCGTTGTACGCCCTGGCTCTCACACCACTGTGGATAACTGCAGCGATAGCTACGCCCTCGTTAACTATCTATATATGTGGCATGGAAAATCTCCAGAGAGAGTAGCAGCAATCTCAGCGTTGGGGTGGTGGTGGAAGAGCCCGAGGGGGTTGTTAAAGTGTGGGGAGAATACTGGAGAGCCGTCTGCGTGGGTTGTAGACTCCCCGCCGGCTCTTGTGTGGAGATCGTCGAGGTGAAAGAGGGTAGGGTTTACGTCAAGCCCGTCAGTGGAGGAGATTCAACAACTCCCAGGTGTTTTTCATCACGTTGATTTCGTGTTTCATCTTGGCGTATGTCTCTTCGTCTATCTTCTCTCTAGTGTCTTCAATCTTCTTCTCTAACTCCACTAAGTCAAATTTGGAGAGGTATTCTTTAGTCAAGGCGCGGGCCCATAGATAAAATATGCGGCTTTCAAGCTCGGCGATTTTCTGTAGATACGCCTCTAGTTTTTCTCGGTACTCATCCACTTTTCTCTGCAACTCGGCGGAGAGCGTGGCGTAGTTCTCTTCCGAAATGAGCCCCAACTCTCTCTTAGCTGCCAACATCTCAATCTCTCTCTCTAAATTCTCCACGACGCTCCGCAGTTGCTCTAGCCTAGTCTTTATTTTGGGGAGTTCTCTATCCCACGCGGCTTTCTCCTCCACGGCGGCGTTTGTGAAAGCGTTCCACACATCTTCAACACTCTTGGACTTCTGCTCGTGTTTAGACAAGAGTTTTTCCAACTCCCCCAGCGCTAGGTAAGCAACGTCGAGACTCATTTCAACACCTGCTCCACTTCTTTCTTAAGTCTTTCGTATGTCTGTTGCGATATCTTGCCCTCTCTCAACAACTCTTCTAGCTTGGAGAGAGACAACTTGAGTGAGATGACTTCGGCGGTGGTGGAGGTGGACAAGACTCGTTTGAAGTGCGCCCCGAGGTTCTCTTCTATGGCGCCCAGCTTGGACTCTACGTCTTCTATCAAACTCCTCATGTGGTCTAGGCGGTTCTCTAACTCTCTCCTAGACTCTTGGTAAACGTCGGCGGGCATGAAGTCTTTTCTCAAGTCTAACTCTGTCAACGCCCTCTCGTAAGTAGCTACAGTTTTGTACAACAACTCTCTAGCTCTGTACAGAGACAACTTGTCCACCTCCCACTGTCTCTTTATGTTAATTACTCCACTCTCGTAATCACGCCAAGAGTTATCTAACTTCCTCACCGCCTCGTCGTATTTCAAAACCACGTTGTCTACCACCGGCTTTATGGCTTTCTCAAACTCAGACTCAAGCCGCTCCGGTGAGACGACTTCCACGAGGGGCTTCGGCGGCTCCTCCACTCTGGGCTCCTCTACTCTGGGCACCTCCCCCACCCGCCGCTCTCTAGTGTGTCTAATGTATATTGGACACTCTCCGTAGTTCAATATACAATACCAACTGAAGGGATCTATGGGTTTGTTTGTATATCCACACATAAACCCCACTTCCGCCCGCCGCAGCACGGGACAACTACTCACATGGAAAACTATGGAAATGTATATATCTATTACGTTTAGGGGTAGAGCCCCACCAAAACCGGCGCTTTGGCTAAATCCTCCAACGTCCCCACGTCGTAAAACGAAGCTTCTCTAGCCACGTAGACAGACACTCTCGAAAGCGACTTGGCGAAAGTGTTCATGTCTAGAAATTCTTCTCTAAGCCCCCCCAGAGCTTCTCTAGACACCACAGACACGCCAGTGAAAACCAGGTAGTCAAAAACTGGCTTTTCTCTCCAATTTCTCAACGTCTCTCTCTCCACGTCCAACACTCCAAACCTCAGAGGCGCCGCCTGCCGGGCAGCCACGAGAGTCAACATGGCCCCCGTAGACGTGTGGAGAGAGAGGGGGTGCCTGAGGTCTAAGTTAGTCAACACGTCGACGTTAACCACCACCACGTCGCCGTCTATCCACTCCCTGGCGTAGTACAACTGCCCCGCGGTGCCCAAGAGTTTGGGGGATTTGAAAAACGCCACTTCTGGATAAAACTCCGCTAGGTATATCTCCAACAAACGCTGCATGTAGTGCCCCACTACCGCTACTTCACTCACTCCGTTGGATTTCAGCCAGTCTATTACGTAATTAATCAACGGCTTGCCGCGTAAATACACCAACGCCTTTGGCACTGCGAAAGTAAGTGGCCTCAGTCTAGTGCCCAAACCAGCGGCGAGGATTACCGCTTTCACAAATAATCTCCCAAACCCCTCTTCTTGAGGTGTCCCCTAATTTTCTCCACTTCTCTCTCCATCTTCTTGACTTCAGTCATAATGTCTCTAGACTCCTCCCCCGCGGCCGGTTTGTACGTACAGAACCCCTCCGGCGTCATGGCTCTGGCGTCGCAAAAGGCGTATTGACACCTAGCCCCAATACACTCGTCGTTTAGCCAAGTACACCAAAACACAATTTTGTTACCTCTCACTGTGGGTTTCAGCGCTTTTTTGCCACATCTAAACAACGAAGAGCCGTTAGGTCCATATATACACTTAGGCCCCAGACATACATCCCTCTGCACTATTAACCAGTGGCTTATATATTTAAATCTTGTATCCATAGGCATTTAGAAACGCCACGACTTCTTCAAACCTCGGCGAGGATCTAGCGCCGGCTCGCGTCACTTTTATAGCAGCGGCGGCGTTGGCGAATAACAACCTCTCGTAAAGCCCAAACCCCCTCAGACGCATGGCGATGTAACCAGCGGCGAAGACGTCCCCAGCGCCAGTGGTGTCAACTGCGTTTACTCTAAAAGCGTCTAAATGCAGAAGTCTACCACCGTCGTGAACCACCGCGCCCCGAGACCCCAGAGTGACCACCAACTCACCCACAGCCAACTCTCTGTAGAGTTTCTCCACGGCGTCGAGACCCTGCAGTTGCAGCGCTCTGGCTTCTGCGTAGTTTAGGAAAAACACGTCTGCCCCCGCCGCGGCGGCTTTCGCCACCTCCAACCCCTTCTTCGCCAGTGCCGCGCCCCCAGCTATGGAGGTGGAGGCCCCCAGCTCTCTAGCGATTTCCTTCCCGCGGGTAATCAACTCCAGTCTGCCAGTGGCTATATGTATGTGTCTCACGGGGGCAAATTTCTCCGGCGTCAAATCCGCCGGAGAGAGACCGAGATTTGCACCCCGGTAAGACACCATCCTCTTGCCGCCGTCTGGATGCACTAACACCACCACAACGCCAGACTTGAGAGTGGGTATTCTCTTCACGTGAGTGACATCCACGCCCTCCTGCCGGAGTTCTCTCAGCGACAATTCGCCCAGGGGGTCACCCCCCACGGCGCCGATGAATTTGACTCTGACGCCCAGCCTAGCTGCGGCTACCGCGAAATTTGCGCCGGAGCCCCCGCCGCCGGTGTATAAATCCAACGCCTCCACACTCTCGTCTAACTCCGGCAATTCGGAAATTTTGAGATATATGTCGAAATTTAAATGCCCCACCGACGCCACATCCACAACTATATTTTAAATAGTTAATATTAATTGTGGAGATTCAGAAACTCCTCGAAATGCGGAAATTGATTGAGGAGAAGATTTCCCAACTCCAGAGAGAGCTGGAGTTCTACACAACGTTGTTAACTCTGCTAGACAAATCAATCGGAGAGAAGTCTTTCGCCCCACCTCCAAAACCCGAAGCTGTGGAAGAAGTGAAGGGCAGAAGTGGCGAAGTGTACGCCTCTGTCTCCACCTACAGCGACTATCTATACATAAAGTTCAAACAACCCGTGAAATTAGACGGACTCTTCAAGCGGTTTTTCCTAGACAAATTCCTCCAGAAGTATAGAGAAGAAGACGCCAGAGAAGTGCGGCAGGGGTCCATACGGCAGGAGGAAGTTCTGAAATACGAAATCGAAGAGTCCAACGGAGAGGCAGTGGGTTTGAGGATATACAACTACAGAACTGAAGAGAGGAAGAGGGAGATACTGAGGGTGCTCAAGTGGACTCTAGAGAAAGTCTATAGTTGAACTTTCCTCTGCCGTTTGTACATATCTAACATTTCCCCCACGGTGGTGGCTTGCTCCGGGCTCTTGTCTAGCCTATATCGACCAGTGAATCTGGGGAATCTCACCGCCAACCCCACGCCGGGCTTCACCGACCCTAGGCAGCAAGTGTGGAGAGGCGACAACGTAATCTCCGCCCCCACGACCTCGAGCACTACCCCCGGCGTGAACCAGACGTCGGCTTCGAGTTTAGACGACACTCGTGGATGTCTCTGTGGAATTCTATAAGGCTGGAGCATGTCGTACAACTTCTTGAGGTCCGCCTCGGCGAATCCACTACCCACCTTGCAGACGGTGTAGAACATGTCGCCAGTTGGGTCATACGCAGCCATTAGAAAAGCTCCATAGACGCCAGTCCTCTTGCCACGTCCGTAGAAAGCCCCCACCACAACCAAATCCACTGTGTCCACCATCTCGCTGCGGTAGTCCACTTTGTACTTAATCCAATTCCACCCCCTGGCGCCCATTTCATACGTCGAAAGGGGAGATTTACAAATGAGCCCCTCGGTGCCGAGAGAAGTAGCTTCGTGGAAAAACAAATCCACCTCCTCTGGGTTGTCGAAAAGCCGCCAGTGCGCTATGTGCACCCCCTCTCTCTCCTCCACTACTTCAGACAGTCTCACCCGCCTGTAGATCAGGGGTTCTCTAGTCAAATCCTCCCCATCTACGTAGAGGAGGTCGAAGAGGTAGAGCTCGGCTGGGTACATCTCCACAGCTGTCGACACGTCGTGCTTACGCTTCCTATGCATCAACTCTTGGAAAGACAACATTTCGCCAGTGTCTACATCCACAGCCACAATCTCACCCTCCAAGATGGCTTCCCCAGCCGAGACGGCTTCTCTCACGGCTTTAACCACGTCGGGGTAAGAGTGCGTTATGTCCTCCAACCTCCTACTGAATATCTTGACCGAGCCGCCGGAGAGGTGAATCTGCGCCCTCTCTCCGTCGTATTTGTACTCACAGATGGCGGACCCCCCCAATTTGGACAAAATCTCGGAAGCAGTAGAGAGTCTCTGAGCCAACATGGGCAAAATGGGCACCCCCACGGTTATTTTGATTTCCCCCAGCGGGCGCCCCTCCGCCACGTGTCGAGCGATCTTCCCCATGTCTGGATGTAAGTGGTACGCTCTCTCTACTGCTTCTCTATCTACGCCAAACGCTTCAGACAGGGCGTCCACTAGAGTCATGTCGGCTACGCCCAGTCTCAACTTCCCCACTACAAAACGAGCGATGTATTTGCCCTCCTCCGGCGTAGCTCGGGCAAAGAGTGACGTAAGTAGAGAAATTTTCAAATCCTGCGCGCCGCCGCCAGTCGCCCTAGCCACTTTCACCAACGTGTCGTACACTTCAGTCACCTCAAGCGGCTTCTGCCGGGAGGCGACCAACCCGCCTCTCCTAGAGGCCAAAGCCCGCCGCGCCACCTCGCCCACGTCACCCAACCTCTTGTACCAATTCTCCAACTCAGAGAGTGAGATCCCCGAAGCTTTAGACAACGCCCTGAGGCAGAGTTTCTCAGCCACACCCAACTCCAACCCCACCCAGGGGGGTTTCAAATCGCCCAACACGAAATACACCACTTTGTCCACCTCCCCCACCTCGGCATTTCTCAATAGGGTAGCTAACGCTCTAACTACGGCAGTTCTCTGCGTCGTGGCCTCCACCACAGCGAGCGCTCTAACTAACTCTTGGAATAACACAACTCTAAGTAAGTCTCCCTAACCTCCTCCACCAAACCGAGTTGGTTAGCTACAGTCTTCACTAAATCTACAGCTCTCTCCACATCGCCGTCGGTCTTCACTTCTATCTCTACAAACTCCCCCAAACCCTCGACAGAGTCTAAAGAGAGAGAAACCTCGCCACGTCTATAATACTCACGCCACTTCCTAACTCTAGCCACCTCCACAAACCCCAAACTCTCCAAAAGCCGAACTATCGCCCCCCCAGCTGGAGAAGACACCTCAAACCTAGTCTTAGCGCCGGGGCCAAGCCTCGGTCCCTTGTACGTAACTTCCACACGATCGCCTACGAATCTCACTCTCAACGCCTCGTCAGTAATGCGGAAATCTCTACAGGGGTGTTGGAAATACACATCCTCCTCAAACTGACGCCCATCTAGAGAAAAACCCAAAACCGCCAATCTCTCTCTAACCCCAGCAACAGCGCGGTATTTAACTTCCACTTCTAACATCTCTACATGGCGGCGAAGAGGGGCTAGCCACAGAGAA
>CALJAK010000013.1 GCA_938027595.1 uncultured Thermoproteales archaeon
CTTCAGCTTGGGTCTCACTTCCGACTCCGTTAGGTTCGTCCTTAGCACCCGCACGCCGCAGTTTATGTCGTAACCTATGCCCCCCGGCGAAATGACGCCTTTTTCTGCGTCTATGGCCGCCACGCCGCCGATGGGGAAGCCGTAGCCCTGGTGCGCGTCTGGCAGTACAATACTCCATTTATATATGCCGGGGAGGCAGCCTACGTTGATTCCCTGCTCTAGCGTGAGGTCTGTCTTCATTTTGTCCAAGAGTGCTTCGTCTGCGTATATCCTAACTGGCACTTTTTGACATGGCTTGACGCCTGGGGGTATTTCCCAAACGAAATCGCTGATTTTATTTATGGGAAATCTCATGTCCCCCCCGCGACGTTAATTAAAAAATTTTTCTACTACTGCAGTCTCCCCACTGTGAAGAGAGTTAGAGTTGTGTTGCGGGATGGAGACGTGTTGGAGGGGGTGTTGATACCGCCTACGCAATTGAGTGACCCCAATGTGTTGGTAATTAAGTTGAAGAACGGCTACAACGTCGGCGTTGGTAGAGAAAAAGTGCGGGAGGTAGTGGAGTTGGGTGAGGTCTCTCCGCCTTCTGTCGGCGGCGCGTTGTCTACGCCCGCCGGCGGCGAGAGAGTGTGGATACTGGCGGCTGGGGGCACTATATTGTCTAGAGTGGATTACGTCACTGGGGGGGTCTACCCCACTCTAGACGTCCGTTATCTCTTTGAGTTGTTGGGTGGGTTTGAGACTCCGGTCGAAATTAGGGAAGTCACTTCTGAATTTAGCGAAGACTTCACGCCGGATACTTGGTCTCTCTTGGCGGAGAGAGTGGGCGAGGCGTTTGGAGGGGGGGCGAGGGGCGTTGTGATTCTACACGGGACGGACACTATGCATTACTCCGCCGCCGCTATGGCTTTCGCCTTTAGGCGAGCCCCGGGGCCGATTGTTTTCGTGGGGGCTCAGCGGTCTAGCGATAGACCCTCCACCGACGCGGTGTTTAACTTGAGGGCAGCTCTGGCGGTGGCTTCTCGCGCTCCCTTCGCCGAGTCTGTGGTAGTTATGCATAAAGACACTAGCGACGTGGCGATCGCCGTCTATAGGGGGACTCGGGTGAGGAAAATGCACACTTCACGACGTGACGCCTTCAAGCCAGTGAACGCCGGCCCCCTGGCGGAGTATCTGCCAGACAGAGACGTGTTGCAAATTCTCGACGTTTATAGAGAACGCGGCGGTTTGGAATTCACCACCAAGTTCGAACGGGCAGTGGCGTTAGTTAAATTCTACCCAGGCATGCCGCCGGGGTTTTTGGAGACTCTGCTAGATTTGGGAATGCGGGGGGTAGTGATCGAGGGTACCGGTTTTGGTCACGTTAGTAGAGAGTTAGTGCCCGCGGTGAAGAAGTTGGTAGACGCCGGCGTGGTGGTGGCTATGGCTAGCCAAACGTTGTATGGCAGGACTAATTTGTACGTCTATAGGCGGGGGAGGGAGTTGCTAACCGCCGGCGTGACGCCAGTGGGAGACATGCTGCCGGAGGTGGCTTACGTCAAGTTGTCTTGGGCTTTGGCTAACTTCAAGCGGGAGGCGGTGCCCTCGGCGTTGGTAACGCCGATGGCGTTTGAAATCAGCCCCAGGTCTGAGGTATGGACCTCCTGGCCGTAGTAGACGTCCTCTGCGGCACGCCGCGGGTGGGGTGGCTCCAGAGGGGGGTCCAGGGGGCGGAGACTGTCTGTAGCCACGTGATGTTGACGACGTTGGTCGCTGCCGACGTCGCCGCTAGACTGCGCGCCGAGGGGGTCGAAATTGAGTTAGAGAAAGTGGTGGCTGCGGCGGCTGTCCACGACTTGGCCGAGGCTGTGTTGGGCCATCCGGCTAAGTTAGTGAGGGAGAGAGTAGATTGGGAGGGGCTGGAGGAGGAGGTGTTCAAGCGCTACTTCCCCCACCTCCTCGAGATCTTTAGGTGGTACCGCCATGAGGTTAATTACGTGGGGAGAGTGGTGGCTTTCGCAGACAAATTAGCCACTTTAGTGAGGGCATGCAAATACGGCGCTTGGGATTTGGTGGAGAAGTTGAGGGAGAGGTTGGAGAGGTACCACGAGTTGTCTCACGTGTTGGAGGATTATTTGGCTAGGTACTGTAGCTAATGGTGTGGGGTTTGTGGGGTACGACGAGGGATTTGCCTAGGGGGTCCTCCACCACTAGAGTGAATCCCCCCCTCTCCATTTTCTCCCGCACTCTGGCGATGAATCGGTCCACCTCGCCGCTGGTTTCTGGCGACAGAGTCTTGAGTTTCTCTGCATATGTAACCACCCGTTGGAGGAACCCCTCTACTGTGGTTATGAAGGGCTCTCCCAAGGAGCCGGGCTCTAGCGAGAAGCCGAGGTCTGGCGAGTGTATAGAGCCAGTTCTGCTGCGGACTACGAGCGACTTGGCTACGTCTTCGGCGTCTTCGGCGGTGAATACTATTTTGGTGGGTTTCCCCACCTCGCCATATTCAAGATCGAAAAAACGGTAGCCGCAGTTGGTGCAGTGTCCCGACTGTATCAACACGTTGCCGAAGTACGGCACTTCGTACAGCACCTCCTGGTAGTGGAAAGTGTCCAAGCTGCAGGTGGGGCAGGGGGTTGTGGCGCTGTACAGCGTTGACACGTCCAGCTCGTTGTAAAGTTTTAAAACTTTTAGGTAGTGCCCCCCATGGATAAGTTCGAGTTGGCGGTGGGAGCGGCTGCGGTGGTGGCCGTGGCGCTTGTGTTGTCTGGCTTCTGGAGCGTAGTTCACTACCCCCACTGTGGAGTGTTAGTTGGCTACATGGCGCTTGGGGCGTCTGTGGGTTTTTTGTTTCTGTTGGGCGGTAGGTATAGACAACTCGAGACGTGGGGGGCGCTGGCGGCTTTTCTCTTCTTGCTAGTGATGTGGTATACTTACGCAAATTGGGGGGTTTTGTTGGGTTGTTGAAAGTTTATATAGAGAGGCGGCTTGGTTTTCATGAAGAAGCGGAAGCGTGGTAAGATTTTCCTCATCGCGTTGGCGGCTCTCTTGTTTGCGGAGGCTGGATACATATTGGGCACTACTGGGTTGGGTTGGATGATTTTCTCCCCCAAGCCCGCCGGCGCTGCGTTCGGCGAGGTGCTGGCGGTTTCTGAAGGCATAGTCTTCCACGGCGGTAACGTGACGGTGGGGCGTCCCCCACTCTTTGACAATGCGTATGTGTATGTAATCAACTACGCGCCGGGCCAGAGACTGCCAGAGAGAGTAGTGACTAGAGTGGTTGTAGACGCCGGCGAGAGACCGGTGTACATACTGCCGTTGTTTCAGGGTTACGTGTTGCCAGACGACTTTCTCTATGACATACCTAAAAATTTGGCGAATCCAGTGGTGGTGTTGTATCCAGCTGGCGACAAGTGGGCAACTGCGGTAACTAACTGGCTCCATGACGTGGGGAGCAAACTGCGGGTGGATCTAGTGCCGCCGGCGAGGGTAACTCTCGACGGGGGAAACGCAGTGGCTTGGGTTAAAGTGTGACAGTGTAACTCCCCTAAAGTGTGGCGGTGCAGCTCGCCGGCCGGCCGCCGGTTAGTATAACTCTCACCGCCTCCACGTCGTCGATGGAGCAGTAATAGACGGGGGTGCCCAATTTGGCTATTTCGAGACCCACCTCAACTTTCTTCCTCACTCCGCCGGTGACGTCTACGCCCCCCGCGGCGGCGGTGGGTAAGTCAGTTATCACTTCTACCCTCCTGGCGCCCGGCGTGCCTGGGGGAGCTGTGTAAATGCCGTCTACGTCCATGAGAAACGCCACTGCTTTGGGTCTATAGGCTTTGGCTAACTCCAGCGCTATGTCGTCGCCGCTGAGCACTGCGTACCCCCCGTCGCTGGGCACTATGTCTCCGTGGAGGAGTGGATACATGCCCCGCTCCAGCGCGTAGTTTATCACCTCCCCCCTCGCCAGCGTCTTCCCCCAGAATATCTCACTGGGTTCTATAGGCATGGCGGCGGCGCCGGCGTCTGCCAACTCCTCCACTACGTAAGCCGTCAACCGCCTGAGCGAGGCTTTTGTCAAAGCAACGCCGAGGTTAGTCAACCCGAAAGTCTTCACGTGTGGGTGGGCGAAGGAGCCTGCGCCGTGTATCAAAACCGCTCTCTGGCCAGACAGCGCTTTCGCTACCTTGGCCACCCGACCGCGGCGGTATGTGTATGGCTTTGTCTTGTCCGTTATGGCCGACCCCCCCAGTTTCAGTATGTACATTAACGTTGTCTAGTCAATATGTAGTGTAGTATCTCGCGCAGCGTCTCGTTGTTGGGGATTTTAGCTAACTCCACCTCGGCGGCTTGTCTATACCTCTCGGCGAGGAGTATTGCCTCCCGCCGGGCGTCCGCGGCGTCTATCAACTCCACTGCTTCCCGTAAGTCGCTGTCTCTAACTTCCTCTCGAGACAAGATGGACAGCAGTCTCTCTCTCTTGGCTTGGTCTAGTCTCTCCAACGCTATGGCCACAACTACGTTGCCACGTTTGTGTTCTTTGATGTCTTTGCCAATCTCTTTGCCGAATTTCTCAAAATCGCCATATATGTCCAACACGTCGTCTATTATCTGGAAGGAAATACCGGCGTTCATGCCGAAGTCCCAAGCGGCTTTCGCCAGATTTGCGTCGCTAGCGACAGACATGACGCCCCACTTAGCCGCCGCGGCTATCAAAACGCCGGTTTTGAGTGACACCATCTGTATGTAATCCCCCAGCCCCACTTCTCTCCGCCTCGCTCTGGCGAAGTAGGGATCTGCCCGGCCTCCGTATTCGAACAAAATGTCTAAACGTTCCCCCTCGTCTATTGCCTTGATTACTTTCGCCACTTCTCTGGCGAACAGCGGCGGGTTGGGAGTCTCCAAGACCGCCTCTTCGATGGCTTCTCTGTACCAAATGCCGATTAGAATGGCGGCGTTGTCGCCGAATGCTTTCCTCACTGTCGGCAACCCCCGCCTCACGTCACCTCTGTCGATAATGTCGTCGTATATGAGTGAGTAATTGTGTATCAATTCCACTATCGCCGCCGCCGGCAGCGCCGGCTGCCAGCGGCCGGAGACTGCCTCAGCCGCCGCCAGCGTGAGGAGTGGCCTCAAGCGCTTCCCGCCGGTTTTTATTTGGTAGAGCACTTCTTCTCTGAAGTCTTCGGCGAGGTCTATCGCTAAGTATCGCTCTAGCGCTTCCTCTACCGCCGGGCCGTACTTGCTGTGTAACTTCGTCAAGACGTCCACAAGTAGAGAAATCAATATATATTTATACAAATTGTAGCGTTATGGATGTCTTGATTTTGATACCGCCGTCTATGGCTCTCCTCGCGTTTTTGGCGCTGTGGAGGGGTTACTTGACGCGGAGGGGGGCAATTTCGGCGGTGGTTGTGGGGACGGCGGTGTCGGCGGCTGGCTTGAGTCTATTTGCACTCCTGGCGTTGTTTTTCCTCTCCTCTTCGGCACTTACGAAGCTCAAGTCAGACATGAAGAGAGCTATGGGTCTCAAAGACGTGGGGGGAAGGTCGCTTAGGCAGGTGGCGGGCGTGGGGAGCCCCATCGCTGTGTTTGCTCTACTCTACCTAGCCACTGGCAGAGTTGAGTTTCTCACGGCGGCGGTGGTGGCGGTGGCGGTTGCCACCGCCGATACTTGGGCTAGTGAAGTGGGTGTGGCGTATGGGGGGAGGCCTAGGTACATACTAGCGCCGTGGAGGAGTGTAGAGCCTGGAGTATCTGGAGGCGTGACGGCGGTGGGCACCGCGGCTGCGGTGGCGGGGGCTTCTTTCATAGCTGTCTCCAGTTGGGTCCTCCAACTGCCGGTGCCGGTTTGGAAAGTACTCTTATTTGGCTATGTGGGTGAGTTGTTGGATAGTTTACTGGGGGCGTTGCTGCAGCGGAAGTACATATGCGCCGGCGGCGTTTTCGAAACTCCGCGTGCCGGCTGCGTGGAGAGGGGGGTTTTGAATAACGAGTCTGTGAATTTCGTCAGTGGGTTTGCGGCGGGCTCCATGGCGGCGTTGGTATGATAGAGGAGTTCCAAATCTCTACCAAGTCGCGGGAGGAGGTGGTGGTGATAACTAGGCGTGTGGAGGAGATTGTGGCTAAGAGTGGCGTCAAGAACGGCTTGGCGCTTGTTTACGTACCCCACGCCACGGCGGCTGTGGTGTTGAACGAAGACGAGCCTAGGCTGAGGGAGGACATATTGAACAAGGTGAAGTCTCTCTTCCCCCGGGGGGCTGGCTATAGACATGACGAGATTGACCACAATGCAAATGCGCATTTGGCTAGTGTCTTTCTGGGGCCTTTCGTAGTGATGCCGGTGGTTGGGGGTAGGTTGGCTAGGGGCACTTGGCAAGACGTTATGTTAGTCGAGATGGACGGACCCCGCACGCGTCGGGTTGTGGTGGTTGTTTTGGGTCAGGCGTAATACAGGATGGGGATGACTTACATAATTCCCCATCCGTGTGTTGGAGTTAAATTTGGCGCGTGTCTATTGTTTATGAATCACCGTTTTAACCTGGCGGACTTCCACACCGTGTTGCGCACTGTGTACATGGGGATGGAGAAAATCGTGAAAGATGCCCGGGGGTCATGCGTCTCCTTCACTCCGAGGAAAGTGCTTGAGTTCGGCGGTGTGGATACCACAATCCCAGTGGCGTTGACGTTGGTGAAACACGTGTTAGAGAAGTTAGTGGATGCGGGTTACTTAGACAGAGACGACTCTAGAGCGAAAGTGAGGTATGTCCTCTGTAAAAATTCACAATTGTGGCACCAATTGAGGCGGGGGGACGCGGAGGCCTTTAAACTATTTGAAGAAGCGACTGCGGAGTAGTGGACGAGAAGGCCTTTCTAAAAGTTTTCCTCAGAGAGTTGGACGTCGAAGACAACGACGTTGTTTACGTAGATGACTTAGTGTTGAAGATAGATGGCTCAGCCGCCTCGACGGCTCGTCTCCCCTTCCAGAGTTGGTTTGACTTTGGCTGGAGGAATGTAGCCGCGGCGTACAGCGACGTGAGGGTAAAACTCGGGATAGCCATGTACCTACTGGCGTCGATAACGGCGCCCACTTTGGAGATAGCCAGCGAAGTGGCGCGGGGCGTGAGAGAGGCCTCTCGGTTTTTCTCAATGGCGTACGTCGGTGGGGATTTAAACCAAGGCGGAGACACCGTAGTAGACGTGGCGATTGTTGGGAGAGCCACTCGGCGTGTGGGGAGGACGCCGAACCCCGGCGACGTGTTGATAACTATACCCCACTTCGGCTACACCGCCCTGGCGTATAGACTTTGGCATGTGGACCACCCCACCGTGGGGAGGGGTGTCGAGGAGCTGAGGAGACCGAAGCCCACTTGGCCCCTCCCGCCGTTGGATTGCATAACTGCCGGCATGGATTCCTCCGACGGTCTGGCGGACGTCCTCTGGACAATGGCTAGCGGCGTGGATATAACAGTGCGGCGGCTTCCGGCGGCTGGCGAGGTGGAGAAATACGCCGCCGAAGTTGGGCTAGACTTGGGAGAGTTGGTGTTCAACGGCGGTGAGGAGTTTCTGCCAGTGTTCGCGGTGAGGAGAGACTGCCCAGTGGGGGAGCCCTACGTCGTCTTCGCCGAAGTGGCGGAGGGCGCCGGCCGCGTTTGGTGGGGGGGAGAACTGCTCAAGTGGCGCGGTTGGAGGTACTTCAGCAACGTTTAAACTCCCAGTTTGGGTGTGGTGGTTGTACTTCACCGCGGCGGCGCTCGTTCTCCTCTATCTGTGGGCTGCGTTGACTGTGTTACATGAGGCGTATTCAAAAGCGTTGGATAGTTACAGAAACGCCAAATTCACCCGCGACCTGTGGCTCTCGCTCTCGACGCAGTTGGAGAGAGTTATTTGCATAGCTGCCGAGTCGCGGGCGGCGGAGGCCGCGGCGAGGCTCGATCTGTCTATATATAGAGAGTTGGGTATTCTCTTCCAAAGCGCTATGGAGAAAGTGCGGGAGAAGGCTGGGGAGTTGGAGTACCACTGGGAGTTCGACGGCGACGTCTTCTTCTGGGAGGTGTCTCTCGGCCAGCAGCGCGTCTGGGGGCGGGTGGATTGGCTCCAGCCGGGCAGACTGGCGGAAGCCGCGGCGAGAGTCGACGGTTTGGCTATCCACTTGGAGCGGGTGGAGGAGGAGTTTAGAGAGGTCTTGCCCGAGGGGGTCTCGCTGTGGGGAGTGATTTGGGGGAGGCTGTATGGCGACGGCACGTACTCTGGCTACCTCCATGGCGAGTATACGCTGGTGGATAACACGCCACTCCGTTGTGTATCGGGCTGGCTCTACACGCGGCTCTACACTACGCACTACGCCACATATGTCACCAACGACACCGCCCCCTGGATAGACGTGTGGTTAACTATCTCGACTTAGTTGGTAAACTTCTCCCCCAGACCGCGCCACTAGAATCACGGCGTCTCTCCTCTTTGAAAATATGCCACAGTCCACTACCCCCGGCGTGGATTTCAACCAATCTTCTAACCTAGCTGGCTCCACGTCGCCGCTGGGAGTCCAGTCTATTATGAAGTTGCCGTTGTCTGTAACCACGGGCCCCACTCTCCCCTCGCCCATCCTCAACCGTATGGAGCCTCCGTGGGTTTTCACTATCTCTCTCGCTACGTGGCGCCAAGCCCAGGGGAGCACCTCCACGGGGATTGGGTTTCTCTTTGGTATCTTGTCTACCACCTTCTCCTCCTCTACTAACACCACTAACCGCCCCGCGGTGTAGTCCACGATTTTCTCTCTCGTCAGCGCCCCCCCGCGGCCCTTCAGTAGAACGCCTTCTCTAGTTACTTCATCTGCGCCATCTACCGCGAGGTCTATCTCATCCACTGCCCACATGGGTCTCAGTCGGTCGCCGAGCCCCACTTCGAAGGCAGTCAACTCGCTGTCTATTGAGGTAGCCACTAGCGTGAGGTCTAGCTTCAGCCCGGCGAGTGCTTTTATGAACTCTCTAGCTGTAGTGCCGGAGCCCAAACCCACAACCATGCCGCTCTGTACGTACTTCAACGCTTCGCGAGCTAGCTTCTCCTTGAGCATGGGGGGAAAAAGGGGGGTTTAGGGGAAGGCCTCCTCTGCCAGGAGAGCTCTCAACACGTCTCTAATGCTCAAAATCCCCACTAATCTATCCCCCTCCATCACTGGTATGTGGCGGATGTTGTTTTCAATCATTTTGGCAGCTACCGACACCACCGACTCGTCTGGCGAGGCGGTGATTAAATTCTTGCGTGCGACTTCCCCCAGTGGGGTTTTCAAATCTATGTCTTCCGCTAGGAATCTAACTATGTCTCGCTCTGTGATTATGCCCACTGGTCTCCCGCTTTCGTTTGTCACAATCACGCTACCCACGTTAGAGGCGTACATTTTCGCCACGGCGCACTCCACGGTTTCTCTCTCGTCGCACGAAATTACGACGTTTTTCACTAGACTCCGCACGTTCATCAATAACATTGAACATGGATATATATATACCATTTCAACTTTCCGTGTTGTTGTTAGAAATTGACCTCGGAGAGAGGCGGGTTACTAAGCGTGAGATAGAGGCGTCGGGGCCGGTGGAGGTTGGTCTCTATGTGCATAGAGATACTTGGCGTCTCGACCCCCTCTCTCCCCAAACGCCAGTGGTGTTTGGAATGGGGCCTCTGGCGGGCTCGGGGTTGTTTGGCGTACATAGACTGGTGTTTGTCTTCAAGAGTCCCATGTCTAAAACTCTCCACGTGTCGACTGTGGGCGGTGTTGCATACAAAGCGATTGGGATGGGGGCGCGGGCGGTGGCGCTCGTGGGGATGGCGGAGAAACCCACTGCGGTTTTCATTGCAAATGGCGAGGTTCAGTTTGTCGAAACGCAGCCGGGAGACGCCTATAGAGTAATAGAAGAATTACACCAGCGCTATGGGGAGTTTTTCCAGAAACACGACGCCCGGGCGTTGGTGGTGGGGCCCGCTGCCTTCAGTACATACAACGGCGCGGTGGTGTCTCTAGACTTGCGAGACGGCAAGCCAGCCCCCGGCGCTGAGGATTTCGCAGCTCGCGGGGGGCCCGGCACAGTGTTGGCGCGGGGGCACAACGTAGTGGCAATCGTCTTGGGGGGCGCCAAGAAGCGCGAAACTAAGCCAGTGGACGAGGTGTTTAGGCGGAAGTTTGGGAGGGGGTATGTGGAGGTTTTGAATGAGAAAATCGTCAAGTATAGATATGACCCCAAGATGGGGACTGGGGGCACCTTTGGCGTTAATTATCCACATTACCGAGATTTAGTGCCTCTCTTTGGCTACAAGTCTATCTACATGTCTAGAGAAGAGAGGATTAAACACGCCGACGCCGTTTTACAACTCTTCTGGAGACCGTTCCAGGCGGAGGTGTTTGAGAGGGGGAAGAGTTGGTATAACTGCGGCGAGCCTTGCCCGGCGGTGTGTAAGAAAGTGTGGCGTGGGAAAAAGGTGGATTACGAATCTTTCCACGCGGTGGGTCCCTTCATTGGTAATTACTTGTTCGAAGAGGCAGTTCCGCTAGTGGACAAGATAGATAGGTATGGACTAGACGCCATTGAGGCGGGTTATTTAATTGCTTGGATTTTTGACTCGCTACATGTGGGACTCCTCAAGCCAGAGGAGGTGGCTCTCACAGACGTCCCCGCGTTTGACCCCTCTAGCTTCCGTTTTGTAAAAGATTCACAACACAACGCCCAGCTGGCGTCTAAGTTGATAGACGGCTTCGTGGAAAACTCCACCGAAGTCCTCGCTCTGGTGGCTAAGTTGGGGATTAGGAAGGCGGCTCGAGAGTTGGAGCGGAAGTTTAGAGATAGAGTGAAGTCTGTGGGTGTCCGTTTTAGAGATTTAGTTGTGTACGTCGCTTTCGGCACTGAGGGCTACATGACGCCGAGTTTCTACTGGGCTCCCGGGTTGGTGGCCCCCATGTACGTGCAGGGGAGGTACTGGAGTAACTACAGCCCCGTGGTGATGGAGCCCGAGGAATTTGCCAAGTCATGTCTCGAACGTGCGCTTGTGGAGGCCTACGTAGACAACTTGGGCCTCTGCCGCTTCCACAGGGGGTGGGCTGAGCCCGTCTTGCCTGAACTATACGCCCTAGCTGGCGTCAAGTCGCCCACTGCCGAGATTTACCGGAGTTTTGTCAGATACTCGCGGTTGGCTGGGGCGGAGCCCATGCCGTGGGAGAGTAAGAGAGCTAGAGAGTTAGTCTCCACTCTAGCTAGAGAGTTGGCGGGGGAGAAGTTTGAATACGACGACTACTACGAGTGGTGGGTTAGGTTCAAAAACGCTCTGGATAGATTGATTTCTGAAGTTGAGTAAATTAATTACGCCTAGTGCGAAATAGATAAGGTTAAATAGTTATATTTAGTGATAGTTATGTTAGAGGTTAGATTTCACGGCCGCGGTGGGCAGGGGATCGTTACTGCAGCTCAACTTCTAGCCGCCGCCGCGATTTATGAGGGTAAATACGCCCAAGCTTTCCCAGAGTTTGGCCCCGAGCGTAGAGGCGCGCCGGTAAAGTCGTACTTACGCATATGGGACCGCCCCATATATGTGAGAGAGCCGGTGTTGAATCCCGACGTGGTGGTGGTGTCTGACTTGTCGCTGTTCAAAGCTGAAAACCCCCTAGAGGGCGCGAAGTCTGTGGTTGTGGTGAATGGATTTTACAAAACGCCACTTAGGACGTACGCTCTAGACGCCACGGCTCTGGCGGTGAAAGTCTTGGGTAGGCCAATTGTAAACACGGCGTTGGTGGGGGCGTTTGTGAAAGCGGTTGAGGTGGTGTCGCTGGGGGCTGTGCTGAAGGCGCTTGGGAAGTACTTCCAGGGGAGGTTGTACGAACTAAACGCGAGGCTGGTGGAAATGGCGTACCGCGAGGTTAGGGAGATATGACTCTCCCCGGCGCGTCTCAACTGCCCATTGGGGCTGTGGTGACTGAGCCCGGCTCCACTCGGCGTAATACCACAGCCGGCTGGAGGGCCTACAAGCCAGTCATACATGACGATAGGTGTGTACGTTGCCAACTCTGTTGGTTGTACTGCCCAGAGGGCACTATCGTCGAGTTGCGGGGAGTGTTTCAAATCGGCGGTAGGAAATACGACGTGAAGTATGAAGTAGTGTACGACTACTGCAAGGGTTGTGGCATATGTGCAAACGAGTGCCCCACGAGAGCTATCGAGATGGTGCCGGAGGTGGTATGAGAGAGGCGTTGACTAGTAACTACGCCGCCGCTTACGCCGTCAAAGCGGCTGACGTGGACGTGATTGCTGTCTACCCCATCACTCCCCAGACTACCATCGTGGAGAAGCTTTCTGAGTTTGTATCTAGCGGCGAGCTAGACGCCGAGTTGATACACACCGAGTCGGAACACTCTGCTCTCTCTGCAGTTTTGGGCGCCGCCGCCGCTGGCGCTAGAGTCTTCACTGCCACCTCTAGCCAGGGGCTTGCGTTGGCTTATGAGGTGCTCCACATCGCCAGCGCGATGAGAATGCCAATAGTTATGGCGACGCCTGCTAGAGCGCTGTCGGCTCCCATAAACATACACAACGACTACAGCGACGTGATGAACATGAGAGATACTGGTTGGGTTATTTACATTGCCTCTTCTGCGCAAGAGGTGTACGACACAGTGATACAGGGGTACAGAGTGGCGGAGGGGGTAAACCTACCGGTAGCTGTGGCGTACGACGGCTTTCTCATGAGTCACACTCTGGAGCCAGTGGAACTCAACGACGAGGGGGAAGTGGCTAAATTCCTCCCCCGCGCGGCCCGCCCCCACGTTCTCGACCCCCGGAGACCGGTGACGTTTGGTCCCCTCGTCTCGCCGGATTGGTACTACGAATTTAAGTATCAACAAGTGACTGCAATGAACGAAGCGCGTGAGTGGGTTGTGAAGACGGACGTGGAGTACGGACAGTGGTTTGGTAGGAGTTATGGCCTCGTGGAGGGCTACTTACTGGAAGACGCCGATTATGTAGTGGTGACTTACGGCGGCGCTGCATATGGCAACGCCAGAGCTGCGGCTGACTTAGCCAGAGAGCGGGGGGTGGCGGCTGGGGTTTTGAGAATTAGGCTCTACAGACCGTTTCCCACTGGAGAGGTGGTCAAAGCGCTGTCTGGCGTGAAGACCTTCGCCGTGTTGGATAGAGCTATCATGTTCGGGAGCCCCGCAGAGGGGCCTCTGTACAAAGACGTAGTTTTAGCTATGTATCTACATGGGGTGGACAAGCCGTCTCTCAACGTGATACATGGCATTGGACAACGCGCCATGTACGTGCGTGATATCTACAAAGTGTTCCAGGCGTTGAGAGAGGGGCCGGGGAGGGGAGTTATGTACATGGGGGTGAGGCCATGAGGTTCAAAACTCTCAGAGATTTGCCTAGAGAGGAGTTGTTTGCCCCCGGCCACAGGATGTGCGCAGGCTGCGGCGCCGCCATCGCCATGAGGTGGGTGACTAAAGTGCTGGGTCCCAACGCCATTGTGGCGAACGCCACTGGTTGTGTAGAGGTGACTACCACGCCTTATCCAGAGACGGCGTGGATGCATCCCTACATACATGTGGCTTTTGAAAACGCAGCTGCGGTGGCCTCTGGCATAGAGGCGGCGGTGAAGGCGCTGAGGAGGAAGGGGAGGTGGACTGCGGGCGATACGAAAGTGGTGGTGATAGCGGGCGACGGAGGTACGTACGACATTGGGTTGCAGTCTCTAAGCGGCATGTTGGAGCGGCGCCACGACGTTTTGTACATACTGTACGACAACGAGGCTTACATGAACACTGGCATACAGCGCAGTGGCTCCACGCCTAAATTCGCTTGGACTACCACTACGCCCGTCGGCGCCGCCGCCAGGGGGAAAGTGCAGTGGAAGAAAGACATCATGGGTATAGTGATGGCTCACAGAGTGCCCTACGCCGCTACGGCTAGCATTTCGCACGTGTTAGACTTAGCGAACAAAGTGAAGACTGCGGCTGAGGTGAGGGGCCCCACTTTCCTACACATATTTGCCCCCTGTGTCCCCGGTTGGAGATATCCAGAGAACAAGACGGTGGAGGTGGCTAGGTTGGCGGTGGAGACTGGCTACTTCCCACTGTATGAGTGGGACCACGGCAAGCTGAGGCTAAATCCGCCGAGCAACAACCACTTGGATAAATCAAAGAGGAGGCCACTTAGAGAGTTTCTGAATGTGCAGGGTAGATTCAATCACCTCACTGAGGAGGAGGTGGCTGAGTTAGAGAGAGAGTTAGACAGTTACTGGCAGTATTTAAGCAAATTGGCGTCAATTAGTAGTTAGGGTATTACTACAGTAGAATGGAAATGTGTTTATTGACGTTTTATTGAGTTAATGCAGTTCATGCATGAAGTTAGCGTTGACAATCGCCATAACGCTAGTGGCGTTGGTGTTAGCTAACACTATAGTAATTCCGCCCATGGCTAAGTTGGAGCAATTGGCTTACAAGTCTGAGGAAACTACCTTGAGGATACAGGGAGTCACCACGGTGGCTAGGCCGTACATCACGCCGGGCGAGGGGTATCAATACGCCGGTATGAAAATTGAGTTTCTGGGTGTCTACCCCTCGATACAGATTGCTGCAGATGGACAACTCGCCAGGACGTTTGACCAGAATGGGTTCGTGACGTCTGCCCACGTGGGGCCAGACGCTACAAAAGTGACGTTGGTAAACACCGCCAGGGGACAGATTGAGGTTAAAGTGCGGATTACCTACATCTACGTCAAAACTACGTACGTGCCACTCGCTGGAGAGACGGTGGTGGAAGTCAACGTGCCTGATGGAAAACTCGCCGCTGGCTTCAGCGCTATGGCTAAATTAACTATAGAGCCCTACGCTCCCTACGTGGTGAAGTCTGTGGAGACTCCCACCGGCGCGCCGGCTTCTGTCTACAGAGTAGAGCCCAAAGTGGTGGAGATGCAGGCGGGTAGGTACAAGGTGTACATTGCGCCGGGTGACGCCATGCCCGCGGTTATGTTAGTCAAGAGTCTCTCTAAGCAGAGCACGGTGGTGTCTCCCGGCGGTGAGTTGGTCATATCTGGCGCCGAGGTGGCGGTTCCGCAGGGCTGGAAGTTGTTGGGTTACGCCATATTTGCTTACACGGGTGACGTCACTCTGGTCGGTAGGGAGACCCCCGGCGACATAACTATAGAGGGTGGGTTAGTGGACGTGTTGTCTGACGTGAGGCAGAACTTGATCCTTAGGAGTGTGTCTTACCTAATCCCCCCCGTTTGGAATGTCAACATTAGGTACAAAGTGGCGTTGGTGTATGGAGAACAATTCAAAGTGTCGACTAGCTTCCCCACGCTGGTGAATTTGATATACATACCCATAGTGTACAAGCCGGCTGAAGTCAAGTGGTTACCAGACAGAGCGTTAGTAAACGTGACAGACGGCGACCTCTCTACGGGTCAGTGGACTGCGATAGTGCTGCAACTGCCGGAGTTGGCTAGAGTGGCGTCCATAAGGACACCTAACAACGCCATGATTTCCAACGCCACAGACGTGAATTTAGTCTGGGGCAGCGGTGTGCGTGCCGTGTCTATATCGCCAGATGGCAGACAAGCTTACATCGTGGTGCAGATGGGCGAGACTAGAGAAGCTGGAGTCTACACCTTCGTCATTGATTGGAGACCCATGAAGATAGCGGTGGTAGACACGAAAGGCAGGCCAGTGGGGCAGCTCTCCGCCGCTGCGGACAAGTTTGAGGCAACCACCACCACGGGTTTTGTGGAGGTTAGAGTATACAAGCCGGAGCCCTTCACGCTGGATATTCAGTACAGGGGAGTCAACGCGGCGAGGGTAGTGGTGAATTCGCTAGTGGCTAACCCGCAGCCAATCACGTTGGGTATATACACAGTCAAAGTGACTGTGGTGGGAGTTCTCAACCAACCCATAGCTGGCGCGGCGGTGGCGGTGGCTGGTTTCCCAACCGCCGGCGAGACTGATCAGAGCGGCGGCGTGGTGTTTCAAGACGTGTTGGCTGGTAGATATAAACTCACGATTGACGTGGGGGGTAGAGTCAAGAGCACCGAGGCGTTGGAAGTGTCGCGAGATGTGGAGATAGTTGTGAAGACGCCGGTGTTGGCTATGTTGGGCGGGTTCCCCGTCACTACCTTTGACGCCTTGGCTACGGTCGGCGGACTCTCTGCGGCTGGGTTATACTTCGCGCTGGCTAGGAGGAGAGAAGCGTTTGAAGTAGAACAAATCTAAAATTTTTCTTTCTCTCTATTTTTGTGTTAGTCTACACCTACCCAGATGGAGAGCCCAGAATTCGCGTAGTGGAGGCGGGGGGTGTGCGTGTAGTGTCTCTAGACGTCTTCCGCCGCCTTTCCTCCCCCCCGGCCGACGTGGAGTGGATGGAAGTGGGTAAGTGTAGAGTGATGTGGAGGCGGCGGCAGTTGATGTCTGGCTTCTGCGAATTTCTATATCTCCAAGTGGGGGGAGAGGTGCAGTTGATAAATATGAAGTACGTGGGGCCAGACGCGCCGGAGGTAGTTGTGGAGGCTTTACTTCAGTTGGAGGATAGTCCAGATCAGTAGGTAAGTCAAGGCGAAGAACAACGCCGGCGCTAGGAGTATTACCAACACCTCCTTGAGTTTGGGTTTTCTATACTCCGGCGGCGATTTTTTCAACATTATGACGTATGTGGCCGCCAGCATTGCTGCGTAGATGGCGGTGGCTATGGCTAACACTTCGACGGGTTCCACGTCAAAATTTTTAAGGTATAAATATAAACCGCCGTGATTGTGCTTCACCTCCATTTGTACCAACCCGAGAGGGCTGACCCCTGGCTCGAGGTGATTTTCAAAGAGCCGTCGGCCTCTCCCTATAGACATTGGAACGAGCGTATTTCTCACGAGTGTTATGAACCAAATGGAGAGTTGGGTAATTACGACTGGGTTAGCTTCGACGTGGGGCCCACTCTCTTGACTTGGCTCCATAGATACAAACCGCTGGTGTACAAAGCCCTCTTGGAGGGTGACAGAGCTGGCGTGGAGAAGTGGGGACACGGCAACGCGTTGGCGCATCCCTACTACCACGCCATCCTCCCCCTACTCCCCCGGGGAGATAGAGAAGTGTTGGTAGAGTGGGGCGTGGAGTACTTCAAGAGACACTTTAAACGCAGCCCCGAGGGCATGTGGCTCCCCGAGATGGCTGTAGATTACGAAACACTCGAGATTCTGGCGGATTACGGCATTGTGTACACAGTCTTGACGCAGAGTCAAATCAAAGAGAGGCGGGCTGGGGGTCCGTACAAAGTGGTGTTGCCCAGTGGGCGGAGTATTGTGGTGTTTGTGAGAGACGAGAGTTTGTCAAATGCTTTAGCCTTTGGGGGGTTTGGCAAATTTTACCAAACGTGGAGTGGGGGAGATGTAATAATAGCGATCGACGGCGAGACTTTCGGTCACCACATAAGGGGAGAGGAGAGAGAGTTGGCTCGATTTATAGCTAGTCACAGAAGTCGGTTGGCGAATTTCGGCAGGCTGTACGAGGGGGGCACTGTGGGCGAGGTGGAGATTGTTGAGAACACCTCCTGGAGCTGCCCCCATGGCCTTGGCCGGTGGGCGAGAGACTGCGGCTGCGACGGTCCCGCGCCGTGGCGCGAGCCGTTGAGGAGATTGATTGATTGGGTTGGGGCGGAGGTAGACGCTGCGTACGACGCAGCTGGACTGAGCCGTGGGTTTTTGAAGAAATACGTCGAGGTGTTGATGGGGGGAGACAACTCTAACTACAGCACGAGAGAGTTGAAGCTACTGGAGGCGCAGCGGGCTAAGCTAGCTGCCAACTCAAGCGACGCTTGGTTCTTCGCTAGGTTGGGTATAGAATTCGGCATCGCCGTCAAGTGGGCTTTGAGAGCGTTAGAACTCGCCGAGAGGCCTCTAGAGCCGTTTTTCCAGAAGCTCTCTCAGATAGTAAACAGTGAAAGGGCCTACTCTCTACTGCCGGTGGTTAGGGGACCGCTTATGGCGATTATGATGTATTTAGCGCTGCAGACCGCCGGCGTGGACGCCGAGGCTGTAGGTCCATACGCCGTGAAGTCAACCGACGATGTGTTTGAGGTGGTGGATACTAGAACGCGGGAGGTGTTTATATATAGACAGGGGTTGATGTGGTTTGAGAAGTTATGAACGTCGTAACTTCCTACATACCGATTTTAGTGGCTCGCGTCGGGTCCGGCGCGAGTGCTTTTCTAGTAGTGAAACTAGCCAGCGGCGGCAAGTTGGAAGCTGGCTTGGTGCTCGCTGCCTATCCATATTTAGAAGCGCTGGGGGCACTCATAGCGGGTAGGTGGTCTGATTTCTTTGGGCGTAAGAAAACGCTGCTGGTTGGATACGTCGTTAGGTCAGTCGCCATGTTGGCGCTGGCTTGGGCTTTCTATACACACGAATCTCCACTGTTAGAAGCCGCGTTGAACGGAATCATTGGCTTCACTACGGCTTTCATCCTCACTGCGTCTCTAGCCATGGCTACCGACCTCACAGAGAGGAGAAACCGGGGGATAGGCATGGGGGGCTTTGAATTGGTGAATTTCTTGAGCTACGGAGTGGGGTATCTCGCCGGCTCTGTGTTGTACGCCATCTTCCAAAACGCCATTGCTTACCTCGCCGTGGCTCTAGCCACTGCTGCAGCTATCCCCGTCTTCGCTGCGTATTTGTCCGAAACGCGGCCCGAAGCGCCGACAGAGAGAAAATTCTTACTCTCAGTCCTCCCCCCCTCGGCCGTGGCGCTGTTGCCAGTGTGGTTTGGTCTCACTACCATGATAGGCATGGCTATGTACATACCTAGAGTTTTAGACTTGGGCAACGCCGGGGGTTTACTCACTAGAGTGGTCGATAGGCTAGGCGACGTGTCTGTGGGTCTTCTCTACATAGGTGCATTGACGACGTTGGGTGGGGGCGCCGTGTTTTTCGGTAGTCTCTCAGACAAGTGGGGTAGGATGCGGACGTTTCGGATTGGGCTCGCCGGCGGCGTTTTGGCGCTAGTCACGTTGAATGCAGCTCTATACGCAGGTCTCGATTTGATTCTCTCTTTCGCAGTGGCGGTTCCCCTCTTGTTTCTAGCTTCCGCCATGGGTCCCAGCATATTGGCGTTAATTGGCGACGAGGCGTCTATACACTACAGAGGTACCGTCATGGGTATCTACAGCGTGATGTTAGGTCTCGGCATTGGCTTCGGCAGTACGTTGGCTGGAGCAGTGGCGCACGTTTACCACGCCGCGGAGTTGTATGGACTTGCACACGCCGCTTTGGCGGTGTTTCTAGCGATGACTGCGATACACATCGCTCTAGATTGGACAATCCGGAAAAAATATATATAGCCCCCAACTCTGGGAGTCAATGTCGGGGTGTGTGATTGCCTCCCCCGCTTGCGTCGCTTTATTGCGGAGGGTTGGATAAAAGCGAGAGATAGAGAGGAAGCTCGCTGCGTCTCGCTCCTGCTCCGCCGGGTTGTACAACCCGGCGACGTGGCGTCTCTGGCTGAGTTAACTCCCAAACCCAACGCCGCGAGAGTATTCAACAGTCCGCTGGAGCTCCTCACAGACAATTGGCCCACGCCGCTTTTGAAAATAAGCGACCCCCCCAGAGAGGCTTTCGCGAAACTCGAGTGGTACAACCCCTTCAGTGGGAGTATTAAAGACAGGACTGTCTACGCTCTGCTGGAGGGGCTGGGGGGCGATAGAGTTGTGGAAGTCTCTAGTGGAAATGTGGCTTTAGCCATGGGCGCTTTGGGGAATATCATGGGTAAGAGAGTGAAGATATACCTACCCACCGCCGGTAGTTACGTAGCTCCATTACTAGACGTGCTTGGGGTTGAGCACCAAGTTTTGGACGTCACGTTGACTGTAGAAGCGTTGGAACACCTGGAGAAAGACATTAGAGAGGGGGCGGTGCACCCAAACCAATTCATGAACGACCAGAATTTCCTCGCTCACATTAGAACCGCCGTGGAGATAGAGTGGCAACTGAATCAAGTTGGGAAGAAACTCACGCACGTAGTGGCTGCGGTGGGTACTTCTGGCCACTCGTCGGCGTTGGGGTTTTACTTTGGGGTTAGACACGGCGCTAGACTAGTGGCGGTCCAGCCGCGTGATTGGATTCCTGGAATTCGGCGTGTGGAGAGTGGCGTGAAGTGGTTACACTGCGTGGAGGCGGAGGTGAGAGAAGTGTCTCTAGCAGAAGCAATGGAGGGCGTGAGGCAATTCGCCAAGCGGTGGGGGTTGTTAGTGGGGCCGAGCGCCGGCGCTGTCTATTGGGTTTTCCAACAGATGAACTCTGGGGGTGTCTATCTGTTGGTGTTGCCAGACAACCTCTTCAAGTACCTCCCGCTGCTTGAAAGATTTAAAGAAATATCTAGATATGGGTATGGCTAGGATGACGCCCGCCCAGCGGCTTGTGTTGTACTACATGGCTTTCGAAACGCTCTACCGTGGCAAGTCTTGGTTCACTTTTGAGGAACTTAGGGAGGGCACTGGTTTGTCTACTAGGTCGCTGCGTACGGCTCTAGCGGCGTTGAGGAAGATTGGCTACGTGGAGAGTTTCCTCAAGCCGGGCGGGGGGAGGCGACACATACACAAATTGTCTCTAGACAAAATGCTGCCCGAGCCGGAGCCGCGGGGGTTGTATTTGATAGACGTGGCTGGCGAGGTTTTGACCCCCAACGCCATTTCGATAATTGCCAAGGCAGACGTAGTGCTCTACACGCCGTCGGTGCCAGTGGAGAAATTGGAGAATTTAGCTAAGAGACTAGAGCCGTTCTCTGGCGTTGTGCCGAATCAACGCGCCGTGGCTCTAGTTTTCAACTCGCTGCTAGATTGGGAAACCATCGCGCCGGTGGCCACCGGCGCTAAGTACATATGTGCCTCTAACTTACTAGACAAAGCCATTGGGGTCTGCCTCACTTGCGGCGAGGTGGACATAGATCTAAAAACGGTTAGAATTACCTCTAGTTACGACCTCCAGAGTCGGTACGAGCTGTTGGGCACGATAGTAGTGGAGAGCTGTGGGGGGAAGAGGGCGGAGCTTTTTGTATACAGACAAAACAGTTATAAGTAAGAAAAGCATGAGGTACATGACGCCAAACATACACAAACTATCCATTTCTGTTAGTGTGGATAATGTGGATGAGTGGAGTGTCTCTCAAGAAGATAATTCTACTACCCCTCACTCCTCCGCGAAGTGAATGAAATTAAGATACAGTAGACAACTGCCGGTAGTTGGGGAGGGGGGACAGGAGAAGATTGGCAAGACTTCTGTGGCGGTCTTCGGAATTGGGGGGTTGGGCACTTTGATAGCTAGGTACCTAGCGGGTGGGGGGTTTAGAAAACTCGTCTTGGTGGATTTCGACACTGTGTCTATTTCAGATATCCACCGGCAGGTTTTGTACACTACCAATGACGTGGGGAGAGTCAAGACAGAGGTGGCGGCCGCTCTACTGAAGGCTGTGAATCCAGAAGTGGAGATAGAGACCTACGGCGAACCGATCAGCCCCCAGCTGGCTGAGGCAGTGGTGGGGGGTGTGGATATTGTGGTAGACGCTTTGGATAACTGGGCCGCTCGGCATGTAGTCAACCGGGCGGCGGTGAGTGGGGGGAAGCCTCTAGTCCACGGCGCTGTGCAAGAGTGGTATGGACACGTAACGACGGTGGTGCCCGCCGTCACTCCATGTCTCGAGGATTTGTTTGGGAAATTCAAGTCGCTACCTTCATGTGCAGTGGGGGTGTGTCCAGTCCTAGGACCGGCGGTGGGGGTAGTGGCGTCGTTGATGGCGCTGGAGGTGTTCAACGTGGCGCTGGGTTCTCCAAAACTCGCCGGGCGGTTGTTGGTAGTGGATTTGAAACACATGACGTTTGACACAATCGCGGTGGCGGCTAGCGAGAAGTGTCCAGTTTGCGCAGGGCGGGAGTTGGGGAGTGGAGCGTAGAAGATATAAAGAGAGACGTAGAGCTCGTCGTGATGTGTGGGAACCTCTCGGAGAGGTGAAGATTTTGCCGAGAACTGATCGGTTTGTTTCTCTCGTCACAAATCGGCACTCTGACTCTTCGTCACGTATATCGCTCCAAGTTTTCAATGACTTCTCCAAACCCCCTGTTTCTCAACTCGTCTAAGTCTCTCTTGTCGTATTTGTGGATGATGTCTCCCTTGTCGCTTGAGAATTCCCACAACGCCACGATGACGTAATCCCCCGCCTTGAGCCAAAGCTTCCGCCTCAAGCGGCCTGGGAGTCTGGCTGTCCGCACTTCCCCATCGCCACATATCACTCTAAACCGCCCGTCGCCTAGCATATCTATAACTTTACATAGAATTTCCCCCTCGCCCGGGGTTCTGAATTCCGACATGGCTACACAACTGTCTCTAGTTAAAAAACTTTAGACTTGGGGGTAGTAGAGTCTAAATATTTCTCTAAGCTCAGCCAGCTGCTGCATGCGGCCGAGCCGCCTCACTATGTTCCTAGCCAACGCCCACACTGCGTTGACGTCGCGGCTGACTTGAATCTTGCACTGTGGACAGCGGACGACCCGCCCCCGCTTCTCCATACGTCCACCGCAGAGTGGACAGACGTCCGAGATCATGGTGGTGTGCAACTCTACGAAGTAATCTCTAGCTAAGTGGAACACTTCCCCAAGGAGTGGTTGGAATTTAGCCACTTGGGGGAGGTCTACGACTACTACGTTGACGCCTCTCTTTGGGTGGAAGGCCTCTTTCACGCCCCCCGCCACCCCCCGCGCCGCCAGTTCCACATATCCACCCATTCTAAACACTCTGTAGACAACGCCCCCCTCGTTTACGTCCATGGCGTGGACGACGAATGGAGTTCCACTGACGGCGTCCGGCAAGTTGGCCAACTCGTCTTTCTTCAAGAGGCGCACTATGACTCTGTCGCCAGACAGCAGTACCTCTGCCTTACTGACGCCGAATTGAGACGCGTTTGAGTAAGTCATTCTCCAACTTTTGTACATACAGAGAGGCACTTCGCCGCTGTATATCGACACGAAGTCGTCCACCACTCTCACCAAACCCCCCAACTCCACCACTGCGTAAGTGCCCCCCAACACCTCTCTCACTTTGTCAACGTCGCACTTGAGCGAATAGGTAAACATACTAAAGAGATTTCAACACCACTTCTATCTTACTGCCTAAAGTGGCTTCTGCATATCTACCCTGCCTCAGCGGGCCTGGGTTCACCAACACCGTCTCCCCCAGGAGGTCAATCCCCCAGTCTTCATGTATATGTCCATGGATGGAGAGCTTCGGCTGCTTGGTCTCAATGTATCTCCTCACGGCGACGCTCCCCACTGGCTTGACGCGGCCCACTTTGTCTAAATGCCCCCTGGGGGGGTTGTGCACTACCAAAATCTGCGGCGTGGGAGTCAACTGATTCAGCAGACTCTCTATCTCCTCCTCGCCGAGGCGGAAGAGGTCGTCAAACGGCGTGGGGAGACTACCGCCGACGCCCCCGACTCTGTACTCGCCGAGCTCTACCACCCGCCCGTGTAGGGGATGTATATCTCTATCGCTGTATCTCGCCAACTCGGGGGGGTCAGTGTTGCCGGGGACGAAATACACCGGCGCAATTCGCCTCAGCGATTTCAAAACTTCCACAGCCGCGTCGAGCCGCCTCTTGTAGGTGTAATCCCCAGCGGCGATCACTGCGTCGTAACCGCCGTCTAACGCTTCTACTTTATCCACCGCGTCGTGTATGTCCGCCACAAGCAGCAACCGCATGCCCAACCCCACGGCATAGTTTAAATTCTTAACGCGTTGCTAGAGTGTGGCCACGTCTGTAGTGAGACTCTTCGACCCCTGGAGAAACCCCCTCTGCACCTGTCCCCCAAAGTACGGCCTCAACCCCTACACTGGCTGTGGTCACCACTGTAAGTATTGCTACATCACTTCCTACGTTAGAGACGGCTTCAACCCCCGGCTGAAGGAAAACCTCTTATCCAGAGTCAAGAGAGACCTCGAGAAAATCCCGAGGGGGTCCACGGTGGCTCTCTCAAACTCTTCAGATCCCTACACCCCGCCCGAGGGGCGGCTGGGGGTCACTAGGGAGGTGCTCCGGCTGCTCCTCGAGAGGGGCCACCGGGTTTTGGTAGTCACCAAATCTCCACTAGTTTTGAGAGATTTAGACATCTTAACTAAACACAGAGATAGGGTGGTGGTGCAGGTGACAATCACAACGCTAGACAGAGAGTTAGCCTCCGCACTTGAGCCCCACGCGCCTGGGGGTAGAGTTGAGGCAGTGAGGCGGTTGGCCGGGGCCGGCTTGGCGGTTGGAGTGAGGCTAGACCCCATAGTCCCCCACCTCAACGACGGCGAGATTGACGCAGTGGTGAGAGCCGCAGCCGAGGCTGGCGCGAGGCACGTAGTGGCTAGTGTTTACAAAGCCAAGTGGGATAACTTCGCTAGACTCACGGCGGCATTTCCAGAGTTGGCTCCCCTCTGGAGAGACATGTACCTCAAACGCGGCCGGCGTGTGCATGGCCAGTGGTACGCCCCAGTTGACTACAGGCGGCGGGTTCTCACGACTGCGGCCGAAGCCGCTAGAAGTTGGCGGCTGCAGTTTTCTATATGTAGAGAAGAATTCACTGAGTTGAACACCCCCGGCGCTTTTTGCGACGGTAGTCACTTCTTCAATTTTTATAAGTCGACAGTTGGATAACACGTGGCTATCCCCATCCGCGACGTGAATCCCACTCGCACGTTTCCCATAGTTACTAAATCACTCATTTTTCTAAACATAGCCATATTCATCTACCAACTGATGGACGAGCGGTTTACCCTCCAATACGCGTTTGTGCCGGCTTTGGCTTTCACTGAGCTGCACAGGTGGGTTACGCACATGTTTCTACATGGCGGTTTGTTGCATTTAGTGGGTAACATGATATATCTCTGGGTCTTCGGCGACAACGTGGAAGACCGCTATGGACACTTCAGATTTCTAATGTTGTACATAATTTGGGGAGTGGCCGCCGCCTACGCGCACTATATGTACATCGAGATTCAAGCGGGGGAGTCGCCACTGGCGAGACAATTGCTCTACACGCCGGCGTTGGGCGCCTCCGGCGCCATCAGTGGAGTGTTGGGGGCGTACTTAGTGTTGTTTCCAAACGCCAGGATTTTGACTCTAATCTTCTTTTTCGTAATTACCCTAGTGGAGGTGCCGGCTTGGATTTACCTCGGGCTTTGGTTCCTCTTCCAGCTTTACCACGGCGCTTTGGAGTTCTTCACTGTAGAGAATACGGGCGTGGCGTATTTCGCACACATCGGCGGTTTCGTCGCTGGGGCACTCACTGCGCTAGCCACCGGGAGGAGACGTACAACTCGTAAATATATATACATTGATGTCTGAAATACACAGCCCCAGGCGTGGGGCGCCGAGTCGCCGAGTCGGCGTCTGTGAATCCGCCTCCTCCAAGGGGCGCACATCGCTTACTCGAGTGGGGTGTGATTGAAGTAGTGGCACTACTGGCGGCGTTTTCCATATTGTCCATATTGCACATTCTCTGGCCTTGGCTGAGTGGCCGCGGCGCTGCGTACAGCACGTCTAGAGCTAGAGCTGTGCGGTGGGCGTTTGAGTTAGTGGGGGTTAGGGGGAAAAGAGTGTACGACCTCGGCTGTGGCTACGGCGTTGTGTTAGCCATTGCCAAATCCATGGGGGCGGAGCCGGTGGGTGTGGAAGTGGACCCACTCCGGTGGTTGATATGTAAAGCAGTGTGTAGATGTAGAGTGTTGTTTAGGGACATGTTTGAGGTGGATCTCTCAAACGCCGACGTGGTGTACGTTTTCCAATGGCCTTCGGTGAATGCCAAGCTAGCCGCCAAGTTGGCTAGAGAGTTGAAGCCCACCGCCTACGTGGTGTCTTACATGTGGGAAATGCCACAACTCAAACTAGTGGCTGAAAACCCCCAACTCAAGGTGTATATCTACCAAAGTATTTATAACGTGTAGTATTTCCCCCCGTGGAGGAATTTACGCAGTTCTTCAACTCCCTGGCTGAAAAGTGGCAAGCCAAATGGCGTGAGGCCCGGTTGTACGAACCTACGCCGGGGAGACCCAAGTTTTTCATAACAGCTGCGTATCCCTACCCAAATGGAACTATACACATTGGCCACGGCAGGACTTACCTAGTGGCCGACGTGACTGCCCGCTTCTATAGACACATGGGGTACGCGGTGTTGTTCCCAATGGCTTTCCACTACACTGGCACCCCCATCTTGACTATTGCCGAGGCTATAGCCGCCGGCGACGAGACAGTGAGGGGAGAGTACATGGAGATATACGGCGTGGCTCCGAGTGAGATTGACAAACTGGGGGACCCCCTCTACTTGGCTAGGTACTTCCACGACAAGTCTAAGAAAGCCATGGAGAAGTTTGGGCTGAGTGTCGATTGGAGTAGGGAATTCACTACCATAGATCCGGAGTACCAGAAATTCATCCAGTGGCAATTTGAAAAACTGCGGGAGAGGGGGCTGATTCTGCGGGGTAAACACCCAGTGGGTTGGTGTCCGAAACACAACATGCCCGTGGGTGCTCACGACACGAGAGGCGAGAAAGAGCCGGAGGTTGGCCAGTGGACTTTGATATACTTCAACGACGGCGAGTTTGTCTACCCCACAGCCACTTTGAGACCAGAGACCGTTCTGGGCGTCACTAACCTCTGGATAAATCCAGAGAGCGATTACGTAGTGGCTGAAGTGTGGGGAATGAGAGTCGTCGTCAGCGAAGACGCAGCGCGCCGCTTGTCTTTCCAGACGGGAGTTAAAGTCTTGGAGCGGGCGAAGGGCGCCCGTTTCGTTGGGCGCCGGGTCCAGAATCCAATCACTGGCGAGTGGGTCCCCATCTACCAAGCCACTTTCGTGAATCCGCAAGTGGGCACCGGCGTAGTGATGTCTGTGCCAGCACACGCGCCTTACGATTACGTGGCTCTCCGCGATTTGGGGATAGACACCTACATCCCCCTGATATCTGTAGAGGGTTATGGAGAACACCCAGCGCGGGAAGTGGTGGAGAAGTTGGGTATCTCCAGCCAGAGAGACCCGGCGCTTGAGGAAGCCACTAGAGAAGTGTACGCCGCTGAGTACGCCAGAGGCGTCATCAAGCCGGAGGTAGTTGAGAGAGTGGGGCAGCACTTGGGGGAGCCCGCCAAGTCTATGGTGCGGGCGGCGTTCAAGCTGTACTTCGCCGGGAGGTCAGTGAGAGAGGGCAGAGACTTCATCCAACGTTGGTTGACTGAAGCTGGCCTCGGCGGTGTGATGTACGACGTCATGAACAAGCCGGTGTATTGCAGATGTGGCACTGAGATAGTGGTGAAGCTGCTGGAAGACCAGTGGTTCATAAACTACGGCGACTCCGCTTGGAAAGAGAAAGTGAAGCAGCTGTTGAGCGAAATCGCCGTGGTGCCGAGCGAAGCTAAGGCCCAATTCGCAGCTACAATTGACTGGCTAGACAAACGCGCGTGCGCCCGCAGCCGGGGGTTGGGCACCCCACTGCCCTGGGGTGGGGGGTGGATTGTGGAGAGTCTCAGCGACTCCACTATATACATGGCGTTCTACACTGTGATAAAGAAAATTAGGCAATACGGCATTTCGGCTGACCAATTAACTAAAGACTTCTGGGACTACGTCTTCCTGGGGCAAGCGAACCAGGGAGCAACTCCGCCGGAGGTGCTCCACAGCATTAGAGAAGAGTTCGAGACGTGGTATCCCCTAGACTCTAGAAACTCTGGCAAAGACCTCATACCCAACCACCTCACGTTCTTTCTCTTCAACCACGCGGCTATATTCCCCAGAGAGAAGTGGCCCAAGGCGATTGTGGCTAACGGCTGGGTGCTGCGGGAGGGGAAGAAGATGTCTAAGTCTGAGCGGAACGTCTTGCCTCTAGACAGAGCTGTGGAGATCTACGGAGCCGACCCACTGCGAGCTACGCTGGCGGTCGCCGCGGAGGTGGACCAAGACTTGGATTTCAGAGATGTGGAGGCCAGGCGGAATGCGCAACAGTTGTTAGCCATATACAACACAGTGCAGAGGTTGACTCACTCGGTGGATAGAGATAGTTGGATAGACCACTGGTTAGTTTCGGAAGTGGGACTCCTCCTCCGGCGGGCGAGAGAAGCTTACGAGAGAGTGAGAGTGAGGCAGGCGGCTGTGGAGGTGTTGTACAACGCCAAGGCGTTGTTTGACCAATACCTAACCGCGGTGGAGAGCCCCTCCAAATTAGCTGTGGAGGCGGCCAGGGCGTGGGTAGTGGCTATGGAGCCAGTGGTGCCGCACATTGCGCAAGAACTCTGGACGTTACTCGGCGGTGGGGGGTTCGTAGCCACAACGCCGTGGGTCGAGCTACCGGTGGACCACTCGGCGCTTTTGGCGAAGAGATATGTAGACATGGTGGTGGAGGACGTGAAGAACATCCCCACTTTCCACGGCGGCGTGAGGCGCGTGGTTTTGTACGTAAATCCCAACTTCCACTGGGTCAAGGCGGCTCTGGGGGGCGTGAAGTCCGCCATCGAGGCGGGGGCACCGCCGGCTGTCGCCAAGAGAGTGGCTGAGTTAGTGAAAACTCTCGGCGAGGAGGTTAGGTCGCTCTTGGAGAGAGTGGAGAATTTCGACGAGTTTGCCACTTTGCAGTCTTACAAACCGCATTTAGAGAAAACGCTCTCCGCAGCTCTGGAGGTATACAAATTCGACGACGAAGCGGCGCCGGATTTGGGTGGGAAGAAACGAGTGGCTCTCCCACTGAAGCCCGGCATTTACTTAGAGCGTTGATATACCGTTTCTACAAACTCGCGGAAGAGGTCGCGCAGTACTTCTTCATATTTGCTCTTGTCTTGCTCAATTTGGTCCATGTACCACTCCACAAGCCGCGTCCTCTCCTCGTCTACCAACGGCTTGAATTCTCTCTCTAGAAATCTATACACCTCTCTCCCCAACTTGGTGGGTATCATGAGTTTGCTCCTCCCAACGACGTAGACGTAATACCGCCTAGCCAACACTTCCAAAATTCTGGCGTATGTACTGGGTCTCCCTATCCCCCTCTCTCTCATTAGAGTTAACACGTCTGCTTGCGACAGCGCCCTCCGCACTGTTCTGTGGCGTTTTATCTCCACGGCGACTTCCCCAGTGGGCAGCGGCGGCTCTACACGCGCCACTTGGTAGATAGACTGAAACCCCAACTCCATCACGTCTATAACTCTCTCCAGTGGCTGGACAAAACCGTTTATCTCCAGGGCGTATCTACTCACTTTGACGCGGCTGGGGTTCATCTGGCTAGCTATAAACCGCCTGAAAATCAAGTCGTACAGTCTGTAGTGACTGGGGGTGAGGCGTATGGCCAGCTGGATCACGCCGGCGTTTACAAGCCCCCTCAACTCTTCGACATCTATCGCTCTAGTGGGTCTGATGGCTTCGTGCGCCCCCTCCTCGCCCCACGGCCTGGGTTTGAAGACCTCCCCCCCGAAAACTTTGGTTATGTACTCTCTAGCCACGGCGACGCCGACGTTTGACACTCTAGTGCTGTCTGTACGGTGGTACGTGATGAGTCCACTCTCGAACAAGTCCTGCGCGATGCGCATGGCGAACTCGGCGGACATCCCCAAAACTCTCACCGCGTCTCGGAGAAGTTCGTCAGTAGTGTAAGGCGGCGGTGGGTTCACTTCTCTCTCCTCCACGCCGCCGGGGGAAATCCGCAACTTACCTAAACTCTTCAATTTTTTGAACGCCTCGTCTGGCAGTTGTAACCTGAGCTCCAAGCCGTCTATCTGGAGATCTACCGCATGTTGTCTATTAGCTATAGACTCTTCATAAGTCTTCACAATCCAACCCAACACTGGCGTTTGTACACGGCCGGCGGACAAATTCTGCCTCTCGTACGTCTGTTGGAGGATTTTGCTAAGTCCAAACCCCACCCACCTGTCTTCAACTCTCCTAACTATCTGCGCCTTGACTAACCGGGGGTCTACATACCTGGGGTTAGCCAAGGCGGTTGAGATAGCTCGCTTAGTCACTTCGTGGAACTCCACCCGCTTTATGTCAGAGACGTATGGACGCAGACCTAGATATATATCGAAAGCGATTTTCTCACCCTCCGAATCTGGGTCTGTCCCTATCAACACTGCGTCTACCTCCACCGCCATGTTTCTAATGGCAGACAAAACGTCTAGAGGTTTGCAATCCGGCGGGACGTCCACGTCGTCTACGTACACACCATCGCGGCATCTCCAAATTTTGTTGTACACTGGCACAAAAACGTCGCGGTGGTTTAAAACTGCGTAAATCTCCCCGTCGTAATCCCCCAGCTTAAAGCTGGGGAACCACCGAGACAACGTTTCCCGCTGCTTCTCGTCCACACGCCGGAGTGAAGTGGGTAATTCGAATATGTGCCCAAGGGAGGAGGTGATCATCAAAACTGCATCGCCCGTAGACACTTCATACACCGGCAGCCCCTCTGTGACGAAGAGACTGGGGCGGCCGAAGAAGTTGGCGATAGTTCTAGCCTTGGTGGGGGACTCCACCACCATGAGCACAGTCTTCATGAGGTCAATTCTCGCGGCTGTGGCTCTACCCTCCATCACCTCCCTCACTGCCCTCCGGTCTCTATCCACCTCGGCGAGGATAGACTCCAAATCCACCTCCTCCAACCGCTTGAAGTCGGCTTCGTCAAACCTCAGCCTCAACTCTCGCTTGAGGGCGTTGAAGACTTTCCAACTGTCCACCAGCACCACACTCAAACCGCGAGTCAACCCCCCGGCGTATAGTCTAGAAGTCCTACCACTACCCTGTATGTACGTAGTGACGTCCGGCACCAAGACGTAGAGTTCACCATCGACATAACTCAACTCAATCTCAGTAGAGTTCTCAATGGCGCTCCTCAAGTCCTCCCGCTCGAGGAGTCTCCCAACGAACTCCACCGCCGACTTCGCCACCTCCGCCGCGTGTTTTTCAAAAGATGTCAACTCCCCTCCCCCGCTGGCTTTCTTGACGGCGTCTAGCACAGCCTGGCCGTGGGGAGCCAAACGCTTCAATTGACCAATGAGTCTGTCGGCTTTGTACTTATCGTCGCCAGACAGCAGCGGTCTGACGTTATAGAGGAAAGTGAGGTAAGCCGCTATTGAGAATTCCTCTACTCTAACTCTAAACTTGTACTTGGGCACACCCACGAAAATCACGTACCTAATCACGTGGGGTAGGTCAATGCCTCTGACTAACGCAGAACGCGGCGACGCCAAACCCACCAAAGCCATCAACTCGCCTCTCTCAAACTTCTCCAAGACCCCACGCCTCGGCTTGAGGAAGTGGTCACCCACCTCCTTGGCTATAGCCATCCCCAATTCTCTATCTTGCACGTATATAATGCCCCCCGGCCCCAATCTCTTGACGAGCTCCGTCGTTTGTCTCACTACGTCTCTAGCTTCTGTGTACAAATCCACCACGTTCCGCAACCCCTCAGCCCGACCCCCCACGTCGAAGCCGAGAATTTCTCTAAAGAGCATAAGTCTAGTAGTCCTCCTGGCCTTGGCCAAAGCGCCGGAGGCCATAAACTGCCCCAGTTCCAAACTCTTCACGGATTCTCTCAATTTGTCTCTCGCCTCGTCTAACTTCTTCGCCAACTGCCCAGCCCCCTCCCAGTCGCCCGCAGCCTCAGCCCGCCTCAGTTGTTTCGCCAAATCTACAGCCTCCAGCGCCAACTTCAGCACTTCGTCCGACACCCCCAGTAGTTTTAGAATCCTATCCACATTGCGGCTAGTGGCTCTCAAAACGCTATCTACGTCGTCGACAGCCACAAGACTGTACCTGTGCCTAGCCAACAACTCAAACCTCCTGGGGAGGAAAGCCGAAGTGACGACAAGAACGTCGAAATTTCCACTCTCCACCGCCTCGAGAGCGGCTTGCCTCTCGCCCTCAGACAGTAGAGAGTGGAAAGCCAAAAGCCGCACTTTCAACCCCACTCTCTCGACGTAATTAACCAACCTCTTGTACACTTGCTGCGCAAGTGCCGAAGTTGGAAAAACTAACAACACCCGGCCCCCCCGCCTGGCTGTGTAGAGAGCGGCAGCTAGTATGAACGTAGTCTTCCCAGAGCCAGTGGGCGCCACTATGGCGAAACTCTTCCCCCGCACAAAGCGCCTAGCCCAAAGCCTCTGCGCCCCCCACATCTCGAATCCCACAAGTTTCACAAAGAAAGTGGAGAATTCTCCGTAGTCCCTTAGATATTTCTTTACCCAAGCCAACTCCCCCAACTTCCCCCTCTTGCTCAAAGTCTTGATTACCCCCCCTAGGGAGACCCCCGCCGGGGGGTCCGGCAGACAGTCGGCGCAGGGCAACCCCGCGGCTAATCTATCCGAAGTTATAGCCCCACCGCAGTTGGGGCAGCTATGTAGATACACAACTAGGGGGAAATCCACACACACTTTTTGAAGTATAAAAATGATTAACGCCCCGTGGCGAACACTTCTCTAAACACTTCCGAAAAGACTTGGAAAGCCTCCCCGCCGTACAACACCACTAACACTCTCTCCACGTTTTTGAGACCCGGCGCCGTGGTCTTTATGGCGTTGGCCATTTGGAAAGCCGCCTGGTCATACGGACAACCAAAAACCCCAGTGCTTATCGCCGGCATGGCAATGCTCCTCGCGCCGAGTTCATCAGCTTTGACCAACGCATTTCTGACAGCTTCATACAACTTCTCCACTGGCTCCACGCCACAGCGGGGTCCCACTGCGTGTATTACATACTTAGCACTCAAACGACCCGCCGAAGTCACCGCCACACCCCCCACTGGCACTGGACCATAGCGCCTAACCCACTCCCGGCTCTCGATCTGAATCACCTCCCCGCCTCTCCTCACGATAGCCCCCGCCACTCCCCCACCGTGTTCCAACAACGAGTTCGCTGCGTTTACAACGACGTCAGTCTCCACAGCCGTAATATCGCCAACAGTCAAAACCACCGCCACTCTACCCAACTTCAACTCCATATTCCACATTCGCTAGATATATAAAACAGATGCGGCACAACGCAGACTTCACACCACTCTGCGAGCCAGAAAACTGCACTCGGCCGCTCCAAACTCGCCGCAGTGGTGTACATATTAATTTTAATTTTGAGTCATGTTGTAGATATTGATATTGAATATATAAGCAGAACAAGTGTTTTTAAATGATGGGGGGTAAAAACATGATAATTTTCGGCGATAGTAGAAATATGAGAGAGCTTCCAGACGGCTCAGTTCATTTAGTAGTGACGTCGCCTCCTTATTTCAACGCGCCTTTTGATTATCCCAATTTGTTTAAGGATTATGACGAGTTTCTCGGGTTGATAAGA
>CALJAK010000014.1 GCA_938027595.1 uncultured Thermoproteales archaeon
TTGCGTCTGCCATGGCTATGGCGTTGGTTAGGCAGTCTAATTTCGCTGGGTCTTGTGCTAGGTTTCCGCCTGCCGTGAATGCCACTTCTTGTAGTTTGCCTACTCTTTCCATGAGGTCTTTTGTGAGTAGTCCCTCTGTTAGGAAGCGTGTTGTGAAGGCTAGGTTTATCATGTCGTCGAGTACGCCGCTTACTTTGAAGTCTGCTAGTGCTCTAACTACGTCTCTTACTGTTGGCAGTTTTTCGACGATTTCTAATAGCGCTTCTTGTGTTCTTGGGTTTTCTAGTGCTTTGAGTAGTTTTTCTTCTATTTCGCTCATAGCCCACACCTCATGGCGCTCCACATTGAGTTGTTGGCTAACTCTTTGAGGTAGCCGTAGAATTTGTTGGGCGTGGGTGGATATAGAGCTGTCGTGTTGTAATTCCAAGAGACTTGTGTGCCTTCCTCTAGCCCGGTCATGACGAAGCACATAACGCGGCCGTTGTATACGCTGTCTGCACGTCCGTATGTAATGTCTTCATAAATTCTGGCGGCTGCAACTTCCGACTGGAAGTGGGCGACTGCGCCTGCCTTCGGCACGCCCAGGTTTGTGGTGTCTCCAATTGCGTACTCAACGCCGGAGCCGCCTTGGATTTGTAACGTGTGTTTATCTACTGGTGTCCACCCGCTTTGGTCTACTAAGCCGGAGTTTGTCACTACGTCTGCTGGTTTGTGTTTAGGCACGGCGATTATGAAATCTGCTTTGAGTCTCTCTGGCCCCACTACCTCGCCTTCTTTGATTTCGCTTATTTCGAACTTTGTGTAGAACTTAATTCCGCGGTTTTCTAATTCTTTGGTGAGGAATTTGTTGACGTTTGGCTGTGCGTGTAAATGCGGCGCTACGTGTGTGAGGACAATTTTCACGTCTTTCTTGAGTCCAGTGGACATGAGATAGTCGTCGTACATGAATACGAATTCGTACGGCGCCACGGGGCATTTGTACGGGGTGGAGGCGACGCTGAATACTAAAGTCCCCTTGGTGAATTGCCGTAGTGCCTCCTTCAACGCCTTGGCCCCCTCGTAATTCCAAAGCGTGTGCCACGTTTTCTTAAAGCCGGGGAAGTGGGTAGTCACAATTTCAGAGCCGGTGGCCACTACCAAATAGTCGTAGGGGTACACCCTTCCGTCTGCGGTGGTTACTTTCTTCTCTTTGATGTCTATTTTCGCAGCCGCTTTAGGCACGTGTTTGACTAACGGGTGGTATAGCTTCTTGGCGCTTCTGAACATGACGTCTTGAGGCAATTCTCTAAATGGTACGTAGAGGAAGCCGGGTTGGTAAACAATGCGGTCCGACGGCTCAATCAACGTAATTTCCAACTCGCCTTTTTTCACCATTTCGAAAGATTTATATGCCAACTTATTCGCTACAAACGAGCCGCCAGCGCCGCCGCCGACAATTACAACGCTCTTCTTCTGCATGACCTCCCCCCATTTATGATTTATATACTTAATTCCTCATTTTCTCTAGAATATGTATATCTATGGTACAATGTATTTAATTATATTCTAAATCCAATAGAGGCGGTAGCAATTAACGCATTCGTCGGGAGGTGGCGTTTCTTGTAACTGCCGCCGTTGTCTAAACCTACTTGTGAATTCTCGATATTTCTCGTTCTTCAAAACCTCCCCCAAGCTCTGTACGTAGAGGTTGCCGAACGTCACTTTGGGTGTTTTTTCACAGCGCTCAAAACACCTTATGTAAGACAACGCGAGGTATGGACACGGAGTTACGTCTCCCCTCGCGTCTATGTAGAGCGTTGTGGTGGGGGATTCTGGACACTCTACGTGTTCCACTGGCGTGAATCACCTGTGTGTCAGTTTTATGCCGTGTTGTATTGCTTTCTCTCTAGCTTTCTCCACGGCGGTGGTTACGTACGGCGGCTCTGGCTGGAAGAATTGAGAAAACGTTTTCCAACTCCGAAGGTCGGGATGGGGTATGTAGGTGAGGTTTGACAATCTAACTTCGTCAACTCCAATCTCGGCGGCTAGTTCTATGAAGTCGGGGAGTTCTCTCACGGTGTCTCGCAACATCATGTATATAGCTACGGCGTGTGGCTTCCGCCCTTCTTTCTTCGCTCTCTCTAAGAAAGTTCTGTAGTTCTGCACCATCACGGCGTGTGGATTCCCCACTCTAATCTGTCGTGTGTCTCTGGCTTCGCTCCGGCGAACGTCACGGCGATTACGTCTACGCTGGCTTCTAGTATTTCGTCCATGAACTTAGTTAACAAAACGCCGTTTGTCGTGAAGCTAGTCTCGTACAACTTACGCGCTTCTCTCAACATTTGTGGAAATTCGGGACAAAGCCCTTTTCAGATTTGAAAATGCCTGTCTACATCGCGTCGGCGCTTTTCGCAGTGTTGTGGGTTGTGCAGTTTGCCCTATATGGAGCGTTAGTTACACAAGTGCCGTTGACTAGAGCTGTGGCGTACACATTTGGACTCGACCCGCCGCACAGTTGGGTCAGTTTCATAGGCGGGTTGAGGCCGCCGCAGGAAGACCACCTACTCCTACTCATAATT
>CALJAK010000015.1 GCA_938027595.1 uncultured Thermoproteales archaeon
CCAGTGCCGGGAGGACCATAGAAAAGCAAATGAGGAAGCGCACCACTCTTCACAAACTCCAAAAGCCTAAACTTAACCTCCTCAAGCCCCACCACCTCCCCAAAACTCCTAGGCCTATACTTCTCAAACCAAAACAACTCAGCCATGTGGGGGATTTGTACAATAGTTTAAAACAGTTAGCGGGATGCAGCAGCTATACGCTCTAGCTCTTCGCGTTTTCTCACAGCGTAGCTCTTTGGATCTCCCGCAGCCGCGGCCATTATCTCATCAGCTAGACACTCCTCGATGGGTTTTGGGTTGTTGAATGAACACATCCTAGCTCCCTCTGCAAGCCAGCGGAGAGCTAAATCTAAACGTCTCTGGGGCGATACGTCTACCGACACTGTATATGCAATACCACCCATGATAATTCTCGTGACTTCTTCTCTCGGGGCTGTGTTTATTATGGCGTCGATATACACTTGCAGTGGGTTTTTTCCAGACTTGTAGTGCAGTATTTCAAACGTCCGCTTCACAATGCCGTAGGCTTTATGTTTCTTTCCAGCATTCCTCCCGGGGCGCATCATTAAATTTATCAACCGCTCTACGATGGGTATTTGCGTTTTTCCAAACTTGCGGCTTTGGTGTCGTCCCTCTGTGTGTGGGAGATATATTGGCTTTAGACAAATATATCTCCTCAAACTGGGGTCTCTAACTGTCACGTCGTAGTTCCACTTGCCGAACAACAGTATAGATTCGCCATCTATACTCTTTAAATCTCTTGGACACTCTTCAACTATTGGCACATCGCCGACGTACTCCACTCGGCTAGTTTTGGGAAGCTGCTCGCCGAAGATTGAAGCCATGCCGCTCTCGAATGTTTTATTTAAAAATTTTCAAATTTGGCAGAGAAGAGGTCTTCCACAACTCTCTTGGCGTCTCTATATCCCCCCTCTAAGTCATTTATGATCTGTTTGTATACAATGTGGTAATTCAACCGTTCTACTTCTGCGATTTTCACGGCGATACTCAGAAGTGAGGAGGGGGTACACTCCACTACGTACCTCAACTGGCGCCAGTGTACGACACATGTATCCACAGAACAACTTCAACATAGCGATATATCTCAATAACTTAAATACACTACCTTTGGGAGTATGTTGAAAGAAACCATGAGAAGTGTGAAAATCAGCCAAAGCTATCAGCGACGTTGAGCAACGCCGCACGTCCGGCAGCAGTCCAAAGAACATATATAACAACGTCGTAAGTCTCGTGGAGATGACGGGATGTGCTGATTGATGAAGATGAGAACCCTCTGACTATAACGTGGGTAAATACGTCACGGGCACCATACGTTCTCTTATCTGGTTCTTAACCACAATGCCGACTTTTGGAACAATTTCTATCTCATAAATACCCGGATGCACTGGACTCCACCGCATTTTTCTCACGAAGAGAACCCGTTTGAACGTACCATCTAACGCTTTAGCTATGCCAAGTATGAATACTCCAGTAGCTAGAAACTCCTCCACGCCGTATCTACTAATAGCTCCAGAGCCGGAGGGAATCTCTGTGGTTATTATGTTTGTAGTCCCCACTTCCCGCTCTATGCTCATCACCAACACTCTGATGTATTCTCTGAGCACTTGCACGTCTTTATCCATAGACACTAACGGCGCTATGGGGTCAATAACGAGCCTCTGAGCGTTTAGAGAAGCCACATATTCACGAATGGAGGCCACTAGCGATTGAGCAATAGCAGTGGGGTCTTTGCGCCTAATGCGATCCACTATGTCCATCTCTGGTACTAGAATTTCAATCAACCCCCGCCCCCTTAGATATTCTATGTCCCAACCAAACCTCCTGGCGCCCTCTACGAATTGTTCATAAGTCTCGTCTACAGAGACGTAAATTCCGGGCTCTCCGTATTTCAAGGCACCTTGTATCAAGAAAGTTAACGCCGTTAGACTCTTGGCGGTGCCCGTCTCGCCTGATATCAAATACGTCCTGCCTCTGATGAATCCCCCTCCAATTATTGAATCGAGTCCATCGACGCCCGTGGGGATAGTTTCGTAATACAGTTGATAATCCACACTCTGCACTGGAGAGATGTATAAATACTTATTTACCTAGAATACTCCCAGTGCAAGTAGGGGAAAAGCTGAAGTCTTTCCACAAACTGCGGGTGTACATGTTAGTTGAGTCTACAAACCCAGAGTTGAGTAGAGAAGTTGGAGACTTCCTCGCCGAGGCGTTGGTGAAACCTATAGAAATTAAGACAAACAACGTAAACGTTGCGTTGGTATTTCTATGGAGTTTAGTCCACAGAGTGTCTAAACAACTGGAGGCGATGGGTGAGGAGATTTTAGACGTGGAGTTCGGCAGGGGGAGGAGTAGCATAGTCACCAAGAGTGGATACGTAGTTAACATAGTAGTCAAGATGAGTCATAACCAATACGTCTCAGAGATAGAGGGCATTGTAGACGTAGAGGACTCTCCCTTCAGAGTTGAGGACTTTTAACTCGCCTCCCGTCGCCTATTACCCAATAATTGCCGTCCTCTCGTCGCTCTAATTTGAATATCGGCACCTCACGTTTAACTCGCTCCAGAGTTTCTCTAGCCACTCTAAACGCCACCTCGCGACTGTCGGCAGACACGAAAATGTACAACGTGTGGTCGCCCGGCTTCAGCGAGCCGGTTAGGTGGTAGATTCTGACGTCTAGAACTCCCCCAATGGACTTCGCCCACTTCTCGATTTCTCTAATTTTTTCAGATGCGTACGGCTCGTAAGCTTCGTAATCTAACGCCGACACTGCTGCCCCATCTACACTACCCTTGACGTACCCCACGAAAATCACCAACCCCCCGCCCCCACTCGGCGCGGTTTTTTCAATTATTTCTCTTACTTCTCTATCTATGTCTATGGGTTTGTTAATGACGCCTCCCCCACTCACTGGGGGCATTACGGCTATCTCATCGCCGTTTTTCAATTGATAACTGCCCTCCACTACTCTACCGTTGACTAAAATGAGTATCTCCTCTCTGAATGAGTTTGCCTCTGGGTAAGTTTTGAAGAACCAATCAAGCAATTGAGAGAGCGTGACGCCCTCGGATACTTCCACTTCTTCTCTCACTTTCTTAGTGACGTCGCGTATTGCAGAGAAGTACTTAATTACTACGTTCATATCGATTTCTTAATTTCTACTTTTAAACATAACTATTCTCAATTTGTCGAAATCTATATATATTTATCTAACTGTGCAATGTTGTATGAAATTCGACGTGGCCGTTGTGGGGGGCGGTCCCGCTGGCCTTGCGGCCGCGTACAAATTAGCCTCTGCCGGTTTTAGAGTAGTAGTGCTGGAGCGGGGGAGGGAGCCCGGCTCCAAGGCGATGTATGGAGGCCGTGTTTACACACATTGGCTCGACAAATACCTACCGGAATTCCGCAAGGCAGCTATAGACAGGTGGGTGACTAGAGAGCTAGTCACTTTCCTCACTGAAGATAAGGCAGTCACTCTTGAAACCACTACGGAGAGGGGGAGTTTCGTCACTCCCCTGGTGTCTTTCACGTCTTGGCTGGCTAGACTTTCGCGAGACGCTGGGGCGCAGATCGTGACAGAAATTACCGTAGACCAACTGGCTAGAGACGAGAGGGGTAGATTTGTGGGCGTTAAGTCCGGCTCGGATTTTCTGAGAGCAGATTACGTGATAGACGCGGAGGGCGTCAACAGATTGTTGTTGGAGAGAGCTGGGATTGTGGAAAGACTAAAGCCCGAAACCGTCGCGGTGGGGGTTAAGGAAGTGTTAAAGTTTGAAAGTAGGAAACTCCTGGAGGAGCGGTTTGGACTCGGCGAAGAGGAGGGGTTAGCTTGGACGTTTGCCGGTTATCCGACGGAGTATTTGCCGGGCGGCGGTTTTCTATACACCTATAGAGACTCCGTAGCGATAGGTGTAGTGATGTATCTAAAGAGTTGGGATAAGTTAAAGACGCCGGTGTATGACTTGGTGGAGAAACTGAGGCTACACCCGTACGTAGCGCCTTACGTACGTGGCGCTATGTTACTGGAGTATGGAGCTCGCATGACTCCAGTAGTTGGCATAAACATGGCTCCTCCGAAATTTCACTACGACGGCTTGCTAATCGTGGGCGACGCGGCGGGTTTCCTACTCCACACGGGGGTGTTGATCAGGGGGGTGGATTTCGCAGTGGCTTCCGGCGTTCTGGCGGCTGAGGCCATAAGAGAATCCGGAGACCCATCGGCGGAGGCTCTCTCTATATATGAAAAGAAACTCAAATCTAGCTTTATCTATCCACAATTGGAGAAGTTTAGAAATGTGGATAGAATTCTCGGCGACGAGACGTTGTTTAGAGACTTACCCATCTTTGCAACTGGCGTTGTGAATAGATATTTTACAATTGACGATAAACACAGGACTTTGTTTGAGGCGTTGCGCGAGACGTCGAAAGAGACTAACGTCAGTTTATTCAAACTACTTATATATATGGCTAGGGCAGTCCGCAACATATGAAGTATTTTACTATCGAGGAGAGGCTCAACGCCAACGCGTGGGATGTAGACATACATAAACCCCATATAGTGATCAAAGACCCAGAAAAATGTAGACATTGCGAAAAGAAGCCATGTACATACATGTGTCCAGCTAAGTGTTATGTACAACAAGGTGATTACCTTGTCTTAAGCACCGAGGCTTGTCTAGAGTGTGGCACTTGCAGAGTGGTGTGTCCACACGGCGCAATTGAGTGGAATTACCCAAGATCCGGCATGGGGGTTTGGTACAGATTCACATGAAGTTCGTAGTGTTGACAAAGGCAGCGGTGCCGTTGTCTTCTGCCATAAGGATAGATCCAAAAACCGGCACTTTAGTTAGAGAGGGAGTGCCGTTGACGGCTAACGTTTGGGACAGAGACGCCGTGGAGTTCGCACTTGAGATGAGAGATAGATACGGGGGGGAGGTCGTAGCTATATCTATGGCGCCACCCACCGGCATACTTGCGTTGGAAAGTTTGATTGGCATGGGTGTAGATAGGGCGATACTTGCCTCAGACAGAGCATTCGCCGGAGCGGACACTTGGGCCACTGCCCACGTCTTGGCTAAGACTATAGAGAAATACGTGCCTGACTTCGACTTGGTAGTGACTGGCGAAGAGACGATAGACAGCACTACTGCTCACATAGGCGCACAAACAGCCAGTTGGCTTGGAGTGCCTTACCTCTACTACGTGTACAACGCCGAAGTTAGGGGAAGGACACTCATAGCTAAGCGCTTTCTCGAAGACGAGGGCGTTGACGAGGTTTATGAATTGAAAATGCCCGCGGTGATTTCTGTCCTCAGAAGTTCTCAAATTCCGAGAGAAGTGAAGCTCTCCCGCAAGTTAACCGCGAGAGAGCATCTGCAGATAGTAGACAACAGCAAGTTGGGGCTGGATCAAGATTGTGTAGGTTTACGTGGGAGTCCCACAATGGTTGTGGGCATGTCGCCGGCGGCGTACCCGCCGAGAAAGAGGATAGTCATAAGTGGAGCTCCCGGCGAGGTGGCGAAGAAAGTGGCTGAAGTCTTGAGAGAGCTTGGGGTGGTATGTGCAGTCTCTGGCCTCCAATAGACAAGAGTTTATACAACGGCGTTTGGGTATATCTAGAGAGAGATGGACATAAGTTGAAAGACGTTGGGTTGGAGCTTTTGGGCAAGGCTAGGGAACTGGCGGCGAAGTTGGGTGGGGTTGAGGTGGGGGCAGTTCTGGTGGCTGCCGGCAGAGAGTTGGCTCAAGAGGCTATTTACCACGGCGCTGATAGAGTGGTGTTGATAGAGAACCCAGAGCTAGAGACATACACGCCGGTGGAGTACGCGAAGGCGATCGCCACAGTGGTGCAGAAGTACAAGCCGGAGATTTTTCTCATTGGCGCTACCAAGAGGGGGCGGGAGCTCGCTGCGTACATAGCTAACAGTCTAACCACTGGAATAACGGCGGATTGCACCGCGTTAGATGTAGAGCCGCAAACTCGAGATCTGCACCAGATAAGACCGACTTTTGGAGGCACTCAGTTGGCTATCATCAAGACTCCGCATAGACGTCCGCAGATGGCTAGCGTGAGACCCGGCGTGTTTCCAAAACCACCTAGAGACGTGGGGAGAGTGGGTGAGATTGTTGTAGAGAGAGTGGAGGTGGAGAGGAAGACTAGACTGTTGGCTAGAGAGAGGAGAGTGGAGATAGACGTGGACTTGCCCCCAGTGGAGTCTTCGGAAGTGGTGGTTGCCGGGGGGAGGGGACTTGGCTCTGGCGAGGGGTTTAAGCTATTGGCGGAGTTAGCCAAGCTGTTGGGGGGCACCGTGGGCGCTTCTCTAATGGCTGTGCGGGCTGGGTGGGTTCCGCACAGTAGACAGATTGGGCAGACTGGCAAGACGATAAGACCAAAAGTGTACATAGCTGTGGGCGTCAGTGGCGCCATACAACACATAATGGGAGTCATGGAGAGCAAGACCATAATAGCCATAAACCCAGACCCAAACGCGCCGATTATGAAAAACGCGGATTACGCCGTTGTTGGGGATTACAAAGAAATCATACCTGCCCTATTGGAGGAGTTGAGAAAATATCTGTCGTAATACCACTCGTCACATTTCTGCGATCGGGGTTTTCTTCACATCGTAATATATGCAGTAACTATATATACATAAGTCTTGGGGAGTACATGAGTGTAAGAGTGTTATTCCCCAAGGGGAAGGAGCCTAGGTACGTCTTTGAAACGTTAGTGAAGAATTTGCCAGAGGCGTCGCTGTATTTCTCTCGCGACGGTATTTTCCTAAAGGCGCTTGACCCCACGAAGACCATAATGTTCGACCTCGAGTTTTACTCCACCAGTTTGGAGGATTATGTAGTAGAGGAAGAGACAAAAGTGGGGCTTATATTTACCACGATCAAAGACGTGATAAAACGCATTGGCGCTACAGAAAAACTGGAGCTGGAGGTAGACAGAGAGAGAAATAGATTTTCGCTCTATATATACACCAAGAGGGGGCGGGAGGCGGGGCTCGTGAGGCGGTTTTCGTTTCCCATTGTGACTGCCGTAGAGGAAGAGATGCCGGAGTTGTCCACTTCTTTCGACGCCGCGTTTGAGATTGAGTCTGAGATGTTCTCCGACGTCTTGTCCATGGCTGGCGATGTGGCAGACTGGGTTCAGATCGAGACGTCTCCAAACGGCGTAGTTTTCAAAAGCGAAAGCGAGGGGGGCAAGGCTATGGAGGTGGAGCTAGGCCTTGACTTAGTCGACGTGTACACCGAGGCGTCTGCCTCGGCGAAATACAGCGTGGAGGCGTTGAGCATAGTGGACAAATTGAAGTCAATATCTAAAAAAACGCGTGTCGAATTGTCGGACGGGAGCCCCGCCAAGTTGACTCACGAATTTTCCACGGGGAGGTTCGTCACGATAATTGCGCCTAGAGTAGATTAGTCAGCTCAGGTGTCTCTCTTCACAATTCTGAAATACCAGCTCACATCACTAAGGCACAAACACCAGTACGTAAAACATAACTACTGTAGTTATAACCATTATCGCGTCAATTAGATAACTCGCCACTTTCCTCCCCCCCTCAGACTTTATGAGTTCTCCAAGTATTCTCCTCATTCCGTGAGATCCGTGAATTACCCAATCTACCGCGACGATAGCCCACAGAAGTCCCCAGCCGATTTTGACAAAGGCGTAAGGTATAATCACCAGCGGATTTGTGGACAACATATCTTCAATTGTTATTTTGCCCAGAGCTACGGCTGCCAATATCACGGCGGGCATTCCAACAATCATAATAAACGCACCGACTATCAAAATCAAACGCTCGACGCTGGCTCTCATGGCCAAGTCTCAGCTCCGTATATTACTAAGTAAATACCCAAAGCGGTGCCCACCACAGTCACTAGAATAGTTAACGCCATGAGCGCCATGTTTGTCTTAGAGACTCTAAGCGCCGGTTTTGGCTTCACTGGATCGCGGAGAGGCCACCCCCTCACAACCCCCAGTTCTATAAGTACAATTCTCAAGCCGTTTATCCCGTGAAACAATATGGCGAATATGAACAACGCAGCTAGAACTCTACCCAGCGGAGTCATGTCTAACTTTAGCGCTTCTTCCCAAGACCCATGTAGAAGCACTAAGTAGGGCCGTGGGAATATGTATAGAACTAGATAAATCGCCGTGAGTCTGTGGATTAAGAAATATAACCGCTCAATGTTCAACCACCTGAACCACTCCCCAACTCCCCTCCCCGACCTCATAGCCTCTTCTTACGTCTCAACACTGCGCTTTTGAGTAACTGGGTAGAGTACCCAGGGTCGACGCCGCGGGGACACACGGCGCTACATGTGTACGCCAAGTGACAAGGCCACAACCCGTCTTCGCTATCTATAACGTCCCGCCTAACGCTCCAACCCAAGTCTCTACTGTCGGCGCTCCATCTATAAACCGCATTCAACGCCATGGGGCCCAAGAATTTTTCGTTTGAACCCAATATGGGACAGGCGGCCATACACAAACCGCACTGGATGCAATACGCGAAGTTGTAATACTTCTCCAACTCCTCCGGTTTCTGTCCAAATTCTCTCTCGCTTTCATAAATTTCTCTAACGTCTCTAATTATGTATGGCTTTGTGATTTTCACTTTCTCAAAGTCCGGCTCCAAGTCTACCACCAAGTCCTTTATCACACGGTGGTTCCACATGGGCTCTATAACTAACTCGCCGCCCACCTCCTTCAATAGAGTCTGGCAAGCCAGTCTAGGTATGTTGTTTATCACCATGCCACAAGAGCCACATATAGCCATACGGCAGCTGTATCTAACTGCGAGAGTTGGGTCTTGTTCTCTAATTTTCATCAAGATGTCTAACACAGTCTCTTTTTCCGACGGGGACTCCACTGTGTACTCATGCCACCAACTCTTGCCGCCGCTGTATCTCTTTATCTTTACTTTTAGAGTCATGTCAATACCTCCTCTCCTCTGGCTTCCACTTGGTTATTTTCACAACTGTATACTTAATTTTCATCTCTCCTCCGTGGAGGTACGCGATGGTGTGTTTAAGCCAACTCTCGTCGTCTCTCTTCTGGAAGTCCAGTCTGAAGTGTGCACCTCTAGACTCTCTCCTCGCCAATGCCCCCACCCCCAGAGCGATTGCCAAGTCTACCATCCCCTCCACCTCAAGAGCGTCTTTTAAGTTCTGGTTGTATACTCTACTTCCGTCTTCAACTCTCATGGAGACTTCTCTCAACTTCTTCAACTTGGTTAATCCCTCGCTCATGAGAGACCCATGTCTAAAGGGGCCGAAGTGTTCCTCCATGATGTCATTCAGTCTGCGCTTGACTTCGTGAGGAGACCATGCGTTCACTTCCTTATGCAGTAGTCTGTCGAAGACGCGCGCTTCTTCTCTCTTGGCTAACTCCACCACGTCGCTATCGAGCGACCGCGGCGGATTTTCAAGGACGTATTTTGCTGCTTGTTCTCCAGTTAGTCTTCCCCAGACTGCGCACTCGCTTAGTGAGTTGGAGCCTAAGCGGTTTGCTCCGTGGACGCTCACGGCGGCGGCTTCTCCAGCAGCCCACAACCCCCTAACCCACACACCGTCTGCAGTCAACACACGACCATAGAGATCAGTATGTATCCCACCCATGGTGTAATGCACAGCCGGCGCCACAGGTAGTGGTTCAGACAGCGCGTCGATTCCAGCGTATTTATGCCCCAACTCTCTTATGAACGGAATTCTCTTGTTTATCTTCTCCTCGCCCAGATGTCTGAGGTCTAGGTTTACGTGACACATGCCAGACTCGTGTCTAATTCCCCTCCCCTCTTGACACTCGATGAAGATAGCTCTGGATATTATGTCGCGTGGGGCTAGTTCCATTTTTTGGGGGGCGTATCGTTTCATGAATCTCTCGCCTTCTCTATTCACTAAGTATCCCCCCTCTCCCCTCGCCGCTTCGCTCACTAAAATACCACTGGGAAC
>CALJAK010000016.1 GCA_938027595.1 uncultured Thermoproteales archaeon
GTTCCCAGTGGTATTTTAGTGAGCGAAGCGGCGAGGGGAGAGGGGGGATACTTAGTGAATAGAGAAGGCGAGAGATTCATGAAACGATACGCCCCCCAAAAAATGGAACTAGCCCCACGCGACATAATATCCAGAGCTATCATTCAAGAATGCAAAGCCGGCCGCGGCTTTCAGAAAGGTGAGTTGTGCTACGTGGGGCTAGACATTAGGCATTTAGACAAGAGAGTAGTAGAACAGAGACTCCCCCTATTGGTGGAGTTGGCGAAGACTTACGCCGGCGTTGACCCATTCAGCGAGTTAATTCCAGTAGCGCCCGCTGTACATTACGTCATGGGTGGGATACATACTGATCTCTATGGTCGTGTGTTGACTGCAGACGGCGTGTGGGTTAGGGGGTTGTGGGCTGCTGGAGAAGCCGCCGCCGTGAGCGTCCACGGAGCAAACCGCTTAGGCTCCAACTCACTAAGCGAATGCGCAGTCTGGGGAAGACTAACTGGAGAACAAGCAGCAAAATATGCTCTTGAGGCAGAGTTGGGTGGGGGACTTGGCGCAATACTTGAGGAAGAGGAAAACCGGATATTCTACAAACTGGGACGTAAAGAGACGGGTGGTCACTCTCCAGCCGCCGTGAAGTCTGCGCTGCAGACAATCATGCACCAGAGCGCAGGTGTTTTCAGAAGTGAGTCCACCCTGGCCGAGGGCATCACTAAATTGACAAAACTCATGTCGTTGAGTTTGAACGTCCACGACGTGAGTCGAATCTACAACATGGAGTTACGTGAGTTGATCGAGTTAGACGGCATGTTCCCCACTGCCTACGTGATGTTACTCGCGGCGTTTTTTAGGAAAGAATCCCGGGGGGCTCACTACATGGTAGAATATCCACAGCGAGACGACAGGAGGTGGCTGCTGCACAGCATTGCGTTCAAAACTGGCAACGCCTACGGCGTGTCTTGGATAGATGTAGATATAAACATGTGGCCGCCGGAAATTAGGGCGTACTGATGAGATACGTAATTCACATAAGACGAAGCCAAAGCGGCATGCGTTATTTCCAGAAATACATAATTGACACAGATCCCAACACTTCAATACTCGACGTACTTATAACAATAAGAGAAGATCTAGACGGGACAGTGGCTTTTAGATACGCCTGTAGAATGGGAGTATGCGGCATCTGCGCCGTGAAGATAAACGGCAAGCCCAAACTGGCGTGTAACACAAAACTATCCGACTTAGGCACAAACGAAATCTATATAGAGCCAGTCTCGGAGCAAGTAATCAAAGACTTAGTGACAGAATAAGCGCCACATCGGCAACCAACGCCACCGCAGCGCGTCACTCCGCTTAACGCGCTCTCCCACGCTCAAATGTACATATCTAGATTATGGAATATAGAAGTGACGTACTGACGGCTCTGGGTCTAGAGGGGGAGCCCTTGCCAGAGTTTTGTGGAATTTCAAAAGATCAAGCTAGTGGAGGAAGAGTTGGTAGAGGGGCAGTATATTGACTTTTCCACAAATTAGGTATGAAGGTAGTGGAGTTGTCTCTTTTGCAAAAACTTTTCACGTATTTCACGAAGCCATTAAGTTAGAAGATGGAGAAAGTTTTCTCATTTACTGCACATGTCCCATGGTGGACAAATTTCTCGTGTTGAAGAGAGTTGGGGATAGAATTCGGCTTTTGTACAGACCACGCGGCTAGCTCGTTAGCCAACTCACTAAATTTTTGAAAAACTTACTATTATCGCCTAAAGTGATGAAGTAAGGAGTGAACGACCTCACCGAACCCACAAATGTAAAGTTACCCACTTGCGCCGCTACTGTGTAAATTCCCTCTCCGTATCCGAAGACGTATCCAGCGACTTCCAGCTTGTGCGGCGCGTTTGTGGAGACTGCAGACGGGCTAAACAAAACTAGTTTAGAAACGCCGTTTAACAAACTCCAATTGTTGGGATGCACTATTACGAATTGCCAATTTTCTATGTGTGTAGTTGCCCCAGTGGTGTAGTTGTAGACAGACCGTAGACCCGACATGTTGAAATACATTAAGAGTGGATCATACGGCGCTATTGCTGAATAAGGCACTACATATCGCCAGAGCCCTATAGCTATAACACCACTCGCTCTCATGTCGTAGAAGTAGAGTACTTTAACTCCTCTCTTCGTGGCGTTTACCACTGCCGAAACGCCAGTTTTAGAGAAGGGAGTCACTGGGTTTACTATTATACAACCGCTGGCGTTTTTGAGTAATTCAGAGAGTTCATATTCCGTAGTCGCCGGCAGTAATGCATACCCAACTGTAGCCAACTCCGCTCGCAGAACTTCTAAGAAACTACTGGGTATCAAATTCTGGTGAGCCATGTCGAGAACTACGTAAGGCTTACCCATAGAATCTCTGGGCTTGGCGTCTGTCACATTCTTCACATTGTCCATTTGGAAATTCCACTCTATCGCAGTTGGGAGGATATACAACATCGGTATTGTTTCTCTACTTAACAACGTTTTGACGTCTAGCTTTCTACCGCCGTCTCTGGCTAAGTCTCCCAAATATACAAGACTGTAGTTTTTGAGATTGAGTTTCTCAGCCATTTCTCTCGCGGCGTCTAAAACACTCCCCACCTCATCTATAAGCCCCAGTTGTAAAGCCTCTACTGCAGTAAACATAGCGGCAGTTTCGAAAATTCTGGGGTCTGTTTTTATTTTTTCCCCTCTCCCCTTTAACACCGCGTTGACGAAATTTATCCTGATTTTCTCTACGTCGTTGTAATAATCGAGGAGTTCTCTCCCGTAGTACTTGAGTGGTCCGGTGGTGTAGAGATAATCCGGGATTTCGTAGAAATAATTCTCTGGCCACATTATTGCAATTACGCCGATGCTCCCCACCCAACTCGAGGGAGATGCGTAAATTTTTTCAGTAGCTACTGAGATGTAATACGCTCCAGACGCGGCGAGCCCCGCCACTACGGTATATTTGGTTTTGTTTATACTCAACAGAGTTGAATATAACATTTCTGTAGCAGATACAGTACCGCCGGGCGAGTTGACGAGAAGTATCAACCCCACTACGTCGTCTCTCTGAGATAGTTTAGTTAAGTTTTGGACTAACCAATCTACTTGAGGTCTATCTAACGCAAAGTCTATCGGCACAACCACGATCTTCGGCACTGGGGGAGGCGGTAGGGGGGAAGGTTTGGGTAGATATATGAAGTACAACACGGCAGATAGAGCAACGATACTTAACACTAGAGCTACGGCTGTCCCCACTTTAACCCACGTCATAGCATACAAATGCGTGATGTATATATTTTTGTTGAGAGTCTTATGCCAACAGTGTTACAAGTAGAATCTAGTTCTTTTTGAAAATATTAACAATGTTAATATTCAAAAACATAATTCACTTGAATAAACCATGAAAGATCTAACTCCACTGGTGTATGGTTTCGTCGCTGGCATAACAGTGTTAATTGGGGTGTTGGCCATGTACTACGCAAAAAGACGACTAAACGACTCTCTCCTAGGCGCGCTCCAAGCATTCGCAGGCGGAGTTTTGGCATATCTAGCGCTGGAGACCGGACTTTTGGTAGCTGAATATGTAGAAAGTCTAGCGAGGTGGGAGACCGCAATAGAATTCATCACAACTTCAGTCGTCACAACAGCTGCGTTCTTAGCTACTTTTCTAGTCTTAACTAAAGTGGAGAAAATTGCCATTAGAGGCGGTTGGAGACAGTCGCTAGCTGTGGCTTCTATAATTGCGGTGGCTTTTGGAATTCACAACGTGGGAGAGGGCTTCGCCATCGCCGCCAGTCTACTCACTGGGGCTGTTGGATCGGCGCTGCTCTTCACTATCGGCTTTGCGATACACAACGCCACAGAGGGCTTCGCCATAGCTGGCCCGCTCCTCACAGACCGCGGAGTTGTGGTAAGACTACCGTTTTTAGTGTATTTATCTCTCCTCGCCGGTTTGCCGGCTGTAGCTGGCGCATCGATTTATTACGTGGGGGTTTTAGACGAACTTTTCCTCGCCGTGTTGAACACAGTAGCCAACGCCTCTATTGTATACGCTCTGTTGCACGTAAATTTAGGCGCATTAGCTAAACTAGGCGGTGTTTCAAGTCCTAAATTCTGGACCGCCCTCACCCTCGGCGTAGCTTTAGCTTTCACAACGGAGAGCATAATACTATTCGCCGGGGTATGAGAGTTAAATACATAACTTCGGCTCTTAGATAACATCACGAAAAAATACTAGAGACGCTAGAGACGTTAGAGCTTTATCTTCACTTGACGTAAATCCAGGT
>CALJAK010000017.1 GCA_938027595.1 uncultured Thermoproteales archaeon
GCCCCTTTACATACAAAACGACTTATTCGAACGCAGATGCGGAGAAGATATACACGTGCAGACTGGGGGAGGCGTTAAGAGAAGATGGTTTATGCCAGTGGGGATAGATACATAATATCTATATTAAGTTTAGGTTGTGAAGATTGTGTGGCAATAGATAAGGCGATGCTCAAAGTCGACTTACGTGAATTAAGGAATATAATATTCGAGAAGGCTAGAGAGTTCGAACTTAGATTTGGGAGGCCCGAGTATAATGAATATAATTTTAGAAATAAGATTGAAGAAATTTTAAAAGAGTACGCGTGGAAACCTTTGGGCATTTCAAGCTCGGAACAAGAATATAAAGTCGAATTTTTCGATAATTTCGTAACGAAACATTATGGCAGGATAGACGCTTATTATGGGCTGGTGTTTTTCGAATATAAACTCCCAAAGCCTGGTCTCTCGAGCGAGAGCGTTAGGAGTAATGCTGTCAATGTAAGAAATATATCAAGGGGCTTTTAAACTGTGATAAGACTATGAAAATTATTGTAAAGATAAAGGAATAAGGGTTTGTGTCGTTAATTTCGGGAGTGGTAATTGATGGTTTTTGTAGTATAACGTCGATATCTGATTCTCCAGATAGCTTATGCTTAGGTGTAATATAGACGTGTAGTTAAACGCATATCTCTTAAAGGGGATGTTGTATAGTTTGCGTTGTTTTACAATTGTTATACAAACCCGCGTAGTTTATACGTTTATGTTCCCAAAGAGGTAGGGATCCCGGGCTCGAGATATGCGAAAAGCGTGCGATCCTTAATTGGTTATTTTCAAGAGACGTATGTGATCGTATACGTTACTGTTACCCCAGAATATGGTGAGGGGTTCACGATATGGACGTATGTTCTGCCCCTAGTTACTGGGATTATGAATTTCCCTGAAGTAGCTGTATCCGGCGGCATGGGGGGATATCGTGCGTAGATGGGTGGAATGGTGTTGCTACTCCCTATCAAGAAGTATACTCCTCCGGTTGCAGTGAATTCTACTATGATATAGCCCGCGAATGGAGTAGGAAAGGAGAGTTCATACACATTGTGGGGGGCTAGATTCACAGTTTTATCCTTATCGATCTCAACACTTCCAAGCCCAGTCATCATCTTATACACCGCAAATGTACCCCCAACTATAGCAAGTATGATAGCATGACAATCACCATCACAAATGCTTTCCACACTGGGATAGTATCTCTCCAAAACCTGATCATACTCATACCTTAAAGTGTGTGTTAAGTATAAAATTATCATTTAGAACACCGCATGGCAAGTCTGAGTACGACTTCTACGTTTGGTACACCGCAGGCGGGGTTTTAATGAATCTACGTCCCAGCTCACGACAACTCGGCGAAAGCTTGTGTGGAGCTTAATCGTAGATGTGAGGATTTCGACGAATGCACGATAGCGATCAAACTCGTACGAAGTGGGGAGTTGAGAGAGTCGTGTCAAGATACTTCAACAACTTAGACGAGGGGTTGAGGAACGAGGTTAGGGAATTCCTAGCGACGCTCAAATGGCTCGCACTCCAAGAAGACGTAAACTTCCCACCCAACGAGGGAAAGTTAGGCTCAAGATACACCTTAGCAATCTACGCCCTCCTAGAGGCAGGTTTCAAACTAAGTGAAATAAGAAAAGTCATCAGATTCTAGGGGTTAGCATAACTGGTTAAGCGTGACCGGAGTCGTAAAGAACCCCGTCGTGCATGCGGTGTGTTCAAAACCGAAGGCTCGAGCCGTTTTTCGGCTCGGGTGCCCGCCTCTGGAAGTAGAGTAGAGGTTGGAGCGGGGGTTGGAGTCGGCGTGGGTGTAGCTGCTCCCGGGGTTTACGTGCCTCTCGCCAAGGTCTGACGTGGGGTCTCACAGTGTAGGAGTGCTGGACAGCGGCGAGTCTCGGGCTCTGGAGTCGACCTCCCTAGGGAGAGTTTACGCCGATTGTCAAAGAGCGCTGCGGCTAGTAGTTCAATGTCGTTGTGTTCACACCGCAGCGCATTAGCCGCAGTATTTCACGAGTGTCTAAAGCGGTTGTTCGGACGAGAGGTAGCGCTATATGTCCACGGCGGGGCGCGCTTGGATGCGTTGACGAAATGTAACGACAGAACAAGTTTAAGCTTTTTGGATTTTCTGGATATATTGCCGCCGGCGGTGGTTAACTTTAGGAGTTTCTCCAAGGTACTCCAACGTTTGGAGGAGGATTATCAACTAGACGTGGTGGTGTTGGTGTCCAGCTTTTGGAATGGCCCCGAGGAGGCGGCTGCGTGGATTTCTGTGAAGAAGTCTCTAGCTGCCGCTGGGGAGGGGGTGAGGAAAACTGCCTATGTCTACCTACCGTTTTACATGAGGAGGGCGGTTTGGCGGCCCATAGACACCGCGGCGCGAGTCATGTGGAGCGCTTTCCACTTGCCGACTGTGGCGAAGAGCGTCGATTTGGTCATAGCCACATGCGTAGAGGAAGTGAGCGAGTTGAGGAAATTCGCCCCCCCGGGCAAGATTTTGGAGAGTAAGAGCCTCGTCGATCCCCAACTAGCCGAAGCCATGGACCAAACTCCCGCCAAGTTGGGGGACGTGGTGACGTACGTGGGGCCGGTGGAGGAGGAGAAAAATGTTAGGGGACTTCTCAAGTTGGCTGAGGTGCTTAGAGACGTCACGTTAGTGGTAGTGGGCGACGGAGACGCTGCCGAGAGGCTTGAAGACAGTCCCATTGTGTTCAAGAGGGGGGTGGAGTTGGCTGAGTTGGCTGAGTTGATGAAGTCCACCCTCGCCGGGGTGGACTTGTCTTACTACGAGCCGGCTGGGTTGAGGACGTTGGAGTTTCTATATGGCGGGGTGCCTGTAGCCGCCTCGCCTAACTCCCGCTCTTCTTGCCACGTGTCAGACGGCGTGGACGGCATACGTCTCAGAAATCCAGACGACGTCGTTACTGTGGCTAGGTGGGTCAAGACGCTGCGGGAGAGGCGGGAGGTGAGAGAAGAGATGGGTAAGAAAGCCCGCGAGAAGGCGAAGAGTCTGTCGGCGGTTAACCTCGCCAGAGTTATTGTAGAGAAGTTAACTTAGCCAGCACTTCTCTGAGTTTTCTACATGTGGAGACGCGGAATTTTGCCGAGGTCTCCCCCCGGCCGACTTTGATTGTGTAGGCGTCTGGCCCGAGAGCTTTAAACACGTCTTCGTCCGTGGCGTCGTCGCCAGCGGCGAGGATGAAATCCGCCGCGGTTTTCTCTGCCAAATACCTAGCGGCGGCGCCTTTGTTCACCCCCGCCGGCTTGACTTCGATCACTTTCTTCCCGCGCACCACCACCGCGGTGGTGCCGGACAGAATGCCGGCGAGTGCTTCAGCCAGGCGGTTAGCCACCGCCTCGCCCACGTGGGGCTCCACATTTCTATAGTGCCACGCCAGTGTGGATTCCTTCTCTTCTATGTAAGACCCCGGCGTGGTGGTTGTGAATTCCTCCATGACTCTCCTAACTGCCTCCCTCCAGCCGGCGTCGAAGGGCACCAGCCGGCGCTACTCGCCCCCCTCTCTGATGTACGCCCCGTGTTCCGCCACTAGGTATATAGGCAAGTGCCCCATCCAAGCTTCTAGAAATTCTCTAGTTCTGCCACTCAACACAGCCACGGTGGACAAGCCCGCCAATTTCGCCAGTAGCTCTAGCAACTGCCGGTCTGGCACGGCTTGGTAAGCGTGGGGGTAGTGCGGCAGTAGAGTGCCGTCGTAATCGAGGAGAATCAACCTCCTAGCCGAAGTGGCGAACTTATTGACGAGCTCGTCTACGTCTAACTGCTTGGCGGAGTCTCCGGCGGTCGCCTCGCCGCGGGAGAGAGAAAGAGCGTGAATGAAATCCACAGCCCACTTCACCACATTGTTTATCTTGAGTTTCTCCTGCATTTGGCTAATTCGCATGCATTGTTCTTCTCTATCCATCTCCAACGCGGTGGCTATGGCGTTGGCCACTCCCCTCTCGTCGTTGGGGTTCACCACTAGCGCTTCGTACAGTTCATGCGCAGCGCCGGCTGTCTCGCTTAATATAAGCACGCCGCTGCAATCTCGCCTAGACGCTACGTACTCCTTAGCTACGAGATTCATCCCGTCTTTTAGTGGAGTTATCAACGCCACGTCAGCCACGTTGTAGAGCGCTAGTAGAGTAGGCGTTGGGATAAATCTAGAGATGTAGACCACCGGCACCCAATCCACTTCGCCAAATTCGCCGTTTATCCGCCCCACAGTTCTCTCAATCTCCCGCCGCATGGCGTCGTACTGAGCCACACCCGTCCGGGAGGGCACTACCACTAGCACAAACGCCACCCGCCTCCGCCACTCGGGCCGCTCTCGCAGAAACCGCTCCCAAGCCTGCAGCCGGTTCAACACGCCTTTGGTGTAGTCTAGCCTATCTATGGAGAACACTACCTTGAGTCCCCTCAGCCGTAGTTTCAACTCCTCGATTTGTCTAGCCACCTCTGGCATTTGGGAAGAGTTGTGGAAAAAGTCGAAATCTATCCCAATGGGGAAGGCAGCCACCCGCGTCTTTCTACCGCCCAGGTATATCACGCCGGCTTCCGTGCGGAGGCCTAGAAACTTGGCGACGCTCCTCAGAAAATTATTTACATACTCATGTATGTGGAACCCCACTAAATCCGCCGCTAGCATTCCGTCTAGAATGGCGTTTCTCCAAGACGGCGGCATTAATTGAAACACCTCAGCCGGGGGGAAGGGAATGTGGAGAAAGAAACCGACAGCGGTCTCTGGCGCCAACTCGCGCAATGCGCTGGGCACTAGCGTGAGGTGGTAGTCGTGTACCCAGACGAAGTCGCCGGCTTCAGCTAGCGACGCCACAACCTCGGCTTATTTCTGATTCACTTTCACGTAGGTGTCCCAATACTTGACGTCGAATTGGGTGTAAACAGTGAAGTTGTGGAAGAGGGGCCAGAGTGTGGCGTTGCAGAAGCCGTCGTAAAACAACGAAATCTCCTCGGCGCTGAGCGAGACGGGGACGAGCCCCATCTCTCCAAGTCTAGACTTGACTTCTCCAGTCTCCACCTCAGCTCTCAAGCCCGACCAACCCACCCACACCACCTCGTCGAAACCCAACCGCCTACCCCCCTCCGTGGCTTTTAGAAAAGACTTGACAGCCGTGGCGAGGCCACCCACCGCCTCCCTAACTACAAACCTCCCCCCCTCTTCAACCACGGTGACCGGCAGGCGGTTTGACACAATGAAGAGCTTCATGGAGGAGAGGAGTTCTAGATATAAATACACCGCCAAAGTTATATACCCACACGTGGAGGCATGTGTGGAGATCGAGACTTTCGACAAGCGTGGCTCGAATTTCTACAACTTTCTAGTCTCTCTGGGGATCTTCAACTGGGCGTATGGCTTGGCGTTGAAGATACTAAAGCGACACGTCAAACCCGGCAGCTTCGTGCTGGAGATCGGCCCGGGCGTGGGGGCTTTGTTGAAGCTACTGGAAAAATCTGGCTACTCCGCGCTGGGGGTAGACGCGTCGCCGCCTATGTTGAAATACGCCGCGAAGCGAGCGCCGGGGGTGTCTGTGGCTGGGGTCAGCTTCGCGCTGCCGGCAAGGGGAGAGGTGTTTGACGGGGCTTTGGCGCTCTTCACTATGCACCACTGGGGGCCGCATGAGCCTTCCGTGGGCGAGGTGTATAGAGTTCTCAAGCCAGGCGGCGTTTTTATAGTGATAGAGGTAGATTTAGAGAGAATGCCGCTAGTGGGGAGTCACGGCTGCACAAAGCGGTGTATGGAAGAGGCGTTGGGGCAGAAATTCGACGTAGCTGTGGAGAGGAGGTTTCCCGTGTTAGTAGCCGTGGCGAGGAAATAGACTGCTCTTGAGCACGGGTATTAATCTAGACGCCTTTAGCCAAACGTCCAGCGGCGTTTTCAATATGTACGACGCAGCCTCCAGCGCCTCCTCTAGCGTGTCTAGCTTCACTGGCTTCTCTCTAAACATCGCTCTCGCGTTTTCTCTCACCCACCAGACGCCGACCGGCGTCGTGAAGCCAGTGTACACCTCCCGCCAAATCACTACCGCCGCTTGTCGACCCATGGCGTATAACGCCTCGGCGGCCGCCAGCCGAGCGGCGTAGTAACACCCACCTATTTCTGGATAATCACTCCGCCCACGGTAGAGTTCGAAATCTGTAGCCACCTCCAGCGCCCCGCCGGGGTTCCAAACGGTGTTGGGCTCAAACGCCTCTCCCCATTCATACGCCCACGCCCCCGGGGCGAGTATGGCTAGAAAGAGATTCCCCGTCGTCCTCCTGGCGTAGAGGTAATATTCGTTTATTTCCGGGAGTTTTTTCACTTTGTCCACTAGCCAATCTGACAGTGTTTTGTCTACCGCTGTGATTGCCCACCTAGTCGGCACGAGACGCCGCTTGACTCCGAGCGTCCCCACGCTGAGAGCTCTAGTTATGTAAGACACGTCTAGCCCAGCTCGATACATTTCGACTATGGCTGTCCCCGCTTTGGCGTGGTAGTCGCCGTGGAGTCTCTCGGCGGCTTTCGGCAGTTTCGGCTCGCCGGCTAGTTTAAACCGCCGGAGGGGAGCCGTGGGGCCCGTGGGTGGCGTGTACTCGTTGAACTGCACGCCGGTGGGGAGTTTTTTGAAGTACATCTCCACCTCCACTGGCCTCTGCGACAGCGCTAACAACTGCAGCTCCTGCAGCCGCCTGGCGTCTTTCACCGCGCCGTATAGGAGCGAGAGGCGCATTGCCAAGAAGCGCTCTATCGGCATCTCAAGCCAAACTTGCGGCGTTTCGTAATGCGAAGTGTCGCCCACCTCAGGCGGCGCCGCCGGCTTCACAACGCCGCGTCTAGTGACGAAAACCGTGGGTGGGCTAGAGCCATACAGCTCTCTGGAGCTGGCGGTCTTCACGTAATGCCTCACGAGTAGGGGGCAGTGAGACAATCCGCATAGGTATTTGCCACCCCGGCACTTTACGCAGAGTTCTGGCTTCACCACGCCCGGTAGAGGAAGTACAACCCAAAAACCGCCAGCACCACCACTGAGAAGGTCTTTATGACAACCCACGTCCACCTGTCGCTGAGTCTCCAGCCGGCTCTAACCGCTGCTGGAAACGACGTGATCCAAGTCAAAATGGCGAGAAAAAGCCCCGCCGCCCACTCCAAGCCGAATTGCGCAATTGAGCTGAGTCCAGCCGTCATCCACCACCCCACTTGATAGGGATTCACGAACCCCAGCCCTAGCCCCAGGAGGTAACCGCGTAGGGGACTCTCGGCGGCTCCGCCGCTGCTCGTCGGTGGAGTTGCGCGAGCTATCTTGTACGCCAGGTAGAGGAAGAACAACCCGCCCGCCAGGAAGAACGGCCTAAACGCCGTTGGCGACAATTGCGATAGGGCCGTGTAGAGAGCCAACGTCGCGAGCATTAAGACAAAGTCGGCAGTCATAGCGCCGGCGCCCACAGAGAAGCCATGGCGGAAACTCTTCAACGACCACGCCGCAATCAACGCATTCATTGGCCCAGGTGGCACCGCCAGGCTGTAGCCGAGCAAAAGACCAGAGAAGAAAGAAAAAAACACTCTATTCCCTTGTCGGTGGCCACTTAACTTCTCGAGACTTGGCTTCCCGAACGTCGTTGACGACTAACGTCTTCACTTCGCCCGTTTTCACTTCGCCGGGTTTCGCCGTCGGTTGGCGTCTTCTAGTGAGTATTAGAGCTATTGCGAAAATCAACGCTATGCCTAACGCAGTGGCGAGGTTAACTATCCAAGTGAAGCCAGTGTTGAGCTCGGCGTATTTGCTAGAAAGCAACTGCTTCTCTGCCTGCAACTCGCCATATGCTCTAGACAACTGGGCGTACTGCCCCTCTAGTCTGTTGTAATCCGCGACGAGAGTGAGATATCTATCTCTGAGTTCCGCCTCGGCTTTTTTCAATTGTTCGTACTGACTCTGCAAATCCGCCAACTGAGTCTGGAGTTTGGCGATTGTCTTCTGAGCTTCGCCGTAGTCGGCCCCCAGTTTCTCCAACCGGCTGCTGGCGTCGGCTAATCGCTTCTGTGTTTCGGTTAACTGTCTCTGTGTTTCGGCTAACTGCGCCTCCAGCGATGCTCTGGTTTGTCTCGTCTCCTCTAGTTGTTTCCTCAAGTTGTCTCTCTCGGCGGATAGTTGTTGTATGGTGATTCTCATGTTTTCCACGTCTCTATTTGCGGCGGTTAGTTGTGTAGTTAGTTGACTTATCTGGCTCTCTCTCCGCCAGTCTGTTCCGGAGTTCTCTAATTTGGTTGTTGAGTCTATCCACTTCTGTCTTTAAATTTTCCACAGTCTGCCTCAGAGACGCGATTTGCCTCATGAGGTCTTGATATGTGGCTGGGAGTACTCTACCTATGTAGTATTGATATGCCCAAACGGTGTTGTTTCGATATAATATGAATATCTCTAGCAAAATGAGTGGGTCGATCGTCACTTGGGGGCAGTAGTTAAATGTAGTGGGTAATTGTTTTATCTCTCCCGTGGTTAACGTGAAGCCGGCGAAAGTTCGTTTTTGCGTCGTGACTGTTAACGTATCTTCCTGGAAGAATTTGACCACAACCTCTACTTTGTTTACAGTGATGGGTTCCATTGCCTTTATCTGTATAGTCACGCCGTAGTTTGTGCAGAAGAGCCACTGGTCTATCCTAATGACCCATATCTCCAGCGGGGGGGTGGAGAAGTGGTCTGTCAAAGTCCCCGCCGCCGCTAGAGCCGCCAACAACACTGCGGCGAGCCAGAGGCGCATGTCTATTTTGTCTATTGTCTATATATTTGTTTTGTGGCGAAAAACGCCACTAGTAACGTCAAGCCAAGCGCCGCCGTGGGCCAGAGCCACGGCAGTAGAGTGTAGAGGAAGTGCGCCGCCGAGGTGGATAACAACGCTATGGATATCGAAGTGGGGAGTTGTCTAGTGAGGTTGTGTCTAGAGGCGATGGCGCCCGGTAGCACTAACAACACCGACGGCATGAGAGCGCCCAGTGTGTACACACCGCCAGCCACCGCTGTGGACATTGACGTCACAAACGCCACGTCGTATAGCCGCACTCTAATGCCTAGAGACTGGGCGTAGTGCATATCCAACGCGGTGTAGAGATACTTCTTGTGAAACGCCAGGGGGAACACCATAGAGACCGCCACGAAGGGCGCCATGATTGCCACATCTCGCCAAGTGACGAAGAGATACTCGCCAGTGATTAGAGACAGTGGATCTACCCACGCCGCGTAGTGCGTCCTCAGTAGGTGCAATAGAGCTACAGACGCCGATAGTTGGAAAGACATGACAATCCCAGTGGCTACGTCTTCTCTATAACCCAATTTGGCTACCGCCGTCACGGAGAGGTTTAACCCAACCGCCGCCAGCAAGACGGCCAGCACATACCCCAGAGACGGGAGTCCCAGTGGGATTGCCACTAGCGCCGCCAACAGCGCCGCGGTCAGGATAGTGTGAGCCTGCGCGTGAGCTAGAAACGTCATCCGCCGGCTGACAGCCATGGGGCTGTGTGCCGCCAGCGCCGCGGCTGCCAACAGCGCCGCGGTCAGCGGCCAGAAGAGGTACGGGGTAGTTAGGTATGTGTAGACAACCGCCGCAGTCGTCAGAGCGACTGCCGCCAACTCAATGTGGGTGAGCGAAGTCTTCGGTGACGCAGACATAGCCATATGGCGTGTTTACTATCTTGACGAATTTGTATATCTGCCTCATGACTTCCTCCCGCAGCACCTCGCCTGGGGGGCCATATGCAAAAGTGCGGCGGTTTACGAGAAGTATCTTATCCGCCAGGGCGGTTGGGAGCGTCAACTCGTGAGAAGTCATCAGTATAGTCTTGCCTCTCTTCAACTCCCACAGTAGATTTACCAACTCCAACCGGCCTTGTGGATCTACGTTGGAGAGGGGTTCGTCTAGCAACAACACGTCCCCCCCGGCCGCCAGCGCTCTGGCGATCGCGGCTCTCTGCAACTCTCCCCCGGAGAGGGCGGAGAGGGGTCTGTCTCTAAGGTGATATATGTTTACTTGTCTCAAAGCCTCGGCAGCCACGTCGGTGGGTCTCTTCCTAAACTTCGCCGGTAGGTAGACGTATTCCCACACTGTGGCGTATGTCTCTGGTTTTATGCGCTGGGGGACGTAGCCGATTTTGTAAATCCGCCCCCGGTCGCATATGCCGTCTACACAAATCTCGCCTCTGTAGGGCAGGAGGTTTAAGATGGCGAGGAAGAGCGTAGTTTTCCCCGCTCCGTTGGGCCCCACCACCAGTACGAATTCTCTGTTGGCTGAGAAAGAGGTCTCTAGCACTAGAGTGCCCCCCCTCTCTACCGAGAGGTTTTTTACCTCTAGCGACATGGCGTGGCGTGAGTGTAGATATTTATGTACAACGCCCCCTCGGTGCGCTAACGCTTTATGAAAATCTTTACCGCTTCTGCAATTTCGCCAGCCACGTCGACGCCGGTGGCTCTCTGGACGTTTTTGAATTCGGGAACGCCATTTATCTCAAGTACCATGTACCCCCTCTCCGACTCCACTACATCAATGCCGGAGTAGAGCGCCCCAACGGCTTGGTGTGCTCTCACGGCGATTTCCTCGAGCTCTGGGTCTATCTTCACTGGCTCGGCTCTGCCGCCTCTGGCGGTGTTAGTGCGCCAGTCGGAAGAATTTATCCTATATATAGCCGCCACCGCCCTTGAGCCCACCACGGTGACTCTAATGTCTCGCCCCGGTTTGTCTACGTATTCTTGTAGTAAATATAGATGCATGTCGCTCTCCATGGCTTGCCGCTGCGCCGCCAAAGTCTCCAAATCCTCCAGAGACTTCACGAGACTCACGAACCTCCCCCAAGAGCCGTCTGTGGGTTTCACTACTAGGGGGAAGTCCAGCCTCTCGGCGGCAGTCTTAACGCCCTCAATGCCAAACGCCAATAGTGACCTCGGCGTAGCTACCCCAGCCCGCTTCAGCGCTAGGTACGTGAGGTATTTGTCGTGAGTAACCGCCAGCGACTGGGCGGAATTTATAGCCACACCACCGGATAGTTCGTAGGTGAAAGCCAACGGTATCACTCTAGACCTAGCCGCCGCCCTCACGAGACCCACCTCCCCCAGTTGGTCTGGGGCGATTGCTTGCTCGGAATTCACTAGTTTTACAGATATCCCCACCCGCGCCAGCGCGTTTAGCAACAACTTCTCGTCTAGGCGGACAATGTCGTACACAAAGTCAATTTCCCCATGGCACCCCCATGGGATGGATATATAAATTTGACCGTCGCTAGGACGGGAGATACTTAAATATCTCAACTAACCACTGCCCATGAGAAGCAAGATTTTGATATATATCCTGAGCCCCATAGCGATAGTGTTGGGCGTCATATATCTCGTGAGCACCATATCGGCGCCCTCTCCAGACACAGTGACATACTTGAGAGACCTCGCCACGTCTCTACTAGCGATAACTCTAGGCGCGGCGGCGCCAGTGATAATGAAAAAATTCACCAGTGTTTAGACGCCGGGGGTTTTCAAACCCCTAGAGGCAAAAATCCGCCGTGGGCGTTTTTCAGAAGACGTGGAGTTGACCTACAGCCAAGTGAAGTGTAGCCTCAATCACTAGGCGGCCGCCGCACTCCATGGGTAGAGGTCTTCCACTACATGTATAAACACGCCGTGGGAGGAGTTTCTATACCGGCGGCTGTACCAACTAATAGAGTCTGGAGAAGTGCTCTACGTGGAGTACGTCGACGACTTGGAGACTTACGCCGCGTTACAGAGGGGAACTCCGCCGCCAGACTGGGCGAGTCGTTGGCGCGATGTGGCTTCCGGGTAGTGAGAGATTGGTATTCCAGGGGGTGGTCTAGAGGGCGGCGTTAAGCTACAAGCGGTCAGACTGTAGGCAAGATTTTGAATTCTCTAAATTCGCCTGTGTACACCTCCCACTTCACTTCTACTCTCTCCACTCTGGCGGCTGGCGGCCCCACTTTCGCCCACTCTATTACTTTCTCCACAGCCTCCCTGGGGCCCTCTAACACTGCCTCTACTCTGCCGTCGGACAAATTCCTCACCCAACCCACCACGCCCAGCCGTGTGGCTACCTCTCGCATAGATTGGCGGAAGAAAACGCCCTGCACTCTGCCGCTTATGTAGAGGTGAGCCCGGACGTGCATATTAAAAAATGGGGTGGGTAATATATGCTTCACTTGGTGGACTACGCTTTGCTCAAGCCACATCTAACGCTGGCGGACGTGGCGGCGGGCGCCGGGAGAGCTGAAGAGTTAGCTGTAGCTTCACTCTGCGTCCAGCCGGTCTACGTACGGTACGTAAAGCCTTTGCTAAACCGCGTCAAGTTGTGTACAGTGGTTGACTTTCCACACGGCGCCATGCCTACCGACGTGCGGACTGCGTTGACTGCGCAAATGGCTCGCCACGTGGATGAACTAGACGTAGTGGCCCCCCTGCCCCTCTTGAAGAGTCACATGTGGAGAGAGGTAAAGAGAGACCTCGAGGCGGTTGTAGCCAACGCCGCCGGTCGCGTCGTCAAGATAATAATAGAAGAGCCAAACCTCACTAGAGAAGAGAGAGAAAAAGCCATAGACATCGTCGCGGAGGTTGGGGCACACTTCGTGAAAAACTCCACTGGCTACCCAGACGTTGAATACGCCAGCCGGTTGGGGAACCCACCCCACTCCACTCCAGAGAGGGCGGCAGAAATGGCGAAATACATTAGAGAGAGGGGGTACAAACTGGGGTTGAAAATGGCGGGCGGCATTAGGACTAGGCGGCAGGCGGAAGCGATAATTGAAGCAATCGGCGCTGGGCAAGACCCAACCAAGGTGAGGATAGGCACATCCACACTAGACAACCTAACCGCCGTGAGTTAGCGGGGGCGTCTCAACGCCAAAATTACCAAAATTATTATCACCAACACGGCGAGCCAATACAACAGAGCCAATTTGCCAGATGTGTCGACGTCTGTCGGCGCCGTGGTTGTGGGAGTTGGCGTCTTGGCCTCAACCGGTTCGACAGTGCCACCGGCTTCTCTGTACCACTGTAGCACCAGCGCCTTCATCCGCTGGGCTAACTTGGGGTTTTCGATGAGTAGCCCCACTTCTCTATTCCGCTGGATGGAGTAATAGCCAATGTTTATAGAGCCCACGTAGACGTAGTCCCCCACTGCAATTATCTTCGCCACTACTGCGCTGTCTACCGCTGTCTTTATGTCGGCGTCTGTCCTAGCCACCACTATATACGCCTGGCGGTCTATCACGTAGGGCACCAAACCGGAGTCCATGTAGATTTGCTCCATGGCGATGTATAGAGTGCCGGGTTGGTTAAAGATCCAGAGGAGTCCCTCTTGCGAATTTATGGGCGACACCAACACGCCGGGGTATCTATAACGTGGATACGTCCGGCGGTAGTCGTTGAGAATTATGGTAGCCAACTGCCGAGCCAACGTCTCGTTTCTAATCACCAACATGACTCCCTTGTTTTTCGTAAAACCCGCCACGGTGGGGTTGATGTTGCCAATTATCACAGTCCTATTGTCAATTACATAGAGTTTCGTGTGTACATTTGGAAAATCGCCATTCCACAACACTTTCACACCACTCTCCTCTAGATACGCCGCAATTTCTCTAGCTTGCTTAGGCACACCCCCAAACACTCTAGAAGACAACACTACATACACCTCCACACCCCGCTTCGCAGCGTCAACCAGCGCGTCCGCTAGTGGTTTGTATGTAAAGACATATACCTCCATATATATAGCTCTCTGGGCAGACTTCACGTAATCTACAATCTTCGTAGTGTTTATGGGCGACACCAACACGGCGTCCACCTCCAGCCTAATGGGGCCCGTAGCCAACGCCAGATGTACAAGTAGCGCCAGGAGTAAAACCACAACCTTCATAATTTTTACAACGCCAAAATTTATAAATTTTACAATCCGTAATTTATGAATACATAAAATGTTGGAGTTACATACTTAAAGTTAGCCACAGCGCGAGTCTTTGGGGGGAGTGGTTTTGCAATACTCGCCAACTTGTCCATCGCCATGTATTTCTTCTCTCTCTGCTTCATGTCGAGAGAAGTCTCTACATACTCAGCGACGTACCCCTCTTTAACTAAAGCCCTCAATTCAGCTTCGACAATGATTGGCGTAATGGAAATGTCTAGCTTCAACTCGTCTCTAGCCATCACAGCCAAGGCGTAAATCGCATGGAAGTCTGCAGTCACCTTGTGGGCAAGTATAGACGCCACCAGTGTCTTTAAGTCTCTAATTTCCCCACCGACCTCCCACGCCACGCTTCACTCCCTCTCCACATTTATATACATAACGCCAAAGCCCCGGCCGGGATTCGAACCCGGGACCTCCCGCTGTCTCGAGAATACGAGGCGTGCGCGGGTTTCCCCCTGGGCGCTCCGACCAGGCTGAGCTACCGGGGCGGATTTCTCTATGCCCCACTTTTTAAAGTTTTCTCACTAATCTTCTTCTTCACCTCGTCGAAGTGCTGCGGCAAGTCCTCAGGGTTGAGTCCCCTCTTCAAGTAGCGGGAAAACTTGGCGTTGTACAACTCCAAATCTTGCTCTCTCAGCTGCTTGGCGTATTCAGCCACGTGGACCCCCCTCACTCTGTCGTCATCTGGCAGTACCCCCTCGCCGTGAGGTATCTCAAGCCCGGCGTCTAGAGCTCCCTTCAACACAGCAAACGCTCTACAACCGGCGGTGGGTCTGTGGAGGCCAATGTCTAACACCGCCTCCCCAATCCCAACCTCCTTCGCCTTCTGGCCAATTAAATAACCGAGGAGATACGCCGCAGACGTGTTGTTCTCGTCCCCCCTCCAGCCGAATTTCTGGAGTGCCCTAGTGTCAAAACCCACTACCGTCACGTCGCCTTGTGGTTTAGCAATCACTATCTGTGCATGTATATGGCGGTTGGTCTTTCGCACTACTAACCTCGGTTTTTTAGACAGTATCAACTTCCGCCGCTTCCGATAGTTAGTGAGCCCCGCCAACCTCCGTCTAAACGGCACTTTGTACCTACTCCCCCTCGCCATGTTACCTCACCGGCTCTTTAGTCAATTTATGTTCATTAATGTATGTCTTCAAGTGTCTCAAGTCGCGGAAGTAATTCCCCTTAGCCATTAAGTACAACTGCCTCCAGGTCTTCGAGTCTAACTTCCCCAATTTCTTCAACTCATTCAAAAACCTCCTCAACGTCCTCATTTTGTCTACCCAAACCTCCTCTGGGTCTCTCCTCGGTCCCTTCCTACTGCCGTGGCCCCTCCGCCGACCTCGCTTCTTTTTCTCACGTCTCTCGCGCCACCGCCCCCTAGACACTCCCCGCTCTGGCTCGGCCCACACTAAACCCTGCTCTATCAACCCCCTCACGTCGTCTCTAGTCACTACCTCAGCTACTTTGTCTAACGCCTCTGGCGAAATTCTCACTCTACTCACACCCACTCCCAGTATCTCAGCCGCCAATCTCTTCACGTCAGTCATGGCCACCGGGATTCAACACGTGGAAACCCATCTCTCTAGCTCTCTTCACAATCTCCATGCGCTTTCTCCTACCCACGGCGCCGCCCACTCTCACCGCATGCGTCGCTGGGTCTAGAGTCTCAAGCTGCTTGACGTTGTGTACAATTGCCTCCAGGTAGCCACTTGGGTGGAGTCCCCTCACCGCCCTCGGCGTTCGGTAGCCGACCTCCACTGGCTTCGGCCACCCCTTCCACTTCCGCCTGATTTTGTTGTCTAGAGACCTCACGTTGCGCCAGCCGCTGTCTTCAATTCTCACATAACGCCACTGGTCTATCCGCACGAACTCCGGCCTCTTACTCTTCAACTTCTCTCTAATCCGCATTAACCTTCTTAAAGATTGTGGAAGCTGCCTCACAGCAACCTCAAACGAGGTGTATTTAAATTTAATAGACGTACGCCAAGAGAATACCGCCGATTTTCCTCTCTTTAGCCTCCAAGTGAGACATCACCCCCTGGCTGGTGGAAATCACCAATATGCCGATCTGCCTAGCCGGCAGGAATTTCTGCTCCCACTCTGGGATTTCTCTATACCTAACTGGATATCTAGGTTTTATAGTCCCAATGTCGTTTATCTTACCCAACAATTGCACTAAGTACTTACCACCGCGGCCGTCGTCTACGTACTCTATCTCGCCTATGTAGCCATATCTCTGTAGAACTCGAAGCGTGTAGTAAGTCAATTTGTTGACTGGCCAGATAACCACTTGTCTCTTACCCATCACCTCGGCGTTTTTTATCGTAGTTAACGCGTTGGAGAGAATGTCGAGGAGCATATCAATAATACTTCTTGAACCCCAATTGGGGCGCTACTTCTCTAAAACAACGCCTACAGAGGTTAATGCCGTATTTCCTAATCACAGCTTCTCTAGTTCCACACCTAACACACCTTATCTTACTCTTGCCGAAGGGTCGTTCTTTCACTGGCCTAAGCGCTGGCACAGATTTGAAAAAAGGGGAGTTATTTAAACTTACTGCTGTTGTAGAAACAACTCGAAGTTACGCCTAAAGATTTCGTCCAACGCGCCCGTCTGCATTAATCTCTCAATTACTTGATTCACTACAATTCTCAAGTCTCTAGCGCATTTAGGCATGGCGGCAGATATGTAACCAGCGGAGCCAGGCAGCTCGAAAGCGATTTTCAAGTCTTGGAACTTATTGACGAGAGCCACGGCGATGGATCTATCTAACACAATGGCGTCTATGTCGCCTCTCCTCAACGCCTCCACCATGTAGGGATACACCTTGTCATAACGCCTCACGGAGGCTTTGCCAGTCTTTTCCAAATTCTCCCCAGCCCACTCGTCGTGGGTAGTGCCAATTTGCACACCCACAGTTTTGCCGTAGAGATCTTCCACTTTCTCCACTCGGCGGTTGGCTAGAGTAACTACCACGATAGACTCTAGATAATAAGGCATGGAGAACTCCAACACTCTCTCCCGTGCGGAGGTCCACGTAATTGCGCTGAGAGCTAAATCAACGTCGCCAGTTCTCACAGCCTCTAGAAGACCGGCGAATCTCATGTCGCGAATTTCCAACTCCACGCCGAGCTCCTTCGCAATCTCCCGCGCAATGTCTATATCCCACCCCACTACCTTACCCTCATGCATCCACTCCCAGGGTGGCCAAGTGGCGTCTGTGCCCACTACTAACTTCCCACGTTTCTTAATGGCGTCTACGCTGACTGGACACGCCTCAGCCGCCGCTTGCTGAGGTTGTAGAGCTAGAGAGAGTAGAAACCCCAACACAACTCCAATCAACAACGCCGCTACCCATAGAACCTTCATAACATCTATAGAAAGTATAGATATAAAAACTACGCGACGGCGAAGGTTGACACCCAACGCCGGCAGAGGACTCATATATACATGCCAATTTTCCCTCATGAAAGCCGTAGTGGTGGGTGGGGGAATCGTGGGGTTGTTCACCGCCTATTTCCTCCAAGCGGAGGGCGTCAAAGTGACGCTAGTAGAGCGGGGAGAGTTGGGCGAGTGGTCTAAAGCGGCTGCCGGCATTTTGGAATACACCCGATTCGTCATAAACAGAATTAACGTCAAGTCCTACCCAGCGAGGTACCTCGCCATGGTTATCCGCGGCGACGCCCGCATAAAGACGTGGGACCGGCGCTGGTTGGCGGCGTACCTCAAGTCCCTCGGCAGAGAGCCCACCAGCGACATGTGGGGAGCCGTGAGGCATTTGGGCGATTTTTCTAGACGGCACTACAGAGCTATGGCTGAGGAGAAGAACGATTTTCAATATTCAGAAGAGCCTCTCTACGAACTGTGGCAAGACGCAGAAGCGGCTCTAGAAGAAGCGAAAAGAGACCCACTAGCGCCGAGGGTGGAGGTGGTCGAGTGCTGCGGCAGAGAGGCTGTGGCTTACCTAGACGCAGCCAAACTCTCCACAGAAGATTTCATAGATAGAATGAAGAGAGAGCTGTCGGTAGAGGTGGCGAGGGGGGAGGCTGTGGAGATTCTACCAAACGCCGTCCGGTTGGAGGGGGGAAAGACGCTGCACGGCGACGTGGTGGTAGTGGCCGCCGGCTGGTGGGCTAGGCGGTTGGGGCTGCCGGTGGCTCCCCTCAAGGGCTATGGCTTCAGAACCACCGCCAGAGCCGGCAAGATGTTCATAGACATGAGCCGGGGGGTGGCGGTGGTGCCGCTAGCTAAGTGGACCAAGATCACTGGGCGGTTTGACTTAGACGCCACGACAGACCACAAGCCAGCCGGCAGAGTACTCAAAGCCGCCGAGAGTTTAGTGGGGCAGTTCCAAGTAATCGACATGGCTGTGGGGTACCGACCCTGCACGCCAGACGGCTTCCCCATAGTGGACAAAGTGGGGGAGTTGGTGGTAGTCACCGGGGCGTGTAGATTGGGTTGGACGTACGGCCCGGCGTTGGGGAAAGCCGCCGCCGATTTAGCTCTAGGCCGGACAGCCGTGGCGCTGCCGGCCGGCAGGTTCGGCGGCTAGAGACAAAAGCGGCGGATGGGCAACACGAGGGGACCCACCCGCGTGTAGTAACCTCTGTGGTACGCATACGCCGTCAGCGCAGCTGCAATTGCGTCTACCAAGTCGGGGGACTCCACGCCGAAGTGTTGAGCCACTTCTCTCTTGGCGAGACCCATCGCTCTCAGAGATGTGAGTGGATGCACTTCAATCACCTCACTCTCTATCCGCTTGGCGAGCTCCATCCCCCTCTCAGTCAACTTGCGCATGGGGCCCATCATTGGGGGCAGCAGCCGGTGGCCCAGTCTCCTCAACTCACGCTCCACGTCTCTCAACCCCCTCCCACCGGGCGGCGTCGAGAGGGGGGCGTCTATAGCCACCACCCGCGGCTTCCAGAGCGACAACACGCGCAGAATGTCGCCGTCGCCGAGCGCCCAAGCTAGCGTGACTAACTCACACTCCCCCAACACGGCTATCGCGGTGGGTCTAACTAGGGCTAAGTCAACCCCAGCGAAAAACACTAAATAAAAAAATAAGTAAAAATAAATAAAAAATTATTTAACTATCTTGTTGTAGTCTTTCTCGCAGAACCACCAAGTTTTGCAATTGACGTCTTGTTCTTTCAACCTCTTTTCAGCTAGCTCCTCGGTGGGTGGTGGGGGCACTATCACTGGCTTGCCTGGTGTCCAATCAGCTGGCGTGGCGTAGCCATATTTGTAAGAGAACTGAATGGCGTCGATTACTCTAATGATTTCGTCGATGTTTCTGCCGTTGGTGTATGGATACGCAGCGAACCACGCTAGTCTCAAGTCTGGGTCTATCAAAGCCACTACTCTCACTGTGAGGTTATTGCCGGGGGGCACTGCGTTGAAGACAGACGCCACTTTCATGTCAATGTCGGCGATTATGGGGAACGGAACTTTTACGTTAAACATACTCTCAATTTGCCTCTTCCACTCTATGTGGCTGAAGTTCGTGTCGACGCTGAGGCCGAGCAACTCTACGCCTCTCTTTTTGAATTCTTCATACCGCCGGCTAAACGCCACGAATTCTGTAGTACAGACTGGAGTGAAATCGGCTGGGTGGCTGAACAACAATAACCACTTGCCTTTGTAGTCTTTGAGACATTTCTGTCCCTGGTCTGTGTTGAAGCAGAGGTCTTCCGGTAGTTGCATCCCTAGGTATGGCCCTACGACTTTTTCCATAATTGGCAATTAATTTCTATTTAAAAATTTTTTCGAATTTGTTTCGAGAGCGCCCCGGCCGGGATTTGAACCCGGGTCACGGGCTCGACAGGCCCGCTTCAGCCGGCTGCGCCGTATACTAACCTGGCTATACTACCGGGGCAACAGTCTGCACGTGTTATTTTTTAAATTTTTTGTTTTGAGAGATATGCGCGTTGGTATTGCGCAAATCTCGCCGGGCCACATTGACAGAGTGGCTGAGTTGTTGAACCGCTCGCGGCCAGATTTGCTACTACTGCCGGAGTACACGCTCTTTGACCCCACTGGACTCCGGCGGGAGGAAGTCTACGAGAGGGCAACTACGCTAGAGGACTACGTTGGGAGGTTGAGCCGCCTCGCGAAAATCACCGGCGGTTACGTAGCGGGGGCGTTTCTGGAGAGGGGCCCCTCGGGCAGGGTGTACAACACCACCGCGTTGGTGGACCCCTCCGGCGCGGTGGTGGGTACATATAGAAAGACACATCTCTTCGACGCCTATAGCTACAGAGAGTCTGCAGTAGTGGAGGCCGGGGGGGAGTTGTCGAGAGTTTTCGACGTGAGGGGAGTCAAAGTGGCTTTCGCTGTGTGTTTCGAATTGCGATTCCCCGAAGTGTTCCGCAGTCTCGCTCTTAGGGGGGCTGAACTCGCCGCCGTCCCAGCCGCGTGGTACGGGGGTCCACTCAAGGAGGAGACATTGCGCGTTTTGTCTCGCGCTAGGGCGATAGAAAACGGTATGTATGTAGTGGTGTCGTCTCTGTGGGGGTCTCGCTTCGTCGGTAGATCGCTAGCGGTGGACCCCTACGGCGTGGTGGTGGTTGACCTCGGGACTGGAGAGCGCTACGTAGAGGTGGAGTTAGACACTTCTCTAGTGCGTGAAGCCAGAGAGACAGTGCCCACGTTGAGGCTAAGGAGGCCGGAGTTGTACACAATTTGAGTGGATGTAGAGACCCCCACGCTTGGCGAAGCCCCCTCCGGGGGGGTTGGCGTAGGGAGTGCAGTCCGGCAGTCCGGCTTCTAGAAAAGCTCTGTGTCTATTCACGCAGCTCTCGCACATGCCGCAGTGTGTCTCTCCCCCCCTGTAGCAAGACCAAGTTTGGTACACTAGATCTCCCAAGTCGCCATGGCAAATCTTGAGGAGCTGCGGCTTCCTCAGTCCCTCTCTAGAGGGACTCCAAATCTCAAGCTTCCTCTCAGACCGGAAGTGGCATATTCTAAACGCCGTCTGGACCGCCTCTATGCATTCGGGGCTGCAGTCGGGGTAGCGCGGTTCCCAAGTGTCTTCTCTGGGTTTCACGTCGTCTATGTGCGAGCCGATGAGTACATGCATAGCGCCTATGCTGTATGCATAGGCAGAAGCCACCGCCAACATGACTACATTTCTAATCGGCACCACCACCGTGGGTGTGTACTCCCGCTCCACCTCCAAATCTGTCAATTGCGTCCCCCGCCAGAGTTGGCCCAAGTTAGACAAGTCTACCACTCTATGTTCCGCCACCCTCCCCCACCCCCTCTCTGCCGCCACTTCGCCAAGCCGCCGGAGAACCACAGCCGCCGCCTCTACCTCACGCCGGGCTTTCTGTCCATAGAGAATAGAAATGGCGTGTATGTCGTATCCCCTCTTTAGCCACAGCGCCGTGTAGCAGAAACTGTCTAACCCCCCGGAGACTACCGCTACGGCTCTCACGGAGCGGTGGGCACGTCGGCGGTGGCTAACTCCAGTAGTATAGCTCTCTCGAAGCAGATGTCTCTAACTGAGAGAACCCCCACTAAGTCTCCCCCCCTATTCACCACAACTACATGTCTAATGTTGTGCCGACGCATTTTGTCCGCAGCCAACACCACGGGGTCTGTGTCTAGCACCGTGATTGGTTTGTTTGCAATTGAGAGAGCTGGCCCGTCTAAGTCTAGGTTTTGCGACACTGCTCTCAACACGTCTCGCTCTGACACCACAGCCACCGGCTTGCGGTCCGCCGCGGTCAAAACGGCGAGACCCACTCTGTTTTTCGTCAACTCCACCGCCACCTGCCTTATAGTGGCAGTCTCCGGGAGAGAGACTGGAGGGCGTCTGAGGAGTTCTCCAACTGTAAACATGCCACGTACGTTATGCAAATATATAAACTTAGTTACAAAATCTCAGTATCTATATAGGATGTCGATTGGGAAATCCACGTCTATGTATAAATCTCGCCTAGCCACTAACACGGAGGCCGCCGCCACGGTGGCTCCAGCTCGCTTGGCTAACTCAGCTAGCGCTCTCACAGTTTTCCCACTCCTAGCAATGTCGTCTATGATGAATACTCTGTCGCCGCGCTCTATCTGCGTAACTGGCACATACAACGTGAGAGGTTTCCCCTCCCTCACGTATGTATATTCATAATTCTCCACGCCGGGTTCTCTGTACAGCTTAGCCACCACAAGCGGAACTTCTAACCTAGAGGCGGCGGCTACCGCCAGCGGAATCCCATCCGCAGCGGCAGTCAACACTCTCTCTACCTCTAGCCCGGGGAATCTCTCGGCTAGGTATATTTCGTAAAGCCGCCAAAACTCCGGCAGGGAGACGAAAGACATGTCTACATACGTGTCGAAAGTCTTGAATCTAGCCCCCACTACGCTCCAGGGGGGGTACCTCTCCCAGAGAGTTTTCAACATCCCCCGCGCCGTCTCTAGAGAAGGCAACATGTCGCCAGTGACGTACCTCGACAATACGCTCTCTGGAATTTCCAAAATTCTCGACAAATCTCTATACGTCACAGACATCAGTCTCTTCACCGCCTTTAGATACGTAACTGCATCTAGCTGTAGTCTAAGCCCCTCCGCCCTCTTCATTAGACGAAGTCTCTACCCACAACGCCGCGGGCGATGATTAATTTCATTATGTTCTCAGCCCCCTCGGCCCCCACGTAGTAAGACAAAAGCCCCAACAACGATCTAGCGATGTTTGTCTCCCTGAAGTAAGACACGCCGCCGAACCACTTCATTACCTCTAACGCCGTCTCCACCGCCAGTGATACTGCTAAGTATTTAGCTATGGCGCCCGCCGTAGCTACGTCGTGAATTGTAAACGCCACGTCGCCACTGTAGAACTTGTCCGCTACCCACGCCGCTCGGTAGACAGCTAGCTGCGCGGCCTGGAGTCTAGCAAAAAGCTCCGCAGCTCTGAAACTGACGCCTTGGTAACTAGCCACCGGCTTGTCGAAAACACGCCTCTGCCTAACCCACTCCAACCCCCTGTCGAGAAGCCATTTGGAAGCCCCCAGAGATGCAGCGCCGATGACAGTCCGCGCCAAGTTAAACCCCTCCATGGCGATTTTAAACCCGCCATTTACTTCACCCAGCAGCAAACCCTCCTCCACCGCCAGTCCCTCGAAAGTGAGGCGGCTCGTGGGTAAACCATGGCGTCCAATCTCGTCCCAATTACTGTAAGTAAACCCCCCAGCCCGCGCGCCGCGACGTTTGACCATAGCCAACACTGCGGAGAGACCTCTGTGTCTCTCTTCCAAAGCTCCAGTTCTAACAATTGTCACAAAACCGCCGCCGTAGGGGAGATTCAACGCAGTGGCGACGCCCGTCACCATGCTCTTCTCTCCATACAACCGCCACGTTCCCCCCTCTCTCACGGCTTTCGTAACGAGAGCAGCCACGTCGCTGCCGCCCTGCGGCTCCGTGGACGCAATTCCCACAAACGCCCGGCCCGCCGTCACTTCCGGCAGTATTTCCTCCCTCGCCTCATCCCGCCCGTGGCGTTGAACTACGTAAGGCCACGCAGTTTCCAAAAGCATGTAGACAGCTGTAGCTAGAGAGGGATCTCCATACGCCAGCGCTTCGGCTGCGAGTGCAGATTGTAGAAAAGTGCCATCTTGACCGCCGTATTTAGAATTGAGGGGAATTCCCAAAAGCCCCGCTTTGCTCAACTTTCCAACCACTTCCTCAATGGGGTATTTCCCCTCGTCTATCTCAACCCACCTGGGGGCAATTTCTCTCTCTACGAAAGATTTTACAGACTCTAGAAAGAGTTTGTCTTCTCTAGAGAATTCAAAATTCATAAACTTATTTAACTCTCTATTTAAATGATAATTGAACTCTACGGCGACGAAGTGTCTATATACTACCGGAATAGGAAAATCCCCACTGTAACGCTCTACAACACCCCCACGCTGCACTACATTCAACACGTAGCTCCCCAACTCGCCAAGAGGCTAATGGAAGAAGACATACGTAACTTCCGCCACTGGGACCCAAACGCCGCGCGCGTAGTTGAAATAGCTTGCAAAGGGCAATGCCGCAGTGACCCAAACGGCGTTTCTATAGATCACATACTTGAAGAAGTCTACTACAACTACCTAGCCGACAGGATATTAGCGCGAGCTGCCTCTGCAGACGCCGTAGTAGTGCCATGTGTAGACCAACCGTTGTCGAAAGCCTTGGCAAAGCGGGCGCGGGAGTACGCGCCCGACTTGTTACAAATAGCTTCTCAATACGGCGGCGTTTGTCAATTAGACATACAACACGAACCGCGGCCAGTAGAAGTGCCCCTCCCCCTGGGACCAGCATCGAGAGCTGCAATACACACAGCCATGTGGGCTATAGAAGAAGACATAGCAGAAGCTCCACTAACGCCGTTGTTAGACGCACAGTGTTAGCCAACCCCCCCACCCGCGAACAACCCAAGCCCATCGTATATAACTCTCTTGTGTTTAAGCATTTCGGAAACCAGCGGATTCGCCACATCGTCCTTCTTCTTAACTAACACATCCATCGGGAAAGGGCTCTCTCTAAGTTGTAATATCTCCGTAGCTTCTAAAGCCTCGTCCCGGACGTCTTCTAAAAAGATCATTACGTCGTAATCACTCGACGGCCAATAATCACCGCGAGCTCTCGAGCCAAAGAGAACAATCGTAACTCTCCCACCGTACCGCTCAACAACTCTCTTCACAAAATTGTTAAACACATAATTCACATGGTTGAAAAATTTTGGTTCGAAAAAGCGAGAGAATTCCTAGAAATCGCCGAGGGGATGATCCGCGAAGGGCGTTATTGGATGGCTTGTTTCTCGTCGCAACAAGCAGCGGACTTCCTACTAAAAGGACTTCAGTTGAAATACACAGCTACGCATCTATTTACACACGACCTATCGACGTTGTTGAACGAAGTGGCAAAAATCTTGAATTTAAACCCACCACCCGAAATCTATTTGGCTTGCGACTACCTCACTCCCCATTACACTCTCGCTAGATATTCACAGATTTCTACATACGACAAAAGAAAAGCAGAAGAGTGCGTTAGACAAGCGCGTAAAATATTCCAATGGATATCGGAAGCGACACAATGACGTTGAAGTGGGCCCGCCGGGATTTGAACCCGGGACTTCCCGGTTATGAGCCGGGCGCTCTAGTCCGGCCGGGCCGACTGACCGGGCTAAGCTACGGGCCCCATAGACATTTACAAAGTCATATTTAACTTTTACTCAAACAACACCACGACAACTCCAAGATAACGAAAGCCCTAGAGCCAACACCCGGGGCTTTGTGTAGAACAAAAACCACAACAATCCACGTAATCCGCGGCGAAGGTGGGGGTTGTGACGCCTACTAGATACATTCTAAAAAACTCATGTGGTCAAGCCGCCCGATTGTCCAGGACAAAAGCCCAATTCCAAATGTCGAATTCCAAACGTTAGGTGGCTGTCTCCGGAGTTCCAGCTTGCTGTGGTGGTTTGAGTTCAAATGCGCCGATAATGGCGAATATCTGACCCACCAATATTATTAGATAGCCTATTAACACTATAGCTAGAACAGCGCCGATTAAAACTAAATTGCCAGCTGTTTTGAACTCGCCGACGCCCGAAACTCCATACAGACCTAGGTAAGCTTTCCGCAGGAATATTGCCCCTACTATTATAAAAATCCAAAACGCTACTAACGCCGTGAGTAACGTCGTCGCAAATTTGGACATAGTTATAAACACGTCGTTTGGCCCCTCTAGTATTGTGAGATAATTGTGAACTAAAACGATCGAAAATACCGCCGTTGTAATTACTACGCCGATTGCTATAACTATTACTGCAATTAACATATTTGTAAAAAGCTCTGGTTTTCTATAGTGTTTAGAAAGACTATGTAAGCCGATGAGAGTTAGAATAAAGCCGACTAGAATTACCCCAGGAATTATGAAATCTAACAAACCAAGCGATAAGATGAGCCCCGCCGCAAACACTTTCTTAGACGTGTCGAACTCCACAGTGTAGACAACTTAGTTATAAAAATTTTCAGACACACGCCGCGTCGGCGCGTGATGCTCAACAACGGCGTATAGAAGTCTCAACCTCCAGCTGGCGTGTTTAACGAACGTGTCAACGCGCCGTTGGGGCGCGTATGACTCGTATCCACGGTTCGCATTGCTGTTTGCGGGATGTTGGCGCTATCGGCGCAATCCCGCCGTGTCTGCACGGTTTAGCGTCAATACGCCCGCAGCCGCTGTGATTTGGCTTAGGTATATCAAAAACGCCGGCGTTAACACTGCTGCGATTTCGAATACCGAAAGAAACGGAGTCCACTGTTGATGCGAGGCGCGTATTCCCAACAACGCCAGCGTTGTGAACAACGCTAGCGGTCCGACCGCGAGTGCCCCCAGCCAGACCAACGCGCCGGCGGTGTTGAGCAATCGCGCTTTGGATACTCGAGAGAGTTGTCTGTAAGTCTCTCTGGCGAAATACGCCCACGTCACGAGCCCCAACCAACTGCACATAAAGTACAACGTCGATGTGGTTAACAACTCTGAAACGTAAGACTCCGCAATCGGCGGGTCCGGCGCGGCGAGGTGGCTGGCAGCCACGGCGAGGCCGGCGGCGGATTTGGAAATTAAGATAGTTATAAACGTGTGAGTAGCGTAAGGCGGGAAAGCGATGTCTGGCTTGCCGAAGTATGCAGTAGCAAACGCCGCGATAGCCACGAGGACGACCGCCGCGTACAACGCGTTACGGAAAACAGTGGGGCCGCCGTATCGCAGCGATATGGCGTAAACACCCGCCAGAAACAACACCAGCCCCGCCAAGCCGGCGCCGGGCAGCGCTATGTCGAACAACCCCGTCGAAACCACAGCCCCAAACGCCGCGAGGATTTTCGCCTTCTGCAAACCTCCAGCGCGTTCCATATGAAACATGGCGTAAATACATATATTTCGCGTCGCTCTGCGTCAAACAACAACGCGCAGCGTCTACGCGCAGCGGCGCGCAACTGCAATACTGACTCCACAAACCGATCGGCGGGTTTAAAACTGAAGTCGGTATTTCCTAGTCGACGAAATTCTCGTTAATCATCAAACCCATTTTCTTCCCCCGCCTCCGCTTCAGTTTTCTCAATACCGCTTGTTTTGCGACGGCTCACGACAGACCCAGAAAGTAGCGTGTGTGACAACTATCCCACACTAGAGAGCGGCGGTCTCTGGGAGACTGGAGTCTCTCATGGCGGAGAGTGGCAGTCTTTGGGGAGACTGCCCGGGAGACCCCCGCAGAGAGTGGGAGACTCCCACTGCCATGAGTAGACTTAAATAGTTAACATAGAATAAAACATGGAGGTAGTGTATGTCTTGAAAGCACTTGCGCTTGTGTATATAATTTACCGCATCGCGAAATGGATGAGCGACAGGTTTGACAAAAAACAAACACAACGGCGTTAACTCTCCGTTTTTTCTAAGCTATCCAGCTATGTTTGTAAATCTCATTATCGTTACTCGTAAAATGTGTTAGAGGAGCTAACTAGCTTTCACCCCGCTTGACATTCAACAACGCATCTTACGCTACAGTTCAAAGACGTAGCGGACGCCCACAAACAGTAAGGCAGCAATGACGAGAAATTGACTCCAAAGCAACCCGAAGTCATAAGTATTCGTTTTTTATATAGCAAACCAATCTTGTGGTTAATTTGAGAATTTATCGGTAAACTCTTTGAGGTTTCTGCACAAAAGAGATAATTTAATTCCTCCAATCGGCAATATGTCCATTGGCGGATATGTCCACCGTCAAGCTCCGTGTTGCCAATTTTTGTTTTTCTACCATTTCCCGTAGCCACGTTCTAAGCCGTTTGGCGTCATCTCTAATAACGATTTCAAAGGGGGAGTCTGTCTCTAACAACTTCGCTTGTCCAATGCCCAGTTTCTTCTTCACGACGTCTAGGAGTTCTAAGTCGATTTCGTACCCGACGGCTTTTCTGCCTAGTTCATATGCCACTTTTAGAGTTGTCCCGGAACCCGTGAAGGGGTCTAAAACCGTCTCGCCGACGTGAGAAAACAATTTGATTAACCTGTAGGGAATTTCCTCTGGAAACGCCGCAATTCCCTCTTCCACTCTGCCTTTCAAAGGCAG
>CALJAK010000018.1 GCA_938027595.1 uncultured Thermoproteales archaeon
GCGGGGTGGCGGGGGAAGTTGTTACACATATCGGCGGCTACGGTAGTGGGGCCCCTGGGGAGAGTCATAGTGGAGGAGGGGAGACACTTGGAGGGCGTCAAGCCGATTACGAAATTCGACGAATACAAAGCCGAGGGGGAGCGGGTTGTGGCTGCGTGTTTCGACGATTGGGTAATTTTGAGACCTACCCTAGTCTACGGCCGTTTCAACGACCACCCCGAGTGGGTCGCGTTGGCTAGGTTAATCTCCAGGGGGGTCGCCCCAATGATAGGGGCGGAGGTGTCGGCGATCTCCGTGAGAGAGTTGGCGAAAGTGGTAAAGTCGTCGGTTTCTCTCTCGGGGGAGTATTTCTTCGCCACTGAGTGTGACGCCAGGCGGCTTTCTCACTTTGCCTCCGCCATGGCTAGAGCGTTGGGCAGGTGGGCTCTCCCCGTGCCGATTCCCAAGGCCTTCCTCTCGCTGGCGGCGCCTAGAGAACTAAAACCACACTTACCCTTCTTGGGGAGGGTGTTTAGTTGTGAAAAAATGCGCCGTCTCTTGGGCTGGGTGCCCCAGCCGAATTTCGAGGGGGAAATTAGAGAAATGGTTCAATACATCACGCGGGGGCGTGCGTAATAAATGACTTATTGGAGAGCCATAATTTTTTATATATAGTTCGAGTTTTAGATATGGAAGCGAAGATTGGCAGAGCGATTGTTAGACATGGGCTTGAGGAGTTGGATCAATACACAGAGGTAGACGTGGCGATCGTGGGTGCGGGGCCGTCTGGCCTCACTGCGGCTAGATACTTAGCCGAGAGGGGGTTTAAAGTTTTGGTTTTCGAGCGGAGGTTTTCCTTCGGCGGTGGGATAGGGCCCGGCGGCAACATGATCCCCAAGATTGTTGTGCAGGAGGAGGCGGTGCCTATACTTAGAGACTTTCGCATTAGGTATAGACCAGCGGGCGACGGGTTGTACACCGTGGACCCCGCCGAGATGGTGGCTAAGTTAGCCACGGGCGCTATAGACGCCGGCGCTAAGATAATTCTGGGCGTTCACGTAGACGACGTGATATACAGGGAAAACCCGCCGAGGGTGGCGGGGCTCCTCTGGATTTGGACACCTATACAAATGTCCGGCATGCACGTCGACCCCCTCTACACTCTAGCCAAAGCCGTGGTAGACGCCACGGGGCACGACGCCGAGGTGGTGTCTGTAGCGTCGAGAAAAATACCGGAGTTGGGCGTTAGCATAGCCGGCGAGAAATCCGCTTGGGCTGAAGCCTCCGAGAAGTTGGTAGTAGAACACACCGGCCGCCTTGCGCCTGGGCTGTACGTGACGGGGATAGCCGTCTGCGCGGTTCACAACCTCCCCCGGATGGGGCCCATATTCGGCGGGATGTTGATGTCTGGCAAGAAAATCGCCGACGTTATTACCGCAGATCTGAAAACCGCGGCATATGCCGTTTGAGTTAGTTGCAAAATCCACAGAGTTGAGGTGCACCAACTGTGGGCGTATCGTCACGTCTACGCCCATCGTAGTGAAGACTTGCTGCGTGAACAAACCGTGGACTTTCTGCAGCAGAGAGTGCTACAGACAGTTTGTGTCTAAGTGGACGCGTAACCAAGACGCTGGGAGAAGCGGCGGTGCGTTAAGACGGGGAATTTTTTAATTTAAAAAAATCAAGGTGCATGGACGTATTGCTCAATTTAACCATACCGCCGATATTATTCCTCTTCCTGCCCCCAACCGTCGTGGGGAATTATACACTGCCGGCCCCCCCACTCTCCGACATCGCTGCAATTACGCCAACTGGCGAACCCCTCCCCACGTGGGTTATAGAAGATAGACTGTACGTACTACAGAACGACCTGCCGGCGGTAGCTATATACGTACCGCAATACAACAACGCCACCGGGCTATACACAATAACGATAAACGCAGAAAGAGCCATAGTACAAGCCCCGCCGGGGATAACGATAGAGCAGATAAACCCAACACCCAAAAGCGTGGCAATAAACAAAACTGGAATATACCTATACCTAGAGAGCCCATTCACAATAACATACACAAAAATAAAGCTAGCCCCCACGCCAACCCCCACGCCACCCACAACGCCACCAACAATGCCAACTCAAACGCCAACCACGCCCACAACTCCTATGTCGACTCCCGCAGTTTCCACGCCGTCTGTTGTGGAAATTGTGACCGTTTTGGCGGCGGTTGTCGTCGCGGTGGCGGCTGCGGTTTTCTTTTTGTCGAGGAGGGGCAGGGGGGATTGTAGTCATTTGAATGAAGTGGATTTGAGGATTCTCAAAACTGTGGAATCTGCCGGGGGGGCGATTGAGCGTAGTGCGTTACAGAATTCGTTGAATTTGCCGAAGACGACTATACACCGGCATCTCCACAAATTGGCTAAATACGGCTTTGTTAGACTTGTACAAGAGGGGCCGCGGCAGCGGGTTGAATTGCTTCGTAAGTGTTAAAAACTCCTGTAGAGATTTCCGTACCTCCCCGGCTTGCCCCTCATGTATATCTCGTGTCCACACCGCGGGCATTTCACGCCGTTTAGATTGAATTTCACCACGCGATCTCCAACTCTCTTGATTACAATTTCTCCGCATTTGGGACAATACGTGTGGCGGCTTGGATGATCCACATTGCCTACGTACACGTAGTCCAACTCTCTCTTCGCTCTTTCCCAGAATTCGTGTAATAAATCCAAAGGCGTGGGGGGATTGTTCAACAAATGGGCTGGATGATATGCAGTTATGTGGAGAGGAGTCTCCCGGCCAAACGACGACACTACGTCGATTATTTCTTCGAAATCGTTGTCGTTTACGCCTGGGATTACTAAATACGTAAATTCGACGTGTGCGCCCAGCTGGACAGCTCTCCTCGCCGTAGATATATATTTGTCGAAATCCGCCGCTAGCCAACGTTTGTACGTCCACCGCCCTCCTTTGATGTCTATGTTCAACCCCTGCGGTTTAATTACTTCCAGAGCTTCTTCAGTGAGATAACCGTTTGTGTTGAGAGATGTGTGGAGGCCGTGGCTTTCGGCGATTTTGAACAAATCCACGGCGTATTCAGCCAAAAGGGTAGGTTCGTTGAAACTGATATTCACGCCGGAGTCTCCGTTTTCCACAGCCCATTTGACTAACGTCGTTGGTTCTACAAAACGCCCGCTGGAGCGAGCGAATTTCGACAAATGCCAATTTTGACACCAAGCGCAGGGGAAGTTACAACCCCACGTGCTTATAGTCAAAGCGGAAGTGCCGGGGTAGAAGTGATACATAGGCTTTATTTCCATAGGCCTGGACTCCACAGCGCTTAACAAACCATACGTCGTTGTGTACAACTTGCCGTTTAGTTCAAACCTCACGCCGCATGCACCCACGGCGTTGGTCTTCAATTTACAACTCCTATGACACAATTTACAAATTACGTAATCCCCACTCTTTCGGTAGAAAAACGACTCCCTCACGTTGGGCAATTTCAAAAGTTGGACGTCCGGCTTGTACAAAACTTTAGCCCAAGAATAAAGCGGATGCGCAATTGACGACATCGCTACACCTACCCACGTACCCTACCCACGTATTTATACCCAGCTTCCTCCACTGCTCTCTTCACTACGCTCTCCTCAGCCGGTTTAGTCACCACAAGACCTTTTCTGAAATCGATTCTCACCACCTCCACTCCACTTTCTTCGAGGAAAGTTTTCACAACGTGGGCGCATCCCTCGCAGTGCATTCCCTCTACTTTGAAAACTACCTCAGACGCAGTCTCCACCTCCGCTCTCTTGTCTGTTATATAGTCCGTTATGTATTCTAGACAACAACGCCCGCTGGGGTTAGTTATGGGACACCACTTCCCAGTGCCGAGGTTTGTGTGTTGTTTTAAATCTTCTAGAGACTTGCAACAAGTGGACAAATGCCGTAGTACTTCGGCTTCAGTAACGCCGGCGCAGTAACAAAACGGCCGGTCGGGGGTGGACTCTTTGTGGAAAACTCTCGTCTTCACAAAACTCTTCTTTATCACCACATCGCCGTAGTAAACCACGTCGCAGTTGGAATTTGGACAAAACCAATACTTCTGACTCTTGAGCTCAGGCCAGAGGCTCTCCCGCACGTGGTTCACTACAGTAGTTTTCAACACCACAAACCCCCCAGCTCCGCAATCTGGACACTTCACCGTATAGTTTATTGTATATAAATAGAAATTTGTATACGCCTAACGCGTCGTATACGTGAATATTGGCAATCCTAGGACCGGCGTTCATAACTGATGCAAAGTTCTGCCCAGGGCCAATGGGCGGATGGCCGATGGATGGTGGAGTTGTTGGGGTTGGCTGTGGATGGCTGTGGGGCTAGTGATGCGGTCTATAGTGGCGTTGGCTCTCGCGGTATAGAAAACTTAAATGAAGCGTTCGCAGTTTTTCCATGGACGTGGATCCAGTGTGCGGGATGGAGGTAGACCCCGCTAGAGCTAAGTACAAAACTCTCTACGGTGGGAAAGTCTATTATTTTTGTTCACAAATGTGTAAGGAGGAGTTCGAGAAGAATCCCGGTTTCTACCTCGCTCACGGCCCGCGGGGGATGCCGCATTGATGATTAAGATAGAGGGGAAGCAGACTTTTTTGAAAATCTTGGGGATGCACTGCGCTGCTTGTAGCTACACTGTACAGAAAGCGCTTGTTTCCGTGAGGGGAGTCAAGTGGGCGGAGGTCTCTCTGGCGAACAACGAAGCGAAGTTGGTCGTAGACCCCTCTGTGGACTACGGCGAATTGTTGAAAGCAGTTAGGCGCGTGGGTTACGACGTGTATAGAGAAGCTGTTTATTTCAACCTAGACGTGAGGCCGGAGGAGGCGGAGGCCGTGGTCAAAGCCGTGGGGAAGTGGGGCGTGTTCACTGCGTCGTTCAACCCAGCGTTTCAGTTGTTGTACGTTGAGTACAACCCCCTGGAGGTATCTGTGGAGGGAATTATGGAGAGGCTTGAGAAAAGTTGCTACAAGCCTAGGACAGTGGAGAAGAGCGAAGTGGAGGACATAGACAAGAAATTAGCCGAGGCGGAGAGGCGGGATTTAGCCCGGCGCTTGGCGGTCGCGGCCCCCCTCGCGCTTTTCCTAGCGATCTCCATGTTTGTACACATTCCGCCGTTGTTCCAACTGGCGGCGGCTGCGGTGGTGCAGTTCTACTCGGGGTGGCGCTTCATGAGGGGGGCGTATAGAGCGTTTCTCAACAGAACAGCCAACATGGACACTTTAGTGACTCTGGGGACTCTGAGCACGTTTCTCTACAGCGCCGCGGCGATTTTCGTCGGCGGGCCCCTCTTTTTCGAAACGTCTGCGCTCGTAATTACTTTCGTCCTAGCCGGCAGATATATAGAGAGTAGAGTTAGGCTCAAGACGGGCGAGGCCGTGAGGAAGTTGGCACAAATGCAACCACCCAGGGCGAGAGTGCGGCAGGGCGATAGTTGGGTCGAGACAAACGCCGACTCGGTAAAACCGGGACAGTTAGTGGAGATACGGGAGGGGGAGAAGGCGCCGGTGGACGGCTACGTGGAGGAGGGGTGGGGGTATGTGGATGAGTCTGCGTTCACTGGCGAATTCACGCCGGTGGAGAAGAAGAGGGGCAGCTTAGTGCTGGCGGGCACTCTTTTGACTAGAGGAAGGCTCGTGGTGAGGACTACTAGGTCTGGCGGACATACGCATTTGGCGGAAGTAGTGAAGTTAGTCAGACAAGCTCAAAACGCCAAGTTACCCATCCAACGCATTGCCGATAGGGCAGCCGGCGTTTTCACTTGGGTAGTGATAGCGGTGGCGGCTTCCACTTTCGCCGGGTGGACGTTGGCGGGGTCGCCCATGCACACAGCTCTCTTGTTCACGGCGGCGGTGTTGGTAGTGGCTTGCCCGTGCGCTCTCGGCTTAGCCACGCCGCTTGCGGTAGTCATGGGTGTGGGCAAAGCGGCGGAGAGGGGGATATTAATAAAACGGCCGGAGGCGCTTGAGACTGCGGCGAGAGCTAAATACGTAGTTTTCGACAAGACGGGCACTCTGACGCTGGGGAGGCCCAAGTTGGTGAAGTACATAGGCCGCCAGGAGGCGCTGTCTCTAGCGGCGTCTGCGGAGTCGAAATCAAACCACCCAATAGCTAAAGCCATTGTGGAATACGCCGGCGTAGGAGTGGAGCCGGAGGTAGTGGACACTCTGCCGGGCATGGGCGTATATGCGAGAGTGAACGGGGTGACGGTGGGCGTCGGCAACGAGCGGCTGGTGGAGGGGATGGGGGCGACGATCCCGGAAGAGCTCCAGAGAGAGGCGGAGAGGCTCAGAGAGCAGCACTTAGTTGTGTACATCGTAGTGGGGAGAGAAGTGTGGGGGCTAGCTGCGTTTGGGGACGAGGTGAGGCCAGACGCCCCAGAGACGGTAAGCGTTTTAAAGAAGTGGGGAGTGGAGCCCGTCGTTTTGTCTGGCGATAGTGAAAAAACTGTGAAAACCATAGCGGAGAGGTTGGGGATAGAGAAATACTACGCCGGGGCTGACCCCGAGAAGAAAGCAGAAGTAATAACGCAATTAAGGAAAAGCGGCGTTGTGGTTTTCGTAGGCGATGGAGTAAACGACGCCCCAGCTCTATCGGCCGCGGACGTGGGCGTGGCGGTAGCGACGGGGGTGGAGGTGGCGAAAGAAGCCGGCGACGTTGTGTTGAGGCAAAACGACTTGAGGAAAATAGCTGAAGTGTTACAATTGGCGAAGAAAGTGGTGAAGACCGCCAAGTTCAATCTATTCTGGGCGTTTGTGTACAACGTCCTCCTCATACCGCTGGCGGCTGGGTTGTTCTACCCAATACACCTCAAGCCGGAGCTGGCTGGGGCAGCCATGGCGTTGAGCAGCATTTCAGTCACGCTCAACACACTGAGGTCGCTCAATACAATTCACGACGTTAAAGAGACACGCGGCGTTTTACGTAGACGTTGAATCTCTCCTCTCTCCAGGGGTCGCCGTTGTGTGAATACCCCTGCGCTTCCCAAAACCCCGGCACTGGCTCCTCGAGAACCTCCACGGCGTGGAAATACTTGACACTCTTCCAGCCGTATCTAGTGGCCACCACCAGCCTGGCTGGAGCCCCATGTTTTAGAGGCAGCGGCTGCCCGTTCATGGCCCAGGCGATGATGGAAGTCTCCTCCAGGATGGCCTCCAGAGGCATGGAGGCGCTGTATCCATCGGCGCCCCAAGCCAA
>CALJAK010000019.1 GCA_938027595.1 uncultured Thermoproteales archaeon
GCCAACTCGCCGGCTACAGACACTGGGTGCCCCGACTCGAAATGCGGCATTAAACTCCACCTCTTCGCCATGTTGAGTGAAATTGTGCAGTGGGCAAAGACAGCTTCAGCCCCACTTTTGTACACTACGTTAGCCACCCAACCACTGTACCCCGTGAGTTTCTTCGACAACAACATCGCGAAGGCGGCCGAGAGGTCACCCTCGCAAGCCACCACGCTCCCCCTAGCGTTGAGCAAAGCCACAGCAAAACACGGCGTTTTCCTCACTTTCATCAAATAGGGAAAACACTGGATAGCCACCACATCCCTCCCACGGCCCAACTCCCCCAACGCCGACGTGACCTTCGCCACAACCACATCCCCCGTCACTCTCAACGCTTCTTCGTCCGCATCGGCTGCGTCTACGAGTTTTTCAAACTCCTCCAAAGACGTCACCTCCACACGCCACCCCAACTTCTCAAAGGCATCCACATGGGGGCTAGACCCCACCAACGCCACTCTAACGCCGTAGAGCGCAGAAGCCGCTTCAGCCACTCTCCTAGCTCTCTCCAAAACGCCGGCACAATCTCTATAGGAAACGCAGTGGTAAACCACTACAGGCACGCCCCTAGCCTCCAACTCCGCCCTCGCATGCAAAACGCTGGCAAAACTATTGTACTCCCCAAACCCCACCAACACCACACCACGAACGCCGTATTTCTCCACAAAAGAAACCACATCCCAAGTAGTGCCCCCAGAGCCGTGAACCACAAGAGGCACGGGGGGAGGAGGCGGAGAAGCCAAACCGACAACGTTAGAAACGTACTCAGCCACATCCCGCCTAAACCCCACTGCCGAGAAGAAGAGATAAGCCATAGCTAACGCGCCATGCCCACAACTTCAAAACACGCCGCTACGCCAGGACGCCCACGCGCCAACCGCCCCAACATCTGTACCACCAAAAACCACACATATATACTTTAAACACGCCACAACGCGCTAACTCCGCGCAAGCAATAGATCAACACACCACCAACGCGATCGGATTCACACACTCCACGAACGCCAAACACAAAATACTAAACCACCACACGCCGACACGAACCTCACCTCCTTATACGTTTTCCGTTAACGTAATTTTTAAATTTAATTTTACATTTGTCTAATTGGTTCGCTTTCTTAAAGCATTTATAAAACGTCGTGCAAATTCCTCTTTACATTTATCCAGTTGGTGTCTGTAAAGCGGTACTCTACAAACGTAAAGAGTTATCCAATTTTTAAAACGTCGTACAGCCTTAGCCACAACGCAGGCGCCGAAATCGCAACGCACGCCATTGGACACAAAAAGATAAAAGGCGCGCTTTCGAGAATTGGAAAAAACTCGAAAGAAAAATGAACAAACGAAACAGTGACGCACAATAACCGCCAAAACAAGCCCGAAAAATTTAAAAATCCACAAAAACAAAAGACCAGAAACCCCAGAATCTCAAAGAGAGGATTGAAAGCTAGCTTTGCTTTAATGTGATATAGCATGTCATACGTAACAAACATGAATCTCAAAGAGAGGATTGAAAGTCGCCCTCTCGATTTTGTTGGTGCGGACTCAGTTGTGGGTAGTGAATCTCAAAGAGAGGATTGAAAGTTGCCTTTGGCGTCACTTGCATTAGTAATAAGCCTCATCGTTGGAATCTCAAAGAGAGGATTGAAAGTTTAACTCCGTGGTTTCCATTTCTGTGGCGTGGTTTTGAGTGAATCTCAAAGAGAGGATTGAAAGCCCCAATTCCCCCGCGGGGGCTTGACTCCCCCGCCCCCCACTGGAATCTCAAAGAGAGGATTGAAAGCGAGTTTGGTATCCTCCGCAGAATTGGCTAGGCGCAGTTAGACAGGAATCTCAAAGAGAGGATTGAAAGAAGCTCGAGTTTGAGAACTGGCAGCTGCCGCAGTTCACCATACGAATCTCAAAGAGAGGATTGAAAGCGAGTCTGTGGCTTTGGCGGGCATTACGCTTATCGGCGTTGTTCTAGAATCTCAAAGAGAGGATTGAAAGTTGGTTTTGGCGCGCTCCGCTAGAATCACCACATCGCTGGGTGAATCTCAAAGAGAGGATTGAAAGCAACTCAATCTTTCGATATGTGTACGTCCCTGGGTTTGGAATTGAATCTCAAAGAGAGGATTGAAAGTAGAATTTTCTGGCGAGCGTCCCAACCGTAGAAGCGCTACTGAATCTCAAAGAGAGGATTGAAAGTACATTACTATCAAACTGATTAGTGTAACTAACGTTATTGCGGTGAATCTCAAAGAGAGGATTGAAAGTTACAAACATAAAGAGTAGAAATAATAATAAAGCAAGCCCAGTGAATCTCAAAGAGAGGATTGAAAGATTCATTACGTCGCTGTCTAGTGACGGCGATACGTTACGTGCATGTAGAATCTCAAAGAGAGGATTGAAAGACTCCAGGAACTTCAGTAGCTGTGTTTGGACATCGAGAATGATGGAATCTCAAAGAGAGGATTGAAAGATAAATTTCCCCATATTCAACTTAATACTACCACAGATTATGAATCTCAAAGAGAGGATTGAAAGATAGTCATATCTACACCACCGACCGATGCAGTCAGCGTGGAAAGAATCTCAAAGAGAGGATTGAAAGTTGGTACTCTGGCTTTGGAATTTCATAAAAGCCAGAAGAGTGAATCTCAAAGAGAGGATTGAAAGCACTCTTTTACTGGCTCAGAACTCAAGAAAAGCTGCCCGGAATCTCAAAGAGAGGATTGAAAGCCTTTGTATAGTGTTGATTTATTGTAGTTTTCTACTTTTTCAAGAATCTCAAAGAGAGGATTGAAAGTTCACAATATTCACAACATTTTTATCCTTAATCCTAATCTCCGCGGGAATCTCAAAGAGAGGATTGAAAGATAGATGTGCGGAGCTATGGCACGCACGAATTCTCCGCCGTCTGAACCTCAAAGAGAGGATTGAAAGACGGGAGTGTATCTCCGCACCGGCACGATATATTTGAGCTTACCGGGAATCTCAAAGAGAGGATTGAAAGAAAATCAAGCTCGCCGAGCTGCCGCTCAACATCCTGCTGTCAGGACCGCGCGCGCTGAATCTCAAAGAGAGGATTGAAAGCCGGATCTTGGTACTTTTCATACAGGGCAATGCGTTGAAGAAAATGATTACAACTTTGGTGCAGCGTCTAGATAGCGATATGTTGGTGAAGTACTTTGCCTGGATTTGTGGCGACACGGCGGCAGGCGAGGAGGTCTACGATGAACCCGAGGAGGAGTGGTCCTGCGAATAACTACCATACATCTAGTGAGTAACTACCGTACATCTTTTTGCAACGCTTGAACGCCCAGCGGCGTTTGGAATCGCGGAACGACGTCGCTGACGGCGCGTGGCTGTGGGGTTGGGTGTACATGTGTATATTTGTGTTTAGGTGTGTATCGATTTTTCTGCGCGGTTGTTAGGCTATGGCGTGTTAGAGGGTCCCAGCTAACACGCCCAAGACATCCACTTTACACGTAACAACGTGCCCCTTTACATACAAAACGACTTATTCGAACGCAGATGCGGAGAAGATATACACGTGCAGACTGGGGGAGGCGTTAAGAGAAGATGGTTTATGCCAGTGGGGATAGATACATAATATCTATATTAAGTTTAGGTTGTGAA
>CALJAK010000020.1 GCA_938027595.1 uncultured Thermoproteales archaeon
AGCGTTTATACCAGTAAGCGAAGACGCAATTATGTCGAAAGCTGCGGCGGAAGGCGCCGTGGGGTTCGACGCGTTGAAAGCCATGGCGGCGGTGTGTAACACCGGCATAGACATGGCCGGCATACCCGGCGACACGCCAGTAGATGTAGTTGCCGCAGTTATCGCGGACGTCATGGCGCTGGCGATACATTTAGACAAACCACTTGGAGTGAGGCTAGTCCCCATCCCCGGCGGCAGGCCGGGCGATGTGTACGACCTCGGCGGATTGTATGGGAAAGTGGCTGTGATGGATTTAGCCAAATACAATTCAATCGCGCTTATGTCTCGCAGCGGCACCGTGCCGCCGGGAGTAGAGCGGCTTAAGAAGGGGTAACGCAAAGCGCTAGACAACGCCGGCGAGCTCCCCGCGCCGCAAAACACGCCTTGCGAGAGTCGGCAAGACATCTAGTGTCCTAGGTCTCCCGGCGACGGTCAGGGGTGTACAACACGCACGACAAATTTATGTAGTCTAAACAATTTGTGGAGGTAATTATCGTGACGCATATCCCCGTCGATTTGAGTATCTGCAGCCACTGTGTCTATGTAGGTAGATCTATCGGCGTTAGGCTGACTGAACCCACCGCGCCAGTGGGAGAGTCGGGGGAACTCTCTAACTTAGTGTCTGCGTTAGTTAGAAGAGGCGTCCATGTGGTAGTTGTAGACGCCTTTACGCTCAGGGGACTGTGGCTCATGTTGAGACACAAGTCTGGCAAACTCCCCCTAGTGATCGCCGGGGGGAAGTTGATACACTCAGGTCCGCTGGGGGGGAAATTAGAGAAATTAGTCAATACGTTAGTGACACTGACTGTATCCAAGGTGTCTTAGTATGGAGAGTTCTCTCAGTCCCTCGATAGATATCTTGATAGTTCTGTCAGTCTCTGGACAGTAGTAGCCAACCTCCAACGCGTACCTACCCCCCCTATCGCGTATTCTATAAGACCCCTCGTGGTTGTTGACGACTATGGGCTCCCCGTCGAACTTCCGGCGGCCCGGTTTGATCCTCACCACGAGTCTGTAGACTTCCGCCCCGTCGCGGAGGAAGTGCATCACTTCCCCGTCTCTCACCCACTTAACTCCGTTGATTTCTCTATGTTTAAACACTTCGGAAGCCATGGGCATCACCACCAACCGCCAGCCCACTGGAGTGGTTAAAACTATAAAGTTGTAGGGGCCTAGTAGTCTGTTGCCAACCGCTATGGCGTGCCAGGAGTACTCAGTGGACATCTACCTCCGCCAGTTCTTCAAAGATGTCTCTCTCCCGCGCCACCTCTCTTCTCAAGTGCATCAATTGAGACAAGGCGTATGGAAGTAGCCGTAGTGAGTAATAACTAGTGAGTAGCGGCATGCCTATGAAATCTCCAAATACCAATAAATTCACTAACGTTTTGTGCTGTAGCTCTATTTTAGCTACTTCGCGGTATAGGTCTAGGTAGAGGAGGCCATAGAAGAAGTCGCGGATTTTATCCATGTATTAACTCTCTGGCGAAAACCCGCAGTCTCTCAACACCCACGACTTCTTCCGGTAGTTGTTTCACTATCGACAACACATGTTGGCCGAAGTTAGACTGTATAATTTCCATATTTCGCATTTGTTCGTCGTATTTACTCTTCATGAAGCCCGTGGCGTCTCTCTCAGCCTCTTCCCTAGGCAACACCATGTTTACCACCACACCGCCGAAGGGTATGTCGTACGCTCTAACCATTTCTATAAATCTCTGCACTACAGAAATGGAGAGAATTGTGGGTATCGTCACAAAGACAAAACGAGTGGCTGCGGGGTCTGTCAACACATTCCTCACTTTCATATATCGATTGTATAAGTCTTGCAACTCTAGCAAAACTGGGTCTGACTCTATTTCTCTAGCCACTTTGTCTTTCCTAAACGCGAGTTGTTCTTTCAACGAGAGAGTTTCTCTCCTCAACTTAATCGTCCTCTGGAGCCAAGCGCCGTAGAGTTTAGACAAACCTATAAGCCTCACTGCGTTAGCCACTGCAGCCATGTCGAAAATCACTCTGTCGAAATTAGGCCCTTCTTTGAGCACTACGTCCATCATTTTGTCAAACGCTGCAGCTTCGTGAAAAGCTGGGTTTGTGGTGGCTATCTCCACAAGTGGCTTTATATCTATGGAGAGTTCAGACATCTTCAACAACTCACGTAGTAAGTTTGTAATTCTGGCTCTATACTTCTCCACAACGTCCTCGTACTGAACTTCCACAGCCCATAAATTCCGCACCCCGGCTACCTCTCTCACAACTCCGCCGGACAAATTCTGCTGAAACAGAGATGACAACGAATGTACTGGATTGAAGCTAGCTAACAACGTCTTCTCGCCTATATTCTCGGCGAGGTATAACGCAACGCCGGCGGCTGTTACAGTCTTACCAACGCCGCCCTTCCCCCCGAAGAATATGTACTTAACTTTTTGAGATAGAAAAGTCTTCATATGTAGTCCTCAAGTCTTTTTGTCGGTGTCCAAAGTTCCTCCGCCACGGTCTTCAAAGTTTCTATGCCCTTGGGCTCTCTATTCAACATGGGGATCACCGCCAACACGTACTTGCCAAATTTCTCTCTAATTTCAGCCATGTATTTCCGTTGCTCCTCCACACGCCTCTTCAGATACTGAGGCGCGTCCGGCCTCTTGGCCAACTCCGGCGGGTAGACTTGGTTAACCACCACGCCGGATAGTTGGAGCCCCAGCGATTTAAACATCTCTATGGCTTTCTCTGTGTCTAATATAGTCATCCGCTCTGGCGTCATGACCATTATGAAAGCCGTAGTCTCAGTATTCATAACTATGTCGCGAAATTTGAGAATTCTCCCCCTTATGTATTCAAGTTCTTTGAGAATTTCGTCTTCATAAGTCACCTTCTGTCTCTTCAACGACGCGGCTACTCTGCCATATTCATACGCCTGCTTACGTAATTCAGTAATTTTATCTACCCACTTACTAATGACGTCAGCTATGGCGATCATTCTTATGCCGTGTCCAAACGGCGGCATGTCGAATACGTAATAGTCATACTTCTCTTCAGACACCACATCTATCATGGCGTCGTAAACTGCACTTTCGTACATGGCGGGCTCTGCGGCGGCGCTGTCGACGTACTCCTCAATATCTCGAGGGAGTTTGTCCAATCTATACATCTCTATAATCTTCCTCTTTATAGACGCCACGTAGTCATTTATTTTCTTGTCGGCGTCGATTTCCATTACGTACAAATCACGCGCGAGCATCACCTCGCCTCTGCCAAAGACGTTTTGTTCAAAAACGTCGCTTAGAGAAGCTTGTGGGTCTGTGCTAAACACAAGCGTCTTTCTACCCATGGAAGACAGTTTTACCGAAGTGGCGGCGCTTAGTGTAGTCTTCCCCAAACCCCCCTTCCCGGCGTAGATGAGAACTTTCAAATTGGGCTTGGCGTCGAGGAGTCCCCTCAACCCCCTCATGTCACTAAATCTGTGAAATCTCTCTCTCTAAGCATGTACCGCTTCCAATTCTGTATGTTGGGAAAGACGTAGGGGACTAGACGGAGGGAGTAGTACGGCGGTAGGATGGGGATGCCCAACATATCGCCCATAGTTATGAGAATAAACAAGTTATCTATCTGCGCCTTCACTTTCAAAATCGCGGTAGACTGCCCATGGACAGTGAGTCCCTCTACAATTTCTCTAAACTTGTCTAGAAACTTCATATAGAAAAAGGTTTTTCTCTTTTAAAATTTTAACTTCTCCTATATCTAAGCCACCCCGTGATTAAATAGTACGTCATGACTGCGCCCAGCACAAACAACACTGCTCCAAAGACTGCAGACAACAAGTTAGATATAGACACTATCTCGCTTCCATAGAGTTTAGCCACCGCTGCTTGAACGCCGATGGGTTTATTCATGAGGGCATATAGCCCGTATACGTACGTCTCCCAAGCAATTGCAGCTAGAGTAGTTATAGCCATGAAAATGCCGGGTACAAAGACGTATGTAGAAGGTTTCTTTATACTTGTCAAAAATATGGCAATGATTAACAAAGCTAAACCAGCTAACAGTTGGTTAGTGCCACCGAAGTAGATCCATAGGTTTGTCCAACTACCCACAAAAGCCAAGAAGCCGGCGATAGTTAAAATCACCAGGGGGGATATGTACTTATTGCCCAGTGGTTTGTCTTCGAAAAGCTCCGCCATGACTAGTCTAAAAACTCTCACGAATAACATGGAAGTTATGAGACCCATCACCACTACAAATATGCCATAGAGAATCCTCATGTAGATCTCGGGGATGTTCAACAATTTGGTAGTCAACAAAGTAGCGCCTTGTACGTAAGCCGCTGCGCCGGTAGGCGGCTGTGCCAAGACCATTATAGCCGCTACGGAAGACAACGCCACTGCGCCTTCTGTCATCATAGCTCCACCTCCAACTGGCAGAGCGTCTGTCTCGTACTCAATCTGTTTTGGAGTTAAGCCAGATGAGACCAAGCTATGCCAACCGGAAATCGCGCCGCATGCAACTGTCACAAAGAGAATTGGCCAAATGGGGCCCCCCTGTGGATTCTTAAGTGGGTCTACGAACAGATCTCTAACGGGCGTTTGTTGGATAGTTAACCCAGTAAGCGGCGTGGCGATGGCGGCTATGAGGACTAAGACGAGTGCGATGATTGACGGTAGGTAACCTACGTACACTGTTGGCAGTAGGAATTTAGGCATTGGCGTAGTGGCCGATATGTAGTAAATCACAGACAACACCAATAGCCAAAACAACAAGGTGAATGTGCCGGGGTAAGTCAAAGCTGGGTTGAAGCCGTATGTGTTGAAAAACTCCGGTGAGTCCATGAAGTTCGTGGGGGGAGCTCTAAGCGCTGGAACGTAGACCACCAGCAAATATCCAATAAAGACAATCGCCAACGCTACGAGCGTGGCGATTAAGGCGTCCATACGCATTCTAAATATAAGCATGCCGAAGACAATTCCGCCGAGGAAAACGAAGAGGACTGCTGTAAACGTGCCGGGTACTCTATTGATTACGTCGATAATTACCCACTCAAACACCGCAGTGATGATAATTAAGTAGAATATGAGATACGCCAGGAGTATTTTCCTAGCTCTATCTCCCAACAATTTATAAGTAATGGGACCCATAGAGCGTCCCTCGTTTCTAAGAGACATCATCATAGAGCTGTAGTCTTGCGCCCACCCTATGAAGATATTGCCTAGAATTACCCACATGAGAGCTGGAACCCAGCCGAAGAACAACACGCCAGTGAGGGGACCCACTATGGGACCTAACGCAGCTACCGACTTAAATTGGTAACCAAAGAGGACGTATTTAGACACTGGGAAGTATTCAACTCCGTCGAAGTAGAGTTTGGCGGGCGTGGGGCGGTTTGGGTCTGATTCCCAGATTTTTTTGTCAATTCTCTTGGCGTAGAGGTGATACGTCAAAAAATACAACACAAGCCCAAGTAACACATACGGAGCTGGTGTATCTAACATAAATAAAAAATACAATCTACATATAAATTTTACTTATTCAACTCTCTAAGTCGAGTTACAATAATTCTCACGCCATCTACTGCTTTTCTACAGTCTGTCCCCTCCCACATTACTTGAACCCGGCGGCCGGCAGTAGATATGCGCCACGCGTCGACAGACTCGGCAATTTTTAACAAATCTCTAGCTATAGCTCTCGGAGTAGAGGTGTTGTTAAAGTAGTACGGACCCACTCTCTCGCCGCTGCCGGCTCTAGACGCGTCCATAACTCCGAGATCCACATCAACTTCAAACCTAGCTATTACGAAGGGCTTCCGGCGTAGTATGTAAAACGCAACGAGATTTAGGGGGTTATCCCAAGGCGGCCGTCTTATGTAAAGTCCAATCTTCAACCCGTCGCATATGAGATCCATGTAGAGAGAAGCGGCGTCCCCCAACCTCCTCCTAGCTTCACAACAACGCTGGGCAACTCTAGCGTTGTACCAACGCCCAATTAGAGAAGCTGTTAAATACCAAAAAGCCAGGACGATTATTGACAATATAACTATAGCCTCCACACGTTACCGAAAGAATATAAAAAAATGTGTTTAAGCGTTTATGTATGTTATTTCTAAATGTCCACAATGCGGCGCGGAGTTTAAACTAGGCAAATCGTGTCCGCAGGGACACGGTGGTCCCTATACATACGAGTTAGTTGTCTCCGATTGCGAAATTAGAGATTTCGATAGATTCGCTCTACTAACTCACTCAGTACAGTCTGAAATTATCTCCGTAATTGAGAGAGGGAGGGGTCCCTCTTTCCTCTACTCAATTTTTGTAAAATTGAGAGACGCCGGTGTGTTAGTATGTGGTTGATAGATGCCTTTGGCGGGAGAAGGGAGGTGAACAAAATCCGCCAGTGGGGCGTTTGGTACGGCGTTAAATGGTGGCAAAAAAAAGACAAGAAGACTCCTCTAGCCAGAGCGTTGACAATTGGTTTGATTTCAGTAGGTCTATTAGACAGAGAACTTAGACTAAAGAAAAACGTAGAACGCCCAGAAGCGCCGTTGAATAACTACGTGGCGGAACACGTGGAGTTTTTAGAAATTGTAGATAAGTCGCTAGAAGTTATCGAAATGGATAGGAATAGCGTTGAGATTCTCTCAAGCGGTTTGCAACTCCAGAAGTGGAGACTGCAAGTGGCCAAGGCGTTGGTGGAGTCCTCCCCCGTCGGCGGTGTTTTTCTAGAACCGCTGGCGGGAGACGGCGTTTTGTCTGCAGTGATGACTCAAGAAATAGGTATAAAAAAATTACATAAGCTACGGCGGTAGGGTAGAGTTAGTCACTGCGGCGTCTCCACTGGCTAAGTTCTACAACACTAATTCAGCTTGCGACCTCGGGGAGAAAATAGACGTAGTGTTGTTATTTGAAAAAATACCGCACATCGTCGACCCGCTTACAGAACTCCGGTGTTTATATAGAGTGATGAAACCAGGGGGGGCGGTGTTAGTTGCAGAGCCAGACGCCAGCTCTTCGCCTGCATATTCAGCTGCGTTAGTGGCTTTGGGAGCGCCACACGCAGTGACAAAAAACGAAGTGATGAATTTTCTAAAAACTACAGGTTTCAAACTGTGGAGAGAGATAGACCTCCCGCCTTACTACACCTCTATTTGGAGAAAGCCAGCCAGTCTGGAGTTGAGCCCCGTCGATCGGTGGATGGAGTGACGGTTATAGGGAAACGATTTCTACTTCTAGATTTCTCAAATCGATGTATGCATACGTCGATTTGCCGAAGAGACAGCCGCACAATTCGCCGGGGTTGACTACTAGAGTTTCTCCAATTTTCTCCACTACGGCTCTATGCGTATGGCCATAAATCACAACGTCGTATTGTCTCGATTTAATTAACGCATTTAAAAGCACCGGCGACGTGCCGTGGTAAACAGCTATTTTCCTCCCCGCCACT
>CALJAK010000021.1 GCA_938027595.1 uncultured Thermoproteales archaeon
CGACGCATTTCAGACACAACGACGGCCGCGGCACTATCCACCCCCAAGGCCTTAGCATAGTTAGTGGTCTGTCGCCTAAACTCTAAGTAGACTGCATACGCCGCCACGGCGTCTCTAGCCGCGTAAGTCAACTGCTCTTCAGAAAGTTTGCCGCCCCAGTCCGACCTCTGGAGGTCTCTTTTACCCTCCAACCCCTCTACAACATCCGAGAGACCGACTGGGTAAGGTTGTTGCGCTAGCATTTGCTCTGCTAGCATGCCGTCCCAAACCCGCAACGGCTCAACTTGTATACCCACCTCTCGGAGTTTATCGGCATCAAAGGCCCAATTCCACGCCACTAAGAGAGGCCCTGTGGCACCCTCTAAGACCTCTCGCAGTCTCTGTAACCCCTCTGGCCATGCCCTAACATCTAATAGGTATACCTTATGCTTTTGGGGGTTATACAACTGCAGAAGGCGCAACGGCCCTCCTAGCCCCTCGGTCTCCGTGTCCAACCCCAGACGCTCGGCCCACCTTAGCTCTCCTATTAGCTCTTCAGTTAGCGTCTCCTCTGTAAGCCAAACGACCTTACCGCCCCACAGTTGGTCTAAGGTCTCCTTTGTGACCCGTAGCGAGGCACTCCGTTTGGTTGTTTTCTCCTTAGCCTTAGGTACGGTCGGCTTGGTCTCCACAGCCCCTCCAAATAGGTCTAGCTCTCCCGTTGCGCTATTAGAGACCTCGGCTACGGCCGCCTCTGGTGTCTTGTTACGCTCTCCTATATCCCTACTCTCTGGGTAATCAGGTTCGGTGGATTGTGTTGAGGTTGGCGTGGGTGTGTCTGGCGGCGTGTCTCTTGGTGGCATTGGGTCTAAAGGCGGTTTGGGAGGCTTTGGGGTTACCCCCCACAACTCATAGACCCTTGGATTTAGCATAAAACTCTTATAAGGTATTTCCCATTTGTTTTTGGAGGTCACCGCCCGTTTTTGTAGGGGTATTAGGTAGTTGTTCTCCCACAGCTCTTGTAATATCTGATAGGTTTCGGCAGCGGTCTTCAGATATTTAGAATAGCACTTGGTCAGATAGCTTACCGGTAAAGACTGGCCCTCTTTGGCCCGTTTGTTTTGCATCAATAGCCACAACAGCTCTTTAGCCTTCTGTTGCGTATCCGACAGCCCCGTAAAACCCTCCATCCGTTGTAGGTGTGCAAAATGGAAACGCACTAACTCGGCCGCATCCCGCATCGTGTCGGCCCCTATGTGGTGAGGCGGTTCCTTACCCGCTAAAGCATACTTTGCCACATGCAAGGTAGCCGCAATCCGTATGGCATGCTCAGACGCCTTCTCTCTGAAAGACCTTAGCGCACCCTCTGGGAGGTGTGGCGTCTGTCTCTCTAACTCTGCTCTAAGTTCGGTCGCCACCTCCAAAGCCTCCGCAGTCGGTATCAGGAGAGAAAAGTACCTCTCATGCCACGACTTGTGACCCGGCGCCACGGTTCCCCACTCCTCTATAGGCTCTGATATTAGTCGCTCTATGTGTCTCAGTACCCAAGTCCGACCAAACTGAAGTAGCTCTTCTATAACCTCCCGTCTCCTATCATCTGGCTTGGGGTTAGTCGTGGTGACTTCACCTTCCTTTAGGTTGATAAAGAGAAACCGACCCCACCCGCCTTGCAACTGCATCGCTCTGTTATTCCAAATAGGCAGTATAGACGCCTCCGTACCCATTAGCGTTAGCGTCACTCTCCTAAACTCGGCGTTGCGTATCTTCTCTCGGTCGGCCCTATAGCTAGAGATACCTATACCGTCCCACAGGTTACAAAGGTCTCCAACCGACTTCTCTACCCTCTCCCTTGTAAAAGAGTAGTTGCCTAGGAAGGTTGATGCCTCCCCAGTGGCCAACCATGAGACCGGTACGCCCTCAGATAGCACCACCGCCAGACCCTCTAAGGTTGGGTCCGACATCACTAACCCCATGCCATTCCAGTACTTTTCCTGTTGCGTCTTAGGAGGTCTCCCACGCTTGTTGTGTTTCTCTGGCTCTCGGCTTGCGGCTAACTTTTTAGCTAATTTCCTCACCTCCTTAGCGACCGACATCATTTCAACAGTTAGCACATCTAAAATAGCAGACTTACGCGACCCCGATGGGGCTAAGGCTATCATGTAGGTAGCGGTCGGCTTTACCGACATAAAGGTATACACATTGTAGACCAACTGGGTCAGAAAACTCATGTAGCCGAAGACCGCCGCGTAGGCATGCTCTACAGTCCCTCCCGCCTCTTGTGCTAGCGCCTCTATGTACGGCCTCAAGGCCCCGGTCGCCTCTAGTGGGAATTCTGGTCGCCTTTGGTCTATAAAGATAGGGTACGGCTCTGGGTACTCAACCTCCGCTAGTCTATCTGAAATTAGCGTCGGTATTGTATAACCGGCCTCTTTCAGTTTAGGTATCCCCCATTTTGGCCCGGTATCCTTTGTGTTTAGGAAGCGTCTCAACTCCCGACCCCACTCCTCTACACTCTTTCGCTCTCGTGTCTCTATAAGGTTCCACCCTAAGATATCGGCCGCCTCTGTGGACCACGCCTCCACAAACTCGCTCTCCACTCCCAGTCGCCTTGCTAGGTTACAAAACGCCCACGCCACATCGTGTTTATGGTGTCCTTCTCTAGGAAGCTTCTCTATAGCCACAGACAGCAACCCTAGTGCTAGGGATACCCTCTCCAATCTTTCGGCCGCCATCCTATCCGCTACAAAGGTTACGGCCCGTATAGGTCTCTCCGTCTCCCCTAGGAAGTACAAAGCCCGACCCCCATAAAAAGGAAGGTTGCTTCCTTTCTCTCCCGAGGGTAATAGCTCTACTTTTGCAGTCCGTAGCGCTACACTTACAAACCTCCTAAGACCCTCTAAGTAGCGCAAACCTCTCACTTGCGTTGGAAAGACCCACACCCGCCACCCACGACTAGTGCCGCGGCTAGTGTAAAACGACAGCCCAGTCGCCCTAAAGACCTCACATAGCCTCTGGAAGGCCTCCTCTGGCGTGTCCTCATCTACATCTATGCTTATAGCCCTAGTGAGGCTCTCTCCATAGAGACCTAAGACCGCCCGGCCCTCTAAATGCTCTGTGAAGTCTCTGGCGTCTGGGGGTCTTTTCTCTGTCCTATACCCACTTTGGGTACGGATTGTAATCCGACTGGGGAGGGTATCACAAAACTCCCACAACCACGACGGTAACTGGGGACTAACGACCTCCATAAACTATCAGTTTTATAGGCTTTCTAGGTCTACTCCAACCCGCTTCAGAAGGTTTCCATAGCGGTCTATAAAGTCTCGCTTGTAAATATACAGCCGACCGCCTACGCGCACTGCTATCCCCTCCCTTTTTAGGATATACCGAAGTCGCCAACTGGACATACCTAATAGCTTGGCGGCCTCTGCTACACTCATCATGTGTGCTATTAGCCCCGTTTGCATGGGGCTAAGGTATAGCGATATACAATAGGTGGCTTTGTGTGAGATTGTAAAAATTGTGGAAAACTCCCTTTGGTCTGTCTGTCGGTTGTCTGCTACCTTTTTAGTACTTTAGATACATGCTAACTGCTTTCACCATCCCAACCATCGGCCAAGGTGTCGTTTGTAGTGAAGGGGTTCACAAGATTAGAGAGGATTTGTTGTGCATTTATAAAGTCACAATAGACGCCCCAGACGGCCTCAACTTTCCACTAGCCGACATCCTTACGGAGGTGATATGGCTCGGCCGTAACCTCTACAGGGTCCATAACTATCGGAGGCGTCTGGTGTTGATAGCGTCTCGGCATGGAGTGTACTTCACGACCGAGACCACCCCAAACCAAGTCCACCACAAGTTTACCGACGGCACTGCGTCTGTGTGTCTGTCTCTCACCTACAGACCCCGTGGCCGACCGACGGAGAGGAAATGGAGTGAAGATGGAGAGGAAATGGAGTG
>CALJAK010000022.1 GCA_938027595.1 uncultured Thermoproteales archaeon
TATTGGTAGGATTTTGTACAAGTCGTCCACTATGCCGAAGTCTGCGTGTTGGAATATCGGCGCGTTTGGGTCGTTGTTTATCGCTACTACTACTCTACTGTCTAAAATGCCGGCGATGTGTTGCGGCTGTCCAGAAATACCCACAGCTATGTACAACTTTGGCTTTACCTTTTTGCCGGAGAGCCCCACCCAGTGTTCCTCTGGCAGCCACTTGAGGTCTGCAGCTATGGGGCGGCTGCAAGCCACTTGGCCACCCAGCGCCTCGGCTAGTTGGAAAGCCAACTGTAAATCCTCTCTCTTCTTGAAGCCGCGGCCCACAGACACTATGACGGAAGCCTCCTCCAGCCTCACGGACCCCCTGGCCTTCTCTTCAATAGACAATAGCCTAACTCGCGTGGGGGCCGCCGCGAGTTTCTCTATCCTACTCTCCACAACCGGCGGCTCGCCCTCGGTTGGGGTGGCTGTGGCGACTACTGGCACCTCGGCGGTGATTGTGGCTATGGCTTTGTTTCCAAAGACGTAACGCTCAGCTCTCACCCCGCCGCCCTCTGCCTTTAGCCACAAAACGTCTGTGAGAAACTCCGCGCCTAGTTTCTGAGCTAGAATTGCACCCACAGTCCTGCCGTTTTTTGTAGAGGGTAACAATACTACGTCGTGTCGTCTAGCCACCTCCAACACTGCGTCAGCCACCGCCTCCGGCAGGCGGGGGTCCACCTCGGCTATGTATATCACGCCGGCTCTCCCCCTAACCGCCTCCGCCTCGCTCTCGCTGAAAACCACCGCCCCCACTTCGCCCAAGGTGGAGGCGAGGTACAGAGTCTCTCTGTTTGGATACAGCACTAACGTCTTCATAACACCCCCTCTTGTCTCAACTGTTGGAGAAGTTTCTCCACCTTCTCCTCCGGGGTGCCCTCCTTAATTACCACTCTCTTCCTCTGCACAACAACCGGTCTATAGACGGCGGTGGCTCTTGGCGACACGTCCAAGTCGGCTGCTGTCAGTTTATGTATTGGCTTCTTCATGGCGGATTTGATGGCTAGCAGCGTGGGTATCCTGGGGGTGTTTATCTCTCTAGTCACAGACACCACAGCCGGCAGCGGCGCCTCAACCACCTCCATGTGGTTTTCCAAATCTCTCCTCGCCACCACTTTGCCCTCCACTATCTTGACTTCCCTCACGTAAGTCAAGACTGGCCACCCCAACTCAGCCGCCACCCGCGGCGGTATCTGGCCACTGTAGTTGTCTACAGTGGCTTCGCCAGCTATCGCCAGATCTGCACCCACTCTCTTCACCACCGCGGCGATTGCTCTAGCCGTAGCTAGGTGACTGGCGTTGAGTAACCTTTCGTCTGCCACTAGGTAAGCCTCCCCCAGCCCCATCGCCAACGCCTCTCGCAAGACGTTTTCAGCCTCCTGCATTCTCCTCTGGAGGGGGCCCCACTTCAACACCGACACGCCGTACGTCTGGCTACCGAGCCTCACCGCTTCCTCCACTGCGTTTCTATCTATGTCGCTAATCTTCAGGGGAGTTTCCTCCGTCAAAACGCCGTCGCGTATGCGGAGTTGGCTAGTGTCAAGCGCCAATTTTAACAAGACTGCAATCTTCATGATAGTTATGTTTTAGATATATTTAAATATAGACTAGCCAACGCTGGCTGTGGGAGTTTCTCTCTGTGAAAGCGGCACGTATCTCAACCTAGCGGGCCCCCTGTACCTCTCTGTGGGTCTAATGAGGCGGTTGGCTCTCCTGTACTCTACCACGTGAGCGACCCAACCGGCTGCTCTCGCAATGGCGAAAGTGGGCAAGTTCATGTCTACGGGCAGTTGTAGATATTTGAATATGACCGCGGCGTAGAGGTCTGTGTTTGGATATATGCCCTTCTGCGACAGTTTAGACCCCACGTACTCCTCAAGCCTCTGGGCAATTTCGAGCCACTTGTAATCTCCCCTCTCGGCTGCGAGGTCCCCCGCCAAGCTCTTCAAAACTCTCAAACGTGGGTCTGGACCTCTCTTGTATATGCGGTGTCCAAACCCCGGGATTCTCCTGCCGGCGGCTAATTGACTATCTACCCACTTCTCCACGTTTCCAATGCGGTTTATCTCTTCCAACATCCTGGCGGCGTCTACGTTTGCACCGCCGTGGAGAGGTCCCTTGAGACTAGCTATGGCTGCAGTTATGGCAGCGTACATGTCAGCTAGCGTCGAGGAGACAGTGACGGCGGTAAATGCGCTGTTGTTCATGGAGTGCTCGGCGTATATTATGAACATCACGTCCATAGCTCTAGTCTCCCTCGCCGTCGGTCTCTCGCCGCGTAGAGCCCAGAGGTAATACTCGGCGTGACTCTCAGCCCCCTCCGGCGTTATCGCCGACTGTCCATCTCTCGCTCTGTGGAAAACTGCCACAGCCAGCGGCATGGAGGCCAGTATTTTGACGCCTCTAGATAACTCAGCCTCCGGCGATTTGTCAGACAAATCTTCCCCCAGCGCCATTGCCGACACTGCAGTACGCAACACGTCTATAGGTTCTCCAGACTTAGGCGCGTTAGTCACTAAGTCATACACGTGGCTGGGAAGCCGGCGGTGTGCGGCGAGTTTTTTAGAAAACTCCCCCAACTCGCCGACTGTGGGGAGTCTGCCGTAGAGGAGGAGATAGACAGTCTCCTCGTACGTGGAGTACTGCGCCAGTTCTTCCAAATCGTACCCCCTGTACCAAATTTTGGAATTTTCCAAATCTATAAAACAAATCTCTGACTCTTTCACTTCCACCCCCTCCAGACCTGGATACATGTATATTTTAGATACAAAATTTAAGTATGGAGTTGGCGGTTGTGTCTGTCCTCGGCGCAGATAGAGTGGGCATAGTAGCTAGCATAACGGCAGTGTTGGCTAAACACAACGTAAATATTGTAGACATCTCCCAAACGGTTGTTAAAGACATATTTTCAATGGTTATGATTGTAGACATGGCTAAATCCGACGTGGACATAGCCACTCTCCGGAGGGAGTTGGAGGAGGTGGGGAGGGGGCTGGGGGTTATGGTGTCTATACACCACATAGACGTTTTTAGATTTATGCAGAGGATATGAGATTCTCGCCGGAGGAGATTGGGGAAGTGCTCGAAATGGTGTTATTCAGAGAGTTAGACATACGCGCGGTGACTCTCAGCGTAAACACACTCCCAGCAGCCAGAGGTAAATTGAGCGATACGTTAGAAGCGCTTAATCAATTGTTAGAGCCCTACCTCAAGCGGTTTAAGCCAGCGGTGGAGAAAGTAGCGGCGCGGTTGGGAGTTAGGATAGTCACCACGCGACTCGCAGTATCGCCAGTCTCTATGTTGTTAGAACCTCTCAACGACGTGGAAGCCGGCGTTGAGATTGCTCAATTTCTCGAAACGACGGCGGTTAAATTCGGCGTGGATATGGTGGGGGGTTACTCGGCTTTTGTCCACGCCGGTTTCTCCAGGGGGGACAGAGCGCTTGCGGAGTCTCTGCCGGCGGCGTTGAATTCCACTAGTCGAGTAGCCGGGTTTCTAAACGTGGCGTCTACCTACACCGGCATACATCTAGATGCAGTTAGGAAAGCGGCGGTTGTGGTGATGAAAATGGAGCCGCACGCAGCTGCTCGATTCGCCGCAACTGCGAATCTCCCAGAAGACGTGCCGTTTATGCCTGGAGCATACCACGGCGTTGGGCTTCCAGACGCCGTAATTAACGTCGCCGTGAGTGGGCCGGGAGTGATAGAGGCTGTGGTGAGGAATTTGGGCGAAGTAGACGTCCGCACGCTTCACGACGCGATAAAGAGAGCTGCGTTTAAGATAACTAGACTGGGGGAGTTGGTGGGTAGAGAAGTGGCGAGAGAACTGGGGGTGCCTCTAGGCTCGGTGGATCTCAGCGTGGCGCCATCTCCAAAAATAGGCGATTCAGTCGCCGGCATATTAGAAGCAATGGGACTCCCCAGAGTGGGAGCCCCCGGCACAATTTTCGCCCTCGCCATGTTTGTAGACGCCGTGAAGAAGGGGGGCGTCATGGCTACGTCCACCATAGGAGGCCTCAGCGGAGCGTTTATACCAGTAAGCGAAGACGCAATTATGTCGAAAGCTGCGGCGGAAGGCGCCGTGGGGTTCGACGCGTTGAAAGCCATGGCGGCGGTGTGTAACACCGGCATAGACATGGCCGGCATACCCGGCGACACGCCAGT
>CALJAK010000023.1 GCA_938027595.1 uncultured Thermoproteales archaeon
TATGTGGTTAATGTTAACACGCCTCCGCCTTACCCCCGCAAAAGGACCAGTGATAACTACATAATTCGAGTCAACTACGTCCACCACCACGGCTTTCCTCCCAGCTTCTCTACCCAAGAGTTTCACTACCAACCTACCGACATCTATAACTTTAACCATGGCGGAGAAAAATTTGGGAATTTTAAAAATCTATTTCTTCTTCTCCCCTTTCTTCTCTTTCTTCATGGGGTTACAGTATTGACTTATATTTAAACATTATTTTAAAAATTTCCAAGTATCATGTGGGTATTCGGAAAGAGTCAAACTTTCGTAAAACATAAATTCATGCATATCTAAATATACTCAAATATATAAACATTCGAGATCCCTATAATTAATGATATATACATATGGAAAAGGCTTATAGTGAAATTTTTGAGTTATCACTCATGGTGTTCACTTGTCCAGTGACGTGTCCAGCTGAATGTTGTAAATTTGAAAGAGAAGAAGACATGCCCGTGGTGCTAGAGGAGGAGGTGGCCAGGCTGAGAGAAAATGGCGTGGAGTTAATTTTTAAGCCATACGCAGAGCGGCGGGGAGTCAAGTTGTACAGATGGATCATAGAGGGGTGGTGCCCCTTCTACAAGGGTAGATGCACCATACATCAGAAGAAGCCGTTGGCTTGTAAAATGTTCCCCCTGGCTTTGGGACACGGCGGCGAGGTGTATCTATCGGAGAAGTGTCTATGGGTCCAGTTGAATGGCCCCAAGCCACTTGACTACTTCCCACACGAGAAGAGAGCGTTGGAGAAGTTAGCCTCTAAACTATGGTAGAGTTTGTACTACGGCACTGGGGAGACGACGACGAGAGATTCGCAGCGGCGGTGGGACTCTCAGTCACGTTTAGACAAGTGTTAGTAGAGGCTCGCCCCAGCAGCGAGGCGATTGAAGCCGCGAAAAACGCCGTCTGGGGAGCGCTAGTGGTAACGCCATGCGTTCCGCAGCTGCCTTGTTTCCAAAACTTAGACAAGGCGGTAGACTACTCCGAAGTCCACTCTACGTTAGTGGGTTACTCCGGCCCCCCACCGCGAGCTGAGCCCTTCAGAGTGTCTACTTTCAACAAACACTACATGAAGCCCTGGAGGTGGGCAACTGGAGGCGTAGAGATGAACCACTCGCTACTACCACTCATGGCTTGCCTATACCGCCTCCTCAACACGCTAGACGCAGTGCCCGTGGTGGTGTCAGACGTGAGAATCAAACCAACGGCGCAAGCTGCGGCAGATTACATGGTTATACCCACTTGGCACGCCCCCCGCGAAGTGGCTGAAGTGGTAGACATACATCTACCCCCCCTCAAAGCCAGCGCACTGGCTTTCGGCATCTTAACCGGCGGATATCTCGCCGGGCCTGTAGTGGCGGTGGTAAAAAAACGCGATTGGCTCGCGGGGGAGGTGGTCAAAGCCGGTGGTTACGTAGTTGTGTTGGAAGAGCCGGGCGACGTGTGTCGACTGCCTGTGGACAAATCTGTGGGTTACAGTGTAGAAAAGAGAATCTACAGAGTAGATCCAGCCCTCTGCGACCGCTGTGGCGATTGCCTCAAGACCGCATGCGGCGCCATAGCTCCCTCCAAGAGTGGACTACCCGAAATCAGCGAAGAGTGCGTTGGATGCGGAGCATGCGCGTTGGTATGCACAAGGGGAGCAATATACTAATCACCGTAACCCCCAGCGGGATTACAATAGGCGACACCACCATAGAGACCAAAGGCTTGAGACCAGTAGAGCTAATGCTGGCAGCTCTAGCATACGGAGTTGGGGTCAGGTACGTAGACAAAACTGGAGAGCCCTACCGACTCGAGTGCCAAATCGACGGTTATCAAATCGTTTGCGTTGCTAAGTGCAGCGGCGAAGAGGACAAATGTATAGTGTTCCGCACTCTCACCGAGGGGCTGTTAGAATTCCGGTGTCAAGAAAAATTTTAAAACCCGGCGTTTGTAATAAACGCCCCGGCAGTTCGGGGAGCCGTAGCGGTAGCTACTCCAACCGGTAGTCTAGCCCGGTCAAGGATGCGGGCCTTTCGAGCCCGTGACCCGGGTTCAAATCCCGGCCGGGGCATTAAACAAAGCAGATGGGTTAAGTGGTAACCAATGGAGAAAAACAGAATTAACACAGAAATAGCTTTACTTCTCCACGCCGGGGAGGCACAAAGTTCTCGGCTAATTTCAGAGGGAACCCCCATAGCACTGGAGTTAAGTACCCATCTCGTTAGATTACGGGGTCTACTACATGATTACTCCGCAGACTAGGCGTCGACTGGGCAATCGTGTTTCGATTAAGGCGTAGGAGTTACAGATCGACATTGTTAAGTTTAGGTTTGAGGAGAATGGAGGAAAATAACTCAAGACGGCGGAGGCAACAACACATCGCTAGAGTTGGGGGGTCCTACTTTTCTGTTTAACGAGCTGTTGAGTGAGAGAGCATTAGAAAACGTGAGCTCTAGCCCTTTAAACCCTGTTGGAAAAAGTCAAAGAGTAGATGAGGAGGAGGTCATGTGAAGAGGCGGATGGGTTCGTGTGCGGCGGGAGTCCGTCGCCAGAGGGCAAGTGAGCTTTGGGTAAGGGTGTAGGGAGGACCGTCATAAACGGGGCTGCATCTGTATAGAGATACTACCATCATTAGAGTGAATTGCTTTGTTGAAAGAGTGGTTTACGGAGAGGGCGAGCTTCAAGCTCTTTTAGAGCTTCAACTCTGTCGAGGTTCGGCTTCAGGCAGGGGGAGGGCTATGGAGTTAAGGGCCGAGAAATATTTAGTCTCGCCAACGTCGAGTTCGTGGGGCATTACACCACTTTCCACTTAAGTCTGGCGAGGTTTCGATATCTCATGTATACTGCTCTGATCACTGCGCGAGATCTGGGTGGCCTCACTTCTGTGATTACCCTAGCTAA
>CALJAK010000024.1 GCA_938027595.1 uncultured Thermoproteales archaeon
GAGTTGGGCTGTGTTAGGCGGCTTGAATTTCCTCAGCAATTTGATAGTTGGCACACTTACAACGTTTATTTCGCTGGGAGACCAAATCGCTGCCGTGATTCCGGAGCCCACCGCTGCCGCATTCGTGAGAGCGATGTTTGCCGCCGCCGGCGCAGTGATACAACTATCGCTTTGGGCTTACCTTATCGCCTTTATCCGCGGCGCAGAGCTATGATTCCCGCGTTTGAGCCGTGGTTCAGCATCGCTTTGGCACTGGGTTTGTTACTAACGCCACCACGCAGATGGCTCTACGTTGGACCTGTAGCGATTGCGCTGGCGTATTTCCTCCAGCTGCCAGGGTGGATTGTTATCGTGGGAGTGGCGCAGACGTTTTACGGCGTGATTAAAGCGTTGAAGGAATGATTGCCACCAGGTTGATTATAGTTATTGTTACCATCGTGCTGACGTTTGCCACGATGGCGTGGTTTCACTACATTACACTGGAGCTCTACAACAAAGCCAACATACCCATGACGATGTACAACAATTTCAAACAACACATAAGCAATTACTATGTATTCGCCGTTTCGGTTTTTGTCGTGGTAGTGATAGCCGTGTTGTTCTACACAAAGACAAAAACAAGTTAATTTTCAAAAGCAGAACTTTTTTCTTTCCCTCTCTTTCTCTTTTTTCACTACTACCGGCTCCGCTACTGGCTCTGCCGCCGGCTCCATGGCAGTTACTGCCACTGGCTCTAGGGCAGCGAGTTTCTTATCCTGCTCTAAATTCTTCATGATGGTGAGTATTGCCGATACCGGTATCATTATCGCGGAGAATATGAACGTATAAAACAATGTAGAGTCAACGGGCATGAATACAGTGGGGATTGTGTAGTATGTTATGTAGCCAGTTTCTGTGCGTTCATATTGTGCGAATGCCAGCGGTCCGAGCCAATGCCAAAAACCAGCCCATGCGACATATGCCATCATGAACACGAATGACGTAATTAGTAGCGCTACGTACCTGTCTACCTCCGCAATTGTTATTTTCTTATTGATAATATAGTAAATAACAAAGTAGGCGAGTGCGGCGCTGAGTATCTTAAGCGCTCCCTCTTTGTATATCAATATTGCGATAAGCAATAGCGTTAGTACTTTCCAATTCGCTTTAACAAACTCGGCGGCTCGGCTTACGTACTGCGTTGTCAGTTTGCTTAGCTTAGTAAACATAGCTCTTTGCCGCAGCGATTATAGTATAAGCCGGCTCCCTCACGATTGCTGCGGCGGTTGTCCACCTCGAGAGCTTCAGCTCTGCGTAGTGGTCAAATTCATAGAACTCGCCGGCGCGCCACGCCACGGCGCCTCGATTTGTGTCTAAAAGCGTCAAAACGGCGTAGTACTCCCATGGCAGCAATTTGTTGAAAGCATTGCGCTTGAGGCATACGCCGTTAGCGATAGTGACATACAGCGTATCGGTGGGGGGAATGACGTACTTTGTCACGACGTCAAACACTTCATGTGCAATGCGCGGCGTGGCGTTTCTATAGCACGTAACGTGTTTGTCACTGTATACGCTCAGTCCAGCAGGACAGGGCATGTCACTTACCTCCGCCTGCCAATATGCTCAAACCCACTATCGCAGCCACGGCGATTAACAACCACAGGAGTATGTTACTCCCTACCCTCCCCGCCGCCAATTTACGCTCCATTGCTAACGCAATTAAGGTAGGCAGCTCTCCAGACACTCTACTCGCAATTGCTGCGATTGTCTCTATGATTTTGGCGCTTACGGCTTTATCTGCCTTAGTCAACTCGGCGATTTCTGCCACTTCGGTGGGCAGCTTGAAATCCACCGCTGCCGCCGTCTTGTGCGATGTCGTGATGGCGGTGAGGATTTGGATACTCTCGCACTGCATTCCAAAGGCGCCGTCCCGGCAGAGGACGGCGGGGTTTGGAGTTTCGCTTTGCACCGTGATTATGAAATCACGGCTCGGCGTTTTGGCATGGTAGAGAGTAAGCCAGACGTAGTGGTCCTGAACCACGGGGGTATAGCGTCTAACTGGGACAATGTACTTCAGTTTGCCGCTTTCATCAAAAATCGCTGCGTATAGCCTTTGTAGGGCAATTTTGGTACGCATGGACCTCCCCCAATGTAAGTTTTAATTAATTAAAATAGATATATACAACATGGCATGAATATCCACAACCTCGCGCTCGCCGAGGTGTTTCGGTTCTTGATAGATAGATACAACAAAACACAAGATATTGAGTTGTTGTTCAACGCGTATAAGATGCTGGCGGCGTACTTACGTGTACCGCCGGCGTGCGTGAGTGTCACTGACGTCAAACTCGAGGACGTCCGCGTAGAGGACAAATACTTTCCACATATCGTGGTGACGTTTAGATGCCGTAGCAAAGAGCTGCCGTTGTTGACGTATGTCCTCACGCCGTTCACGCCGGAGGGAGAGAAAGAGGAAAGTGAGGGAGGGGGGGAGGAATGAGGATAGCCTGGAGTACTCGCTTTCTTGACCACGGCATTGGTGACACAGTTACGTTGTTCACTACGTATCTCCATAGCGCTGTGGAAATGGAAAATGACGGCAGCGTCATAGTGTTCAAAGACCGCGGTGCGGCGTACCCGTTTGACTCCGGTATTGTGAACGCGGTATTCAACGCACTGCGTAGGACAAGTACAATACTATTACACGGCCCCCCCGGCACGGGCAAAACTACGCTGGCGCAGCTACTGTGTAGCTATTTCACGCTCAATCATGCCGTCAAAAGCGAGGATGAATTAATCCCCGATAGGTGGGGAGTTAACAAATTCCGCCAGCTGGAAAAATACATGTGCATAGTATTGGATGACATCTCGCTTCTGGCGGCTAGCCGCCGCAGCGAGGACGTCACACGTCATCTCGCCATCATTCTCGATGTCCAGACGCAATTGCTCAAGTTTCTCGAGTGGGCGCACGATATGAACGTAATCGTGTTTGTCACAAGCAATATGTACACAGAACACATAGAGCCAGCGATAATAAGCCGCCTCGCCGCAGTAGAGGTACCTCCCCCATCGGAGGCGGTAAAGAGAAAGCTGGGGGAGCTGGGCTACAAACTATACAGCGGCAGAAGCTTCAGAGAACTCTTATGGGGCACCGCCAGCGGCATTGTAGAGATTGAGCCAATTCAAAAAGACGTGGAAATGGAATGGCTTTGGTTATTTAATCTAAATAGAGTCTACAGGCTAATCTATAGGAATGTTTACACGGTACCACTACCGCTCCTGCTCAAGACTGCAGCTATTCTATCGCATCTACTGCGCCGTCCCGCGGTGTTCTTGAAAACGGCAGCTGAACAATTGTATTACTACCGCCGTCCAATTGTCGTGGCGGCGGGGGGATGGACGCAGCTAGAGCTCGAGCGCATCGCAGTCAAGCACAACGCTACAGTGTTGTCAGAAGTCTACGGCGAGCCGTTAGAAGCTGACCCGCTGGTGCGCGCCGTTTGCGGCAATACTGCCTTTCAGCTGTGTTATGAGAAAGCTGCCGCGGAGGTATGGCAGTGACAGAGGAAAAGAAAGAGGAAAAGAGGGGTCAGTTTATCTTTAGACGCGGAGCTAGGCGTCCCGTTGAAATCAAAGAGGCGGTGGCATTCCCAGAGCCGCCGGCGCTTTTGACGCCTGAGCTAGCCAAATCATTTGAGAACGTATTTGAGAGCGTCGTGGCGGAGAAACCGTTGACAGAGATTGTGATTTCCGTGATGGAAATCATTAACATGATGCTTGTGGACGAAACGTTGTATAGCGTAACTACAAACAACTCGCAGGATGCGTTGTTGACGTATTTGTTTGTGCTGAAGAACGTAAAGACTACATACATCAACCTCGCGGCTCAGTATTTCTCGCGCGAGATTGAGAAAAAGGCTAAGGCAGACGTGACGCACTTTATCGCGGCGCTTGACGTCCTTAGCCACGCGATTGAGCAATTCGCTTTGGTCGTGAGGGGGTTGTTGACGTTGAATAAACCTGGGTCAACGGCTCTCGCTCTCGCACGCTATGGCTACATCCGCCAATGAGGCGCTAAAAGAGCTCGGCAGGAGGGCAATCAGAGAGGCACTCAGAAGGCATAGACATGTCTCTGTAAGAACGGCATGGGCATACACGCAGCTCCCGCCGCCGCCACCACGGTGGTTCATTGTGCTATTCCACCGCGAGCTCGAGGCTAATGGCTACCGCGAGAAAATCCGCACACGTGACCGCGTGTACTACATTGTGTAGTAAAATTTATATATCTCAAAACATGGCATGATATATAACCCCACAGTTCTATATTTCCATGCTAGGCAGAACCAAAGCCAGAAAGAAAAAGAAAGCAAAGCGTAAGGTAAAATTAGAGAGAAACAAAGCTAAGGTAGTGATACTGTAGGGCTATGAGGGCGGCACCAATTACATTCCCAATTAGACGCGTAGGCGGGGTCTCAGATTACCTAGAGGAATACGGAGGTGCAATTGTCTCTGTAATACTCATACTGTTGGTTATTGGCGTTGTGTTTGGTTTGTATACAATATTCAGCAATTTGAATGTCACAGTAGGTGACCAAACGGTGCCGCTTATCCCGGGACAGATTACTAATATCGCAAACCAGGCGCTTAACATAATGACGTCATTGCTTATGGTAATCATAGTATTCGTGGCGCTATTGCCGCTGGTGTTGTGGCTTTGGAACTTTATCAAGGCGCGGCGAGTGGTCTAAACACAAATAATTAAAACTCCCCACTCTTTTTTTCCATGTTTTCATGGAATTTAGTTTGGCTAATTCCACTTATTTTGGGTTTGTTCTATTGGCTCAAGACGCAGGACAAACTGCCGGCTACGGCATTGTTGTTGTTCATAAGCCTCATTGGCATCATACTGCCCTCGCTCGCCTACACAGGCGAGTGTAAAATAACAACGCTGTGTGTAGAGTACGTACACAATTCAAGTTATTGTAAAACGTATACAGAAAGCGTTGTATGCGTAGCCGAAGACCCTTACGCTTTTCTGAAGTATTTGTATATCGTGACAGCGGCATTTGCACTGACTTATCTAATTTACGCCGTGTATAATGAACTCACAGAGTGAAACAAAGCTTAGACCGTCCTTCTGCCGCCAATTGCTTGAACAATTGTTTCAACACGTCTATGAAAGCGAGTTCACAGTAAGGACACGTTGTAGGCGCGCCAAGCTGGCGCCTACTCGCCTCTATGCCCACTACGTACTTAACAACAAAATTGCGCTAGAGTGCGCTCTCAAGTTGTATTATTACAATCTGTGGCGTATTAGCGTAATGAACTGGACGCGTGGTTTGAATATACTATTAGCTATCGCTATGGATGCCAAAGATATGAGCCGCAGTGTGGCGGAGATGCTTTGGCACATGCACCAGGCGCATGTGATAAAATTGCCCACCTGCCGCCAATCAGAACCTCCGTAGTGTCTGTTTTATTCTCTCTATATACATCTCGCGTTCTTGTTGTCTATCCTCATAGAGTACACGCCACCTCTCATCTCCGTATTTGTAGATGTCCTCCCACGATGTGCAAAATGTACGTATGTCACGCATGACTCTATCTACATACACCGCATAGAGGTCACAGTTGTTTTTCCGCACCTCGGCGCCTGCGTAGAGGTACAATCTGTAACTCATTGTGCGTAGCGGCTTTAAGATGTCCCTCTCCCGTGGCGCCGCCACGATATAGCCGTAGCGTGCTACGTTTCTGATTAACACGACTAACTTAGCCACAGTCCTGCCTAGCTCGGTTGAATGCTCATATGCATGTAGCGATGCGCTTATGTCGTCAAGAATGATGTAGTCATACACCGTGTTACCATTGACTAACTTACTTACGTCAATGTGGTAATACACGCCGTAGCTCTTTGGCGGGGAGGTGAGCAAATGCGCTAGCATTGACGCAATGCGGCTCTTTCCCACACCTTGAGCTCCCACAATGATTAAGTTGTATATCACACGACCGCGGAGGCGCTCTA